>JAKSJN010000022.1 GCA_024402135.1 Bacteroidales bacterium
CAATAAAAGAACACCATGACTCCATATTGAAATCATGGTGCAAATCTAAAAGAGGAATCCGAGCAGCTGGATCTCGGTGTCGATGCGCATTTCTTCCGCAGCCGTCTTTCAATGACTGCCGACTTTTATTCGAAACTGAACCGTAACCTCCTGGTATCGGTGACACCGTCTTATACCACCGGTCAGTCATCGGTATTTATGAATGCCGGTTCTGTAAGAAACCGAGGTGTCGAATTTGAAGTGAGTTGGAATGATTCCATGGGAGATTTAGTCTATGGCATCGATGCAAATATTGCTAGCAATAAGAATCT
Source organism: Bacteroidales bacterium (assembly GCA_024402135.1). GTDB lineage: Bacteria > Bacteroidota > Bacteroidia > Bacteroidales > UBA932 > Cryptobacteroides. Next base: position 312 of record JAKSJN010000022.1, read on the forward strand.
GGTCACGGATCTTGCCAATTCGATTACACGTATAAGAGGCGCATCGGTCGATAAAGGTCATGATTGCACCTACTTCCAGAAAGGCTATCCTATCTGGTACATGTATGGCTATGTCTTTGACGGAGTTGATCCTGATACGGGCAACGGTATCTATAGAGACATCGATGGCGATGGAGTTCTCACGACATCGGACATGACTATGATCGGATGTGCCCAGCCTGATTTCACTTATGGTATTTCATTGATGGCAGAGTATAAAGGCTTTGATTTCATCCTGTCGGGAAATGGTACCCAGGGTAACGATATCTGGTTCGCTGGAATACGTACCAATCATATGAAGAATCTTCCGGTCATTTTTTATGATCGGGCATGGAAGCGCCCCGGCGATATAACCGGATATCCGAGAATCAGCCAGGTCATCACTTCAAGCTACCTACGTTCGTCTGCATGCGTATATGACGGATCATATTTCAGGATTAATCAGCTGCAGATCGGATATTCACTGCCAGACGGAATCATATCCAAGTCTGGTCTGGATAAAGTCAGGTTGTTCCTGTCTATGGATGACTACTTCACATTCTCGAGATATATAGGTTTCGATCCGGTTACGGCAGGAGATGATGCCAGTTCAGGAAACGGAATTGACAGAGGCTCCTATCCGATACCTCGCAAGTTGACATTTGGAGTCAATATCACTCTTTAATTATTATGAACAGGGTATTCAGATCATTCATAGCCATCTTTACCTTCCTGGTCCTCGTGTCATGCAACGAGGGCCGCTTGGATATCCCTCAGAAAGGAGTGTATGCAGAGGAGGAGTTTTACAAGACGGACGAAGACTGTGAGCAGGCTGTTGCGGCGATCTATTCGGATATCAGGTCTGCGTTCCTGTACTATCACTTCTGTATCACCGAACTGCCGGGGGATGACTGCTATAAAGGTGCATCCGGATACAAACTTGATGACTGTCATACATTGATGCTCTCGTTGTTCGACGAGAATCATGATTATATCAGACACGAGTTCCAGAAGCTATATTCGATAGTGTACAGGTGCAACCTGGTAATCGACCATTTCAAGGATGATGATTCACCGGTAAAGAAACAGGGCGTTGCCGAGGCTTTGACGCTTCGAAGCTGGGCATATATCTATCTGATCCAGATTTGGGGACATCCTCCTATCGTGGATCATGTGTTGCGTACAAGCGACGAATTCCAGCAGCCGAATGCTTTCAGGAGGACTCTTTGGGATTTTGTCATAAATTCTCTTGATGAGGCAATTGAATCCAATGCGATGCAGAGCAAGAAAGGTGTTCATGACAAAACTGCCGTTCGTGCTACAAGAGAGTTCGCGATGGCACTCAAAGGCAAGGCTCAGGTCATTGCTGGTGACTATGCCCAGGCCAAGGAGACTCTCCGCAAGGTCATTGATTCCGGCAAATACGAGCTCATACCATCCGAAGACCTGTCAAGACTGTTTTTCTCCTCGGAGGGTAATCATAACTGCGAGAGCATCTTCGAGACTAATATCGGTATGAACAAATCAAATTACAAGAAAGTGTCGTCTTATGATAACTGGTATTCATACTGCGCACTGCGTGTCGATAAACTGCCGATTATGCCGAAATCCTATCTCAGCAGATACATTGACGGCTGGCAGTATTTCCAGCCGACAGAACCTTTCCTCAGGGACATTATAGCCAACGAGGGAACCCAGTCATACAGATTCAAGGCGTGGTTCTATACATATGAAGACATGCAGGAACTTGGTCTGGGCAGCTTGAATGCGCACAGGTCGGAAAAGACGCAGCAGTTGCTGGACAGTTTTCCGGCAGACGAGCCGAACCCTGACCTTGAGTCGAATACCACAATGGATCATACAGGCGAGATGATGGGCATATGGCACAGGAAGTTCCTGATGGGGCCCGATGAACCGTTCAACGGGGATGCTAATTGTGATGGTGTCGACAGGCGCTATTTCCGTTACGCGGAAGTTCTTCTTCTCTATGCAGAGGCATGCGCTCAGCTGGGGGAGACTGGCGGAGACGGTCTTAATGCGCTGAACGAAGTCGCCTCCAGGGCCGGTGCTCCAACCTACGATATCCTTACACTGGACAATGTCAAGAAAGAAAAGCGCTATGAGATGTGGGGAGAGGGCACGAGATTCTTTGACCTTGTAAGATGGGGCGATGCTGCATCGGTCCTTTCGGAACATTGGAACAGACTGCCGGTATTCTATGGCTACAAGGAGGGAAAGTCAAAGGAAGATATCAGTCCTGACGGACGAAACATCTTTGACGTGTACGAGATTCGCATGTTTGACCTTGAGAAGTTTACCAATACATCGTATTCTTTCCAGGTCGGTAAACATGAGTACATGCCATATCCTGCCAGCGAGCTGGCAAACAATCCTCTCTTGAGGCAGAATGTCGGGTGGTAGGCCATTGATGACTATATTCAGGAAACAGTATTTGACATGAAGATAGATTCAAAGGATTTCAACAAGATGTTCTCGGAGTACCGTCCAAGGTTCATCCGATTTGCAGAATCGTATCTGAAAGACAGTTTCCTAGCTGAGGATATCTATGTCGATTCCATGATGACTTTCTGGCAGAACAGGGATTCGCTTCCGCAGGATGTCAATGCGCCTGCCTATGTACTTCGTGTCCTCAAGAACAAATGCATTGATCATCTCCGCAGGAACCGTCTCAATGAATCATATTGTGATCAGCTTGGAAAGGCGGGGGTGTGGGACCTTGATTTCCGCATCTCCTGTCTCGAGAAGTTTGTTCCCGAGGACGTCTTCAGGCATGAAATAGAAGGTGTTGTAAGCCAAGCCTTGTCCGATATGTCTGCTGATACAAGAAAAGTCTTTGTACTCAGCAGGAGGGAAGGGAAGAGCGTCAAGGAGATCGCGGCCATCATGGGACTGACTGAAAAAGGTGTCGAATATCATATAACAAAAGTCACAAAGGTTCTTCGAGTCAGGCTCAAGGACTATGTGTCGATTGCGATACTGATTTTTTTGTTGTCATAAACTGATTATTCAACTAGGGAAAGCAAATACTCATTCGTTATTATTATAGTATGGAAATTAAAAGAGACCAATTTTTCCTTTTCTTCAAAGGCGAACTTAGCCCGGAACAGAATGCCGAGATCATGGCATGGGCTGACGAGTCGGAAGAAAACTATGCCATGCTCCAGGAGGAGAGAATGATCTTCGACATGGTCAACCTCGCCTCTGATGCAGAGCCGGCAGCACCTTCCGTGAGGAAGCTGCATTTCTCTTGGAAGGCTGCAGCGATTGCGGCCTGCTTTGTGGCATTATTGTCCACTGGACTGTTCCTCAGCCGTACTGCATCTCCTAAGGTGGACATTATGGCCGAGACCTGTGTGACAGCACCATCGGGAACCCGAAGCCAGGTTACACTCCCGGACGGAACTCAGGTATGGCTCAACTCCGGTTCGACCATGAGATACTCCGCCTTTCCAGAAGGAAAGGGAAAGAGGGAGGTCATCCTTGATGGTCAGGCAAAGTTTGATGTGGCCAAGGATGCCGATCATCCTTTCGTGGTCCACACCTATCTCGCCGACATCGAAGTTCTGGGAACAAGTTTCGATGTTATTGCCGACAGAGAAAGGAACAGATTTGAAACTGCACTGTTCACAGGCAAGGTAAGTATCACACAGCCAGGTGTAAACGGCAACCATTACGAATTGGCACCTTCCCAGAAGATGACCCTTGCCGGATCGGAACTGAAGCTTGGGCAGATCGAGGACTACGACATCTACAGCTGGGTCGACGGTCTTTACTGTTTCACTGACAAACCGTTCTCCCAGGTGCTGTCCGACATGGAGAACTACTTCGACATCAAAGTTGTGTGTGAAGTGGATCAGAAGGAACAGGATGCAAGACTGACAGGAAAGTTCCGACTGAGTGATGGACTGGATTATGCCCTGAGGCTGTTTCAGCTGAGTACCGGCCTCCAATATTCGTACGACTCCAATAATGCAGTCGTGACAATTACAAGATAACCATTCGCAATAATAATAACACTGAGTATATGAAAAGACTGATAATCACCTCCCTGGCTCTTGTCCTGGCTTTAGGATTGCATGCCCAGGATGCAAAGAGCCTGATTGCCGAGAATCCCGACAGGGTTGGAAACAACATGCACTCATACGAGTTCTGCGAGATTCAGGACACTCCGGCTCCAAAGGGTTTCAAGCCGTTCTATATCAACCATTACGGCAGACATGGCTCACGGTATGAACAGAATTCCACCTTTGCCATTCCATCTCTGGAGGGTTTCCGTGTCCTGGATTCTCTTCACCTTTTGAACGAGGCTGGAAAGGCACTCTATGCAGATGTTGCTGCCATCCAGGAAGCACATGTAGGCATGGAAGGATCTCTCAGCCCAAGAGGTGCCCAGGAACATAGAAAGCTGGCAGCCAGGATGGCAAAGCGTTTCCCTTCAGTCTTCAAGAACAAGGATCGCCAGGAGGTTGACTGTTTTGCAAGTACCAGCCAGCGCTGCATCATCAGCATGACCAACTTCTCATATGGGCTTAAGGAACAGTATCCGACACTTGATTTCAACTTTACCAGTGCAGATAAGTTCATGAAGTACATCAATCCGAGCCTCAGGGTATATGCTCCAGGCAATGAACCGCCACAGCCGGCTCAGCCAGTCATGCCGGCAACATTCCCTGCTGTCCGTCGTCCTGCTCCTGTCCAGAAACCGCCATTCGCTTCGACTCCAGGATATGACTTCTCGAGATTTGTGTCCGGCATAGTCACTGACAAGAACGCCGCTCTTGCTGTTCTTGGCAATCCCGAGCCTTTCGTACATGGTATCTATCACGCCGGCCGCTACTGCCAGCTTCTTGATTTCATGGGCATCGAGATCCTCAGAAAGTATTTCACCGTAGATGAACTTGAGTACTTCTGGGCAAGCAACAACGATGACATCTACAGGCAGTGGGGCAATTCCAAGGAGAAAGGAGATAATGTGAGATGGGCGGCAAGACCTCTCCTTCAGAATTTCATCGACACCGCAGACAAGGCTCTCCAGGACGGAAGCCACAGAGCCGCAGACCTTCGTTTCGGCCATGATACCGCAGTACTTCCACTGTTCGCCCTCCTCGGACTTGACGACACCCAGGCAAGAAGCCTTCCATACAAGGAGGCTCATGCATATGGCTGGTATGCCTTCTTCCAGGTTCCTATGGCAACCAACTGCCAGATGATCTATTACAAGAACAAGAAGGGAGAGATCCTTACAAAGATTCTCTATAACGAGAAAGAGGTGACCCTTCCTGGTCTTAAGACCGATATGGCCCCATACTACCGTTGGGATGACCTCCGAGCTTATTTCGTGAAGCTCATCGCCTGGGAGTAGAATCCCATTTCAATCAGATATCTTTTTTCTTGACCATGCGGCCCATCTCTACGGGCTGCATGGTGAGAGAATTATTTTTTCATAACCCCGTTCTTTCCCATACTGCAGCACACCTTAACGAATTTAATAAGAGCAACCGTATTCTTCCCCGCCAATAGAATAACATACTATTAACACTAAGTTTAACTAATTCTCTAATCACTTATGAGTAGCAAAAAACTCATGGCATTCATCGCGTCTATGTTCATTGCGGTGACTGCGTTTGCTCAGAGAGTCCAGGTTAGCGGAACTGTGCTTGACGCATCCGGTCAGCCTGTCATCGGAGCAACTGTTCTTGAAGTGGGAGCTAAGGTTGTCAATGGCGTTGTCACTGACGTTGATGGAAAATTCACCATCGGTGTTCCTGCCAACTCGTCTCTCCAGGTCGATTGCATCGGTTATGTGACCCAGACTGTCAAGGCCGCCAACGGTGTCGTTGTCATTCTCCAGGAAGACGCTGAACTTCTCGAGGAGACCGTAGTTGTGGGTTATGGTGTCCAGAGAAAGAGCGATCTTACCGGATCTGTGGCTTCTGTCAAGGCGGAGGATCTTACTTCCCGTTCCGTAAGCGATGCTGCTTCTGCGCTTCAGGGAAAGGCCGCCGGTGTCCAGATTCTGAGCGCTTCAGGTGCTCCTGGCCAGAGCCAGTCTATCCGAGTACGTGGTATTTCATCCAACAGCAGTTCCGGTCTTGGTCCGCTTCTTATCGTCGATGGTTTGAAGGTGGACAACATCCAGTACCTCGATCCTGATATGATCGAGTCCATGGAGGTCCTCAAGGACGCCGCTTCTGCTGCAATCTATGGTGCACAGGCCGGTAACGGTGTCATCCTCATCACCACCAAGAGCGGTGCAAAGTCTAAGGATGGTACCATCTTCTACAATATGAAATACACTGTCACCAGTCTTGGACGTTATGCGCAGGTCATGAAGGCTGAGGATTATATCAATTTCCAGCATCAGACCGGCAACCTCGGAACCAGAGAAGAAATCATCGAGAATGGCACCTGGGACGGTGTTACCGATACCAACTGGGCTGACGTGCTGTATGGCAAGGGTATCACCCAGAACCACACACTGGGCTTCCAGGGCGGAAACGACCGCGGAAACTACTATCTTTCACTCAACTGGAACGACCAGAACGGTATGGCCCGTGGAGACAAGGATACCTACAAGCGTCTTACCGCACAGCTGAATGCCGACTACAAGATCAAGAAGTGGTTGACTGTCGGCACAAATACTTCTATCGAGAGAAATGAAAAGCAGAACCTTAGTGAAGGTTCCGAGTATTCAGGTTCAACTCTTCTCGGTACAGTCGTGCTTGACCCTCTTACCCCTGAGTATTTCAAGTCATTCGATGAACTTACCTCAGGAATGCAGAGAGCCATCCTGGCAGGTCAGCAGAAGGTCTACAGCCCTGCAGACCATCCTGACTGGTGGTATTCTACCTCAAAGATCAAGGAAGGTGATGCGATCAACCCTCTCATCGGAGTCATGAGAAACAACAGTAAGAGTGAGGGATGGAACATAAGAGGTACTGTCTTTGGAAACCTGACTCCTGTCAAGAATCTTGTATTGACATCTCGTCTTGGATTCCGTATCGGCCAGAGCTACAGCAGCAATTTCAATGAGCCTTACTATGTGAACGACAAGAACCACAGTGAGACATATTCGATCTCGGCCAGCTCAAGCCAGAACTACTACTATCAGTGGGAAAACTTTGCAAACTATACCGCAAAGATCGCCAGGAAGCATGATATCAGCGTGATGGGTGGTATGTCGTACACCTTCTCTGACAGCCGAGGCGTTAACGCCGGCCTTACCGGTACCGACCCTCTGAAGGGCTATGCAGAGAACTTCCTCTATATCTCACAGGACAATGGTTCAGGTATCAAGACCATCGGTGGCGGTACTCCAAGCCAGTCTTCACAGATTTCCTACTACGGTCGTCTTACCTATTCATACGACAACCGTTACAGTCTCCAGACCAACTTCCGTGCAGATGCATTCGACTCATCGAAGCTCTCGAAGACCAACCGCTGGGGCTATTTCCCTTCAATTTCTGCAGGTTGGACAATCAGCAATGAGTCTTTCATCAAGGATAATATCGACAAGAACATCCTGAGCTTCCTCAAGATCCGCGCATCATGGGGCCGCAACGGTAATATCGCGGTTCTTTCCGGTTATCCATACTCGACTTCTATTTCGTACAACAGCGAGAAGTATCAGTGGGATCCAGCTGATGACACCATCGTATTCGGTTCAGTTCCTAGTGGTCTTGCCAATCCGAAGCTCAAGTGGGAGACATCCGAGCAGACCGACTTCGGTCTTGATATGAGATTGTTCAACAACAGACTCTCATTCAGTGCTGACTGGTTCAACAAGGATACCAAGGACCTTCTTGTCAAGATCGCTCCTGTAGCGGAGGTCGGTATCAGCAGCACCACCGTCAACGCCGGATCAGTAAACAACAATGGTCTTGAGTTTGAGGCAGGATGGAAGGACAGTATCGGTGATCTGGGATACAGCATCAACGGTAACTTCTCTACTCTCAACAACAAGGTTACTTATCTTGAGCCTTCTGTAGGACGTATCCAGGGCTCACATTTCTCAGACCACAAGCTTTACACCTACTTTGAGGAAGGCTATCCAATCTGGTATCTCCGTGGTTACAAGTACATGGGTATGAATGACGAAGGAAATGCTCTTTACGAATCAAGCACAGGCGAACTGATCGAGAATCCTACTGACAGTGACCTGACATTTATCGGCAGCGCTCTTCCTTCATTCACCTATGGTCTTACCCTCCACCTTGATTACAAAGACTTTGACCTCACCGTGTTCGGACAGGGTGCAGGTGGCAACACACTCGTTCCATGTATCTACCGTCCTCAGCATTCACAGATCAATGGTCTGAAGTACTTCCTTGACGAAGCTGGAAAGTCAATACCGGAGGTCGGCAAGATGTACAACAGCGTTACGTTCTGGAGTTCATCAGCAACATGCTTCAAGGGTGACTACTTCAAGATCAAGCAGATCCAGATCGGCTATACCATGCCTCGTGCGTGGACAAAGAAGGTTCTTATCAACACCCTTCGCGCTTATGTATCGTTTGATGACTATTTCCTTTTCACCAAGTATCCTGGCTTCGATCCTGAGACTGCATCAACCGGATCAAGCACTGGCAACGGTCTTGACAAGGGAACGTACCCTAATTCAAAGAAACTTCTCTTCGGTATCAATGTGTCATTCTAATTCGATATGATTATGAAAAACTATATACTCTTTGGAGCAGCCGCTGCTTTGACTCTGATGGCAACCACTTCGTGTAAGCAGAGTCTCCTTGACATCCCGCAGAAGGGAGTCATCGCCATTGAAGATTTCTACCATACAGACGAGGAGGCTGAATCTGCTCTTATTTCATGTTATGCCCAGCTTATCACGCTGGATGGCATGAACGGATCCAACACTCCATCATGGAATGCTCTTACCAGAGCTCCTGGAGATGAACTCTACTGGGGTGGCGGAAAGGCTGATGATGTCCACACAGAACAGGAAATCAATGAATTCCGTGGCTCATTCAATAACAACAACAAGCATCTCGCAAACGTCTACAAGAAGCTGTACGCCATCATCTACAGATGTAACCTGCTTATGGACAATTTCTATGGAGAGGACGGTGAACTCTGTGACTCTGACGTAAAGAAGCAGTGCGTTGCCGAGGCACGTGTCATCCGTGCATGGTGTCATTTCAATCTTGCCATCATGTTCTACAATCCACCTCTCGTAGAGCACGTCCTTCCTGGTGATGCCCGTCCGGTCAACTATGATCATGACGAGCTTATCAAGTGGTCCATCAAGGAATTCCAGATTGCGGAGCCTGACCTTCCTGAGCGCAAGGGCCCAGGCGACAAACTTGGTGCTGTCCGTATCACAAAGGGCGCATGTCAGGCATTCTGCGGCAAGGCACAGCTTTTCGACAAGGATTACGCTGGAGCCAAGGCCTCACTCAAGAAGGTCATCGCTTCAGGCAACTATGAGCTTACTCCGACTGCACAGCTTGGCGAACTCTTCCACCGTGCAGGTGACGGTAACTGCGAGAAGGTCTTTGAGTTCAATGTCGTTGACAACGAAAACATTTCTTCAACCAGCTCAAGATACCACTATCAGCGCAACCAGTCTTTGTTCTTCCGTCAGCTCAAGGCGTTCCCTGACATAACCATCCAGTATGTAGGTTGGGGCAACAATGTCGGCCCTACCAAGAAGTTTGTGGATGCAATGCTTGAGAATGAGCCTAATTCAGCACGTCGCAAGCTCTGGTTCATATCTTATGAGGATCTCCTCACTGAGTATCCATATTCTTTGCTTGATGCTAAGTGTGCCACCAAAGAAGAGAAACTTATGGATCCTAACCGCGGACTGGATTTCAACAAGTATGATGAACTCTATTCCAACTACGGCTATTTCTGGATAAAGTTCCTGCCTTACCAGTCAGATCTGATTCATAACAGCACCACTGTTACTGATGAAAACCGTATCATCATGCGTTATGCGGAAGTTCTCCTCATGTATGCTGAGGCTTGTGCCGTGACCAATGATAATGATGGTCTTCAGTATCTCCAGATGGTTCAGAGACGTGCCGAGGCACCTGTAAGCGAGACTCTCACCCTTGATGCTGTCAAAAAAGAGAAGTGGTTTGAGCTTGCATGGGAAGGCCAGCGCTTCTTCGATCTCGTCCGCTGGGGCGATGCTGAGAAGGAACTCTATTTCAAGTGTCATGACCTTACTCCATACCTCTTCGACAAGTTCTATGTATACGGATCAAAGGGCAAGAAGAAGTCAGGACTTCCTCACGAGGCGGAAATCCATTACATCGATAATGGTTGGGACAAGCTCGGTGGAGGCTTCAAGAAGAACCACAATGAGTACTATCCTATCCCATTCTCGGTTCTTGAGATCAATCCTGAACTGAAACAGAATCCATATTGGGCAGACTGATAAAGTCTGTGACATAAAAGAAGAACGCACCCGAAAGGATGCGTTCTTCTTATTTGTTGTGCAAGAGTATGTTATTTTATGGTGATTGTAACGACAGACTTTGCAGGAAGCTCGATCTCGACGTTGTCACCCTTTACCTTGAAGCCCTTGAAGTTCTGGATGTTGACTGACTCAGCCTTGCCGAAATCGTTGTAAGCGTGGATGTCCTTTGCGGTGATGATCTCGCCGCTGATTGCCTTGCCCTTGAGTGCGCTGAGCTCTACGGTAACCTTCTGGTCCTTCTTGAGGTCAGGGTTTACGAGAGAAACGTGGATGTCACCCTGTGCGTCACGTGATGCGGTTGCGCTTACGAGCGGCATGGTACGGTCAAGAGGGGTAGCTACGCTTTCTGCGTTGCAGCTTACTGGCAGGTACTGTGCATCCTGGTGTACGTTGTACATCTTGAATACATAGTAGGTAGGGGTCTTGATCATCTGGCCCTCAGCGTTGGTGAGGAGCATTGCCTGGAGCACGTTGACAACCTGTGCGATGTTGGCCATCTTGAGTCGGTCGGTGTAACGGTGGAAGATGTTGAAGTTGAGACCTGCCACGATAGCGTCACGCATGGTGTTCTGCTGATAGAGGTGACCAGGGTTGGTGCCTGGCTCAACATTGAACCATGTACCCCACTCGTCGAGGAGAAGACCGATCTTCTTCTGAGGATCTACTGAATCCATGATAGCGCAGTGACGTGCGATTACAGGCTCGACCTCGAGGGTCTTGCCGATGATCTCGTAGTACTCGTCATCGGTGAAATTGGTTGCCGATCCCTTGTCGTTCCAATTGTTTACTGAGTAGTAGTGGAGAGATACACCATCCATCTTGTTGCCGATTGCCTTCATGAGGGTCTCGGTCCAGTCATAGTCATAGTCAGAAGCGCCGCTGGCGATCTTGTAGAGCTTGTTTCCGTGATAGTCGCGGAGATAGGTAGAGAATGCACGGTACTGGTTTGAATAGTACTCTGCAGTCATGTTGCCACCGCAGCCCCAAGCCTCGTTGCCGATACCGAAGTACTTTACCTTCCAAGGCTCCTTGCGGCCGTTTGCTGCACGCTCGTCGGCCATATGACCGTTTGCAGCTGTCATGTACTCAACCCACTTTGACATTTCCTCTACGGTGCCGGAACCTACGTTGCCGCTGATGTATGGCTCGCAGTCAAGCATTTCGCAAAGGTTGAGGAACTCGTGGGTACCGAATGAGTTGTCCTCGAGGGTGCCGCCCCAGTTGTTGTTCACGATGTGAGGACGGTTTGCCTGTGGGCCGATACCGTCACGCCAGTGGTAGTCGTCAGCGAAGCATCCGCCTGGCCAGCGCATTACAGGGACCTTGAGCTCCTTGAGAGCCTCGAATACGTCCTTTCTGTAACCGTTGATGTTAGGAATGTTTGAGTCTGGTCCAACCCAGAGACCACCGTAGATACATGATCCGAGGTGCTCTGAGAACTGGCCATAGAGTTCCTTGGCGATGATCTGCTTTTCCATCGGGTCGGTCTCGACTCTGACAGTGATGTTCTGTGCATTGAGGAAAAGAGGCATGAGGGCCGCCAATGCGATTGTAAAGGTTCTTTTCATAATTGTTATTGAATTTTGGTATTATCTATCGTGTGAAGAGTCTGCAATTTATCATAAAAAAGTAAGAAATGGAAAAATCGCTCGACGGTTTTTTACCTTTTCTTCCGGAAGGTCTGTCCCTCGGGTATTTTTGTCTCAAAACTAAGTAAACTGAAATGTTTGATCAATTTCTCGTTGCCCAAGGGGGAGGGAGCGCTTCTGCCATGGGGCGTCCGCCTCGGATCGGTCTGGTCCATATGATACTATGCTTGCTTACTCTCTGCGCTCCCTTTCTCGTGGGCGGTTGCTCCGGCCATGATGCCCTGGCTCAGGATGACGTCCTGGAAGATGTCGTGATTGAATTCAAGGCCGTCGGTACGGAAGTCATAACGCGCAGTGGCATGTCCGATGCTGCATCTTTCGTCCGTTCGGCAAATCTGATCCGCAGACTGGATGTGTTCATTTACGATGGTGACGCATCAGGTGAATTGGATAGCTGGCAATCGTTTGATGTCGCTTCTGCCGGAACTGTAAGAATGACGTCCCGTGCCGGACATAAAAGAGCTGTCGTACTGGCCAACATGAATCCCTACAGATTGACAAAGGCTGTAACCTCGTCGTATGACGCAATACGACGTCTCAAGTCCATGTTGACAGATGAGGATCCTGATTTTCCTGTAATGAGCGGCGAGGCTGAATTTGATGCAGGTGCTGCCACTGTCGTCGAAGTAATCCTCAATCCGCTCATGTCCAAGGTTCTTCTGTCTTCAGTCTGTGCCGATTTCAGCGGGACACAGTACGACGGCCAGAAACTGCGCAATGCGTCGGCATACCTTATCAATGTCAGTGCCTCCTGTGATGTCTTGAGCAATGCCGGTTTTTCTCCTGAAGTCGTTCTCAATAGTGGTGGACTGGTCGAGTCCGACATGGAATCACTGAAGAACGACTCCATGCTGTACAGACGGCTTGGAGACATCGGACGGGTAAGGAACTACTATCTTTATGATTACGTGTGCTATCCCAATGATATTGAAGAAGAGGAACTCGGCCGTCCGTTCACCCGTTTTGTACTTCAGGGCGATATTGATGGAAAAACATGGTATTATCCTGTGAATATCAACCAGAATGGCTTCGGATATACCATGGGAACGCACGGTATTGGCCGTAACATTTATCATGTGCTGGACCTGACTGTGACGAGGACTGGCAGTACGGACCCTGATGTAATCATAGAAGACGCAGATATCGAGACAAAAGGATGGATTGAACTTCATCCAGGAAATATAGTGACAGGACATGATGGAGATACCATACATGTATATGTTGATGTTTATCCGAAGGAAACGATGGTTGATATAAGCAGGGAAGACTTGGATTACGATGTTGAACGTGGCATATATGAGTATGAGCTTGATCCGGATGGACGTGGCGTCAGCCTGCTGCTTCTCAAAGGTGGAACAGGCATGTTTACAATAGATGCAGGGCCTCCTGTAAACGCCGGATTCCTTGTGATTGTGGTCTGCAATCCATAAGGAGTGTGAATAAAATGATATAAAAAAACCGACTGAGTTTCTCAGTCGGTTTTCTTATTATGTATCGGAGGATTAACCACCGAAGTTGTCGAAGCGGATCATGTTGTCCTCTACGCCGAGGCTGTGGAGAAGGTCGAGAACGGTCTTGGCCATCATAGGAGGACCGCAGAGGTAGTACTCGATATCCTCTGGAGCTTCGTGAGCCTTGAGGTAGGTGTCGCCGAGAACGTTTGCAATGAATCCTGCAGTGTACTTCACTCCAAGACCATCTGCCTTTGGATCCGGACGGTCGAGGGCAAGGTGGAAGTGGAAGTTAGGGAACTTCTCCTCAAGCTCGAGGAAGTCTTCCATGAAGAATACTTCGTCGATAGCACGTGCACCGTAGAAGTAATGCATCTCACGGTCAGTGGTGTTGAGGGTCTTCAGCATGTGCATGATCTGTGAGCGGAGAGGAGCCATACCGGCACCACCACCAACCCAGATCATTTCAGCCTTAGAGTTGAAGTTAGGAGCGAACTCACCGTAAGGACCGCTCATGATACACTTGTCACCTGGCTTGAGGCTGAAGATGTATGAAGATGCGATACCGGCAGGTACGCCGTCCACGAACTCAGGGCCGCCTGACTTGCACTGATCCTTCGGCTTGAATGGAGGAGTAGCGATACGCACGGTAAGTGTGATGATATCTCCCTCATCAGGATAGTTGGCCATAGAGTATGCACGTACGGTAGGAGTATCGTTCTTTGCCTTGAGGGTGAAGATGTTGAATCTCTCCCATGTAGGAACGTACAGGTCGCCGATGAGACTCTTGTCGATATCTACGTTGTAGTCGATGTCGTATACAGGAATCTTGATCTGTGCGTAAGAACCAGGAACGAAGTTCATGTGCTCTCCTGGAGGCAGCTGAACCTTGAACTCCTTGATGAAGCTTGCAACGTTCTTATTGCTGATGACGGTGCACTCCCACTCCTTTACGCCGAGAGCTGACTCAGAAATCTGAATCTTGAGGTCTTCCTTGACCTTTACCTGGCAACCGAGTCTCCAGTTGTTCTGGATCTGCTTGCGGCTGAAGAAACCAACCTCGGTAGGGAGGATTGAACCACCACCTTCGAGGACACGGCACTTGCACTGTCCGCAGCTACCCTTTCCACCACATGCTGATGAAAGGAAGATTCTCTCGTTTGCGAGAGTTGAAAGAAGTGATGAACCTGGGGTTACCTCGATCTCCTTCTTGCCGTCATTGATATTGATCTTGACCTTGCCTGATGGTGTGAGCTTGGCCTTGACGAACAGGAGGATAGCAACGAGGATGAGGGTGATGACAGTGACTGCCACCACTGAACAGAGTATACTCAAAATCAATTCCATTTCTTGTTCCTCCTATTAAAGTTTGATACCCATGAATGTCATGAATGCGATACCCATAAGACCTACGGTGATGAAAGTGATTCCAAGGCCCTTGAGAGGGGCTGGAACGTTAGAGTATGCGGTCTTCTCGCGGATTGCTGCAAGAGCAACGATAGCGAGGTACCAGCCGATACCTGAACCGAGGGCGTAAACGGCAGATTCTCCAACGTTGGCGAAAGCTCTCTCCTGCATGAAGAGGGATCCACCGAGGATCGCGCAGTTAACGGCGATCAATGGGAGGAAGATACCGAGTGATGAGTAGAGTGCCGGTGCGAACTTCTCGACAACCATCTCTACGACCTGAACGATTGCAGCGATGACCGCGATGAACACGATGTAGCTGAGGAAGCTGAGGTCAAGGGCAGCGTACTTGTCACCAAGCCATGCGAGTGCACCTGGCTGGAGAAGGTACTTGTTGAGGAGATAGTTGATAGGAAGGGTCACCAGAAGGACGAAGATAACAGCAACACCCAAACCGTTGGCTGTCTTCACATTCTTCGATACTGCAAGGTATGAGCACATACCAAGGAAGTACGCGAAGATCATATTGTCCACAAAGATGGACTTTACGAATAAGCTTAAATATTCCATTTCGATTCGAGTTTGATGTTATTTCTCCTGAAGGTCTTTCTGGATTGATCTCTGGATCCAGATGACACATCCGAGGAGGATGAGGGCCATAGGAGGCAGAATCATGAGACCGTTGTTAACATAGCCTGCATCATAGATGAACTGAGGGATGACGCGGAGACCGAAGATGGTTCCAGATCCGAGAAGCTCACGTACGAAAGCGACTACAACGAGGATGAGACCGTAACCGGCACCGTTTGCGAGACCGTCAAGGAGTGAAGGGATAGGCTTGTTGCCAAGAGCGAAAGCCTCGATACGTCCCATGACGATACAGTTGGTGATGATAAGGCCGATGTAGACAGAGAGGGTCTTGCTGACGCTGTATGCGAAAGCCTTGAGCACCTGGTCTACAAGGATAACCATCATGGCAACTACAACGAGCTGAACGATGATTCGGATACGGTTAGGAATGGTGTTGCGGAGAAGTGAAACCACGAAGCTTGAGAGACCGGTCACGATGATAACTGAGAGTGCCATCACGAGGGCTCCCTGGAGCTGTACGGTTACAGCCAGTGAAGAGCAGATACCGAGGACAAGGACAGTGATTGGATTGCCCTTGAAAATAGGTTTCAACAATGTTTCTTTCATATTTGCATCCATGGCTTAGTCCTCCTGGTTTTCTGAAGTTTCACATTCACATTCATCTTCGCAGCAATCCTCACCAGCAGGCTGCGCGCACTTTGCAATGTACTCCTTGTACTGGCCGAGCCAGATCTTGAGGGTAGCGTCGAGAGCCTGGGAAGTGATGGTTGCACCGCTGATGGCGTCAACAGCGTTGATGTCGCCCTTAGGAGCACCACCCTTGATGATGGATACTGCAACGACTTCGCCGTTCTTTGCGATCTGCTTGCCTGCGAACTGCTCGCGGAACCATGGCTCGGTTGCGATCTTTGCACCGAGGCCTGGAGTCTCACCCTTATGGTCGAATACGACACCTGCGATGGTGTTCATATCCGGCTTGAGAGCTACATATCCCCAGATTGGTCCCCAGAGTCCTGCTCCGTAGCAAGGAAGCACTGTGATCACTTCGTTATTAACATTGAACTTGTAAACAGGGAGCTTTACGCTCTTGCCTGCCTTGATGTTGTCATTCTCAGCCTTGAGGTCTGAAGTTACCTTTACCTCACCCTCGGCAAGCTTGCCTACAGGCTCGCCGGCAGCGTCGACGAGGAATGCCTCGACGAGGTTCTGGGAGTAAACGGTCTTAGCATCGCATCCGTCCTCGTAGAGTCCGGCTGCGGTGATGATCTTGCTGATGGTCTCTGCCTTGACATTGTCATCCTGTCTTGACTTGAGAGAGCTTGCTGCAAAGGCGAGAACCGCTGCGACTACCATTACGAGGATAGTCGAATATACTACTGTATATGTATTACTGTTTGTATTCATATCCCGTATTGATTATGCGTTTACCTTTGCTTTCTTAGCCTTCTTCGCGATAGATCTGGTGATGACACAGTGGTCGATCAGAGGTGCGAAGGTGTTGAGGAGGAGGATAGCGAGCATCATTCCCTCAGGGTATCCTGGGTTCCAGAGACGTACTACTACTGCGAGAGCACCGATAAGGAAGCCGTAGATCCACTTGCCACACTCGGTCTGTGCTGAGGTTACAGGGTCGGTTGCCATGAATACGGTACCGAACATGAAACCACCCATTACGAGCTGATAGTAGCCAGGGAGCTCGGTAGCACCGCCCCAGTATCCGAGGTAACCGATGAGGAGACCGCCGGCGATTGATGATACCATGATCTTCCAGCTTGCGACACCGGTCCAGATGAGGATGGCAGCACCGAGAAGGATAGCGATCACTGAAGTCTCGCCGACAGCACCAGGAATGGTACCTACGAACATGTCGGTGAACCAGCCGCAGTCAGGAGTAGCGGTTCCGAGGTTTGCGAGAGGGGTTGCGCCTGAGAAGCCGTCAACGAGTGAATCGGAACCCTGGAAGCAGTGACCCTTTGCAAGGAACTTGCTGAGACCACCGGTCCATACGGTGTCACCTGACATCTTGCTAGGATATGAGAAGAAGAGGAATGCACGGGTGAGGAGAGCCGGGTTCCAGATATTCATACCGGTACCGCCGAAGACCTCCTTGCCGAAGATGACAGCGAAAGCGACTGCGATCGCGAGCATCCAGAGTGGAACGTCAACAGGAACGATGAGCGGGATGAGGAAACCGGTTACGAGGTAACCCTCGGTAAGCTCATGACCGCGGAGCTGAGCTCCGGTGAACTCGATTGCAAGACCTACAAGGTAAGATACGATGAAGAGAGGTGCAACCTTGAGGAGACCGTACCAGAACATCTGGCCGAAGCCCCAGTCGAGGCCGAAGGCTGCTGAGTGCTGGAGACCCACGTTGTACATACCGAAAAGCATGGCAGGAACGAGGGCGAGCACAACCATGATCATGACACGCTTGATATCGTTGCAGTCACGGACGTGTGAGCCTTTCTTGGTGGTGGTGTTTGGTACGAATGCAAATGTCTCGAATGCATCGAAAGTCGAATGAAGGAATCCGAGCTTGCCGCCTTCGCTGAAGGTCGGCGCCATGTTGTCAAAAAGTTTGCGTAATGCGTTCATAACTTCCGAGTATTAAGCCATTTCTTTCAACATGAGTGCGATACCGTCGGCGATGATGGACTGGATCTCAATCTTTGAAGGGTCCACGTACTCGCAGAGAGCGAGGTCCTCAGGAAGAACTTCATAGATTCCGAATTTTTCCATGTCGTCGATGTTGTTGGTAAGGCAAGCCTTGCAGAGGTATACAGGATAGATGTCCATAGGGAGCACCTTCGAATATACGTCAGAGAGAACGAATGGACGTACGCCACCATGGGTGTTGGTGTCCATGTCGTACTTCTTCTTAGGGCAGAGCCAAGAGAAGTAGGTGCGGGCGAAGCTGTGGAGCTTTGGTCTTGCCGGCTTTGCCCAACCGAGCATCTCGTAATAGTTTCCTTCAGAAAGGAGGGTTACCTGGTTGTCGAAGAATCCGAGGTAGCCGTCTGCGCCGACTGCAGTGCCGGAGAGAACGTCGCCGCTTACCCAGCGGATGTCGCTCTCGCCCTGTGCAGCGAAGCATGCGAACTCGCTCATCGAGGTTCCAGGAAGAGCCTCGACATATGCAGGGTCGTTTGCTCTAGGACCGGTAACGGCGATCTTTCTGGTAAGGTCGAGCTTGCCGGTGTTGAGGAGTTTGCCAATTGCTGCAGCACCCTGGAGGGATACTGTCCATACGGTGTCACCCTTCATGATAGGGGAGATCTGGCTGATCTGTACGCCTACGTTGCCTGCAGGGTGCTTGCCCTCTACAACGTGTGCCTTCACACCCTTGAGAGCGCTGAATTTTGAAGAAGCGCTGTTGGTGCAGACATGGACGCCGCCTGCGGTGAGCTTGGCGAGAGCGTCAACTGCTGTCTGGATGTTTTCCACTTCAGCTCCGAGAGTGTACTCGAGGTCGGCTGCCAGAGGAGCGGTCGAGAAAGCGGAGATGAAGATTGCCTTTGGCTGAACGGTTGGGTCAGCAAGGATGCCGTAAGGTCTCTGGACGATGAATGGCCATACGCCGCTCTTGAGGAGCTGCTCCTTGATCTCTTCGGCCTTCATGCCTGCGACGTTCTTCTTGCCGAAGTCGATGGCCTCGTTCTGGGCATCAGCCTTGATGAGGACTGCAAGAAGCTTTCTTCTGTCTCCACGTACGATCTCGGCAACGGTACCGCTGACCGGTGAAGCGAAGATGATGTCAGGACATTTCTTGTCGGCAAGAACAGGTGAGCCTGCCAGAACCTTGTCGCCTTCCCTTACGAGAAGTCTCAGGGTGCAACCCCTGAAATCCGTAGGCTTGATTGCGACAACGTCAGCTGCGACCGTTTTGCTGGTCTTGAGGGCCGCTGCTCCGTTGACCGGAAGATCAAGCCCTCGTTTCAATACGATGTTGTTTGACATTATGTAATTGTTTGACAATAAATTAGATTTCGTCTTGGGGAAATTTTGAAAAATCCGTCGCAAATTTACTCAAAAAAATCGTAATTTCGTGCCATTATGGAAAACAATGCAGACGCTATTTTTGAAGGATTGAACAGCGAGCAGCGCAATGCTGTCGCATGTTTGGAGGGGCCGGTGCTGATAATAGCCGGAGCAGGTTCGGGAAAGACCCGTGTGTTGACTTCCAGAGTGGCCTATCTTCTTGAAAAGGGCTTTGATCCATCATCCATTCTGTGCCTTACTTTCACCAAGAAAGCGGCAACCGAGATGAAGGAAAGAATATCCCTGATGGTAGGCGAGAGAAGGGCAAGGAGGGTATGGATGGGCACATTCCATTCGGTATTCATCCGCTTCCTCCGCGAGTATGCGGAGAAACTCGGATATCCATCGTCATTCACGATCTATGACACCAGTGACTCGGTCAGTGCGATCAAGTCATGTGTCAAGGAACTTCAGCTCGACGACAAGATCTACAAGCCGAAGGAGGTCCTTGCCAGGATTTCCATGGCGAAGAATAACCTCATAACCGACCAGGTCTATCGCAACCGCTCGGAGATCACGATCGAGGACAGCCATTCGCGCAAGCCAAGAATCTGTGATATCTACTCGCTCTACGTGAAGAAATGCCGTCAGAACGGTGTCATGGATTTCGATGACATCCTGCTGAACATGAACATACTTCTCCGCGACTTTCCGGAGGCACTTGAGGCAATCTCGGCCCGCTTCACCCACATCCTCGTGGATGAGTACCAGGATACAAACTTCTCCCAGTATCTGATCATAAAGAAGCTGAGCATGCATCACCGCAACATCTGCGTTGTGGGTGACGATTCGCAGTCGATCTACGCTTTCCGTGGCGCCAAGATCGAGAACATACTCAATTTCAGGAAGGACTATCCCGAGGCCAGGCTGTTCAAGCTTGAACGCAACTATCGCTCGACAGGAAACATCGTCAATGCCGCAAATTCACTGATCGACAAGAACAAGAACCGTCTGCCGAAAGAGTGTTACTCGGTCGGTGAAGATGGCGACAAGATAAGGCTCATAAAATCATACAGCGAACAGGAGGAAGCTGTCCTCATTACCAGTGGAATACTTGATACGGTACGTAAGGAAAGCGCCAGATATCAGGATTTTGCGATTCTTTACAGGACAAATGCCCAGTCAAGAGCCCTGGAGGAGGCGCTGCGAAAGCGCAACATCCCGTACATGATTTATTCCGGCAATTCCTTCTTCGACAGAGCCGAGGTGAAGGACCTCATGGCATACTTCAAGCTTGTGGTCAACCCTAATGACGACGAGTCGTTCAAGAGAGTCGTCAACAAGCCCGCACGAGGCATAGGCGGCACTTCCGAAGACGCGCTTGCAATGGCAGCCAGAACTCTTGGCTGTACTCTTTTCCGAGCTGTCTATTCTGAGCGTCTGCTGGACTTCGGGCTGAAGAGCGCGGCGATAGCCAAGCTCCGTGCCTTCACAGACATGATCGACAGGCTCTCCCAGCTGGTCGCTACGACCGATGCCGAGACGTTGGCCAAGAAAATAGCTGATGACAGCGGGCTCTATCGTTTCTACAGGGAGGACACCAGTATTGAAGGCCAGGCCAGGACGGCAAATGTCGAGGAACTTGTAAGCAGCGTGGCTTCCTATGTCCAGGATCGCAAGGCTGAGTTCGAGGCTGAACAGGAATCCGAGGGAACCGTCGGCGAGATGCCGGTCGTGAGGCTTGACGAATTCCTTGAGAACATATCTCTTCTCAGCAATATCGACATTGAAGATGAGGAGGATACCAATAACAAGGTATCCCTCATGACAGTTCATTCCTCCAAGGGTCTGGAGTTTCCGTATGTATATGTGGCCGGAATGGAGGAAAACCTGTTCCCTTCAGGTGGTTCGCTCGCTTCATCTTCCGATATCGAGGAAGAAAGGCGCCTGTTTTACGTTGCCATCACCCGTGCAGGCCGTAAGCTGGCACTGAGCTTCGCAGACAGCCGAATGCGCAATGGCAAGACCGAGAACAACTCGCCGAGCCGTTTCATACGAGAGATAGACAGCCGCTACATCGAGAATCCTCTTGAGGAGGCTCGTGTGTTCGGAGGCGGAGGAACTCAGTCATTCAGTACAGGAAGGAACTCTTATGGCCAATCCGGAAGGCCCGTAAGGATGCCTCGCCAAGGTTTGCCGCAGCAATCTCAGTATGGATCACGGCAGTCTGCTCCCGCGTCTCGTCCGTCGATACAGTCGCGCCCTTCAGTTCCGGCTGCACCGCAGGGAAACAGATACAATGAGGCGACTTTCATCGCGGCACCTATGGCGTCTTTTTCCATCGGGCAGCGCATCGAGCATCTCCGTTTCGGCCCGGGAATGATCCTGGATCTCAGTGGACGTGTCCCGGATGTCAAGGCAAAGATAAAGTTCGATGATTTCCCGGAACCCAAGATAATTCTCCTCAAATATGCCAAGATGAGAGCGGAGGAGAAGTGAGAAATAATTTGGTAACTACAAAATTATGATTACTTTTGCCTTGAAGTTTTTCATAGTTTAAGTTTAGGTTAAGTAGCGGGATCGAACGTAGTGATACGACGGTCCCGCAATTTTTTATCTTTTTTTACGCTCCGCTGAATGTCAAAAAGACAAAAGATAGGTTTTTGTTAAAAATTGAAATATTTTCGGGGCTGAACGACTTCCGGCATGGATAATTTTGGGCAATCCGCAATATGGCGGAGCAACCGGAAAAAACATGCTTATGAGAACAAAAAGACAACATTTCGTGCCAATGGCACTCCTGTCGTTGCTGCTGGCTTCTTCGTGCAATGAATGGCTTACGCCTCTGGGACAGGGCGAGCTGACATTCAGCTTCAACCCTGATGTAAGATCCATGATCACCAAATCTGCTGTCAGCGCAATCCCTGATACGAACAATTTCATACTGAAGGTAAGTGATGCCTCTGGTAAGGCTCTGTACGAGGGACTCTATTCTTCTGTGCCGGAACCGATGAGTCTGGATCCAGGCAGCTACACTGTCCGTGCAGTCTCGAATGCATTCAGTAAACCTGATTTTTCAATTCCTCAGTTCGGTGATGAACAGCTTGTCGTCATCAAGGCAGGGGAGCGTACCGATGTGTCACTCAACTGTGTAAGGATGAATGCCGGAATAAGACTGAAGATAGCATCCTCCTTCATTGAGAACTGTCCTTCAGCTGTGCTGTTTCTCAAAAACTCCGCCGGTAAGCTGATGTACTCGTACCGTGAGTCGAGATTCGCCTATTTCGCTCCTGGCAATGTTTCTCTTGTGATGAATGAGGACGGTGCCGACAAGGTGCTTGATACGCGTCTTATGGATGCGGGTGACATGCTGACTCTCAATGTGTCGGCGTCATCCAAAAGCTCGGTCGGCAAGGGCATCTCGATAGGGGTGGATACGACCGGCAACTGGATTACCGACAGCTATGTGATAGGTGGTCCCGGCAATGGTGGGTCGTCGGGTGAGACTCTGGGCGTAAATGATGCCAGGAATGCGATTGGCAAGACCGGGGTATGGGTTACAGGATATATCGTAGGAGGGGATATGTCTTCGTCGAAAATCAAATTCACCGGCCCCTTCTCTTCCCAGACCCATGTAGCAATCGCCGGCCGTTCCTCCTGTACGGACAGGGATATGTGCATGTCGGTTCAGCTTAACAAGGGAGACATAAGGGACAATCTGAATATCGCTTCGAATCCATCCAATCTCGGCCGCAAGGTGTACGTAAAAGGGGATATCGTAGCTTCATACTACGGTATCCCCGGTATTCAGAATATTACTGAGTACAGGATTGAATGATCCCGTCTCAGCCGTTAGTAGCCGAAGATCTCTTCGAGGCTGAGGAGGCGTACAGGACCGAGCGTACGGAGGAAGTCCATGTCCATGTCCTTGTAGTTTCCAAGGAGACCGTAGATGTAGGTGCGGTCCTTGACGTACTTCTGCTGCGCCTTGATGACATCCTGCATGGTCATTCCAGGAAGAACCTCGTATATCTTTCTTGCCACAGGTTCTGTCCTGCCTATCTCTCTGTCGTTGAGATAGCTTGTAAGAACACTCATGCCGGAAGTCCTTTGTGTACGGAGAGTTCCGTCAAGTGAAGTCTTGGCGATCTCGAACGCCTTGTCGCTTTCCGGCATGTCGTTTATGATCATGTCGAATGCTTCTACGGCTGTCTGGAGCTTGTCGTTCTGTGATCCGATGGTGGCGTTGAATGAGTAGCTGTCGTCAGCGAATGCAGGTGTGGCGAGGTTTGCGCGGGCTGAGTAAGCGAGAGCTCTTGCTTCTCTCATCTCCTGGAATACGATGGCATTCATGCCGCTTCCGAAATAGAGATTGTAAAGTCTCAGCATCGCGTCGTCTTCCGCCTCGTACTTTTCGCCCATGTTGGTGTACTGGATGTAGTTGAACTGACGGGAATCGTATGGAGCGATGAAGACGGCAGGAGATGGGGTCTGGAGCTTCTGGGCGTAAACCTTGACAAGCGGCTCGAGTTCGCCGGCAACGTCATGATGGTCGTTGAGGAGCTCCTTTACTGCATCCTCGTCCTGAGGGCCGTAATAGAGCACTGTGTGCTGCTTGGTGAGGATGTTTGTGACCTTAGCCAGAAGTTCCTCGGAAGTGAGCGCCATGACCTGGGCATCGGTCAGGTTGGTCTTCTTTACATATTCTGGACCGTACATCACGTAATTGTTCAGAGCCCTTGAGCAGGCACTCTGGCTGAACTTGTTGTCGTTGCGGGACTTGATGAAGTCAGCCTTGTATGCGTTGAGGATGTCGTCGTCGGCAGCTGCGTTGGCAATGATGTCTTCTACGATTTCAAGTGCGCTTCCGAGGTTGTCGCTGAGGCCGCTCACGGAATACTGGATGGTGTTGTCGCCCGCCCTCATGCTGTAGTTGCAGGCAAGCTTGTACATTTCGAGCGCAATCTCTTCAGCTGTACGTGTCTCGGTTCCGAGGTAGCTGACATAATCGATGGCTACCGCGAGTGAAGGATCGGTGAGCAATCCCTCGTCGAAGATGAAGGAAAGCTGTCCGATGTCGTTTGTCTCGTTCTTTTTATAGAGTACCTCGACACCATCCTGCATGCTGAACTTAGACATATCCTTCGAGTAGTCTACGAAAACCGGCTCGATCGGCTCAGGTACCGAATTCTGGAGCTCGGTGAGGAAGTCACTGGTCTTGTCTCGGTTCGTTGCGATAGGAGTGATCTTCGGCGCTACAATCTTCTGGTTTTTCGGGTTTGCACCAAGGTGCTTGTATGTAGCTACATAACTGTTCTCTCCGAGGTATTCGTTAGCCCATGCGACTACATCCTCCTTGGTGACCTTTGACAACCTGTCCATGAGTGTGACATCGTCAGCCCACTTGTGTCCTGCGATGAAAGAATTCACATATTTCGAAGCCCTGGAACTGTTGTTTTCGCTTCTGCGCATCTCGCTGAGCTTCATGTTCGCCACTGCTGCGGAAATAAGCTCTTCATTGAAATCGCCGGCACGGAGCTTCGCAACCTCGGCGAGGAGAAGATCACGGACTTCGTCAAGGCTCTGCCCCTCCTTAGGGTAGCCTTCCATAAGGAATTCACCATAGTCGACTCTTGTGGAATTTCCGGCGCTTGCGCCAAGCATCTTCTGCTGCTGGGTTATGTCGATGTCGATGAGGCCGGCCATGCCGTTCTGGAGAACTGCACCTGCGATGCTGCCTACCTCACTGGCCTTGTCCTTGCTTCCCGGAGTCCTCCATCCAAGGAGAATAAACTCGGACATTGTACCGTAGACGTCCTTGCGGACGGGACTTGTGATAGGCTCCTCAGGTGCATACTTGAGCTCCGGAACAGATGGATTAGGCTCCCAGTCGCCGAAATACTTCTCCACGATTGCCACGAACTCGTCCGGATCAAAGTCTCCGGATACGCAGATTGCACAGTTGTTAGGAACGTACATCAGCGACTTCTGCTTCTTGATGGCCTTGATTGAAGGATTCTTGAGGTGGTCCGAAGTTCCGATCACTGACTGCAGTCCGTAAGGGTGATTCTTGAAGAGGACGGAATCCATGGCCATCATGGCGTTCTCGCCGTCTTCGTTGAGGTACATGTTATACTCCTCATATACGGTTTCAAGCTCGGTGTGGAAGCCTCTGATAACCATGTTCTTGAATCTGTCTGACTGAACCTTTGCCCAGTTCTCGATCTGGTTTGAAGGAATGTTTTCCTGGTAGCAGGTGACGTCGTTCGAGGTATATGCGTTTGAGCCTGTGGCGCCGATGACTGCCATCGACTTGTCGTACTCGTTTGGAATCGAGATCAGCGATGCCTGATAGCTGAGAGAGTCTATGGTATGGTAGATGGCTCTTCTCTCGGCATCGTCGGTCTTTGTCCTGTAGACTTCGTAAAGATCCTCGATCTGGTCGAGAATGACTTTCTCGGCTTCGTAATCCGTGGTGCCGAGGGACTCGGAACCCTTGAACATCAGATGCTCGAGATAGTGTGCGAGACCGGTGTTGTCCGAAGGGTCGTTCTTGCCGCCGCTTCGTACGGCAATGTATGTCTGGATGCGGGGCTCGTTCTTGTTTACCGACATATACACCTTGAGCCCATTGTCGAGTGTGTAGATCTTTGTTCCCAGCGGGTCGCCGCTGACTGTCTCGTACTTAGGCGTACAAGATACCATGAACAGGAAGATTCCTGCCATGACGGCCAATGCTCTGTTTTTCATAAAGAGATATATGGTTTTGATTTATCCGGTTTTCGGGGCGCAAAATTATGGATAATCCATAAAAAAGAAAAGGAAACGGGGGTCCGTTTCCTTTTCCTGTATCGAATCTTTGCCTGTTACTCGTCGATTCCCTCGATGGTCTCGATGTTTCCATCAGCGTCGAAGGTCAGTTCGCAAACCTTGAGGCTGCGGAGCCATGACTTGCCGCCTGAAGGAACGCTGTCATGATGGAACAGATACCACTTGCCTTCATATTCGATGATTGCGTGGTGGGTAGTCCAGCCGACAACAGGTGTGAGGATCACTCCCTTGTATGTGAAAGGACCGTAGATGTTGTCACCTACTGCGTAGCAGAGAAGGTGGCTGTCGCCGGTAGAATAGGTGAAGTAATACTTGCCGTCCTTCTTGAAGGTCCATGAAGCCTCGAAGAAGCGATGTGGGTCATCAGCGGCGAGAGGCTTGCCCTCCTCGTCAACGACTACAACCGGCTTTGGCTCCTCGCCGAACTGGAGCATGTCAGGAGAAAGCTTCACTACTCGGCTAGGGATTGCAGGCTGGTCGCCATGAGGGAGGTTCGGGCTGTCAGGAGTGTTGTTCTTCGCAGGATCCTCGATGCCGATATTGTCCCTGTATGACTGGAGCTGACCACCCCAGAGGCCTCCGAAGTACATGTAGTACTCGCCTTCGTCCTTGAGGACTGCCATATCGATAGAGTAGCTGCCGTGAACCGGCTCTGGCTGAGGAATGAACGGACCTGCAGGATTGTCGGCGATAGCGACACCGTGACGGAACACCTCATTCTTGTCCTTCATAGGGAAGTACATGTAGTACTTGCCGTCCTTTTCCTGGACGTCGCAGTCCCAGAGCTGGCGTCCGTGCCATGCGATGTCCTCGAGGTCGAGTACCTTGCCGTGATCGGTTACGGTACCGTTCATAGGATCTCCGTCGATAGAGAGGACGTGGTAGTCCTTCATGATATACTGGTCACCGCTGTCATCCTCTACGTTTGAATCGTCCTCCCAGTCGTGAGAAGGATAGATGTAGATCTTGCCATTGAAGACATGAACTGATGGATCTGCCATGTAATCGGCAGGAAGGAGATAGCGTTTTGCGACTTTCTTTGCCATAGTTGTGATGTATTGTAATGTGGTTAATATATTGATTCTTAGCTACATGGATGGCGTGCCTGATATCCGGGCCCTTCATCCTGTTCCCAAATATAATGTTTTTTTGTCAAATGCCTTGACCAATGCCGGTTAAATGACGCTTTTTTCCGGAATTATTCATATATTTGCGTCAATGGACTAATGCGTCCCAACTGATAAAACAACCAACAAAACTGATAACTTACAATGTATTCTCTTGGTATTGATATCGGATCTTCATCCATCAAGGTATCGCTTCTCGACATCCAGAAGGGCACATGTCTGTCCTCATCGACAAATCCTAAGACCGAAATGCCTATCTCGGCTCCCAACAAGGGATGGGCAGAGCAGAACCCTGAGCTCTGGTGGCGCTATATCTGTGAAGGAATCAAGGATATCTCGACCCAGTGCGACATGTCAAAGGTCGTTTCTGTGGGTGTTACCTATCAGATGCACGGTCTCGTTGCCGTAGACCGTAACGTAAAGCCTGTACGCGACGCCATTATCTGGTGTGATTCACGTGCAGTCGGTATCGGTGCCGAGGCTCTCCAGACCATCGGATATGACAAGTGCATGAGCCACCTGCTCAACTCTCCTGGCAACTTCACCGCTTCAAAGCTCGCATGGGTGAAGCGCAACGAGCCGGAGAACTATGCAAAGATCTGGAAGTTCATGCTTCCTGGCGACTATGCAGTATACAAGCTTTCAGGTGACGTAGGCACTACCGAGACCGGTCTCTCAGAGCAGATCCTCTGGGATTTCAAGGAGGGCAAGATGGCTTCATTCGTTGCCGAGTATTATGGCATCGATCCTGAACTCATCCCTGAGATCAAGCCTTCAATCGGTGTTGCTGCACGCACATCAGCAGAAATAGAGGCACTCCTCGGTATCCCTGCAGGAACTCCTATTTCTTACCGCGCAGGTGACCAGCCAAACAATGCATTCTCACTCAACGTCCTCAATCCTGGTGAAATCGCTGCTACCGGCGGTACCAGCGGCGTTGTATACGGCGTTACCGACAAGCCAAAGGCTGACTCGGCTTCACGCGTCAATACCTTCCTCCATGTGAACAATACTGCTGATGCGGCACGTCTCGGCGTACTTCTCTGCATCAACGGAACCGGTATCATGAACTCATGGGTACACCGCAACATCGTTCCTTCTCTCACCTATGCCGAGATGAACGACCTCGCTGCAAACGCTCCTGTAGGTTCAGACGGCCTCATCGTGCTTCCATTCGGTAACGGTGCCGAGCGCGTTCTCGAGAACCGCTGCATGGGTGCTCGTTTCGCAGGCATCGACCTCGTGCGTCACAGCCAGGCTCACATCCTCCGTGCAACCCAGGAGGGTATCGCATTCTCATTCCGCTACGGTATCGACATCATGAAGGACCTCGGGCTCGAGCCTAACGTGATCCGCGCAGGAAAGGCAAACCTCTTCCTCAGCCCTCTGTTCCGCAGCACTCTCGCAACCCTCTGCGACTCACGCATCGAGCTCTTCAATACTGACGGTGCTCTCGGTGCAGCTCGCGGTGCAGCTCTCGGTGCAGGTTACTACACCAGCGAGGCTGAAGCATTCTCAACCCTTGCGAAGGTTGGTGAGGTTGAGCCTGAGGCAGCTTGGAAGAACGCCCTCGAGGAGAACTACATCCAGTGGAAGGAGAACTTGAAATAATATAACCACACAAGCTAATAATCATTATGGCAAACAACGCAAGTGAAGCTAAAGGCTTCTACAAGCTTTCATGGATGCAGAGGATCGGTTTCGGTTCCGGCGACCTCGCACAGAACCTGATCTTCCAGACGGTAGCATGCTTCCTCATGCTCTACCTCACAACGGTATTGAAAATCAGCCCAGCTTTCGTCGGTGGCCTTATTCTCGGAGTCAGAATCCTCGACTGTTTCTGGAGCCCTGTAGTAGGAACCTACATCGACAACCATAACCCTAAGCTTGGCAAGTACCGCACCTACCTCCTCTACGGTGGTATTCCTCTTACTGTTGCAGCATGTCTCCTTATGCTTCCTGCTGCAGCCGGCTGGTCAATGGGTGCCAAGATTGCATACGCGACAATCAGCTACACAGTGCTCAGCATGATCTATTCGGTAGTTAACATTCCTTACGGCTCGATCATGGCCAGCATGACCAGAGACAACGACGAGGTCCTCATTCTTACCTCTACCCGTATGGTCTGCGCAAATATCGGTCAGATCATCGTACAGGCTGGATTCCCTATCGGTCTTGCAATGATCGTAGGTATCGCAGTTGACTGGAACCAGGCTGTATTCATGGCTATCGGTACGATTCCTGCCTTCATCATTCTCCCATCTCTTCCAGTTCTCAAGAAGTGGTTCGGAAAGAAGGGCCTCTACTACCTGCTCCTTGCAGTCGGTATCATCGGATTCATCATTCTCTTCATCATCGGCAAGTTCCTTGACGTGACAAGTCTCAACACAGTCGTCCAGGCAGCCAAGGTCATGACTGGTGTCGGCCTTCTCGTAGGTTCGCTCATGTGGGCTCTCGTTCCTGAGGTAATCACCGAGGCTGAGTATCGCACCGGCAACAGACCGGCAGCTACCGTCAACGCACTCGCAGGTGTTGCATTCAAGGCAGGTTTCTCAATCGCAGGATGGATCACACCTCTCGTAATGGGCATGATCGGATTCAACCTTGCAAGCGAATCATCCGCACTTCCTACAGACCCTAAGGCATGGTTCACTGTAACATGCATCTTTGCTATCGCAGGTCTCGCTCTTCTCACATTCTGTTTCCTTGGCAGCAAGGAGAACATCACTACAACTCCTGAGAAGCCAGCTACCTTCGGAGAGATGTGGACTGAGTTCAAGGCCAACAAGTGCCTCCAGCTCGTACTTGGCATCTTCGTGACCGTATTCCTTGCAACATTCATCAGCTCACCTGTAAACGCTTATTACACAAAGCTGAACGAGTATGACGCAACCGCTCAGAATGCGATCCTTCTTTTCACTACCATCATCCCGGCAATTCTCCTGGTTGTCGTAGGCTGCCTCATCTACAAGTATCCTCTTACAGACGAGAAGCTCAACGAGATCAACAAGGAAATCGAAGCAAGAAAAGCATAGTTTTCCCCTTTTGAAATATTTGATGAAGCCGTCCCTTCCGGGGCGGCTTTTTCTGTACACATCTTTGCTTTTTCTGGTAGTAATAATCATATTGACTATACCGAAAGACAGGATAATTATTTATATTTGCGTCGCGAAATATCATTTAATTACACAGATATGATCTACACAAAAGAAGTGCAGCAGATGTGCTGCGTAGCAAAGGGCGCCAATCACGCCAATGCTCCTATTCCTGAGGAAGGAAAGTGGGTGCATGCTAAAGAAATCAAGGATATCTCCGGTCTTACCCACGGTATCGGCTGGTGCGCTCCTCAGCAGGGTTGCTGCAAGCTTACCCTCAATGTCAAGGACGGCATCATCGAGGAGGCTCTCGTTGAGACTCTCGGTTGCTCAGGTATGACACACTCAGCTGCTATGGCATCTGAGATCCTTCCTGGCAAGACTCTTCTCGAGGCACTTAACCAGGACCTCGTTTGCGATGCTATCAACACCGCAATGCGCGAGCTCTTCCTCCAGATTGTTTACGGACGTACCCAGTCAGCTTTCTCTGAGGGTGGTCTTCCAGTGGGTGCTTCACTCGAGGACCTCGGAAAGAACCTCCGCAGCCAGGTTGGTACCATGTTCGGTACCCGTGCAAAGGGTTCACGTTATCTCGAGATGACCGAGGGTTATTGCACCCAGATGGCTCTCGACGCTAACGATGAGGTTATCGGTTATGAGTTCGTAAACCTTGGCAAGCTCATGGATGCTCTCAAGGCTGGCGCTACCGGTCCAGAGGCTATCGAGAAGGCAAAGGGTACCTATGGCCGTTTCAAGGATGCAGTTAAGTATATTGACCCACGTAAAGCATAAGCACTATGGCACTTTTTGAAAGCTACGAGCGTCGTATTGACCAGGTCAATGCAGCTCTTAACAAGTATGGTATCAAGGACCTCGAAGAGGCTAAGGCTATCTGCGACGAGAAGGGCATCGATCCTTACAAGATGTGTGAGGACACCCAGAAGATCTGCTTCGAGAATGCAAAGTGGGCTTATGTTGCCGGTGCAGCTATCGCAATCAAGAAGGGTTGCGCAGTTGCTGCTGACGCTGCCGAGGCTATCGGTGAGGGTCTCCAGGCATTCTGTATCCCTGGATCAGTAGCAGACGACCGTAAGGTTGGTCTCGGCCACGGAAACCTCGCAGCCCGTCTTCTCCGTGAGGAGACCGAGTGCTTCGCTTTCCTCGCAGGTCACGAGTCTTA
>JAKSJN010000023.1 GCA_024402135.1 Bacteroidales bacterium
AAACGCACAATCGAAGAACTTTTCTAAAAAAACTTGCAAAAGTCTTAGAATACCCTCTAACGTGCCCGAGGGTGGGCACGGATCCCGGAGGAGACAGCCGGCCGCATCTGATCAAATGCAAAGTAGAACAGCTATTCTTCAATAAGAGGAATAGCTGTTTTGCTTGTCTGTTAAGTCTTATTAGAATGTGATGTTGAGGGCGAGGAGTGGAGACTGGGAGATGGGGTCGAATCTGATGAAGCTGCAGGCCCAGTCGCCGACATGGGCGCTGAGAATGCCTAAAGCGGCTCCGGCAACTATATCGGTCAGCCAGTGCTTGTCATTCCAGATACGCATGAAGGATGTCACTCCAGCCACACTGTAGGCTGCGGCGCCCCAGCCATTGCCGAATTCCATGCGGACGAGTTCAGCGCCGAAGAAGGCTTTCCCGCTGTGACCGGATGGGAATGAGTCGTATCCTGAACCGTCGGGACGCATTTCGCCGGCAATCTCCTTCGTCATCAGGGTGGTGGCGACAAGAAATCCGAAGCCGCCGATGAATGTACATCCACGTTTCACCAGGCTGCTCTCATGCTCGATGCCTGGGATGAATCCAAGCGCCGCGTATGCAGCTACAGGGGCGTACTGAGTCCATTCGTCAAAGTCATATCGCTGTCCGTCGCTGATCTTGAGAACCGCGTCCCTGACATCGTTGTTGATGGTTTTCGGCCAGGGCTGGGCGTTGAGGCAGAATCCGGTCAGGATGACTGTCAATATCGCCAATAGGTGTTTGCTCCCGATGTGCCCGGTCTTATTCATCGCTTTGCTGCTTTGTCGTCGTGTCACGGGCTTCCTTGGCTTCGACGGCACGGCGTGAGAACTCGCATCCACACCAGTTCTGGTTGTAGAAGCCCTGCTCGCGGATTATGGCATTGCGGCGCTCCTGGAGACCTCCCTTGCGCCAGTTGCGTCCCCACCATTCCACATCGCTGTATGCGGCACATGCTTCGGTACCCGCCTGGTCGACCTGGGTCAGGTCTTTCCAGCGTGATGAAGCGAGTGTTGTGGTCAGCAGGTTGAATCCATGTCCGTGGGCGTACGCGGCGGCACGGTCCAGTCTGAACCTGAAGCAGCGCAGACACCGTGGACCACGCTCGGGAGCATCGGCCCATTCCTGGACGGCGCAGAGCCATGATTCATGATTGTAATCGTCATCAATGACTTCGAGCCCGAGGTCTTCGGCATAGCGTATGATTTCCGCCTTGCGGATTTCGTATTCCTCGCGTGGGACGATGTTGGAGTTGGAAAAGAATATGGTCGGGTGGATATCATGCGCCAGGAGCCACTCCAGGATTGCGCCGGAGCAAGGGGCGCAGCAGCAGTGAAGCAGGAGTCTTATATCGCCTCCCGCAATCTCCGGCATTATTTCCATTTCCTTTTTCTTCATCGTGGGGCAAAGATAAAAGATGAATGATACAAATAGAGCCCCGAACGTAGCAAAAAATGAGTTGGTATGACAAAATGCTACGTTTTGCTCTACGTATGTGTCGCACAGCCTGGGCATCAACGAAAAAAGCCCAGCCGATAGGCTGAGCTTTTCAGTGCGGTTGGTGAGACTCGAACTCACATGCCCCAACGAGCACTACCCCCTCAAAGTAGCGTGTCTACCATTTCACCACAACCGCGAATTGGTAACCCTTATCTTGGGTTTGGGATTGCAAATATACGCTGAAAATTTAAAAGAACAATACTTTCGCATTATTTTTTCGACTTTTTTTGAGCTTTGCTTTTTCCCCGTGTTTGAAAAACGTAGCACAATCGGTACATTTGCGGTATTCAAATCAATAGAAATGAGAGCTTTCCTTGAAAGAAAAGATGTCATAATATCTGCGAAGCGCTATGGAGTAGATGCCCTGGGTGCTATGGCACAGGGCCTTTTCGCCTCTTTGCTGACAGGAACAATCCTCGCGACCCTAGGTGAACAGCTGGGAATCGAATGGCTTGTAAGCATGGGCGGTTTCGCAAAATCAGTGGCAGGTCCGGCAATGGCTGTGGCGATAGGATACGCTCTGCACGCTGCTCCACTTGTACTTTTCTCTCTGATCACTGTAGGTGCCGCTGCCAATAATCTTGGAGGTGCAGGCGGTCCTCTGGCTGTCTATGTTGTTTCTATCATTGCAGCTGAGTGCGGAAAGCTTGTCTCAAAAGAAACCAAGGTCGATATTCTTGTAACCCCGCTCGTGACCATCGGCGTGGGCGTTCTGCTTTCAATGTGGTGTGCTCCGGCAATCGGTGCTGCCGCTTCCAAGATAGGTGACATCATCATGTGGTCGACGACAAAGCAGCCATTCCTGATGGGAATCCTTGTTTCGGTTATTGTCGGCATGGCGCTGACTCTTCCTATTTCATCCGCTGCGATTTGTGCCGCACTCGGTCTGACCGGGCTTGCAGGTGGTGCCGCTCTGGCCGGCTGCTGCGCCCAGATGGTGGGTTTCGCTTTCATGAGCTTCAAGGAGAACCGCTGGGGAGGCCTTATATCCCAGGGTATCGGCACCAGCATGCTTCAGATGGGCAATATTGTGAAGAATCCGCGAATATGGATTCCTCCGACCCTGGTTGCTGCCATTACCGGCCCGCTCGCGACCTGCGTCTTCGGACTGGAGATGAACGGTCCTGCAATTTCATCGGGTATGGGCACCTGCGGTCTTGTAGGCCAGATCGGTGTGCTTACCGGATGGAGCGACGCTGTGGCCGCCGGAACCCGCGCATCGATTACCGCCATGGACTGGACCGGTCTTGTGCTGATCTCGTTCGTGCTGCCGGCTGTCCTTACTCCTGTTATCGCAATGTTTCTCCGCCGCATCGGCTGGATCCGTCCCGGCGACCTCAAGATAGATTAATCAATAATCACACAATATGAAAAAACTGTTCATCGCACTTGCATGCGCACTCAGCCTCGCGGCCTGCTCACAGGCACCAAAGACTACTGTCTGCGAGAATCCGCTGACCTACACCGACATTCCTGACAATGACGTCATCCGTGTCGGCAACGACTACTACATGGTCAGCACAACCATGTACTTCTGCCCTGGAGCGCCTATCATGCACTCTACCGACCTCGTGCACTGGGAGCTCGTCAACTATGTGTTCGACGTTATCGTCGACAATGACGCCATCAACCTCCGCAACGGTCAGACCGCTTACGGAAGGGGTCAGTGGGCTACTTCACTCCAGTACAACAACGGCACCTACTACATCCTCTTCATCAGCAACGATCAGCCGGGCCAGACCTTCGTATATACCACCAAAGATATTGAGAACGGCAGCTGGGAGCGCCACGTGCTCGACCGTCAGTTCCATGACTGCTCGCTCCTGTTCGATGGCGACCGTACCTTCGCAATCTACGGCAACGGCCAGATTCATCTCACCGAGCTCACCCAGGATGCATTTGCCATCAAAGAGGGTGGTCTTGACCAGGTTATCATCACCACACCGGAGGGATTCAACCTTCGTGACGAGGGTGCCCGTGCATACAAGATCGGCGACTGGTACTATGTGCTGACTATCAACTGGCCGACAGGCGGCGTCCGCACCGAGACCGCATGGCGCGCAAAGGAGATCACCGGCCCATACGAGCGCAAGGACATCCTTCAGGGCAAGTTCGACGGCCGCAACGACGGTGTCGCACAGGGCCCGATCTTCGAGACCCAGAACGGCGACTGGTACGCAATGATGTTCCAGGATCATGGCGGTGTTGGCCGTATCCCAACACTCCAGCCTGTTACCTGGGTTGACGAGTGGCCTATCCTCGGTGACAACACCGTTCCAGTGAAGACCTTCGAGGTCAACCTCCCTGAGGGTGGAAAGAACTATACCTGGGCATCAGATGAATTCGACAGCAGCGAGCTCGCTCTTGTATGGCAGTGGAACCACAAGCCTCTCAATGATTGCTGGAACGTCGCAGATGGCAAGCTCAACCTCACTACCGGACATATCGCAGAGGGTATCGTGACTGCCCGCAACTCTCTTACCCAGAGAACTGTCGGCCCACGCTGCTGGTCAGAGACCATGGTTGACGTTTCAGCCCTCAAGCCAGGCGACGCTGCAGGTATCTGTGCATTCCAAAGCAGCTACGGCCGCATCGGTGTCGATGTTGACGCTGAAGGCAACAAGTACCTCGTGGCAGTTCATCGCAAGGCAGGCCGCAAGCCGCTCGTCGAGAACGCCGATCCACGTGACCGCAGCCAGTGGATGATGGTCAACGGCCGCGCTGACGGTGGCGAGGAGGAACTTCTCCGCATGCCATTCGACCAGGACAAGGTTTGGCTTAAGGTACGTTATGTATTCACCGCAGTCGAGGAGGGCGAGACCTCTGACGAGGCTTTCCTCTCATACTCGCTTGACGGTCAGAACTGGACCGAGCTCGAGCAGCCTCTCAAGATGAGCTTCGCTCTCGACTTCTTCACAGGCTACCGCTCTGCCCTCTACTGCTACGCAACCATCGAGACCGGCGGAAAGGCCAGCTTCGACTACTTCCACCAGGAAGCATACTAGTATATCCGCAACAGTTGATATTGATACTGGCGCAGTGGAAATCCCGCTGCGCCATATTTTTTTAATTTAACGAATTCGCAGCCATTTTTTTTTCGTGGGATGCAGTATTTCCTTATATTGTACGTTTAGTATGTAGAAACATATCATAACTATGAAAAAGACATTGTTTGCAATAGCCGCCATGTTGCTCGGCATGACTTTGACATTATCCTGCGGCAAGGAGAGCACGGAACCCGAGATTGATCCTCAGGAGGAGGAATCCAATACATTGACTCCTATTATGCTGACAAAGGCGGAATGGCAGGTCGCAAACAGCGCCAATGCCTTTGCCTTCGATGCCTATCGCGCGCTGTACGAGGATGAACAGATGTTCTTCTCTCCACTCAGCCTGTCCCTCGCGCTGTCGATGACGGCCTGTGGCGCCGACGGAAAGACTGCTGAACAGATGACTCATGTTCTCGGATTCGATGAGCATTCGGCCGAGGATGTGTCATCATATTACAGCAAGATGGTTGAAGGTCTCAAGACCGTCGATAAGAAGACCACGTTCGAGTCGGCGAACTCAATCTGGATCGACAAGAAACTGAACGTGAAGAAGTCTTTCCTCGCGACAGCAGGTGAGTATTATGCCGCAGAGGCAAGAAACGTGTCCTTTGCCGATCCTTCAACCTTGACGGATATCAATAAATGGTGCTCGGACAACACCCACGGCAAGATTGAGAAAATGCTTGACAGCCTGAGTCCGGACTGCGTCATGGCCCTTATCAATGCCATCTATTTCAACGGCAAGTGGGCAATTGACTTCAATGACAAGACCAGCAAGGAGAATTTCAAGACCATTTCAGGAAATAAGGTCAAGCTCGACATGATGAGCGTGTCGCATAAGCTGACTTATTCAAGCGTTGATGACTGGGCCATGGTTGAAATACCTTATGGCAACGGTGCGTTCAAAATGAGTGTAGTCCTTCCTCCGGAGGACATACCGTTCAAGAAGGCCGCCGAGGAATTCAATTCGGACAGGTGGGCCAGCCTTTTTCACGGCAGTTTTGCCGATGTGAACCTCAGGATGCCTGAATTCAAGTTCGAATATGAAGTCAAGGATCTCAAGCAAGTACTGACAGAACTAGGAATGACAGACGCGTTCACCGGTGCCGCCGATTTCTCGAAGATGGCCGAAATACCTGCCGGCGATGTCCTGTATATAGGAGATGTCAAGCAGAAGACCTTCATCGATGTGAACAGAAAGGGCACGGAAGCTGCCGCCACCACTGTTGTGGAAATGGATTATACTTCAGCTGTAAGGCCAGATCTCAAGAATGTCGACTTCATTGTGGACCGTCCGTTCTTCTTCCTCATCCGTGAAGCCACCACCAATTCAATCCTTTTCATCGGCCAGAAAGTAGAATAGCCAAGGGCCACACGCGTCCTGGGTGGTGCGGAGGGTCAGACCCTGTGTGTCATTCTATCGTCACGGCAGGAGTGGTGCTTGTGATGTGCTTGCCGTCGGCGAGCTCGATGTCGACGGTGAAGGAGGTCGAAAGCGGCAGGTCTTCCGGTGTGTCGACCAGTCGGAACAGCAGGTTTGCATTGACAAATGGCCTGATAGCGAGATATTCGTCAATCGTCATTCCCTCCTCGATTCTGCCGAGCATTCTGTAGTCTTCTGATGAGAAGACAGGATATATCATGAATTCGGACGAGAGTCTGAACCTGTCAGTCACATCGCAGTCGCTGTCCATCCCAAACATTGGAGATGACGATTTTATCGTGATTGCCTTGCAAGCCTCGGTTCTGTATTCCACCCCGCCGTAGCAGTTAGTATCCATAGGACCGTAATGTCCCTCCAGTTCAGGGGCGAGTGATGTCGCCAATGCGCGAAGCTGGTCCTCGATGATCTTGTTCCCCGGAATCCTGTACAACATGAAATAATAGAACTTGGTATCCTGCGGTCTTTCCTTTCCGCGGATGTAGGCGTCAATGTACAGGTTGCTGCCGGAGACGCTTTCTCCTTCTTCAACCATCACCGGTATCGGCTTTCTCACAATGTTTCCGTTTTCATTGACATCCCCCATTTCTTTTCGAATCACGGTAAGGTCTACGGCCTTGACTTCCCTGTTGCAGAATCCATAGCCATATGCGGGGCTTTCAATGTCACCGCATACCTCATGAATACATGAAACAGCAAGAATGGAGCAAAGTACAATTGCGGCAAGAATGGATTTTTTCATAAGTATAGATCGGTGTTGTTCATATACTAAATGCAAATATACTTGAAACCTTGCTTTCGAGTCCGAAAAAATAAAAGGAACAGATTGTTTTTCAAACCCCTCCCGAGGATTATTGGAAGGGGTTTTCTATATTTGTGAACTGACGGACGAACAATCACTAACAAATCCAATAACAATGAGAAATTCAATCTGTATTCTCGCAGCAGTTGCCCTTGCTGCAGCGGCTTGTGCCCCTAAGCAGCAGAACTGCCCTGCACCACGTCCAGTGGTTCCAGGAACCGAGCTCGCTCCACGCGCAGACCTCGGCCAGAAGGGTTTCGGTATGCCAAGAACCGACTCTACCGGAAAGCCGATCGAGCGCCCGCAGCGCCCTCGCAACATCACCCCTGAGGTAAGAACTGTTCATCTCAACGACCTCAGCATGTCTGATCCTTACATCCTCGCTGATGAGGCTACCCAGACCTACTATCTTACCAGCTCAGGCGGTATGATGTACAAGAGTAAGGACCTTGCTATGTGGGAGGGACCTTACAATGTAATCGACATCAAGGGCCTCTGGCTCGAGAAGGCAGGTTTCGCAGCAGCAGCCGAGATCCACAAGATCGGCGACTACTACTATTACTTCGGAACCTGGAGTGACCACAGCGACATCATCGAGTATGTACCACGTCGCTACAACGTGCCTCACAACCAGACCTACATCCTCCGCGCCGACAATCCGGAGGGACCTTATACCAGCTTCGCAATCGAGCCAGGATATGACTATGAGCCACGCGAGTGGGACTGTATCGACGGTACCTACTACGAGGAGAATGGTCACAAGTATATGGTCTTCGTTCATGAGTGGACCCAGATCATCGACGGTACCATGGATTACATCGAGCTCAGCGACGACCTTACCCACACTATTTCAGAGTGGCCTGTTACCATGTTCCGCGCTTCAGAGGCTGCTTACTGCGGCGAGATGATCGGCATGGGTGAGGCTACCTTCGGAATGAAGATGCCAGGTTGGGTTACCGACGGCCCTCAGATGTTCCGCACCCAGACCGGCAAGCTCGGTATGCTTTGGGCAACATGGGGTCAGGAGCGTTACCTCCAGGGTATCTGCTACTCAGAGAGCGGCACCATCGCAGGTCCTTGGGTACAGGAGCCAGAACCATTCCTCGCAAACAACTCAGGTCACGGTATGCTTTTCCGCACCTTCGACGGCAAGCTTCTCTACAGCGTACACCACTCAGAGGGCAACGGCGGCCGTAAGCCTCAGCTTTGGGAGGTTGACGACAGCGGCGACAAGCTCGTTCTCGGACAGCGTTACAATCCTTAATCGGAACAGTGAAGGACAACCCTTCATCACATAGAAAAAAGCCCGGTGCATATGTGCCGGGCTTCTTCTTTATCATAAAACTCTTATGACCTTGATTCCTGGGGAGGACTTTCTCCCGAGGGTATAATCGGAAATGGATTTAGGGTCCACGATGACGCGGCCTTCGGCCTGGGATGCATGGATGAAACCGACAATGCCGTCATGAACGTAGGCGATCGAGACATGGGCGATGTCCAGGCCCTTGGTTCCGGACATGAAGCATATGATGTCTCCGCTGCGGATCTGGTCCTGGATGGCTGCGATCCTGTCCTCGGGGATATAGTATGACGGAGTCTCGTTGAGGCTTTTCTCGACTGCTGCGATGACCTCCCAGCCATGGTTGGCTTCGGCTGATGCAGTGTCGGCAAGGTGCCTGTAAGACGCCCTGTGGGTACTCATGAAGTCGATAGGATCGTTGAAGTCCACGCCGCCAAGTTCCTCTGTGATGTCTTTCATAAGCCCACGTGCCTCGCCCTGGCGTATCCATTCGGTGGTGTAGTGTATGCGGTCCGAATAGCGTTCGCAAATTCCATCGCGATAGCGGCTCTGGCGGACAAGGTCGCAAAGAAGGGAATAGTCCGCATCAGCCCCGGCCTGTCGTACGGCGTGTGCAAGATCGAAGATGGTCTCGACAAAGATGATGCAGTCGGTGCGGTCCAGATAGACGCGTACCCATTCATCGTCGCCATCGTCAAGTGTGCCGGCAACGTACTCGGTCCCGAGCATCATTTCCGCTGCGCGTACCATCTGCTCACTGATTCCGTCCCCGCTGTGCTGGGCTAGGGCGCCAGCCAACCTGTCCATTATCGGCTGCTGGACCGCAATTGCGGCACTGTCAATCGCATACGCTGGCTTCTCAATGGCCTGAGAATTGCTGCCTGATGAGCATGCCGCTGACAGTATCGTCAAGGCTATGCTTATATGTAGAAGTTTTTTCATTGAACCTGTGTTTTATAGAAGAGCAGAAGTCTTTTGTTACAAAAGTAAATCTTTTCGTTAGCAAATCGGCTTTTCATGCGTCTATTATATGAAAGATGTCCGGGACGGACATTTTGACAGTTTATTGAAAAACTTCACAATTATTCAATGTATGTATTGCAGATATGAAAATCAGTTGTATCTTTGCAGTGTAATAGTTGAGTAATACACTAAACAAGTACGAAACTAAACTTAAATAATACCGCTTGACTGCAGGTTTCCAGTCTTTCGATTCCGCTGCCGGACCTGGACTAATCTATGAAAAACGTGGTTGAACTTTGAAAAACTTTTCCTCGTCGCGAGACGCGGGTCAATACCAATTCCGAACA
The DNA here is from genome assembly GCA_024402135.1 of Bacteroidales bacterium. Taxonomy (GTDB): domain Bacteria; phylum Bacteroidota; class Bacteroidia; order Bacteroidales; family UBA932; genus Cryptobacteroides. The sequence continues at coordinate 9,432 of JAKSJN010000023.1, forward strand.
TGAAAAACTTTATATGTCAATAAGTGTGGCGTATCGAAGACGGAACCTGCAGGCGAAGACGGTCACAACCGTACCAATATGCTTATAGAACTTAAAGGAGTCAACAAGACTTACGACAATGGCCAGCCCCTCCACGTCCTGAAAGGCATCGACCTTTCAATAGCGGAGGGCGAATTCGTGTCTATCATGGGCGCGTCCGGCTCTGGCAAGTCGACACTTCTGAACATACTTGGAATACTGGACAACTACGATACAGGCGAGTACGTGCTGGACGGCAAGCTGATCAAGGATCTCAGCGAGAAGACAGCCGCGGACTATCGTAACCGCATGATCGGATTCATTTTCCAGTCATTCAACCTCATACCTTTCAAGACCGCGGTCGAGAACGTCGAGCTGCCGCTTTTCTACCAGGGAGTCAGCCGCCGCAAACGCCATGAGATGGCCATGCAGCTGCTTGAGCGTCTCGGCTTGACCGATTGGGCGAACCACTATCCAAACGAGATGTCCGGAGGCCAGAAGCAGCGTGTAGCAATCGCCCGCGCGCTCATCACCAATCCACGCATCCTGCTGGCCGACGAGCCGACAGGAGCTCTCGACTCCAAGACTTCGGTCGAGGTAATGGAACTGCTTACCCGCCTGAACCGTGAGGATCATGCGACCATCATCGTGGTGACCCACGAGAGCGGAGTGGCGAACTGCACCGACCGCATAATCCATATCAAGGACGGTCTCATCGGCAAGATCGAGGACAACAGTCACCACGACGCATCAGCGTTCGGCACGACCACCATCATGAAATAAGCCATGCGGGACCTCATAATCGAAATATGGGAATCGATACGCCGCAACATGCTGCGCACCATCCTGACCGGCTTTGCGGTAGCCTGGGGCATCTTCATGCTCATGGTGCTGCTTGGTGCCGGCAATGGTCTCAAGAATGCTACTGCAGCACAGATGGGCGACATTGACATGCATTCCATGACCATCAGCGGCGGATGGACATCCATCGCATACCAGGGCCTTCCCGAAGGCCGCAGCGTCCGGCTGACTCAGACGGATTATCTTACCACTCTTAGCGACAGATTCTCCGACAATATAATGAAAGTATCTCCTCAGGCGAGCTCCAGCATAACAATGGTCATGGGTGCCAGGAGCGTGTCGGCCAGAGCCACAGGCTCGTATCCGGAAGTCGACGAGATAATGAAGGCAAAGGTTCTGGAAGGTCGTTTCATCAACAAGAACGATGTCGACCAAAAACGTAAGGTCATTGTCATCACCGACAAGCAGGCGGAATCCCTAAGTGGCGGCAAGCTGTCGAACAAGCGGATGATTGGCCGCGACGTCCTCATCAGCGGCATCAGTTTCAAGGTCATCGGCATCAAGAACAGTGACGATATGGTTCAGACAGAGGATGTAATTATGCCGTACAGTACCATGACGGGCATCTTCAAAAGCGGGAATCCCAATATCGAACGCATCATTTTCTCGTTCGAAGGACTTGAGGAAGAAGATCGGTCCGAGATTTTCGAGAACGAGTACAGGGCGGCTCTCAATGCCAATCACCGCATCGCGCCGGGAGACCGTCAGGGAATATGGATAAGCAATCACATGACCCAGAGCCGTCAGATGGACAAGGGCATGTCGATCCTTAACAAAGCTCTTTGGATAGTCGGACTGTTTACCCTTCTAAGCGGTGTGGTAGGCGTCAGCAACATCATGCTCATCACTGTCAAGGAAAGGACTCATGAGTTCGGCATCCGCAAGGCGCTTGGTGCGCGTCCGGGCAGCATTCTACGGCTGATTGTATGTGAAAGCGTGCTCATAACGACTGTATTCGGATACGTGGGCATGGTGCTGGGCATGCTGGCCTGCGAGATAATGAACAAGACGCTGGGCTCGTCCAACACCGATGTCCTGGGCGTCAGCATAAACATGATGAAGGATACCACCGTCGGCCTGGACGTCGCGCTTGAAGCGACCTTGGTGCTGATAATTGCCGGAACGCTTGCGGGCATCATACCTGCGCGCAAGGCCAGCAGGGTAAGACCTATCGAAGCTTTGAGAGCCAACTAAAATAGACAGCACATGAGATTTGACAGAGACAGTTTCCGCGAGATAGCGGATTCACTGACCAGGAACAAGAGCCGCAGCCTTCTGACGGGCTTCGGCATCTTCTGGGGGTTGTTCATGCTGCTGTTCATGCTTGGCGGCGGCCAGGGAGTAAAGCAGCTTCTTGCAAAGAATTTCGAGGGATTTGCCAACAATACCTCGGTACTGTACTCAAACCGTACCACCAAGCCTTGGCATGGAATGAAGGAAGGTCGTGGCTGGAGCCTGGACGACAGAGATGTCGAGAGACTGAAACTGATGGTCCCTGAACTTGACATTGTTACAGGAATGGTGAGCCAGTGGGGAATGAAAGTGCAGCGCGACGGCAAGGACTATGACGGAATGTATACTGCATCGGTGAAGGGAGTGCTTCCGGAGTATGCCTCCATCGAGACGCCAAGTCTTAGATACGGTCGTTTCCTCAATCAGGTCGACATTGACCAGAATCGCAAGGTCTGCGTCATCGGAAAGGATATCTATGAATCGCTTTACGAAGAGGATGAGGATCCATGCGGTACTTTCATTCAGGTCGGTTCGGTCTACTATGAGGTTGTGGGAGTCGATGTCCATGAGGGCAATATTTCAATAAACGGATCTGCACGCAGTACAATCGTCATACCTATGCCTCTCGCGAAGATACTTTTCAACAAGGGCAGCAGCCTTGATATGCTTTCGCTGACCGGCAAGGGTGGAATCAATCTGGAAACACTTGATGAGCGTGTACGAAGCATCATTGCACGTGAACACAATATAGATCCGTCGGACAAGGACGCGATTGGTTTCCTGCATCTGGAACAGCTGTTCCGCCTCATCGACAATATCTTCAAGGGTGTGAACTTCATCGTCTGGCTGATTGGCCTCGGAACCTTGCTCGCCGGTGCGATCGGCGTCGGCAACATCATGATGGTGACAGTCCGTGAGCGTACGATAGAAATCGGCATACGCCGTGCCATCGGAGCAACTCCAAGGGACGTGCTCAGCCAGATTCTTTGGGAAAGCATAATACTGACGCTGCTGGCGGGCATGCTGGCGATAGTGTTCACGGTCGGCATACTGGCCGTCATGGATATTGTCGCGGCAGGCAAGGCAAGTTTCCAGATCAGCTTCGGAACGGCCGTCGGCGCCGCAATACTGCTGACAGTCCTCGGAATCGCCGCCGGAATAGCACCGGCACTCAGGGCGATGCAGATCAAGCCGGTGGACGCAATGAGAGATGAATAGTAAAAAAGTAAAAGATATATGAAAAAGATTCTCAAGTACTTCGCTTTTGCAGCGATAGCATTGGTCTTCATCGGAACCTTCGTGTTCCTGTACCAGAAGTCACGTCCGGAGGAAATCCGCTATAATGAGCATACCGCGACAGTTATGGACATACAGCGCTCCACCGTCGTTACCGGCAAGATCACCCCTCGCAACGAGGTCGCTATCAAGCCTCAGATCAACGGTATCATCGCCGAGCTTTACAAGGAGGCCGGCCAGCAGGTCCAGGAGAACGAGGTCATCGCAAAGCTCAAGGTCATCCCTGACATGCAGAGCCTCAGCTCGGCGGAAAGCCGCGTGCGTCTCGCAGAACTCAACCTCAAGCAGGCACAGACCGACTACAATCGCGAGAAGGCGCTCTATGACCGCAACCTGGTCAGTGCAGAGGAGTATGACAAGTACAACCAGTCACTCTCCCAGGCCAAAGAGGAGCTTGCTTCCGCAAAGGACGTTCTCGAAGTAATCCGTGACGGCGTGTCTTCATCGAACGCCAAGTCATCGTCGACCCTTGTCCGCTCCACCATCACCGGTCTCATCCTTGACATTCCCGTCAAGGTCGGCAACTCGGTCATCCAGGCCAACACGATGAATGACGGTACAACCGTTGCTGCTGTCGCTGATATGAACGACCTGATCTTCGACGGCAAGATTGACGAGACCGAGGTCGGCTCTCTTAGCGAAGGCATGCCGGTCGTAATCACCATCGGCGCCCTCCAGAACTATTCATTCGATGCGACTCTCGAGTATATCTCGCCGAAGGCAGAGGAAAATAACGGCATCAACCAGTTCCAGATCAAGGCTGCGGTATCCGTCGATACAGACCAGATGATCCGCTCGGGCTACAGTGCAAATGCCGAGATTGTCCTCAAGGATGCCAGCCAGGTACTGACAGTTCCGGAGAGTGCTCTCGAGTTCGAGGATGACAAGATTTTCGTCCAGCTCAAGCAGGCTGACGGCAGCTTCGAGCGCACTGAAATCACCACCGGTCTCAGTGACGGCGTGAACATCCAGGTCCTCAGCGGCCTCAGCGAGGGTGACGTCGTTCGTGGAACCCGTATAATCTAGACTGACATGAAAGCAAAGATAATCGCATCCTGTCTGGTGGGCTGCGTCCTGGCCGGCAACAGTCTTGGCGCGCAGGAACGCCCATGGACGCTCCAGAACTGCATAGACCATGCGCTGGAGAACAATATAAACGTGCGTCGCAGCGAGATCAGTGTCGAGCAGCGTGAGATCGACCTGAATAACGCAGAAAACAACCGTCTTCCGGACCTCAGCGCCGGCACTTCCCAGAACTTCTCGTTCGGACGAGGCCTTACCGCTGACAACACTTACGCGAACACAAATACCACCTCGACCTCGTTCAGCCTCGGATCAAGCCTGAGCCTCTTCCAGGGATTCCGTGTCCGCAACAATATCGAGCTCAGTAAGCTGAATCTCCAGGCTGCGACCGCCGACCTCGAGAAGGTCCGTGATGACATCCGTGTCGCTGTCGCGCAGGCATATGTCCAGGTGCTTTATAACAGCGAGATTGCAGCGGTTGCACAGCGTCAGGTCGCGATCGATGAACAGCAGGTAGCCCGTCTGGAAAGCATGGTTGAAAATGGAAAGGCCAGTGGAGCTGAAGTCGCTGCCCAGCAGGCAACCCTGGCTCAGAGCCGTCTCAGTGCTGTCCAGGCGGAGAATAACTACCGTATGGCGCTTCTTGACCTGAGCCAGCTGCTTGAACTTGAGTCTCCGGAGGGTTTCTCTATCGTAGCCCCTTCTGTAGAGGAACTGGAGCCTTCGCTCCTGCCTGATCCCGAGGACATCTATGCCGAAGCCGCGGAGCATAAGGCATCCGTGCTTGCAGAAAAGCTCCGTGTCGCATATGCTGCAAAGAACATCGACCTGGCAAAAGGTTCATTCCTGCCTTCGCTTTCACTCAGTGGCGGTCTTGGAACCAACTACTATACTTCATCAGGCTACAGCCACGCCAACTTCGGCAATCAGTTGAAGAACAATTTCAGCCAGTATGTGAGTCTGTCGCTGAATGTCCCTATCTTCAGCCGCTTCAATACCCGCAACAGCGTCCGCAATGCCCGCCTGTCGCATGACACCCAGCAGCTTCAGCTGGAAAACACCCGCAAATCCCTTTACAAGGAGATACAGCAGGCCTACTATAATGCTGTCGGAGCCCAGTCCAAGCTTATCAGCAGTGCTGAAGCAGCACGCAGCGCCGAGGAGGCATTCGAGTTGATGGAGGCGAAGTATGAAAACGGCAAGGCCAGCATCACCGAGTTCAATGAGTCGAAGAACCGTTATCTCAGTGCAGCGTCAAATCTCCTCCAGGCCCGCTACGAGAACCTTTACCAGACCCAGCTTCTCGAATTCTACCGCAGCGGCGAACTTGATATCGACTAGAATGATTCAGGCTTGAAAATTGTATATTTGTTACACTGACAAAAAACACTGGTACTATGAAAACACTCGCTAAATTCAGAGACTCGTTCCTCGCCAATATCGCGAAGGGTCTTCTTCTGGAAGAAGGTATCGAGTCAACGGTTCTCGGTGAGAACCTTGTATGGTCAATTGGTGTAACAGATTTCGGTGGACTTGCCGTCCGTCTCACGGTCAATGACGAAGACTTCGACAAGGCCCGTGAGATCCTCGCCGCCTCCCAGCTCGCCAACGACTGCGAGATACAGTAAACCTCCTGACTTTTCTGACAACCAGATACAACGACGCCCTGGAAGACCTCCAGGGCGTTTTTTATTAGTTAGGTCTCTACTAAAGAATCTCAATCGCGAGCTTGAAGCCTACGTTATAGATTGGTCGGTAGGTTACAGTGCAGCCGCCGTCATTATAATCGTCGTGGTATAGTTTGCAGAAAAGGGATGCGGAAAGCGCAGAATCCCCTTTCAATACCATGCGCCGACCGATTCCGAATTCGCAGAAATCCTCGATGTATTGTTTCCGATCAAAACTGATTCCTGCTTTTGCATCAAGGATCAATGAGTTTTTAGCATCTTCATCATAACGTTTGAGATCGATGAATACAGGACGGGTACCTCCGGGATTCCATACCTGGGTGTGTCTTTTTTTCTTGAGCCAGTAATAATCATAGCCGTAACCAAGGCCGACGAACATGGAGCCGAACTTGAATCCATGTGTGTTGCTGATATGGTATGACGGCCCGGCATAATTGCCCACAATCGTCGAAACTCCCGTCTCAAAAAACTCTCTGTACTTCGTCTGCGCCTGTGCCTGTGCCGCAAGCCCAAATGTCAGCGCGACAAGCATTACTGCAATCAGTCTTTTCATCTTTTGAATGTCATTTAGGGATGAATAACCAAGTTTACATCATATAAACCCCAAAACCCCCCGAACCTGACCAACAAACACGATTGCTGATTCTTTTCGGTCGTTGGGCGAAGATGCAAGAGCGGCATCGAGGATTGCGTAAACGGAGCGAGCGGCAAGCAAGCGTCTAGTGACGGCGTGTGTTTGACGAACGTTAGACGCGTAGCGGATAAAAGTGAGGAGTTAGCCGTCAAGCTTGCGATAGCGAAGCGGGTAGCAATTCGTGGCAGCCGCTCGGCAGCTTGCGCCCAACGACCGAACTACGGAATACAAAGAAAGAAAAGCCCTGGAGGATATCCAGGGCTTTTTTCGTATGAAGGGGGAAGATTACTTCCACGAGAAGTCACGTGGCGCAGGGACGCCTGGGAGCGGCTTGCGGTCCTTGATCTTTTCGAGAAGAACCTCGATAGCCTTGTCAAGCTGCTGATCGATGCCGGCCTGCTCCTTTACAGGATCGTTGTCGATGTAGATGTCAGGATCGACACCATGGTTCTCGACAATCCACTCGCCGGTAGCACGTGAGTAGTTGGTGAAGAAAGGAACGCGGATATCGGTGCCGTCCATGAAAGGAAGCGAACCGCTGATACCGACGATACCACCCCAGGTACGGGTACCGATAAGCTCACCAAGCTTGGTCTCCTTGAAGCTCCAAGGGAACAGGTCGCCGTCAGAAGCAGAATACTTGTTGATAAGGCAAACCTTAGGACCTACGAATGATCCCTCAGGAATTGTACCGATAAGGTCGGAACCACGACGCATGGTAAGACGGTATGGGTCGCGGAGAAGTCGCTCTATGATCATAGGAGAGACGTTGCCGCCACCATTTGCACGGTCATCGATGATGAGAGCCTCCTTGTCGAGCTGAGGGTAATAGTAACGAACAAACTCGTTGAGGCCCTCCTGACTCATGTCAGGAATGTAGATATAGCCGATCTTGCCGTTCGAAGCCTTCTCGACATACTCGATATTGTGCTGAACCCACTCGAAATGCTCAAGAGGATACTCATCAGCGATAGGCTTGATCACGATGCTGCGGGCATCCTTGCCGTTCTTCTTGCTTACGGTGAGTTCGGTAAGGACATCAGCCTTGCCGACGAGGAGCTCATAGATGCTTGAAACGCTGCTTACAGGAATGCCATCGACGGCAGTAATGAAGTCGCCCTCGGCAACATCGATACCAGGCTCGGTAAGAGGCGAGCGGAGTGATGCGCTGTAAACTGCACCCTTGTAGATATGGTCGATACGCCATGAAGCGCCATCCTTGCTGCGGCTGAGCTGTGCACCGAGCAGACCCATAGGAATGCGCTCTGGAGTGTCAGCGTGCTTGCCAGGGTTGACGTATGCGTGACCGACATTGAGCTCGCCGATCATCTCGCCGATTACATAGTTGAGGTCAAGACGGGTCTTGACATAAGGAAGGAGAACCTCGTACTTGGCCTTCATTGCCGGCCAGTCCATGCCATGCATGTTCTCGAGATAGAAACCATCACGGAAAGCTCTCCAAGCCTCGTCGAAGATCTGCGCCCATTCGGCTTTCCAATCAACATCTGCAACCATGTCACTGACATTGATTGCCTTGCTGTTGCCGCCCTTGCCCTTAGGAAGCTCACCTACAACGAAGCCGCCGTTCTTGCGCATGAGAGCCTTGTCTCCTGCAACCTCCACTATGCTGCCGTCAATCTGGCTGACTTCGCCGTTTTCGAAGTTGAGTACGCTGATTCCTCCGCGTCCATTGAACCAGAGATTCTTTCCATCGCAATAAACCGGTCTGGTAGCTTCTGCAGGAACTCGGATGATGCGCTCGAAAATTCCGTCAGCGTCAACCTTGACTGTGCCATCGCCCTTTTCTGCCTGGGATCCCTCACCGTCGTTAGCGAGGAAAGGAGACTTGACGTTCTTGTCAAGGATAGCGAAATAGAGTGCGCCCATGTTTGAGTAAGCATAGTTCCACTCTACAGAACTGTAGATAGGACTGAGATCACGTGAGCTGCTGAAGAAGAGATACTTTCCATCCTGGCTGAACATAGGAGAACCGGAATCGTACCAGCGCTCGGTAACGGCAATCTCACGGCCGCTTGCAAGTTCACGGACATATACGATGCTCATCTCGTTGGTGGCAGTACGGGTATAGGTGATCCACTTGCTGTCCGGAGAGAAGCTTACGCCGCGGAACTCGCCGGCGCCGTCCTGCATTATGGTCTTCTTCGCACCGCTTGGAACAGCTACTGATACGACGCGGTTCTTGCGGTCTGTGTAAAGAAGTGTCTTGCTGTCCGGAGCCCATACGATGCTGCGGATATAGGTGTCGCTGCCCTTTGTGAGCTGAACGGTCTCGTTCTTCTCAACGTCGAGCATCCAGATTTCAGTCTCGCCGGTCTTGTCAGAGATATAGGCGATATACTTTCCATCAGGTGAATATGAAGCGCCACGGTCGTTGGCGCCAGGAGTGCGGGTGATGTTGCGTGTAACACCAGCCTTTACAGGAACACTGAATACCTCGCCACGGGCGGTGATGGCAAGACGGTCGCCCTTTGAAGAGATGCTGGCGGCAGAAAGGTTCTTGTCGACGTGCATCTTGACCGGACGAGCGTAGAGACCTTCAGCGCTGAGGCTGATATTGATCTTCTCTGCCTTGCGGGTTGCAGGGTCGAACTTGTAAAGGTATCCTGCGTTCTCGAATACGATGAGCTTGCCGTTGCTGCTAGGGAACTTGATGTCGTATTCGCTGAAATTGGTGACCTTTTCGGTCTTGCCGCTCTTGGTATCGTATACGAACAGGTTCATGGTCTTGTCTCGGTCTGAGATGAAGAAGATCTCGTCGCCGATCCACATAGGCATGATGTCCTGTGCAGGATTCTCGGTGACGTTCTTCACACTCTTGCCGTCCCAGATCCAGATGTCGTCAGCCTGACCGCCACGATAGTACTTCCATGTACGGAACTCGCGCATGGTGCGGTTATATGCGAGTTTCTTGCCGTCAGGAGACCAGCTGCAGAAACCGCCCTCGGGAAGATCGATCGCGATGGATTCTCCACCCTGGGCGCCAACGGTCCAGAGCTTGCCGATGAAACCGTCACCGGTACGGTTGCGGTATGTGATGGTCTTGCCGTCAGGTTTCCATCCCATGACGATATTGTTCGGACCCATACGGTCGCCGATGTCGTCACGGCCATTTGTCGATGTCCAGGTGAGACGCTTTGGCTCGCCACCGTTTACAGGGATGCTGTATACTTCGGTATTTCCGTCGAACTGACCGGTAAATGCAATGGTCTTGCCGTCAGGAGAGAATCTGGCGAACATCTCATAGCCGTTGTGCGATGTGAGGCGCGATGCTTCACCTCCGCCGAGGGGAGCCTTGTAAAGGTCTCCGGCGTATGAGAAAACGACCACGTCACCGTTTGTGGTAGGGAAGCGGAGAAGTCTTGCTTCCTCGGCGTTGAGGCTGGCTGTGCCAAGCACCAATGCCGCAAGTGCTGCTATTCTTTTCATGCTGTTATTTCTTCGAGTATGTTGCTGCCTTCTGGTTCATGCGGGCTGCGCGCTCCTGGCTGTCCGGATGTGATGAGAACATCTGGGCAACAGCGGATGCCTTCTGGCCGTTGCTGAGCTGGACGAGCTTCTCGAGACCGCGGGCCATGCTGTAAGGTCCGTATCCATGGTCGATTGCAAACTGGAAACCGTAGTCATCGGCTGCGAACTCCTGTTTCTGGGAGAACTGGGCGTCGACGTAGCTCTCGGCGAGGCTGCCGACTACTGAACCGGCAAGGTTGCCGATGACGCCGCCTGCTGCATAGACTGCCTCGCGTGCTGCTGTGGTCATGTATGCGCGCTGCATCTGTTTCTTGGTGTCCTTATGAACGACGTGTCCGATCTCATGACCGATGATGGCCATGATCATGTCGTCGTCCATCACGTCCATCAGACCTGAGTACACGCGGATAGAGCCGTCGCCGCATGCAAATGCATTGATCTGGTCGGTGATATAGACCTTGAAGTTGAGCTTGAGGTCTCCCACGTGGTCGACTCCGTTGAGAATCTTGGTGAGGCGCTTCTGGTATGCGCCGTTGTCAACCTTGTTCTCGGCATCGAGATGAGCTACAGACTGCTGACAGAGCTCGATGATCTGGGCGTCTGTAAGTGTCATTCCGGTCATTGCCTTGCCGGCTGCGTCAGCAAGGTAGACTGGGTTCATGTTTGCGAGTATGCTGCAGCTGCAAAGGCTGAGCGCAGCAATCGCGATGATGATCAATCTTTTCATATTGTTGTGTTGTTTTGTTGTCAGAACAGTTTTCCTTCGCGTTCCAGCTTGAACACTTCCATGTCCGAGATGTTTCCATTCTCGATCTTGAAGCGCAGGGCGGTGCGTACCACCTGCCAGCCCTGGACGCCGCAGGCCCCGGGGTTTATGGTGAGCATGTCGTAGTAATCGTCATGCATCACCTTCAGTATGTGCGAATGGCCGCAGACGAATATCTGTGGTCTGAGGTTCTCGATCATTGCACGGGCGCGGAGGTCATATCTGCCCGGGTATCCTCCGATGTGTGTCATGAGGATGGACATTCCCTCGCGTTCTATGAACTGATAGCCGGGATAGTCGAGCCGGATGTCATATCCGTCGCAGTTGCCGTGAACACCCACGAGAGGCTTGAATGCGGCAATCTGCTGGACGAACTTTATGTCACCGCCGAAGTCACCTGCATGCCATACTTCGTCCACAGGCTCGAGGAAATCACGGAATTCCTTGTCGAATACGCCGTGCGTATCTGAGATCAGACCAATGTACATATCAGACCTTGATTATGATGTTTTTCTTGTACATTCCGTACAGGCATGCGAAGATCACGCCTGCAAAGATGATGGAATAGACCAGTGACATGAATTCGTTTGCGCCGAAGTATCTTGACGGAACCCAGTTCACGAACTGATAGCTCTTTGCGAATACACCGCTGAGTACAAAAGCCGCCATGGCGTTGAGTCCCATGATTTTGAACGGCTTGAACGGCTTCTTGATGCCGCGTATGTCTGCACAGTACATAAGGAATGCCAGTGCCAGCGATGCCCATCCGGTAGTGTAGAACACGTATGATGCCGACCAGAGAGGCTTGCTTATAGGAATCCAGATGCTGAGAATCTCGCCGATTCCGAGGCTGACCATACCAAGTGCGAATACCTTGCATACGATAGCCATAGGAGAGGATGCGTCATCAAGTGGATTTTCGGAATGGCGGCGTGTCGCGGTGATGATCAGGTTGCCTATGAGGTAGGCAAGCAGGCAGGATGCGGCAGCAGGAAGCGACCCGAGGGGACCTTCAGGGTCGAATGCGGCAGCAGAGCCGTCAGCGTAGTGATAGCCGTGATACACATGGCTGTCGCCGAGAAGGGCGACATCTATGCGGCGGGAAATGTTTCCTTCCAGGGTGAACGGACCCGGATCACTGCCGAAGATCACCAATATGGCAGTATAGGTGACCAGAAGTATTGCTACGGCGCCCAGAATCTTTCCGGGTTTGCGCAGCCAGAGAGCAAGCATTCCTCCGATAAGATATGCGCATGCGATACGCTGAAGGACGCCGAAGATGCGCTTGTGTCCCAGCCAGTATCCGACATTCTGCCATAAGGTCCACTCTGGGTCATGCAGAGAGGTAGGGAAGAAAGGATACAGCGCGATAAGGATTCCGATCAGGAATATGCCTATCGACCGCTTGACCAGCTTCAGGCATGCATCCTTTGAAAAGCTCTCGAATCTGCTGTACGAAAAAGCCATTGCACATCCCATGCAGAAGATGAAGAATGGATAGACAAGGTCGGTAGGTGTGCAGCCGATCCATTCTGCATGCTCCAGCGGAGCATACATATGTCCCCAGCTTCCAGGGTTGTTCACGATGCACATGAAGGTGATTGTGATACCTCGCAGTATGTCCAGTGAATCGAAACGCTTTTTCATATGGCTTTGCAGTTATTTCATGTAATTGAAGTAGACGGCAGCTGTCGCTGTGAGTGCTGCGGTCTCGGTGCGGAGGCGGCTGTCTCCCAGATGCACCGGGATGAATCCGTTCTCCATGGCAAGTTTCGCCTCGTCCCTGCTGAAATCGCCTTCGGGGCCGATCAGTATGGCGATGGTGCAGTTCTCGGCAGCTTTTTCGGCAAGCACTTCCTTGATCGAGCGACGCAAGGTCTCTTCCTCGAAGCAGTAGCAGATCAACTTCAGTTCAGCGTCACATTCCTTGATGAATTCCTTTACGCTGAGCGGCTCTGAAATCTGGGGGATAGCTCCCTTGAGAGACTGCTTGGATGCCGAAAGGAGAATCTTGGCGAGACGCTCTGTCTTGAAGACACGGCGCTCGGAATGCTCTCCTATCACGGGTGCTATCCTGTCCAGACCCATCTCGGTGGCCTTTTCCGCGAACCACTCGTAGCGGTCATTGTTCTTGGTAGGACAGACAGCCATCGAGAGGTGGTATGGATGTGCGCCCCAGTCCTTCTCTACCTCCAGAATCTGAGCTGTGGCACCTTTGGGAGACGCGTCGCACAGGCGGCAGGTGTAGAAGGTTCCCTCGCCATCGATGACGTGGATTTCGTCGCCTTCGCGGTGACGCAGTACCTTGACGCAGTGGGCAGACTCTTCCTCCGTCAGATGGCAGAAAGTGCCGTCTATTTCTCTGGCGAAAAAGATTTCCATTATGGTCGGATTATCTTGATGGTACCGTCCATGCCCAGCTTGAATATCTGGGATGGAATACCGGTTGATTCTTTTTCGAGAGCCGGAGCCATGACAAGGTCGACGGCGTTGATGATCTCCTCGGGAATATCCTCGTAGGTCTGTGGTGCCGGCTCTCCGGAGATGTTGGCAGATGTTGACACGATTGGTCTTCCGAAACGGTGGACAAGATCCTTGCAGCTTTCGGTAAGTGGAATGCGGATGCCTACTGAACCGTCCTCTGCCGCAACGTTCGGTGCGAGGTGGTATCCGTCGCACAGGGCGTCAGGGTAGATGATGGTCATGGGCTTGTCGTTGACCTCCACGAGGTCGATGGCGATGTTCGGGATAGCCTGGACATTTCTGGCAATCATGTCCATGTCGGATGCGAGGAGGACGAGCGACTTGCTGTCCGGACGCTGCTTTATCTCATAGATCTTTGCGACAGCATCGGCATTCGATGCGTCACAGCCAAGTCCCCAGATGGTATCGGTGGGGTAGAGGATGATTCCGCCCTTGCGCAGCACCTCGACTGCCTTGCGGATCTCTTCTGCAATGTCTTTCTTTGTCATAGTGCGAATTTTGTCACTACAGGGAAATGGTCGGAGCAGCGTACCCGCGGAACTTCATAGCTTAGCGCTTCGGCATCCTTCGGAATCAGTACGTAATCGATCCTGAGAAGGTGCCTGAAGTTTACGAATGTGCCGCCGAATCCCTTTCCGGCTTGAGTGAATGTATCCTTATGGTCTTTGTTCAGCATGTAATAGGTGTGCGACATCGGCGTGTCGTTGAAGTCACCTGCGACGATGGTCTCAAGCGGACATTCGCGTATGTCCCTGAGCACCTGGTCCACCTGCTTCGGACGCCTGATTATCGATGTACGCATCTTGTCCTGGGCTTTCTGAAGCTCCTCGTTGCGTCCCATGGATGTCAATATGCGTGATGCTGACAGTCCGTAGCTCTGGAGATGGCAGTTGTAGATGCGGACTTTCTTGCCTTTGACGTCTATGTCTGTGTAGAGCGCAAGATTTGTACTGTTCTCGAAGTCGAACTTGCCCTTATCGGTGATAGGGAAGCGGCTGAGGGTTATGTTTCCGAAGGCTCCGTTGCCGGCAAGCATGACATAATACTCGGAATTGTATCCCTTGAAGTTGTCATTGATCCACTTCTTGACCTGGTTGGCGTTGGCAATCTGCACTTCCTGGAGGCAGATGATGTCAGCGTCGCAGCTTTTGATGAATGATACGACCGAGTCTGCGCAACTGGTCCTGTCCTTTGCCGTGCCTGCACCGTACTGTACGAAGCGGCCGACATTGTAGCTTACCATGGTGATGCCGTCGGTGTCGGAATCCTTGCGGTTGTCACTCCACTGGTAGAACTTGCCGATGAAGAACAGCGACGGAAGAATTGCCAGGAAAGGTATGACCGCGGCCTTCGACTTTCGCATGACAGCCCAGATGAGCAACGCCAGATTCAGGACGAACAGCGGCATGAACAGCAGCCCGAAGATGGTGAAGAACCAGAAATGGACAGGATCCAGGAAGAGGGACAGGCAGCTGAGCAGCAGCAGTCCCGCCGCCAGGGTCATGAGAGCCCTTGCGGTCAGGCCGAAAAAGCTGATGCCGGCCTTCTTCTTCGAGGTCTTCCTTCTGGCTCTCTTTGCCATTACTGCCTGTTGTAAAGAGTTCCTTTCTGCTTCCAGTATCTGATCAGGATCCAGCCGAACAGCATGCCTCCGAGATGTGCGAAGTGTGCGACTCCGTCCAGTGTTCCTGTTATTCCGGTGAACAGCTCGATGCCTGCGAAGATGGCGACCATCCATTTGGCACTGAGTGTCACTGGCGGGAACAGCAATGTCATCTTTGAGTACGGGAAGAGCATCGCGTAGCCAAGCAGGACTCCGTAGATGGCTCCTGAGGCGCCTACGGTTGGGGTGAGCTTGAGCGCATGGTATGAAGCCATCGCTGTGGCAGAACCATCTCCGATCGCGTTCATCATGGATGCCGCCTGGATCCACTGCACGCCGGTATGGAGCGCCGCGGCACCGAGTCCGCAGACGAAATAGAAGATCACGAACTTGCGCAGACCTATCGTGTTCTCAAGTACACATCCGAAGAAGAACAGGGTGTACATGTTGAAGAACAGATGCCAGAATCCTCCGTGCATGAACATGTGCGTCAGGAACTGCCATGGACGGAAATACTGCGATGCGGGGTAGAAGAGCGCGAAGTTCTCCACCATGAAGCCCTCGTTCACAAGTATTCCGACGAAAACGATCACGTTGGTGATGATGATGTTCTTGGTCGCTGTTGGAAGGTTGCTGAGGAAGTTGTTCCTGCGGTTTTCGTTATAGTAATAATAATCTGCCATAGTTGTCTATTTGAATCTTCCGTCCATCTCTTCCAGCCCCATGATGCTTATGATCCTGCGGCCGTTAGAGGTGAATTCAGAATTGCTGCATGCGAAAAGCGCGTCGATCAGTGCCTGCGCCTCGTAGCTGTTATGTATCTCCGATGTTGATGTCGATCCCAGGAGTGCGAGCTTTTCCGCGAAAGCCGAGTTGACCATGTCTTCAAGGCCGCCATGATTGTCGCTGAGAACCAGGATGAGGTCGTCGACCATGCGGTTCACGTCTTCCGCATTGTTCGAAAATCCCTCTGGAACGCCGCCTACTACGATCGTGTCATTGCCGAACGGGCTGATGTCGAATCCCATTTTCTCCAACAGTGCGGCGTTGTCGTCGAACAGCAGCCTGTTCTGGACTCCGATCCTTGCCTGGACGGGGAAGAGGCTGCGCTGGCTGACATGGCCACCCTTCGATGCCGCATCGAGGAAGCGTTCGTACAGTATGCGCTGCCATGCCCGGCGTATGTTGATCAGCATGATGCCGGACCTTGACGGACTTGCGATGTACTTGCCCTGGATGACTATGGTCTGGGCTCCTGGAAGTGTCTTGGACTCGAAAAGCACTCCGTAATCCTGTGGTGGATCGACGGCATGGCGGACTGATGGCATGTATGAGCTGCCTCCACCCGCTGATGTCTTGGCATTGTCTGTCGCCACGGGAGTTTCGCTGACTGAACCGGGTACTGAGTCAAATGGATTATAGCTCGGGTCAAATTCGGCCAGGGGCTCGCTGAAAGGCCTGAACTCGCTGAAGCTGCTGCTCATTGCCGGAATCTCGACAGTGTTCTCCCGGTCAAAGTCGATTCCTGCGTTGAAAGAATTGCGGCCCAGGGTCTCGCGGACACATGCGTAGAGTATCTGGAATATCAATGAATCATCCTCGAACTTGACCTCGGTCTTTGTCGGATGGACGTTGACGTCAAGGCTGTGAGGGTCGACATTGAGGAATATGAAGTATGATGGGGTGCTTCCCTCAGGTACGAACTCTCCGTAGGCTTTCATTACGGCCTTGTGGAGGTAGGAACTGCGGAAGAACCTGCCATTCACGAAGAAATACTGGTTTGACTGTGTCTTGCGGGCACTTTCAGGACGTCCGATGAAGCCGTCGATCTGGAGTATGTTCGTGCTTTCCTGGATGTCGACGATGTCCTGGGCGACCTGAGCCCCGGCGATGTCGGAAATGCGGAACTTCAGCGACTGGGCGGGTTTCAGCACATACATGTCCCGGCCGTCGGATGTGAGCGAGAATGCCACGTCAGGACGGGTGAGCGCTATCCGGATGAACTCTTCGACTATGTTCTTGAGCTCGTATTTGTCTGACTTGAGGAATTTCCTTCGTGCCGGTATGTTGTAGAACAGGTTCCTTACCGCGAAGTTGCAGCCGCGAGGGGACTGTACTTCGCATACATCCTCGACGACGGATGCCTTGACGTCAACCTGGGTGCCCAGTTCGTCTTCTTCGCGTCTGGTCTTGAGAGTCACCTCGGAAACAGCGCAGATCGAAGCGAGGGCTTCTCCGCGGAATCCGAATGTTGATATGGCGTCGAGGTCTTCCACGCTGGCGATCTTGGATGTCGCATGACGCTCGAATGCCAGTACGGCGTCATCCGCGGACATGCCGCAGCCGTTGTCGATCACGCGCATCATGGTTCTTCCGGCATCAGTCACGATCACGGAGATGCTGGTCGCACCAGCATCCAGGGAATTCTCCATCAGCTCCTTTATGACGGATGCAGGGCGGGTCACAACCTCTCCGGCTGCGATCATGTCGGCCAGGTTGCCTGGCAGTATCTGCAGTCTGCCCACTTTAGAGGATGGTATAGAATTTGGCGATGAAGTACAGGATTATGAATACCAGGAAAAGACCGAATATTCCGATGAAATTCTGACCCTTGCTGCCGGTTCCGCGGCTCTTCTGGTATCTTCCGTCACGGAGCGATCCCTTGATGTATGATCCTGGAACATACTCTTCCTTCTTGTCGGCCGGGTCATCCTTCTTTTCGAGGCTGCCGTCAACTCTGCCGAACTTTTCCTTTAGCTGTTCCTTCTCCTTGTTGTAATATATTGGCTTGTAGTCGAAGACATTGTGCTCCTGCTCTCCGAACCAGTTGAATACTCCCATATAAGTCATTTTTTAAAAACAACTTGGTAATCTTTATGTGTCTTTCATGTCCATATTCATTTATTCGTCGGTCACGTAGCTACTGCTACGCTCCCTCTTCATAAATAAATCTGTCCTATGAAATCTTCCATAAATCTTTACCAACTTATTTTTTCATCATTCCTAAAACTCTTTTATTCAATTACAAATTTAGCAATTTTTCGTAACATTTGACTACGTCAAAGATTGATGTTAGACGACAAGTGCGTAACTTTGCAGCAAACTGGACAATATGGACATCAGGATAGGAAACGGATATGACGTGCACGTGCTTGCGGATGGAATCCCAATGTGGCTATGCGGCGTCAAGGCTAATGAAAGCAGGGGCTTCATCGCTCATTCAGACGGGGACGTCGCGATTCACGCTCTCTGCGATGCGATGCTGGGCGCGCTTGCCATGGGTGACATAGGTCATCATTTCCCTGATACTTCGGACGAGTTCAAAGGAATTGACAGCAAGATTCTTCTGAGACGCGTCTGCGCTCTCATTGCTGACAGAGGCTGGCGGGTCGGCAATATAGATATAACTATTGCACTTCAGGCTCCGAAGATCGGGAAGCTTGTTCCGCAGATGCGGGAGTGTCTCGCCGAGGTCATGGGCATCGGTGTTGACCGTGTCAGCGTGAAGGCCACTACTACCGAGAAACTTGGCTTTGTCGGTCGTGAAGAGGGCTGTGAGGTCTGGGCTACGGCGCTTTTGATCGCAGACTGACGCTTTTTGGCGGTCTGAACATCAAATATTTTTGAAATAATATTGCAATATTCCAAAAAAGCAGTACATTTGCAGTCCCGTTCAACGGGATACCTTGAGATATGGTGTAATGGTAGCACTACAGATTCTGGCTCTGTCAGTGAGGGTTCGAGTCCTTCTATCTCAACTAAAATATTTTTTTTGAAAAATGAAAACATCTAGAATTTTTCTATCATTAGTAGCAGTTTCCGCTGCTTTTTTTGTTTCTTGTAAGAACCCTTCAACTGTTCAGAGCGCATCCGAGACTTCGTCTCAGGCCGTAGCTCCTGCTTCTGGCGCCATCGTTTACTTCCGTCTTGACCAGGTTGTTAACGAGTACGATATGGCTAACGAGCAGCGTAGCGTTCTCGAGGCAAAAGCAGCAGCTATTCAGCAGGATATCGAGCGTCGTGGTAACAAACTCCAGAACGAGATGAACTCATTCCAGGAGAAATACCAGAAAGGCCTTATGACAACATCAGTTGCTCGCCAGAAAGGTGAGGAGCTTCAGCGTCAGGAGCAGGAGTTCAACCAGTTCCTTGCTCAGAAAGAGCAGGAGATGCAGGAAGAGCAGATCGTTCTTATGAACAACATCATGGATGCTATCCAGACTTACGTTGAGAAATTCAACGCCGAGAAAGGTTACGCTATGATCCTTGCTTCAAGTGCTGGCCAGCCAGTGGTTGTTGCATCTGCTTCTTTGGATGTTACACAGGATATCATCTCTGGCCTTAACGCTGAGTACGTACAAAACAAAGGTAAGAAATAATAATGCGCAAGGCATTTGCCATAATTATTCTTTTACTTTCGGTTTCTTCTCAGCTTTTTTCTCAGGTATCAGAAGAAGCCATACCTTACACTGAATATACCGTCCGTTGGTTCGATTCGCTTTCCGATATTTCGGCAAAGTACAACGTTCCAAAGGACGTTATTCTTATATTCAACGGTTTGGAGAGCGACAAGATTCCTTCAAGGACAGTTCTTCGCATTCCAACCAGAGCTCAGGATTTCGAGAGAATCCTTGCTTCAGCGCCGGTTGTTGTGCCTTCCGTAGAGGAGCCTTCGGTTTCCGAGGAGGTTACTGTGGCTGCAGGCTCTGGGGCGGCTTCAGGCTCTGTTGAGCAGGCCCCTGCGCGCGAGTCTTATCGCCATATGTGGTTCAGAGAGCCCGTCCGTGAGCCTGAGCACAATCTTGCGCTTTTGCTTCCTTTCAATCTTACTTTGGAGGCAACTCCCGATTCACTTGGCCTTCTTCCAAAACCATCTCCCGACTACAAAGATTTCTACACTGGTGTTCTGATGGCATGTCGCGAGGCAGGTCTTGAGGGCATAAATGTAAATCTTTCAACATACGACATCTCGTACGGCGGTACACGTATCAGCGACATTGATTTCACTGGCAAAGATGCTGTTATCGGTCCTGTTTCGTATCCAGACATCATGCAGGCGCTTACTGTGTTGCCTTCTGGCACAACACTTCTTTCGCCGCTCAATAAAAACCTCGACACACTTTCTACGCGCTTCCCTAACTTCATGAGCGCGCCTAGTCGCATCGGTCGTTTGGACCTTCTTGACTGGGCTCTTGAAAGTGCTGGTCCTTCGGATAACATCGTTATTATCAGCGAGGTAGGTACGAAACTTCCTGGCGAAGTCCTTTCCCGCCTTATTGAAACTCGTACTAAATATCAGAGTTTCTATTACGATCTTCTTGACAACAAGGAGATTGAACTTGAGATGGCCAAGGTCTTCACAAAAGATGCTCGCAATGTCGTTTACGTGGCTTCGCAAAAGAGCGCCTTCGTTGCCGATGTTGTGCGTAACCTCAACATCCTTGCAACCTTCAAGGATTACGAGTTCCCAATGACTGTCTTCGCTGATGGTTCAATTGTGTATCTTGCTGGTAGTGAGATAGATAACTTCCACAACACCAACCTTCACACCATCCTTAGTTACTACATCGACTACAACGATCCTAAGGTTGTGTCGTTCGTAAGTGACTATCGTGCGCTGTTTGATTGCGAGCCTTCAAGGTTTGCCTTCCAGGGTTATGACCTTGCAGGTTATCTTCTTAAATCAACAACAAGGGGCCTTCAGAGCGATTTCCATTTCGTCCAGTCTGGCGCTGGTCAGGTCAATACAGCTGCTCGCCACATCGTCTATCGCCCTGGCTATCAGATTTCTCTTCTTCCCGCCGTTCAGTAATCCGCTGAATTCTTATGACACGCGAAGAAATAGTATACACTTATCTAAGGGACCACGACATCCCTTTCACTGCGTATAATCATCCCGAGGGCAAAACCATCGAGGAAGCAAAGCGTTGGTGGAAAGATGATGGCAGCATCCATTGTAAAAATCTCTTCTTCAGAAATCACAAAGGCAACCAGCACTACCTGGTCTGCTTTCATTGTGATCATGAGTTGGATATCCACGACCTTGAGCGCCGTCTGAAAGAATCCCTGATGGCCGCTGGCAAAAATTCCCCAGGAAAGTTAAGCTTCGCCTCGCCCGAGCGCATGCTTAAGTATCTGGGACTTGAGCCAGGCAGCGTTTCCCCCTTCGGCCTAATAAACGATGAGGAGCACCACGTACACCTATTCCTAGATAAGGTTCTGGAAACAGCTCCAACCCTATCCTTCCACCCCAACGACTGCCGTGGCACAGTAGTAATAACCCACGAAGCCTTCGAGCGCTACCTCTCCACCCTAGGCAACACCTACGAGTACCTTGAACTCTATTAAACAATGATTACCAAGGTAGTAGGCGTAACATATCTGAATGAAGATGGCTCCTCGCGAAGGGATATCATTGCTGGGCTTTCTTCAATGGATAAGGTGCGCTTGGAACGTGAACCAGACAACAAGTACGATTCCAACGCTGTTCGAGTGTGCATTCTAGTGGGCGACAAGTGGCAGCAGATTGGTTACCTTCCCAAAGATGTTGCAGCGGAACTTGCTCCTGAGTTCGACGCTGGGGTGAAGTATCTCGTCAGGATATTCGTCGCTGGGCTATATAATGGCAATCCATATTGCGAACTTAGCATAGTCCCCAAAATAAAAATTCCCTACCAGAAGCCGTTGGCATATAAGAGCACTCGACCTAAGTTAACTCCCCAGGTGGCTCTGCGAGGCCACTTGCGCTCAGTCGCTCCGCCTCCTGGCCGCCGCTACCGAGGCTACCGCCGTCGCTGGGAACACGATCCAAACTTCAACCCCCGAGGTGGCCAATGGCTATTATTAATCATAGCCTTAATAGTAATAATTCTATTTAACATCCTCCCAAGAATACTCTGGGGCGAACCAATATTTGAATAAATTACGTCCACCTTGGCCTTCAGGCTACGCTGGCGGCGTCATTAATCATCCGCCAGTCTCCGCCGTCGCAGTGCTAACGCACAGCACCAATCTTCCTTGCATACTATAGCCAGCATAATAAGCCTCAAATGAAGGTTATAGCTCAAAAACCTACCTCAAATGAGGCATTTTCAACACATAGCCTGCAAAAATGGCTCGAAATGCAGGTTATGGAAAAATCTCTCCGCGGCCTTCAAGTAAGTTCACCAGGACCCCCACTTTCGTGAACTTGCTTTTGGCGACGCAATACCAACTGTAACAAAATCCAGCCAGAATCAGTCACAGCCCCCTCCTTTTAGTGATTATTATAAGAAAACCTAGGGGACTGTAGCAAAAAGAGCCCCACTTTTGTCACAGCTGGCAATGAGCACCTGGGCAAAGGCAACAAAAAGACTGCGGAGCGAGCCACCCAAAGCTCGGCGCAGCA
>JAKSJN010000024.1 GCA_024402135.1 Bacteroidales bacterium
GGAAAATTTTACAGGAATATCGCCTTTTAGAATTCCCTGTTCGGCTGTAGATGCTAATCGAAATTTGAACAGAATATAGAGAAAAATCAACGTTTGAGGCAGAAAAATCGCACCAGACAAGCAGATTTCTGAAAAAATAGTTTGTTTTGGCGCTAAATCTTTCCGTCTGTGAAAAAGCATACGATTCACTTTCCCTGTAGTCATTTTTTACCACAGGGAATCACTTAAAACACTGATATTCTGCTAATTAACCATTTCCCTATAGTGAGATTCTGCCTATAGGGAAATGGCTAACTTACAGTGACATAAACACTTAGGTGCGATCAAAATATGCCTTTTATTGCCAGAAAATTTATGATGCTCGGAAATCGCAATCAGTTTGCAGGCCGAAGCAGTTACAGGAGTAAAAGCATCGCGGACAAAAGGATTCTCCGAGGTGTTGCATTCAGGAGTAGGATTCAGCAAAACCATGTCCGGCGGATTCTCGATCGAATCCCATGGCTAGCTAGAAATTCAGGGCCAGTCCGAAGCCGTGCTGCTGCATGCCGAGGTTGAGGCTGTACTGTGGAGCCTGTCCCGCGTTGTAATTTTTTGCGATCCTTTTGATGCGGCTTGCTCCAGTGATGTAGAGAGGAATGCTTGGAACCAGTACGGCACCTCCAATTATTGCGGCATAGAAACCGACGACAAAAGCAGATGTTGCTTTTTCTCCGAATCCTTGGTGAAGGTGGCTGTCCTCCTCGGGACTTATTACGTTTATAAGTATGTATGAACCCATGCCAAGTACTCCGGCACCGACGCCTGACAGACCGACTATCATGAAGGTTTTGGCGGATTTTATATTGTGCTGTGCGGCGAAGTATTTCGCATAGGTCTCTGCACCGAGCAATGTCTGGACTTCATCGTCGGTAAGGACTGTCCCTTCCTGCCACAGCGAACCGTGCTTCGCCTTGATGATTTCCTGGGCATTTGAAACTAATGCTGTAAGAAGAGACAGCACGATGATAAGAATTGACTTTTTCATATATGATTTCATGTTAAGGTTTCTTTATGTCGATCCAGTCGGTCTCGGAGGTTGCATATGCTCCGCATACTCCGATTCCGTTCCTGATGTTGGTGAATGTACATGAGACAGGTGCAAGCCCGAGCATCGGAAGAAATCCACCATTGTTGCTCTGGGATTTGAGGTAATTGTAGCAGTTCTCCTCAAAACTGTAGAATACCAGTTTGTAACGGTATCGATGGGTCTCTCGGAGCCCATACCATTCAGTGGCCCATTGCGCGGGAGCATTGGAATCGAAACTTTCGTGGACTTCCTGGCTGTCGAATCTGATCCTTATCTGCTGTTTCCCTGTCTTTGGTGCCACGGCGGGCATGTCTATCCATGCCTGTACACGGCTATGATAGCGGTCAAGACTTGGCTGACTGAGCTCTGTAGGTGTGACTACCAGCGGAGACTGACCTGTCGATGACATGGTCTGGCTTGATGCTGATATAGGAGGGGCATCATGGTAACCTGTGTATTCAGATTCCGTGGTCCAGACAAGCTTGTCATAGTAGGGGGCATAATATGGGTTGGATGTGGTCGTACATTGCTCGTACCTGACCTGCTCCTCCAGGGCTACTGCGATGCCATATCGCCCGCTGCTTGTCGGGAGATTGTCATATTCTATGTCGAAGCAGAGTATGCTGTCATATAGGATGCCGAGCGGATTGTCATCGTCGTCGAGCCCTTCTTCAAAATGGTAGTCCCATCTGAATTCCGGGCACTTCGCTGGAACGATGAAAGATGCCGATACGGGCTTATGCCCGGAGACTGATGCACTGACGATGATTTCTTCTCCTGGCATGAACTTGTGTCCGGTGCTGAACCTCTGGCTTTTGTGTGTATCTTGTTCTGCCGTGATTCTGTCCATAGGGACAGGCGTGCCGTCAGAGGATACGCTGAGTTCCACTCCTGCAGTCTCGACAATCCTGCCCGGCTCGTTCAGAGGCGTTGTCGCCTGAATGACAAGATAAGAGGGGTTCTGGTCGCAGGAAGTCACGAACTGAAGGTAGGTCACACTGTCTCCGATCTGTCGGTCTATCCTGAACTCACGTTCGCATGCGCTGAGCATGAGCGCGGCAAGAATCAAGTATATGGATTTCTTCATTGTCTTCAGAATTCAAGGGTATAGCTGATTGTAGGAATGATTGGGATGAGACCGTAATATTTGCCGACATATCCTTTGCTCTCCCTGTCTATTCTCCACTCAACGATGGCGAAGATCGGGTTCATCCTGCAGTATGCATTGTAGACACTGATGTTCCAGATGCCTTCATTTCCTTTTCTGGTGGTTTTCCTCAGGTTCACTCCCAGGTCGAACCTGTGGTATGCCGGCATCCTGATGTTGTATGGCTTCGTGTATTGAGCCGTGTACCTGTATCCTTGCCATTCTTCAGTCTCGGGATTGTACCATCCTCCGACATATCCGCCGATTCCTTGGTCTTCAAGAGTCATCCTGCTGCCTGTGCGGTAAGTCCATCCGGCATAGATGTCGAACTTGTCGCTGAATTTATGGGTGGCGGTGATGTTCAGCATGTTCCGGTAGTCGTTCCTGTCGCAATACCAGCTGTTGAAGAACTCTGGGAAGAATCTCTGCGACCATGACAGCGTGTACGCTAGGCTGATGTCCGTATCCTCAGTCGTCCATCCGAGAGCGACTTCAGCTCCGAATGCGCGTCCTTTCCCGGACGTGAAAGATGTCTCCCACTGCTCGATCGGAGGATATAGGGAGAAACCGCCTGAATACTCGTAAAGATTGCTGAGAGTTTTCCAGAATCCTTCCACTTCCAGGTGGAGGTCGTACGGGAGCTTCTTGTACACACCACCTGCAATCTGACGGGAGCGCATAGGCTTCATTTCTTTTGTACATGGCAGCCAGCTCGATGTCGGGAGATCCAGATATACAGCCTGGACAAGATGGACGAACTGGCTCATCTCGGTGTATGATATCTTAAGCGCCGTACTCTTGTCCATGTCGTATCTCAGCGCAATCCTAGGTTCGGGAGAATGATACAGCTTGCCGTCGGTCAGGGATACTGAATGTCTGAGGCCTGGTGCTGCGATGAACTTGTCTCCTATCTGGATCTCGTCCTCGATGTAAAGCGCCGCTTCCTCGGCCTTGAAGCTCTGTACGTTGTCTACGTCAGTGCCGATTGTCTTGGCCCCCTGCTTCTCATCCCAGTACAATGCCTTTCTTGCCGCATCGTAGATGTGGTGCTGGAGAGACGCCCCGAAACGTATGCGGTGGCTTTCGGATGGAATCCAGTCGAAGTCTGAGCGGAGACTGAAGTCATGGACCTTTGAACGGTTGTTCTCAGTCAGGATGCTGGCTGCCCAGTTCTTGTTCTCGGGATCCTCTTCCACGGTCGATCCCCATCCCCATTGCCCTACCTTCATCTTGATCCTGTTATTGCTCAGGGCGTAGGACGCACGTGTCCTGACGGACAGCTGGTCGGAAGCGACATGGTCCCAGGTCAGCCCGGCTGTGGTCGATCCCCATCCCAGGTCTATGTCCATCTGGCTACCCATCCTGTCTTTATAGTATGTGGTCTCTTGCGTCTTCGTATCTTTTTCTCCGTAGTACTTGTCCGAACCTCCGCGCAACTTGTCCATCCCGTTGAAGAAACTGAATCTTATCTTGTCCGAGTCGGAGATAAGATGGGTGATGCCAAGGTTCATGTCCCAGAATGCGTAGTGTCCGCGCGAGAATTCTCCGTCCTTGCGCATACTTTTCCTGTTGCTGATCGCGAGGGCGGGGGATGTGATGGAATCAAGCCATGTCCTCCTGATTCCGAAGTTCATGGAAGTCTTCCCTTTGACGATAGGACCTTCGATCTGGAAACGGCCGTCGATCAGTCCAAGTGAGAAGGTTCCATGCCATTCATACATGTCACCCTCGCGGGTGTTTACGTCTACGACCGAAGAGAGTCTTCCTCCGTATCTGGCCGGGAATCCGCTCTTGTAGAAATCTACATCCTCTATTACGTCTGAGTTGAAAGACGAGAAGAGACCGATGAGATGGCTGGTGGAGTAGAGCGGCATCCCATCGAGGAGGTAGAGGTTGTCGGATCCTGTTCCTCCGTGGACATAAAGCCCGCTGAGGAGTTCAGTTCCTGAAGCGACGCCTGGGAGGCGCTGGATTGTCTTGATGACGTCTGGGGAGTTGAAGAGAGCGAAGCCGCTGTTGATCTTTGACGCGTCCAGTCTTGTGAGGCCTGTCTGTGTGCGGGAAATCTGACGGATTCTGTCAGTCGTCACCTTGGCGGCGTTCAGTGTGTCCGCAGCGGCATCGTAGCTGCCGTTGGCGTAGACAGGGTTCTGCGCGTGAGCCCCGTTGACGGATAGCATGAAGAGAACGGAACACAGCAAAGCCATTGATGGCAGCATCCTGTTCATCCTGTTAATCCTGTTCATCCTGTTAATCATGTTGACTACAAATATAATGACACTTCCTGAATATTAAATGCTTATGTATAGGAAATACTGCAGAAGAAAATGCAAAAAAAGCATGGATGCCGAAGTGCATATGGCCAAAAAAGATATGGCATCTGACCTATTGCGAGACCAGATGCCATTATTCTATTAGCTAAGTGGGGATTTGAGATATTTATCGTCCTATTCGGAATCCGAATCTCAAATATCCAAGATTGCGAAAATATCCGTTAACATGGAGTCCTGTATAACCAGCGGATATTACTAACCTATTGAACTCAAAACCTAATCCAGACTTGACGTACAGCCCATTTGAGTGAAGGTCCAGAACACCGAGATAGCCTCCAAGCGATCCTTCTACAAAAGGACAACATCTTTTACCATAGGGCAGCAAGCCTTTTGCATTCAATGCTACTGGGACGAAAGCTTCATGCTTAACCCTGTATGATCCTTCTAACTGGTCCTGTCTGCCAAAAGAATCAA
This sequence comes from Bacteroidales bacterium, assembly GCA_024402135.1. Lineage (GTDB taxonomy): Bacteria > Bacteroidota > Bacteroidia > Bacteroidales > UBA932 > Cryptobacteroides. The sequence continues at coordinate 4,961 of JAKSJN010000024.1, forward strand.
ATCCGGTTTCTGCTCCAAGAAAAAAGTACTTGTTGAATCTCACACCAACAACAGCTTCTACTGAAGGACCTCCCCAGTCTACACCGGCGACCATACCAAGAGGATTCAAATAGATGTTGAACTTCGCTCCAGGATGCTCCCTCCACGTCACATCTTGGTCATAGTATTTGATATTGAAACTTCCTGGAAACCATTGAGTGTGATAGTTGCCTTCCATGTCGTAATACTCGTATTGATTCTGAGCAAACGATGATATGGAACAAAAGGCTACAATCAGTATTAACAAGAATCTTCTCATTTTTCAGTCAAACTGGAATATGTTTAAAAGTGATAGCCTATACCTAATGACAGCCCATAGAAATTCGTGAGCCAAGGGTTGATATCCGTGTCGCCACCAAGCTGCACGAATGACCAGTCAAACTCGGAAGGGCAGATGACGAGTGCTGGGCTGAAGACAAATTCCAGATGCTTTCCGCACCTTACAATCCAGTTGAGACTGGCATTCAAGTAAGGAATGACCTTGTCTTTCTCAGTATACTTCCTGTCAAAGATGTCATGGTATCCAAGCCCAATACCAGCACCAGCTCTCAACTTTACAACATCTTTGACGATTGGAATCCTGTAATACATCATGGCATCTGCCTTATAGATGTTCTGGTCAATGGTGTTATTATATGGATTCATTCCGGGCTGCGCATCATATGACATAGGGCTTCCGAGATAATATGTTCCGCTGATTCTTGCTCCCCAATACCAGTTTCCCTTGAGCTGACGGTCATACTCCAAGCCCATATAGGCTCCAAGATTATTATGTGAACCCAAATATGCACCGCCATTGATATAAGCAATGGACTCTTTACTCTGCTGAGCATTAAGAGATGCCGAACAAAGTACGGCGAAAAGGATGATAAATATACGTTTCATATACTATTTCTTTTTAGTTGGTACAGTAATCCTCAATCCGGTTGACACCTCTAACATGACGGAATGCTCACTCCTGTAAGTATCCAGCGTCCTATTACCGGAAGTCAGGTCACATGACAAAGTGGGATCGAGGAACAGACCTAGATTCTTACTTATGTTGAACTGGATGCCGCCGGATCCGATCAGTGAGAAGCCAACGCCGTCCCTTGCTATCTTCTGCCCTTGGTCAAAAGCCGCAACGCAGAAATCCATCGAACCTCCTGCTCCCAGGTAGACGTCCACCCATCTGTTTCTTGCAATTGTGAGGTCGGCTCGCAAAGGCATTCCCAGATAATGTGCGCTCTGCTTATGAACGCCAGAAAGGGAGTACTCAATTTCCGATGCATACCATGAATAGTCAAGGCCAGTCGTGATCGACCATCTATCAGTTAACGGGATGCGTACTGAGATTCCTGTACGAAGTGGCATGTGATAGATATCGTTCCACGTCCGCTTATCAACCGGAGGTTCAGGGTCCATCATGATATCTCCAGGATTGACGATCTCGCTATCCATTTGTCCGAAATCACTTTTCATAACCAAGCCCGGCAGCACGCCAGCAAGTGCGGTGATGCCGGAGCCGCCGATGACACCTGCAGCAGCCTTACCTACTTTCACGCTGACTGGTTTCCGGCTATTGCCGGCTGATGGTACGAATGGAGAATAACCTGAACTGCTACCTAACGATGTGCCATCATTATTCCGCTTCGGCTCATCATTCTGTTCGGCAGGGACAGTCTGTTGATTGCTTCCAGGATTTTCAGATTCACTTCGCCCAGAAACGCCAGAAGTTGAATCACGGTTCTCGGACTTCTCTTTCACTTCCACTGTAGCATCATGGTGAATTGTTTTTCTTGAAGTAGACGGATATGTCTGGACAGTGGCAATTTCCGGCTGTGCTTCAACAACGTCAGCCACCAACGAGCCGCCATCAACAACCTTGACCATCTCCTGCTGCGGGCCATGTCCAAACACGAAGAACAGTGCCAGACCGGCGGCTACTGCTACCGGTGCAAACCAAGCGAGATAAGCAGGACTCCGCTTCTTGCCAGCCGTGACTGAGGCATCAAGCAATGCCTTGAACTCGGCAAGGTCACCCTCCGGGAGGCTGCTTTCAAAGCCTTCCAGTCTGTCCTTGATTCTGTCTTCCAGTTGTTTCATTTTATTCCGAGTTCTTGATATAATCGTTGATTTGCTTTCTCAGTGTGTACTTTGCCTTCACCAGCATGCTTGTCGAGCCTCTCTCGCTTATTCCGAGCATATCTGCAATCTCCTTGTGCGAGTATCCGTCCATACAGAAGAGGTTGAAAATCGCCCGCTGAGTGTCCGGCAGCCCGGAGATGAACTCCAGCAGTTTCTCTTGAGGAATCCTTGCAAACTCGGCTTCTGTTGGATCAGGCAGCTCTTCTGAGACCGATGACGTCAATCTGCTGAAACGAAACTTGTACCGACTTATCTGAGCCAAAGCCATATTGATGGCAATCCGGCTGATCCAGGCATAAAGCGAACCGCTGCCTCTGTATGTGAATGAGGAAATCTTCTCGAGAGCCTTTAGCATTGAATCGTGTACCAGGTCCTTGGCTTCATCCCGGCTGTCCGAGTAGCGGAGACAGAGTGTGAAGAGCCTTCCCGCATACCTTGTATACAGTTCCTCTTGCGCACGCCTGTCATTCTCCGAACAAAGTCTGGCCAGACTCTGTTCATCCAGTCCTTGATACACTCTCCGTTTTTACTTTGACACTACAAAGGTAAAGATATTCCCTTCATGTCTGGTACCATTGAACTTCCAACTTCTGTTACAGCTGGCCATAAAGTGGGGCGAAGATTGCCTTGGTTGCATTATATATATTCAATTAGTTAAGTTCAACCTTCTCCAGTTCAATCGTCCTTTCAACCTTATCGCAGCTCAGGAACTCGAAGGACATCTTATTTCCCTTGATTGTTCCACTGTAATACTGGATGGTCTGCCCGCCCTGGGTCTCACACAGAGTAAAAGTATTCTTTGAGTACCACTTTACTTCATAGATGATCCTGTTGATGCTATACATACCGACAATGCCTCTTTCAACAATGCATTCCAGGCCTGAACGGGCGAACTGAAGTGAGATACAGGCAGTGTGCTCTTCCATCTCCTTGGTGTCGTTGTTCTGCGTCTGTGTCGGATAGTTTCCTATCCACAGCACTGATTCATATTTCGATGAACTCTCTTCCTTAGCACATGAAGTAAACAGCGCACATGAAAGGGCTATACCGATAATCGCAAATAATCTTCTAAGTTTCATGACTGTTTTTGATTTTGCCCTATAAATGCAGAACAAAGCAAAATGCGTCATTAATTTTTGGAGAAAATGAACCTCAACCTGATGTCGAAAGCGTCGGAGATGGCCGAGAGGACATCCTTAGGGGAATCGACGTCGAATGAACCGACTATCCTTGCATCGGAGATGTCATTGCCCATGTCATCGACCTCGATCTCCTTGCCGTAGTACTCCTCAAGCTCCTCGATGGCGAGGGAGAGCGGCTGACCGTCGTAGATGAAAGTGCCGCGCTTCCAGGCGATCTGGTTGCCGGTGGCTGCCTCGTCGACCACAGGCAGGGCTGCACCGTCCACGAGAGACGCGCTCATTCCGTTGGTAAGGACCACTCCCTCATCTCCTTCACTCTTGGCGAAGAATACCTTGCCGCTCAGGACATAGACTTCATGCTTGTTGTCATCGACCTGGAACTTGGTTCCGAGCACCCTGACGAATCCGCCAGGGGTACAGATCTCGAACGGTCTTGTCTCGACATGCTCGACATCGAAGAAGGCCTTGCCCTCAAGACGGACCTTGCGCTTTCCATCGCCCGAGAGCCTCTTCTGGTTGAAGGTCAGCTCCGAGCCGGGAGCGAGCGACACCATCGAACCGTCAGGCAGCTGAATCTCCCTGGTCTGGTCGTAGGCCATGAGGGTCGTCATCGAGTTGCTACGGCCCAAGAAGGCCAGGCCGGCCACAAGGACCATGGCAGCTGCCACTCCGGCCACCATCCTCCAGTCCAGCAGCGGCACTCTGGCCCTTTTCTTCACAGCCTTGAGCGCTTTCTCTGCATCCAGTGCGTTCTCCCTGTAGTGTCTGAGAACGAAATCAAGCATGTCTTTTCTGTCCATAGTCCTTCAGCTTATTCTGTTATCTTGAACCAATCTGTCTCGCTTACCGTGTATGCTCCGCAGACACCGACGCCGTTCCTGATATTCGTATAGGTCATCGATGCAGGAGCGAGGCCGATACCGGCGAGGACTGAGCCGCTGTTATTCTCCTGGGCTTTCTGGTAGTCGTAGCTGGCCTCGTCGAAGCTGTAGAACACGAGTTTGTATCTATATGATCTGGTGGTTCTGTAACCGTACCCCTCTGTAGGTACATCCGGGTCCCAATTTTCCGGATTTGGATATGATTCATCCACACTGTCCTTGTTATACCTTACATAGACCTGATAAGTGCCCTTTCCTCCTGTTTTTTCCGGGATGTCGGTCCATGCCATTGCATCGTAGAAGCTAGGACTTGTGTACCAGTCATCGCCATGATTCCAGCTCCTGTTGTCCCAGTTCAGTCTGGCTGGGCGGAAGATCAGCGGTTCCTGTCCGAGAGTGGAGAGCGTGTTGTCGACAGGCATGTACCAACTGCAGTCATTCACGCCTACCAGAGGATTATGTTCTGTCCATCCATACTCTCCTGTCACATTGTTTCCATACCATTCGTCTTGTTGATATGACCTCTCCTCAAGGACTGCCACGGCATATCTTCCTGAATTGCCCAGGGCGTTGTCATATTCAATGTCGAAGCAGACTCCTTTGTCATAAACATAGCCGCCGTTTCCCCTGTCTATCTTGTATGACCATTTCGGCTGAGGGAATTCCTGCGGAACTGAGGTGGATGCAGTGGCGGTCTTCCTGCCCGGGATGCTTGCCTCAAGCTCGATCTTGTCGCCCGGGTTGAACTTGTGGGTCGTTGCATAGACCTTGCTGCTGAATTCTCCTCCTACGTCTTCCTGCTTTTCCAGATTGATTGCAGTGCCGTTGACAAGCACCTTGACACTTTCTCCTTCAGTACGGGAAGGATTGTTGGCATCCTTGAGCGGAGTGGTCGCCTGGATGAAAAAGAATGTGGTGTCCGATTCGTTCGACGGCACGAACCTTATGTAGGTCTGGCTGTCGGACATCTGTCCTTCGATCTCGAATTCGTATTCGCATGAGCTGATTGCCAGGATGGCTGTCAGCATATATATAAATCTCTTCATTGTCTCTTAGAATTTAAGCTGGTAGCTGAATGTAGGGATGATAGGGATGGCTCCGTATGCGCGGCCCTTGTAGTTGCCTTCTTCGTCTCTGCCGACTTCGGCATAGATTGGATTGAGGTGGCAGTAGGCGTTGTAGACGCTGAAGTTCCATGTCCTTTCATTGCCTCTTCTGGTCAGTTTCTTGAAGTTCATGCCAAGGTCCAGCCTGTGGTATGACGGCATCCTCAGATTGTTAGGCGATGTAAATATCTTTATATATGAATACTCGTCCCTGTATTGATGATTATCCATGTCGTACTGATCCCTGGACGGATCGATTCCCTGATCTTCGAGCGTAAGCCTGCTGCCGGTCCTATAGGTGAATCCGCCATAGAGTTCGAACCTGTTGGAGAACCGATGGGTCGCTGTGACGTTAAGCATGTTGCGGTAGTCGTTCCTGTCGTAGTACCATGTATGGAAGAAGTCCGGAAAGTTCCTCTTGGACCATGACAGAGTATACGAGAGGTTGATGTCCGTGTTTTCCTTCGTCCATCCGAAGGCCACTTCCGCACCATATGCGCGCCCCCTTCCTTCCGAGAAAGACGACTCCCATTTCTCGATAGGAGGATAGAGGGTGAAAGGACCGTTGTATTCATAGATATGGTCCAGGCTCTTCCAGAATCCCTCCACCTCAAGATGGAGGTCATGAGGAAGCCTTGCATAGACGCCGCCCGCGATCTGGCTTGAGTGCATAGGCTTCATGTTTTCGGTACATGGCAGCCAGCTCGAGGTCGGAAGGTCGAGATACAAGGTCTGGATAAGGTGGACGTACTGCCGCATGTCCGTATATGAGAACTTGAGGGCGACGTTGCGGCCCACGTCATATCTCATGGCAAGCCTAGGCTCCGGTGAATGGTAGGTCTTCTTTCCGACATTGAAGATAGAATACCTGAGGCCGGGAGCAATGATGAGCTTGTCTCCTATCGAGATTTCGTCTTCTATGTAGAGTGCGGCTTCTTCGCCTGTATATTTCTGCGCAGTCTTTGTATCGACCAGGGCGATTGTCGTGTCAGGACTTTCTACCCAGTAATGCGCCATCCTGTCAGGATTGTAGATATGGTGCTGGAAAGAGGCTCCGAACCTGAGGTGGTGGACGTCCGACGGAGTCCAGTCGAAATCGCTGCGAAGGATCATGTCATGGACCTTGGACCTGTTGTCCTCCTTTGAGTATGCTCCTTCCTCAAGCACTATAGGCTGGACGTCCTTGTTGCTCCAGTCCCACTCGCTGACGCTGAATTTCGTCCTGTTGTCGCTGCGGGCATAGCTGAGGCGGGTCCTCATGGTCAGTTCATCCGAGAAAAGATGGCTCCAGGTGACGCCTGCGGTCGTCGATCCCCAGCCGAGGCCTACGTCGAAATTGTCCTCACGCTTGCTGTAGTCGAATGTATGCGTATGAGTGGACTCGTCGTAGTGTGTGGAAAGGTAGCTTTCGTAGCCTCCGCGGAGATTGTCCATTCCGTTGAAGAAGGTAAACTGGAGCTTGTCCTTGTCGGAGAGGATGTGGGTGATTCCGAGGTTCATGTCCCAGAATGCATAGTGGCCGAAGTATTTCTCACCCTCCTTGCGGGCGTATTTGTTGGCTACCATGAGACCCGGGACAGTGAGCACGTCCAGCCATGTGCGGCGAAGGCCGAAGTTGAGCGAGGTCTTGCCTTTAACGATCGGACCGTCGATCTGGAACCTGCCGTCGATAAGGCCTATGGAGAAGTTGCCGTGCCATTCGTACATGTTTCCTTCGCGCGTGTTCACATCCACCACGGATGAGAGTCTTCCGCCGTATCTTGCAGGGAAACCGCTCTTGTAGAAATCCACATCCTCGACTACATCCGAGTTGAAAGATGAGAAGAGACCAACGAGATGGCTGGTCGAGTAGAGAGGAACCCCGTCAAGCAGATAGAGATTGTCGGAGCCCGTTCCACCATGGACATAGAGCCCCGAAAGGAGCTCGGTGCCGGATGATACGCCGGGAAGGCGCTGGATCGTCTTGATGACGTCCGGGCTGTTGAAGATGGCAAAGCCGCTGTTGATCTTGGAGGCGTCGAGCTTCGTGAGGCCGGTCTGTGTGCGGTTGGCCATCCTCATCCTGTCGGTGCTGACGCTTGAGGCGCTGAGGGTGTCGGCGTCGTGGTCATAGTCTCCGCCGGCATAGATTATCGATATCTCCTGTGCCGGTGCTTCTCTATATACCGGGCGTGAGTTTCCTTTCTTCAGTACGATGTGCTTGCCCTTGCGGGACCATACGATGCCGCTGTTCTCGAACAGCCTGTCGAGACACTGCTCGAGAGATATAGCCTCTGCGCCCGGTCTCTTGTCGGTCACGCGTCCAAGGCTCATTCCAGTATATATGTCGTCGAGCGAGATGCCGGCATCGTAGACGAACTTGACGTTGAAAGCCTTCGACACGGCTTCCACGCAGTCCTTCCTCGTCATCTGCTGCGTATTTGCTTTTTTCTGCGCATAGGCTGTCGAGCCCAGCAGGATCAGGGCGAGGACTATCGTCCCGGCATTCCTGATCATTCTTTTGATTGTGTTCATACACACATTAGACGAGAGGCCAGAAGAAAACTACTATGGAAAAATGAAATATTTTTACAGCGACAGAAGGAAGACCACAACCTTCCTGACACCGTCCTTTATCGTCTTCAAGGCCTTGGCCATCTGGTTGCGGACTGTGTTCTCGGAAATACCCAGTTCATCGGCGATCTCGGAATATTTCATTCCCTGGACCTTGTTCATGAGAAGGATCCTCCTGCACTTCTTCGGAAGAGAATCGATCGCGGTCCACATGCGTGCCTCATCGACAGATCTGTCGGCCAGATCCATGTCTTCCTCGGCAATGCCGTCAGTCCCGTCAAGGGAGTTGACGGTGTCCCTGGTATGGCTGCTCTTGAGTATGTCGAGGCATCTGTTCCTTACACTTGTATATAGATAGGCCTTGGAGACCTGCACATATCCACCTGCCTGGGCCTTCTGCATGAGGGTACAGAAGACATCCTGGACGACATCTTCTGATTCATCGATGCTGCCTAGGTAGTGAAGCGCGTATAAGCAAAGAGGCTTGTACCAGAGCCGGAAACTGCTCTCTATCTGATATTGGTCCGACATTGGCACAAAGATACGGATAAATTCATCTAAAAAAGATAGCCAACCCTCAACGAAAGTGAGCTGAGGACCATGGTACCTCTTCCGGAAGCACTGGAAGCCATCATCTCAGGCATCTCTCCAGAGTTGGAAGCAAACAGATTCTGATATCTCTCGACTTCAACAAGGCCGAAATTTGCGTAGCTCAGGCCCAGGCTCCAATGATTTCCATAGACTGCACCCAGTTCAAATGTGAAACAGGTTGAAAAAGTCGACGGGAAATCATGTATGAGGGAAAGAAAGCTGGAGAAAGAGTTCTCGACTCTGAATCCTTTCCCGAAACTCATATTCTGGTAGTCCTTCTCGATAGGCTGCCCGTTGTTTGGATAATAGTCGACCAAGGCATGGCCTTCCCACTGGGTACCATGACCCAGGTCCATGTTCAGTCCAAGTCCTAGATCCGCATAGGCGGAAAACTTGCCTGACAAAGGAAATCCGTAGCGGAGACCGGCCTCTACAGGAATATTGACAAGGTAACCGACATTGGCCTTCTGGGTGTTGACTCCGACGTACCATGGTTTCTCAAAGCGTATGCTGCGTCCGTACACATCCGCGCCGATATACCACTGCAGGCCACCTTTGACCGGTTTCAGATATTTATAGCCGACATTTACGGCAGGACCGGTTGACTCAAGCCCGTCCTGAAGCGCCACACCAAGGACATTGTACATGGAAAGACCGCCTCCGAGATGGGCCTCGTGTGTCTGGGCGGCCATTGATGCGCATAAAAGCAGCAAGCCAGCAACGACAGAAAGAAAGCGTTTCATGACTACATCCATTTCTGTACACCTGCAAAGAGGATAGTACCGGTACTCAGCTCGCTGATAGCGTAGAAGAAAGGAGTATCCACCTTGAAGACAAACTGATCAGGTTCAGGACCCGCAGATGTGGCACCCATGGCGATATGAGTGACGACAGAGGCCTCGGTACCTTTCTCATCAACCTTGATCTTTGTCTTCTGGCCGACTTCGCTGATCTTGAGAGGCTTTTCAGCCATTTCTCCGAACTCGGCCTCGTCAGTAAACGCACGACTGATACCCATTGCCTTGAGAGCATCATTCATGCTGACCGAATACTCACTCTCAAAACGTGGCATCGAAAGCGAGACGGTACCAGAGGTCGGCGAATCGACCATACCGGTCCATATATCCTCGTCAAGAATCTCCAGGACATCATCGATGGTCGATTTCTCATCCGTAGGAATGACTATGGTCATACGATACGCTCCGTTTCCATAAGGAAGACTGACAGCGGACGCCACATCGCCATAGTAATATCGCATGCGCTTGCTCATATGCATGAACATCACCTGCCTTTGATTTCCATCATAGTCCACGAAGGTATCCATACGGCTGGACTCCTTCTCGAAAGGATCAGTCCACATACCCTTGAAGTACATAGCATTGAGAAGCAGTATCTCTGCCTGGGACAGATCCACGTCGAGCTGCTTTATCATACCCTTGGTCGACTTGTTGACCCATTTGTTGATCGCCGACTGGGAATCTTTGTCAAGAGAGTGGGCCGACGCGTGGAAATCATCCTCCAGCACAGTCTTGTAGGAACGCTTCATTCCGGCACTCTCCCTAGCCCATACCGAATTGGCTATCGCCAGGTCAACAGTATTGTCGACATTGATCAACGCCGGCACCAGAGTCTTGTAGAACGAAGCCACATCCGAAGTCGAAAAGGCATCCAGGCCTATGGCAGCGTTTATCTCTTCCTGAGTCTGGCCCGTCGCACCTACCGATGCCATGGCAAGTACAGCCTGAAGGCTGAAAGGAGAGACGAATACATTGTTCCTGTCCTGTGCCACGACTCTTCTCACCATGTCGAAAGTGAACTGTCTGGTCGCAGGAACGATCTCTTTCTGCGACTTTGTGAGGACAATGTCTGCCCTCTTCTTCGGAGTTTTCTTGATATCGTCAATAAGGAACCTGTCATCGCACGAAGTGAAAGCGACTACAGCCATGACAACAGTGAATAGAAATGATCTGCCTCTCATCTTTTTTACCATTTAATCAGTTTGTAATTGTCTGTTTCTGCTTTATTAAATGCAGAAGATGGCAAAATACTTCAAAAAATTTTCAAAAAAAATCTGCACGCCATAAATGCCTGTCAGTCAGGCTTTTACGAAAAACGCCTTCGGTCAAAAAGCCGAAGGCATTTTTATCAATGCGCTGACTCTCAGTATATTAGATCGAGATATCGACTACTTGAACGCCTTCTGTGCGAACTCGTAGAGGCTGCGGCGCCATGTATGCCACTCGTGGGCTGTGCCCTCTGACACATAGCTTACTGCATTTACACCGATCTTTCTGAGAGCCTCTGCCTGCTCGACTGCAGGACGGTTCTCCTTGCTTCCTGTGCTCATGAAGATGAGCTTTGCTGTCTTCTCGAGACCCTTTGCCTCCTGGAAAGCCTCGACTGTCATGCTGCCGCCGCTGAACATTCCGATGTAACCGAACATTGTAGGGTTTGCAAGGACGATTCGGCCTGTCTGGCCGCCACCCATAGAAAGACCTGCCAGACCGCGGTGTGCGGCATCGGTATATACACGGAATTCCTTCTCTACCATAGGGATGATGTCGTTGAGGAGAACGACCTGGAATGCGTCATTTGCAGCTGAACCCTCAGCTGGAGCATACTTGCCCTTGAGAGGAATGTTCTGACCCTGGCCATAGTCCATGACGATGATGAAAGGAACTGCCTTCTTCTGAGCGATCAGGTTGTCCATGATCTGAGCGGTGTGGCCCTGTACTGCCCAACCGTACTCATTCTCTGCATTACCGTGCTGGAGGTAGAGGACAGGATACTTCTTCTTAGGGTTCTTGTCGTACTCGTTAGGAAGATATACATAGCAGTGACGCATGCTCTCGGTAGCCTTTGACCAGTAGTATTTCTCTACGACTGAGCCCTGAGGTACGTCCTTTACCTGCCAGAAATCCATATCTGCTGATGGGATCTCGATTCCGCTGCCCCAACGGCCTGCACCGAAGAACGAAACGGTACCTGGATCAGGCATAGGTGTGCCGTCCACGATGATCTGATAGTAGTGGAAACCTACATCCTGAGGAGCCGATGTACCTGTCCATACGCCGTTCTCATCCTTGGTCATCTCATAGCGACGACCCAGATCAAGCTGGACTGATGTAGCACCTGGAGCGCGGAGCTGTACACGGACTGCACCCTCTGAGTTGACCATAGGATACTGCTTGCCTGGCTGATTTGTGAGATTAGGCTTGAAATCCTCTTTTGTGGCAGAATAAGACGGTACTGTTGCGGGTCTCTGCTGCTGAGCCGACACTGAGACGGCTGTGAACATCATGAAAGACATGATGGGGAGAAGAAACTTTTTCATGATTGACCTTTTTATGTGATTAGTATTCAATAACAAATATAATAATTTCCGCTTAAATCTGATGGGTCTTACCTGGTTCGGAAAGTACAATTTTCTCAATCTGCTTAGGAGTCCACTTCACTTTCTCTATGGTAAACTCCGGGACATTGTACGAACGGAACAGCCTCTTGTTGTGCATAGGGTCCTTCTGAGGAAGAAGGAACGGCTTGCAGGCCTTTCCGTCCTCGCCGAAATATGCGATGTAGATCCTTGAATAGTTACCGTCTTCTCTCCTCGAGGTGAACGCGATCCACCTTGAATCCGAAGACCATGACTTGAAGCTGTCCGCCCTGTCTGAGTTGATCTCATCCAGAGGGCGTGTCTCGCCGGTCTGAAGGTCAGTCAGATAGATATCTGCCTTTTCGTTCCAGATGTGGAAGTTACCATGGTCCCCGACACCGCTGAGAAGGTACCTTCCGTCCGGGGAAGGCCTTGGGGTGACGGCGCTGAGGCTGTCGGAAACGGCATCGAAGACAAGTTCAGGGGTGCCGAAGGTCCTGTCCGAAGGGTTGAACGGGATCGACCAGATGTTGTATCTGACCTTGTCCGTCATCAGCTTGATCTCCGAAGACGCGTCCGCTCCGAAATCAGGGAGGTAGGCGCCGGCATAGTAAAGGGTCCTGCCGTCGGCAGACCAATATGGGAATGTCTCGAGACGGAGGCTGTCATGGACGATATAGCTGACCTCATCTGTGTCGACATCATAGAGTACAAGGTCCGACGCCCCGTCGAAGATCTCCGCTCTCTGGACTCCGTGGGAGTAGAAAAGCTGCAGGGTCGAATTGACCGAATATGCGATGAGATTCTGCTGAGGATGCCATGAAGGATAGACCGCGCCGGAAAGCAGGTCGCCCGTCTTGAAGTCAAGCCTCTTGCCATCCTTGCCGGTGAAGACCATCGTGCCGGCCTCGGTATTGCGGGCATGGAACTGGAAATTGTCCGTCCTGTAGTTCTGGAACGAGTGGCAGTTGATGCACTGGCCCTCCATCCTTCCCTTTATCAGATTGTTGTTGTAGAGGTCTCTCTCTTTGAAAGAACTGATGTCGCGCTGCCTGAGGGTCAGGAATCCGTAGCTCGAGTAGCCAGGATCGATGAGCCTGTAGGTGAGGTAGCTGTCGATCTCCTCCCGGGCGACAGTGATATTGAACGGCTCGCACGCGGTCCACCCGCCATTGTCCTTGAGATAGACCTTGACGCCTATCTCTCCTCCCGCGTTCTCCGCCAGGAGCCTCTTCCATTTCCTGAGAGGGAACCTTACCTGCGGGCCCTTCAGGACCATGGTACCCGACTTTCCGGAAATCTCGACCACACTGGCCTTGGCACCATCCATGATATCGAAATTCAACGGGGCGATATTGACCGGAACGACCGTCCCGGCGTAGTCAGGATATATCTCGGCCGCCTTTGAAGACTTCTGCGCGGCTTTATATGCCGTACCGGTGCAGGAAACGGCAATCCCCGCGATCAGAGCCAGTATAGATATCTTCTTCATCATAAGGCCTGCATTTCATTGAAAACTGAATAGAACCAATAGTTCCTTCCGAACCTCGATTCGAATTTCTCCATGACACCCTCTTCCTTAGGGTTCCTGACCGCGTTCATGGCATTGTTGAAATTGCCGAAACGCTTGAACGTCGCCTGGTGCTCAGGCATGATCCCGACGACTCTCTGGACCATGGAAGGATCTCCCGAAGTGTTGGCGAACAGCACCGCCGCCTCGGCGATGCCCTCAGTGACATGCGAGCCAGGCAGCAACGAAGCGCGCTGGAAGAAACAGTACATGACATTGGAAGGGTCCTTCCACGTCATGTAGCAGGCCATCTGCCATTCGTAGATCTGTTCATTGACATAGTCCTGGTCAGAGAAGCGCCTGAAAATCATCACCTCCAGAGGCTCGACCTTGTCGAAAGTATCGGAATTCACATGGGTAAGGGCAAGGGTCGGAGCGAATTCGGGGTCCGTCAGTATCGCCTGAGGATTGTCCACAAGCGACATATACCTCTTCACCCATGCGCCCTGGAACCAGTTGCGCGACACCATCCCTATATATCTGCGCGCGAGGTCGTACTCACCCCTTGCAAGCGCGTTCTTCGCCTGATACTTGAAGAAATAGATGTTCTGGGTATAGGTCGACGATATCTCGATGGCGATCCTGTCGCTGCTGTTGAGCATTCCGCAATGGTGAAGGGCAGGTACTGCACATACGTACGAAAGCTGGAACTGCGCACCTGTGTGGAAAGGCTCGGCGCCGTCGGGATAGGTGAACATATCCTCGGTCAGCCTGCCCTTCTGGTAGAGGGCGATATTCCTGTAGAGCACCTGCACCCTGGTCGGGTTGTCGTGTTTCCTTGCTATACTGAGCACTCTGTCCCAGTCCTGGTCCATGCACGCCTTCTCCATCGCGAGCACCGCCTTGAAGTTTCCGTCCCAGTTTGTAAGGCCGGCTACGAGAGCGGTTGCCAGCGCCAATCCCGCCACGGACGGCTTCAGCGGCAACCTGCCGGCAAACGGCAGGGCCATGGACAGCACGAGAGCCATTCCCACCGGGACAAGGGCGGCCAGATTGGACTCAAAATCAAGATATGGGAAGCCCGCGAGACAGAGGTACCTCCTATGAAGCCTCTCATAGACGCCGGGGACATACGAACAGAACAGAATGACTGCAAGGGTGGATATGACCATGGTACCGAGCCCCATGGCCTTCCTGTCCTTCGACGAAAGGGCCATCATCATGGCCGCGACGAAGGCATACGCACCGAGCAGAGGATAGAAAATGACCGGGACAAGACCGACTGCGGCCAGTGCGGACCTGGTCCCTTCTGCCCACTTCCTGTACGCAAGGAGCAGGGACATTGCACAGATAAGCCCCAGGATCTGGGAGAACAGCAAGCCGTAGGTCATCATCAGATAGACCGAATAGTCAAGCCTGGTGATGAAAAGCAGGAGCGCGAGGGACGGGATATAGGCAAGGGCCCATGAGGCCTCCAGACGGCATGCCTTGCGCGAGAGTGCCGCGAGAGAGCAGAGCAGGACGGCGACAAGGACGGCCCCGACCCATGGGAAGTGGCAGAACTGCGTCAGGAACGCACCCGCATACTGCAGCAGTCCTCCTGGCTGTTCCATGCACCCTACGAAGAACTCGCGGCTGTGAGGGAAGAGCGAGAACTGCTCCATATGATAGAGCAGCCCACCCTTGAAGATGCCGAGCACAAGGGTGCAGAAAAGCGTGAATGCCAGATCTGATTTCCAGTATTTCATCCAGACTATCTCCTTCCGTTGAACTTCAGGCGCTCGCCTCTTGATTCTTCGTGGAAAGTACCGTTCTCATAGACAAGGTTTCCATTCACGAAGGTATGGGTGACGCGGGAAGAGACTGTGTGTCCGGCGTAAGGTGTCCAGCCGCACTTGCTGAACTCGCCTGCGTCGGAAAGCACTATCCTGCAGTCCTTGTCGAAGAGGGCAAGGTCAGCATGGTATCCCTCGCGGATGAAGCCTCGGCGGTCGACTCCGTACAGAAGCGCCGGATTGTGGCACATCAGACGGACCATCTCAGGCAGCGGGAGCCAGCCTCCGTCCGAGACGCCGACCATCAGGTCAAGGCTGTGCTGGATCGAAGGGAAACCGGATCTGCTTGAGAAATAGTCAGCTGTGAACTTCTCTTCCTTGAGATGCGGAGCATGGTCGGTTCCGATAGTATCTATCACGCCTGTACGGAGAGCTGCAAGCAAGGCGGCGCGGTCCTCGGCGGACTTGACCGCAGGGTTGCACTTGACGGCATAGCCCATGGTCTGATAGTCGCTCTCGTCAAGACAGAGATAGTGAGGGCAGGTCTCCGCCGTAATCTTTTTCTCTGAAAGAGGCAGGTCGCTGCGGAAGAGCGACAGCTCGGCGGCTGTCGAGATATGCATGATATGGAGGCGTGCGCCTGTCCTTGCGGCGAGCTCCACGGCCCGTGCAGAAGACTTGTAGCAGGCCTCTGAAGTACGTACAGAAGGGTGTATCGTAGCGTCTGCGACTATCTCTCCGCGCTCCGCCATGGCCTTGTAGCGCGCTGTGTTCTCCTTGATGATTGTCTCGTCCTCGCAATGGGCGGCGATCAGGCACGGAGCCTCCCTGAAAAGGGTCTCAAGCTCGCTTTCTCCGTCCATGAGCATGTTTCCTGTGCTGGATCCCATGAAAAGCTTGATTCCGCAGACATTGTCGAAGTCGGTACGGAGCAGCTCAGAGAGATTGTCGTTGGTGGCTCCGATATAGAACGAGTAGTTTGCGAGGGATTTCTCTGCGGCAAGGTCGAATTTCTGCTGAAGCAGATCCTGAGTCACGGTGAGAGGAGAGGTGTTCGGCATCTCCATGTATGAAGTCACGCCGCCTGCGACGGCAGCACGGCTTTCGGTATATATGTCCGCCTTGTGGGTAAGGCCCGGCTCACGGAAATGCACATGCTCATCGATGATTCCAGGCATAAGATACTTGCCTGTCGCATCGATGATGACAGCTTCTGCGGCCTCTATGCCGCCTTCTTTTGAAATCTTGGAGATAATTCCTCCGGAAACCAGTACATCCGCCTTGAAGACCTCACCTTCATTTATGACGGACGCGTTCTTTATCAGATAGTCCATAATATACAAAGGTAGGCATAATTTCGCGGAATTCAGCCCTTTAGCTGCGACTGTGCTTCTCGATGATGTCCTTCAGTTTGTTGAAGGTGATCCTGGTGCAGACCACAGGTTCAGCGCGACCGCCTTCCATGCACATCTCAGGTCGTCCTTCTGCTCCCCTGTTGAAGGTGCGGATGCTGCTGAGCGAGACGATGTGCTGTCTGGACACATGGAGGAACTGCTCAGGGTCGAGCTCAGTCGAGAGCTTGGTAAGGCTCTGGTCCACGGTACCATGGACCCCGTCCCTGAGGTAGATGTAGGTGTTGCCGAACTCGCTTTCGATATAGGAGATGTCGGTGACCGGCACGATCTGCTCCGCGCCACGTATCATCGTTACTATGCTGTGGCGCCACATAGGACGGTTGTCCTGCATCTCCTTGCTCATCTGCTGGAGTCGGGCAAGGTTCGGCTTGAGGAAGTTCTTCTGATATTTGTCGAGGGCTCCTTCGATGTCCTCCTTCTGGACCGGCTTGAGGATGTAGCCGATGCTGTTGTACTCGAATGCCTTGAGGGCGTACTCGTTATAGGCCGTCGTGAACACTACGACCGCCTCAGAGCTTACCGCGTCGAGAAGGGAGAAGCTGAGACCATCCTCAAGACGGATGTCTGAGAATATCATGTTGATATCAGGGTTTGCCAGGAGGATCTCCTTTGCCGCCTTGATGCTCGGCACAGGACCGAGGATTTCCGCGCCTGGGATAGCCTGGGTAGTGAGTTTCAGCATTCTGGTTGCCGTAACAATCTCATCTTCAATAATCAAAACTTTCATAGCTGCCTAAATTTCTACATCAAAAATATCCTCGTCGTGCAGGACTGGGAGTTCAACCAGATAGGACTTGCCGTCGTTTGACACGCGGATAGTTCTGTCTGACAGATATGAATAGCGTTCTGACAGGTTGTTCAGGCCGACCTTGGTCGATACGGGAGCGAATGCCAGAGGAATGATGTCATTCCTTACCGCAAGGTACCCGTTGTTGAAATATACGTCGATGCCCAGGTGTCTGTCCGATGTATGGGCATTGTGCTTTATCGCGTTCTCGACAAGCACCTGCAGGGATGCTGTCGGAATAAGTCCACCGACCTCCGCTATATCCGGAGAGATGTTGAGGTCGATATTTCCGTACCTGTAGCAGAGCAAGTCCGCATACTTCTTCATGAAGCGGTACTCATCCTTGACGGACATGAGATAGTTGTCTCTGTTGTCAAGAAGATAACGGAATGTGCTTGAGAACTTTGCAAGGAACTCATCCGCTGTCGAAGGATCTGTCGTGATAAGTCCTGAAAGCGTACTCAATCCGTTAAATATATAGTGAGGGTCAAGCTCAAGGGTCAACTTGTCAAGTCTTGCCTTGATCGCCCTGTTCTTTTCCTCGATCGCCTGGATCTGGAGCATGTGCTCTACCTCGATCTTCTTCTCCCACAGGGAATAGAGATAACTGATCACAAGTCCTGTGGACATGAAGGACATCACTGTTCCGTCGATCGCGATGAGCCTGATTCGATAGAGCGTATCAACATGTCCGGTAAGCTTCACGTACAGCGCGGTCATAAGGTACACCGCAGTGAAGTTCATGAAGAACAGCAAGGCAATCTCAAATGCCACTCTTCTCAGTTCCAGTCCGTTGAACCTCTTGAAAATCTGGATGCACAACTGAGAGATCGCAACTGAGAAGAGGAAAAGGATGCCGGTTTCTATGAATGTCTGGAAGACTTCGGCCAGAAGGAAATTCACCATAGGCTCGAACGGCCAGTTGATGTAATCCTTGAAGGTGATTATCGCCCAGATCATAAAGTTAAGTACAACGGCGACCATATAGAAGTCTATATGGAGTCGCAGCTGTGATTTAACCCGCAGATTCAGAGGAAAGTCCGACATCTAGTTCCCTGTTTTTCAATACAAATGTACAATTTTTCTGTAAAATTTCACACAAAAGGCGATTCATACCGAAAAAACTGCGTTTCATAGTTTAAGATTTTCATGATAAAAATGCTTGAACTACCTTTGTATCACTGAAAGATTAAACAAGAGTTAGCACCTAAACGTTACCTAAAAACTATTCAACGACTAAAGCCAGAGTTTCCCACTCTGGCTTTTCGATTTATATATGTCCATGCAGGAACTGTTACTTGAGAGTACCGTTCTCAGCAGCCTGGATCATTGCCTCATTAGCGTTGATGTAGATCTCTACGCGACGGTTCTGTGCGCGGCCCTCTGCAGTTGCGTTGTCAGCGACTGGATCGGTGAATGAGAGACCCTGTGAGGTGAGACGTGAAGAAGCGATGCCACAGCTTGTAAGGTAAGCCTGGACAGCCTCAGCTCTCTGGCGTGAGATACGCTCGTTTACCTCTGCGGTACCGGTGTTGTCGGTATGGCCGTAGATAGTGATGTCAGTGTCAGGAAGGTCAGACATCTTCTGTGCGAACTCCTTGAGCTCCTTCTTTGAAGCGTCAGAAAGTGAAGTACCGTTGAGAGGGAAGAGAATACCGCTGTTGAAGGTAACCTTGATACCCTCGAGACCGTTCTTGTCGGTGATCTTCTCGATCTGTGCGTTCTCAAGAGCTGCGAGCTCCTCAGCCTTCTTGTCCATCTTCTTACCGATGACTGCACCTGTACCTGCACCTACTGCAGTACCTACAGCTGCACCGATAGCTGCGCCCTTGGCATCCTTAGAGATGAGAGCACCTACGATAGCACCGAGAACGGCGCCTGAACCTGAACCGATAGCGGTTCCCTTAGCTGTCTGAGACATTGAGCCACATCCTGGGAGAAGGACGAGAGCTACCATTGCAATGCAAAGAAATTTTTTCATAACGTTATTGTGATTAAGTGAATATTACACAAGTAAGATACCATTTTCCGCACAGACCTTCTTCATCTCCTCAGGCCAGATACTTGCCTGGATCTCGCCGATGTGTGCTTTTCTGAGAAGGTACATGCAAAGTCTTGACTGCCCTACGCCGCCGCCGATGGTATAAGGAAGGCCTCCTTCGAGAAGACGCTTGTGGAAGTAGAGGTCCTTCTTCCACTCCTGGTTCCTCTCCTTGAGCTGGAGTTCAAGGGCAGACTCGTCGACACGGATACCCATGCTGGAAACCTCGAACGCCATGCCGAGGACGTCGTTCCAGAGCAGGATGTCGCCGTTGAGACCATGGTACCCGTCGGAATTGGCAGTGCTCCAGTCGTCGTAGTCTGCGGCGCGGCCGTCATGGACGCTGCCGTCGGAAAGCTTGCCGCCGATACCGATGACAAAGACTGCCTTGTGCTCACGTACCACCGCATTCTCCCTTTCCTTAGGGCTCATGCCAGGATACATCTGGAGAAGTTCCTCCGAATGGATGAAGAAGATATCCTCAGGAAGCTGAGGGACGAGCTGCGGATACTCCACATAGAGCTTGTTCTCAGTCACCTTGATGGCCTCATAGATCCTGCGTACGGTCTTCTTGAGGAACTCAAGGTTACGGTCTTCCTTGGTGATGACCTTCTCCCAGTCCCACTGGTCTACATATATAGAGTGTAAGTTGTCAAGTTCCTCATCCGGACGGAGTGCATTCATATCGGTATAGAGACCTCTGCCCGGAGCTGTTCCAAGCTCGCCGAGCTTCATTCTCTTCCACTTTGCAAGTGAGTGCACGACCTCAGCGGACTTGTCGTTCATGTCCTTGATGGGGAAACGGACAGGACGCTCTACGCTGTTGAGGTCATCATTGATACCAGTTCCACTGAGGACTACCATAGGTGCAGTCACACGCAGAAGTGCGAGCTGAGCGGAAAGGTTGTCCTGGAACATTTCCTTTACGGATTTGATAGCCTTTTCCGTAATTTCAACATTGCCAAGCAGGTTGGAATAGTTGTCTGGAAGAAGAAGTGCCATTGTTGTCAAGTGTCTTATACGAAAAAAGCCTCCAATTTCTTGGAGGCTATGGAGCGGAAAACGAGACTTGAACTCGCGACCCCGACCTTGGCAAGGTCGTGCTCTACCAACTGAGCTATTTCCG
>JAKSJN010000025.1 GCA_024402135.1 Bacteroidales bacterium
TCGCAAACATCAGCTGGAACTCAGCATTCCTGGTCTACCTGCTTGGTCTCCCTGCACTCGTACTCGTTGCCGTCAATCTGCCCAATGAAAGGCTCAAGACCGGATCTGCAACCATGGAGGATGCACCGGACTATTATGAGAGTGAAACTGGAATAACCAAAGCGAGAAAGAAAGAGGGCCATCCTCTGGCCTCACTGATGCGCTTCGCACCATCTGTAACTGGCATGTACCTTCAGATGCTGCTCTTTTTCATCTTCCCAACGAACTTTGCCATCACTGCGCGCACCAATGAAGCGCTCACAGGCAATGATATCACGCTGATCATGGTAGGCCTTGACGTAATTGCGGCAATAATCGGTATCATCTTCGGATGGATGATGAAGAACATGGGACGGACGGTCAAGTACATGGCTCCGCTGACTTTCCTCATAGGCTACGCACTCTTTGCGATGGGCGTTGCGACACCGCTTCTCCTTGGTGGGGCATTCTTCGTTGGGCTCGCCAATGGTATCGGCATGCCTTATCTCAACACCATCGCTTCGATCAAAGGTGGCAAGGATGCTGCAACCACAGTAATGCCGCTGATATCAGCAGCGATGTATCTGGGTCAGTTCACTTCGCCACTAATTGTAAGCCCAATCAGCGAGGCCCTGGGCGGAGGGAATTCTCCATATCTTGTAGGCGTAATCATCTCCATCCTGTTCCTTCTTCAGGCATTTGTTTCAAGAAAATATCAGGCCTTGATGGCTAAATAGTATTTCTTTTGGCCTGGCAAACAAGATGTCATTCGATGGTCTTTAAAACTGCCTGAAGATATGGAGGTAAAAGCGAACATGCCATAAAATCCATTTTTCTCAGTTCCTAAATGCCCGAAAGGTGTGTTTGTTGTAAAAAACATTTATGGCCAATATGTGTTCTATTGAAAAAACACGCTATATTTGCCACGATTAAATGATTGACACATGGATAAGTTGTATGCGAGACACGATAATTACATGTCGGACGTTCCAATGGGATACATTCGCGGAATCTCGAATCGTATTGATTGGAACTCTCGTCTGATAATTCTCAAAGGGCCTAAGGGTGTCGGAAAGTCGACTATGATGAAGCAGTTCATAAAGCAGAATTACAGTCCTGATGACAGGCATGTCCTTTACTGCTCTGCAGATACAAGCTATTTTTCAACACATACGCTTGAGGAAGTTGCTGATAGGTTTGTGATGCTCGGTGGAACTCATCTGTTCATAGATGAGATTCACAAGTATCCTGGATGGAGTCAGGAGGTCAAGGAAATATACGATGCTCATAAGGGTTTGAGAATAGTTCTGAGCGGATCATCACTGGTCAAACTGAATGATGGCGATGCGGATTTGTCCAGAAGGATGGTTCCATATATGATTCCAGGTCTTTCACTTAGAGAGTATATCATTCTTGAGAAAGGTTTGGAGTTGCCGTCGATTGCGCTTGGGGATCTTCTTGCCAGCCCGAATTCATTTTGTGCAGAGATAAAGAAAGCATGTGCACCTCTTGAATATTTCAAGAAATACCTTTCCGAGGGATACTATCCGTATTTCTTTGAAAGCCGAAACACGTACCCAATCCAGGTGGAAAACGTCGTTGACTATATCGTCAATAATGAACTCCCATCCCAGCGAGGTCTTGAAGTAGGCAACACTAGAAAGGTTAAGGCCCTGATGAAGGTCATATCACAAATGGTCCCATTCGAGGTGGATACTGCAAAAATCTCGAAATCCATAGGTATTCAAAGAGCTACGCTTTTAAAGTATATGAAGGATTTGGAAGAAGCTAAGTTGATTGTACGCTTGTTCCAGAACCTCTCGACCATCACGGACCTTCAGAAGCCGGATAAGATCTTATTGGACAATCCAAACCTGATAAATGTTCTTTCAGAAACCATTCCGCAGATCGGAACTTTGAGAGAAAGTTTCTTTGTGAACCAGCTTCAATCTGCCGGTCATAAGGTCGAGTATGGTGGGTTGACTACCGGAGACTTCAAGGTAGACGGAGATATTATTGTCGAAGTGGGAGGTTCGGACAAAGGATTCGGACAGATTAAGGAAGGAGACAGAGGCTATGTGGCGGCTGACGACATAGATAATGCGACATTCAGAAAGATTCCACTATGGGCTTTCGGATTTTTATATTAGACCATTTCACGCAGATTTCTAGAAATAGTTTGTTTGGATGCGATTTTCGTGGGCCCGGCAAACCAATCACGAGTCATCAACCTCTCAAGGCCGTCGGTAATATGTTCATGATCAATTGTGGTTGAAAAAGGTGAGACCTAAATGATCTCACCTTTCCACAGTGCGTTGAAGAAATCGGTCACATACATAAGATCTATGCCGTTGGAGTGTCTGGTCAGTTTGTCAAGGGAGACGATGATCTGACGACATTCCGGATGTTCCTCGCCGAAAGCTTTCAGACCTTTCCTGTGCTTGGTCTTGATCTCCTCCACTGATTTGATCTCAACAGCCACCTTGGCATCTCCTAGTACCGCATCGACTTCAAGACCGGTGTAGGTTCTCCAATATGTCAGCTTCTCCTTGGAACCACTGTATCCAAGATAAGCGATGATTTCCTGGATGACCAGGTGCTCAAATGCGTGTCCGAACTCATCCGTGCCTCTTTTCAGTGAGCTGCGTCCCATGAGATAGTTTGCCACACCCACGTCGAAGTAGTAGAACCTTGGCGCCTGGACCAGTTTCCTCTGTATCACCTTGCGGTATGCAGGGACCTCATATCCTATCAGTGTGTCGTATAGGATCTGGAAATACGACGCCACTGTCTTTGCGCTGACTCCACAATCCGTGGCGATGTTCTCGTAGTTCAGTATCTCTCCATCAGAGATGGCTGCCACCTCGAGGAATCTCTCAAAGGCGTCGAAGTCCTTGACCAGAGCCTCCTCTCTGATTTCCTCCTTCATGTACAGGTCCACATAAGCCCCTATTCTCTTCCATGCATTGTCTATGAGATAGTGACGTGGAATCATTCCGTTCTGGACCGCCCTGTATATGTCGAAGTCCGGGATTTCTGCGCTGACAAGAGGATAGAACGGGATAGGCACCGCTCTTCCTCCCAACGTGTTTGATGATGATTTCTTGAGCTTGCGCGCACTTGAGGCACAGAGGACGAACCGTATGCCCCTGTTGACCATAAGCCAGTGAGCCTCGTCAAGAAGTTCCGGAACCTTGGTGACCTCGTCAATGATAACAAGAGTGCCGGACGGCTTTCCCTCAAGTATCTCTCTCAACAGCTCTGGATTCTTCTTGAACCTCTTCCTAAGATCCGACTTAAGCAGGTCATAGCAGATCGAATCAGGAAATCTTTCCTGAAGGAGTGTGGATTTGCCTGTCTGACGTGCTCCGAGAAGGAAGTTCCCCTCGTCGAGCATGTTCTCTATTTCAAGGATCCTCTTATACATATTGCTTGAAAATGCGAATTTATATTCCTTAATTTGATTGAATATCCGAAGTACATTGCAAATGTAGCAAGGATATCAATAAATATCAAATCAAATATCAATAAATCGCACATCTCATGTTTACATCCACCTTTGACCTCAATCTTTCAGAGGCAAGCATCGTTGAAATCATTGATGTATTTGTTGACTTCAAGAGGAAGTCGAATCCCGCTTACAAATCTCTTAACCTCCGTGGCGTCATCGTCCGGGTACAGGAAGCATTCAAGTGTACGTTCATGCCATTCGGTGACGATTAGGCATCAAGCGGCCCTCTCTGATGGGGTCGCTTGAATATTAGAACCTAATTTTGAAAAAACACCTGGTTATAAAGGCATATTTTTCCGTCTGTCCTAAAGCGCTCGGGAGAAAAGATGTATCTTTACCCCGATAAACTGCAACATGTAAGGATACTGAATAAGATGGAAGGGTTATGTTCTGTACTATACAAATCAGTGTCCTTTCAACGGGAAGTATGTCCCTATACTCGAGAAAACCGCAAGTGATAACGGTATTCTGTTCAAGGCAATAAAGGTAGAAAGCAAAGAGCAAGCCCAGTCGGTTCCAAGTCCTTGCACATCATATGCATTGTTTAAGGATGGAAAGTTCTTAACCAACGAGCAGCAGAATGACAAAAAATTCTTAAAGTTGGTGCAGGGATAAGGATAGTATTGCAGATTTGTAATATCTCGATTCCCCTTGCAGATACAAATTCCCATTTATCTAACATGATAATAGCATCTGGACCAGCAATGGATCAGATGCCATATCTTTATGACCATATTCATATCGGCCCGGCAAACAAGCTATCATTCTCGAACCTCCGAAACTGTCTGAAGATATGGTTGTAAAAGGTCTTGTCTGTAAAGAATTTAGTTGTGCCAGTAAATAATACCGTCCGGCAAAAGACATACGGGAGAAAAGTCCAACTTAGAATGGGTGTTCCGCCATATTGAGGAGATCATACAGTTCCTCTGCGCTTTCCCGGCGTCCGTTTTTAAGCCATACCTTAAACACAGCCGCCATCGACGCTGCTGCAATCTCCTTTATATAGTCTATCTGGACTTGCGTCAGATGCGTGGTGACTTCGAATCCTGAAAAATCCTGCCTGTACTTTACTATCGATTGTTCCAGGATGTCTTCGTGCCGGCTTCTCTGAATTGCGTCAAGAAGCTTGTAATTGCCCATCCATCCGTTGAAAACAAACAATGCGAAATCCTTTTTGGTAGGCAAAGAATCATGCGTCAACATCTTAAATTCATCATTGAGCTTTTCTGCGAAAGTATCGCACCCATATGCAAGTATGTCGGCATTGGAATCAAAGAGTCGGTAGATTGTGGATCTGCCGACTCCGCTAATTTTCTGCAGGTCGGTATAGCTGATAGCTGACATCTGCTTTGTCTTCAGACATTCTGTCAGTGCTTCCAACACGCGGTCTGCAGACTTCCTTGTCCTTATGTCCTTCTTGATATGATACATTCTTCAGGTGAAAAATCCCACATCTTGGTTTTTGGAGTTTATGGGACAAATGTAGCATAAATATTGTGATTGTCGATGTAAAAAATTAATCATTATGGCATCGATTATAACATTGACGACTGACAGGTCGTCTATCAAGAAAGGAGAAAGCTTCAATGTCAGCTGGACAAGTCGGACTCCTGACTCCCTCGTCCTCACCATCGAGGACGGTGACAGCGTGCAGAGAATTCAGGTACCTGATTCAGGCACAAGGATATGCTGGTCCAACAGGGCTGCCGGTGATATAAAGATTACCCTCATATCAGTCTCGGAAGGAAAGAAGGAGACGAAATCCGTAAAGGTAAAGGTCAAAGGTGGAAAGGTGAATGCATCCTCAGGTATCGGCAAGTTCCAAATGGCCAGAGAGAAGACCCAGGCATGGTTCTCTGTGACATGCGCACAATTCCGCTATGCATGGGGCTCCATGAAGAAATGGCAGCGTATGCTTTGGATTGCTATGCTTGCACTTCCGATAGTCATGATAATCATAGGCTTAATAAAGTAAGTACCATGGAAGACAACCACTACACTGAACTCGAGAAAGGGCTTGAGAGGGTTATATCCCCTGACATGATAGGAGATTTGATTGACGAAGCGACCATGCCATACAAGGAACTTATGGCATATTACAAATGCGCCATGATGGAGGTCGAAACCAAGTTCAATGTCCTGAACGAGAATTTTTCTCTGGGACACGACTCCAATCCAATCGCTTATGTAAAGACACGTCTTAAGTCTCCCAGGAGCATATTGGAGAAGATGGTAAGGTGTGGCATACCACCGACAACAGAAGGCATCGAGAGAGGCATGCACGATGTCGCCGGCGTGAGGGTCGTCTGCCATTATCTGTCAGATATATATAGTCTCGCAGATGCACTCCTACGACAGGATGACGTGACATTGCTGGAATGCAAGGACTATATCAAGAATCCAAAAGCCAATGGTTACCGAAGCCTGCACCTCATAATCTCAACACCTATCTTCCTGCATGACAAGAAGCGCATGATGAAGGTCGAAGTCCAGCTGCGTACCCTTGCTATGGATACCTGGGCAAGTCAGGAACATCAGATCCGCTACAAGAAGAGAATAGATGTCTCGGACAGATCAATCAGCGAAGCTTTGCTTGTCTGTGCCGACATGTGTGCAAAAGTCGATGAAATCATGGATGGTGTTCATAAAAACTGTATGTGATGTTGATCCTATTTATTATTTTCATACTACCGCAGCTCTTGCTGATCAAGTTGTTATTCGGATGGCGTGTGGAGAGTCACTCCAACAAGGGGTTCAAGTATTCCGATAGAACAGACTACACTCGATTTCAAGACAATGCTCCTTTAGCCATGGCTTATGAATGCCTCGGCGTTTCACCACAGTCGACGGATGATGAAATCAAGTCTGCGTATCGCCGACTTGCCATGACATACCATCCTGACAGATGCGCAACGCAGGGGACCGATGCTCAGGCTCACGCTAATGCAAACTTCCTCAAAGTGCAGCAAGCATACGAAGAAATCAAGAAAGCTCGTAACATTGTTTGATCACGATGCTTATATACACGTAATCGAATCGGCCTGGCTAACCGATAACCATCTCCTGACATCATCCTTGGCTAAAAGATACCGTCATAAAAGAGTTAGAATGAAAAAAACACCCGCCTCAGATTGAATCTGGGACGGGTGCATTGTCTGATAATATGTCATGAACTCTAAGGTCTTCCTGGGCCTGGTCCGCCACCAGGGCCAGGATTTCCGCCAGGACCGCCTGGCCCTCCGGCAGTGCTGCCGTTCACCCATTTGTCAGATGCACAGCTGATGGTGCTGCTTCCGAAGGTGTAGGAACCACCCTTGCTGAATGACGGAGACGAAATCAGAAGATTCGCGCCGGAGAATGTACGCACGGCCTTGTATGAAAGGATCTGCTTGTCACCCTTGAGTACGAGGTCTTCTCCTGCGGTGAAATTCTGGCTGCCGACAATGACCACCGGCTGGGAGCATGCAGATTCCGTTGGCGTGCTGTGAGAGCCACCGATACCGATGAGCGTTCCGCCTTTTATGGCGAATGTGTTGTTGTCGCAGTCGAAACCTCCTTCCGGAGTACCTGCACCTACTGCCACGGCCAGTCCTCCAGTCACAGATATAGTACCGTTCGAATCGATTGCATCGTTGCTTGTGCTGTAGGCATAAAGCTCGCCTCCGCTGATGATGATCTGACCGGCGTCAGCCTTCATGTCAGTCACGTCAATACCCATCTTCTGCTTCTCTGCAATAGACTCACTGCTGTATCCGGTGTTGAGCGCATCGTCGGCTGCATAAATCTGTACCTTGCCGCCGCTGATGCTGAACTTCTCCTTCGCCTCGATGCCTTCGCTTCCTTCCTGAGCACCGAGTGCTCTTACCATGACATCACCACCGCTAACCTCAATCTCCTTGTCGCACTTGATGCCCTTAGGGCTGGTGTCGTATGTGAAGCCGCCGAATGTGTATGAGTACACGCCTCCGGTGGTGAGCGCACGTACCTTGCCACCATTGATGACGATCTTCGTGTCGCCATTGATTCCCTTGCCACCCTTGCCTGAGCTTGAAAGCAGCAGTTCACCGTCATTCATCGTGAATATGCCGTCGCACTTCACTCCGGCAGCGCCGGATACATCCTTCGGATCGGCATCATCTCCATCCCATTCGCCGCCGCCAGTGGTGATTGCACAGATATATCCTCCGTTGATGGTGACATTGCCGTCGGCACTGACGCATTTTCCGGCCGCAGCTGTAGTCTTGAGGTTGAACGTACCTCCTTCGATGGTAAGTCCCGTGCCGTCCTCCGCGCTGTCCTCGCATTTGATGCAATTGCCTGCCACTGCGTTGATGGAAATGAATGCTCCCGGTCTGATGCGGAGATAGTCCTTGGTGTCTATGCCGTGCTTGTAGTTCGCATTGATGCTGAGAGCTCCCTTGCCTGAGATGATGGTCTGTCCCTTGCTGTAGTATGTTCCCTTCTGCTTCTCGTCATTCTCGGTCACATAATCGCTGCCGTCAGTAAGTGTGTTCGAAGTGCCGTCGGCTATTACGAGATATGTGCGCTTCTTGCTCTGTACATTGATGGCAGCACCGTTAGGATTTGTAATCGCCACTCCATTCAGCACGATTGCGCTGGCCTTCTCGCTGTAGAGCTTGAACCTCGCATTCGATGCTTTGCCACTCAGGATGAACTTGTATGAATCGGTGACATTTGCAGTCACTCTGTTGCCTTCGATGGCCACGGCACCTTCCGGCGCTCCCGTTACCATCGCTTCGCCGTTCGCTCTGTACTCGACTCTAATCTCTCCCTTGAAGCTTTTGTTCTCTATGTAGTCTTCGTCTCCTGACGGAATGGTCTCAGATTCGGCATGAGCGGATGTATACGGCTCTACCGTGAAAGTCGCGACTTCACCCAATACGGTTTCATCAAAACTTCCGGCCTGCCCCATGCCTCCCTGCATACCGGGACCATCAGGGCCACCAGGGCCGAATGGGCCGTCTGGACCGAACGGCCCCTGAGGATCGTTTTTGTCACATCCGCAGACGATGGCTGCGAATGTCATCATGATAATCAATTTTTTCATGTCTAATCTTCATTGTTCTTGCACAGAGATATAGCCAAGGATATGCCAAAAATGGGACCAAATCAAGAAGAAAACGTCATAATAATTGTATATTTGTGACCATGCAAAGCACGCATGATTTTTCTGTCCGCGCTATCCGCGAAAAGACTACATCCCTGCCGCAGACCTACACGGGAAAGAACTGCAGCGTGTCGTTGAATACCGGCGATATAGTAAGGGCCATAAGTGTCAATGGCGAGGCCATGCTTTTCAGCGACATGGCCATTACATTGTGCCTGTCCGGCGAGGCGGTTTCTGAAACAAACTTTGTAGGCAACAGAATCATTCCCGGCACGCTGGAACTGTTCAGTCCCGGAAGTATATTCCAAGTCAAGAGAGCAAGCGATGATACCAGCTTCATCGGAATCAGTTTCACGCCGTTTGCCGTGAAGGAGATATTTGAGGGAAACACACCTTGGGAACTGCTGACACATAAAAGAGACCTTCGTGTCCTCCTGACGGAGCCGAAAGCCATGCTGTTCCGGCAGATGACGGAAGTGTTTATCAGACTGCTCCAGGAGAGTGGGGAAGAGAGCGAAAGCTCAATCAAGATGGCTGGCAGTCTCCTCGCTTATGCCAAAGAGTGCTTCAAGGATGCGGAGACTGGCAATAATGCTGAAATATCAAGGGCCGGACTTCTGTGCAGACGTTTTCTTGGACTACTGGGAGAAGCCAAGGGACAGCACCATGACATCAGTTGGTTTGCCGACAATCTGTGCGTCAGCAACCATTACCTGAGCGTCGCCGTGAAGAAATCCACAGGCAGTACGGTCAAGGAACTCATCGATAAATCAGTCATAGCTGAGATAAAGATCAGACTGACGTCAAGTGACAAGAGTGTGGCTCAGATTGCTGAGGAATTATGTTTTTCAAGCAGCAGCCTGATGTGTAAATTCTTCAAGTCACATATCGGCCAGTCACCTATGCAATATCGGAAAAACATATTGAGACACAGTATCTGAACCTGATATCTATTCTCGCGTATTCTTATCGGGCCTGTCCAAATCGATTACCGTTCTCCGACCGCTTCCACTGCCAAAAGAGATGATTTCTTCCGATTTTGATTGATTTCTTGCCGTTATCGGCAAGAAATTCACTATCTTTGGACGGAAATCATAGATTTGTTTGCCGATGGAATACTTATCTGTATCACAATTTGCAGAAATGCATGGAGTCTCTGAAAGGACTGTCCGAAATTGGTGTGCCGAGGGGAAGATCGATGGTGCTTTCCTTACAGGCAAGACATGGAATATCCCCGAGGACGCCAGCCTTCCTTCAAGAAAAGCATCGAAAAAGGTGTCCCCACTTCTTGGAGTCCTGCGTGAACAGAAAGAATCAAGACTGGGAGGAGGTATATATCATAAGACACAGATCGACATGACATATAACTCCAACCATATTGAAGGCAGCAGGTTGACTCATGATCAGACAAGGTATATTTTCGAGACGAATACCATAGGTCTTACTGACGAATCTGTAAACGTCGATGACATTCTGGAGACCGTGAACCACTTCAGATGTATCGATTATATCATCGACAAAGCTCAGGACAAACTGACTGAATCGCTCATCAAGGAGATTCATCGAATCTTGAAATCAGGCACTTCGGATAGCCAGAAATCATGGTTCAATGTTGGAGAATACAAGAAGCTCCCGAATGAGGTTGGAGGAGAGCAGACATGTCCTCCGGAAGACGTTCACAGACAGATCAAACAACTCCTCTCACAGTATAACATGAAGAAGAGAAAGGGACTGGATGACATCATTGATTTCCATAAACGATTCGAGTCAATTCACCCATTCCAGGATGGAAACGGCCGTGTCGGAAGGTTGATCATGTTCAAGGAATGTCTTGCCAACGGAATCGTGCCATTCATCATTACAGATGACTTGAAGATGTACTACTATCGTGGCCTGAAGAATTGGCCGGCAATTCCAGGATACCTCAGAGACACCTGTCTGACAGCACAGGATAACTACGCTCTCATCCTGGATTACTTCAAGATCAAACACCAATAATATATTCCATTAGTACAAAGCCCTATGAAAACCCCATTCGTATTCGGCATGAGTGTTTATTTCGCCAGGAATTCCGAAGGGGTGAGGCCCGTTTCTTTCTTGAAAATCCGGTTGAAGTGGTGTGTGTATCCGAAGCCCAGCAGATGGGCCGTTTCGCTGATATTGTGCCCATGCATCAGGAGGCTTTTACCCCTTTCAATTACGAAAGAATGGATGTAGCCGATTGCTGTACCGCCTGTAGCCTTGTGGATCAAGTCGCCCAGATAGCCGGGAGAATATGCCAGTTCTGACGCGCAGTATTGGACAGACGGGACCCCCTGGCCCATCTGCTTGTTCTCCGCATAATAGTCGAGGAGCAGCTGGTGGAAGCGCTTGAGCATGTCGGACGAATCCTTGTCCCCGAAAGCCGCTTGCCTCAGATAAATGCGGTTGCAATACTCGAGGATTACATGGAGATAACCTTGGAGCACTCCTCGTAGGGCAGCGCTGTCTTCATGGTCCTGGACTTCTTTACGCATCTGGCCGATTAGCAGGGAAATCCGGTCCCATTCCGTTGGCGTCATCTCCAGCGAGTTGCTGGAATAGTAGGAGAAGAAACCGTATCCCTCCATCTTTTTCTCCCAGGCGGTCCCTTGAGTCAATTCCGGAGACCAAAGGAGAACCCATCCCTTTCGGGTTATCAGTTCCCCGTTGTCTTCCACGCCACCGATCTGCCCCGGCGCCACCGCAATGATGGAAGGACCATGGGTCTCATAAGTTTTCATTCCATAGGAAATGCCCTTGACAAACTCGTCCTGGATGAACAGTCCATACACGCTGTACAGATTCAGGCTCCGGCGGAAAAGCCCCAGTTCTTCATAACGGAGGATGCATACAAGCGGATGAAGCGGGGGAGCGTTGACATAAGCCGCATAGTCGTTTGGATTGGTTATGCGTAAAACCTTTTTCATATGTATAGGTCTCTGGAAGTGGGATAAATATAATGATTATCTGCAAAATTGGTTAATAATGAGCAAAAATGTGTTACCTCATTCCCGACAGAACACGTTATTTTTATAAAAAATCTAGCCAGTATGGAAATCAATCGCCCCATCAGTCGGAGAAAGGCCCTCAAGGTGTTGGGCCTCGGCATGCTTGCGACCTGCATGCCTACCCTTCCCGTCTGCGGAAACGCCAAGAATGAAAAGAAGATCAAACGCCTGATCTTCTACTTCTCCGCCACCGGCAACAGCCTTTATGTCTCGCGGCAGATTGCCGGAGAAGAGGGTACGCTGTTGAGCATCTCGCAGGAAATCCACAATGAAAATCCTGTTTATGAGGCGGAAGAAATCGGCTTCGTCTGTCCGGTCTACTGCTTCATCCCGCCGGCAATCGTGCAGGACTTCATCGCCCGTTCCACGTTCAAGGCCGATTATTTCTTCACCGTCGGCACTTTCGGCGCCCATAGCACGATCTTCCCGGAGTTCGTGGACAATCTGGCCAAGGAGAACGGTTTCCAGATGAATTACATCAATACGATCCAAATGGTCGATACCTACCTGCCGTATTTTGACGCGGCCAGGGAAATGGCGGACCCGAAGAATCAGCTGATTCCCGAGAAAATCGCAGCCGTCCTCGCCGCCATTGACAAGCGCGAGAATTATATCCTTCCGGTCACCGAGATGGACAGGATGATCTGCGAGGGGTATTACCGTTCCTCCGGGCGTGACCGTAAGCGGCCTACGGTCACCCGTTCCGAAAAAATCGTTTTCTCCACAGATGCCTGCGTCGGATGCGGCGTCTGCACTTCTGTATGCCCGCACGGTTCCTGGAAGGTAGTCGACGGCCATTCCGTCGCCGAAGGGGAGTGCGAAAACTGCCTCGCCTGCGTCCACAACTGCCCGCAGAAGGCCATCTCCATCATCCCGACCCCTCCGGAGCCGGAGGAGCCGAACCGGAATGCCCGCTACCGCAACCCGAACGTCAGCATCGCCGACCTGATCAAGGCGAACAGTCAGATTTGATTTCTTGCGGCTGCCCAGCCGTGGATGATGCGTCCTCAAGGTCCCGCCAATGAGTTTTCGGCCATGGAGGGGACTTCCGTCCTCAATTACACCTCTTTGCTGCCGTTGCCGGCCATTCCGGAGGCATTTTCTCCGGGAATGGACTCGGTTACTATGCCTATGGCTCTGAACCGTTGATGAATGAAGCCATTCAGAAACGGGGGCTCGTGGAAGTCGGTTATTGTTCCGTTGTAGGCACTCACGATGATACGATCCGGTTCTTCGATCAAGACAACTGGGAAGGAAGTCCCTACCTCAATGTCTGGCGGATCTATGAGACGGTCAACGACATGCCCGTGACGGGCGACCTGGATTTCAGCGTGGATCCGACCTTCGGCTTCGCGCTTCGGGACAGGAAGCAGATTCACACGGGCAAGAGTGAGGACATCACCATCGAGTTCGGCCAGCTCTATAAGGATGAGAAACCCATGATCCGCCTGATGGTCATCGACCATTATGGGCATTGGAATTTCAAACCCGCCGCCCGGCTCATCTGGGACTTCTTCCGCCATTTTTCGCGTGACACGGAAACCAAGGAGCTTCGCTATCAATGAAAAGGAGGGCACCGGACTCGCTCCCTGGTTCAATTACATCGGTGTCACCCTGGCCAGATTAATCACGAGTCATCAACCTCTCAAGGCCGTCGGTAATATGTTCGTAATCAGGTGTGGTTAAAAAAGGTGAGACCTAAATGATCTCACCTTTCCACAGTGCGTTGAAGAAATCGGTCACATACATAAGATCTATGCCGTTTGAGTGTCTGGTAAGTTTGTCAAGGGAGACGATTATCTGACGACATTCCGGATGTTCCTCACCGAAAGCTTTCAGACCTTTCCTGTGCTTGGTCTTGATTTCCTCCACTGACTTGATCTCAACAGCCACCTTGGCATCTCCTAGTACCGCATCGACTTCAAGACCGGTGTAGGTTCTCCAATATGTCAGCTTCTCCTTGGAACCACTGTATCCAAGATAAGCGATGATTTCCTGGATGACCAGGTGCTCAAATGCGTGTCCGAACTCATCCGTGCCTCTTTTCAGTGAGCTGCGTCCCATGAGATAGTTTGCCACACCCACGTCGAAGTAGTAGAACCTTGGCGCCTGGACCAGTTTCCTCTGTATCACCTTGCGGTATGCAGGGACCTCATATCCTATCAGTGTGTCGTATAGGATCTGGAAATACGACGCCACTGTCTTTGCGCTGACTCCACAATCCGTGGCGATGTTCTCGTAGTTCAGTATCTCTCCATCAGAGATGGCTGCCACCTCGAGGAATCTCTCAAAGGCGTCGAAGTCCTTGACCAGAGCCTCCTCTCTGATTTCCTCCTTCATGTACAGGTCCACATAAGCCCCTATTCTCTTCCATGCATTGTCTATGAGATAGTGACGTGGAATCATTCCGTTCTGGACCGCCCTGTATATGTCGAAGTCCGGGATTTCTGCGCTGACAAGAGGATAGAACGGGATAGGCACCGCTCTTCCTCCCAACGTGTTTGATGAGGACTTCTTGAGCTTGCGTGCACTTGAGGCACAGAGGACAAACCGTATGCCCTTGTTGACCATAAGCCAGTGGACCTCGTCAAGAAGTTCCGGAACCTTGGTGACCTCGTCAATGATCACAAGAGTGCCGTACGGCTTTCCCTCAAGTATCTCTCTCAAGAGCTTTGGATTCTTCTTGAACCTCTTTCTCAGATCCGACTTAAACAGGTCATAGCAGATCGAATCTGGAAATCTTTCCTGAAGGAGTGTGGATTTGCCTGTCTGACGTGCTCCGAGAAGGAAGTTCCCCTCGTCGAGCATGTTCTCTATTTCAAGGATCCTCTTATACATATTGCTTGAAAATGCGAATTTATATTCCTTAATTTGATTGAATATCCGAAGTACATTGTAAATGTAGCAAGGATATCAATAATTATCACATCAATTATCAATAAATCGCACATCTCATGTTTACATCCATCTTTGACCTCTTATGCTTTTGGGCCTGTCAAACAAGCTACCATTTCCAGGCCTCCGAAACTGCCTGAAGATACGGATAAAAACCTTTTCTTAGAAATGCCCGAAAGATGTGTTTGTTGCAAAAAACATATATAGCCAATATGTGTTTTATTGAAAAAACACACTATATTTGCCACGATAGAATGATTGGCACATGGATAAGTTGTATGCGAGACACGATAATTACATGTCGGACGTTCCAATGGGATACATTCGCGGAATCTCGAATCGTATTGATTGGAACTCTCGTCTGATAATTCTCAAAGGGCCTAAGGGTGTCGGAAAGTCGACTATGATGAAGCAGTTCATAAAGCAGAATTACAGTCCAGATGACAGGCATGTCCTTTACTGCTCTGCGGATACAAGCTATTTTTCAACACATACGCTTGAGGAGGTTGCTGATAGGTTTGTGATGCTCGGTGGCACTCATCTGTTCATAGATGAGATTCACAAGTATCCTGGATGGAGTCAGGAGGTTAAGGAGATATACGATGCGCATAAGGGTTTGAGAATAGTTCTAAGCGGATCATCACTGGTCAAGCTAAATGATGGCGATGCGGATTTGTCTAGAAGGATGGTTCCATATATGATTCCAGGTCTTTCGCTGAGAGAGTATATCATCCTTGAGAAAGGTTTGGAGTTGCCGTCGATTGCGCTGGGGGATCTTCTTGCCAGCCCGAATTCATTCTGTGCAGAGATAAAGAAAACATGTGCACCTCTTGAATACTTCAAGAAATACCTTTCCGAGGGATACTATCCGTATTTCTTTGAAAGCCGAAACACGTACCCAATCCAGGTGGAAAACGTCGTTGACTATATCGTCAATAATGAACTCCCATCCCAGCGAGGTCTTGAAGTAGGCAACACTAGAAAGGTTAAGGCCCTGATGAAGGTCATATCACAAATGGTCCCATTCGAGGTGGATACTGCAAAAATCTCGAAATCCATAGGTATTCAAAGAGCTACGCTTTTAAAGTATATGAAGGATTTGGAAGAAGCTAAGTTGATTGTACGCTTGTTCCAGAACCTCTCGACCATCACGGACCTTCAGAAGCCGGATAAGATCTTATTGGACAATCCAAACCTGATAAATGTTCTTTCAGAAACCATTCCGCAGATCGGAACTTTGAGAGAAAGTTTCTTTGTGAACCAGCTTCAATCTGCCGGTCATAAGGTCGAGTATGGTGGGTTGACTACCGGAGACTTCAAGGTAGACGGAGATATTATTGTCGAAGTGGGAGGTTCGGACAAAGGATTCGGACAGATTAAGGAAGGAGACAGAGGCTATGTGGCGGCTGACGACATAGATAATGCTACTTTCAGAAAGATCCCTCTGTGGGCTTTCGGTTTTTTATATTAGACTCATTTCACGCAGATTTCAAAAAATAGTTTGTTTCGACGCTATTTTAGTGGGCCTGGCAAAGAGCATAAGATTCATACAGGCGCTCCCGACGTAGCAGGAATCTATGAATTCATTATTTATTTGGTGAAGACGTCCTTAACGGCGAAGAATGCCTTCTTTGGCTGATGCTGCGAGTCAAAGAGGAGAGGGTAGTCCAGACGGCCACGGATAGGGAAGTTGTTCAGCCAGCTGGTACGGTCGGTAAGGCACCAGAAGGTAACTGAAGAGATCTTGTCGCGGTTCTGGTGGAGAACATCAAAGATCATGGCGTACTGCGCAGCCTGGGCGTCAGCGAGCTCGTCAGTGTAGTGAACCGAATTCTTGATCTTCTGGCGCTCTGCAGCACCGCTGCCATGGTAGTTGTCGAAACAGGTAAGGTCAAGCTCGGTGATATGGATGTCGAGTATAGCAAAGTTTTTTCTATCGCTGACGTCATCAACGCTATATGATGTCGTATTATTGTATATTTGTATCCGGAATCACCGCATTATATAACAAGCCACCAATGCTGAAAAACGAAATGATACTTGCATCAATCTTCTCCTGGTTGATTGCACAGGTGTTGAAGAGCATCATCGATGCTTTTCAGAACAAGCGTTTCGATCCGGCACGTCTTATCGGAGATGGCGGCATGCCAAGCGGACATTCTGCCACGGTCACCGCTCTCGCCACATCTGCGGCTCTATGTTATGGCGGTACATCTGCTGAATTCGCAATCAGTGCCATACTTGCAGTCGTTGTCATGCATGACGCGTCAGGAGTACGCCTGGAAAGCGGCAAGCAGGCCAAACTCATCAATGAATTACTCGAACACCTTCAACTGATGATCCAGGAGAAAAAGCTGAAGGAGATTCTCGGACATACTCCATTGCAGGTACTCGCAGGAGCATTGCTCGGCATCATCGTTTCTCTCGCATTTCACTTCGTTGTGATGGCGTAAGTGCTATCCGATGGCATTTCCGTTCATCAAAGCAGAACCGCAATTTCATCGATGATGCCTTCGTCGGCAGGAAGCCAGTTGACACCATGAAGGTGTTCCCGGTCGAGCCATGCGGCAGCCTCATGCTCCAGAAGTGTCAGCGATCCCGAAATGACATTGCACAGATAGCAGCGCATTGAAAGATGGAAAGCAGGGTAGTCCCATTCCACCGTCGTCACATAGCGCTCGACTTCAATCTCGGTCGCCAGTTCCTCGCGGATTTCCCGGACCAATGCAGCTTCAGGAGTTTCCCCGGGTTCAACCTTGCCTCCCGGAAATTCCCAGTAGCCTTTCCAGTCTCCGTAACCTCGCTGAGTCGCGAAGACCTTGTTCTCGTGTACGATGAGGGCCGCTACAACATTGATTGTCTTCATACGTCAGAAACTGTAGACGAGTCCGTATTTATCATGAAGACGCTTCAATGTGCCGTCCTTCTTGCATGAATCGATGATGCCGTTGACGCTGTCGAGCAAATCCTCCGATCCTTTTCTCATCAATGCGCCGATCATGCCGTGGTTGAACGGCTTTTCAAGCAACGGCGCTGCAAGACGGTCATCGTTCTGGACATAGTACGGAGCTTCGACAATCTCGGTGATCATGATATTCGCTTTGCCCTCGGCGATAAGGGACGGTATCTCTTCATTTCTGGGATGCACGACAATCTTGGCCTTTGTAAAATTTTCATTGGCGAACTTCTCGTTCAGACCGCCTGGATTGACCATGACAATCACGTCTGGCTGGTCAATGTCCTCAAGGCAAGTGAAGCGCTCGGCCTCATCCTTGCGGCACAGAATCGTCTTGCCATTGTTGAGATAGCCATCGGACATCAGCATGATTTCCTTGCGGGCATCGGTGATGGTGATTCCGCACATCGCCATGTCAAACAGATCTTCGTTGAGCATATCCTCCGTAAGGGTAGGCCACGACGTAGGAACATACTGAACCTTTACTCCAAGGTTCTTTGCGATGATTTCAACAAGGTCAACATCGAACCCCCAATAGGTATTTGTCTGCGGATCCAGGTATGACAAAGGACGATAGTCACCAGTGCTTCCGACGAGCAAAGTGCCTCTTTGCTTTATTTCATCGAGTTTGCCGACAGACTTGTTCTTGTCAGATAGATTGCAAGCGGCAGCAATCACACAGATTGCTGCCAGTAAAAAAGAATGTATCAGTTTCCTTTTCAAAACCGTGCTGATTACTCGATTGGACGATAGCTGAAGTTCTTGACAGTCGCGCCCTCGGATACAAGGATTGCAGGACGGAGAGCGAAGAATCCCTTGAAATTGTTGTGGTGGTAGCAGGAAACATCGACATTGCTGTCGACAACAGTCCAGTTCTCGCCGTCAAGGCTCTTCTCGGTGGTAGCTACGTTCTTCTCGTTGCGGATACGGAGGAAGAAGTGCTTTGCAGTATCCTGAAGACCAAGGTTGGCTTCCTCGTTGTAGAAAAGATACAAGCCACCCTTTGCATTGTCAGCAAGCTCGAATTCTGCGCAGACCTCATATGAGCGGTCAACAGCAGTGATGGTCCAGAGCTCATTGCCTTCGAAACCAGGCTCCCACTTCGCCCACATGATAGGCTTGCTGTAGTCGCGGAGAACTGCATACTGTGCGCTTTCAGGAGTATCCTCGACATAGTCGTTCTCAGGGTTGGCGAGCTTTGGCCAGCCGTCCTCAGTCCACTCGATGCTCTCTATGATGGATGTACGGCCGAGGGTATGATAGCTGTTGCGGTATGAGTGGTAAACGATGTACCAGTTGCCGTCAGCATCGTCAAAGATGGTTCCATGACCCTTTGACCACCACTCCTCGTCAGCAGAATAGGTGTGAACGAGAGGATTGGTCGGCATGTTCTCCCATGGGCCGAGAGCGGACTTGCTGCGGGCTACGACAACCATGTGGCTGGTCACAGGGCCTGCGGTACCGCCTTCAGCTGTCACGAGATAGTAGTAATCGCCGCGCTTGAAGAGCTTCGGACTCTCAAGCCACATGCCTTCGGTCTCCCATTCAGCAGGGAATTCCCAGCCGTCATAGAGCTTCTGGCGCTCACCTGCAGCAGCAAGGCCGTCATCGGTGAGCTCTACAGCGAAACAGTTGTTGGTATAGAGATACTGCTTGCCATTCTCGGCATATACATGACCAGGATCGATACCGCTGGCAGCAACCCTTACAGGCTCGCTCCATGGACCGGCAGGAGTGTCAGCCATAACGACATAGTTCTTGCCGTCGCTGGTAGGGTAGTAGATATAGAACTTGTCACCGACCTTGCAGATCTCCGGTGCGTAGATTGAATACGGCTGATCCTGGACAGCGCGTGAGATTGGCTCCCAGTTCACGAGGTCCGTAGAATGCCATACAAGAAGACCTGGATAGTAGGTGAATGACGAATGGGTCATGTAGAAGTCGTTGCCTTCACGTACGATTGAAGGATCAGGATAGTCGCCAGGGAAAACGACCTTCTTGATAAGAGAAGCCTCTTCAGTTGTGCTCTTCGGAGCGCATGCCACGAATGACAATGCTGCCAGAGCAGAGAGAATCAAAGTGTTCTTTTTCATATTTGATGTGATTATTATTTCATTTTGACGGCCATACGGTTGAGAGCGTCCCATGCACGGGCAGGAAGGACTGCATGCCAGAAAAGCAGCATGCCGGCTCCACGACCGGGATTGTAGCGGCAGCGCGGACGTCTTGAATTGACAGCCCTGCTTATGCATTTAGTGACTGCCGATGGACCTGAAAACAGTTTTGAACGATATGCATAGTACATGAGCTTGGCCTCCCTCGAAGCGCTTTCCTCATAGACTGTTCCTTTGGATGACTCGACAAGATGGTCTGCGGCGATTATGCCCCAGTCGGTATGGATTGCTCCCGGCTCGATCAGGACCACATCGATGCCGAATGGCTTCGCCTCGATCCTGAGCGCATCCGAGAATGCCTCGACCGCATACTTGGATACATGATACCATCCACCATATGCCAGGCACATTCTTCCGGCGACGGAAGCAATGTTCACGATACGCCCGGAATGCTGTTCACGCATGATAGGAAGCACCTTCTTCGACAGGCTTGCAAGGCCGAATACATTGACCTCTACCTGACGGCGCGCCTCCTCCATGCTTACGGTCTCGATGGCACCGAAATAACCATAGCCGGCATTGTTCACGACGACATCGATACGTCCTTCATTCTTCATGACGGTATCGACGCAAGCCTGGATCGTGTCATCCTTTGTGACATCCATTTCCAGCACCTTGACACCATATTGCTTCAGTGGCTCCATAAGGTTTGTGCGACGTGCTGCTGCATAGACGGTATGTCCCTGACGGGCAAGTGTCATGGCGCTGTCGAAGCCGATTCCGCTGCTTGCTCCAGTTATTATGATGACTTTGCTCATGGTTGAATGATTGATTTTGTAAATCTACGAAAGCTGCACTCCAGTAATACGGTCAATAATTGCACAGACGCAGGAATCCGACCAGACATTCTCGGCAGTTTCAACCATATCTATGATTGTATAGATAGGAAGGATAATGCCCATGATTCCGATAGGAGCGCCCTGACCTGACATCAATGAGAGAGTCAGGAAGAAACATCCCATCGGGACTCCGGCATTGCCAATCGCCGAAAAGACAGCCAGGAAAACCCAAAGAAGAATTGTCGGAAGGGTCAGCTCAACACCACCATTCTGAAGAACGAACAGGCTGGTCACAAGAATGAAAGCTGCACATCCGTTCATGTTGATAGTGGTACAGATAGGAAGAACAAAACGAGTCACCTTGCTGTCGGCGCCAAGTCTTTCCTCTGCAGACTGGATAGTCACAGGAAGAGTAGCGGCTGAACTCTTGGTAAAGAGAGCCATCATGACGGCCGGACTCATTGCCTTGAATACTTTCAGCGGGTTGAGCTTATTGAGAAGCAGGAAGATAGGAAGAATGACTGCGAACTGGATCAAGTTGCCACCAAGAATCACAGCGACATACTTGCCCAGCGAGCCGACTATCACTCCAGAAGATATCTGTGCACTCAGCTGAGCTGCAAATGCAACGATTCCAAGAGGAAGGGTCCATACCAAAGCCTTGATCAGAGTAAAGAATACTTCCTGAAGTCCAGTCAAAGTCTTTACAAGGGTCAGCTTGTTCTCGCTGTCGGCCATAAAAGCCAATGCAAGGCCGAAAGCGGCAGCGACAAGAAGGATACTCAGCACATTTCCTGATGAAAAAGGAGTGACAATATTGTTCGGAATAACATTGATCAAGTAATTCGAATAACTCTGGGCCTCCATACCGGCAGGGATGTCACCCTGTGCCTTGGAAATCACTTCAGCAGGAAGCAAGCCAGGAGAAACCACAAGATAGAGCAGCAAACCCACAACAGCTGCCGACAATGAAGTCAGGAGTGTGTACTTGAGAGTATGCAGGAATATTCTTCCTGTCTCTTTCTTGGTTCCGAGCATGGCCAAGGTCGTGATGACTGCCAAAGCGATGGTTGGCACTGCCAGGAACTGGAACAGACGGGTATAGATGACTGCTACGACATCGAAGATTCCTTGCAGCCATCCAATATTGAAGGCCCCAAGGAATGCTCCAATCAATAATGCACCAGTCCAGATCAGAAACTTTTTCATGCTGTAAAGGTACTATTTCTTTCTATAATGCAGATACGGCTATCGGAGAGTCATAATACTCGGCAACGAAATAGAGGAAATCCTGAGTAGTGAGGTGAAACTCCGAAGGGTCATCTGGATATGTCCCGCTAACAAGTTCTACCAGTTCATCATCCTCCAAAAGAATAGAACACAGCCAGTCCCAGTTATCTTTGTAAGCCTTTATCCACGGAAGAACAAGATTCTTCTGATCTTCACCTCTGTTCACAATCCACTCAGGGATATCGTCGGCTATAGAATCATCATCTACAAGTCCATGACCGACGTCAGGAAGAAGACCTTTCTGTTTTGCCTCAAGAGCAGCCTCCACAAGTTCCGGTCTCATGCTCCACACAAAGCCTTCATTCTCATGACGACCGTGATTCATTGGGATGGACCAGTACCTGTTCTGGTTAGGGTTGTTAGGATCCTGAACATTGAAGTTACCCATGACCTTCTTGGCAAGCATTCCTATATGCGTGTTGATCAGGTTTATGGAAGCGTCCTTCACTCCGAACTTCTGCCCAATCTGCCAGCAGCTTCCACGATAATCCGGCATCTCAAGATAGAACGCCAGAAGCATCTTCATCTTTGGCGTCATGAGCGTGATGATGTGGCGCCAATGGTCAGAATTCATTGCCGTTTCAACGTCCTGCTGATGTCGTGATTCTCGCTGCGAGGGATGAAGCCGAGTTTGAGGCCGTCGAAGTAGATAGCGACTGCATAAGGGTCGAAGGCGTTGTCAGCCTCTCGCACGAGCTGGAGCTTTGTGCCGATGTGAAGATTCTCCCATGCTTCAGGACCGTCCCAATAAGAGAATCCTGCAATGTTGAAATTGGTCAGATGGACCTTGTTTCTTTCTTGTACCATAATGCTATTGTTTTAAGTTCTGGTACAAAGATGAAAGAAGGTTGTCCTAAAGTGCGGGACAACCTTGGGATTTCGCGAGCCTTCTTCCAGACAGGTGGAGCCCGAAATCAATTCAATAGGGACCGTATTCTTTTGGAACCATATCATCGGAATCTGAACCAGACTATGGAATGGTAGCTTGTTTGACAGGCCGACTTGAATACGGTAATAAAGATATGGCATCTGGTCTCGTAATAGATCAAATGCCATTATGCTGTTAGATAAATCCGAATTTAATTGCCATTCCTGAAATTGTTGAAGTATATTGCACGAATGAGGCCTATGACCTTTTTGTGAAAATTTATGCAAGAAACAACGATCATTTGCTTACATTGATTCAGACACAGATAAAACCTCTCGGATTAATTCTGTCAAAAATAATAATCTCATTCAGGACTGTGTATAATAAACAACTGACGATACTTCCTAAATAACAGTCATACCCTACACACTGATAGTATGTGGCTTGTACTTCCGGTACCACGTCGTGGCGTGTTCCATATCATCTTCGTGTGAAACGCTGCCTGAGCCTTGCAGCAACTGATTTGGATATTTACCACACCGTAATTCTTCTGAAGAAACCAGTCTGTGACTTTTTGAAATTGATATTTGTCGTGGGAATTCCTATAAGATTGGGCTGTTTTGCCGATTCATTTTTTGATATTAATCAAATAAATCGGCATTTATGAAAAATACCGTGATCAAGCCTGACCAACGAATCCGCAAACCTCATAATTTTGCTTCATAAATCAATCTCCGAAAGGGATTAAAGAAGTTAATAGGATTATGAAGAAGTTGATTATCAAGTTTATCAGCAGGATGGTACTTATCTGCCCTCCTTGTCCTACTCCTATCATATACATCAGATACAAGGACAAGATCATTGTAGTGTAGAAATGGACGATCTGACACGGCTGAGCGTCTCCAGTGACATCTGGAGATACGATGCGACATAGGTTAGGGGAGCCCTCTGGATGATTTCCGGGAACAGATGCATCAGTTTTGTATATCTGTCCTTGGCTGACTCGAAGCGGAGGAGGTCCGCCTTGACCTGTGAAAGCATCAGGGAATTCTCCAAGAATCGTCTGTACAGGTAGGCAAGGTCGGCGTTTGTTTCTGCCAGAGTCTCCATGCTGTCGCGCGGCATCTCCCATATGATTGTCGGCTCCAGCGCTTCGATTACAAGATTTGTCGGAATCCCGTGGAAATAACTGTTGATACAGAAAACGACACCGCCTTCACAAGATATGTGTTCGGTCATATCCTTGTCGTGTTTCACATAATGCTGGCGGATGAGCCCTTTCTCAATATATGCCAGACAGGTACATACCTCTCCATCTGACAGGATGATATCTCCCTTATGGAATTTCTTGCATTGGATGACTTCCGAAAACATCTGTATGTTTTCCAGTTTCAGTCTTCGGTGAGAGCAGGTCTCCTCTACAATCTTTCTTGCAATATCCAAGCGGTCTGTCATACTGTCTGATTTTTATGAATGAAAAATCACAGCAAATATAGAAAAATTCAGAGATCCAGTCCATTAGAAGGAAATGCTTTCTAAAACATGGAACCGGCCTACTTTATCAAGAATTACTATAAATAATTGAATATCAAAGAACTATGAAAGAACTCGAATTTAGAACGAAGCCGCATCAATGAGACTTGTTGACACGTGCCATAGCGGCCTTGTTGTTCTCAATAAAACGAAAGAATTCTAAAGGAAGTTGGGGTTCTGCTGTCTGAATTTAGAAAGCTATTTTGAACCGTGCTTCTTTATAACCATATTATTGGGTACTTATTCCGACAATGAAATCGCATCCAGTTTGCACAGGCCGACTTGAATACGGTAATAAAGATATGGCATCTGATCTC
Organism: Bacteroidales bacterium; assembly: GCA_024402135.1. GTDB lineage: Bacteria > Bacteroidota > Bacteroidia > Bacteroidales > UBA932 > Cryptobacteroides. Next base: position 24,499 of record JAKSJN010000025.1, read on the forward strand.
GTAATAGATCAAATGCCATTATGCTGTTAGATAAATCTCGATTTATCGGGATAAAGTTACATCTATACTCCCATAAGCTCATAGACAGACGGAAAGATTTAACGTTACAACTGATTATCTTTCCCAAAATGTTCAAAGAATCTCGTTCCAGATGCTCAATGACTAGCGATGACGTCCACCCGGAGGCGCTTACCGGCTTCGGAGTCAAACAGCCAGCCTATGGATGCAGGGGTAGCACGCCCCAATTGTACAAATGTATCAATAAGCACCTGTGACTGTCAAATTCCTATAAAATTTGCACAATAAGGCCTTCGACTCCTCATTATTTGGGCCTTGCCAACAATCGCACCTAGGTCACAATAAGACTGCCTGAACTTCCGATAGGGTTAGGAGACGTTTACAATATCAGTTTGTATTCATCCGAACAGACAGACGGACGGATCAGATAATGAGCGTAGTTTTTTCTCCTTCTTTCTTAAGATGAGGAGTAACATTCACAACCGGCCTGCCGGATTTCAGGAACGAAAGGGTGCTGATGAATTGAGTTGAAATCATTTCGCCAATCAGTTCTTCTGGGTAGTCCTCCGGCGACTGCGTGGCGAGTACGGCAATCCCGCAGGTGAAGGCCCAGAGCTGCCGGTACAATGTCAGAACTTGATCGTCCGTCAACTGATATGCGTCCTCCCACTTTTGTTAGATATATTTTTTTGTGTAATTTTGTAATCGTTATGCGG
>JAKSJN010000026.1 GCA_024402135.1 Bacteroidales bacterium
TTTCCAGACGGTTCCAGTTCCTGACCAAGTCTTTGTGACAACTCCTACAACCCCGCATACGCCGTAACGCATACGGTTTAGGCTCTTCCCATTTCGATCGCCACTACTTTGGGAATCGATATTTCTTTCTCTTCCTGCGGGTACTAAGATGTTTCAGTTCCCCGCGTTCGCTCTGTCGATGACAGTGACAGGTCTTCAACCTGCCGGGTTCCCCCATTCGGACATCTCCGGATCAGTTCCTGTTTGCAGATCCCCGGAGCTTATCGCAGCTTACCACGTCCTTCATCGCCTCCGAAAGCCTAGGCATCCCCCGTTCGCTCTTGTTCTCTTTCTCTGAATGAATCAAAATTCGACTGTTTCATGAACTTCCGTCCATGAACGTTCATTTTGTCTCGTTTTTTACTCGTTTGCCTATGAAATTGCAGTCTTATAATCCCAGCAACCCGAAAAAACTCGAATTACTCTTATTTAATTACAGACTTTTAATCTCTAACTTCTTTACCTCGTTATCTCTCTCAATATTGTCAATGAACACCCGTTCGTCGAACGGGATTGCAAAGGTACGCATTAAATTTAAACTTGCAAATATTTCTCATCTTTTTTTGCGAAAAATCGACAATAAATCGTTTCACCCTTACGTTTGACCCGAAATCCACCCATTTTTCCTATTTTTGTGTGAAGCCAATCATACAACGGTTCCGACCTGTATGGTTTTTCAATATCCGGGTGTTATCCGGACAGGGCGGAGGAAAGACTAACATACATATTATATATGGAGGAAAAGAAAAGCATATCCCTTCCGGAGAACTCCCACAGGGAACTGAAGCCGGGCGAAGAGTACCGCCCTATCCTTGGAGCTGACAAGAAATTCGCAGAAGTCACTCCTTACTCTGTCGCCATGGGTGTAATCATGGCGATCATATTCTCAGCTGCCGCTGCATACCTTGGCCTCAAGGTCGGACAGGTATTCGAAGCTGCGATTCCTATCGCCATCCTGGCCGTAGGCATCACAGGAGCGCTCGGCAAGAAAAACGGCATAGCCCAGAATGTGATCATCCAGTCAATCGGATCCTGCTCGGGAGTGATCGTGGCGGGCGCGATCTTCACTCTCCCTGCAATCTACATACTTGGACTGGACGTCAATTTCTGGCATATGTTCCTGTCATCTCTCCTGGGAGGCATCCTCGGCATTCTCTTCCTCATCCCGTTCCGCAAGTATTTCGTCAAAGAGATGCACGGAAAGTATCCTTTCCCTGAAGCTACAGCGACCACACAGGTGCTCGTCAGCGGAGAAAGCGGCGGCAAGAGTGCCCGCACCCTCATCGTCAGCGGTCTCATCGGCGGTCTGTATGACTTCATCGTCGCAACATTCGGCGCATGGAGCGAGACGCTGTCGACAACCGTTCTGCACGTCGGACAGACCATAGCAGACAAGGCGAAGCTGGTCCTCAAGATCAATACAGGAGCCGCAGTTCTCGGCCTCGGATACATAATCGGCCTTAAATACGCATTCATAATCTGCTGCGGCAGCTTCCTTGTATGGCTCGTGATCATTCCTCTCATGAACATTATCTGGGGAGGCAACGTGATCGACCTCATGAACAGCGGCATCACGACAGTCATCCGCGACATGTCTGCAGACCAGATCTTCCGTGAGTATGCCAGACATATCGGAATCGGAGGCATCGCGACAGCCGGAATCATCGGTATCATAAAGTCTGCAGGAGTGATCAAGTCGGCAGTAGGCCTTGCAGCGAGCGAGTTCAGCAAGAAGCCGGGAGCGACCACAGTCGAAACCGAGCGTACCCAGAAAGACATTTCCATGAAGACCGTCGTAACCGCGATCGTGCTCACACTCCTCGCCGTGTTCGTATTCTTCGCTTTCGGAGGTGTTGTAAACAACATCTGGCAGGCAATCATCGCGCTCCTGATCGTAGCTGTGATCGCATTCCTCTTCACCACCGTAGCGGCAAACGCAATCGCAATCGTCGGAACAAACCCTGTCAGCGGAATGACCATCATGACCCTTATCATCACTGCTCTCGTGCTCGTTGCAGTAGGCCTCAAGGGTAATGCCGGCATGGTTGCGGCAATGGTGATCGGCGGAGTTGTATGCACCGCACTTTCAATGGCCGGTGGATTCATCACAGACCTCAAGATCGGCTACTGGATCGGAACGACCCCTGCAAAGCAGGAGACCTGGAAATTCCTCGGAACCCTCGTTGCAGCCGCAACGGTAGGTGGAGTGATGCTCGTGCTCAACAAGACATACGGATTCACTGGAGACAATGCCCTGGTTGCACCTCAGGCAAACGCGATGGCCGCTGTCATCCAGCCTATGATGAACGGCGGAAACGCGCCATGGCTGCTTTACGGCATCGGCGCACTGCTCGCCATCATCCTTACCGTTCTCAAGGTGCCGGCACTGGCTTTCTGCCTCGGCATGTTCATCCCTATCGACCTCAACCTTCCTCTGCTGGTCGGCGGAGCTATCGCATGGTATGTAAGCACACGCAGCAAGGACAAGGAACTTAACGAGAAGAGACTCAACAAGGGAACTCTCATTGCGAGCGGATTCATCGCCGGCGGTGCGCTCATGGGCGTAGTCAGCGCAGTCCTCAAGTTCGCAGGTGTCGATCTCTGGATGGCCGACTGGAACCTCAACTACGGCGAGGCCATCGCAATCCTGCCATTCGTTGCAATCATCATCTATATGACCGTAGCGTCATTAAAGGAAGACAAGGAATAATCAATACCACATATAATAATGGAAAACATACTCGACAGATTTCTCAGATACGTTTCCGTGGACACCCAGTCCGACGAGATGTCAGAGTCACAGCCCAGCAGCGCCAAGCAGCTCGTCCTGCTCGGAATGCTTCGCGACGAACTTAAGGCCATGGGCGTAGAAGCTGAACTTGATGAGTTCGGCTATGTCATGGGACGCATCCCATCAAACCTCCCGGAAGGCGCAAAGGTACCGAAGATAGGTTTCATCGCCCACGTCGACAGTTCACCTGACGCACCCGGCAATGATATCAAGCCGCAGATCATCGAAAACTACGATGGCGGAGAGATAGCCCTCAAGGGAGTTCCTGGACTTGCCCTCAAGCCTTGCGAGTTCCCTGAGATGCTCAAGTACAAGGGACAGACCCTCATCACCACCGACGGAACAACCCTGCTCGGCGCTGACGACAAGGCCGGAGTTGCAGAGATAATGGACGCTGTACAGTACATTGTCGAGCATCCGGAGTTCAAGCATGGAGAGATTCGCATCGGCTTCACCCCTGACGAGGAAATCGGACGCGGCGTTGCAAAGTTCGACGTTGCCAAGTTCGACGCCGACTATGGATATACCATGGATGGCGGCGAGATCGGTGAGCTCGAGTTCGAGAACTTCAATGCAGCCGCAGCGACCATAAAGATCCAGGGCAGAAATGTACACCCGGGATACGCAAAAGGCAAGATGAAGAACGCTATGCGTATTGCAATGGAATTCGACTCGCTGCTCCCATATGCCGAGAAGCCAGAGTACACCGACGGATATGAAGGTTTCTTCCATCTCATCGGCATCAATGGTACCGTCGAGGAAGCCAGCATATCATACATCATCCGAGATCATTCGATGGATATGTACGAGAAGCGCAAGCAGACCATTCTTGACTGTGCAGCATTCATCAATGCCAAGTACGGCGAGGGTACAGCAACTCCTGAGGTACGCCATCAGTACTATAACATGCGCAAGCAGGTGGAGCCTCATTATTTCATCATCGAGAAAGCCATCAAGGCTATGGAGATGGAGGGAATCAAGCCAAAGGTACAGCCTATCCGTGGCGGCACCGACGGAGCCAACCTGTCATTCATGGGCCTGCCTTGTCCGAACATTTTCGCCGGCGGCCTCAACTTTCACGGAAAGATGGAATTCGTGCCGCTCCAGAGCATGGAGGCGGCATCAAAGGTTATTCTGAATATCCTCAGCCTCTTTGCCGAGTAGTGCGTCAGGATTCTTCCTGAGCGCTTTTTTCCTGTAACGCTCTATATAGCGGTCAAGCAGCTTCTGCTCCTTGGCCGCTCTTTTTTCGAGCCTGAGCAGAGCCTTGTAAGTCGCCTGACGACGCTTTTCGTCCGCCTTGGCCTGGTCTCGTGCTGTCTTTACCGCATCACGGGCATCAAGTTCAGCCCAGCGCTGTTCACGCTTTTCGGCCCGTTCCTGACGTTTACGTTCCGCTTCTGCACGCTTGACAGCCTTATAATCTATCTGTCCTTCGACAGCAAGGGAATCCGAAACAGCCAGTGAGTCCAAAACTGCAGTGACACCGGTGGCAGCCAGAGAGTCAGCCGCTGAAACAAGAGAATCCAGCTGGACTCCGAGTGAATCAACAGCAACCGCAAGGGAATCCGAAAGTCCTGGAGTTGCCACTATGAGGCTGTCCGCTGAAGACGCCATCGCTGTACTGTCCACCATATCTTCCGGCTTGGCATTGCGTCTTGCCGCACGAAGACTGTCGACACGGGCCAGTTCGGCATAGATGCTCTTGATATGTCCAGGGAAATACTGGTTCGTATAATAGAACGACGGACGTTCAACGGCTTCATACCGCCTTCTCTGGGAAGCCCTGAGCACATGGGATGTGACGTCGGACTTATCCTTCGGGCGAAGGTCAGGCAGCCATGAGAATCCCTTCATCTCACGCTCCTCCTTAGGGAACTGGACTACAGGATACGCATCGTTCTGCGGACTGTCAAAGTAGTAGATCGTGTCTATCTCGCCTTCGGTGAACTTTGCCGACAGCATCTTGCTCTCAACCTTGTTCACTGTCGCGAATGCATCATTCTCCTGAAGATAGAAAATGGCATTGGCACCACCCAGGGCATCAAAACGTCTCAATGCAGTCTCATCGTCGAAGTATGCCATGATCTCGGCTCCCTTGATCTGGTCAAAGCAGACCGAATCTTCCTGAATCACGATGAAAGCATTCGACATAAGGCTGGCACGGTCCATCTTCTTGTCCTTGATGATGACCGTAAGACTGTCAGCGCGATACTGGCGGTTTGTTTCATTCCAGACGATAGGGTTGACATATAGCCTTGCCAGAGAATCCAGGTCGGTATACTCGAGCGAATCACAGACTGCCTGCATGTCGGAACGGAATACTTTCACCTTTCCCTTGGCGGACAGGAAACCGACCTTGGACGTATCGACCTGTTCCAGAACCGGACTCACTGCCAGACTGTCCAGAGAGCTGGACACAGACAGGCTGTCAGACTGGACGGGAGACACGGTCTGCGAACTGCGTTTCTTTTCTGATGAAGACGAGAATTCAGGATTATCATCCTCATCCTTGGAGTTTCCCTGTGCAGCAGCCTTTCTGCGGTATTCGCTCACAGGATCCACACTGAGTTCCTTGGTTCTTCTTTCGGAATCGGCGATGACCGACTCAGGGACAAGATACCTCTGGATATCATTGTAGACTATCCTGTCGGCTGACACATAGACGGTGTCTTTCTGGCCCTGATTCTCGCTGGCAGCAGCAACTGCCGCATCGTATTCCATGGTTATCCTGGACAGTGAATCCTGGTAGAACATCAGTTCGGCCATAGCTGACACATCACGGGTCGTATCCGTAACCTGGACATTGCCTATCATCTTGACATCCTCAAGCAGACGCCAGTAATACAGGCTGTCGCACCATATCTCCTGGGTCGTTGAAAGACCATGCACATCATCGATGAAGAGGAAATGCTCCCGATTCTTGTTGTACCATCCTTTTTTTGACGACAGCATGTTCTTGCCCTTCCATGCATCAAGTCCGCCGCTGAATGTTGCCAGGCTGGAATCAGTCTGATACTCCAGACGTTCTGTCTTGATGAAGACAGAGTCGGTGTACATGTTAACCTCATTCTCAAAGATGAAGGTCTTGACAGATGATTCGTAAGTACCGTCGCGGCTTTCGATGATCTGACCATCCTTGTCACGCATTGAGGCTCCCCAGCTGAAGACAGCCGTGGAGTCCTTGGTGTTGTAGTCGAGATGTTTTGTCCTGAGTGTATTCTTGTCCTTGTCCTGAAGCTGGACGAGACTTCCTCTGAACTCGGCCAGATTGTCGTCGACGCGGTAAGTCAGCTTGTCACTAGTCAGCTGGGTCTCTTCCTGCAGGATCTTGACATTTCCGACAGCGTCTATGATGTTTGTACTGACGTTCCAGAGGGCAGTATCGCAGATGAGATAGGTGTCGTTGTGAAGGAAGTTCGCCTCGACGGCCTCACGATAGCTGACGCCGTCGATCTGTAGAAGCCTTACTGACTTCGCGCTCATCAACCGCACAAGGCTGTCCTGCTTCTCTTTTTTCTGCGAAAATGCAGGAATGCAGAGAAGGACAAGTGCCAATGCGGGAATGATGCGGCGCAGGAGCTTGGACATCAGAAACTACTCTTCCTCTTTCCTGATCTTTGTGAGCCACTCCTCACGTTCGAAAGGACAGTCCTTGAACATAGGATCGATGATTATGTGGGTAGACTTGATCTTTTCCCTTACAAAGTTGTCGATGGCTTCGTTCTGGCGGAGCATGAGCACCGTATCGGAAAGCTGGCTGAAGTCATGCTCGAATGATGCAGTGTGAGCAGGAAGGATCTTGTCGACGCGAAGGATCTTGTAGACAAGGTTGCCGTTACGTCCCTCATTGTCACTTGATTCGATAGGATCGGATATCTGTCCTACCTCAAGGTCCTTGATTGCTGTGTAATCCTCAGGCTTGAGCTGATCGATCTCGAAATACGCGGAACCGGTATTAGGGTCTGCCATCTGGCCGCCATTGGTCTTTGTCGCGTTGTCTTCCGAGTAGAAACGGGCTGCGAGCTCGAATGTAAGAGCCTTTGCATTGATCTCGGTCTTTATGCTGTCCAGCTTCTCGAATGCGCGTACCTGGTCCTCGTTGGTATACTTTGGAGTCAGAAGGATGTGACGGGCATTGAACATGTCGCCCTTTTTCTCAAGCACCTCGATGAGATGGAATCCATCCGGGGTCTCGACGATCTGTGAGATTATGCCTGGCTTGAGGGACATTGCAGCATCAGAGAATGCTGGCCAGAAGATGGACTTCGAAGCCATTCCCAGCTCACCGCCCTTTCTGGCGCTGCCCGGATCCTCGGAATAGATTCGTGCAAGAGTAGCGAACTTCTCGCCATTGATGATACGCTCACGGAGCGAGAGAAGGCGTTCCTTCACAGCAAGGTTTGCAGCCTCCCTGTCAGGGTAGATGCAGATCTGGCTGAGCTGATATTTCTCAGGAATGACAGGAAGATTGTCGGAAGACACAGTATCGATGTACTGTTTAACATCATACGGAGTGATTTCCGGAACCTTGTTCACGATATCGCCCTGGGCCTGCTGGATAAGGCTCTGGTCCTGGTACATCTCTCTCCATTCCTGACGGAGCTTGTACAATGGCTTGCCGAAGTATTCAGCGACCTGATCGTCACCACCAAGCGCGGTACGCACCTGATCGATACGGTCATTGAGCTGACTCTCCACCATATCGTTGTTGATCGACAGCGAGTCGATACGGGCCTGCATGAGGAAGAGCTTCGAGGTCATCAGGGTCTCAAGCATCTCGCAGCGGGAGTTTCGGTCAGAGTATGAACCCTGGGCACGAGCTACCATCACTTCCTGCTCAAGGCCGGAAATGCTGATCATCTCGTTTCCGATGACTGCGATTGACTTGTCGACAAGACCACCATCGTATCTCTGGGCAGAGGCCTGAAGGCCGGATATGAGCAGCAGGGCAGCTGCTGCGATTCTTGCAATTTTCATTGTCTAGTAGATTTCAAAATTCTGTTGTGCCAGGCCGCTTTCCAGCAACTCCTGTTCCAAAGCATTCACCAGCTCGCGTTTTCTATTGCCGATGATGATATCCTTGATCCTTTCCGTGCAATATTCGACCGGAGCGATGGTTCCGGCACGCTGCAGGTCGCAGATGTACGCAATCTTCACATCACCCCTGTCCTCGACGGATTCGATGTAGTTGTTCTTCATGCGGGAGAACATGTCTGCATAGTCCATTCCGAACTCCCGGGCAATGGAAACGGCATCGATCCAGTTCTCGGAACGGTCGATATATTTCAGCGCAGATGAAAAGGCAAGGCTGTCGATTCCGGCAAGGTCGGCTTCCTTCTGGGATCCGATGCGCTTGCGGAGAGTCTCGAAGTTCGGAGAGTCAGCCATGATGTCCAGGAAACGCACCTTGACGATAGGGACGTCAAGTCTGAACAGTTCCTGGTGATTCTCGTAATAGTCCTCAACGGTCTTCTGGCTGACTACGGTATCGAGTCTTTCATTGATGTAGCGTTGCTCGTACCTGTATTTCAGGAGCGACTTGCGATAGTCATCAAGTTCCTTTGTGACATCTTTCTCGGTCTTTGACAGATGTTCATCGGCAAGAGCCAGGAAAAGCATGTCCTTCGCCCATGTGTTGATATACTGCTCAGCGATGGCGATGCTGTCTTCCGGAGAGACGCCGTCAGGGATGACCGACTGAAGTTCGGAAAGATAGAGCTTTTCGGAGCCGACACGGGCCACGGCCTCATCGTCATGGATGAGTCCGTCGATGACCTTGCAGCCGCAAAGCAGCGTCATTGCAAGAGCCAGTATGGCGAAAATTCTGGTCTGCATCTTTCGTTCACACGCACATATGCACGCGCATAGAACTGCAAAGATAATCATTTTTTGGAATAAAGGCGACCCTGGCGTGCGTCACGCTTTTCCATACGTTCATCCAGCATATGCAGAATCTGGAAATTGCGGACCATTCCCCAGCGGCTCTCGCCTACAAAACGGGGAGGGACCTCCCCTGCCACCCTCTCGATGTACAGGTCGGGACGAAGACGTTCAAGCATGTCTGTCATGAAGTCGAGGTACTCATCCAGGCTGAACTGTTCGAAGCGCTCCGGATGTTCTGCATACTCCCGTTCCATGGCCGTTCCCTTGACTATCTGGAGCTGATGAAACTTGACGCTGTGGAGCGGGAGCGAGGATATGGCATCGCAGGAATCAAGCATCATCCCGCGGGTCTCGCCCGGCAGCCCGAGAATGAAATGTGCACAGGTCCTGAGACCTCTTGAAGAGGCCGCCTCCACAGCATTGCGGGCACAGTCAAAATCATGTCCTCTGTTGATGTGTTCAAGAACTGAATCGTAGCAGGACTCTATGCCCAGCTCCAGCTGGATGACATGTCCTTGTTCCTGTAATTCAGCCAGATAGTCAAGCTTTTCGTCATCTACACAATCCGGTCTGGTTCCTATCACCAGGCCGACTACGGAAGGATGTGCCAGTGCCTCTGAATAGAGTTGACGCAGACGGGCAATCGGTGCATAGGTATTGGAATAAGCCTGGAAATACGCCAGGTAATGAGTGGTGTTCCTATAGCGGATACGATGGAATTCAATACCCTCGTCTATCTGCTGCGCAAGAGTCTTTCCGGGGCTGCTGTAACCAGGATGGAATGCAGCGTTGTCGCAATAGGTACAGCCTCCGAAACCTACTGTTCCATCCCTGTTCGGACAGCTGAATCCGGCATCCAGAACCAGCTTCTGGAGCCTCTCGCCATAGACACGCTTGTAGTAGCCGACTGCGGTATTGTATCTTTTTCCATCAGGGAATTCCATGTTCCAAAGGTAGAAATTTTTCCTATCTTTGCCATTATGAAAAAGACAGCAACCAGCATTGCGGCGCTCCTCATTGCCGCTCTCTCTCTAAGCGCCCAGACCAGATGGGCCGTCACAAACCTTGCGGTGAACTTCATGCGCGAAGCCCCGGACTACGCCGCCGAGCTCGGCGACCAGGCTCTGATGGGCACCGTGGTTAAGATTGTCGACGAGGAAAGCTACTGGCGCCAGATCATCTCTCCCGAGCCATACACAGCATGGGTCAACGAGATGGGTCTTGTCGAGATGACCGAGAAAGAGAAGGATGAATACATCATGGCCGAGAAATACATCGTCACAGCCGATTACTCGACGGTCCGCGAAAAGCCTAGCATGAGGTCACGTCAGATCAGCGACCTGGTGATGGGATGCCTTGTCCGTGAACTTTACGACGAGAAGGACAGGCCATCCCGCAAGGGCAGCTGGGTAGAGGTCATGCTTCCTTCAGGAGAGACCGGATGGACACCTCGAGAGGACGTTGAGAATTATGCCAAGTGGTTGGATACCAGAAAGCTGAATGCAAAGAATGTCCTCGCAATCGCAGAGCGTATGCACGGCACCGCATATATGTGGGGCGGCACATCCATCAAGGGTGTCGACTGCAGCGGACTCGCAAGGACATGTTATTTCATGAATGGAGTACTCCTGCCTCGAAATGCCTCCCAGCAGGTCAATGTCGGCAAGGAGATCGAGCCTGTGACCAGGAAGCTTGAGCCGGGAGACCTGCTTTTCTTCGGAACCCCTGCCACAGCTGAAAGACGTGAGCGCATCACGCACGTCGGCATCTATATGGGCAACGGCATGTACATACATTCTTCACAGCAGGTAAGGATCAGCTCGATTGAACCGGACTCGCCAGATTACGCCGGCCGCAAACCCCTTCGCGCATGCCGCGTCATCGGTCATGTCGACACCGGAGAGGGCATCGTCAGCATGTACCGAAGTCCATATTATTTCGGTGAATGATTTTCCCGAAAAATTTCTATATTTGCACCGTTCTAACAAATACGAAATATGAATCTCAGAGACATCAAGAAGGACATCATGTATGTTCTCAACGCATTTATCGAGGACTGCGACGCAGTTGCAACCGTAAATCCAAAGGCTTCTGACATGGCTCTCGGCGATCTCTTCGACGAGGCTGTGGATCTCTACAATGACCTTATGGACAAGGTAAGCGCAAAGGTCGAGGGCAGCAAGAAGGCTTATTTCAACGGCCTCCGCAAGGAGCTTCTCGAGAAGACCGAGGCTCTCTACATGAAGCTGAGCGATATCATCCGCGCAACCCAGAAGTAATTCGGCAATACCCGATATCAGACAGCCCGGCCAATGGTCGGGCTGTCTTCATGTACCGGCAAGCCTGCCGGGTTTGGTTTTCAAAAACAGCTTCCTATATTTGTGATATTATGAAGAAAATCACAGCCATCCTGCTTGCCGCAGCAATATCGGTTTCCTTGGCAAGCGCCCAGAATCCTGCAGCGAGATACATCAACACCCTCCGAAACGCCAACACCCTGAAGGAAGCCTCATGGAGCGTTCTTGCAGTAAAAGTCAAGGGAGATACAATCGCCAACCTGAACTCCCGGCAGAAGCTGATTCCAGCATCCAACACCAAGCTTATCACTACCGGAATAGCTCTCAACGAACTCGGTGCCGACTATCGTTTCAAGACGAAGATTGCATATCACGGCAAGATTGAAGATGGTACCCTCAAAGGCGACGTCTATATCATCGGCGGTGGCGACCCTACCATTGCAGCCACCCAGGACAGCTGTGCGACACCATACAGCAAGCTGTTTTCTTCATGGGCGAAGATGCTTGCCGACGCCGGAATCAAGCGTATCGAAGGCCGCATCATCGGTGACGGGCGCTGGTTCGACGGCATGGAGGTAGATGGAGACTGGGCATATGACGACCTGGGCACATACTACTCGCCGGGAGGGAACGGACTCTGCTTCTATGAGAACGAAGTAGACTTCCGGGCTGTACCTGGAGCAGCTGTCGGAGCACCTGTCAGCATTACCCAGACCTGGCCGGAGACCCCTTGGATGAGCATAAGCAGCATCGCAAAGACTTCCAAGGCCGGCAGTGGCGACGATCTTCTCTACTACGCTACCGAGATGGCTCCTGTCGGCGAAATGCGCGGCACTCTTGGCATAGACTCAGGAACAAGAAAAGAAGAATGCGCAAACCGCTATGGAGCACTGACATGCGCCTATTACTTCTTCAGACATCTTGAATCAGCGGGGATCAGCGTATCGGACGGTCCTGCCGATATCGACAGCCAGAGGCATATCCGCAGTTTTGACAGCGAGACCAGTCCTTGGGCGATGCCATGGGATTCATTGAAAGTCATCGGTGTCAGCGAGTCACCTCGCCTTGCCGACATAGTATCAAGAACCAACCATGTAAGTGACAACTTCTACGCCGAAACCCTGCTGCGTGCAACCGGACGCGAAAAGGCAGGTTCTGCAGCATATCCTGCCGCCCTGGAATACGAACTTCAGGCTCTCAAGAAACTTGGTGTAGATACTTCATACGGATTTCTCCAGGATGACGGCAGCGGTCTCTCCCGCCGCACCTGGATTACGACCGACTTCTTTGTACGCTTCCTCAAGAGCATGAGGAAGAGCAGTGTATGGAAAGAATATCTTGCCAGCCTTCCACAGCCAGGCAAGGGCACTCTGAGCGGACGCGTCAACGGTGCCCCTCAATCCGACAGGTCACGCATCTACATGAAGTCCGGGTCTATGGGCGGAGTACGCTGCTACAGCGGCTATGTACTGCCTGCCAACGGCAAGGAGGAGGACACAATCGTATTCTCTATCCTGACCAACAACGTCACGGCACCGAGCCGCGAGCTGCTGCCGCAGCTAGACCGTCTTATCGAGCTTATTGCAGCCGAGAACCGCTAGAATCTGATTCCAAGAGCGAGGGTGGCGTGACTACGCATCCCCTCTTCGGAAGCCATGCATGAGAAGTCCGCTCCGATGGACATGGTCTTTCGTGTCCATCTGATGCCGATACCGGCGTTCAGGTATGGTGTATCGTACCAGATGTCTTCCATAGCGTCAGCGGAAGCTGCATACACATCACCCGTCTTCTGGACATAATAGCTCTGCTCAGCCGGATCACAGTAGATCTTTGGCTTTGCGAACGGTCCATAGAACTTCGCCACTGCCATAGGCACCAGACTTATGGTGTTCTCTCCGAAAAAGAAATGTCTCTTCACCCGCAGGGCCACCTTCGTATAGGAATGGAAGTTCTCATTGAGTCCGTAACCACCCTCATAGGCCTTCTCTTCAAGTTTTCCAACATTGACGGCGGTATAATATTCCCATTTGCCGGACACAGGCCTCAACTCATAGGAAACGCCAAGATCCATATCCTTGCGCTCATAGCAAGGCACAGGTGATCCATAAGTGACATAGCGGCGGATTCCTGATGCCGGATCAAGTTCCTGACGCTGGATGAAACGATAGCCAAACATCGGAGAATCCGAGACATGCAAGCCAAGGCGACTCTGCTGGCCAAATACAAGATAAAGATTGTCATTCAGTACTGCAGAGCGGCTGTCTCCGTGACGCAGACCATTATATCCGGTTTCGCCCTGGGAATTTCCTCTGTAGCCGTAAAAAAACTCATTGTATAGACTCCAGCCGTTGCCGAAACTGAGCGCAGCCTCGAGTTCTCCCCCTATGCGCTGCCCCGTCATCATACGCGATGTCTCGGCGCTTGAGAAACCGATGCTGCGGCAAGCCCACGCTCCTGAGAACTCGAACAGATATTTCTCGGTCGACTGGTCGACCTGCATATATTCGATCTTCTCGGTATAGCGGGAATAGTCCAGACTCGCTCCAAGGCTTACAGGGCCTGAAGTCCAGCGGATTCCAGGTGCAAGCCTGAAATCCATCCTCGTGTTCTTGTTCCTGAGGTCGACATGCTTGGCCAAAAGGGAGACATCGTATCCCGTCTCGACACCGAATGACCACTTTCCTCCCATAGGGACAGAGACGGCGGCCATCATCGAGTATTTTTCGTTGGAGATGCTTCCCGGAATTGAATCTGCAAGCATGAATGGAGTCTCGGACGGATTGTTCAAGCCACGCCAGCGGCTCTTTTCTCCATTCTCGTAACCATAGCCGAAACTGCCGCGGAGGACAGCCTTGCCGGCATTCATTATTGACCTGGCCTCCAAACGGCCCTTGAGGAGGCTCTCTGGGTCATAAGGGCTTCTGAAAGAACCTGACTCATATTCACCATAAGCCACCGCCTCGTTGAGGTGAGCAGAATCGCTGACTGCCCTGAACTCACTTATTGCGGCAGGATTGCGTGAACCAAGCCACAGGCTCTTCCAGCTTAAATAGTCATCGATCGAAGAGGATGTAATCAACGCCCTGTCCTGGGCCTTTCCTGTTATTGACAGCAGCACCATCGCGCCTGCCACAAGCATTCTGTAAATCCTTCTCATGGCCGCGTTACTTAAGGTTAGGTGACGGAATGCTGTCCGGAATGAAATCGGACGCTGAATTGTTTGTGTCCTGATATACCTTGATTCCGTCCGTTTCGGATTCAAGTACCCGGGTCACGCACTTGCCGGAATAATGAGGGCTGCGCATATACACATACGACGCATCTACCGACGACGGAAGACGTTTGATAGACTGATCCGGCGAATCCACGCATTCCACGGCATCGATGATCCATTCCTTGGCAATATGCCAGTACTTGGTTCCGGAACTCTTGCCCGGCTCGTACCTCTCCCATCTGACGGCATCAGCCCTGTAGGCATCGACTCCCATCTCCGGCTTGAATATGATGAATGCAGGAGAATGGATGGAAACTGCCCAAGTGTTGCCCTGGCCAGCCATATAGCATATCATAGGGGTTACTCCGGCTGCTATCTCATGGCCGCTGAGGTGGTCGGCATATGCTCCGAAATGAGCCCTGTTCAGTTCCAGTCCGCTTGTTGCACGCTTGCTGTGATCGACTGCCGAGGTAAGCGCCACAACGCAGCTCTCTCCTGGTTTGAGAGGGTGCTCATGTCCGTTTCCAGGGAACATCCAGAACATCTGCGCCAGGGCAAGCGTATCGGCACCCTGCCATGCATTGTTTCCTGTCGTGGAATTATACGGATATATGGTGGACACACACAGCGAATCAAGATAGACCGTCCTGCCGCCAGCGCCGGAATTGTTATAGATCTCGACATACCTGTCTTTGGTATACTGCGCGCCTTCCAGGGTGGTTGAACCATGATAATAGAGTTCGCGGATGACAAGAGCATTTGGCACGGCCACCTCAAGCAAGACCTCCAGAACCGACTCGGAAAACGAACCGTCGGCACCGACAATGCCCTTGTCCGTAAGAAGGAATTCCGGATGGGAAGCATTGACCGCGATGCGGGTCACCTTGTCGTATGAAGATGCCAGAAGGTCGTAACGACCTGGCTGGACATTGAACCTGACCTCACCGGATTCATCAGGATTTGCGACATATGAAAGAGACGATGTCTTGCTCTGGAGCCGTATCGTAACCTTGGTCAGATCAACATTCACATCCAGCCCCTGCGGGACCTTGAGAACCACCTGGAGCGGGGTCACGGAACTGCCTTCCTCCCTGAGGCAGGAGGTACACAACAGCACCATGGCCATGAGAATATATAATGAGTAAGCCAGTCTTTTCATCGCAGAGTGAATTTTGCTTCAGCGCCAAAATAGATAGGCGTATTTCGGTCATTCGGATATCCCGTCACGCTATGCTTCACGCGTCCACGCATGTTGAGGAAGTTGTTGGCATAGAACGAAATGGTTGCGATGCTGCCGACTTCCTTGGTAAGACGCAGATTGAACATGCTGTAGAAGGGATAGCCGCCACGAAGATAGAAGTTCGTGGTATTTGTGGTAAGAATGAGATTCCTGTATTTTTCATCCCTCTCCATATCCTGGGTAAACGGCAGTATCATTCCTGCACGGTTCATAATGTACAGAGGGTTGATGAACTTTGTATGCTTGCTGTCGGCGACCGCCTCTTCACCCTCGATACGGCGGCCTGATTCATCATAGAAATAAGGCAGGGACCCGCCATTCCACAGGGCAGACTGCCTGGTACGGTCAACGAACACCATCTGGGCGGTCATGGTGACGACCATTGCTATACGCGGTATATGGGTCACAAGCCGGACGTTGGTGGACAACCTGTCACGCACACTGGAGTTGGATGCCGAAGCCGAACCGGCATATATTCCTACGTAAGGATAGGTGCGGCCGCCCGTACTGCCCGTGTACAGTCTGCCGGTCTGGACGGTATTGGCTGACGACATGTTCATATATGCGCCGCTGACGCTGACCGTGGTGGCAAGGGACTTGATCTGCGGGAATTCCAGGGTGAACTCAAGTCCACGCTTATGATTGTTCACACCGTTGACAGGTGTCGAATACTGCATGAATGTAGTATCGCTGACTGACGGCAGGTTCTTGCCACCGACGCTTATGCTGTGGCCGGACTGGTCATAGACAGGATGCTTTCCACTGCCAACAACAGTCTGGGACAGACCCTCGCCCGCCCACGAGTAGCCGTAACGTCGGTATATCATAGGGACAAAGCTGTTGACGAAGGTATAGCCGTCGGTCAGGTTCTCGTCGTAATAGACTATCGAGCCGTCAAGGAAGTCGGTGTCGAATTCGATAGCCGCCTCGAAATTGGCCGAGCGCTGCGGACGCAGAAGGGTATTGGCTGTCTCGACCCGTTTCGTCGTAAGCACGTTCAGTCCATAGTTATTGGCGTCGAAGTCATTATACGAGAACGACACCATGTCCTTGTATGCCGGTTCAGGGTAGATGTAGACCATCGAAGGCATCTTGTATGCCAGTCCCCATCCAGCCCTTACACTGAGTTCATTGAAGATGTCACCCCTTTTTATCGGAGTATATTTTGCGTTGAAGCGAGGTTCGATGCACGAGAAGGCATCCGTATTCAGTCCTCTCGCCGCAATGCTGTTGAAACGTGCGCCGGCCTGAACCTCGAATTCGCCCTTGCCGACCGGGACAGTCACATTGTCCTCTGTGTACAGCGTGAAACGGTGCATGAAAGGGATATCGCGGTACGAGCGTTCCCTGAATGCCTGAGCCGATCCCGGAGAAGGAGGACAGTATGGATCAAAGACCTTTCCCCGTCCGTTGTTGCCATCGGCTTTCCACTCGAAGCCAGCCAGGAACTTGTTTCCGACAGGGCCATAGGTTCCATTGACATGCGCTGTCAATCGAGCCTGTGCATCGATAGGAGCGCCATAGACGCTGACATCGGAATAATACTGCGGCTGGGTAAAGAATCCGACGTTCTCGACATCCTTGATTTCAGTCGTTGTCGGAGTATATCCTGCAGAACCCTGATATGTCCTCTGGCGGGAATACTGATCGCCGATGCTGCCGCTGAGGAGGTATTCCACATTGGTCAGGTAAGGTTTGTTGGCCAGCCAGCGGCCGTTTATGTTGAGTCTTGCACTGCGTTCACGCTGCTGAGAAATCTCATCCAGGAAGAGGTCAGGATCCGATTCATTGGTCGCATCCGACCAGTTTGCACGGAGCTTGGCGTTGAGACTGAGCTTGCCTCGGAAATTGTTGGAGTAACCCATCTGGAAATTGGCACGGCTGTATGCGGAAGAAGGACTGCGGACATCCGAGAATGCCTTGGCGTAGTCGACATCGAAGTTCATCATTCCCGACTTCTCTCCAAGTTTGAAGCCTTTTCCCGCCGATACCTGCTTCAGCTGCGGGTCGGTCTTGAGACGTATCTCCCAAGGGGTCACGCCGGCCTTGGTCTTGACAACTACAGCACCGCTGGTCAGGTCACCATATACCACGGAAGGGATACCTCTGATGACTTGCAGTGACTCAATGTTGTCGGTTGAAAGAGAGCGGGCATCGACACCGCCTCCGGCAGTGGACGCAGTATTGCCTGCTCCTGCATTGACGCCGACGCCAGCCGACATCACCTGCATGTTTGCGTCATTCGACATGGAAGCGCCATCGACGATAAGGGCTGTTCCCAGCGCGTTCGCTGTATTGGAACCTATGTCTCGGATGGACAGGGCCGAGGCTGTCGTCATGTCGGGATTCTGTGTCACGCTGCCGGGGAGAAGCTGCATGACATCCTTGAGGCTGGAAGGCTGGATATGTTCAAGCGCCTGCTTGCTGATTCGGGACGAAGTATTCATTCCGCCGCCTTCCTTGGCTGTGACGACCACCTCGTTGAGTTTGAGGCTCTCCACCTCGAGCTCTATCTTGAGTCCGCTTATGTCTCTGCGGATCTCCATTTTCCGGGAAACAGGGACATAGCCGAGCTCCGAGACCTCCAGGGTCCAGGTTCCGGCAGGAATGTCCTTTATCTCAAACTGACCCTTGTCGTCGCTAAGTGCCCATAAGCCGGGCTCTCGGAGAAGGACGGTCGACATTCCGACAGGGCTGCCGTCAGCTTTGTCGGTAATTGTTCCACGAAGAGTAAAAGAGTCCTTGCCCCATGCCGTACAGGCAATCAGGGCAAGGATCTCGATCAGAATGAGTTTCCTCAGGAATTTCATTGAATGTCAATTAGTCGTTGCGGACACAACGGACCTGTGAACCGGTCTCTGCGTGCATATATGCGAGTGCAAGCTTGCCAGGAAGCTTTGTAGTGAAGGTTGACATGAGCGCAAAGAACTGGAGATTGCTGCCCTCCTTGAAATTGTAATAAGTAGAAGTAGCAACGTAGCTGAGGGCTGGAAGACCCGCGAGAGACTTATCCTCGGTGTTTGCTTCCGCGATAGTGTTCTTGCTGTATGAACCTGCACCGGAATATGAACTCTTGGAACGGGCTCCGGTCGGAACGAAATTCCAGCCACCTTCGTTGAACTTGACTACGCTTCCACCCTTCATAGCTTCGTCATAGAAGAATGCATCCTTGTTGTCTGGAGCATTGTCCTCGCCGACAGCCTTGTTTGAAGAACCGCAGAGTGCAAGATACTCGGCGCGGGTCGGCACATGCCATCCATCAGGGCAGATACCCTGGACACCCTCAAGTGAAGCAGCGGTCTCCGGCTTGATCTCGTCAACGTCAAGAATTGTCTTCATATCGTATAAGTAGCCGTTCTTCTTGATGGTCTCCTCGTCAGTCTTTACAACGACATTGCCGTTCTCAACAGCGTATGGATACCAGATGTGTGCATTGTTGTCGGTCGGATCCTCACTTGCCTTCATACCCTCAGGGATATAGCAGAGAGGCTCGGTCATCCACCACTTTCCATCCGGCATATGCCTGATGCTGTATTGTTCTCCTCCATATGGAAGAATGGCAGGAGCAACAAGTACCTGAGCTATCTCCTGATGGAATCCGCATTTAAAGATAATTTCATAAAGGGCGGACTCATCTGTATTGTTCTCCGGTGCAGTGAAATCTACTGAACCGTTGCCTGTTCCTGAAGTTGCAGATACGGTTATACCATCGGGAGCTGTGACTGTCCAAGGACCGTCTGCCTCAAAACTTACATTACCCGTCACACCATCGTAATCACCCGAATAAGTGACAGTGAATTTCTGGAATGATGCCGTGTTCGAATACTGCGTAACATTCACGGTTACAGCTGGAGCCGAACCTGCAGTGAACACGAGTGTCGATGTTCTTGGCGTAATGGTGGTGTTCTCACTGATTGAAACACTCACTACCATGTCACCGACACCTGATGAAGGTGAAACGGTCACCATAGGGTCACTGGTGACTGACCACTCGGTGTTGGATGTAACACGGATCTGTTCTGTTCCGCCCTTGTAGTCAAATTTCAATTCATTCGTGTCGACAGAAACTCTGTCTTCCGGCTTGCACGCAAACACAGCTGCAGCACAGAGCATGATTGCTAAAATCTTTTTCATATCTGTTAAGGTTTAATAATATCCATTTCATCGAACAGGTAATTCATACCTGCGTATCTGTCAAGTATCCAGAGCACATAGCGGATATCGACGTTGACACACTTGCACATATCCGGATGGAACCAGTAGTTGCTGCAAAGCGACTCCTTGTTGCCGTCGAATGCAAGACCGACCAGGTTGCCATCAGCATCCATTACCGGAGACCCGCTGTTTCCTCCAGTGATATCGTTATCCGAGAGGAAGTTCACATGCATGGTACCGTCGGCGTCTCCCCACGGCCCCCAGTCGCCTTCACGGAGCAGCTGTTCAAGCCTGTCATCGATATCGAAATCGTAACGAGCCGGATCGTTCTTTTCAAGTACCCCGGCTGTAGTGGTATGCGAGAGGCAGAGGACACCGTCCTTCGGTTCCAGAGCACCGACGGTGCCATAGGTAAGACGCATCGTAGAGTTTGCGTCAGGGTACTGGGCTTCACCCTTGTCCATACGCATGCGGTACATGGCGATGGTATACTCGCGACGAATATCCGACAGGGTATGCCCGGCTGCTGTCTCAATGTCTGAAACCTTGCCGTTCAGTTCACCTATGCTGGTCGACTTGAAGATGCGCCATACCGGATCGTTTCTCAGGCTGCCACCCTTCTTAGGTCTATGATACCAGCTCTCAAACGCCTCCTTTGAAGAGAATATCGAATTGTCCCAAGCCCAGGCAGCCATTGCCTCGGCATCTCCATCAAAACGGTCAAGCAGATCGTTGAACCATTCTCCACGGTTCTCTGGTTCTACAAGTTCGGCCATTCGGGAAACAGCGTACCTGAAACATTCTCCCTCATAACCGGAATCCATGTCTGGAATGCGGTCGAACTGATTCTTCGGCAATGCAGGAATATTCTGGTCGTCAGACATCTTGATCGGCTGTACCTTTATCGCCCCATTGATTATTCCGTCCAGACGGGAAATGGCGATGAAAAGACTTCCGCGACGGATGAGAGTCTCACGGAGAGCCTCAACCTGCTGGCGGGCATGCGATGTCTTTTCCTGGAGCGACGCCATGTCGACAAGAAGACTGCCCCAGCGTGCGATTCGCTCAGGATCCTCCTTGATCCATGCCTGCAGTTCAGCTTCGCGTCCACGAAGGATGTCTGCGACTCCATAGAGCACCAGCTTCTCCGACTCGCCTTCCTCAAGTTCCTGCTGGTTCGACAGACTGAAGAAACTGTCCGAGTAGATCAGACGGGCATGAGGGCCTGACTCCATCGCTGCAGTCATCATCTTCATGTTTGTGCCGCGGAGTTCTGCTGCCATAGGACCGATGACCTTCGATTCCATATCCACATCCCATGAGTTGACATAGCGGTTTGTCGTATACGGATACCCCATGACCATGGTATAGTCACCGTCATGAAGACCCTTTGCATTAATTGCAAGATGCCTGAGCGGGCGCATCGGAACGTTAGCAGGATCATAGCCGGCCGATGGACTGCCGTCAGGAGACGCATAAATGCGGTACATGGCAAAGTCGCCCTTCTGCTGAGGCCACTCCCAATTATCCTCATCACCGCCGAAAGCTCCTATACGCACAGGAGGTGCGGCCACGAGCCTGACATCCTTGTACACCTCATAGAAGAACATGTACTGCTTCTCACCCTTCCACATGGTTGCCAGGGAAACTTCCATTCCTGGAGTGTTGTAACGTCCCTCGATGACGCTTGCAAGCTTGCGGCCACCGTAATTGTTACCGGTAAGCCGGCGGGCTTCAGCCTGAATGTCATCGACCTCATCAGTGACATCGATGACCTTCTTCAGGAAATAGATGCCCTTGCCAGGGATTGGAATCTCCTCGGACGATTTCATTGCCCAGAATCCATCCTCGAGGTAATTGTGTTCGTCGGTACTAAGAGAGTGAACATCTGAATAAGCGCAATGATGATTCGTGATCATCAGGCCCTTGTCGGATATAAGGCTGCCGGTACAGCCGAAGTCAAGCGCAACTATGGCATCCTTGAGACTGGCCGCCTCTTCGTCATATATGACTCCAGGAGGCAGATTCAGTCCCTCCGCCTTCATCTGTTCTGCCAGTCTGCCATACAGCAGATTGACCATCCACATACCCTCATCGGCATGCAGATTCAGACGCCCAAAAATGGTCAGAGCCAGCAATATGAAAAACAGTTTCTTGTGTCCTTTCATCATAATGCATCAAATTTATGAAAAAAAGACGGGACGATGATACCGATTTATTGGTATTTCCGGCCAGATACATACTGGCAACCCAGTAAAAACGTATTATCTGAAGAGCTTTTTTACCAGAGAAGGCACATCCGCGACCTTCACGACCTCGATGTCGTCTTTACAATGCTCAGTACTTGCGAATGATGAAACGTAGATTTTCTTGAACCCGAGTCTGGCGGCCTCTCCGATCCGGCGGTCAACCTGGGCAACAGGCCTGATTTCACCGCTGAGACCTACTTCAGCCGCAAAGCAGACATCGGCTGGTATGGAAAAATCGAAATTGGATGACAGAACCGCGCAGATGACGGCAAGATCACAGGCAGGATCGGTGATCTTCAGACCTCCGGCCATGTTCAAAAACACATCCTTCGCGCTCAGGTGGAAACCCGCACGCTTCTCGAGGACTGCAAGCAGCATGTTGAGCCTGCGGACATCGAAACCTGTCGCAGAACGCTGTGCAGTGCCATATACGGCAGAACTGACAAGCGCCTGGACCTCGAACAGGAATGACCTTGTGCCGTCCAGCATCGCGGCCACGGCGGTACCACTGAGGCCCTGCTCGTGCATAGGTATCAGCAGTTCGGATGGGTTGCTGACCTCGCGCAGGCCACTCCCGGTCATCTCGAACACCGCCAGCTCAGAAGTAGATCCGAAACGGTTCTTTATGCTGCGCAGAATGCGATAAGAGCCCTTGTTCTCTCCCTCGAACTGAAGGACAACGTCAACAATATGCTCAAGTACCTTAGGACCGGCAATATATCCGTCCTTTGTGATATGTCCGATGAGAATCACCGGAATCTCGCTCTCCTTGGCAAAGCGGAGCAGCTGGGCGGCGACTTCCTTGATCTGGGAAACAGAGCCCGGCGCCGAGTCCATGTTCCCGGCATACATGGTCTGGACCGAATCTACGATCATCAGGTCAGGCTGCATCGCCTTTGCCTCCTCAAGAACATTGTCGATAAGAGTCTCACTGTAAATGAAACAGTTCTCTGAGTTGCCTCCAAGGCGGTCTGCGCGCATCTTGACCTGACGGACGCTCTCCTCTCCAGTCACATAAAGGGTCTTGAGACCTGGACAATGTGTCGGTATCTGCAGGGATAAAGTCGACTTGCCGATTCCGGGCTCACCGCCGATCAGAACCAGGGCGCCAGGTACTATTCCTCCACCGAGGATGCGGTCAAGTTCGTTGTTGCAGAGGGAAACGCGGGTCTCTCCTGTCGCCTCGACTGAATTCAGCTGGACCGGTTTGCTGCGCTCCGACCTGTATGCGGCAGCAGGGACCGACTTGGACGATGCCTGACGAGGCTCCTCCACCATGGTGTTCCATTCTCCGCAGGCGGGGCAGCGGCCCATCCATTTCGGACTTTCATTACCGCACGAAGTGCAGTACCATACTGTCTTGGTCTTTGTTGTCGCCATATCAGTTTATCTTGCTGGAAAGTTTGTATTTCAAGCCCTTATACGAGACGCAACGTCCGCTGAGAGCGCCGAACGAAACTGGTGCCGTGAAGAGCAGAGGAGCCCGGCACTCATCGTCGCTGAGCCAGAAATAGATCATATCCTCGGCGTCCGACATGTTCGAGAAAGGCTTGGATGCATTTGTGTCAAAATTACCGCGACTTTTGCCCTTCAGCGCAATCTTGACGGTATTGAACTTGCCCAGGCCGCTTATCTTCTTCACCTCCTTGCCTACCACGCGGATCTCGAAATCTATGATGTTGCGGTCCATCAGGACAGTATAACGGGCAGGGGTCTTTGCGAGTTTGCTGAAATCAAGCGTACGGACAACATAGAATACGCTGGCAAGGTCACGGACCTCACTGCTGAATGTCGCATCCGCCTCCACGGCTGGACGTGAGCTTTTCTGGACCTTCCCATGAACTTTCTTTCCTCCGCTGCTGAATGTATAGTCGCTCTTTACCCAGTAGTCGGAGCCCTCCTTGGCTTCTCTGTGGAAGCGGACAGGGACCAGACCGCTGCGGGTGAAATGTGACTGATATACATGATCGAGACGATACAGGGAGCTGACGAAAGAATTGCTTTTCAGCTTCATGTCAAGATGATAGTTGCTGCCCTCTTCCTCGAGACGGAAGGAGCCCGAGCCTATGTCTATGGACACACCTGCCTTGACCTGCAGCTTGAAATCCAGCTGCTCTCCCCCTTTGAAAGGGTAGTTCTGGGCATTCACCGCCACTGCAGCGGAAACCAGCAGTAACAATGTCAATATGCAGGTAATAATGCGTTTCATATCCCCAAAATTAAGCTTATGACGGGATATATGCAAAGAAAAAGCCATCCGGAAAAATCCGAACGGCTTGTCTTTCTATTGGGTAGCGGGAGTGGGTCACGATCCCACGACCTCCGGATTATGAATCCGACGCTCTA
>JAKSJN010000027.1 GCA_024402135.1 Bacteroidales bacterium
TAGATATCTTGTAGTATCTGTTGATAGTTCATCTGCTTCGTTAGTTTATTATATATGGTGTAAAGTTTAATGTCTAATATTTTTGTCACGGTTTTATGCCGTTTCGAAGTAATATTAGTACTTGCTTTTTAACATTTTAGAGTGCAAAATAATCATTGTTATTCTTGTGTATGTCGCTAACTTTTAGCAACTTATGTAGATAAATACAATTTGTTTATGTGATGGACGAGCTGCCTGATGGCTCGGACATAATGTTCCTCACGAACGCTGCTTATATCCAGTACTTCGACCGTGAGCCTGGTCCTAAGTCAGCGAACCCGGATTTGATTCGTCAGTGTATAGAATCCAAGAAAAGGCATTCGTCAGTGTCGGTCAAGATAGTCTCCTATCACAACTGGTTTGCCGGCATCCTTCCATGCGTTGAAACCTTTGTCAAGCTCAATGACATCGTATCCAAGGCCGACAAGTTTCTCTGCCGCAATCTTGCTGCGACGACCGCTCCTGCAGTTAACCGCAATGGTACTGTCCTTCGGAAGGATCTCACACGCCTTCTCGATGAAGTCGTCCTTCTGGACATCTATCATGACTGTACCCGGAATGAATCCGTCTGTCCGGCGTTCTTCTTCCGTCCGGACATCAAGCCTGAACACGGATGTGTCAGCTATGGCCTTCTCATATTCATCAACAGAGAGCGATCTGTATCCTTTTTCAATCATATCGTATGCAGCCTCATCAGAGATAATGTCGGCAATGGCGTATGCCCTGTGCAGGGATACTCCGGTAGCGCCAAGTGCGATGCACACGGCAGCAATTCCCATTATTACTATCAACTTCTTCATTTTACATCAAGAGCATTATCCTTCCATTTGCTTTACAGAAGACCGAAGAATTCCTCATTACCACGGCATATACCTGGGCGCTGGTCACCGGCTGTCCGTCCTTGCGGACATGAAGCTGACGGCGGTTGATGATCTCCGCTATCTGCTCTGTCTTAAGCCCCCCGTTGCGCTCTGCGAGCACGTACACTATTGCTTCCTCAATCCTCATGATAGACAAAGTTACGACTATTTCGTGGTTGACGATGCTTATTCCTGAGTCAGTGAAAATGAGTACAATCAAAAGTCGAAGCAACTCAAGTCCGAGATTGCCTCCATCCCGAATTCATCTATATGTTCTTTCCCATAAGATATGCCTCGTTCATCGATGAATGATCTTTGATTTCTCCTGGGTTTGTCACCCCGCCACCGAAGACAGTTCCCTTCAATGAACACTTAGGGAAGCAGTCGATCCATCCGGCAAGTCCTGTCTCTGCACGCTTTGGAGTCTCAGGTTCATTCTCCGCTGCTGTTGTCAGGAGATAGATATCACGGAACTTGTAGTCTGTCGTGTATAGAGGGTTGCCGCGGTCGATCATCACCTTCATCTGGCCGCTCATCTCATAGTAGTAGATAGGCGTAGCCCAGCAGATGACGTCGGCATCATGCATCTTCTGCACAATTGCTGCAGCATCATCCTTTATTACGCATGCCTTCGAACAATCACCAGCAAGAAACATCTCCTTCACTCCTTCCCTCTGGCAGGCAAGGCAGCCCTTGCAAAACTGGATGTTCTTATCACGGAGATTTACCTTCTCCACGTCATGTCCGGCATCATGTGCGCCGCGCACGAATTCATTTGCCAAGGCATCAGAGTTGCTGCCGACCCTTGGACTTGCAGATATAACCAATACTTTCATATTCGTTTCTATTCAAATCTCACTTCAACATTACCGCTTCCAAGCGCCTTCTTGAGATTGGTGATATCTTTTACCTTGCCGATTCTGGTATAGCTGTAAGATGTCTTGAACGTCTCATAGAATACAACAACGCAGTTGCTGCCGAAGAGCATGATGTCGCCGGCATTGATGGTGCCGGGATTGCTTGATGCCGTCGGCAGCGAGGAGTCTATGTAGCAGTACTTCTCGTTTCTGTTCAACTCTTCCATCATGAGTGTCACTGGGAGCATCTTTTTGAATGCCTCCGCCGTTCTGCTTTCTGCGTATTCTACGTCAAAGGTGTATTCACCTACTATCATTTTCATGCTTATCTGTTTATTTTCATCTTCCACTTCTGGATCCTCTATCTCCTGTTTCTGCTGCTCCTCGGTGTCCGGGCATATCGGAGTGCAAGCGGCTACGGAAAAAATGAGAGAAATGGCAACCAAGGATATACGAAAAAGGCTTGCTTTTATCTCCATCTTTACGGAATCCATATGCGGTTGATCTCAGTAATCACGCCATTTTCAATGGTGACGAGGGTATTCAGTGAAAAGAATGATCTATAGCTGTCCTTGAGAGACTCGAGATAGAGTTTCTGGCCGGTACGGATAGTATCAACCGGATCAGTCGGGAACTCACCACAGTCGATGATCACAAAGTCATCGGCAAGCGCAAGCTCAGCCTTTCCCAACTCAGTATAGGTGGCGTGATCGTCCCAGTTGCGGGCAACGTATGTACCGCCCTCATAACCGGCAAGGCAGCAGCCATTGTTTTCAAGACCGCCGTTGATGTCCAGGCCGCCATGGGCTTCTTCGATACTCTCGATGACCATTGGCTCACCTGTGTATAAAAGTGTGTCCCCAACCTGCATCTGCGAGATTTCTACAGCATCGTAAAGGTCCTTGCTGTAAACGGTCATCCTCAGGTTTCCACCCATCCAGCGGAAATCATCCGAAGTGAACGCTGCCGGCACGGTACAGTCCTTCAAATCGTCCACGTCAAGGCCCGAAGGCAACGGAGCGATGAGTTTATGGTCATCGGCGATATCCTCTATCATGATTGCACCACCTTCATGTGAGATCTTGATCTTCTTCGTGAAAGAGATGCCCATGTCGATGGCCTTGTATCTGTACCAGCCGTCCCCTTCATCCTCAATGCTGATCACTGCGTGCTCGTTGCTCGGTCCATCCTGCGCACCGCTGCGGAATTCCCACACAGCATAACCGTCCCCCTCGTAGTCGTATGCCTCGGAGAGTTTTGCCAAGAGACTCCTCGAACAATGCTGTTCAAGGAAATCGTAATCCTCGTACAGGCACTTCTCATACATGTCACGGATAAATTCACTGTCATCCGGACGCTGTGTACACGCTGTAGCAAGCGCACAAATAAACATCAAAACTGTACCGAAATGGAACAGTACGGGTAATATTGAATTCAAATATTTACGCATAGTCAGAAAAGAGATGGTTAAAGAGCGAAATCCACAGTTGTGTCGTAATCATACCAGTCGCGCAGACGGAGAGTAAGTTTGTTCTGGTCGTATACATTGCTCCATTGTGTATCTTCAATCGTGCCGTTTGGCCATACAAGGTCTTTCCAATGTACATCGGATAGGCATTCCTGGGCTTCGTCCATGGTGATTGCACCTGAATGGTTTTCAATATACTCGGCAACTTTTGCGTATCGTTCCCAACTGTGGCTGTTGGGGTTTCCATACTCCGGATTTGGTTCAGTGGTGAAATACTTCGGAGAAAGGAGATGGTTGGTCACATGCATATATTCGGCATCCTCAGGCTTGCTTACAAGCAGGGTCTTCCATCCATCCTTGAGGTCGAATTCTACAACTACTGCATGTCCTTCGGCATCTGCGATGAAATAATGGTAACCCGAGCCCGCCTTCTGGTCATGTCTGATGTCCAGACTCTCTGTGAGGGCAATGGCCTCTTCGACAGTAGCGCAACGGTCGAGGATGAGTCTCATGTAGATGGATGTACCCACAACGTTTTTACCTGTATTCTGGTAGGCAGCCTGCTTGGGGAGTGCCATTATGGAGATGCACAGTCCCCTTTCGTTGATTCCATCCATCGGGGCGTAGACACTGGCAAGGCACAGTGCCTTTCGTGCCAGACTGTTGGGCAGTTTGTCAAGATTGTATCCGAGATGGGAAAGATCCACGGTGCTCAGTGAAGCGTATCCATTTTTTGGATGGGAGTGGAGTACGAGCGAAGGATTCTTGAAGTAATCGTAATTGCGTCCGAAAATCCATCCTCCAGTCTCTGAATTTCGGGCCTGGAAGGATGTGCACGCAAATGGTGATTTCTCGTCTGACTTAGGTTTGGGATTGTAGAGCCCACGTGAAAGCTTGGATATGACAAACGCCACCAATTTTGCATTCTCATCTATGCCGGATTCCACGACGGCATCAAGATCGTATGGTGCAGAATAGTCACATTCATAGAGATATGGATCATTGCCGACCTGATGGATACTGGAGATGGTACGTATCTCGCCGTTCCAGACTATTGCAACAGCCATGACGATGGAAACGAGTACGACCGTTAAGGATATGATCAGTTTTTTCATAATCTAATGATATGTTTATTTGTCCGTATGTTTACGCCTTGGCAAAAAAAGATGGTGAGTTTTTTCTCACCATCAAAGATACGTTTATTTCACTGAAGTTGGTAATCTGGAGTGCTCTTACAGATTGCTGCGGAAGAATGAATCGAGCTTGTCCCAAGGGATGACCTTGTCCTTGCCGCCGTCATAGAGGTCGCAGTGCGAAGCACCAGGGATGATCATGAGTTCCTTGTTCTCTGGAACAGGATTAGGCTTGCGGACGAAGTCGTAACCTTCAGCCTTGCCGTTGATCATATACTCGAAGGCGTTCTCGCCAAAGTAACGTGAATGAGCATTCTCACCATGGACAACAAGGACTGCCGAACGGATTTCATTGATGTAGTAGAGGAAACGTGCATTTCCGAAGGCCTGGCAACCGGTTGTGCGCCATCCGTCGTTGCTGTTGCCTGAACGTACATGATATCCGCGCGGAGTCTTGTAGTAGTCGTAATAGTCTTTCACGAACTGAGGAGCGTCCTCAGGAAGAGGATCTACAACACCGCCTGCCTGTGCGAATGATCCGCTTTCGAGGTCAGCCATACGTGCTGATGCCCATGAAAGACGGGCATTGTGGCGAGCCTCCTCGCTGTCATCAGCGTCGAAATAGCCGTTGCCGTTCACGCGGCTCATGTCGTACATGGTCATGACGGCGGTGGCTTTGATACGTGGGTCCTGCGCTGCAGCATTCAGTGCAATGCCGCCCCATCCGCAGATGCCGATGATTCCGATCTTTTCCGCGTCCACGTCGCTGCGCAGACTGAGGTAATCCACAGCTGCGAGGTAATCCTCGGTGTTGATGTCAGGAGATGCAGTGCGGCGAGGCTCGCCTGAAGATTCTCCCGTGAAGGACGGATCGAATGCGAGGGTGATGTATCCGCGTTCCGCCATAGTCATGGCATAGAGGCCGGAGCACTGCTCCTTGATGGCTCCGAACGGACCGCAAACTGCGATAGCCGGCATCTTTCCTGAAGCATTCTTCGGTGCATATACGTCAGCTGCAAGAGTAAACCCATAATTTGTGGTGAAAGACACTTTTTCATGAGAAACCTTGTCGCTCAAAGCAAAGGTCTTGTCCCATTCATGGGTCAGGTTAATGTTATTTCCCATATTGTCGTTTGTTTGATTACAAGAGCATAACAGGCAGATTGCCATAGCAAGTATTGAACAGATTCTTTTCATTTCAGGAGTCTTCTATCTGTTGGCAGCAGCATACTGATCGTCTGATACTGCCTCAAGCCATTCATTGCTTTCCGGATCGCTAACATGAACATGTGAAGCAAGGTGCTGGAACCATGAATCCTTGGTGGCTCCATGCCAGTGCTTGACTCCTTCAGGAATGTCGATAATGTCTCCGGCATGGAGATGGATTGCAGGCTTGCCCCATTCCTGATAGATACCCTCGCCGCTAACGCAGATCAGAATCTGATGCGCGCCATGATGGATGTGCCAGTTGTTGCGGCATCCAGGTTCAAAGGTTACGTTGGAGTAACCCTGGATTGTCTTTTCGCCCGAAGCAAGGTTCTTTGGCTGGATAGGTGCCAGGTAGCTGTTGCCGGTGAAATACTGTGCATAGGCATCGTTTGGATTGCCCTTTGGCCAGCTGTCGTTCAATTCTTTATCTGCTTTCATATTATCTGAATCGTTGAATTTTGCTTTGTTGAAAATCAAAGGGAGACACTCAGGCGCCATCTGACGCATATCCACAAGTTCCAGGCTCTTTACCATGTGGAGCGTTCCCTGCTTATAGGTCAGGAAATGTTCAGTCTTGATGTGATGCTGATACGCTTCCTGGGAAGCGTAGATTTCGAGAATCCGGATCTGGCAGTCATCCTTAAGCTGCTGCATAGGATAGATGCAGATCACACCCGGTTCTTCCTTTACGGAAGTTGCACCGACATTATGCGCAAACTCCAGATATTCTTTCAGGTATTCCGGATAAACCTCTATTTCACTGATTCTTACAATCATCGAGCTGTCAATTTGGGTTGTAGTCTGCGCTTGAGACCAAATACTGATCAAAAGCAGCAGAATGGTTATGAGTTTCTTCATGTACCTGGATAAACTGATTCAATCTACAATGCAAAATTACACCGAACAAACTCACAACATTTACACATTCCGCTGATATACTAACCAATAACGCAGATAATGACGGGAAATGTCATATTGACAAACCATAAATTACGGTTATTCGGCGGAAATGGTTACTTTCGCATCAATGAAAAAGATCCTGAAACTCTCAAGCCCGAATGACTATGCCGAGTATGTTGGCGCACCGGTGATACATCCGCTCGTCAGCATTGTCCATTATGACGAACTCAAGATCCGCAGCAGTCTGAATAACTATGGCGTCTATGCTCTTTTCATACAGCGCGACTTCCCTGACGACCTCTCATACGGAATGCGTCCATACAAGACAGAAAATGGATCAATTATCGCCATTGGCCCAGGGCAGGTAGGTGGCAGAGAAGATGATGGCAGTCTCATGTCTTTGTCTGGATGGGCATTATTATGGTCACCTGAACTCATGCACAACACAGACCTGGGAGAGAAAATCAATGATTTTCAATACTTCTCCTATTTTGCGACCGACCCGCTCAAGATGTCAGAAACGGAATGGGATCACATCACATCCCTTATTGAGCAGCTAAGATTCGAATTGCAGCTGAATGAAGACTCCCCTGCGCTCAGGAACGTGATCCTCGGCTATCTGCGCCTTATCATGGAATACTGCAACCGCATCTACCTTCGCCAGCTGGAAATGCCACAGACAAAGGATCGCGACATTCTCAAGAAGTTCAACTATCTGCTCGAAGAATATTACCGTACCGGGCAACAGATGAAGCACGGAGTGCCATCAGTCGCCTATTTTGCCGGAGAGCTGGCATACTCAGCAAGATACTTCGGAGACATGGTTCACAAAGCCACAGGCGGCACAGCCATAGGCTACATCCACAGTTTCGTCGTCGACCAGGGCAAGAATCTCCTGATGAAAGGCTACAGTATCTCGGAAACAGCCTACAGGCTCGGTTTCGAATATCCACATCACTTCTCCCGGATCTTCAAGAAAGTATCGGGCATGTCTCCCCGCGAGTTCATAACTGTAGAGTAGCTCTTTCGTCAACCTCATCATCTTTGTATTCTATTGTGAACACGGATAGACCTACAGTACAGGAACAAAGAAGTTATCAAGATCGAA
Organism: Bacteroidales bacterium; assembly: GCA_024402135.1. Classification (GTDB taxonomy): domain Bacteria; phylum Bacteroidota; class Bacteroidia; order Bacteroidales; family UBA932; genus Cryptobacteroides. Next base: position 7,575 of record JAKSJN010000027.1, read on the forward strand.
CTGGACAAACTTCTCATGGTCGTATTTCCAGTCAGGACCATTGATAAGTTTGTTGATTCGGTAGTAGATTGCCTCTCGTGATGGAGCATTGAAATACCCATTTGTCGTCTTCATTATACCAGAGAACGATGGAGAATAGAAGTCATCTGGATAAGTGTAGCCTCCTGGATATTTATCAAGATCCTGGGCGCTGTATCTCGAATCGTCCATATATTTCTGCCACTTTATTGGATCACCCTTTAGAGTTACATTCTTAAACCAGCCTAAGCTTTCTTTGTATCTGAAATCTTCCTTATCTGTATTTGAAATAGAATATCCTGGAATATCGTGAGCATATTCATCGGCAAGCTTAGCAAATCCATGTCCAGCCATCTCGTGGGCTGTAACATACTGAATATGGACATCTCCAAAGCCTCGTGGCACATAGGCGACACTGAATCCCTGACCATAATCACCTTTTCCATTAATATCTGGTTCATATTGATAACAAGTACCGCCACCTTGGGATGTATTCGAGATCACGCCTACTGCAACCTCATTCCAATTAAAATCGGCAATTGCTTTTCTTGCATACTCTTCTGCTTTGTCGTGATCACCATCGATAACAACATCACCACCTGCATTTTTAGCAGAATAATCGACCTTCAATGTCTCATCTTTCGACTGTATGTCTGTCTTCGAAACGACATAAATCATATATACATTAAAGTATTCGCGATATGACTTGTATGGATGCTGGAAGAAGAATCCTTCCATTCCTGACCTCATATCTTCCTCATAGTATCCCTTCTCAATAGAGATATCGGAATAGCCGTCACCCATGAAAACAAGGTTGATTCCCTTGCCCTTTGTGGCTTTCTGAAGCTGTTTTACAGTTCCATCCTTACTGAAATCGGTCGAGATGTGTAAGTCCGGAATATTCCAGATGATATCTCTATCGTTTGCATTACAATTAGATCTCTGCAACTTTCGGTGAACCTTATCCGTAACCTTGATCTCACATTTATTAGGGTTTCGACCGATTGTCTGCAACATGCAGTCGAATTTATCCAAAGACACCTTTTCAAAATCCATTGTGGAAATGTCCAGTTTTTCAAGATTGTCGCAGCCATTGACCATGGTACCAACATCAGTGAGACTATTGGTTCTGAATGAAGTGAGATCAAGTTCCTTAAGCTTGAGATTACCAAAGAACATACTACCCATAGTCTCAACCTTTTCTGTATTGAAATTGCTTACATCGAGTTTTTCCCAGCCATAACCTTCAGTATAGGTGCTGAACATCATGGTCATATCCCTGACATTTGATGTATCGAAATTACTGAGATCTATGGTTTTCAACATGATACATTGCCTGAACATGCTTGACATATCTTCGACTTTAGAGGTGTTGAAACTGCTGAGATTCAGATTTTCCAGATTCATGAATGTCCGACTTTCAAGCTCATTCATCCACTTTTGATCTTCGTCACTATCATAAATATGTCCTTCCTCAACCTCTCCAGCATACATAGAAGGAGCAGCACCAAACATGCCAGCCATAGTAGTCACATTCGAGGTATCGAAATTCCTCAAATCCAAGGATTTCAGGTTACGGCAATTCGAGAACATCTTGGACATATTCGTAACTTTGGATGTATTGAAACTGCTGACATCAAGAGATGTGAGTGAAATACAGTCGGCAAACAAGTCTGCCATATGTGTACATTTGGAAGTATCGAAACTCCTAAGGTCAATAGTTTTTAAAGATTTGCAAGCAAAGAACAATTGACCAATAGAAATACAATTAGTTGTATTCATCGCACTTAGGTCAACTTCCTCCAATGACAAGCACTCTCTGAACATACCTCCCATGTACATTGCATTTTCTGTATTGAGAGGTGAAAGATCAATTTTCTTTATTGACTTGCATCCTGAGAACATCCAGCCAAAATCAATACAGTTCTTTGTATCAAGATTGGTCAAATCTACCTTCTCAAGGGATTTCCAATCCTGGAACAAACTAGCAGCACTACCGACCCTATACACACTGGCACTAGTGTAATAATTCAATACAGTGCCTTTGAGATCCCAATAGACAGGAGCACAATTTACATCAGCCGGGATTTCCAATTGATTGTCGGTTGTGACATTGGAGTTCACATTGAAATAACACTCTGTAATCTTTGTCTTGTCAGGCAAAGTATTAGAGAATTCATAATTAAAGATAAATGCAAAATTTGAATTTGCACCTTTCTGCTTGACAAGAATTGTCTGGATCAGGCTGTTTCCATTGATAATGATTTTGCCTGATCTTTCCATCTCACTTGTATTCTCTTCGATAGAAAAGTTCAGTGCAGTATCTGTAAGACCTTTGGTTGATATTCTCTTGATCCAGTCAACATCAGTCTCAAATGTGAAGTCTACATTGGCCGAAACCACAAAACTGAGGGTATTAGCCTCACTAGGCACTGTATACTCATTGGCTGCAACGATAAGTGCATCCTTGGCAGCCTGCTTTACTACAACCTTTTCTGTCAAACTGCCGTCTTCGGTCCTGAATACGATTTCTGCGTCTCGGCTTTCGTAGGTATCGTTCATTGCCGCAATGAAGACATACTTATCGGTAGACATCGCTTTGGTCGATGATTCATTCAGCCATTCCTTGCCTTCTGTAATCTCATAGCTTACATTCACATTGCTCGTAACCTCTATCTCGATCTGACCGCCATCACCGCTTACTGTATATTCCTTCTTGCCTAGGATCAGGGCTGGAACGTCGCCATTCTGGTATACCGTAAAAGTTTCATCGCCCAATGACGACTTCACGTAAATCTTGCCCTCTCGTTGTTTTTGTGCCTCGTTGGCAGATATGCTGAATGCATAGGTATCCTTCGACAAGGCTTTTGTGCCGCTTCTCTTGATCCATTCCTTTGCATCATCATCGATTTCAACAGTAACATCGACATTATGCTGTACCTCTATGCTGACGATTCCGCCCTCTGCTGGCACTTCTGCCTTCGACTCGGTAACTATGACTGCATCGTTCTGCTTCTGGACTATGCGTACGGCCTTCTTCGTCGAACCGCAAGTAATCTCCCAATCTGCGGTTCGTTCGCCATAGCTGTCGTTATCCTTGACTGTAATCTTAAGAGTGCTCTCTCCCTTGCTGCCTGAGGCAGGACTCAGTGTCGCCCACGAGTCAGCTCGGTTATTGACAGCCTTGGCTGTCCATGAGTCGCTTGTCTTCAACGTAAAGGTCAGTTCGCCTCCGTCTTCTTTGAAGTTGGCAGTGAGCTTATCTGGCGCATCGGTATAGCTGATCTCCTGTGTGCTCACTGTAATACCCGAAGACTCGATTGTAGCCTCAGGTGTTGGGGTTGGTTTGTCCACAGGGTCGATTTCGCCTCCACATGACACAACCAACATGGCTAATGCCAGATAACGGAAAAATGATTTCATATTCAAAAAAATAAAACAACTTATAGTTCTGGCAAAATACAAAATTTTTTAAAGATTTAGATATAAAAGAAGAGGATGCCTCAAGTCCCCAGGACTTTCCGGCACCCTCTTTAATAAAAAATGATAATTCAACTATTTGAAGAGCTCCTTGGCGGTAAGCTCGAGATAGTCTCGGCAGTTCATCCATGTGTGACCGCCACCAGGGTTGTAGAAGGTGTGCTTGAGGCCCTGCTTGGTAAGGTATTCCTCGAGACCGAGAGATGCCTGGATAAGGAAATCGTCCTTGCCGGTACCGAGCCACATCAGCTTCAGCTCCTTCTTGAGAGTCTCGATTGGAGCATAGGTGCCGTTGGCGAAGTTAGTCTCATACTCGTTGCCGAAGATAGCCGGTGCGTAAGCAGCTACATACTTGAAGAGTTCAGGATGTCCGAGGCCGCATGCGAGGGTCTGACGTCCACCGAGAGAGAAACCTGCGATTGCACGGTTGTTAGAGTCGGTGAGGACGTTGTAGTTCTTCTCGATGTATGGGATGACCTCCTTGACAATCTCATTGGTGATGAGATCGGTGTCCATTGAATCATATCTGTCGGCCTTGCCCTGTGCCATCATCTCGATGTATGGGTTGGCGTATGGCATAACAACGATCATTCTCTTAGCCTGGCCGCTGGCGATGAGGTTGTCGAGGATGATGTTGGCGTGACCGACCTTGAACCAGGTCTCATAGGTATCAGTCATACCGTGGATGAGATAAAGCACAGGAAGCTTCTCGCTGCCCTTAGGGTCATATCCGGCAGGTGTATAGACGCACATTGGTCTTACGATACCCTTGCAGTTCTGGGAAGTGTAGTATCTGTAGGAAATCTTTCCGTGAGGAACGTCCTGGATGTCCTGTACTGAAGGCGCCTCTCCGCGAACGTCAACGATGCTGTACTTGAATCCCTCGTTAGGGAAGATGAACATGTTGTTAGGGTCGGCAATCTTGGTGCCGTCGATGACGAATGCGTATGGATAGATATCCGGTACGTCAGGGGTGACGGTAAGAGTCCAGATTCCCCTCTCGTCCTTTACCATCGGCCTGTTGCCGTTGTACATCTGGCATTCGAGCTCCACCTTCTCGGCGTTCGGAGCCTGGCAGCGGAAGGTAACGCTTCCGTCAGGGTTGCACTCTGGTGAAACAACTCCTGCCGGGAAGAGTCTTGCCATGACCTCAGGAGTAAGTCTCTGCTCCTGGTTCTGTGCTGATACAGGATTGGCAGCCATGAAGAGCGCTGCCGCAGCTATGATGAGTGTTGTCTTTTTCATGATCTTCATATTCTGGGATTACTGGAAAAGAAGAGGAAGGGTCTTGCCGAGGAAGAACTTGGCGTTCATCCAGGTGTGGCCGAACTTGTCGGTTGTGAACTCCTTCACGTTGTTGATACCCTTGCTGTCAAGGAAGTCCATATACTCCTTGGCGTTGCCGTACAGGAAGTCATCGGTACCTACGCCGAGCCAGAACAGGTGAAGCTGCTTGTTGAGCTTGGCAGCATCGTCATAGACTCCCGGAAGGGTCATGCTGGTGAATGAGCTGTATGAGCAGAGATACGAGAACTTGTCGATGTTGGTGAGACCGAATGCGAGACCCTGGTTACCGCCGCGAGAGAAACCGCCGATAGCTCTGTGGTCGCGGTCGTTGATGGTGCGGTAATTAGCCTCTACGTAAGGCATGAGGTCGTTGAGAAGGTCCTTGCTGAAAGCGTCACCCTGGACAGGCATGCGTGTTCCTGCAGGGAAATACTTTGACGGATTGCCGTAAGGGAGGACGATGATCATCTCCTTTGCCTTGCCCTCGGCGATGAGGTTGTCAAGGATGAAGTTCATTCTTCCAACCTTGAAGTATACTTCCTCGGTATCGGTGGTTCCGCTGATGAGGTAGAAAACAGGATACTTCTTGTCCTTGTTCTCGTCGTAGCCTGCCGGAGTGTAAACGATTGCGTTGCCATATACTCCGAGGGTGGATGACTTGTAGTTGATGTAATCCACGCTTCCGTGAGGCACATCCTTGATCGAGTGAAGGAGGTTGCCGTCAGCGCGCATGTCCAGGATGCTGTTCTTGAAGGTCTCGTTCGGGAACCACTCAGGGTTGAGAGGGTCCATGACGTTGATTCCGTCAACGATGAAGCAGTAAGGATACATATCCGGAGCCGCAGGGCCGAGGGTGATTGTCCATACTCCGTCTTCGTTCTTCGCCATCTCATGGGTTCCTGCGAACTGTACGTTGACCTTTACTTCTTTTGCCGAGTCATTGCGGTAGTTGAATGTAACGGTATTGTCGGCATTGACAACAGGCGATGAAACCTGTACCATTCTCCTGCCGCCTCCGTTCGGTTGTGCGAGCATCATGATTGGTGCAAGCATAGCCACGAAAGCCAGTGTGAGTTTCTTGTTCATTTTGTGTTATTTTATTGGTTAATCAGTTTGTGTTACTGTATTGGTTGCTGAAATGAACATTCCAAAGATAGACATTTTCTTTTACAGAGTTCCCTCCTTGCCAACCATTCACTTATCTTTGCAAACATATAAAGTGATCTTCAAAACCATCGAATATGAAGAAAATATTGACCCTAATAGCTTTTGTGAGCATTCTACCGTTGTTTGTACATGCTCAGCCACGACTGGAACGTCAAGACAACAGCACGGCAAGGATCGTCGCCAATGGGAAACCGATGCTGATAATAGGTGGCGAGCTGGGCAATTCTTCGGCCTCGACGCCAGAGGATGTTGAGCGAACCTTCGCACATCTGCACAAGCTGGGACTTAACACCGTGCTGGCCCCAGTTTCCTGGGAACTGATTGAACCTGTGGAAGGACAATTTGACATGAGCTCGCTGGATGTGATTCTATCGGAAGCGCGCCGCAATGATTTGAAGGTCGTTCTGCTATGGTTCGGAGCATGGAAGAATTCGATGAGCTGCTATGCCCCGGAGTGGTTCAAGCGCGATGTGAAGCGTTTCCCCCGTGCCCATGCTTTGGAGGGCCGACCTGTGGAAGAGGCATCTTCACTCAGCAAGAATGTCCTTGATGCCGACAGGCGGGCATTCTGTAAGATCATGGAACATCTTCGCGATCATGATGCCGTGGAGCAGACGGTCATAATGGTGCAGGTTGAGAACGAAATCGGCATGATCGATGTGCCTCGCGACTATTCTGCCGATGCGACCAGACTTTACCAGAGTGCAGTTCCTCAGCAGCTGACAGATTATCTGAAGAAAAACCAGAAGTCGTTGCACCCTTATCTTAAAGAGAAGATCCAGCCGGAGGCGAAAGCGAATGCCACTTGGGCGCAACTCTTTGGCGATGACATCTATACCGAAGAAATCTTCCAGACATGGACATATGCCACCTATGTTGAACAGATTGCCAAGGCCGGGCGTGCCATCTACGATCTGCCAATGTACGTCAACGTGGCGCTCGACAGCCGCGATCGCAAGCCGGGCCAATACCCATCGGGCGGCCCTCTGGCTCAGCTGATCGATCTCTGGCATTGTGGAGCACCTTCCATCGATGTTTTGGGTGTTGACATATATGACAACGGCATCAGATCCTGGCTCTCGAAATATCATCTGACGAACAATCCGCTCTTCGTTCCGGAGATCCGACTGGAAGACAAGGACGCCATGTATGCCCTCTATGCTTTCGGCCATCATGATGCGATGGGCTTCTGCCCGTTCAGCATCGAAGATTATCCGCTTTTTGCAGACGCCAAGGACAACGACATGAACGGCATGGATCTGTCGCAGGATGATCAGCTCAACGCCTACTCCAGCGGCCAATCATCACTCTCCCCTCTTGTCGCCTCGTATAAGATCCTTCGCCAGGCCGAGCCACTGATTCTGGAACGTCAGGGCACCGGCGATATGGATGCCGTGCTTATTGACAATGAACAACGTGAAGCGGAGATCATCACACCTGACGGCATCCGACTCACCATAAAGCACAGCTATTCTCTCGGATGGGAACCGGGTTCCAAGGAGGCCGAGTGGCCGGAAGCTGCTTGCATCATCCTCCGCTTAGGCAGCGAGGACTATCTCGCCATCGGAAGCGGAGTTGTCATCACCTGCACATATGCAAAGTCTGGAGTTACCTGGAAGAAGGGTGATGCACGCATCGGACTCGCAAAGTGTGAGTCTGTCATCATTTCGGATGGCAAAATGCACGTCAAAAGACATCTAAATGGCGACCAGACGCACCAGGGACGCCATGTCCGCATCCCTGTCGGCGAGTTTGATATCCAGCATTTCAGGCTGTACAGATACTAATGACACACTTTCCGTATATTTGTGAAAGCGGGGCCTTAGAAACAAGGCCCCATATAAATAACTAAACCCGGTAGCTTGAATTGCTTCAGGGGCTATCGGGAATCAACACTGCAAAAGTACGAATAATATTTGGAATAACAAGAGTTTATGAAATTTTGCGAGTTTGAGAAGATAATGTCTTCAAAGAGAATGAGGCGATATGTGAATGCTTGCGGCGGTGACACTCGCAAAGGAATGAGGCTGTACAGAATGAACCTCCACCTCGCTGAGGAAATGTTCACTATAGTCAGCTGCTACGAAGTTGCCCTCAGGAATGCCATTGACAACATAATGGTAGCAAGTAATGGAAACGACTGGCTCCGCGATGCCATTCTGCCCGGCGGCATATTTGACAACCCAAAGTTCCATAACACTACCAGGATGATGAAGAAGGCTCATGCCGAGCTCGTGTCAAATGGCAAGTATTCCAACTCCAAGATGCTCTCAGCGATGGAGTTCGGTGTATGGAAATACATGTACTCAGCTCCGCAGTATCTTGCAACTGGCAGACAACTTCTCAGAGTCTTCCCGAACAAACCCAAGTCCACCCCTGCAATCCAATACAACAACCAGTATATCTTCAACGAACTTGACGCAGTCAATAGGCTCAGGAATCGCATCGCTCATCACGAACCCGTATGCTTCCTGCATGAATCCGATGAAATATCCACCACTCACCTACTCAATGTGTACGACAAAGTAATGACCTTGTTTGCCTGGATGGATATAGATGGCCCATCACTTCTTTACGGTATGGACCACGTAAAGACAGTATGCAAGGAAATTGAAAGCCTGAAGAAATAACCATCTACCGGAGTCTCTGACTCTCAAAACCTTCCCCTGTTGAAAATACTGCGTTAATACCGTACATCAACCCTTTCTGCCTGTCAGAAGTTATCTTGCCGAGTGGCAGCGTTCCTTTGCGTCATAATAATCAATATCGAGTATTATGAGCATATCACTGACACAGTTTATCAAGCATGACTTTCATGACGTGAAGGACAAGCAGGCGTCCCTGGAGTTTGTCGAGAAGTCAATCAAAAGGATTCAAAGATCGCTGGGACTTGAGTCATATGACATCAAGCCCGATCTATTTGAGTATGATGAGACTATTTTTTACATCGAGTTCGAATTGCCAGTTTACGATGTAAACATCCAGCTGCGCAACGGCTTCTGGGAGATAAGTTCAGGCTATCGCCACTGCCAGCTGTTCATGCATTCCAACGGCTATTTCTGGTTACGGGCAGCGGCATTCGACATAGCACGGGCACTCGGACAGGAGGAAGCCTGGCATATGAACGAATATCATTCCTACGACTACACGGAATTCGACATAGAAAATGAAGACTTCGACCGCTGGCTGTCAGTCGTCAGGAAGGAATTCAAGGGAAGAATACCGGAATTCGACATCAACCACATCATTGAACAGGGAAAGGATGCCTGGATGCAATCACAGGCACCGGTCCATCATGACTCCTTCGCAGAATGCAGGGCACAGTTCGAAGAGATCCAGGAAAGTCTGGGCGATGGCGTCAGGCTGCTCGGACTGTACCGCTCGGGCAATTACTACCGCTGCATGAAGGACGGCAGGCTCATGCTGGTGCAGCACAGCACTCTCTCCCCTTTCAGGCTCACGAACATCGACAAGATACTTCATGGAGGCCCCGGCTGGACGAATTTCATAATCGTCAGGAACGGGCTGTCGGCAGTCTTCAACAAGAGAGGCACGCAGCTGACCGACTTTGTGAAAGGCACGTTCACGCTTGAACTAGGCGACTATCATAATGGCGCCTACGACATTGTCATCATCAACGAAGAAGCCGGAATCAAAAAAATAATAAGTGGACGATGACGGTTGACGTGCAGAAATCCGGGAACATACTGTACCGCATTATAGTTCTCAGATAATGAAAAAGCCACCGTTTCTGCGGTGGCTAAATTGCAGGGGCTCGAAACTGCCGAAACAGAAAGGGTTGTCGTCCCTTACGCGAATTCCCCTATGACAACACAAACATAATATTTTATTTTGAAATCAAAGCATGAAAGTATTGAGCCAGCAGGGGTGACAAGAAGTTGAAATATTATGTACGTAGTACGTATCTTATTTCAGAAGATGAGATAATGTACCTCAAGAGTTTTTCCATTAAACACACAAAAAAGGTGCTGTCTGGAATCAACTATGCATAAATGCATATTAATAGCTGGAATAGCAAGAGTTTATTCTAAACAATGGAATCTGAAAATAGCCATAAAGTTTGTAGATTTATCGTATATTTACTGCTACAAGCAAGCTATTATTCAATTCTCGTAATCATTCAGTGTTTCTAGACAATCCGTTTGACACGCGGTCATTAAAAAGTATTGTATGCAGAATAAATCGGACCTCCAGACTCTTACAGAGTCCGTTGTGACTTTCACAACAGAACGTGACTGGGATCAGTTCCATAATCCAAAGGACTTAGCACTTGCACTTTCTATCGAAGCAGCTGAGCTAAATGAGGTATTCCTTTGGAAAAAGCCAGAGGACGCAAATATCGACAAGATAAAAGAAGAACTTGCAGACGTGTTCACCTATGCCCTTCTTCTTGCAGACAAATGCAATCTAGACATCAAGGAGATTGTCCTTGAAAAACAGAAGCGAAATGCAGAAAAGTATCCGGTAGAAAAAGCTAAGGGAGTTGCAACAAAGTACAATGAATTGTAGAACTAGTCAAATTAAGACCTTCAAGTTCAACGGCAAGGGCTTGGAGGAGGTCAAGTCTCACCGCCATGGTACAGACTGGCCAGTTGTCTATTTAATTGCCAATAACAGCTCCATATATGTAGGAGAGACTAGTAATGTTGCGAACAGGATGAATCAGCATCTTGCAAATACGGAAAGGCAAACACTAAAGGAAATGCATATCCTATTTGATGATGAATTCAACAAATCTGCTATCCTGGATATAGAGAATTCGCTCATACAACTCATTAGTGCTGACAATATATTCACTCTCCAAAACAGAAATGGTGGTCAATCACAGAAGCACAACTATTATCAACGAGAGAAATACCAGGACAAACTGCCTCAAATATGGTCTCAGCTTCAAGCAATGAAGCTTGCATCTAAGGACTATGACGACATTTTGAACTCAGACTTGTTTAAGTTTTCTCCTTATAACACCTTAAATGAAGAACAGACGGTTGCTTGCTATTCAATATTGGATGATATCATTGACAAGCTTGATTCTGGCATAAAATCAGCCTCTATCATTCACGGCTCAGTCGGTACCGGTAAGACTGTCGTTTTAATCAATATTCTTCATAGATTAATTAATTCGACGGCTGTGGAGATGGATAATACTGATGTGGATGAAGAAATATCCCCATATCTTAGAATACGTTCCAAGATTGCCGATTATGTCACAAGACACGGAGACCTGAAAGTAGGAATCGTCTTCCCTATGGTATCCATTAGAGGGACTCTGAAAACCGTATTTCGTCAGACTAAAAATGGTCTGACAGCTTCAATGGTAATAGGTCCAACAGAGGTTGCAGATAACGATTATGATGTCCTCCTAGTAGATGAAGCGCACCGCCTCCCCCACTATTCGAACATAGGATGGCGTGGTTCCTACAAAAAAACAACAGAGAAGATATTTGGAGATGGCGTCGACCCAAATGATTACACCACACTGGATTGGATTCTTCAGAAAAGTCGGTATACGGTATTGGTTTATGATTCAACACAATCCGTTAAAGGAAGTGATATCACACAGGAAGAATACATTAATGCCTTCAAAAGAGTCATCAGCGTAAGGAACGATTTCCTAAAAACCCAGATGAGGTGTAAAGGTGGTCAAGACTATATTGAATATCTCTCCGGTATTTTCAACTGCAATGTGAAACCAGAAGTTCTCGAAAACTATGATTTCAAATTCTTCGACGATGTTGACCTGATGATTAACACAATAAAGACAAAGAATAATGAACTCGGACTCTGCCGAAACGTTGCAGGCTATTCTTGGGAGTGGAAATCAAAAGGTGAAAAATCTCTCACATCGGTTCGGTCAAAAGGGCTTGAGGATATAGAGATCCAAGGACACAAGTACATTTGGAATATGTCCAACAAGGAATTTACTCTCAGATCCCAGGCAATCGATGAAATTGGATGTATCCACACCATACAAGGTTATGATCTTAATTACGTTGGAGTCATCTTTGGCCGCGAGATTGATTACGATCCGGATACTAATTCCATTTTGATAAATCCGGATATGTTCTTTGATAAAAATGTCGCATTAGGGGCGTCTAGCCAACAGTTGAAGGAATACATTATCAACTCATACAAAGTCATGATGTCACGAGGCATCAAGGGTTGTTATGTTTTTGCATGTAATGAAAACTTAAGGCAGTATTTAAAGCGATATATCAAGTCTTAAGATTCATTATTAGGGGAACCAATCACCGACAGAACCTCAATAATGAAAAACGAGAATAGTTTGTCATATCATGAAACTCTACATCGCCTCTTCATGGCGAAACCAATATTACCCTGAGACTGTTGAACGGCTGCGCGCTGCGGGGTTTGACGTTTATGATTTCCGCAATCCTCCTACCGGCGACGGCTTCAAGTGGTCGATGATCTCCGAGGATTACATGGAATGGACGCCGGCTGAATATCGAGAGCAGCTGAACAACAACCCTCTTGCAAAGCAGCAGCTCAGGAATGATGTCGAAGCACTTGAGTCGTGTGATGCCTGTGTGCTGGTACTCCCCTGCGGCCGCTCGGCTCACACCGAGGCTGGATGGTTTGCCGGCCGGGGCAAGAAGGTTGTCGCATATTTGCCGGAGAAGGTTGAGCCTGAACTGATGTACGGTCTATTCACCGATGTCTGCGACTCGCTGGACAAGGTGATCGAAGCGCTCAAGTAGCAACTCTCTCCATGCCTGACTCAATGACACCTCAGCAGCGGCACAATTGCATGTCGCATATCCGGGCCAAGAATACGAAGCCCGAGGTGCTTGTGCGTCAGTATCTCCACGCTGCCGGATTCCGTTTCCGCATCCATGTAAAGAAGCTGCCCGGCTGTCCGGATGTTGTGCTTCCGAAGTATCATACTTGCATCTTTGTCAACGGCTGCTTCTGGCATGGGCACATCGGCTGCCGCTATGCCACGCGTCCGAAGTCCAACGCTGAGTTCTGGCAGACGAAGATCCATAATAACATAAGGCGTGACGAATTGTCCATCCAAACGCTGGAGACAATGGGCTGGAAGGTCATAACCGTATGGGAATGCGATCTTAAGAAGGATCGACGTAACGACACTCTTCCCTCTCTTGCCGAGCAGATTCGCCATAATGGTGCTTCTTATGCCTCAGAACAGGCGCAAAGGCGCGAACGCAATGCGGAACACCGCGCGATGCTCAAGGCCGCTCAGGAGCGCTATGAGGCGGCAATGAAAGAACTAGGACTATCAAAACGGTGAGCAATACACACAACACCGAATCACTCCCCGACTGGGTTCCATGTCCTTCCTGTGGCTCTGGACATCAGCAACCTCCGCTGCGCTTCCAGTACGCCTCGTTCCTCGGTTCCCCTACGGTTGCAGACTCCATTTCTTGTTGGAATGAAAAATATTAGTAACTTTGAAGAGTCAAAGGGGAATTCGCAGAAGGGATGACAACCCTTATGGTTTAATCGCCATTTCGAGCCCCAGCCCTCTAACCACCGCATTGCGGTGGTTTTTTTCATTTTTCGCCCACAGAGGGCACTATGGCAGACAAACTGTACTGAACTTTGTCCTTGTTGGACTTCTGGACGCCGACAATCAGCTTGATATCACCATGTCGCATGATCAGGAGCTTCTCGAAACTCTTCTGATTCTTGTCATATGGCTTGGTGTTCTTCTCTTCAATGAGAACGGCTTTCTGCAGGACCTCTGTCAAATGGAATACGGCACGAGTTGATTCATAGCGTCTTGCCGCCTTGTTGTAGGTTTCATTGATGGAAATGAATTTTACCAGAATGTAGTCCTTAAGATTTTCGTTCCAGACTTTCTTCTCGGGATTCTCGGATATCCAATGTGCGTAGAAATCCTTAATAACCTTCTCCCTCGCCTTGATGTCCTCCTTCGTAATTCCCTGCGGTATGTTCAATCCCCTCATATCCATATTTACAAATATAATGCTTTTTGCATATTTCCAGCAGCATATGCGTCAGAGGAATTTGAGATAAGTATTGAATCTTGCGATAACAATAAATAGTTTTAGTTGTCCCACGATGTGCGACAACTTCTTCGTATCTTTACGTCAATTCAATCTCAAGGGTATGTTAGGGGCAATCATCGGCGACATCGCAGGACGTAAATACGAATTCAATAATGTTCGGACTGAGGAGTTCGAGTTCATGGGACCGGGCTGTGACTATACGGATGACACAATCTGTACTGTGGCCGTTGCTGAGGCCGCCATGTCCGATCAGGATTATGCTTCTCACCTGCAGAAATGGTGTCGCAAATATCCGCATCCGATGGGCAGTTATGGCGGCAACTTCGCCAGGTGGATTCACGAAGATAATCCTGAACCATACGGAAGCTGGGGCAATGGAGCTCCAATGCGAGTTGCATGGGGTAGCACGCCCCAATTGTACAAATGTATCAATAAGAAGCAGAGAGCCTG
>JAKSJN010000028.1 GCA_024402135.1 Bacteroidales bacterium
CCTTCAATAATATTTTCCTTGCTCAAAATTTATATTTGGATTGTAAACATAGTTACTTAACCGGTTCTTTCATGAAATTCACCTAGACAGCCCACACCCAAGACACGCCCTGTACGAAGGGTTAAGTGTCTAGGTGTTTTGCAACAAGCGATCAAAGCCTGACTGTCTGACCTAGGTCAAACGAAAGTGTCGCGACCTATGTCACCTCGAAATAAAAAGCACTTATCAGTCAGCGCATTACAAAAAGCATGTGACCTAGGTCAAGGGCAATTCACCTGACCTAGGTCACCACATCCACTTTTTCTTCCGCAATCAACCGCCCCCGCCACAAAACAAAAAAGCCACCCAATTTCTTGGATGACGGCTATATGGTGGAATCAGGAGCTCCGCGTCCGGAGACTGATGGAAGTATTTACTTAGTAGCCTACCCAGACAAAATATCGAACCTAATATCGGCTCTACAGGCATGGGAGAAGGTATCTAAAAGTTGGGCTTCTGTCAAACTCGTACAGATCGAGGCAGAAAAGGACCTTCACCAACACTGAAAAAGGTCCTTTTCACCACTATCCTCGAACCTGGCACTTATGCTTTTTGAACCGTATGATATTGCCACGATCAGGAGCTACGGTCCCTATGCTATTTGCCGGATCGATTCAGATACGGACATAAAAGTGGAATTCCCACTCGAAAGTGAGCCATATGGGGCCTAAGTGGCGGTTCATCTCCTCTCACTCCATGCGGCGCTCCTTCGTCACGAACCTTACGGTGGCAGGTGTTCCCCTGGCCGACACGGCAAAGATGGCCGGCCATAGAAGCAACACGACGATCACCCAGCGGTACAACTGCGACTACAAGGCTTCCATCCTGGCTAAGGCAATGGCGTATCTTGGGGTGAATAAGTGAGAGGGGTAAGGTACGAATCGACCCTGGAAGGATTTCTCCAGGGTCGATTTTGATTTATGATTCTTTGACTGATTACACTATTCTGCGTCAATGATTGTCCACCCCGAAGGGATTCTCGCTTCTTCGCGAGTCCATGTGGCCGCTGGATTCTTGACAAAGGTGCCTGTTGGTGAGACGCCGGAAAGCCGATTGAAAGGGATGACGGTGATACGGCTGAGTCCTTACTCATATACAGGACGGATATTGTGAATGTCATATCGATAGTACCAACTATTCCCTGCCCAATATTCAGTCACTATGCCAGCTATCGCCATCATAGGGGTAGTTCTCGATGTTGTATCATAAATCATCGAAGATGTCCAGAAGAAGCCTGTACCCCCAACATTTTTGGGAAAGAAAACCGATTTGTCGGTAAAACCTGTTACTCTTGATTGTGCTAAAAGTCCTGGGACTCCATTAATTTCTACTTGGGTCCATGTACAATTTTCTATTAATTCATGCCATTCTGGCCATGTAGGCATTCTCCAATTACCTTTCAAAAGGACATGGGCTGCATCATCTTCAAGATCTAAAACTAATTTATTGTCCACTACTGGACCATAATCTGAACGCCAATTGTATTTAGTAAATGTGTTATCTGTTCCGTTACACCACTTATATGTACCCCATCCGCTATTTATCTCCCTTGGTTCTAATTCACCCCATGCAAAATAATAACCAGATTCCTCAGGCTTGGTTGCACCGAGATTACAGGTCGCCCACTTCACTGAAAGGCCGAGATCGACGTATTCGTAGCTGTAACCACCAGTGCTCTCTTCAGCATTTCCACTATACCTGACATTTGTGGTATTTCCTCCACTGACAACTGAAATGCGACCTCCAACAGAGCCCTTCTCCTTAGGTGAGTATGTGAGAGTGACAGTCTTCATTTCGGTGGAATTGAGCGTGATGGTTCCTGAAACATTGCTTGTCACAGGAGCAGATGGTGCTGATATCGATACACTGGCTGCGGTTGAGCCGGTATTGGTAATCGTGAACGATGCAGTAGCACTTGACCCTACCTTGACAGTTCCGAAATCGAGGTCGGTCGGGGTTACGGTGATGGATGATGCATCAGATATAGCTATATCGTAAACTGGTCGTATGGTACAACCAATAAAACGGTTTCCTCCACTTATGAATTCACCCCTATCTGATGTACAGAACAATATTAGAGAATGACGATCATCATCAGGACTATAAGAAGACGTTGCATAACTTCCATCAACTTCCTGATTGGTGGTGCCTGCATTATACCACCATCCTGCTGCTGGCAAAAAAATGGAATTCCCGTTTTTGCCAGTAATCTTGAATCCTTTCTTTCCATTGACGGCCGTCCTGATCCACGTACATTCGTCAATGAGTTCCTGGCATTCCTTTGCAGTCGGCATTCTCCACTTGTCTCCCCACTTTTTATTTGCAGCATCATTGGCAAGAGGCAAAGTCTCAGGATAACTATTAAATGTGTAATTATTAAGAGTGTACTCTGTCTTGGTTTCGGTCTCTCCCCAAGCATAGTAATCTCCATAGTCCTCAGGTTTAGTCGCGCCAAGATTGCATGTCGCCCACTTCACTGAGAGACCCAGGTCTACGTATTCAATGTTACCACTACCCTTTGGCATCACAGGTCTGACTGGATAGCCCTCATACCTGTTATAGTTGCCAACCTGTGGGAACACTTTCTTTTCGTCACTAAAATGGTAAGTATACAGTGCCCTTGAAAGGAATGTATAACCTGTAGTTATTGAAGAAGTCCATCGCAGGCAGTCTTCAGCAGGCATAACAATGCTATTGCCGTTAGTTTTGCTTGTTATCCTATAGCATACTACGTTATTGATTGTCTCCAACGTCCAACTGCAGCTATTGACAAGCTCCGACATTTCAGACTCCGTAGGCATTCTCCAATCGCCACCCCACTTCATATGAGCAACATCAGAGGAAAGTGGCAAAGTAGTCGGATTATCCCTATAAACATAGTTGTCGTTTGTATAACTGGTCTTTGTAGCAGTCTCACCCCAAGCAAAAAGATCGCCTTTTATCTCTGGTGCTGATGAGCCTACATCGAAAGTCGCCCACTTCACTGAAAGGCCGAGATCGACGTATTCTGGATTGGCAGGGATTGTATTGTCCTGCTTAGCGATGAATTCGATGACGTTACCATCATGTGTGTTGCCTTGAGCATCCACCACGTAGGCATATGCGCAATAAGTTTTACCAGATTCCAATCCGGAAGGCTTAGCGCTGAATACTGGATCACCTGTCGCCTTTATGCTGGATACATCGGATGGAGAGCTCTTCGGATAATAGCAGAATCCGCTTTCTCGGGCATTCGTGTACTTGAATGACCTTCCGTATAAGATGGTTGATTCAGAATCTTCATCTAAATCAAACGTGACTACGTCAGGCAGTTCTTCCTCATCAACATCGTTTGTCTTGAAAGAGCCTGCAAGGATGGCGTACTTGACATTGTATTCTATGCTCTTGTCAGGATTATCATCGTTAAAATAGTATACTTTCAATTTGACGACTCCTGAGTTTGTGGTTAGTATGTCGTTACTATAAGTTGACCACCAATAAGCTCCTCTCATATTATTGGCCTTCTTCGAATCAAGTTTTGATCCTTCTGCCGTCTGATAAAAAATAGAACATAAGCGAGTCTTCATCTTGTCTTCCTTGTTCCAATCAGACTCATCATATTTGAATTTTAGCCATATGTCATATACCCCTAATATGGATGTCTCCAAATGCACTTTGTTGGTAGGAGTCACAATTTTAGTTTTATTGCCATACCTGGACTGCAGATCCCATGCATGACTGGGATTTGTAACAAAACTAAAATCAGTATGTTTTCCTGTGTGAATCAACCCGTCGAAATCATCCTCTCCTGAATTGTCTTGCCAACCTTTAAGGAAGTCCATCGCCGAGGCTCCATTGATCAATCGGTCTGCCAAAATAAATCCTGCGGCTTCTCCCAGGGTGTTCTGTTTGGTCCATCCAATGATAAACGCTGGATAATCACTTGCTACTGGTGGAATGCGGTCGGCAAAAGAACTGCAACATCCCAAATATATCAGTTTGTTTGTTCCAGTCTTGGTGTCAAGTAGTTTTTCCAATGGATAATAGGCATTGTAATGAAGCTTCCCGTTAACTTTAGTTCCTATATCAACGTACGAAGCGGGAGAATTTTTCGCCGTTTTCTTGTCCATTGTATCGCCCGTTACAACATTACCACTGAATCCGTGTCCGAATATGAATATGGCTTTGGTTGAGCGGCTTCCTAATGCATCATCTAGTGCAGCCTTAGTGAACCGTGCCCCCGTCGCCTCCTGGACTGTATACCCCGAGTCTCTAAATAACCACTTCGTACTAGTAACTATATTATATTGAGCGGAGCGCTTTTTATTTTGTGGGTCATATCCATAAAAGATAGCTATGTCTCTTTCTCCAGGGTCACTCTTTGTTTCCAAATCCTCGATTAAATCCTGAGGCTCAAAGGGAGATTCTGGTAAAAAAGGATATATCATCTTCGAACCATCGCTGAACTCGAGCTCAAGGTAGTCCTCATGAAGATGGGATTCGGAGACAATTCCCTCTTTTTTGAGCCTGGATACTACATTTTCTACCTTGGTCTCATCTCCAGAAGAAAAGGAGGTCGTTATAGATGTGATATCTGTAGATACCTTGTCGTAATCCTTGGTGAAGATAAAAGGAGCATCGGTATCTTCTTCTTTTCCGGTGTCAGTATTCTCTGGTTCAACTTGCCTGCATGAACCAACAAACAGGGCAGCCACAAGACTCATGGCCGCAATCTTGAGTAGATCGGTGAAACGCTTCATATTTCAGTTGTATGTTATCGAGTGAATTTAACCAAATTCAAATATAACAATCTTTACTGAATTCCACACCAGGCACAAGGCCTAGGCGTTTTATTTTGAACGCAATACCGACATCAGATCAGCAGAGCATTTTTCTTATCGGACAGGTGCTCTGTTTATTTACCTGACGGACCAGGGTACCATGGCTCTTTTCCACGACCCGAAGCCATCAAGGCTTGATCTGCGCTGTTAGATTTTTGGGGAATTCTTGTATCTTAGCACTTATAATATGACAGCTATGAAAAGAATACTCTCGATAGTTGCTGCCGCTGTTTCGGCGGTCCTTGTCGCTTGTTCGTGCGTCCGGAATACGTCTCAGAAAGCTCCTGAAATGGATAGCTCACAGTTCGTGCTCATAGGCGAACATATCCCCGACGTGATTCTGGAAATCCGCTACTACAGTACCTACAATTTTATCGGGGATCGCATCCCTGGCTATCTGGAGCCCGTGGCAATACTTTCACGTGTGGCGGCGGATTCACTCAAGGCGGTAAGCGACGAACTCAGGCAGCAGGGCTACCTTCTGAAGATTTACGATGCTTATCGTCCGCAGTGTGCCGTGGATTACTTCATGGCGTGGGCAGAGGATGTCAGTGACGTGCGCATGAAGGAGTATTTCTACCCGGAGCTGGACAAGGCTGTGCTGGTGCCTCAGGAGTATGTGGCCAGGAAAAGCAGCCACACACGAGGCTCTACCGTCGATCTCACCCTTTTTGACATGAAACTGCAGAAAGACGTTGACATGGGCTGTTCCTTTGACTATTTCGGGCTTGCGTCGCATCCCGTCGTCCTTCCGGGTCAGGAGATCGGAGCCTACAAGCCGATTACCGAAGAACAGTACCGCAACCGCATGATACTCCAGTCGGCCATGGTGCGCCACGGCTTCAAGATCTACGAGTGCGAATGGTGGCATTTCACCCTCAAGGACGAGCCTTTCCCCGACACCTACTTCAACTTCCCTGTCTCCACCGCCAGCTCAGCGGCACGGGAAAGCCGTTCTGCGCAGCGTAGGGCACATTCGCTGCCGCTGTCTTTTCAGCAGAGGTCTACACGAACGACACAAAAGACGGCCGAGCCATCTTTTCCTCTTTGATGCCGAGGGCCAAATCGCTAAATTTTAAGCTGACTTCGCCCGGCATTATGAATTCGGAGAATAATCACTACCTTTGAGAAAACACTTTGTTTATGGAGAATAAAATACAGTTATTCGAGGGCGTCAAGGTACGCTATGCATGGGATGAGGAGAACGAGGATTGGCTGTTCTCCATTGTGGATGTTGTATGGGCTTTGACAGACCAACCTGACCTTGATCATGCTCGTAATTATTGGAAGGTGCTGAAACTCAGGCTGAAAAAGGAGGGAAATGAGTCGGTTACAAAATGTAACCAACTGAAGATGGCTTCTTGGAAGGACGGAAAGATGTATCTTACAGATGTTGCTGACCAACAGCAACTTTTCCGTCTCATCCAGTCAATACCCTCTCCCAAGGCAGAACCGTTCAAGGTCTGGATGGCTCAGGTTGCGTCTGAACGCATCGACGAGATCCAAGACCCGGAGCTTGCCATTGATCGAGGCATAGAATACTATCGCAAGAAAGGCTACGGCGAAGGCTGGATTGCCGAGCGAATGAAGGGCAAAGAGGCTCGCAAGGCCCTGACCGATGAATGGAAGCGCACCGGCGTCAAGGATAACCAATACGCCACTCTCACCGACATCATCACTCAGGAATGGTCCGGATTCACCACAAAGCAATACAAGAACTTCAAGGGGCTAAAGAAAGAGAATCTGCGTGACAACATGACCCGAATGGAGAGCGCACTCAACACTCTAGCAGAAGTTGCAGCCACAGAACTCTCCCAGAAGAAGAATCCATCAACCTTCGAGCAGAACAAGAAAGTCGCCAAAGGTGGCGGACATGTTGCCAAGATTGCAAGAGACGAACTTGAGAAGCAACTTGGCCGCTCCATTGTAACACGAGCCAACGCAAAAGGTCTCAAAGCCCCCGATGACATCCATCAGATTGATAACAACAAAACGGAAGAATAGTATCATTATTGAGTCTATCAAAGCGATACTCGAACAGAATAGGCAGTTTCGAGCCCCTGCAATTTAGCCACCGCAACAGCGGTGGTTATTTCATTCTCCTAGCGTTGTATGAGTGAAAAGACAACAGCCGAGCCTGTGAATCAGGATACCATGATCCCGAAATTTTTGAAAATTTCTAAGCTTGTGCTGTAGTTTGGCACAAGCCGACCCTATCTTTGCAAGTGAACAAAATCATGAGCAGCATGCAGATCACCTCTAGAACCAGATTACGAAAGTACTTGAATGAGAAGAATTACCAACGACCAGCGAATCTGTCGTCCGATCTGAGCATCGGAAGCCGTGTGAGTGGCTGGAAACCCGGATCTTTATTCAAAGGGACTTTCAGCCAAAAGCTCTGCACCTTAAAGGACATCCTGTACGACGGAGAAATCTATGTAGAACTACATTCCCATGGCATCCTGCTCACAGGACATGGTCGTTCTTACAGCATCCACAATTCGCAGGTGATTGACATTGATACGATAAGCTCAACTGAGATCGAGAAGCAGCGCAAGTCTGTCATCGGCGAAGCGGCAGTCGGCGCTTTCATAGGAGGTCCAGTAGGCGCAGTTCTTGGTGGTCTGTCCGGGTTGTTTGGTTCGGACGATGTCTGGGTCGACAAGGAGTACGTCGCTATCACATTCTGGGATGTGGTGACAGATGCCCCGCAGTGCATAATGGTCAGCCGTGAGGAGGGCTATACTGTGGATGAATTCATCGAGCTACAGAAGGAATTGACCGAGCATCCTGTCACGGAAGTGGAAATCAAGAAGGAAAAGACCCCTGTCTTCCCCATCATCATCGCTTTCTGCCTCTATGTTGCCGTCGTAGTTTTTGCGTTTGTGTTTGTTGCATGACGGTTATCTTTGCACCCAAACAGTTACTCATAATGCGCCACATCTCTCCACGTTGGGTCTTCATCATAGTCGGATTCCTGCTCCTGGCTGTCTCTGACTTCGCCGATTCTGCCCTTCTCCTCATCATTGGCGTGCTGCTGATCAGCTACGGTCTCTTCGGCGACTCCCCTGCCTCCAATGACATCGGCGACGAAGAGTTCCGGATCACCGAGGAGACGCACTACTTCAGTCAGGAGGATGAGGATTTAAGCTAAGGCCCCGGAACAGGGTACCATGGTCCCGTCTTACATGAAAAGTCAGAGCAAGGCGATCGCCTCTGGAAGACCCTGGAACGGGGTTTGGCTCGCCCTGACAAAAATGGCATGAAGGGTCAGAGCGACTAAAACCCTGATATACGCAACGTACGGCACATCCGCGCGCGCTGACTCTTCATCGAATCACCCAACTGCCGCTGACTCTTCATCCAACCACCCAACTGCCGCCGACTTTTCATCGAGCCACTGAACAGGCCAATCATTTCGAGCCGTATCTGGCCTTTAGTTCTGCCAAAGCGCATGCCATATACTCCTGACCTAGGTCGTAAATCGCTCTCATGATCTGAGCCTCGCGCGCTTCAGATGGCTTCTTGAAGCCGTTGATATAGTTTCGCATGAGAGTCGCATTAAGACCGACCCTCTTCGAGAACTCAGCGATATTGATTTCCTTGTGAGTAAGGAAGAATTCCTGCATTGGAGACGGCTGAGCATCTTCATAGCAGAAGCTTTCAAACGAGATGTCAACATCAAGCTCTCTCCAATGAAAGCCAGTCAAGCCGACCGTATAGTTCTGCTTCTGGGCATCAGACGCCTGGGCTAGCGCCGGATACCATAACAGCGACTGCGACATGACCTGTCCCGCCTCATTCTCAGCATAGATCTGCTTGTCGTCGAACCTTAAATTGATAAGTCTCATTATTGAGCTGCGTATTATTACTTTTGCAAAGATAGGGTATTATTTTTAATACCCACTAGCTTATTGCAAATTATTCTACTTTGCCAAATCCCTCAGTTTCTTCAGCAGGATCGCGTTGTAGTGATAGTAATAAGTGAAAAGACAGCGGCAGGCAATCGCCCCTGGAAGGCCCTGAAACAGGCGGCTGACAGAGTTGAGGACGCCGGACCAGGGTACCATGATCCCATAAAATCTCTTTTCAGGCCAACAATTAGTTTGATCTTTTCTATCTTTGCACTCCATTTTGGTTAGAGCGAAACAGATAAGTGAAAACAATTAAAGGTATAGCAATAATTCTGGCATTCCTGGCCCTTGGACAGGTGTGCTCAGGTCTGATCGGAGGGTTTATTCCGGCCAGTGTCGTCGGCATGATTCTGCTGTTTGTGGCGTTGTGCTTGAGGATCGTCAAGGCAGAGGCCATCAGGGATGTGGCATCATTTCTTACGGACAACATGACCGTGTTCTTCATTCCTGCCTTTGTCGGAATCATGAATCAGTGGGGTGTCATCAAGACCAGTTTATTGGGATGGTGCGTTGTACTTGTTGCAACAATTCTTATAGTGATGGCTACGTCAGGCCTTATCGCCGAGATGATAATCCGTAGGACTGATAAGAAGAAGGAGGACAGCCATGCATAATCTTGTCTCCAATACTCCGGTTATGCTTGCCCTGACTTTCGGAGCCTATCTTCTGGGCGTGTGGGCTAAGAGAAAGAGCGGAATCGCTCTTCTGCATCCTCTTTTCATATGTATTCCGGCAATCATTGCGGTTCTTCTGATTTTCGACATACCTTGCGACTTCTATATGGAGTCAAACCAGATAGTGTCATTTACCCTCGCTCCATGTGTCGTTGCGCTTGGTCTGAAGCTGTATGATCACCGAAGGATCGTCATGGACAACCTTCCTGCGATCGGATCTGCTGTCGTTGTCGGAAGCGTTGTCAGCATCGCAAGTGTCATTCTGCTTGGAAAGGTATGTGGCCTCTCTGAAATGATGATCCTTTCCCTTCAGCCAAAGTCTGTGACTACTCCAATTGCTATGGATATCGTAACAAATCTTGGCGGAAACGCTTCACTGGCTGCAGTTACTGTCGTTTTGAGTGGATTTGTCGGTAATGTCATAGGGCCTTCTTTCATGAACTTGATTGGCATCAAGGACCCTATTGCAAGAGGTTCAGCCCTAGGATGTTCTTCGCATGGTCTCGGTACGGCAAAGGCAATTGAGGAAGGAGCCCTGGAGGGAGCTGTAAGCGGCCTATGCATTGCTCTTATGGGAGTTGCAACGGCTATTGCAGTACCTTTCTTCAACATGTGATTCCTTCGAGTCCCCTATGGAAGGTCCTTAAAAGCAGGCTGAAGAAGGAAGGAAATGAGTCGGTTACAAAATGTAACCAACTGAAGATGAAAGCAGCACTTTGGAGTGCGTTGCACTTCGAAATAGAATTCACGTAAAAATCAATGACCTAATATGGAAGGACCAAAGACCAGATGTTTCACAGGCCACATCGTTGATGTGGTGGCTCGTCGTATATACGGCGGTATGATCGTCGTCAAGGATGGCAGGATTGACTCTATCAAAGAATGTGACGTGGAGCCATCTGCTCCATATTATCTTCCCGGTTTCATTGATTCCCATGTCCATGTGGAAAGTTCGATGATGACCCCTGTCGAGTTTGCACGCATTGCACTGCAGCATGGTACCATAGGCGCGGTGTGTGACCCACACGAGATCGCGAATGTGATGGGAGCGGAGGGTGTCGAACTCATGCTGGACCTCGCAAAACTGGCAGATTTCCGTTTTGCGTTCGGTATGCCGTCATGCGTCCCTTCGTGCAGCAAGGACATTGAGACCTCTGGATATGTGCTCGGCCCGGATGATGTGGATCGCTTCATGAAGAGGGATGACATTTATTTTCTTGCCGAGATGATGAACTTTCCAGGTGTACTTGGCCGGGATCCGGAGGTGATGTCCAGGATTGCTTCGGCCAGGTCTGCCGGAAAACCAGTCGATGGTCATGCTCCTGGACTTGTCGGAGAAGAGCGTGCCAGATATGCTTCCGCAGGAATCTCTACCGACCATGAGTGCACCACAATCGAGACCGGAATGGCTGCTGTGGAGAGCGGTATGATTGTACAGATACGAGAAGGATCTGCGGCCAAGGACTATGCAGCACTTGCCCCTCTGATCGCAGCGGCACCTGGGATGGTCATGTTCTGCACGGACGACTGCCATCCTGACGATTTTATCCGTGGGCATATAGACCGCATCGTCAGACGTGCCATTGCCGATGGCTACGATATCATGGATGTCCTCACAGCCGCTTGCCTCACCCCTGTCAGGCACTATGGCATCCCGGCTGGCCTGCTTCAGGTAGGCGATCCCGCCGACTTCATAACGGTCACAGACCTGACGCCGGATTTCCGTGTGATGAAGTCGTTCATCAATGGTGAGAAAGTATTCTCTTCCAAGGGCCAATATACGGCCAGCCTCATGCTTGAGCGCTCTGTGAGTGTCCAGAAGCAGCTTGTACAGCACTTGATCAACAACTTCAATGCTCGTCCGATAAGTGTGGAGGACATTGCAAGGACTCCGGCAGAGGCAGAAGACATCATCGTTTCCTCTGATGGATCGCTTTTCACGATACATGAGAAGGGTCCGGTCACCGATGAGGTGCAGAAGATCGTGGTAATGGATAGATATTCAGGAGATGCTGTTCCTAGGGTGGCTTACATAAAGGGCTTTGGCCTGGCCAAGGGTGCAGTCGCGCAGAGTATAGCACATGATTGCCACAACATCGTTGCTGTTGGAGGCAATGATGAGGAGCTGGTCAAGGTGATAAACCGTGTCATTGAAATGAAGGGAGGAGTGGCCGTCAGCGATGGCAAGACCATGAAGGACCTCCCTCTTCCTATCGGAGGAATCATTTCACCGCTTTGCGGTCATGAGCTTGCCTTCCGTTGCAGTCTTCTCGATGAAGTTATCAGGAATGCCGGTTGCCGTTTTCATTCGCCTTTCATCACCCTTGCCTTCATGTGCCTTCCGGTCATCCCTGAACTTAAGCTGACCGACAAAGGACTGTTTGACAGCGTGAAGTTCGAGATCTGCTAGACTAGAGATATAGCTCCCTCATCCTGTGCGGGATTCTTCTTGATCGCCACTGCTGGTAACCAATGATGCTCACTACGATATCCTGAAGACCATTTACAACCGTATCATCAGGCATCTAAGGAGGTCCTGAAATGATAGCTTGTTTTGACAGGCCGATAAGAATATGGTCATAAAGATATGGCTTCTGATCCATTGCGAGACCAGATGCCATTATTCTATCAGATAAGTGGGAATTTTTACTGTTATCAAAATTCACACGCGATACGCATCCCGACCTGCTTGAAAAGACCGTCAGTGCAAGGGGGCTCATCCGTGACAATTCCGGGATCGTAAAGTATCTTGCCGAACACATTCGCGGTTATGGCGAAAGCATTATGCAGTCGTATTCTGATGCCGGCTCCAGGTTCCACGAAAGGCCCGAACACCTCACCGAAGGATACACCCGCCCTGAGATCGAACATGGGCATCACCGCATGTCTATCCCACATGCTGCGGAAATCAAAGAATACAGGAACGGAAGTCGTGGAAACAGTCTTGAGACCGATATAGGGGCATTCATCCAGGAGCTGAACGTCCGCTTGGGGATTATATGCTGGATTGTCTATCTGATTGCCCTCCAAGCCGATGCCGCCTCCGATAAAGTACGAGTCCAGCCTGACACCATGGATGGTGGATACCTGGAACGACAATCCCGACTTGTTGTCCTGAAGGAAAGAATAACCGCCCTCCACTATTCCCCGGTACTTTGTCTGGGCATTAAGAGGAAATGTAATCAGAATCAAGACCAAATAAAGTATCAACTTTTTCATAATTCCTTTCATAAATCAAATTGCAATTCTGTACTTTGTATAGTATGAAGCAATGGTGAGAGCAACGTAGATGGTAGTTGCGATAATGAAAGCTATTAGATACTCTGTCATGACTTTCTGATTTATTGGAGGTTATTCTTAAGGCTTTCAATTTCCCTGCATACTGTCTTTACGTGATCCATGCCGTACAGAAGTGATGGGCCATCTATATCCATCCAGCCAAATAAGGTCATTACCTTGTCATATACATTGAGAAGGTGAGTGGTGGATATTTCATCTGAGTCGTATAGGAAGCATACGGGCTCATGATGAGCGATGCGATTCCTGAGTCTATTGACAGCATCAAGTTCGTTGAAGATATACTGGTTATTATACTGGATGGCAGGAGTTGACTTAGGTTTGTTCGGGAAAACCTTGAGAAGTTGTCTGCCAGTTGCAAGGTACTGTGGTGCGGAATACATATATTTCCATACGCCGAACTCCATCGCCGAGAGCATCTTTGAGTTGGAATACTTACCGTTTGATACGAGCTCGGCGTGAGCCTTCTTCATCATCCTGGTGGTATTGTGAAACTTGGGATTGTCAAATATGCCGCCGGGCAGAATAGCATCGCGGAGCCAGTCGTTTCCATTGCTGGCTACCATTATGTTATCAATGGCATTCCTGAGGGCAACTTCGTAGCAGCTGACTATCGTGAACATCTCCTCGGCGAGGTGGAG
Source organism: Bacteroidales bacterium (assembly GCA_024402135.1). Classification (GTDB taxonomy): domain Bacteria; phylum Bacteroidota; class Bacteroidia; order Bacteroidales; family UBA932; genus Cryptobacteroides. The sequence continues at coordinate 13,386 of JAKSJN010000028.1, forward strand.
GTTCATTCGGTACAGTCTCATCCCTTTGCGAGTGTCACCGCCGCATGCATTCACATATCGCCTCATTCTCTTTGAGGACATTATCTTCTCAAACTCGCAAAATCTCATAAACTCTTGTTATTCCAAATATTATTCGTAAATTTGCAGTGTTGATTCCCGATAGCCCCTGAAGCAATTCAAGCTACCGGGTTTAGTTTTTTGTATGGGCCTTATTTCTTTGGACCCGCTTTCACAATATCGTTATAACCGATTACTTTTCCAAAATTAGCCTTTTCCTCCCATATTTCTATAGCCAGACGCAAAGATTTATCGCCACGACTGATTTATTCAGAATCAGAATATCATAACAGATAACACAGTTCGAGGGTAACCTTGCGATTCTCAATAAAACGAATGAGTTCTAAAGGAAGTTGGGGTTCTGCTGTCTGAAAAATCGCATCCAGTTTGAAAACGGCATAACCGTTGCTATCAATTTGCAATTATTTGATGTCATATTGAAATGTTTCGTATATTTGTACTGAACAAAACATTTGAACCATGTCACAAGTTGCAATGACTGTCCGTATGGACTCCGAACTCAAGAAGTCTTTTGACTCACTATGCTCGCAGTTTGGCCTCAGCGCCAATGCTGCAATGAATGTGTTTGCCAGAGCTGTCGTGCAGCGTGGCAAGATTCCTTTTGAGGTCGTATCTGATAAAGTTGCCGCTGCGGAAGCTGCCCAGATGGCTATCGATAAGTATTTCGCTGATAACCAGATGGGGGTATCTGATATCGAAGCAATGCTCAGTGAGCACATGAGAACCCCTTATTCTCACGCGCAGGAATAGTATGATGATGACAACAAGTTTGTAGAACTGCTGTAACCATTGATGCTCACTTCTATATCCTGAAGACCATTGATTTTCCCAAGGTAGAGATTATCAAGTTACAGGAGTACATAAAACTTGTAAGATAAGGTCCTTATACTACCAAGAGTGTTTACAACCGTATCATCAGGCATTTAAGGTGGTCCTGAAATGATACTTGTTTGCCAGGCCGAAAAGCATACAGTTTTCGAACGCACCTAAGTATTTATGTCACTGTAAGTTAGCCATTTCCCTATAGGCAGAATCTCACTATAGGGAAATGGTTAATTAGCAGAATATCAGTGTTTTAAGTGATTCCCTGTGGGTGAAAAACACCTACAGGAATGAGGGAATCATATGTGTTTCGCCGGACGCAAAGATTTATCGCCACAACTGAGTTTCCAGTTGAAATCCAAATAAAAATGGTTCTCGATTTATTAGTTAAACATTTAT
>JAKSJN010000029.1 GCA_024402135.1 Bacteroidales bacterium
TGAGAATACAATACATGAGTGACCTGCACCTTGAGTTCCAGGATAACTGCAGGTTGGTTAGAGATTATGATTTCCCAGTGACTGGGGAGATATTGGTACTGGCTGGAGATACAATGTACCTGAAGGACAGGACTACAGCGCAGATGCGCTTCTGGAAGTGGGCGTCAGCCAACTTCAAGGATGTGCTGCTAGTTCCTGGCAATCACGAGTATTATGGCGACAGTGACGTGATGGACAGAGGTCTGCAGTGGAACTGGATGATCCGTGAGAACGTCGGGTACTACCAGAACCAGGTGAAGAGGATAGGGGATACCGACCTTATCCTCAGCACCCTCTGGTCGCTAGTCCCTCCGGAGGACGAGTACTTCGTCCAGCGCGGACTCAATGACTTCTACCAGACTCGCTACGATGGTCATCGCCTTACAGTCGAAAGATACAACGAGATGCATCGCTTCTGCCTGGACTTCATCAAGAAGAGTGTGGCTGAAAGCACTGCAGACAAGATTGTCGTGGTGACGCACCATCTGCCGACAAGGCTTGTGGTTGCACCGGAGCGCAAAGGCTCCCGCATCAATTCAGCCTTCTCGACCGAGTTGGGTGACTTCATCGCCGACAGCAGGATAAATGCATGGATATATGGACATTCGCACACCAACATCGACACCGTTATAGGCAATACGAAGATCGTATCCAATCAGATGGGATACACCTTCAGAGATGAGCATCTGCATAACGGTTTTGAGGCTGGAAAATATATTGAGATATGATAACGATAATACCGGACATACACGGAAGAGTATTCTGGAAAAAGGCCGTGGATCCTGCAAGCAAGGACGACACAATCGTATTCCTTGGTGATTACCTGGATATGTACTGGGTGGATTCTATTGTCCATGACATTACTAACGAATCTACTCTAGAAAACTTCCGCGAGATATTGGAGTTCAAGAAGTCGAATCCCGAAAGGGTTGTACTACTTCTTGGGAATCATGATTGCGAATACATGTACAGCAGGAATGTCTGTGACTGCCGTTGCGACAGAAAAAACTACGACATCATCCAGAGCCTGTTCCGTGACAATTGGAAACTCTTCCGAATGGCTTGGGAGACGACCATCAGGGGCAGACGATATGTTTTCAGCCATGCTGGACTCAGCATTGAGTGGATGAATGAGCATGTGGAAGGCTGGGATGAAAATAATCTCGTTGAGAGGCTCAATGCCCTTTATGAAGAATCCATGTCACTGTCCAACCCGGAGTCATCCTCTTTTGCAGAGGCACTTTCTGAGATGGATACCTATAGATGCGGTGAAGGCACTTTAGGCAGCCCTATTTGGCAGGATGCCGAGAACGCTGCACGAGGTGATAAGATGTCTGGCATAACGCAGGTTGTAGGACATACAAAATGCAAAGATCGTTATCCCATCAGGAAGGCTGGATATTGGTTCCTGGATTGTGACGGGGGACAGTGGTTCACACTGACGGACCATGGAGGTTTAAGAGACAAAGACGGATTGGTAGTCAGGAAGAATGAAAATCCATTCAATCCACCTGGAAAAGAAATCATTGACACAAACTGCTTTGGTCATTATTTCTGTCGCAATTGCGGTTCCGAAAGAATCTACATACGTGCGGGCATGTACGTTGACACGTATGTGTGTTTAGATTGTGGGACGAAAATCCATGCTTGATTTTGTGAGTTGGCAACAATCTGTAGTCAACTGAAGAATCGATTCGGAGCGCTGCATCGACCAGGCTATTGTGGATTATCAGTCGGTGACAGTTAGTCTCCAACTGAAATCGAACCGACTCAAATGGCAACCGGTGACAAACCGTCACCGGTTACATCAAACGCATGGGAATACAGGGGTAGGTACAACTTGTACCCATCCGACACTCATCTAAGGTCGGCTACAAAAGCGACCAAACCGTTACAAATTGTAGCGGTTTGAAAATACTTATCCAGTTCGGGACAGGCTGAGATTACAGATACCTTCTTACCCTTCTCTTGTAGTCAGCATATTCCTCGCCAAAGGCACCTTCCAGGAACTGCTCCTCGCCGAGAATCTGCTTGTGGAAGAGCACGAGAGTGATGGCGACCGCTGCTGCGTGCCAGGCGTTCGGGAATGCGAGAAGGATGCCGATGTACATGAGATCGAAGCCCACAAACGCTGGATTACGGCTGATGCGGTAGATGCCGCTCGTCACGAGCGAAGTCTCCTTCTTCTCCGGAATACCGGCGCGCCAGCTGCCCTTCATCGTCAGCATGCCTGCGATGAAGAATACGACACCGACTGCGGCAATGACCACACCCATCCATTGCAACCAGCAGGGGAGAGTCATCAATTCCCACCAGATGCTAGCAATCTCCACCGCCGGCATCGTGAATGTCGCCATCTTCAGCGCCAGCTCCAGCCGCTTCTGCTCAGAGGGTTTGTCGCCTTTGCCAAGTATCATGGTGCTGACGCCCTGCCTTCGCTGGCTAATCTGCTTTGCGAAGTAGGCAATATAGAATACGGCCATCACGGCCAGGGTGGCGATCTTAATCATCATTGTCCTTCATTTCGGCGATTCTAGTTATCGCAAGCAGTGTGATTGCCAGGCCCATGAGCCACACGGCTTTGTCGACATCAATGTCATGTCCCGGCAGCAGTGACAAGACTCCCAGTCCAATGCCCAAAGCCACACAGCGAGCTGCGAGCAAAGGGAGCTTTCCCTTGACGTTTTGAGGCACCTCTGAAGAATCTGCATCCTTATTATGAGCAACAATCGCGATGACGATCTGCGCGCATCCTACAACGACCCCGATCACGCTCAAGGCTCCTATGCCGGAGACCATGCTCATGTATATCATCAAGCCAATCAGCATGACGCCGGCAGCAACGGTCGACGAATACCTGAGTTTTCCGGTGGACGCAAGTTTGAATGCGGCGAAGACATTGGCTCCTGTGAGCGTCGCAAGCACCGCAACCGCCTCCCAGCGGAACCCATCGAGCAACTGCGACACGGCTGCATAGGTACCTGCAGTCGCGACCAGGACATCCAGTACGAATGGTACGATTATCTTTTTCATGTTTAGGAACTTAAGAATAGATTACAAATTACCAGCCTGAAATATCTCCTCCATGGTATATCTTCCGTATTCGATGGATTTGACTTGATCAAAGCTGATTGATTCTATGTCGAAGCAAGAGGCATAGAAACACTCCATTCCATTGATATCAATTGCGTGATATCTGAGCATCAGGCTTTCACATAGATAAGCATTGGGATTCCGACGTTTGTCCCAATCGTTGTCTTCGATGACCTCTGACACAGCACATAAGAAATTAGCCATCTGTACTCTAGGACAAATGCCGTAAAGCTTTAGATATCCCCTGGCGTATTGCTCATATTTGCTATAATTCATGCAGGAAAAAGCAAGATAAGCATTGCGATAGCCATATTTCATCGCTCTGCGGAGATCGTTGTTCGTGTTGTATACCATTGACTCGCCGTCAAAAGAGATACCAAACACAATTCCAAGTTTCTCCAAAAGAGTCGGCTTCCCGGAGTATTCTGTGATATATGGCTCACCTTCTTGAAGATTCGCTAGGTGGCACATTATCATCAGTTCGTCCTCTGGAAACATCCTCATCCAAAACTCAGATTCGTCACAGAGGTAATCAGCTACCTCTGCCGCCATGTCGCCTTTGCTCAGCCTTGCAGGGATATCATCAGTCAGCAATAGTCGCAGACGATTAATCTGCGCCTTGGTCATGTCCATCAATTGAACTTCAAAAGACTTATTAGTGTCAAATGCCATGTTACTGCAATAATCCATCTATCTCATCTAATATCGCCTCGTCCGCCGGTAGCCACTTTACGCTGCGCAGATGCTCCCGGTCTAGCCAAGCGGCGGCCTCGTGCTCGAGCAACGTCAGCGAACCTGACACCACGCTACAAAGGTAGCAGCGCATGCTGAGGTGGAAGGTAGGGTAGTCCCACTCCACAGTTGTCACATACCTGTCCACACTTATCTCAGTGGCCAGTTCTTCCCGGATCTCACGCACCAGCGCATCCTCCGGCGTCTCTCCCGGTTCCTTCTTGCCGCCGGGAAATTCCCACCATCCACGCCAATCTCCGTATCCTCGCTGCGTCGCGAAGATCTTGCCGTTATGGACGATCAGTGCTGCTACTACGTTGATGGTTTTCATATTTCCTCAAGGCCGAGAGATTTGAGATACTCGTATGTGCCATCATAGAACTCAGGAAGACGGGTGGCGTCCTCTGGGAATCCGCCAACTGTTTTGTTTGCGTTTCCAGTCGGCACACAAATTACCATACCCATGCGAGCACGCGTAAGGAGCACACGGTAAGCGTTCAGCATATATTTCTTGCGTTCTTCTTTATTCGCTTTAACAGTATCTTTGTCCTTTGGTTTGACGACAACCTCACTCCAATCAGCACTTCCGTTAAAAGTGAAATATTTCCAATTATGGGATGAAGAGTCTCTTGAATAGCGCATGTCTGCATCCCACAGAACGCAGGTATAATCCAACTCAAGGCCCTGCACCTGAATCTCTGTGGCAGCGTCTTCAAGATAGTTGGATGAACGGATGTCGTTCTTGTCCTCAAGGAACCAGTGAACTGCATTCTCATCGCCCTGTTCCAGGATGTCCACTGCTAGCGGTTTGAATCGAGCTGCTGTCTTGGTTACGAGCACTCCTGTGCGCTGAGTGCCGCGAACCTGTTTGCGAAGCCATTCGCGCGCTTTATTCATGTCACGAGTCAAGACGATAGGGTAGCGCTCCTTGATCTCTTCGTATATGCTTGCTGCGTCTGGATTGAACGAAAGAAGCGAATGGACGAATGCAGACAACTTTTCTGCTCTGAAAGATCTGAGACTGACACCGAGGTGCAGCGAATCCGAATACGTTACTCTTGTGTTATCCTTTAGAAGCTCATTTACACGTCCCTCAGCGTACTCTGGTTCAGTAAGCTTGTTTGAGATATAGATGTTCCAATGCGGGAATCTGTCATTGAGAGCAGCAATCCATTCTGAGATACCAGCTTCACCCGTATTGATTTCTTGGCCACCGCCGACTAGACATATTATTGTTGCCCAGTCTTCGCGCTGATCAAGCGACCAAATGAGGAAAGCTGCCTCGGAATAAGGGAAATTTGGGACCTTAAGCTTATTGCCGTACGTTCCACCTCGTTTGAGATAATCAGCGAGTCTCTTATGTGTCCAGGAACGTTGGGCTTCATCGAAAATAGCAACATGTTCGACCTCTCCGTAACCAGACGTGCCTAGTTTCATGGCTTTTTCCTTGTCAATCTCCAGTACTCCATTCTCGACAGGATTCTTGATCTTTGCAAGCATGTTGTCGCGGTAGCGGTGAATGATCTGAATGAATTTACCAACCTCTCTGCGAGAGTCTGACAGATTCTTCTTTTCATTACGCTCACGGCACTTCTTGTGATTGTCTATGGCAAGAGCCTCAGTAAGGACAGCTACCAGAGGACCATTTCCGGAAAGATATACAGCGCCATCATCCTCGACGAGCTTATCTCCATCTTGATACGACTGTTTAACCGCCACGTCAAGGCCAACGAGAGTCTTTCCGGCCCCAGGTACTCCTGTTACGAAACAAATACTCTTCTGGCCTATATCCTTGCTTTCTTTGATGACATCAAGGATATAGGCGATTGTCGTATCTGTTGATACCTTGTCTGCCTCATGGCGTGTGATGTCCTCCACAGTGTGGTTCTCATAAAGCGTCCTCGCTGCTTCGATTATTGTTGGCGTAGGGGAGTATGGACTGATAATCCATTCAGGTCCCAGTGTGCTATCAGATTCTGTCGCACCAGAATGCGCGAGTACATCAGTAATCAGTTTCTGCAAGCCAGAGGCTCCTGTAATCAGCGGGTTGTAGATTGAGTCATCATATACCGAAGCCTGAAGTTCAGAAGAAGTAGTCTTATAGTTGGTAGGAATCAGTATCGGAACAATTGTTCTATCCTGACTGAGCAGATGGAAGTTCTTAAGATCCAAGGCATAATCCAGGACTTGTTCAACATCTGCTTGAAGAGCATCCTTCTGTCCCACTTTGAACTCCAGACAGAAGATTATTCCTCTGAGAAGAAGTACTACATCTATCCTCTTTCCAAGGCGCGGTATGCCATATTCAAATATGATCTGACCAGCTTCGTCTCGCCATGCCTTCAGCACCTCTTGCATGATAGCAATCTCTCCGGCCCATGCTTCATTGGTTGTGGTCAGGATATCGCCATGGTATTTGATACCAATGTCTCCTAGAATAGACTGTGGGTCTTTATCCAGGAAGGAATTAAATGGGGAGTTATATAGGCATCGAGATGTGTTCATATAATGATTCTTTGCATGTGAAACTACTTCTCGTGAATATGTTTCAGATAGTATTCTTTAGTCATGAAGCCATCGCAGCCAGTCTTATCCGACTTGTAATTGGTACATCCCAGGAATGGCTCCACTTTGCCTTCCTTGACGATGAGATATCCATCCTGGCATTTATCACACTTCATGATCGACAACTCTCCACCACGGAGGTCATTGGTCATGAAGTCACAAATCTCCGGTTCATTACTACAAAGCCATAGCTTGAGACCATAGTGTGGTTTATATCGCAGCTGTAGCGGATATCCACATATCGGGCAACGTTTCGTATCTGCCGGATTAGTGTCATCATCCTCATTGATCTTACCTTTGACTTTTACACTCTTGAAGTCGTTTATCAGTTCAGTGACAAACTTTGAAGGATGTTGTTCAGGAGCCACGATATAAACACGATTCTTGGTTCTGGTCAGAGCAACGTAGAACAGACGCCTTTCCTCGGCATATTCAATCGAATAGTCATCCTTTACGACGAACTTCAGAACAGGGTCTTCTTGAATCTGCGATGGGAATCCATACAGTTCATTCCGGGCATTGATGATAATCACATTATCAAATCCGAGTCCCTTGGCGCGATGCACGGTCATGAACTCGAGTCTCACACCAGGGAATTTCTTTGACTGAACGCCACCTGTCTTCTCGTCGTATATGAAGTCTGCTGAACGACTGAGGTTATATGCGTCAAATCCATAGCGGCCAAGCAACAGGATTGATGACTTCGGATTCTCCTCAAGAATCTTGGCAACGATTCCTTCAACAGTCTTTCCAATCATGTAATACTTTCCGCCCTTACCCTTAGTCTGTTTTCTGTCAACCTCTTCCGTATAGGATTCAATTACTACCGGATCTTGTATGTGTTTAGGCGATACAAGTGCTTTCTTTAGCTGCGAATCATTCTTCTGAATGAATCCACCGGCTATGTCAATTACCTCCTGTGCATTGCGGTATGTACGGGTAATCTTCAGTTCTTGGCCATATCCCATAGCCTCCTGGAACTTGGTGAAGAGAGTGATGTCGGAGCCGGCATAAGCGTAGATAGACTGCCAGTCGTCTCCAACGGCAATAATCTTCGCGTCACAAATCTGGCTCAAAGCCTTCGTGAGGTCAAACCTCTGGCGCGAGATGTCCTGGTACTCATCTACGATGATATACTTGAAGTCCAGAGTCTTTCCAGATATAAGCTGCTGATTCAGAATACGTGCTGACTCATTGATCATATCTTCAAAGTCAACCGCACGCTTCTCTTTCAGGCGCTTTGCATACTCAAGATAGCACTGCTGGCAAACGTCAAGAAAAAGCCTTGTGCGCTCATTGGTGGTCTGGGTCTCCCACTCATAGAACTTGTCAACGGTATAGCCATTGGTCTTGAAGTTCTGAATGAATGTGCAGATGAGCTTCACCAGCTTCAAGATATACTTGTTCTCCTCCGTATTGACAATCTTCTCAAATACTTCCTGAGACGAGCGCTGGTTCAGAATGAAACCATGCTCGATAAGCTGCTCCTTCAGATGCTCGAGCATTGGCCTTCCGTCATTATAGGATGAGAAGGTATAGATCAAATCGGTCTTGTGCTTCCTGTGTAAGAGGACTTTGTCATTGATAGCAGCCTTGTACTTTTCAAGCTGTTCAGCGGTATATCTGTTATTGCGTCCATCCTCAGTGATACCGAAATGCTCCAGGTAAGCAATCTTATCGCCCTGCTTTAGTGTGAAATCTGGAGTATATGGTTTATGTGCCCTGATTATATTGAACTGATAAGGCTTTTCGTATCTATAGTCTATGTTGTTCAGATACAGAAAGTTTGCAATTGACACTTCCTGTGCTGAGCGCAACGTCTCATGAGCGATAGATATCTTATTTCCGGTCCTCTTGTTGATAATCTCCTCCGTGTACTCGCTCATGTTACCCTTCAAGGTAGAGAAATCCGCTTTGGAGATGTAGTTGAAGAAGGTATTCAAGTCATCACCCTCGTATGGAGCATCGAAGTAGCTGCCAAAGAACAAGATCAGTTTGTCCACAAGTTCCGGCTGCTCGAGGATGTTGCCTTTAAGGTAGTTGTTGATGACGTTGAACATGAATCCGCCATCCACAATATTCTTTCCCGCTGCTTCCTTCTTGCGAAGAATCGCATATCCGGTACTGTGAAATGTCGTTACAGGGCAAGGAATACCAAGCCCTTTGTTGATCTTGTCTCGGAGTTCCCCGACTGCTTTATTCGTGAAGGATATCACCAGAATCTGCTCAGGCTTGATTCCTTTCTTCTCTACCAGGTAACGGACCTTTGCGGCTACCGTTGTCGTCTTGCCGGCTCCAGCGCCTGCGATTACCAGTGTGTAATCCTCATCAGAAAGCACCACCTGACGTTGCTCATCGTCAAGGTTGATTGCTGGATCTACCTTCCTGAGGATAGTATCAAGATACTCCTTTTCGCTCTTCAGGTGATTGGCTACATAGGCTTTGTTGTGCTTTTCTACTGACGCGGGGATTGTCTTGAAATCATCGATATCCACGTAGTATTCCAAGAACTTCTCTACCCACTTCTCCTGCAGATCATTCTGCTGGCAATAAAAGGTCAGTGTCTTTGCGCGCTTTTGCCCAAGGAAAAAGTTGTAGATATCAGCATACTTCGGCACAATCTCCTTGTAGTCACTGACAGCGAGGTATTTATCGCTATTCAGCAACTCCTTCAACTCACGATAGAACTCCACGAGTTGCTTATGCTCCGAAGTCATCGCACCAGTCGTCCTCAGAGTTTCTGATGACGACTGCGACTTTGAAGGTCTGGAGAATAGTTTGCTGAAGAATGACATTTATGATTCAATGATGGCGTAGAGGTTATTCAAGATAAAGCGCTGGGCATTTGCGTTATACTCAACAGCCCAATAAGGACCATTCGTCCCTTCTCTAGCCTCAGCTGAGATACCTACAGCAATGCCTTGAGGTGTTGGCCGTTTCTTATTGCCAAAGTTTTCTATCTCAACAGTTTCAAGGTACCCATTGTTTACCAACCAACTGAGTATTGTTGCAAATGACAATGGCTTCATGCCTTGTGGTATGAACTTGTTTATTTCTTTGGTAAGGTTTGATATGCTTGTCTTCTCGTAAATGGCAACTCTTGCTAAATCTTCAGCACTTATATTGAATGCCTGATCGTAGCCTCTCAATCTTCGGCTTTTCTTTTGTTCCGCTGCATCAATAGTGTCAATCAATTCTGCCACATAGAAAAGGCATCTGGAAATATGCACATTGTTCACAATGTCGTCTTCTTTGATGGCGGACCCATCAAGAGGATTGATTCCGTTAGCTAATTTTAATATCCAATCCTTTGCAGTAATAGCTTTGTTATTATCATTCATTTGAGAAACTTGCTTTATCAAGTAAATATAGCACATTTCTGTCAACAATGCGCTTACTATGAACCACAAAGGCCTTGTTATCTGTCATTTTTCGTCAATTATTAGCATAAATCCTTTGCGTGGGGGCTATTCCCACATTGGAAACAACCACATCTGTCCAATTTATGGCCTCACAAACTACTCTATACGGCAATCAAAATTTCTTTGACAACCGCATAATCGTTCCTCAATAATCCTATCCGCCAGGTCGATCTTCCGTTTCCGTTCTTCCTCGGTTGCAATCTTCTCTAACCAGTCCGACACCGTAATCCCAAGATGGGTGAGCTTGCTCTTCCACTCGTCATATCCATCTATATCTGGGAAAGCAACGACCTTCCGTCCCTTCAGTACATCGAGCTTGGACCCCAGTTGAGATTTGCCGCAAGTGGCAAGCCAAATGTATTCAGGAAGAGCGGCCGCGCAGATGATAGCAGTCTTTTCGGCTTCGACGAGAGCTATAGGCTTGTCAGGATGCAACGCGAGCAGATGCTCGCCAAACAGACACTGCGTCAGCGTCCAATTGTCAGGAAGCTGATGCAGTGCTTTAAGCCGGCTATGCACCCACAACGCCTCCGGAACGGAGCCGTCTTTGATTCGATGACCAGTCTGAGGATCGTAGGGGATGATCTTCCCTGAGCGGACGCGACCCTTCGTGTCAATCTGGTAGAAGACGGTGTAGCCTTCTTTTGTGGTGCCGATCTGGTACATGTCCATCATCGCCATGGCGGTATGCTCATTGAACACACGGCAAAGGAAGGAGAGGAAGGCGTTCTTTGGCGTGAAAACGACCGATTTCGCAACGATATCCTCCGGAATGGTACAAGTATTAGGACGGGGTGCTGGTTTCGCCTTTGAAGGGCGTTTCTCGAATTTATTCCTTGCGGAAATGTATCCGCCATGCCGAATTGGCTCGTATGGCGGATACAGATGATAGCCGCAGCTGGATTCGTGGTCGCAGCGTCCGTACCTCTCCAGGTCGACAGGGACGCCGTCATCGTCCACGTATGGCGTGAAGCAGTGATAGCGTCCGCAGCCAGGACACCTGAAGCGGGATGCCGGCCCATCGTAATGCAGCAGATGGTAGTGTCTCTTCATGGCTTATGTCATTCGGGAAGGTCGCCTATATCGTCTAAATCCAGTGTACCAGGTGTACCACTCGTATCGTGCGGTACAGGTGGTA
>JAKSJN010000003.1 GCA_024402135.1 Bacteroidales bacterium
TACAAAATTTTGAGGATTTTTGCAATAGTAAATATCTAATAATCAATAAGTTAAGACACTTTCTTCGAGAATTTGTCATGTACTAAACGGCTCAGTATAAACTCATATTCGAACCGAAATCACATTGCTGTGATAACCATTGACTGCTGATTTATGCCGCCATGAGCTTACGCAGGGAACGCTGGTTGATCCTTCGACTTCGCTCAGGACAGGCTCTGGTGATCTCGTATTCGCCTCGGGCAGATGGCTGGATGTGGGCTGCTACATCGACCACCTTGTTCGGGTAGAAGTAGAGTCTCCTTCGACCTTGCTCAGGATAAACTTTCACTTTGTTCGGGTAGAAGTAGAGTCTCCTTCGACTGAACTCAGGATAAACTCTGGCATAGTTGCTCTTGGGATGTGCGGGCTTCTCTTCGATGCTGAGGCAGTTGCCTTCACGGTCGAACTCCGCCACTCCATAGCGCTCAGGGTCGCTCACCCAATATCCAAACACAGTTGCCTTCTTCTCTTCGTCTGCAGTACGAACCGCCTCCTTCAGCCTCTTAGTAAATCCAGCACCTTGGAAGATGTTGTCACCAAGAACCAGACAAGCCGAATCATCGCCAATGAAGTCCTTACCGATGGTGAAAGCCTGTGCAAGACCATCAGGTGAAGGCTGTTCTGCATAAGTGAACTCTACACCATAGTCACTACCATCTCCCAAAAGGCGCTTGAAACCAGGGAGATCGTAAGGAGTACTGATGATGAGAATCTCACGGATTCCAGCAAGCATTAATACTGAGATGGGATAATACACCATCGGTTTGTCATAGATGGGCATCAATTGTTTACTAATGCCTTTCGTTATCGGGTAAAGTCTGGTACCCGATCCACCAGCGAGGACGATTCCTTTCATATGATTATTTGTTGATTTATTTGCTTAGTATCGCGTAATGGTATCGAACCGTTTCCTTTGACTCCACTCAGAAGCCAGAATCAACCTGTGCACGCGGTAAACCATTAGGCATGGTATTCTAGTGTCACTAAACCAATCTATACCTCTTTATCTTTTATTGTCGGCATTCTTATAGCATCTGTTTTTTTAAGAATGCGACCAACTTATCTAAAGAGCTATCATTATTATCGAACAAATACTTAACTATAAAATCTGTAATAGCTTTTCTATCTTCTCGAAGATTCTGGAGTTCCGATTCTATCATTCCATAAAACCTCTTTCCGTCCTTATCTTCGCTTGTATCAGTTCTTTTATAATCCGCTACTATATCATCCAAACTCTTGCCATGGAAAACATAGTCATTCAGTTCACGGAATAGTTTCTGGTCAACACATTCAAAGAGTCTCTGCTTGAGATACTTTTCCAGACTCTCAATAGGCAGATAATTCAAAGGAATATTGTTCTTAATACCCCTCTTGTTCATATAATTCTGGCTTCTCTCTTTTACATCACCATCAAGAATAATCGAAACAGAAGCTTTTCTTCCTAACAAATTGAATCTCACAACATCGTTTGCCAGATCAATAACATTTGTATAGCCACCACATGGAAGGACATGGACAAGCTTACTATTCATAAGGTGATTGTCACGTAGAACCTTATCAACAATTGCCTTTGCCAAATCGTCTTCAACCAGAATTACTTTATCGTAACCACTGTGATCATACAATATACGCGTTGCATAAGCAGGGTAACAAGGATTGATTACTTCTATTGCATTGTCGGCATGACGTTCTACATAAAAAATGTTGCTTGGTTTAATATTCCCAACCAATTCAATCGAATGGGTAGAGAAATAGATAGCATAATTGTATTCAACAGCCATATCCTCCAAAAACTGAAGAAGTCTCTTTAATGATGAAGGATGCAGAGCAAGTTCTATTTCATCAAGAAACAATAGACATGGTTTTGTTAAACTCGCACGATCATTATTCCTAATATATAGAGAATTAAGAATGCTGACTAGCAAGTTTTCGCCTGTGGACATATGAAATTGGCTAATTCTTTTCCCATTCTTTTCATAGAAGAAAATGTTGCCTTTGAATTTGTCATAATGGTTTGAAACCATCCAGAGTTTCTCATAATATGTCTCATCACCCTGTAGTATTAATCCAAGATTCTTGCGGATGAATTCACTTGCTTCTATTAGTCTTTCCTGCTTAATCGATTCTAGGGCATTTATGTTATCATACGTCATGTCTTTGAATCTATTGCCGTAAATAAGACTTCCTTCAAAGAAACCCTTAATATTCATAATTGGTCCTTCCGAGCTCTTCATCCATGCACCATTTACCTGCTTCCATGCTCTAGAAGAATCGCCTAGTTTGAACTCTATATAAGCATCATCATCTGTCTTCCCAAAGTACTGTTTCATAGGAAGGTTAAAAAAGACGCTTGATGCACACGCAGTTATGGTACTCTTTCCAGAACCGTTTTGCCCTGTAATTGCATACAAGCCCTTCTCAATAGGTAAAGAAATGCTAAAATCATCAATACACTTGATGTGGTGAATTGTAACCTCAAGATTCATGTCTTCTATGTCGTTTTATATTTAGTTCAAAAATCATATATGTTCAATAGTTCACAATTGTCTGATGACAAGAGAACTATCTCCTCCTTTCTGTAAAAAAGTGAAATATTACCAGCCTTTGTCGCATTAGCGTATCATAACGATAGACCATATGAACTCTTTCCGACCCCTTCGACTTGCTCAGGATAAGTTCCAGGAGGAATGTGTGCGTGGGGCTGTTGTCATATTGTGCTAATCTTCGGAATCGAACCGAAATCACATTGCTGTGATAACCATTGACTGCTATTGTTATGCTGCCACTCCATTTGAGTTTATCCAGGAATTGGACTTCATGGTCAGACGATACACTCCAATCACGCACTCCTTCTCCTTGCTCGAATCCCAATGGGCATTGTCTGAATAGTAGCCAGCCTTGCGAAGTACGGCATCGGCATAGTTGGCGAGCAGCTGCTTGGTGTCCTTCGGCAGGCAGTAGCCTCCATAACCGAATGATGGATTGTTGTAGTGGGTGCCGATACGTGGATCAAGACCAACGCCCGAGATGATTGCCTGGGTGTCGAGTCCCTTTACCTCTGCGTATGTATCGAGCTCCGGTTTCTCGGCATAGGTGAACTCGACTCTTGCTTTTCCCGTTCTTATTCGTACCTTTGCGATAGGTTATACAATGAAGTCTGGGGTATTCGCTAAGCAAGACAGGCTTCCATCATCATAGGACGTTTTATCATTTGATAGGACGTCCTTTTTGTGTCCTCAACTCTTGCGGATCCGGTTCTTATTAGTACTTTTGCAATGAGATTTATTAGGAAAGTCTGGGGCATTCGCTAAGCAAGACAGGCTTCCATCATCATAGGACGTTTTATCTTCACTGATAGGGCGTCCTTTTTGTATCCTCGACTCTTGCAGATCCGGTTCTTATTCGTAACTTTGCATTAGCTATTAGGTAAGAAGTCATAGGCAATCGCCTTAGCAAGGTGACTTCCAAATATTTAGGACGTTTATCAGTGATGATGGGCGTCCTTTTTGTGTCCTAACGGATGGGCTACTCTTTCCATGAGCCCCAATGACCGAACGTCTAGACTTACCAATTACCTAATAGCAAAGAAAATGGAAGTCACTATTGCATTTTGCGGTCTCAAGCTGAAAGTCAGCTATGAGCCAGTTCGTAAACCTGTTCTCGTCAGGGGCCACTTCCGTGTGGTCAACGGCAAGAAGGTTTACGTGAAGCCTCACTTCCGCAGGAAGTAGGGCTTGATCTGCTCGCCATCCGTCTTAGTCAAGGGGAGGTTCCTGCTTCGGCAGGGGCCTCCCTGCGAGTATTTTGTAGTTCTGCTATCATTCACTATCTTTGCCTAAGACAAAAAGGCGCTCAAGCACGTTGAGAAAGATAGATATTTGAATCGGCAGTGAGAGATAAGCGCCTCACATAATGCCGAATCAGAGATTAGAAAGTGCACTTGCCCGGGATGGGTCGGTGCACTTTTTTATTCTTGCTTATTCCGGTCTTAGTCGTAACTTTGCATCAGCAATTGATAGGAAGGTCATTGGAGATTCCTCCAATAGCAAGAATGACTTTCGACACATAGGACGTTTATCAGTAATGATGAGCGTCCTTTTTGTTTTTCCAACTCTTGCGGATCCAAAAATAATCGTATCTTTGCATCAGAAGTAAATGCATTGCGAGAGTTAGCAAGCCTCGCACGACTTAAATAGAGTATTTTCGTGAAAACGGGGGTGCTCTATTTTTTTTGCTCTAACGGATGGTTGTCTTCTCTGAGGAAGCCGCCTGCGGGCCGCTTCGTTAGTCAAGGGGAGGTTTCTGCTTCGGCAGGGGCCTCCCTGCGAGTATCTGGGGCAATGGGGCTGCCCTCCCCTGCATTATGGTCTGTCCCCGTGCGTCACTATTCGGCGGTGCCGTAGTAGCGGGCGTACCACTGGGCGAAGGCTCTCAATCCATCCCTGAGTGGGGTGGCGGGCTTGAAGCCGAAGTCCTCTTCGAGTGGTGTGGTGTCGGCATAGGTGACGGGCACGTCTCCGGCCTGCATCGGCACGAGTTCCTTGTGCGCTTCGAAGTCGTAGTCGGCCGGAAGTACCTTGGCCGCTATGAGTTCTTCCTGGAGGATGGTGACGAAGTCGAGGAGGTTCTCAGGGCTGTTGTTGCCGATGTTGTAGACCTTGTATGGCGGGATCGGGAGGCCGTCTTCTCCATTCTGCTTCTCTGGGGCGTGCTGCATGACGCGTACTACTCCCTCCACGATGTCGTCAACGAAGGTGAAGTCGCGTTTGCAGTTACCATAGTTGAAGATCTGGATGGTCTTGCCCTCGCGAAGTTTGTTGGTGAAGCCGAAATATGCCATATCCGGACGGCCGGCTGGTCCGTAGACGGTGAAAAAGCGGAGGCCGGTCGATGGGATGTTGTAGAGCTTCGAGTACGCATGGGCCATGAGCTCGTTGCTTTTTTTGGTGGCTGCATAGAGGCTGACCGGATTGTCGACTTTGTCATCGGTGGAGTATGGGACCTTCTTGTTGGAGCCGTAGACGCTTGATGATGAGGCGTATACAAGGTGCTCAACTTCGTTGTTTCGGCAGGCTTCGAGGATGTTGTAGAAGCCGATGAGGTTGGACTCGATGTAGCTGCCAGGGTTGGTGATGCTGTAGCGGACGCCTGCCTGTGCGGCAAGGTTGACGACTACTGCAAAGTGCTCTTCCTCAAAGAGTTGGTCGATCGTTGCTTTGTCGGCAAGGTTGGCTTTGACGAATCGCCAGTCGCGATTGAGTGCTTCGATTTCGGCGAGTCGTTCGTGTTTGATGTTGACGTCATAGTAGTCGGTGATGCTGTCGAGGCCGACTACTCGGATGTTCTTTACGTCCTGGAAGAGTCTCTTGACGAGGTTGCTTCCGATGAATCCTGCAGCTCCCGTGACGAGAACTGTCTTTCCTTCGAGGTTTACGTTGAATGTCACCATATCTGTTTGTCGTTTATTTCTAGTGTTAAATGTTAAAATGTTAAGCGTTAAATTTCAGGTTTTAGTTATTAAGCGCTGAACGTTAAGCGTTAAGCGTTAAGTGTTAAGTGTTAAATCTTGACGCTTATATATTATACTTAGATATATACTTAAATATATCTGGTATATGTTATTACTTAATGTATAAGTAATTGTATATCTGTTATTTAAGTGCGGAAAACTTTCGATTCGGGCAATAGCGTCCCGCCTTGAAATTGCACTTTCTTCGCCTCACCTTTGCAGCAGTCTATAGAAACTGTTGATTTGAGGCGAATGAAAGACTATGAGTAAACGCGAACTTGACGAGCTGCGAGACCGAATTGAACAACTGTTTGTTGACTCAGTGGATGGCAAACTGGACAACAAAGCTATTTCAATCGGTAAGTTGACCGAATCCGGTCGTATATTTCTTTCAATACTATCAGGATTGGAGTTCAAAAATGAAATCCAGTTCTATGTGCACCCAGATGACCTGATTCATATTTACAAGGGCCATATAGGCAAGAATGAAGACGATATCTCAAATCTGATTCCTCTTACAATTGATGATATCCGCGGGATAGTGGACGTATTGTATCATCCCGATGCAATCGCCTATTTGGGCGAAGACAGTAAAGGAAAGAAGTTCGTTTTCTTCCGGGAGGGCGAGATCGGTTGTTTCAATCTTATTGACGTTTATGCCATGAGAAGAGGCAAACTGACAGTCAAGACCTACTATCATACAAAAAAGGGCGTATCCCAAAGTGCAATGACACTCCTTGCACAGACGTCCGAAACGTATGGGGCAACCCTTTCAGTCGCAAATATACCAATTCTTTTAGAATCCAAATAATTATGTCAAACTTCAATTCTTTTTCCGCGGTTCTGGGGCTGGCCTGTCTTATTCTATGTCTTCCAGATGTTCCCTGGGGATGTATGGGGTGGCGACAGCTGCTCGATCGTTGAGTTTGACAATGAGCCTGCGTTCGCCTTTGATGCGTCTGATGATGCCTTCGCATCCTTTGAAGATGCCCGAGATTACTCTTTTGCGCTTTCCTTCGAAGAAGCTCGGGTCGTCAACGGGGAGGTAGATGACCGGCTCGTCGTGGTAAGGGGCCATAACGAAGAAGGTTTGCATGACGTTGTCCGGAATGGGCTGGGGCTCTCGGTTTTTTGCGTCACGATAAATCAGGAGTTTGTCGTATAACTCGAACTTGAGCCTGTGGATGACCGCATCTGTGCACTGGATGAAGTATAGCGTCCTCAAGTCGTTGATGCCGACATGGCGTATGCCTTCGTACTCCAGGACTTGGAGGACGTAGGACTTTTCACGTATCGTGCGTGTGGCGAACCACTTCAGTTGTGCATCCTGCTTTTGCATAATCGGTGCTGTTCTGGCGGGTCTGTTACCCGTCTGTATGGGACTAGTTCTCCCCCTCCCCGTCTTGTGCTTGCATTGCCGGCATACAGACGCGACAATGCAGAAGCGGGTCAGCTCCGGCATTCAGCTATGTCTCTGAAGTGTTCCGCCCTAGTCCCTAGTGACAAAAACACGGCCTTCGGGAATGTTACCACTCCCTGGATGCCACAAAGGTACTGAATCGTTTGATATATAGGGCAAAATAAATGACGAAATGACGCGAAGGCTCACCCTACACGTCACTCACAACCGTCATTACAGGTAGTATTTGAGATTTTCGAACTGGACTTCCTGGTCGAGATCCTTGAGGAAGTCGTCGAGAGTTTCACGGGTGACGTCTCCGAGTTCGTATTCCTTGAGGGCGTCTTTGCGGATTTCGGCGATCCATGCTCGTCGTGCTGCAATATAGTCGCTTTCGATCTTGGCCGCTATCTCGGGGGTGATGTCGCCTTCGAAGCCGTAGTATTCATGGATGAGCCTGTATGACCAAGCCCAGCGGTACTCGTTGTAGTTGTCGTTTGCGGCAGAGAGTTCGTCTCGAATAGCTTGGACGTCATTGAGCCGGCCGCTCCGGATGGCTTCGACAATGCGGTTTTCTTCGCTGACCGGTATGAGCAGGCCGCTGAGGTCGCTCCATTTGCCTGTGCCGACCTTGCTCTTCGGTTCCTCGATACGATGGCGCTTGAGGACTGCTCCCATGTAGATGCGAAGGGCTATGTCGTAATATTTGATGCCTTTCTTGAGGGAGGAGTTCTTTATGATGTAGTCGTGGTAGTTGTATGATTCGACGTCTCCGGATACTTCGAGAAGGGCTTCGAGAGTGCGTTTTGCGTTCATGATGCCTCCGACCGAGAATGGACTGAGCCAGTCGTAGTTGATTATGGAGTTCTTTGCTCCTTCGGGACGTCTGTCGCGCTTAGGCCATTTGCGGATGTCTCGGTACAGGCCGACAGTGGTGAGGTTGCGGCCTGGGATGATGTACATGTCTTCTCCGTAGGCTATGAGGTAGCTGAACGGGAGGTTGTGGGTGTCCGGATGGTGCATGAGCTTGCCGAAGCAGACACTGAATGTTCCGATCCTTGCGGGAAGGAGTATGTATGAGCCGCTGGCGGTCTTGGTTCCGCGTTCGAGCGTGCCCCAGTGCAGCGGTCCCATCTTGTATGCATGGTTGCTGAAGTTGGTAGCTGAGCCGGCGTTGTAGAAGGAGAGCTCGGTTCCGATGAGGAGCGAGCATTTGTGGTGGCTGGCGGTGAATGGGCCGCAGAAGGCGGCACAGGCCTCTCCGTTACTCATGTAGTTGTTGGCGAAGAACAGGCTGTTTTCGGCGGTGAAGCCGTCGACGATCTTGCAGGCTTCTCCGACGAAGCAGCCTTCGAGCTTGGCGTTGTTGTCGATATTGGATCCGTTATAGACGACTGTGTTTTCACAGATGACTCCCGTTCCGATGTGGACCGGTGCCTCGGGAAGGCTCCTGAGGGTGCATTCGCGCAGATGCTGGGCTCCGTCGACGACACAGTGGTTGCCGATGTGGCAGTTGATGATTTCTCCGGTGTTGACGATACGTACCTTGTGATGGATGCTGCCGATGCCTTCGGCTTTCTTTCTGCGGTCGGCTATATAGTCGCTGATGACTCCCCTGATGGCCGTTGTGAACTCTTTGTCCTGTTCATATTTGACCATGAGGCTGGCGAGCTGGGAGGACAGGCCGTCGAAGATCATGACGTTGCCGTCCCCTACTTCGTTGAGCACAGGGATGACGGTTCCTTCGCCGAAGGAGGCATTTTCGGTGGTTTCGATGCAGTGGACGTTGCTGATAAGGCAGTCGTTGCCGATGCGGTAGTTGTTGATGTATCCGCGGACGTTTTCAATGAGACAGCCGTCTCCGATAGTGACGTTCCTTAGGGTCGCGTTGTAGATGCCGCAGTTCTTTCCGAAGCCTTCGGTGACTTCGATGGTTCCTTCGTTGGAGCCGAGGGTGACGTTGCCGTAGAAGGCTGTGTTCTTTACTCGCTGTGCGTCAAATCCTTGGTCGGCTACGGTTATGCTGTTCCAGTCCTGGGCAGTGCAGCCGGACATGGTCATGATATATATTTCTTCCTGTGTAAGTATTCTCATTGGCATTCGGGGGTGGGCAGGAGTGGTTGTCGCGCGTCAGATTACATTATTGCGGCATCGAGGGCGATCTTCATCATCTGGGTGAAGTTCTTCTGGCGCTCCTCAGGGGTTGTGATGGTGTCTTCGACGAAGGAGTCGGAGATGGTGAGGAGGCAGGCTGCATTCTTGCCGAGGACCTGGGCGTTGGCGAAGAGGGCGAATGATTCCATTTCGACTGCCACACAGCCTTTGGCATGGATCTCTTCGAGGTAGTCGGATGATTCGCGGTAGAAGACGTCCGATGAGTGGATGAGGCCTTCCTTGATGTCGATCTCGAGGGCCTTGGCTGCTGCACGGAGCTTGTCGTTAAGGGCGGCCGACGGGAGTGTAGTGTCGCCTTCGAAGCCGCTCTGGGTCTTGGCGTAGGTGCTTTCGCTGTAGGCTGCTGTCGCGAGGACTACATCATAGACGTGAACGTCCTTGACATATGAGCCGGCCGATCCGATGCGGATGATGTTCTCGACTCCGTAGTCGCGGTAGAGTTCGTATGAGTAGATGCCTATCGACGGCATGCCCATTCCGCTGGCCATTACGGTCACCGGCTGACCCTTCCATGTGCCGGTGTAGCCCTGGATGCCGCGGACGTCATTGACTAGCACGGGATTCTCGAGGAAGGTTTCAGCGATGAATCTGGCGCGGAGCGGATCACCTGGCATGAGGACGGTCTTGGCGATGTCGCCGGGTTTTGCGGAATTATGGGGTGTCATATCGTGTATCGGTTAAAAATTTGACATTGCTTGTTCAGCGTAAAGATAGGAATTATGCAACAAAAAACTAAATTTGTGATAATTCAACAGACAATGGCAGAAAACGAGATAGTCGAGCTCATGCGTGCTCATGAAGTGCGCCCTACCGCTAACAGGATAATCGTTGCCGAGGCTCTTGCGGCCGCGGGCAGGCCTCTGTCGCTCATGGAGCTGGAGGACAGGATCGAATCCATTGACAAGTCGGGCATTTTCCGCAGCCTGATGCTGTTTAAGGAGAAGCACATGCTGCACACGATCGAGGATGGAAGCAATGGTGTCCGCTACGAGCTCTGTCACAGCCACAGCGACGAGCATGATGACGACGGCCACGCGCATTTCTTCTGTACCGAATGCCACAGGACCTTCTGCCTCAACGACGTGCCGACCCCGGACGTAGCCCTTCCGGACGGATTCTGGAAGGAGTCGGTCAACATTGTCATAAAGGGCATCTGCCCGGAGTGCAGCAGGTCGGCCGGCCAGAAACAGTAAGATACCATAAAAGCTGTTCACGGAACATCATCCAATAGACAACCACGAACTCAGTAACCGATGAAACCATATTTCGAGATTGAATCCATCAAGGAACTTAAGGAAGTGATGTCCGAAATGGGCAGCGACCACGTATTCAGACACATTGCATTCCAGGATATTGATCTTATGGCTGTCAATCTCGAGGGGTATTCCTTTGCCGATTGCATCTTCATGAGCTGCAATATGACAAGAGACATCGAGAACAGGATGGATTCTAGGTGCACGATCTTCCCGGGCATCGAGCTGCCGTTCAGGATGTTCCAGAACCGGCTCTATGATGCTTCTTCGCTGTATGGAAACTGGGAGGACAGTGAGAAATGGTCTTTCGAGAAGTGCTATGATACTGAGGTTTACCGCCATTACAAGGAGGAGGGCAATCCTGCTCCGGACATCAAGGAGGCGTTCGGCCGTTCGACCCATGATTTTTCGATGAGTGACGCGCTGGTTGATTTTCTCAGCGGCTACGATCCGAAGAGTGTCGTTGCCGTAATGGGCGGCCATTCGATTTCCAGGGCGGACGATAGCTATTCCAAGGTTGCGAAGATCAGCAAGAAGCTGACCGAGGAGGGCAAGCTGATGGCTAGCGGTGGCGGTCCTGGTGCCATGGAGGCGACTCATCTTGGTGCCTGGATGGCAGGAAGGTCTTCCGATGAGCTGGAGGATGCGATCAATATGCTGAAGCCCTTCCCTACTTTCAGGGATGGTGGATGGCTGGAAGCGGCTTTCGAGGTGATGAAGAAGTATCCTAGGGGCAATTACGAGAGTTTGGGCATTCCGACCTGGTTCTACGGCCACGAGCCTGCGACTCCTTTCGCTTCCAAGATTGCGAAGTATTTCGATAACAGCATTCGCGAGGATACTCTCCTTGCGATATCGAAGGGTGGTATCATCTATACTCCGGGAAGTGCCGGCACAATGCAGGAGGTTTTCCAGGATGCCGCCCAGAATCATTATGAGACCTGGGATCATTCGAGTCCTATGGTATTCCTCGGGGAATCGTTCTTTACCCAGAAGGTGCCGGTCTACAGCCTTCTTGCCGAACTTTCGGATCGTGGCGTTTACAAGAACCTCATTCTCTCAATAACCGACGACCCTAAGGAGGTCGTGGAGAACATCATCAATTGGTAGATGACGTCAGGGTTCAAAACCTATACGTCACAAAACGACGAAGATTATGAACAAGTACATGAAGTCAGCGATACGCGAGGCGTATTCAGGCATTAGGGCTGGTCATGGCGGCCCGTTCGGCAGTGTGATAGTCAAGGACGGCAAGGTTGTCGCCAGGGGACACAACAGAGTTCTTTTGAAGCATGATCCGACCTGCCATGGGGAGATGGAGGCTATCCGTAGCGCATGCCGCAAACTGGGCACCAATGACCTGAGCGGATGCGAACTCTATACCACTGCTGAGCCTTGTCCTATGTGCCTTGGTGCCATCATGTGGTCGAATATCAAAAAGGTCCACTATGGCTGTACCATTAAGGATACCGACTCGATCGGTTTCAGGGATGACCGCTTCTACAACCACCTCAGCGGCAAGGTTCAGGTTCTCGAGATGGACGAGGTCGACCGTGTTGAGTGCCTTGAACTGTTCAGCGACTACTCCGGAATGGAGCATGACTTATACTAGAAAAGGCCGACCTTGATGGTCGACCTTTTTTGTTGCGGAGGGTCTGTTCCCTCGCGTCACTAAAGTCCTTCGCCTCCGTCGCCCTTGAGGACTGGGAGGTGCCATTTGTATTTTACTGCAAGTACACGGATGACGATGACGACGATGATGGATATCATTGCCGAGAGCTCCGCGGTACCGCCCAGGTCACGGATGAAGACGTACGCTATACCTCCGGCTATACATGCCATTGCATAGATCTCGCTGCGGAAGATGAGCGGAATCTCGCGGAGAAGGACGTCTCGGATGACACCGCCGCCGGCTCCAGTGATGCAGCCCATGATGATGGCGGTCCAGCCCGGGAAGCCCATGGTGAGCGTCTTTTCGATTCCGATGACGTTGAAGAGCGCCAGTCCGATTGTATCGAAGAGGAACAGTGTATAGCGGGTATGGACGATCTGTTTCTTGAATACGATGGTCAGCAGGAGGCTGAGTGCACAGCACCAGAAATAGACACTGTTGGTCAGCCAGAATGGAGGGATGCCGAGCATGAGGTCGCGCATGGTTCCGCCACCGATGGCTGTGGCCATGCCGACGACGTAGGCTCCGAACCAGTCGAAGCTCTTGCTGGATGCGAGACGGATGCCGGAGATGGCGAAGGCCAGGGTTCCGACGAACTCGACGATGACGAATGGAGCCGGAATGCGGAGCATCGCTCCCATGTCCGACAGCAGCTTGAGGATGTCTTGCCAGATGATTTCCATTTCAGGCTACTTTGAGAGTCCGGCGAGAACATAGTCCGCCTTTATCTTGTCGATGATGGCGCATACGACCTTGAAGGTGCGGCTGTCCGGTGTATAGATGGCCGGGGTGTGGAAGTTGACGCGTCCCTGGCGCTTGAGCTTTTCGGCTGCCTTGCGCTTGCGTTCGTTTGCCGGATCATAGACTGCTATCGAGTGACCGCCGAACATGTTGACGATCTTCATGCATGGGACGTCTGTGTCTCCGTCTCCGAAGTAGATCATGTGGTTGAACGGGATGCGTTTCTTGTCGTCCGCCATGCTTTCGTTTACCATCTTGTTGTCGCGTGAGCTGAGGATGCCCTTGCTGATCTTGAACAGGAACTGGGTCTTTGCGGTATAGTCGACCGCCATTCCCGGCCACTGGGCATCTCCGTTGTCGTCGTACATGAATGAGCCGGCGAAGACGTGCTTGAATTCGTGCGCGATCGGGCTGCCCTCGATGATTTCCTTGAGGCCGGACGAGTTGATGTAGTGCTCGACGATGACGCCGTGCTCGCGTCCGTAGCGGTTGACAGCCTGGAACCATTCGCGGACACCTTCGAAGAGCTCAATGTCGGCACCGAAGCCGCGGAAGGATTCGCGACGGAGAGAGATACCGTTCTTGCGGGCCTCGTCGAACATCATCTTCATGTACGCAAGGACGTTGCTGGCATCCTGACCTGTCGCCAGGGTGTCGCTCATTGTCCAGAACTGTTCAGGGGTCTTGCCGACCGCCTGGATGAAGCCGAATTCCTGCATGTTTCCGGGCGACAAGGTGCCGTCGAAATCATAGATCAAGGCTGCTATGGGTTGCTTTTTCATAAGAATTTCACCACTTAATTCGCAATTTCACCACATTGGGCATTTTTTGCCCCGTTATATTTGGTTTTACAAATATACGGACAAAATTCGATTGCATATCGAAGGGCAAAAAGTTAAATTTGGAAAAGAAATTGAACAACAAAATACACAATCGATATGCAGCATTATTTCAAAAGCCTTGAGAGCGCTATCAAGAACAACTGGAGCGCTCCTGGAATCGGAACCTATCAGGCCGAGGATTTCACCTATGGCGAGGTAGCGACTTTTATCGAGCGCTTCCATATCCTCATGGAGGCTGCCGGCGTGAAGAAGGGCCAGAAGGTTGCTCTCTGTGCAAAGAACAGCGGCCGCTGGGCTATCGCTTACCTTGGCATCAATACTTATGAGGCCGTGGTTGTCCCTATCCTCGACAACTTCACCCCTGAGAACATCAACAGTCTCGTTGACCATTCGGAGAGTGTCATGCTCTTCACCAACAAGGATCTGTGGGCAAAGCTCGACATCGAGAAGATGCCTAATATCTGCGGTGTTGTCGGCATGGAGGACTTCGGTATGCTCTATGCGAAGGACGAGACCGTAAAGGCTGCCTTCGAGAACCTTGACGCAAACTTTGCAGCAAAGCATCCGGATGGCTTCGGCCCGCAGGATGTATGCTACCCTGACGGAAACGACAAGGATCTTGCAGTCATCAACTATACATCGGGTACCACCAGCAGCCCTAAGGGCGTGATGCTCCGTTACGAGAGCTTCTCCGCAATGGTTGATTTCGCTCAGCGCGTTCTTCCTTGCGGCCCTGGCGACACCATCATGTCGATGCTGCCTATGGCGCACATGTACGGTATGGTATTCGACTTCCTCTTCCCTGTCTGCAGCGGCGTGCATGTACGCTTCTTCGGCAAGACCCCTTCTCCTACCCTCCTTCTCAAGGCGATGAAGGAAGTGAAGCCTTTCATGGTTCTCAGCGTTCCTCTGGTCATGGAGAAGATCTACAAGTCTTCTATCAAGCCTGTGCTCAGCAAGCCTGCGATGAAGATCCTCACCAAGATTCCTGGTGTAAACAGCATCATCTACAAGAAGGTCGGTGCAAAGATCTGCGAGGCTTTCGGTGGCAATGTGAAGCATTTCATCATGGGTGGTGCTCCTCTCAATCCCGAGGCTGAGGCTATCTTCAAGAAGATCGGCCTTCCTTATACCGTAGGTTATGGCATGACCGAGGCCTGCCCTCTTCTCGCATATGAGGATAACCATCGCTATGTCCAGGGTTCATGCGGAAAGCTCATCGACGTCTGCGACCTCCGTATCGATTCCGAGGACCCTCAGCGTATCGCCGGCGAGATTCAGGCCAAGGGCATCAACGTCTGCATGGGTTACTTCAACAACGAGGAGGCCAGTGCCAACGCATTCACCGAGGATGGATGGCTCCGTACCGGCGACCTTGGTATCATCGATGCCAACAACAACGTCTTCATCCGTGGCCGCAGCAAGAGCATGATCCTTTCGGCAAACGGCCAGAACATCTATCCCGAGGAGGTCGAGGCTATCGTCAACAATCAGTCCTATGTTGCCGAGTCGGTTGTAGTTGACCGCTCAACCAAGCTCGTCGCTCTCGTTTACCTCGATCAGGAGGGCATGAAGAAGGATGGCCTGGATGACGAGGCAATCGCCGACATTCCGGAGAATGTAAGGGTTGCAGCCAACCGTCAGCTCCCTAACTACAGCCAGATCACCAAGGTCGAGGTTGTTTCCGCTCCTTTCGAGAAGACTCCTAAGATGAGCATCAAGAGATTCCTCTATAAATAGTCAACATACGAACTTGACACTGTTTCGGGGTGGCCTTCGGGTCGCCCCTTTTTTTGGCAAGGATGGCCGAGGGGGGCATGCCGTTCTTGCGGCTTACTGACATTATGTCAGCACAAGCGGGTTGGAACAGCTTTTGATTTATCATGGGATGTGGCCGGAATGATACGGCCCGGGAAAAAGATAACGACAAAAAGACAACAATATGGAAAACAGAGGTAAAATCGGAGTAACTACCGAGAATATATTCCCGGTCATCAAGCAGTTCCTTTATTCGGATCACGAGATCTTCCTTCGCGAGCTCGTTGCCAACGCAGTTGACGCAAGCCAGAAGATGAAGGCTCTTGCTGCAAGCGGCGAATATGCCGGCAACGTTGATGAGATCGGTGTCAGGATCGAGCTGGACGAGACTGCAAAGACCCTTAAGATCATTGATGATGGTATCGGCATGACCCGTGAGGAGGTTGATAAGTATATCAATCAGATCGCGTTCTCGTCAGCCGGAGAGTTCCTTGAGAAGTACAAGGACCAGATCAACGGCATCATCGGTCATTTCGGTCTCGGCTTCTATTCGGCTTTCATGGTTTCCGAGAAGGTTACCATTGAGACTCTTTCTTGGAAGGATGGTGCACAGGCAGTCAAGTGGAGCTGTGATGGCTCTCCTGAATACACCCTCGAGGATTGCGAGAAGGATGGCCGCGGTACCGTCATCACCCTCTATCTTGACAAGGATTCGGATGAGTTCGCATCGAAGGCGCGCATCCTCTCCCTCTTGAACAAGTACTGCAAGTTCATGCCTGTTCCTGTCATCTTCGGCAAGGAGCATGAGTGGAAGGACGGCAAGGATGTCGAGACCGACAGGGACAACATCATCAACAAGACCGAGCCGATCTGGGCAAAGACTCCTTCAAGTCTCACCGAGGAGGATTATCAGAACTTCTACAGGGCTCTCTACCCTATGGACGAGGATCCTATGTTCCATATCCACCTGAACGTGGACTATCCGTTCAACCTGACCGGTGTGCTCTACTTCCCTAAGATCAAGGAGCGCATGTCGATCAACAAGAACAAGATCCAACTGTATTGCAACCAGATGTTCGTCACCGATCATGTGGACAATATCGTTCCTGACTTCCTTACATTGCTTCATGGTGTGATCGATTCTCCGGACATTCCGCTGAACGTAAGCCGCAGCTACCTCCAGAGCGACGCGAACGTGAAGAAGATCTCTGGCTACATCACCCGCAAGGTTGCCGACAGACTCGACGATATCTTCAAGGAGAACCGCCAGGACTATGAGTCAAAGTGGGACAATATCAAGCTCTTCATTGAGTACGGCATGCTCAGTGACGAGAAGTTCGGCGAGAGAGGAATGAAGTTCGCGCTCCTCAAGAACACTGACAGCAAGTACTTCAGCCTGGATGAGTACAAGACAGCCGTAGAGCCTCAGCAGACCGACAAGGACAAGAAGGTTGTCTGCCTCTATGCAACCGACAAGGATGCTCAGTACAGCCAGATCGAGGCTGCGAAGAACATGGGCTACGACGTACTCCTCATGGACTGCGAGCTTGATTCACACTTCATCAACCTGCTCGAGCAGAAGATGGAGAACGTAAGATTCGCACGCGTCGACAGCGACAGCATCAGCAATCTCATCCCTAAGGAGGACGTGAAGAAGCCTGAGCTCAGCGACGACGAGAAGAAGGAGATCAGCGAGCTCATCAAGGGCGCGTTCCCTGAGGGCAACGACTATATGGTGGAGCCTCAGAATCTCGGCGAGAACGGCGCTCCTATCGTCATCACCCAGAGCGAGTTCATGCGTCGTTACCGCGAGATGAGCGTACTCGGTGGCGGCATGAACTTCTATGGCGAGCTTCCTGCTTCATACAACCTGATCGTCAACATGGAGAACCCTCTGATCAAGAAGATCGTGGAGAGCAAGGACGCTGCAAGTCCGCTTCTCCGTCAGGTTGCCGATCTTGCACTGCTGTCTAACGGCATGCTGAAGGGCAAGGAACTCAGCGATTTTATCGCACGCAGCTACGATATTATCAAATAAATTTCGTTAAATTTGTCCAGACAGGGCAAGTTGAAACCCGAAAATATGCGCCCCGTCCGCTTTGGACGGGGCTTTTTTATAACCCAATAATTAAGTACACATGGCACAGTCAGTTCTTCAGGATGTCTATGATGTCCGCACGCTGGGACGCAGCAAAACCTTGATTCTCGGTCTCCAACACATGTTCGCAATGTTCGGTTCGACCATTCTTGTACCTGCCATCACCGGACTCTCGGTTTCAGCGACCTTGCTCTTCGCAGGTCTCGGAACCCTGCTGTTCCACCTCCTTACAAAGATGAAGGTACCTGCTTTCCTCGGATCATCGTTCGCTTTCCTCGGAGGCTATGCAGCCGTGTGCCAGATGGGCGCAGAGAAGGGCCTGGACCTTGCAACTTCCCTCCCTTACGCATGTATCGGCGTGTTCTGCGCCGGACTCATGTACTTCGTGCTCGCCGGCCTGTTCGCAGCCTTCGGTGTAAAGAAGGTCATGAGGTTCTTCCCTCCTATCGTGACCGGTCCTATCATCATCGCCATCGGTCTTACCCTGTCAGGTTCAGCTATCCAGAGTGCGTCAAGCAACTGGTGGGTGGCTATCCTTGCCATCGCTATCATCATCGTCAGCAACATCTGGGGAAAGGGCATGATCAAGATCATCCCTATCCTTCTTGGTGTAGTCGGCTCTTATATCGTTGCCGCATGCTTCGGTCTCGTTGACTTCTCTCCTGTCAAGGATGCCGCATGGATCGGATTCCCATTCAAGATGAAGGATACCGCATTCGCCGTATTCGCAAACCCTGACTGGAGTCTCATCATCGCTGCCATCATCGCGATCCTCCCTATCTCGCTCGCTACCATGGTGGAGCATATCGGAGACATCTGCGCGATCTCTTCTACCACCGGCATCAACTATCTCGAGGATCCAGGTCTGCATCGTACCCTCATGGGTGACGGTTTCGCTACCGCTCTCGCTTCAATGTTCGGCGCTCCTGCAAACACTTCTTACGGAGAGAACACCGGTGTGCTCAACCTTACCAGAGTATTCGACCCACGCGTGATCCGCATCGCTGCAGTCTTCGCTATCATCCTTTCATTCTGTCCTAAGTTCGCGGCTCTCATCTCTGTGATGCCTTCGGCTACCATCGGCGGTGTCAGCCTCGTACTTTACGGTATGATCTCGGCTGTCGGTGTCCGCAATGTTGTCGAGAACCAGGTTGATTTCACCGCCTCACGCAACGTGCTCGTTGCTGCCATCATCCTCGTGCTTGCAATCGGTATCAAGTACGGTGCGAACGATGCCCTCTCTATCGGCTTCACCAGCCTCAGCGGCCTTGCAGTGGCAGCCATCGTCGGCATCGTCCTCAACGCTGTTCTCCCAGGCAAGGACTATGAGTTTGACACCAAGGTCGACAAAGCTGAAAAGTAACAGATGAAGTTCAAGCTTGAATCGCCATACAAGCCTTCAGGCGATCAGCCGGAGGCTATCCGCCAGATCTGCTCCGCCCTCAGGGACGGAGTAGATGGTGTTACGTTGCTCGGTGTAACCGGATCCGGCAAGACCTTCACGATGGCGAATGTCATCCAGGAGCTCCAGCGTCCTGTTCTGGTCCTCAGCCACAACAAGACACTGGCGGCCCAGCTGTACGGCGAATTCAAGTCATTCTTCCCTCATAATGCGGTCGAGTACTTCGTGTCGTACTACGACTACTACCAGCCGGAATCATACATTCCGACTACTGACACGTATATCGAGAAGGACCTCAGCATCAACGATCAGATCGAGAAGCTCCGTCTCAGTGCCGCCAGCTCGCTTCTGAGCGGCCGCAGGGACGTCATCGTGGTCGCCAGCGTGTCCTGTCTGTACGGTATCGGCAATCCTGATGATTTCCATGCCCAGACCGTCAACATCGTCCGCGGCGAACAGCGTTCCCAGACCCGACTGCTCTATCAGCTGGTCGATGCCCTCTACAACCGTACTGCGGCCGAGTTCACCCGAGGCTCGTTCAGGGTCAGCGGAGACACTGTGGATATCTTCCCGGGAGGCTCGGACACTGCCGTCAGAGTCGAGTTCTTCGGTGACGAGGTGGACGGCCTCAGCCTTATCGATCCCGTTACCGGTGCACGTCTGGAGGACATCGAGGAGATATCGATCTTCCCTGCGAACAACTACGTCACCACCAAGGAGAGAAGCATCCAGGCTGTCAGCCAGATCCAGGACGACATGATGCAGCAGGTCGAGTACTTCGAGAGCATGGACCGTGGACTCGAGGCCAAGCGACTGAAACAGAGAGTCGAGTACGACCTTGAGATGATCAAGGAGATGGGTTATTGCCCGGGCATCGAGAACTATTCAAGATACTTTGACGGACGTCGGGAAGGCCAGAGACCTTTCTGTCTCATCGACTATTTCCCGGACGATTTCATAACCTTCGTGGACGAGAGCCATGTCACCCTTCCGGAAGTGAAGGCTATGGCGGGCGGCGACCGTTCGCGAAAGCTGAACCTCATAAACTATGGTTTCAGACTGCCTGCAGCAGCCGACAACCGTCCTCTGACCTTCCAGGAATTCGAGGCTGTCACACACCAGTGCGTCTATGTCAGCGCGACCCCGGCCGAGTATGAGCTGGACCGCTGCCAGGGACTGATCGTGGAGCAGGTGGTCCGTCCTACCGGTCTGCTTGACCCTCCTATCGAGGTGCGTCCGGCTGCCAGTCAGATGGATGACCTTATGGAGGAGATCCGCAAGCGTGCGGAGAAGGACGAGCGCGTCATGGCCACCACCGTTTCGAAGCAGTTTGCCGAGAAGGTGGACGATTACTGCCGCAAGATGGGCATACGCAGCCGCTACATCCACTCCGATGTGGACACCACCGAGCGCGTGGAGATCATCGAGGATTTCAAGAACGGCATGTTCGATGTCCTTGTGGGTGTCAACCTCCTGCGTGAAGGTCTGGACATCCCAAACGTGTCGCTGGTGGCTATCCTTGATGCCGACCATGAGGGTTTCCTGAGAAGCAATACCGCCCTCACCCAGACCGCCGGCCGTGCCGCACGTAACGTGAACGGACTCGTCATCATGTATGCAGACACGATCACCAAGTCAATGGACGAGACCATACGCGAGACCCGCAGGCGCCGCAAGAAGCAGATCGAGTACAACGAGGAGCATGGCATCGTGCCTCAGCAGGTGCAGGTGAAACACAATACACTGGCGCTGGAGATCAGCAAGAAGGGCAGCCAGACGAGACTCCCGAATGGTGTCAACCGTCTCAGCGCACCGAACTCATACGAGAGCCCGGTATTCATTCCGGATCCGAGCGATCTTGGCCAGGGAAGCATCTCGGTGGATCTTGGACTGGATTCAAGAAGAGAGAAGGACAGTGCTTACGTGGACGGCTACGTAAGGGCGGATCTCGCCGCAGTGCTCCAGGATCCTGTCATACGCTCGATGTCGCGTCCTATGGTCGAGAAGCTGATCGAAGAGGACCGCAAGAAGATGAAGGAGTCGGCAGCCGACCTCGACTTCACCCAGGCAGCCCGCTATCGCGACGAAATGTGGGCATTGGAACAATACTTGAAGGTTTGGAAAGACTAGATTTTTGACTGTATTACTATGATAAACGAACTGTTCCCTCAGTACGACGAAGCCGGAAGAGAACTGATCCGTAAGGCATACGACATTGCAGCCCAGGCTCTGGCCGAGGATATGCGAAGCAATAACCATCCGTTCATCGAGCATCCTCTCGGTGTGGCGCGCATCGTCTGTGACGAGATCGGTCTCCAGGCCGAGTGTGTTGCGGCCGTGTTCCTCCATGAGACCGTCCGCTTCCATCCCGAGGTGGATATATTCCAGTATGGATTCCCCGAGGACGTCTACACCATGGTGGACGGCCTCAACAAGATATCGTCAATCAAGCCGAAGGATACCAGGCTCGAGGCAGAGAACTACAAGAAGCTCATCGTCCAGTATTCTAAAGACCCCAGAGTCACAGTGATCAAGATCGCGGACAGGCTCGAGGTCATGAGGAACCTTAATATATTCCCTAGGGCTTCGCGCGAGAACAAGCAGCTTGAGACCCTCATGCTGTACATTCCTCTCGCCCACCAGCTCGGTCTTTACAACATCAAGGGAGAGCTTGAGAATATCTACTTCAAGTTCGCGGAGCCTGAGCAGTACAGGCTCATCACCAACAAGCTCAAGGCCGGCGAGAAGGACCGCCAGAGACTGACGGACGAGTTCATCCGCCCTCTCGAGCAGCGTCTGCATGAGTCAGGAATCAAGTACAAGCTCAAGGCGAGAACCAAGTCGGCTTACTCCATCTACAAGAAGATGGTGGTCCAGAAAGTGCCTTTCGAGGGCGTGTACGACGTGTTCGCCATTCGTTTCATAATCGATTGTGACGAGGATGTCAAGACCGAGCAGCATCTTTGCTGGCAGGTCTATTCTTATGTGACCGAGGAGTACGAGGCCGATCCAAAGCGTTTCCGCGACTGGCTCAGCCAGCCAAAGCCTAATGGCTATGAATCCCTCCATATCACTGTCAAGAACCGCCAGGGCGCCTATCTCGAGGTCCAGATCCGTACCAAGAGAATGGACGACATCGCCGAGAACGGCCATGCCGCACACTGGTCATACAAGGGCGTGAAGCATGAGGTCACCATTGACAACTGGCTTCAGTCTGTTCGATACAATCTGGAACACCAGATAGTCAGCCAGCCCGAGGACATGCCTCAGCCGCCTTCAAAGGAGATTTTCGTATTTACCCCTACAGGCGAGTTGAAAATACTCCAGACCGGTTCTACCGTGCTGGATTTCGCATTCAACATCCATTCCGGACTGGGAGCGCACTGTATCGGCGGCCGCGTGAACGGAAAGTCTGTTTCTATCCGCGAAAAGCTCAACACAGGAGACGTGGTGGAAATCATGAGCGGCAAGAACCAGAAGCCGTCGGCAGACTGGCTCAATTTCGTTGTCAGTTCGAAGGCAAAGAGCCGTATCAAGCACGAGCTCAGCGAAATGGAATTCAAGAAGGCTGCCGAGGGCAAGGAGATTCTTGAACGACGACTGAAGAACTGGAAGCTGGAGCTGCCTATGGACATGCTGACGGAGTTCATGAAGAAGCAGAAGTATTCTACCCTGAATGCTTTCTTCGCGGCTCTCGGCGAGGAGAAGGTAGATATCAATGCCATCAAGACGTTCATACTTGCAAAGGCTGAGAACCGCCAGACCCAGCAGGAGGATACCGTTGTCCAGGCGGAGGAATGGAAGGGCAACAGCGGCAAGGACGACATCCTTGTGCTCAACGCAAGGGACGTGAAAGGCATCGACTACAAGATGTCCCTCTGCTGCAATCCTGTCCTGGGCGACGATGTATTCGGCTTCGTGACCAGGGATGCGGGTATCAAGATACACAGAATGTCCTGTCCAAATGCAAGCCGTCTGATGGACAAGTACCCTTACAGGATCCAGAAGGTCCGCTGGTCGGAGACTCCTGGCACAGGTGACTTCCTCTGTACCCTTAAGATCACTACGGACATGGAGCATTCAGTGCTCGGCAAGATCATGGAGGTAATCACTTCGTTCAAGGCTTCCCTGCGTTCATTCAACGTCAACGAGGACAAGCGCAACGGACTGTTCGAGATTTCGGCACGAATACTCGTCCCATCCAACATGGAGCTGGACAAGGTCGTGTCCCAGCTGGGACACCTCAAGCATGTCGCAAAGGTGAAGCGAATCTAAATCCTATCTGGAGCGCTTGTTAAGAGCGCTCTGGAATTCAGCCGCATTCTTAAGATGCTCTCTGTAGCTGGCCGCGAACTTATGCGACCCGCTGAAATCGGCATTTGCACAGAAGTACAGATATCCGTCCTTGGTGTCAGGGTTGAGAACAGCATCCAGACAGGCCTTTGTCGGCACATAGATAGGTCCTGGGGGCAGTCCTGCATGGAGGTAGGTATTGTATGGGGATTCTATCTCCAGGTGTCTCAACAATATTCTATTGACCTTGTAATCGAGGATATAGGCAATGGTAGGATCAGCCTGCAGACGCATGCCTGTTCTCAGCCTGTTGATATAGACACCTGCGATCTTTGGAAACTCAGGCTCGTAATTAGACTCTCCTTTTACAATCGATGCAATGATAGAGACTTCTTCTTTCGTGAAGCCCTGGGCCTTTGCCTTTGCGAGCCTTTCCTCTGTCCAGAAAGCGTCATATGCCTTCTTCTGGACGTCCAGGATCTCTTCCGGAGTAGCTGTCCAGTAAATCTTGTATGTGTCCGGAATGATCATCGAGAATACATTGACCGGTGTGAATCCGTACTTCGCGAGAAGCTCCTTGTCATTGAGCGCCTGATGCACGCTAGCAGAATCGACCAGAAGCTGGGAGGCTATCTTGCGTGCTATCGCCCCCTTCTGGCGCATTGTACCAGACAGTGTCAGGCTGACAGGAGTCTGCCATCCGTTGTTGAGCATACGGGCGATATAGACGCTGGAGTGCTGAGGATTGATCTCGTAGCAGCCTGGTTTCATATAGTCAGCGACCTTCTTGTCTTCGAAGGCGCGGCGGAGGCTGCGCGGGCGCACTACCTGAGCCGAGTCGATCAGCCAGTCTACGACCTGCTGTGGGGTTGTATCCGGATACACGTACAGTGTTGCGTCACGGCGGAAGTTGCCGAGGCGGTTGTCACATATCCAGTTCCATGCAAATGTGCCTGCAATGAGCGCTCCTATGGCGATGACGCCAAGCGCAGACAGGAAGACTGTCTTCTTCGAGCCCTTTGTGTTCTTTCTCATCATTCCTTAGCGGAGGAGTATGGTGTCGCCTTCATAGAGTTCACGTCCATTGGCGAATCCGTTCAACTTTTCAATAGCCTGCTGCTTGACGGCGAAGCGCTGGCAGATATCCCAGAGTTTCTCACCGTCCTCTGATACGATATACTTTTCGAGACCCTTTGGAGCCTGCTTCTTCTTTGACTGGATGAACACCATCTCGCCGGCGTTGAGCGGGCGTACTGACTTCACGTCGTTGAATCCGAGGATCTCCTTGAGGAAAAGATGATAGTCTCTCGCGATGGATTCGAAGGTCTCTCCTTCGATTGCGTACACGAATGCGACTCCGTTACGCATATAGGTAGGGCGGCTGAGGTTGAACTGGAACTGCTCCAGACCGCTTTTGTCCATCTGTACCGACTCCTCGATAGAAAGCGGTGAGGATGGGAGCTCCTGGAACTCAGTCTCAGATTGGCTGCTCTTTGCGCGGGTCTTGGTCCTTGAAGTGGATTTCTTCTTCTGGGCCTCCTTTTCTGCCCTCTCTCTTGCCCTTCTATCCTTTGCGCTCTCCTTGTCCTTGAGCTTCGCAGAGGCTACCTTGTCCGAATCTCTTCTGGTCTTGGTCCTTTCTCTGGTCTCCGACTTCGGCTCGGTCTTCTGGCTGTCCTTGCCGTCATCCACCTTGGCTTCGGTCTTCGAGTCCATCTTTGACTGCTCTTCTACGTATTCCTCGACCTCTTCCGAATTCTTCATCGTATCGTACTCATAGAGCTTGTAGTTCTCGATGATGCCGATGAGCTTCTGGCCATATGTAGGGTCAGTTGCATAGCCTGCCTGCCTGAGGCCAAGTGCCCAGGACTTATAGTCGGTGATGTCGTACTCGAAGAGGAACTTGTAGCGGTCCTTGTATCTGAGGAAGTCCGAATGGTCGCGGAATGACTGGTCGGCGCTTCCGTACGCACGGAAGCACTCGTTCTTCTCGTCATCGTCGGCATAGATCGTCTTGCCGGTCCAGTCACGGTGGCACTTGATTCCGAAGTGGTTGTTACCCTCAGACGCAAGCCTTGATTCGCCATAGCGGGACTCGAGCAGTCCCTGGGCGAGGGTGATGCTGGCAGGAACGCCACTGCGGTACATTTCACGTACAGCGGTCACTGCGTACTTTTCAATATATAGCTGCTGAGGGGTCTTGTCTGAGGCTGCGGTGAAGATGACTGCAGCGAGAAGAATGATGAGAAGTCTTTTCATAATGTGCGAAGATAAGAAAAAAGTCGGGGATTGGGGCTCAATCCACGACTTTGTCCAGCGGAATATCAAATACATCTCCGTCCGAGGCGGTATATGTCTCAGGGAAGACCTCTCGGCACTCGTTGAGATATTTGTCTATGTTCTTCTCACGGGATGAATAATGTGCCACCACAAGCTTGCCTGCACCGGCTTCCAAGGCACACTGCGCAGCCTGGTGCGTGGTCGAGTGGTGACGTTTCTCAGCCAGGTCGGCGTTCTCCTTGAGATATGTAGCCTCGTGATAGAGAATATCTACACCCTTGACCCAGCCGGCAAGTTCAGGGAACGGAGCGGTGTCGCTCACATAGGCGAAACTGCGTGGCTTATAAGGCATATATGTCAGCTCATCGCACTTGAGAATCTTGTCATCACGAACCACGTCTTCCCCGCGTTTCAGTGTACCGATCTCCGTCAGGCTAAGTTCATAGCGCATGATAAGGTACTTATGGACATTACGCTGAGGGGTCTTTTCACGGAACAGGAAGCCGTATGTCTCGATCTTGTGATTGAGCGGGAAAGCGAAAGCCTCCACAGAGCTGGTGTGGAAGATTTCTTCCGGCTCCTTCATATCCAAGACCGTAAACTTTATCTCGTAATTGAGTCCTTCTCCATAGTACGAGAGGAAGAACTTGAGTATCGGTCCGAATGACTGGGGCGCATAGATGTTGAGTGGAGTGCTCCTTCCAAGCAGTCCCATTGTGGACAGGAGTCCGAAGATGCCGAACACATGGTCTCCATGAATGTGTGAGATACAGATGGTATCAATCTTCTGGATGGAAACATGATTGGCGATAAGCTGCTTCTGGACGGCCTCTCCGCAGTCAATCAAAAACAAGCGCCCGTGCACTGAAAGTACCTGGGCGCTCTGATTTCTTCCAATAACGGGCATGGCCGAAGCCGTGCCCATTATCTTTAGTGTAAAGTCCATTATTACTCGCCCTTCTCGAGCTTAGCCTTGAGTGCTGCGAGTGCGTCGATGTCACCGAGGGTGGTCTTCTCGACGTTAGAGTTGATCTTCTTGACTACCTTCTTGGTGTTGTCAACCTCAGCTGCTGCTGCACGCTCCTTAGCCTCAGCGTAAGTTCTTACGTGTGAGAGAAGGATGCGGCGGGTGCTGCGACGGAGCTCGATAACCTTGAAGTCAAGAGTCTCGCCAGCCACTGCTGCCTTACCGTCTTCCTTGACGATCTCGCGGGTGAATGCGAAGCCCTCAGCCTCTCCCTCGAGGGTGATGGTAGCGCCCTTGTCGGTGATTGCTGCGATGGTACCCTGGATGGTAGAACCAACGGTGTACTTAGCCTCAACCTCGTCCCATGGGTTGGTAAGAAGCTGCTTGTGGCCGAGTGAAAGCTTGTGGTTAGCCTCATCGAAGTCAAGGATCTGTACCTCGATGCTGTCACCAGCTGCTACAACCTCTGAAGGATGCTTGATCTTGTTCCAAGAAAGGTCGCTGATGTGAACGAGACCCTCTACGCCGTCCTCAAGCTCAGCGAATACGCCGAAGTTGGTGATGTTGCGTACGGTAGCGGTCTGCTTGCTGCCTACTGGATACTTCTCGCGGATGTTCTCCCAAGGGTTGACTGAAAGCTGCTTGAGACCGAGTGACATCTTGCGGTTCTCACGGTCGATGGTGAGTACCTGTGCCTCAACCTCGTCGCCAACCTTGAGGAAGTCCTGAGCTGAGTGGAGTCTTGGAGACCAAGACATCTCTGATACATGGATGAGACCCTCTACGCCTGGAACGATCTCTACGAATGCGCCGTAGTCAGCGATGAGGATTACCTTACC
Organism: Bacteroidales bacterium; assembly: GCA_024402135.1. GTDB lineage: Bacteria > Bacteroidota > Bacteroidia > Bacteroidales > UBA932 > Cryptobacteroides. The sequence continues at coordinate 27,268 of JAKSJN010000003.1, forward strand.
CTTGACCTTGTCACCTACCTTGAGGTTCTCGTCGAGGTTATCCCATGGATGTGGGGTAAGCTGCTTGTAACCGAGAGCGATTCTCTTCTGCTGCTCGTTGAAGTCGAGAACTACAACGTTGATTACCTGGTCGAGCTGAACGAACTCCTCTGGGTGGTTTACGCGGCCCCAAGAGAGGTCGGTGATATGGATGAGACCGTCAACACCGCCGAGGTCAACGAATACACCGTAGTTGGTGATGTTCTTGACAGTTCCCTGGAGAACCTGACCCTTCTCAAGCTTGTTGATGAGCTCGCTTCTCTTCTGCTCCTGCTCTGCCTCGAGGAGAGCCTTGTGTGAAACGACAACATTGCGGAACTCTGGGTTGATCTTTACGATCTTGAAGTCCATGTTCTCGTTTACGAACTGATCGTAGTCGCGGATTGGCTTGATGTCGATCTGTGAACCAGGAAGGAATGCCTCGATGCCGAATACATCCACGATCATACCGCCCTTGGTGCGTGACTTCACGAAACCCTTTACGATCTCATTGTTGTTATATGCCTCGTTGACCTTGTCCCATGACTTGAGCTGACGAGCCTTCTTGTGTGAAAGGACGAGCTGGCCCTTTCTGTCCTCAGCAGACTCTACATAAACCTCAACCTTGTCGCCTACTGCGAGCTCAGGGTTGTAGCGAAACTCAGGAGCTGAGATGACACCCTCGCTCTTTCCACCGATGGTAACGGTAACCTCTCTCTTGTTGATAGCGGTAACCTCACCCTCAACAACTTCGTTTTCTACGACCTTTGAGAGGGTCTTGTCATAAGCGGCCTCGATAGACGCCTTGTCCTCGTTGCCGTAAAGGCCATTGCCCTCAAATGCATCCCAGTCGAACGCCTCTGGCGCTACGGATGCGTTAAGAACAGATTTTTTTACTTCTTCCATAATTGTGTAATGATACAAACTAGGGGTTTAACAATATTTCATGAGCCCGGACGGGTACAAAAAAGCACGCCATCGCAAAGGCGTGCAAAGATAGGAAAATAATTTCTTATAACAAGCGCAAAATACGCGGTTTACAGCAACTTTCTACGCTTGAATATGAACCAGATGCCGACCACCAGCAGAATCATCATTCCGATGATCAGGATCCATGCATACTCGAGGTCATCCCATGGCAGGCTGACGTTCATTCCATAGAAGCTTGCGATCAATGTCGCAGGCATCAGGAGCACGGAAACCAGGGTGAAGATGGTCATGATCCTGTTCTGGTCGAGATTGATCAAACCGAGGACAGTATCCTGGAGGTACTCGAGACGCTCGAAGTTGAAGTTGGTATGGTTGATGAGAGACGCGATATCCTGCAGAAGGACGGACAGCCTGGGCTCCATCTCCTCCGGGCAGTTGTCGCTCTTGAGCAGGTTTGATATGAGTCGCTGCTTGTCGACAACACTCTCGCGGAGCATCATGGTATTCTCCTGGAGCTGGTTGATGTCCAGGAGGAAATCTTCGTTGATGTCTTCCTGCTGATTGATTCTCTTTGAGAAACGGGCGGTCTCCTTCGAAAGGATCTCAACGATGTCCGCGTCAAGGTCGACTCTCTGGTCGAGGATTGCAGCGAAGACCGCGAAACCCGACTTGAAGAGGGCCGGACGTGCCATCATCTTCATCTGGAGGCTGTTGAAGCTTCGCAGCGGCACTTCCCTGAGGGTAGCAAGGACATTGCCGACCAGTGTGAACGAAACCGGATCGGAGGTGTACTCGTCGCCGGCAGGGGTCAGGTAGTTGGTATTGGCATATACTGCGTTGCCGCGCTCGAAGAAGCGTGATGAACTCTCGATCTCTTCAGCCTGCGCACGGCTCTGGATATCAGCCTTGAGGAAGGCCTCGGTGGCTTTCTTCTCCTTTCCTTCAGGATCGAGCAGATCAATCCAGAGCACTTCGTCCAGAGTTACACGGGCGAAGTCCTTTTCTGACTGAAAGTAATCGATGTTACCTTCATTCTTGTAGAAGATCCTGATCATGTGCGCACGATTAGACAGGACGCTACGCGCCCCATATTCGGCAAATGTAGGTATTTATTTCAGAAACGCAAGGAAAACAAGCGTAAAAGACTCATTATATAAGTATTGTGACGCCAATTGCCAACAATACGATACCGCCGGCGATCTCAGCCCAGCTTCCGAATTTCTCTCCGAGCTTCCTGCCGCCGGTGATGCCTGCCAGTACTGACAAAGCAGTCACGATGAAAACGAAGAGGAACAGCATCCACAGGTCAGCGAAACCGAGTCTCTCCATGGACAGGGAAATTCCGACTGCAAGAGCATCGATGCTGGTCGCGATTCCTCCGATGATGACGTTCCGCCATCCGTTCAGATCCTTGCTCTCCGACTCACCCTTTATGCCCTCGAGGAGCATGCCGCCGCCAACATAAAGGAGAAGCAGGAATCCGATGATATGCGAGATCTTCTCCACAAGACCGACGAGAGCCCAGCCGAAAGCCCAGCCGATCATGATGAAACCGGCCTGGATAACAGCAAAAGCCAGCATGACTCTCACAAGAGCACGGGCATCGATCTTCTTCAGGGTCGTGCTCGAGCAGAGCGAAACCGCGAAGCAGTCCGCACAGAGGGAAACAGCAAATACAAGTGATGTAATAAAGTTCATACGGCTACGGCTTGAAGGTCTGACGATTGATGATTGAGCGGCCGAGTGTCAGCGAATCAGCGTACTCCAGGTCGTCGCCGAATCCAAGGCCACGCGCCAGAGTCGATACCTGCACGTCCAGTCCGGCGAGCTGTCGATAGATGTAGAAGGATGTCGTCTCGCCCTCGACATCACCACTCAGGGCCAGGATGACCTCCGGCTTGGCACCCTCCCCTGCCGAAAGCGCCTTCATACGCTCAACCAGCTGACGTATGGTCAGGTCTGACGGTCCAATTCCGTTGATCGGAGAAATGATTCCTCCCAGTACATGATAGACGCCGCGGTACTGACCGGTCGCCTCGATGCTCATGACGTCTCGCACGGTCGCCACCACACATACTGTCCTGTGGTCACGGGTACGGTCGGAACAGATGCTGCAATGGTCCGAGTCGGAGATCATCATGCATTCGTTGCAGTAGCGGACCTCATCGACAAGACGGTTGATTGCATTGGTGAAATGATGGACATGATCCTTCGGCTGCGCAAGAAGGTGCAGGGCAAGTCTGAGCGCGCTCCTGTTTCCGACTCCGGGGAGCGAGCTGATGGCATCGACTGCGTTCTGCAGCAGTTCCGATGGATACTGTTCCTTCATCTACTGTCTTTCCTCTCCTGATTCGTATGCCTCTACCGCCGCGCGTACCTGACCATACTTGAGGAGCAGCGACTTGGCGTACTCATAGTCAGCAATATCTGTCTCGCCCATGATCATGCGGGTTCCGCGATCCACGAGCTTCTTGTTGGTCAGCTGCATGTCAAGCATCTTGTTGCCTTTCACGTGGCCGAGACGGATCATGGTAGCGGTTGAGATCATGTTGAGAACGAGCTTCTGGGCGGTACCGGCCTTCATGCGTGTGCTTCCGGTAACAAACTCGGGGCCCACAACGACCTCGATAGGGATGTCACATGCCTCGGCTACCGGAGAACCGGCGTTACAGGTGATGCAGGCCGTGAGCATGCCGCGGCTACGCGCTTCCTCGAGTGCACCGACCACGTATGGAGTGCCTCCGGAGGCTGCAATTCCCACGACGACATCGTTGACTGTAGGCTCATATGGCTGCATGTCATCCCATCCGCCGACCTTCTTGTCCTCTGCCGACTCCACTGCCTTGCGGATTGCGGTATCGCCACCTGCAATCAAGCCGATGAACAGGCCGTCGACACCATAGGTAGGAGGGATCTCGGAAGCGTCAACTATGCCCAGGCGGCCGCTGGTACCGGCGCCGAGATAGAAGATGCGGCCACCCTTGGGAACGCGCTCGACGATGCCGTCAACGAGCTTCTCGATCTGCGGAATCGCCGCTGCGACTGCTACCGGGACCTTTGTGTCCTCAGTATTGATGTTGACAAGGAGTTCCTTTGTGGAAAGGGTCTCGAGATTATTGTAGAGGGATGACTGTTCAGTGGTTCTCATATGCTTCTACCTGATACCTGTGTGATACTTTACAAGACCCTCGATAGGGGCTGCGATGATGTCGCTGAAACGGATGCCGTACTCGGCGGCAACCTTGCGAAGCTTGTCCTGCTGATGGAAGCCGAAGCCGCCTACGACTCCGACCGGATAGTTTGCGATGTCGTACTGCTTGAGCGCACGCTCGATGAAGCTGCGGAAGTTTGTATCGACCAGATTGCGCACATACTCGCAGCGGTCATAACGCTCGAGAATCCACGGAGCGAACTCTCCAAGATACTTTGAAGGAGCCTCGCTGCGATATACATTCTTTACGACTGTCATGTAATCCACCTCGAACTCAGATGCGAATTCGGATGACACCGGTTCAGGGACAAGGCCCTTGAAGAAATCAGCCATGAAGAGCTTGCCCAAGCAGGCACCGCCACCCTCGTCGCCGAGAATGAAGCCTGCGGAACGCACGTTCTTCACGATCTTCTCGCCGTCATAGAAGCAGCTGTTCGATCCTGTTCCAAGGATGACAGCGATGCCAGGCTCATGACCACATACCGCGCGTGCAGCATCCAGCAGATCCGAGGCATACTCCATTTCTGCATCAGGGAAGAAAGACCTAAGTTCCTTGTCCAGGTTTATTGCGGATGCAGGAACCTTCTCTCCTTCAGGAACGATCAGTCCTGCAGCATAGAAATGTACTTCTGTAACGCTTTCTCCGGCAGGATTGAGCTGTGATGCGGCCTCGGCGATGATCTTGTTGATTGCCTCTGCCGGCATCGTAGCCACGTTCATGCCGGCGGTCTTGACTTCCACCAGACTGCCGTCCTGCTGTACGGCGCACCAGTCAGTCTTGGTAGCACCGCTTTCTACAATTATTATCATATCGAGTAATGTTGCAAAAAATTCCGTCCCGACCATGCGGAACAGAATTGCAAATATAAGAAGTTGTTTTGAAGAATCATTTCAAAACAAGCCCAAAGGCTGCTTTGCCGGGACCTATGACCGAAGGACAATATCGAGCATTGATACGCAGCGGTTCCTGAGGGCCTCCCTGTTATGCTCTGCGACAGCCTTGACAGCAGATGCACTGTTCTGCGAATGTGTCCTGGCGAGTACCATTCCGCCACCCAGGAAGGCACAGACATAAAGTCCGGAGCAGAATGATGCGACTCCAGCTGCGATGACAGCTCCATTGAGAGCCAGATGACCGATGCCCTGGACAGGCTTGCCGGCATAGAGATGACCGAGTCCAGGCACAGCAGACAACAGAAGAGCGGCATCTTCATTCCTCAGTCTGACGGGATGGGAAGCCATGAATGATTCTAGCTCGGTGCATGTTTCTCCGCTGAAGATCTGCATCAGCATCGCTTCGTTCAGCGTCGTTTCGAATTCCTCGTAGAGACCTGAATTGAGCTGGCAGCGCAAGATTCCGGACGTAACATCTCGCCTGGATTCACCATCCAGAAAGAACATCGGAATCCGGCCATACGTCTCAAGCGCTTCCGTCCAAAGTCCTGCGGTCTCCTGGCATGAAGCCTTTGCCATAAGAAGGCTGACTGCGTCTTCCGATGCACCGTCGTACAGCTGCAGTTCATATTCCGCAGCGGCAAATGCAAGACTGTCCAGGTCCTGCGCGTCAGCGGCCGAGATACTGAGGAATAGGCATGCTGACAGTAAAAAGAACAGCTGTTTTCCTTGCATTGTCAATCAGTGTTTCTGTTGCGGAAACGCTCAGATAGCTTCCGTAGATATTTGCAGCATAGAAAAGACCGCTCACGGCAGCGAGACTGATGCTGCGCCAGTCCCCTGCCCCTTTCTTTGAAATGCACTCGGCAGTCATGCCTGCCAGAGCGCCGACTGTTATCAATGCCGACACTCCCTCGCGGAGATTTCCGGCATAGATCTTTCCTGATCCGGGAATTATCGCGGACATGGCCGCTGCCAAAGCCGGAGAATGATGTCGCCCGCTTTCGCTGTCCATCTGCCTTATCCCGTCCAGGATCCGGGCGGCATATGAAGCATATGGGGACGATTCCGGGACTGAAGCCATATAGGATTCCGCCTTTTCAACCTGCCTGACCGAAAGCGAGGCACATCCACGAAGGAAAGCAAGAGTATCGGATGGCGGGTACAGACCCTCGGCAAAGAGAAGAGGAAGGGCATCGATACTGCGTCCTCCCGAAATCATGTCACACAGGTAGTCGTAATCGATGCTGACTGCCCTTGGTCCCACACCTTCAGGGACGGCGAAGGACGGAATTTCCGCTAATGGAGTCAAGCCTGCGGCGGCAGCTCTGATACTCTCCATACGTCCTCCCTGCGAAATGCGGTTGGTGGACATTAAGCGGTCCGACATATAGAGCGGACCTTTTATCTTAGGCTGTGCAGAGACATTGACGACGAACCCTGACAACATCATGAATGCCGCCAGAATCACACATATGTACCGCCCCTGCCTCATTTATTTTCTTCCGGAATCCACCACTTTCGCTCCAGATGGAACATCATAGTGAAACATCGGATCATCCACATCTACCTTAAGGTTCGAATAGATGTCGAGTTTCACGGTAGAATCGTTCTTCTCCTTGCCATAGGTAACCTCGGTTACACGCATAGGGAAAGCGAACGTGCCCTTCTTGGTGTACTGCGAGAAATATGTCTTGGTGATGACCTTGTCTTTCTTGTCGTAATATGCCGCGAAAACGGGAAGAAAGTCCTTGTATGCAATCTCGACTCTCTCGCATTTGCTTCCCGACTTGGTCGCCACATAGTTGCGGACGATGTATTCATCATCTTTTTTAGTGTCCTTGAGACGGAAGCCGTACTCTGACAGGCCAAGATCCTGGGCACCGCCGGTCGTGAAGACATACAGGAGTTCATCCTTTGGAGAGAACAGTCCCTGGGTGTCGGTCATGGCCTCATTGGACTGAGGGACATATACCCTGGTCACTCCGAGACGGTTGCTGATGATATAGAATTCGCCGCTGACAGACTTGTAATGCGACACGAAACCACCGTCATTGCGGCAGAATATGTTCTTGCTGATGACAGTCTTCTTTCCTGCAGTCACCTGGCTTGTCTGGACATCTGCACTGACAAGCCTCTGAGCGTTGCCGATGCCGGTATTGAGCAGCAGCACGCACAGAATCACGAGATAATCAAAAGGGCGACCTTTGCGGGCCGCCCTGTCTGTTCTTTCAACCATCGGCTAGAGCCACATAATGAATGAAGGGTTACCGATGTATGAAGCACTGCCCTCAACGATATCGAGAAGCAGCATGATCCAGTCTACGAGAGGAATGATGCCGAAGATACCACCAAAGGTGATGATGTAAAGCAGTACGTTGATCGCTCTGGTACCAAGGATAAGACGATGGATACCGAAACCGCCGAGACCTACAGTGTCAAGAACAAAGGCTACGATAGTCTTGGTCTGACCGTCTGATGATGAAAGGCCTGCAGCAGCGGTAGCGCTGGTTGCAGCTGGAGCAACCATCTCAGCCTCTGCGAAGAGTGCGTCAACAGATGCGTCGCTGATCTCATAAGATGCAGCCTTGGCAGCGAAAGTGAATGCCACCATTGCAACGAGGATTGCGAAAATCTTCTTCATATCTTAAAAATCTAGGGTTAATCAGATTAAAGAACCTCGAGGAGTTCAACCTTGAAGACAAGAGCTGCACATGGAGGAATGCTGCCGTGAGCGCCAGTCTCACCGTAAGCGAGCTGGTAAGGGATATAGAGCTCCCACTCTGAGCCCTCAGCCATGAGCTGAAGAGCCTCGGTCCAGCCAGCGATTACCTGGTTTACACCGAATACGGCTGGTTCTCCGCGCTTGATAGAGCTGTCGAAGATCTGACCGTCGGTGAAAGTACCCTCGTAATGGCAGCGCACCTTTGAAGTGCGGCCCGGCTTCTTGCCGTTGCCCTCCTTGAGAACCTTGTACTGCAGACCGCTCTCGAGCACTACAACGCCGTCCTTCTTGGCATTGGCTGCGAGGAAAGCCTCACCTTCAGCCTTCATGGCGCTTGCCATCTCAGCCTGTGCGGCAGCCTCAGCGGCTTCTGTCTCCTGGAAGAACTTTGTGAGAACCTCGTTTGCCTCCTCGAAAGAGATGGCAGGCTGTTTTCCCTCAAGTCCATCCTTCACTGCAGCAGCGAAGTCATCGCAATTGAGATTGCTGACTCCTGACTGAAGCAGGTTCTGGGCGATGCTCATGCCCAATGCGTAACTGAGCTTATCCATTCCGGAAATGAATTATGCCTGGTCGTTTGAACCGAGAACCTCCACGATCTTGTGGATGTACATCTTCTTCATGTTGTCACGTGCAGGGGTGAGGTACTGACGTGGATCGAAGTGTGATGGGTTCTCAGCGAGGTGCTTGCGTACTGCAGCGGTCATTGCAAGACGTGAGTCAGAGTCGATGTTGATCTTGCATACTGCGCTCTTTGAAGCCTCACGGAGTTGCTCCTCAGGAATACCTACTGCATCAGGAAGCTTGCCGCCGAATGCGTTGATGGTGTCAACCTCGTCCTGTGGAACTGATGATGAGCCGTGGAGAACGATAGGGAATCCAGGAAGCTTAGCCTCGATCTCGTGGAGAACGTCGAATGCGAGTGGAGGTGGAACGAGCTTGCCGGTCTTAGGGTCACGGGTGCACTGCTCTGGAGTGAACTTGTAAGCACCGTGTGAGGTACCGATAGAGATTGCGAGTGAGTCGCAACCGGTACGGGTAGCGAAGTCGATAACTTCCTCTGGCTTGGTATAGTGTGACTCAGCTGCAGAAACCTCGTCCTCAACACCTGCGAGAACGCCGAGCTCAGCCTCTACGGTTACGTCGAACTGATGAGCGTACTCAACCACCTTCTTGGTGAGAGCGATGTTCTCCTCGTATGGAAGGTGAGAAGCGTCGATCATTACTGAAGAGAAACCAGTGTCAACACAGTCCTTGCAGGTCTCGAAGCTGTCACCGTGGTCGAGGTGAAGAACGATCTGTGGGTTCTCCCAACCGAGCTCCTTTGCGTAAGCGACTGCACCCTCTGCCATGTAGCGGAGAAGAGTAGCGTTAGCGTACTTGCGTGCGCCCTTTGATACCTGGAGAATAACTGGGGACTTGGTCTCAGCTGCAGCCATTACGATAGCCTGGAGCTGCTCCATGTTGTTGAAGTTGAATGCAGGGATTGCATAGCCACCCTTCACTGCCTTTGCGAACATATCTCTGGTGTTCACGAGGCCGAGTTCTTTGTAAGAAACCATAATTGTTATTTGTTTAAGATTTTGTGTTCGTTTAAATCTTGGCAAATTTAACTATTTTTGTGGAAAATTCAGCAAACATGGCCAACAAAACACTTATATTCTCCGCTCCTTCAGGCTCCGGAAAAAGCACCGTGGTAAACCACATACTCTCGCTGCATCCAGAGGTAGAATTCTCTATCTCAGCGACATCCCGGGCTCCTCGTGGAGAAGAGAAGAACGGTGTGGAATATCATTTCTTCAGCACGGAAGAGTTCCGTGAACTCATCGAGAAGGACAGCTTCGTAGAATACGAGGAAGTGTATCCAGGCCGTTTCTACGGCACTCTCAAGTCCGAAGTCGAAAGAATATGGAGCAAGGACCATGTGATCATCTTCGATGTCGATGTCAAGGGTGGAGTGAACCTCAAGAAGTACTTCGGAGAAACCGCGCTTTCAGTATTCATCCAGGCGCCATCGGTAGAAGTGCTCCGCGAGAGGCTGATCGGCCGCGGGACGGACAGCATGGAGGAAATCGAGAAAAGAGTCGCAAAGGCATCCGAAGAGATGACCTATGCCGACAAGTTTGACTACGTGCTTATCAATGACGACCTCGCAACCGCATTCGCGGAGATAGAGAAAGTTGTTGACGACTTCCTCGCCGACCACTGAAGGCCAAAGAAGAGGATCGCAGTCTATTCCGGTTCCTTCAATCCGTTGCATACAGGCCATCAGGCCATAATGGAGAGGCTGACGGGCGAAGGCGGCTTCGACTGGGTATATCTCATTGTCTCGCCACAGAATCCGTTCAAGTCAGCCGAGAACAACCTGACCGGCCGCGACCGCTATGAGGCAGCAGTCCAGGCTGTCTGCAGGCATCCGGAGCTTCGCGTATGGGTTGACGACATCGAGCTCGGCATGGAGCCACCTCATTATACCATCCGAACATTGGACGCTCTCCGCGAAAGAGAGCCGGAATGCGAATTCACCCTCGTCATCGGTGCCGACAACCTCGTCCGTTTCGCGAGCTGGAAGGAGCACAGCAGGATTCTTCTTGAATACGGAATAGCCGTGTTCCCTCGCGAAGGATTCGACATGGACTTCTATATCGGTCAGCTTATGCAGGAGAACCCGGAGTACCGTATCAGAAAGGTGGAGGCTCCTCTCGTAACGATCTCCTCGACCGAGATAAGGGACGGCCTCGCCGAAGGACGCGACATGTCGGACTGGCTGATGTAAAAAATAACGAAAGAGGGAGCGCTTTGGCGCTCCCTCTTTCGTCTACATATGTTGATCTTACTGCTCATCTGGTGCCTCAGGACCGTTTGATGGTCCCTGTGGGCCGCCCTGGAATGGGCCCTGAGGGCCTGCCTGGCCAGCCTGCGCAGCCTTTGCCATGTCCTCTGAAGCAGCATGCCATGCAGCCTCGAGCTCTGCATTGTACTTGTCGATGTCTGCGAGGTTCTTCTCGTCAACAGCCTTCTTGAGGTTCTGGTTGGCAGTCTCGATGGCAGACTTCTTCTCTGCAGGAATCTTGTCGCCGTACTCCTTGAGGTTCTTCTCGGTCTGGAATACCATTGCGTCAGCGTTGTTGATCTTCTCTACGCGCTCCTTGGCCTCCTTGTCGGCAGCCTCGTTAGCCTTTGCCTCGTCACGCATTCTCTGGATCTCGTCATCGCTGAGACCTGAAGAAGCCTCGATGCGGATGTTCTGAGCCTTGCCTGTAGCCTTGTCGGTAGCGGAAACATTGAGGATACCGTTGGCGTCGATATTGAAGGTCACCTCGATCTGAGGTATTCCACGTGGAGCAGGTGCGATGCCGTCGAGGTTGAACTCGCCGATGAGCTTGTTGTCCTTAGCCATCGGACGCTCGCCCTGGAGGACACGTACCTGTACTGAAGGCTGGTTGTCAGCTGCGGTCGAGAATACCTGTGACTTCTTTGCAGGGATGGTGGTATTTGACTCGATGAGCTTGGTCATCACGCCTCCGAGGGTCTCGATACCGAGTGAAAGCGGAGTCACATCAAGGAGGAGGACATCCTTCACGTCACCTGCGAGGACACCACCCTGGATTGAAGCACCGATAGCGACAACCTCATCCGGATTCACGCTGCGGTTAGGCTCCTTGCCGAAGAACTGCTTTACAATCTCCTGTACCTTAGGGATACGGGTTGAACCTCCTACGAGGAGTACCTCGTCAATGTCTGATGAGTTGAGACGGGCATCTGCGAGAGCCTTGCGGCATGGCTCGATACATCTCTGGAACAGGTCGTCGCAGAGCATCTCGAACTTTGCGCGGGTAAGTGTCTTGACAAGGTGCTTAGGAACACCATCAACAGGCATGATGTAAGGAAGGTTGATCTCTGCCGAACTCTGGCTTGAGAGCTCGATCTTTGCCTTCTCGGCAGCCTCCTTGAGGCGCTGGAGAGCCATAGGATCCTTCTTGAGGTCGATTCCGCCGTTCTCCATTGCGAATTCGCGTGCGAGCCAGTCGATGATAGCCTGATCGAAATCGTCACCGCCAAGATGGGTGTCACCGTTGGTTGAACGAACCTCGAATACACCGTCGCCGAGCTCGAGGATAGAGATATCGAAGGTACCGCCACCGAGGTCGAATACTGCGACCTTGCAGTTCTGGTCCTTCTTGTCAAGACCGTATGCGAGAGCTGCTGCGGTAGGCTCGTTGATGATACGCTTTACATCGAGACCTGCAATGCGGCCGGCCTCCTTGGTTGCCTGACGCTGGCTGTCGCTGAAGTATGCAGGCACGGTGATGACTGCCTCGGTAACGTCCTGACGGAGATAGTCTTCTGCAATCTTCTTCATCTTCTGGAGAATGATTGCCGAGATCTCCTGTGGAGTGTAGAGACGGCCGTCGATGTCTACTCGTGGAGTATTGTTGTCACCCTTCACTACCTTGTAAGGGACGCGTGCGATCTCGGCCTGAACCTGATCGTAGGTCTCACCCATGAAACGCTTGATAGAGTAGATGGTGTTGTGAGGGTTGGTGATTGACTGACGCTTTGCAGGGCTTCCTACCTTGCGCTCGCCGCCTTCTGCGAAAGCAACGACTGAAGGAGTGGTTCTCTGACCTTCATTGTTGATGATGACGGTAGGCTGATTGCCTTCCATTACGGATACACATGAATTGGTAGTACCCAAATCGATTCCAATGATCTTTCCCATGATTCTTATACTGTTTTGTTTCTTTTCAAACCAACCCGGTTCCTTGACCGGGACACATGAGAAATATCAAAAGATTTGCCATTCGGTCATCACTGACAAAATGGCAGAAAAGATTTATTCAACGCCCTTCCAGGCTGACGGAACCGGCGCAGTTATGTCAATTTCGACCTTCTTCACCGGGTGTATGAAGCGGACATTGCGAGAATGCAGGCTTATGCCACCGTCCGGATTGGAACGCGGTGCACCGTATTTGAGATCACCTTTGATGGCACAGCCCATGCCGGCCAGCTGGCAACGTATCTGGTGATGGCGGCCGGTAAGCAGCTCGACCTCAAGCAAGTGATATCGGTCGGTGCTGCGTAGGTAGCGCCAGTTCAGCTTGGCGAGCTTGGTCTCGCTGCCGGGTTTCGGTCCCTTTACGATAAAGGACTTGTTCATCTTCTCGTTCCTCTGCATCCAATTTTCGAGATGGCCGGACTCGGCGGCGGGCCTGTCACAGCAGAGAGCCCAATAAGTTTTATGGACATCGGAACTGCGGAACATCTCAGAGAGTCTTTCGAGAGCCTTGCTGGTCTTGGCGAACATGGTGATGCCGCTCACTGGCCTGTCCAGACGGTGAGGGATGCCCATGAACACCTTGCCCGGCTTGGAATCACGCTGAGCGATGAACGCCTTCAGCGTATCCGCCAGGCACTCGTCCCCGGTCTTGTCCCCCTGGACGATCTCCCCCACTCTCTTGTTGATGATGAGAATGTGATTGTCTTCGTACAGAATGCGACTTTCCAGGTCAGCGTATTCTTCTTTTCCGAGTGTTCTGTATTCCATACGGCAAAATTACACATTTTTCTATTACGTACGCACGCTATGGCTTGATAATTGAGGCGCCATGGAACCTTGGAAAAACCAATCAACCATCATAATGAAAAAGAGAATCATTACAGTCATCGCTACCATGATGGTAGCTGGTCTGGCCGCTTTCGCGCAGCCAGGCGGATTCGGAGGTGGAATGCCTCCTATGTTCAACATGGGCAACAGCTCGGAGGAAACACTTTCTCCAAAGGAGCGTGCGACTCAGGAGACTGATGCGCTCAAGGCAAGGCTCGGTCTCGACGACAAGCAGTACAAGAAAATCTTCACTATGCTGAAGAACGAATATACAGCGGAAGCTAACCGCAGCTCGATGGGCGGCGGCTTCGGAGGCGGAATGCCGATGGGTGGTGGAATGCCACCGATGGGCGGCGGCGGTTTTGGCGGCGGCATGCCGATGGGAGGCCCTATGGGTGGAGGAAGCTTCAACCCGTCAGACATGGCCAACACAGCATTCGACGCCACCATGCAGCGCGAAGCCAAGAAGAATGAGGCACGCGCAAAGAAGTTCTCCAAGATTCTCACTCCTGAGCAGTTCAAGCAGTGGGAGCTCTATAACGAGGAAGTCCTTCAGCAGAAGGCCGAAGAGGCACGCCAGAACGCTGTAGAGATGCAGAAGCAGATGGAAGAGTTCCGCAAGCAGTTCGAAGGTCTTTAGTCTCTCCTGGGGCGCAGATTCTCGACCTTGACGCGCTCCTGATATTCCCGTGGGTTTTCCCCACATTGGCGCAGGAAGGCAGCCTCGAAGGTCTGGTGGGTGCGGAAGCCGCATTCTATCATGACATCGGCAAGCTTCATCTCCGGATGCTCTTTTATCAATGCCTTGGCATCCTCGATCCTGTACCAGTTCAGGAAATTACGGAAATTGCAACCGGCCATCATGTTTATGGTTCTGGACAGGTAGACTTTGTTCGTGAGCAGCATGGACGCAAAGTCCGGCAGTGAGAACAACTCGTCCCTGTACGGTTTATCCTTATCCATGATGGCCTTGGCGCGTTCAAACAGGCGCATCATCCTGCGGTCATCATCAGGAGCCGCACCCGCGCGTTCATAAAGACGTCCCTGGATTGCATCCTTGATACATATCTCCACATCCTTGCCTGCCAGCAGACCGGTATCGTCAGTAACCCTGATATAGCAGGCTACATACAGTGCGCATAGGATCGCGTCGGCGGCTGCAGCGCAGAAAACGCCTCCATGAATAACCAGACTCAGGGCCAGGGACAGTCCCATGGCATAGACGAATCGCGACATATCGCAGGCACCATGCCATACCGCCAGATTGCTGAACAGTTTGCGCACATTGCCATAACGCATGTAAGTACGCCGTACAAGATACCACAGCAGCAAGCCCTGCCCGGAGAGCACGGAGACCATCATCTTGGCATCGGCAAGCCCATCGTTCACAAAGATTCCGGCAACCGACAACGACATCTGAATCCAGAACAACAGTCTGGCATAGCGATATGACATTGCAGCCTTCTCATGTCTTGCCGGACACAGCAGAAGTATCAGAGGGCCAAGAGCCAGATCAGCCACAACCATGGCTGCACACTGCATTCCCTTGCCGGCCAGGACGTCCATAAGCGCAAGCACCACAGGAACGGCAGCCGAGCTGAAACGCATGCGGCAATCATAATAACGAAGCCTGTACCCGCCGTTCCTGGATTCACGGATGATCATTCCGACAGCCGCGACCAGAAAACTCACAAAAGAAAAGATAATAACAATCCGCATAGGTTTTAAAGAATCTGTCATATGGTTTATGTTTTTGTACATTGACTGTTCCCATGCGAATATGAACAAATAATCCCCTCCCAGACGGGTCTGAGAGGGGGTTTAAAAAAAGATTTATCGGTTTCTTACCTTTCCGGAAGATTATTTCCTGGCTTTAATGCCCTTGATGGTGTCAAATCCCAATCCATATACAGCTGAGGCCGATGATACAGACAGGAAGGCATCTGGGTCGATGGACTTCACTGCGCGGAGAATCATCTTAAGATCAGCCCTTCGGACGATGACAAGAAGGATCTTGGAATCAGCCCTGGTATACCATCCCTGTCCGTCAAGCGCAGTCACTCCTCTGTGAAGTTCATTGACTATGCAGTCAGCGATTTCCTCGTATTTCCTAGAGATGATGAAAACCTGGGAGGACTGGCGGGATCCGGAAATATACAGATCGACCACGTTGCCAACGATGATGGTGAGCACCATACCATACATCACATTGGTGATCTTGGTCATCAGAGGGACCAGTTCCCCGCTATGGGTGTATGACGGAAAGAGAAGCGACGAAGACACGATGACGACATCAAGCATAAGGATTACCTTGCCTGGAGGCATGTTCCTGTACTTGTTTATGATCAGCGCTATGATGTCTGTGCCACCGGTGCTGCCGCCCTGATCCATCGAGATTCCTACTCCGATACCTGACAATATGCCGCCCATGATGACACAGATCAGGTTACCGTTCTCATACGCAAGGGATTCGACGATGGATTCCGGGATAAGGTCCTGTCCGACATTGAGCATTACCGATGACAGTATGATGGCGTATATGGTCTTGAAACCGAAGCCTTTGCCAAGCACCAGCATCGACAGGATGAGGAGGAATACGTTGATCACGAAGTAGGAGTAACCCATAGGGATCGCTCCCTTGGTCGCATACTGGATGATTGATGACATACCTGTCACCCCACCACCGATGAGATTGCACGGTACCAGAAATATCAGCCAGCCAACCACATACACCACACAACCGACCGTGATGAGGGAATACTCCTTCATCACGGTCAGTAAGTTGAAGCCACGCTTCTGTGCCATTATTTAATGACGATATTGACGATCTTTCCAGGAACAACGATCATCTTGACGATGGTCTTGTCTGCAACATACTTGGCAGTCTGATCCATCTCGCGGACCTTTGCCTCGACCTCTTCCTTGGACATTGCCTTAGGAAGCTCTACGGTGAAGCGGGTCTTTCCGTTGAATGAAACAGCGTAGGTACAGTTGTTCTCGACAGTAAGTTCTTCCTTGTACTCAGGGAATGAAGCATAGCTGATTGTGCCAGCCTCATGACCGAGCTGCTCCCAGAGTTCCTCACAGATATGAGGAGCGAATGGAGAGAGAAGGATAACGAGCGGTTCAAGGATCTCCTTCTTGTGGCAATCAAGTGCAGTAAGCTCATTGAGAGCGATCATGAACGCACTGATAGTGGTATTGTAAGAGAATGACAGGATGTCAGCCTCTTCCTTGCCGATGAGCTTATGGAGAGACTTGAGCTCTTCCGGAGTAGCCTTCTCGTCAGTAACGATCCAGTTGTCACGGTCGTGGAACAGTCTCCAGAACTTCTTGAGGAAGCGGTTCACACCATCGATGCCCTTGGTATCCCAAGGCTTTGACTGCTCTACAGGTCCGAGGAACATCTCGTAAAGACGGAGTGTGTCAGCGCCGTAGGTGTCACAGATGAGATCCGGGTTGACAACGTTGTACATTGACTTGCTCATCTTTTCGATTGCCCAGCCGCAGACATACTCGCCGTTCTCGAGGATGAACTCGGCGTCATTGAATTCCGGACGCCATGCCTTGAATGCCTCGAGGTCGAGTTTGTCGTTGCGGACGATGTTGACATCCACGTGGATCTCGGTGGTCTCATACTGATCCTTGAGGCCGAGAGACACGAAGGTATTGGTGCCGACAACGCGATAAACAAAGTTCGAACGGCCCTGGATCATACCCTGGTTGATGAGCTTCTGGAATGGCTCCTGCTCACATACATAACCGAGGTCATAGAGGAACTTGTTCCAGAAACGTGAGTAGATGAGGTGACCGGTCGCATGCTCGGTTCCACCGATATACAGGTCTACGTTCTTCCAGTACTCATCAACCTTCTTGTCCACGAGAGCCTCATTGTTGTGAGGATCCATGTAGCGGAGATAGTATGCGCTTGATCCGGCGAAGCCAGGCATTGTGCTGGTCTCGAGAGGATATCCCTTGTATGTCCAATCCTTTGCGCGTGCAAGAGGTGGCTGTCCGTCAGGAGATGGCTTGAATGACTCGATCTCAGGGAGTACAAGTGGAAGGTCCTCCATTGGAACAGGGGTCGGGATGCCGTCCTTGTAGTAGATAGGGAATGGCTCGCCCCAGTATCTCTGGCGTGAGAAGATGGCGTCGCGGAGACGGTAGTTGGTCTTGCGGCGGCCAAGTCCGTTAGCCTCGGCATAATCCTTTGCAGCCTCGATAGCCTCCTTGACATCCATGCCGTTGAGGAAACCTGAGTTGCACATCTTTCCTTCCTTTGCGTCATAGCTCTCCTCGCTCACGTCACATCCCTCGATGATAGGAACTATAGGAAGATCGAACTTCTTTGCGAATGCATAGTCACGGCTGTCATGAGCAGGAACCGCCATGATGGCACCGGTACCATAACCTGCGAGAACGTACTCGGAAATCCAGATCGGAACCTTCTCTCCGGTAAGAGGATTGATTCCGTATGAACCTGAGAATACGCCGGTGACGCTCTTTGTCTCTGCGATTCTCTCGCGCTCGGTCTTCTTGCGGACCTCGCTTACATATGCGGCAACGGCCTCCTTCTGGTCCTCCGAAGTGAGGATATCGACGAGCTCGCTCTCCGGAGCAAGTACCATGAAGGTAACGCCGAAGATAGTATCGACACGGGTTGTGAAGATTGTTATTGGATACTCCTTGTCGCCGTTCACTGTATTGAAGACAACCTCGGTACCGGACGACTTGCCGATCCAGTTGCGCTGCATTTCCTTGAGAGAGTCGGTCCACTGAAGATTCTCGAGCGAATCGAGGAGACGTCCTGCGTATGCAGAAACGCGAAGCTGCCACTGGGTCATCTTTTTCTGCTCCACAGGGAAGCCGCCACGTACTGAAAGACCGTCCTTGACCTCGTCGTTTGCGAGTACGGTTCCAAGGCCCTCGCACCAGTTAACAGAGGTCTCTCCCTGGTAAGCGATGCGCCAGTTCATGAGGGTAGCAGACTTCTCCTTCTCGCTCATTGCGTTCCACTGATCAGCGGTAAGCTCGATCTCGCGGGTGCATGCAGCATTGAGTCCCTCGGTACCCTTGGTCTCGAGGCGAGCCACAAGCTCAGAGATAGGACGTGCCTGGTTGCAGTCATTGCAGTACCAGCTGTCGAACATCTTGAGGAATGCCCACTGGGTCCACTTGTAGTACTCAGGATCGCAGGTGCGGAGCTCGCGGTCCCAGTCGTATGAGAAACCGATGCGGTCGAGCTGCTGACGGTAGCGGTTGACGTTATTGGTGGTGGTAACCTCCGGGTGCTGACCGGTCTGGATCGCATACTGCTCTGCAGGAAGGCCGAATGCATCATATCCCATTGGATGGAGTACATTGAATCCCTTCAGACGCTTGTAGCGTGAGAAGATATCACTGGCGATATATCCGAGAGGATGACCGACATGAAGGCCTGCCCCTGAAGGGTACGGGAACATGTCGAGTACATAATACTTTGGCTTGGAGTTATCCTCCACTGACCTGAATGTCTTGTTGGCAGCCCACCAGGCCTGCCATTTGGTCTCAATTGATTTGAAATCGTATTCCATATATGGCTTATTTTTTCTTTTTCAGTCTGAAGTCCACC
The DNA here is from genome assembly GCA_024402135.1 of Bacteroidales bacterium. Classification (GTDB taxonomy): domain Bacteria; phylum Bacteroidota; class Bacteroidia; order Bacteroidales; family UBA932; genus Cryptobacteroides. Next base: position 46,265 of record JAKSJN010000003.1, read on the forward strand.
CATACCGATATCTCGGACTTTACCTTCTTTCCTGCAAGGCGACCAGGCTTCCAGTCCGGTGACGCGCTTATGACTCTCACGGCCTCGTCGTCAAGAAGGTCATGGACGCCTCGGAGCACCTGGACATTGGTGACCTTTCCCTTCTCATCGATGACAAAGTCCACGAGTACACGTCCCTGAAGTCCCTGTGCTACCGCAGCCTCAGGATATCTCAGATAAGCGTATACCCACTTCTTGAGAAAGGTTTCCGGGTTGTTGCTTCCAAGGAAGGTAGGACGGTAGTCGCAATCATAATAAGGTACGACATCCGATCCATGGCCGCCCATGCGGTTTTTCTGTTCCTTGTTAGGATTGAAGACAGGACGCTGTCCATTGATGAGTTCGATGGAATAGTTGTATATGTATTCCAGTTCCCTCTCCATCATATCGTACTCGATGATGCTCTCGACATCACGGTCGCTGCCGTACTCGGGATACGAGCCGGTAGAAAAGAGAATCGATGGGATTTCCTTGTCATAGAAGGCCCTGTGGTCTGAAGGGAAAGGCTCTTTCAGTGTAAGTTCCGGATGAACCGGCTGAAGAGTGCCCTTCAGGTTGCGGACAATTACGGACATGTCCTCGTTTGCCGAAGTATAGGCATAAAAACCGGAATTTCCGGTGCCGAGGATATCCAGGTTTATCATTGCATCGATCTTGTCGGCATCCTTGAACGAGCGGTTAAGGAAGTACCATGAACCGGCAAAGGACTCAAGTGACGATCCGAACGCCACGAGCAGGACAGAACGCTTCAGCATAGGAGAATTGAGTTGGAGACGCTTCGCGAGTTCAAGCATCATGGCAAGACCGGAGGCATTTCCGTTGGCTCCATTGTAGATTCTTGTCTTTACCTCTCCATTGATTGTGACATCACGCGTTCCGATATTGTCAAGACGTGCTCCGATCACGATATATCTGTCACGGAGTGCCGGGTCATAACCGGGAATGAATCCGATGACATTGCGGGATACGAGTGTATCTCCGGCAGGTCGTTTCATACCGAATATATCTCCGTCCACAGGACTCAGAAGATCGACGCCATAGCTGCCGAGAGTCTCTCCGACATACACGGCGGCATCAGTTTCGCCCTCCGAGCCGGCGGCTCTGCCCTCCAGCGCCATTGACGCAATATAGCTGATATGGTTGCGAAGAGCCGATATGGTCTCTCCGTCCTGAAGGTCGGAATATGACGGCGTCCTGAACTGAGCCGAAGCGGCCAGCCAGAAGAAAACGAGGATGAATGCTGAAATGAATCTCTTCACCATTATTCAGCGACCTTCTTGAGAATCCATGCATCGGGACGGCAGAAGCTCTGTCCCTTTACCTTCTCCATGAACTGGATAAACTCCACAGGGTCATCGGTCGCACATGTGCCAAGCGCCACCGCACCTGAGAAATATCTGATTACATCAGTCGGAAAGCCTTGTTCCCTGATGCTCTCGGCAAGCTTTTCAGCATTGTCGACATTGTGGTATGTTCCTATCATCAGACTGTATGCATGTTCAAGTCTTATGCCATTGAGCGACTTGACCTGATCTGAAGGACGGACGATGTAACCGAGAGTCTCGATGGATGCGGCTGCGGCTTTCCTGGCCTCCAGCGCCTGCTGGACGGCTGCGACGGAATCCTTGCGGGCCTGCTCTTTACGGACATTCTCCTCATGCTGGGCAATTCTTTCTGCGCGGGCTGCTATGTCCGCAGATGTCGGACGGCCTGCAATGACACGGAAGAAATCACAGCCGGTAAGACTGAGCATAAGAAGCACGAATGCGCTGATTGTTAATATACGGGACTTCATCACGGTTCTATTTCACAATCTGCAAATTTAATGATATTTCCTTGAATTTCATTTATCTTTGTGGGCATGAAGAAAACTATCCGACTGGAAGCCATCGACCCCGTGGAAATCTACGGAGCAGGCAACAAGATACTTGAGGAATTCTGCCGCTATTACCCTGACATGAAGGTAGTAGCCCGCGGCACTGACATAATCCTGGACGGCAAGCCTGAGCAGGTCGAAGATTTCGAGACGAAGTTCGCGCAGCTTGTCGAGGTACGTCAGCACAAGACGAAGCTTACCCTTTACGATGTCGAGGACATATTCGACGGCGAGACCTCTGCGGATAAGTTCAAGCTGGACGGCGACGCAACCATAGTCTACAACACGGAAGGCAAGCCGATCAAGGCAAGAAACCGTACACAGCAGGACATGGTCAAGGCATATTTCGAGAACGACCTCATATTCGCGCTAGGCCCTGCAGGAACAGGAAAGACCTATATCGCCATAGCCCTGGCAGTACGCGCACTGAAGAACAGGGAGATCAAGAGAATCATCCTTACACGTCCGGCCGTTGAAGCAGGAGAACGTCTCGGCTTCCTCCCGGGTGACCTCAAGGACAAGCTCGACCCGTATCTCCAGCCTCTCTACGATGCTCTTGGAGACATGATTCCTTCTCGCAGGCTCCAGGAATTCATCCAGGAGGGCACGATCCAGATCGCACCTCTCGCCTACATGCGCGGACGTACCCTCGACCGCGCCTGCGTCATACTGGACGAAGCCCAGAACACCAATCTTGGCCAGCTGAAGATGTTCCTTACCCGAATGGGCTGCAACGCAAAATTCATTGTGACCGGCGATGCAAGCCAGGTCGATCTCCCTAACCGCAACGATTCAGGCCTCCTTCGCGGCATATCCCTTGTCAAGGACATCAAGGGTGTAAGCGTAATCGAGTTTACCAACGAGGACATCGTACGACACCCTCTGGTATCAAAGATCGTCAAGGCTTTCGACAATAATAAGGGGGAGACTCTCCCCCTGTAACCCCCACGGCCTTTCCACCTTTCCGTATTTGTTCGTAAACTCACAAATACACGGCACGGCCGATTTGCTGATGCAAATTCGCTTCGCGAGAAAAAGCGACTACCCTGTAACCCCTACGGCCTTTCCACCTTTCCGTATTTGTTCGTAAACTCACAAATACACGGCACGGCCGATTTGCTGATGCAAATTCGCTTCGCGAGAAAAAGCGACTACCCTGTAACCCCTACGGCCTTTCCACCTTTCCGTATTTGTTCGTAAACTCACAAATACACGGCACGGCCGATTTGCTGATGCAAATTCGCTTCGCGAGATTTAGATACATGAATAAAAAGAACGACCCAAGGTGTTTTGCCTGAGTCGTTCTTATTAATTTTATGAGGATCAGGGGGAGTTTCTCCACCTTTTATGGAGCGTCTCCCCCTTGTTATTAGAATCTGCCGCCGCCGAAGCCGCCCATGCCGCGACCACCACCCATGCCGCCGCCCATGCCACGACCGCCGCCCATAGGCATGCCGCCGCCCATTCCGCCACGGTTACCACGGCCGCCCATGCTGCCGAAACGCCAGGTGAATGAAAGGATGATATAACGTCCGAGAGTATTGCTGAGTGTTTCAGTGTGCGCACTGCTACTGTCACTTACAGTGAAAGTCTTTGACTGACCGAGGATATCGACCGCACGGAGAGCCATGGTCACTCTGTTCTTGAGGATGAGCTTGGTGATCTCGGCATTCCAGATGCACTCTGGATCGACTGGAGTGGTGTAACCAACGTACCAACGATAGTTCACGTCAGACTGGAGTGACATTCCGGTAAGAGACCAGTTCCATGTAAGAGATCCGGTAGCGGTATTGTTCCAGTTCGAGATGTTGGTCTTTGTATCGATTGAATTTGTGGTATTCGAATATCTGGTTGAAATGCCGACCTGCGCCTCGATTGCATCAGCACGATAGGTAAGGCGGAATCTCTCGTTGAAACTTCTTGAAACCATGTCGTTGACGGTAAAGTCCTTTGACTTGGTGAAATCAGGATAGTCACGGAAGAAACTGTTGTAATCGAATTCACCATTGTTGTAGTACTTGGTTACATCAAGATCCCTGTTGCCTTCGTATGAAGAAGAGGTCGATGAATTGAATCCGAGATCGTTCGAAATCGAGAAGTTCGACTTGGCGATAGGCAGGTTCACCATAGTGTTACCACTGTAGTTGTAGGTATTCTTTCCGTTGAAAGGAATTGAATATCTGGTGTTGCCGGCGCCATAAAGAGTAGCGTTGGTGATAGGATCCTGGGTGAAGCCTCCGTTCAGTCTGATGTTGAATGACGAGAATGTCCTTCTGTTGTTGTAGCGATACTCACCACCGAAGTTATGGCTGAAGTAAGGAGCAAGCGATGGGTTACCAAGGGTCTGGCTCATAGGGTTCGAGTTGTCAGGAACCGGCATGAGCTGGTTGATCGATGGCTGGCTTGAGTTACCACGATAGTTGAGACGGATATTGTTGTTGTCATTTGGTTCCCAACGTACCTGAGCCTGTGGAGACCAGTTAACAACATTGATTGTGGTATCCAGCTGGTAATTTGCCCTCTCGGTATCATTGCGCATCTTGGTAGGGATGAGGCTCACACCAACCTGGGCACGAAGCTGATCGCTCTGGTAGAGCATGTTGAGTCCCATGGTCTGGCGTGTGGTCTCGTTGATGATATTATTTGAATAAACACCATTGAACACCTCGCCCGCTGTATTATAGAACAGATTGTCCTTGCTGAAACCTGTATTGTCAAGATTGTCCCAAGCCTTCTTCTCTGAAACGGTCTTGCTCCAGTTGAATGCATAGTTTGCCTCTGCGTAGAAATGGTTTCCGAGTGGCTCGGTGTAAGTCGCGTTGGCATTCATGGAGTATGACTTGCTGTTCTGGAAAGTACGCTGGTTGGTGATTGACGAGATCGACTTGTCACCAATGAAGGTATTCATGATCGACTGGGTATAACCATCTGTATCAGAATTGCTGAAATTAGGACGGATGGTTGCAGTCAATGTACGTCCAGGAAGGCCAAGACGCTGACGCAGCATGAGGGAACCGCCTATGCTGGTGCTCTTGCCATCGCTGATATTGCTGCTGAAGCTGTCGCTGGACTTGGTTCTGTCTCCGTTTGACTTGAGCTGATTAAACGAAGTCTGATCCTGGATACGGTCGCTATGGCTATTGTTGAAGCTGATCTGAGGCTGGAATACGATAGATGTGTTCTTTGAGAACTCATGGGTGAGACGCATTCCGAAACTCTCGCCATAGTTGTTCGAGTTGCCGAGGCTATGGGTCTCGTCGAAAATATCGTAATCGCCCTGGCGCTTGGTCAGCTTGTTGACGTCTGAACGCGAATCGGTACGTGAGCCGTTGAGCTGTCCATTTCCGGATACCTCCATACGGTCATCGAAGAAGTTGCCGCCAGCATTGAGGCCGAGCATGCCGGACGTGGTGATTCCGCCACCGCCGCCCATGCCGCCGCCACCGCCGCCGAAGCGCTGGTTGTTCGCATTGTTAGCGTTTGCAATGATGCTGAGCTGGGTGTCAGACTTGAAGTTTCCGAGGAATACGTTGCTCTGGAAACGATAGTCATCGTATGCGGAAGCCTGTGCAGGAAGGTCATGTCCACCTCCGAGCTGAGCGTTACCGATAAGTCCGTTCATCATGCCCTGCTGAACTGTAAGGTCGAGCACTGTGGTCTCCTGACCATCGTCGATACCTGTGAACTCCGCCTGGTCTGACTTCTTCTGGACAACCTTCACCTTCTCGACAATCTTTGCAGGGATGTTCTTGGTCGCGAGGTTAGGGTCATTGAGGAAGAAAGTCTTACCGTCGATATACACCTGGGTGATGGTCTGTCCATTTACAGTGATAGAACCGTCATCGCCCACGATAACGCCCGGAAGCTTTTTCAAGAGGTCCTCGAGAACATCATTCTCAGTTGTCTTGAAAGCAGTAGCATTATACTCGATGGTATCCTTCTTGACTATGACAGTGTTACCGACTGCTGATACCTTGGCGGCGTCGAGGACCTTCTGGTCAGGTTCCATCTTTGCCTCTCCGAGGTTGAGGTTCTGGGAAGCCTCGAGCTGGATTTCCTTAGTGTAGGCCATATAGCCCATCATCTCAGCCTTGAGATTGTAAGTGCCAGCCTTCAGTTTTTCAAATTTTGCAACGCCGTCGCCGTCACTGAGGGCATATTTGTATGCCTTATCCTCACCTGGAATGATGAGCTGTACGGTAGCGAAACCGACGGGGTCGCCGGTCATTGCATCAGTCAACGTAACGGTAATCGTTGCGTCAGTCTTTGCTTTCTGCGCGAAAGCATTGTCCGAGAATGCCAGAACCAGCAGCACGCTGGTAAGCATGATTAGTAATTTCTTCATGTGTAACACGACTTACAGTTTTATAAACACGAGTCAAAAAAGCGCACAAACATTGTGCCCAAACGCCATTCGAGCCGTGAAAAAATGTTATTTCTGTTCACAAATATTGGATTCCTGTTACATTTTTTAAGTTGAGCCCGAAAACAGCCCAGGAATCCGCACACAAAAAAACAGGTCAAGCCCGAACGGGCATGACCCCATAGCTTCTATCAATCCGGTTCAATCTTAGCCCCCAATTGCAAAAATCCGCATCAAAGTCCGAATCAGCTAAAAATCTTTTGAGCGAAGCGAGGTCCGCATCAAAGTCCGCATCAGCGGACCGGCCGTGCCCGGGTATTTGCGAGCATACGCGAGCAAATACGGAAAGGGTCTTGAGGCCGAGGGGGTTGCAGGGGGAGCGAAGCGCCCCCTTATGGTCTAGTTGAGGTACCAGGACTCGAACCTGGACTGGAGGAACCAAAATCCCATGTGCTGCCATTACACCATACCTCAGTACCAGGCAGACTCAGCTGCCATATCGTAAACCCCGCACGGATGCGGGGCTGCAAAGATAATCAAAAAAACCGATTAGAGAGTTCTCTTGATCTCTACAACGTGGAATGCCTCGATGATATCGCCTTCCTTGAGATCATTGAATTTCTCGATACCGAGACCGCACTCCATTCCGGCACCAACCTCCTTGGCGTCGTCCTTGCCACGCTTAAGCGAGCTGAGCTCACCAGTGTAGATGACGATACCGTCACGGATTAGGCGTACAGAACCCTTGGTCATCTTGCCATCGCGTACCAGACAGCCGGCGATTGTTCCGACCTTGCTGATCTTGAAGGTCTGCTTGACCTCGGCTGTTGCAGTGATCTCCTCCTTCTTCTCAGGCTCGAGCATACCCTCGATACCATCCTTGACCTCATTGATACAGTCGTAGATGACTGAGTAAAGACGGATCTCGACACCCTCTCGGTCTGCCGCCTTGCGGGCCTCGACTGTAGGACGCACCTGGAAGCCGACGATTACGGCATCGGATGCCTCTGCAAGCAGTACGTCTGACTCGGAGATACCGCCGACAGCCTTGTGGATGACATTCACCTGTACCTCCTCGGTAGAGAGCTTGATCAGCGAATCTGAAAGTGCCTCCACTGAACCGTCCACGTCACCCTTGACGATAATATTGAGCTCCTTGAAGTTGCCGATCGCAATACGGCGTCCGATATCCTCGAGGGTTGTATGCTTCTGGGTCTTGATACCCTGGATGCGGATAAGCTGCTCACGCTTGTTGGCAATGTTCTTCGCCTCGCGCTCATCTGCCATTACGACGAACTTCTCACCTGCAGCCGGAGCTCCGTTGAGACCAAGCACCGATACAGGGGTCGAAGGACCAGCCTCGGTAACCTTCTGACCACGCTCGTTGAACATTGACTTCACGCGGCCATAGTTGCTGCCCGACAGAATCACATCTCCTACATGGAGGGTTCCGTTCTGGACGAGGATGGTCGCGAGATATCCACGGCCCTTGTCAAGAGAAGACTCGATAACGGCACCAGCTGCAAGTCTGTCAGGATTTGCCTTGAGCTCGAGCAGGTCTGTTTCGAGCAGAACCTTCTCGAGGAGGAGATCCACATTGAGACCCTTCTTGGCCGAGATTTCCTGGCACTGGTACTTGCCGCCCCAATCCTCGACGAGGATGTTCATTTCGGAGAGCTGACGGCGGATGGTGTCAGGGAATGCGCCTGGCTTGTCGATCTTGTTGATCGCGAATACCATCGGCACACCTGCAGCCTGGGCATGGTTGATAGCCTCGATTGTCTGCGGCATGACTGCATCGTCAGCAGCAACGATGATGATTGCAAGGTCAGTCATCTGGGCACCACGGGCACGCATTGCGGTGAAGGCCTCATGACCCGGGGTATCGAGGAAGGTGATATGACGGCCGTCCTCAAGCTTCACACTGTACGCTCCGATATGCTGGGTGATACCACCGGCCTCGCCAGCGATGACATTGGACTTGCGGATATAGTCAAGGAGGGAGGTCTTGCCATGGTCTACGTGACCCATTACGGTGATTACAGGTGGGCGAGGTACAAGATCCTCTTCGCGGTCCACCTCATTTCCACCGATCTCCTCGGAGATCTCAGCGGTCACGAACTCAACCTTGTAGCCAAATTCCTCGGCAACAAGAACGAGGGTCTCGGCATCGAGGCGCTGGTTGATAGACACCATGAGACCGAGGCTCATGCAGGCACCGATGACCTTGACGACAGGGGTGTTGTTCATAAGGGTGGCAAGGTCGTTCACGGTAACGAACTCGGTTACCTTGAGAACCTTCTTCTCTGCTGCAACCTGCTCCATCTCCTCCATTGCCTTCTGGGATGCAAGCTCACGCTTCTCCTTTCTGTACTTGGCTCCGAAGTTGTTCTTCTTGTTGTCATTCATCTTGGCGTAGGTCTCCTTGACCTGCTTCTGAATCTGCCTCTGCTGTTCTTCCTGTTCAGCTTCGGTCAAAGCAGGCTTGGTGAAGCGATCCTGTCCCTTCTTGCCCTTTCCGCCCTTGCCCTGCTGGTCGTGACGAGCGTTAATATTATTGTTGTTGCCGTTACGTCCGCCGTTGGCATTGCCGTTATTGTTATTCTTGCCGTTGTTGTTATTGCTGTTGCCATTCTTCTGCTTCTGCGCAGGCTGAGCCGCACCAGCCTTGGTAACATCAACTTTCTGGCTTCCCTTTGCGATTCTCTCACGCTTCGACTTTTTCTTGTCAAACTGTGAGAGGTCGATCTTGCCGACCACCTGTAGACCACCCTGCTGGGCAGGAGCGGCCGCAGTAACCACAGTCGCAGCTGCAGGGGTCACAACCTTCACAGGTTCCGCCTTTGGCGCAGGAGCAGGCTCAGACTTTGCCACAGGTTCCGGCTTTGCAACCGGCTCAGGCTCAGTCACAGGCTCTGCAGGCTTTACATCCGTAGCAGGTTCCGGCTTTGCCACAGGTTCCGGTTTTGCTACTGGCTCTGGCTCAGCCACAGGCTCGGCAGGTTTCACCTCCGGAGCAGGTTCCGGCTTTGCGACAGGCTCAGGCTTTGTCACAGGCTCAGGTGCAGTCACAGGTTCAGCAGGCTTTACCTCAGGAGCAGGCTCAGGCTTTGCTACGGGCTCAGGTGCAGCCACGGGCTCCGGTTCGGCCTGGACAGCCTTGCGGTTGATGTCCGTGAGCATGCTGCTCTTGATGATGGTTTCCTGGTAAGGCTCGAAGTCCTCGGTCTCAGGTTTTTCCTGCTTGCGACCGGATTTTTCGAGAATCTCCGCCAGCTTGATGTCCACCTTCTCAGCCTTCTCCTTCATTTCGAGATCCTTGCTGAAATGGCGGTCAAGAGCGGGAACGAAATCTTCCGAAACTTTGGCGTTAGGGTTGTTGTCAACCTGTGCTCCCTGCTTCTGAAGGAAATCCACCAGCTCACTCAAGCCGACGTTATATTTCTTTAAGAGTTTATTTATTCGGATTTCTGCCATATCGTTCCTTTAAATGTTAGTCTTCAAATTCCTTTCTGAGGATATTGATTACATCCTCGACGGTCTCGTCTTCGAGGTCAGCACGCTTTGCGATATCCTCCGGATCGAGTGCAAGGACTCCTCTTGCAGTGTCGCAGCCGATTGACTGGAGCTTCTCGATTACCCATCCATCGATCTCATCGCTGAAGTCGCTGAGGAGTACATCTTCCTCGTCTGCACCGCTGTCCTGAGAGAGACGGTAAACCTCGATCTCACGATCGATGAGCATGCCGGCAAGCTGTACGTTGATACCGCCGCGGCCGATACCCTTCTTCACCTCCTCCTGATCCATGAACACCTTCACCTTGTTGTCGATACCGTTGCCCATGTCGATTGAAGACACTCTTGCCGGAGCGAGGGCTCTCTGGATGAGAAGCTGAGGATTTCCGGTCCACTGGAGGACGTCGATATTTTCGTTTCTGAGCTCACGTACAATGCCGATGATACGTCCACCCTTGACACCGATACATGCTCCGATAGGATCGATACGCTCATCGTATGACTCGACTGCCACCTTTGCACGCTCACCAGGTACACGTACGACCTTCTTGATGGTGATGAGACCATCCATGATCTCAGGAACCTCAGCCTCGAAAAGACGCTCGAGGAACTCGCTTGAAGTACGTGAGAGAACGATGTATGGAGTGGTGTTGTTGCGCATCTCGACCTTCTTGATGACTGCCCTTACGCTGTCACCCTTCTTGAAACGCTCGCCAGGGATCTGCTCCTCCTTAGGTATATGGAGCTCGTTGCCTGCATCGTCAAGGATGAGGACCTCCTTTGACCAGGTCTGATAAACCTCGCCGGTGAAGAGCTCGCCTTCCTTCTCCGAGTACTTCTTGAAGACATTTGCCTTCTCGATATCCATAATGCGGCCCTGGAGGTTCTGGCGGATATTGAGGATTCCGCGGCGGCCGAAGTCCTTGAGCGCGTATGGTCTTGTATAGGTATCGCCGATCTCGTAATCGGTGTCGCCGGTTTCCTCGGCAACCTCCTCTACGGTCATCTGGCAGTTCTCGTCCTCGACCTCCTCCACAATCTCGAAGTTCTGGTAGATCTCGCAGGTTCCCTTGTCAACGTTTACAATCACGTCGAAGTTATCTGCAGTTCCGTAGGTCTTGGCAAGCTGGGTAAGGAATACATCCTTGAGCACTCCCATCATGACAGGTCTGTCGATGTTCTTCTCGTCCTTGAACATCTTGAACGCATCGACAAGAGTCATTACATTTTCTTTTTCCATGATTTCTATATGTTTTTTATTTCTTATCCGAGAATTCAATGTGATAACGTACAGCATTGACATCACTGAGCTGGAGAACCTCTTCGTGCTCGACCATCTGCTTCTTCTTGCTTCCTTCCACAGCCTCCTTGGCGCTGTACCTGACGGTTATCGACCCCTCCTCAGCTGCGACGAGGGTCGCGATGAGCTTGCGACCACCCTTGACGAGGACCTCGACTGCGCTGCCGAGAGCCTTGGTGTACTGGCGCTGAACCTTGAATGGCAGATCCAGCCCGGCAGAGGTGACGGTAAGGGCAAAATCCTCAACGTCACGATCGAATGCATCAAGCACGGCATCATTGACCGCGATGCAGTCATCCATGTCGACAGATCCGGACTCCTTCTCGATGATGACGGTCACATCGTTGTCTGAACTGACTGAGATGTCGACGAGGAAGCAGTTTCTCGACTCGAGAACCTTCTCCACAGTTTCGTTCAAAAGCTTTCTATCCATGAGTAAAACATTAAAAAAAGATAGAGAACTGCTGTCCCCTATCCTTCGCACATGCAAAGATACCTAAATAATGATGAATTACAAAAAATATCGTACTTTTGCACCCTAACAAGGCACCACGGACAACGCCCACTAAACTCAGACAATGGAATTTACAGCAAAACAGCTGGCCCACATCCTCAACGGACGCGTCGAGGGAGACGAGAACGCAAAGGTCAGCTCATTCGCCAAGATCGAACATGGCAAGGCAGGTCAGCTCTGCTTCTTCGCAAACCCGAAATACGAACAGTACGTCTATACCAGCAAGGCAAGCATCCTGCTGGTCAACGAGAGTTTTGAGCCAAAGCAGCCGGTTGCTCCGACCATGATCCGTGTAGCCGACGCATACAGCGCGATCGCAACTCTCCTCAAATACGTTTCGGACCAGAAAAAGAGCCATCGCAGATACCGCGGATGCTTCTGCCACATCGCGTTCAGCGCCAAGATCGGCAAGAAGGTCTATGTCGGAGACTACACACGCATCGGAGCGAAGTGCCGAATCGGCGACGGCTGCCATATAGCTGACCACGTCAGCGTTGGCGACGGTACCGTCATCGGCAGCAACTGCATAATCTATCCGGGAGTCCGCATTTATCCAGGCATGGTTATCGGAAACAACGTTATCCTTCACGCCAACTGCGTCATCGGATCCGACGGTTTCGGCAATGCACCTCAGCCTGACGGCACATGGGAGAAGATCGAGCACCTCGGAAACGTAATCATCGGCAACAATGTCGAAATCGGCGCGAACACCACCGTAGACCGCGCTGAAATGGAGTCCACCATCATCGGCAACGGCGTCAAGATCGACAATCTCTGCCAGATAGCGCACAACGTTGTCGTCGGCGACAACACCGTAATGGCCGCCCAGACCGGAATTGCAGGCTCCACCAAGATAGGAAAGAACTGCATTCTCGCCGGACAGGTCGGAATCGTCGGTCACCTCACCATCGCCGACAACACGACCGTAGCTGCCAAGACCGGCGTGATCGGCCATGTCAAGGAGTCCGGCAGGACGCTCTTCGGAACCCCTGCAATCGACCACAGGACATACATGCGCAGCTACGCTCTGTTCAAGAGAGCAGGAGAAAACAGGTAGTTTATTTCTTTTTTTAAGCATTTTATCCGAAATGGCTTCAAAATTGGTTATGAACATTATTATGCCTATCTTTGTAAGCTATTAGGAAAAATGAAACAGAAGACTTTAAAGACAAGCTGCCGATTCGAAGGCAAGGGCCTTCATACCGGTGGTTTTGCCCATATGACGGTCAACCCTGCCCCTGCGGGCAGCGGAATCGCCTTTCATAGAACGGACCTCGGCTCCGACGCCATCATACAGGCCTCGGCATCGAACGTAAGCAATACCGCTCGCAGCACCACCATTTCCAATGGCGACGCATCCGCTGTCACCATTGAGCACGTAATGTCAGCCCTTACCGGACTGGGCATCGATAACGCTTTGATTGAAATCGACGGACCCGAGATACCTATTCTCGACGGTTCGGCAAAGCCATATGCAGAAGCCTTCACCAAGGCCGGCATCATCGAGCAGGATGCAGACCGCATCTATACCACCATCAGCGAGACCATCGAGGTCAGGGACGAGAAGAGTGGTTCATGGATCAGGATAGAGCCTGCGGATGAGCTTACTTACGACATCACACTTGACTTCAATTCAAAGGTCCTCGGAGAGCAGGTCATCAGATGGGACGGTTCGAAGGAATATGCTTCGGAGATCGCGCCTTGCCGCACCTTCGTATTCTTCCATGAACTGGAGTTCCTTTTCAACAACAATCTTATCAAAGGTGGAGATGTTGATAACGCCATCGTCATCGTCGAGCACCCTGTAAGTGAAGCTCAGCTGGACAACATCTGCTCACTCCTCAACAAGCCGAAGCTTCAGGTCAATGCGAATGGATACCTCAACAACCTTGAACTCCATTTCAGCGACGAGTGCGGAAGACACAAGCTTCTGGACCTCATCGGCGACCTCAGGCTCTGCGGATTCCTCAAGGCAAAGGTCAGCGCCTTCAAGCCAGGCCACAGCCTCAACACAAGAGCAGCAAAAGCAGTATTAGAATCAATAAGCAAATAATATATGAACAAGATACATCCAATGGCGGTGGTCAGTCCAGACGCCAAACTCGGAGATAACGTAGAGATCGGTCCATACGCATACATCGACGCGAACGTAGAGATCGGTGACGGATGCAAGATCCACCCTCATGCCGTAATATACTCTTATGTAAAGATCGGCAAGGACTGCGAGGTATTCCCAGGTGCAGTCGTAGGTGCAGTGCCACAGGACCTGAAGTTCGACGGAGAAATCACCCACGTGGAAATCGGTGACCGCGTAACAATCCGCGAGTGCGCAACCATCAACAGAGGCACCAAGGCCAGCGGAAAGGGCATTACCAGCATCGGCAGCGACACCCTCGTCATGTCGTACGTGCACGTTGCCCATGACTGCAAGGTCGGCTGCCACTGCATCCTTGTAAGCTATGTCGGACTTGCAGGAGAGACTGATGTAGACGACTGGGCAATCATCGGCGGCGGCACCAAGGTTCATCAGTTCAGCCATATCGGAACTCACGCGATGGTAGGCGGTGCCTGCAAGGTCAACAAGGACATTCCACCTTACTCACTCTGCGGCCGTGACCCTATCAGCTATGCCGGCGTAAACATCGTCGGTCTTCGCAGAAGAGGTTTTGAATCAGACGTCATCAGAACCATCAAGGACATCTACGACGTGATCTATTTCCAGGGTTATAACTTCTCTGACGCCTGTGACAGGGTGGCTGCAGGTTTCCCTCAGTCAGTCGAGAAGGATACAATCCTCAGCTTCATCAAGAATTCAAAGAGAGGTATCGTAAGAGCTAACGATCCTCGCGACAAGGGCTCGATCGACATCTAGGAACATGCTGCTTTCGACAGCATATTTCCCGCCGATCGAATACTTTGCGGCTATAGCTGAAGGCATGCGTCTGTCGGAAGACAACGTCATGCCTTCTGTCGTATACATCGAGGCCTGCGAGAATTACCAGAAGCAGTCCTACCGCAACCGCTGCCGCTTCTACGCCGAGAACGGAATCCAGGATCTGAGGGTCCCGATCATACACGAAGGCGGCACCCACACACTCCCTATCACTACAATAAAAGTAGACTGGTCAACGCCGTGGCTTATCCAGACAGAAAGAGCCATATCGTCAGCATACGACTCTTCGGCCTACTTTGAATACTACAAGGACGAACTGTTCGCAGTACTGGAAAGCAAGCCGGAAACTTTGTTCGGCCTCAACATGGCCATTCTGGACTTCTTCCTGCGAAAGACAGGAATTTCCGCCGACATCAGGTTGACCGAGAGTTTTACACCGAAAGATTCCGGAATATACGGCAAGGACCTCAGGGAGACCATCCATCCAAAGCGTAAGAACACGATTCTCGAAGCCCTGGATCTGAAAAAGCCGTACTTCCAGGTATTTGCCAGGAAGCACGGCTTCATATCAAATCTTTCCATCATGGACCTTCTGTTCAATGAAGGTCCTGACTCCATTTCTTACCTTCTCAGACTGACTTAAAATCTGAATCCAAGAGTGAGTGCGATATCAAATGTGGTCTTGGTCGCACGGATTTCCGGAGTATATTCGCAGCTGTCCGAGATACAGTCAGTATATGGGGTGAAGTATGAATCTGGATGATTGGTCATACGTACGACGTAGTCCATGAAGAATGAGCCAGGTGAAGAATATCCCACGCCGAACGCATATGAACGGGTTGCGGCCTTGAAGTCAACCACTGAATTTGACATCTGGGTATAACCGCCACGGATTGCGAATGCCTGGACAGGCTTGAACTCGACACCCGCACGAAGCATCGACTGAGCCGCGCCGTGCTCTCTCATATATTCGTTTGTCTTTGGAAAATCTCCGTTGACATAGGTACCGTCATATGGAAGATCATCATACTTCATGCGTCCATAGTTTGCACGCTCGTAATCCACGCTGACAAGAGCCGAACGGCCGATGGTATATGCAGCTCCGACATTGAAGCGTGAAGGAGCGTAGAGGTAGTATGAATACTCACCTACTGGAGACTGGGCATCATAATAATCCCGAAGGCCACCCTGTCCACGCATGATGACGGTTGAGCCAGACACCTGATACTTCTCCTCGATCTCGAACTGGGTAGGAGTCTGGTACGCAGCACCTAGTCTGAGTCCTTTGAACGGAAGCCAGATAATACCGAACTTTGCGTAGATTCCGGTAGCGGACGCCCTGTAGGAGTAATCCTTCCTTGCTTCGCTGAGGAATACCGTGCCCATGTCGTCATAGTCAAAGGAGAATTCCTCCTTATTGACAGGGTTCTCGCGATATCCTTCATCAAGAGCATACTCGAATGTTGGCATACCCAGGTTGACTCCAAGGAACAGGCGGTCGTCGAAATTCATTCCGAAGTTCATAACGATATCCTGCTTTGTACCGGCAGTTCTTCTGCCGTAACCCTGCTCGAGGATTCCCGGAACCTTGAAGTCAAGCGAACCGTCAGGCAATCCGGTGACGATCTCGGTTACGCCGACATAGTCATCTGTACCGCTGACCTTGCTGATAAGGCCGGACTGGTAAGCGACAGAATAGTCCCATGGAGCTGAGCTGCTGAAAGAGTTAAGCATGTCCGGAGTATAGCCCCATGCGTCATAAGCGTACGTCTGGAACATCGAGGAGTTGCCATTCTCTCCCCAAGATGACATATTACTGTTATAATTGCGTGTGGTGTTTGAGATGAAACCGAACGCCATCGATTTCAAGCCGTGCTTGCGATAGGTATCCCAGACAAAGTTGAAACCGATGTTCGGCATGGTGAACTTGGTCCTGGACGCTTCCACCGCACCGTAATGGTCAGTATATACATCAGGCGAGTATGACGATGTCATCGCGCTCATCGAGATGGACGGCGTGATCGTGAACTGTGAAAAGTTTGAGACTGCCGATCCTGCAGGATTGATGCCGATTGAGCCAAGGTCTCCACCAAGGGCGGTCATGGCATTGCCAAGCGCCATGGAGCGTGCTGTTCCTTCGTAGTGATTCTCACTGAAAGTGAGAGCATCATCCATATTCTGTGCATTGGCGCAGATGGCGGCCGAAACAAGCAGCGCCGATATGATTGTTTTCTTCATGATTTCTCTATTTATGTTTAAGTCCGGTTATACTGACGAAGTTCTATCTGCGGCCTGCACTGCTGCCACCGCTGCTGCGGCTGGCTCCGCCACCCGAGTTGCCGCCTCCGGAGTATCCTCCTCCGCTGCTGCTGCGGCTGGCACCGCCAGAATAGCCGCCGCCAGAAGAAGACCTGTTCATGCTTGAACTGTTGCTGTTGTTATACCATGCGTTATTGTTGCTGCGGCTACTTGCGCTCGAGTTACGTGATGAAGCACCTGATGATACACCGGCATTTCCGTTGGCAGGTGCGGATGAACTTCTTCTATAGCTGTTTGACGAGCTTGATGCTGCGCTGGTACGGGCTGCAGAGCTTCTTGAGACTGCACTGCCGGTCTCTGCCGAAGACGTGCCGCGGCTTGCAACGGATGCGCGGGTTGCAGCTGACGCTGACTGGCGGCTTACCGATGCTGACTGACGGGTCGCTGAGGCTGATGAGCGGGTTGCGGCACCGGCCGAGCTGCGGGTTGAAGCTGAAGAGCGGGATACTGAACCGGCCGAGGTCCTTGCAGCCGCGCCGGCAGAAGCGCGGGTAGAGACGCCCGAGCGGGTTGTGCCAGGAGAGCGGCGGCTTGCACCGCCTGAAACTGTGCCGTTAGCTATGTTTCTCTCACGTGAGCCCCATGAATGGCCGGCACCCATACCGTGAGATCCATGGCCTCCGTGGATGTGTCCAGGATGGTAATAGTGGTCGTAATACCAGTCATAGTAGAATGGATCATAGCCCCAGTATGGACCACCGTACCAGAATGGATCGTAGCCCCATCCATACCAGCCGGAGTAATATGGTCTGCCATAATACCATGGGTCATAGAACCCGCCATAACGGTACCAAGGGTC
Source organism: Bacteroidales bacterium (assembly GCA_024402135.1). Classification (GTDB taxonomy): domain Bacteria; phylum Bacteroidota; class Bacteroidia; order Bacteroidales; family UBA932; genus Cryptobacteroides. Next base: position 63,884 of record JAKSJN010000003.1, read on the forward strand.
CCAATAGAACGTGCTGTGGTATCCATAATAATATGGGTTCCATGGATGGTACCATGTATCGTAGAACCATGGATCATAACGGAATCCATAGTAATGATAGTACGGAGAGTAATACGGCGACATGTACGGGCTGTAGCCGAAATCCCAGCTGTCGAAGATTGACACGGTCGCAAGATCGTCCTTGCGGTCGAACTTGATCTGGGCTATCTTGTTTTCAGGGATGATGAGCGTATCGGCCTGTCCGCGCTTTATGTAGATTTTTGAATCCTTGGTTCTGGCAACCAGGTCATCGTCCTCGTCAGACGACACGAGATCTGCAGTGGGAGTGTTGGCGGCACCATAGACGCCGTCCTGGAACTGCTGACGGGATGGCTTCGAGTCGGAAGCCATGTTTACCGTAACACTGCATGAACTCAGAGTGAGCAATGCTGCTGCGATAATTGTAAAGTACGTTTTCATAGTCGGTTCCTAAATATTTTAAAATTCTTATATTTGCAAATCTTATTGCAATTTCCGTACCCTGTAAAGGGTAGTCAATGCAATATTAGCTAAAAATCGTCAATAAACAAGTACAATATTATGGCAAAGGAAGTAACCAGCAGATTTGAGAATTATTCACAGTGGTATAATGACCTGGTCGTAAAGGCCGACCTCGCCGAGCAGTCTCCTGTAAGAGGCTGCATGGTAATCAAGCCTTACGGATATGCAATCTGGGAGAAGATGCATGACGTACTGGACAAGATGTTCAAGGAGACCGGCCATGTGAACGCATACTTCCCTCTCTTCATTCCAAAGTCATTCTTCAGCCGCGAGGCAGAGCATGTCGCAGGATTCGCGAAGGAGTGCGCTGTCGTTACCCATCACAGGCTCATGAATGATCCGGACGGCAACGGAGTCGTTGTCGACCCTGAGGCAAAGCTCGAGGAAGAACTCGTCGTACGTCCTACCTCCGAAACCATCATCTGGAGCACATACAAAAACTGGATCACATCCTGGCGTGACCTCCCTATCCTTTGCAACCAGTGGGCCAACGTCGTACGCTGGGAAATGCGTACCCGTCTTTTCCTCCGTACCGCGGAGTTCCTCTGGCAGGAAGGCCATACCGCTCATGCCACCGCAGCCGAGGCGATGAAGGAGACCGAGACCATGGTGAACGTTTATGCAAAGTTTGCACGCGAGACAATGGCGCTTCCTGTCATTATCGGTCACAAGAGTCCTAACGAGCGTTTTGCCGGAGCTCTCGACACCATGACAATCGAGGCAATGATGCAGGATGGAAAGGCACTCCAGGCTGGTACCTCACACTTCCTCGGCCAGAACTTCGCAAAGTCATTCGACGTAATGTATACCAACAAGGAAGGCAAGCAGGAGTATGTGTGGGCAACCTCATGGGGTGTTTCTACCAGACTCATGGGCGCGCTCATCATGGCGCATGGTGACGACAACGGTCTTGTGCTTCCTCCAGCACTCGCACCTATCCAGATCGTAATGGTTCCTATCTTCAAGACCGAAGAGGAGCATCAGGCCATCCTTGACCGCATGTATGAGATCAAGAAGAACCTCGAGGCAATGGGCCACAGCGTGAAGGTCGACGACCGCGACACTCTCCGTCCAGGATTCAAGTTCGCAGAGTGGGAGCTCAAGGGCGTCCCTGTACGTATCGCAATGGGTGGCCGCGATCTCGCCAACGGCACCTGCGAGGTTGCACGCCGTGACACCCTCACCAAGGAGACCATGCCTGTCGAAGGCGTTGCCGAGAAGATTCACGGGCTTCTTGATGACATCCAGACAAACATTTACAACAAGGCTCTCAAGTTCCGTGACGAGCACGTACAGAAGTGCGACAACTGGGAAGAGTTCAAGGAGAAGATCAAGGAAGGCGGATTCCTTCTCTGCCACTGGGACGGTACCGCCGAGACCGAGCAGAAGATCAAGGACGAGACCAAGGCTACCATCCGCTGTATCCCTGCAGACAGTTTCGTATGCGAGGAGGAAGGCGTAGATATCTACTCAGGCAAGCCATCAAAGGGTCGCGTCGTATTCGCAATCTCTTACTAGACTATAGCTATGAAGAAGTGTTTCATCGTATTGGCAGCATTTCTCATGACTGCCGGATCCAGCATTTTTGCACAGAATGCTGCACAGAACGCCGCAAATGCCATCGCCGAGGCAAAGCCAGACGAGAAAAAGGCGAAGGAAAGCCTCTGGAAGGACGATGCGGTAGCGTCTGTAGGTTTCACCAACACCCAGCTTACCAACTGGGCTGCCGGTGGTTACAACACCTTGACCCTCCTTGCATCGCTTGATGGCAATGCAAACTATGCGGACGGTCCTATGTACTGGAACAACCATCTCCAGCTCGACTACGGCTTCATCCGTTCTGCCGACAAGCCTGTCACCCAGAAGAACAACGACCGTATCTACTTCGAGAGCAAGTGGGGTTACAAGGCCACAGAGAAACTCAACTATACTGCGAAGTACAACTTCCGTTCACAGTTCTCCAACAACTACGACTACAAAAACCCGACAGTTACCGATCCATCAAGAAAGGACTGGCTCGACAGCCGTGTTCTCAAGTCCGGATTCCTTGCACCTGCATACACCGACATCGGATTCGGTATCGACTGGGTGCCTAGCAAGTGGCTGGTTGTCAACTTCGCTCCTGTTACCGGTGGTTTCACCATCGTAAGGGATGAGCTCCTCAGGGCTCAGTACAAGATGCCTCTCGCAGAGGACGGTGTGACCTACAAGCCTGCAAAGTTCGAGTTCGGTGCCAAGCTCACTACCGATATGAAGTTCACCATCAACGAGGTCTTCAACTACAAGACCCAGCTGGTTCTCTTCTCGAACTACCTCGACAATCCACAGAACCTCCGCGTGAACTGGGACAACCAGATCGACTGGCAGATTGCCAAGCACTTCGCTGTCACTTTCAAGACATATCTCATCTACGACGAGAATATCCTGATCGAGGGTGTTCCAAAGACTCAGTTCAAGGAGTACCTCATGATCAACTACACCTACAAGTTCAAGCCTTTCCATCGTTAATGCCACTACAGGCCCGGTTCAACGACGAGATTCGGAAAAGGTTCTCCAGGGGAACACGCCTGCTTGCCGCAGTCAGCGGAGGCGCAGATTCCATCTGCCTGGCCGAACTGCTTGACGGTTGCGGAGACATTGATTTCAGTCTTGTCCATTGCAATTTTCATCTGCGCGGCGAAGAAAGCGACGCAGACGAGGCATATGTACGCGAATGGGCTGTAAAACATGGAAAAGAACTCTTTGTAGAGAACTTTGATACAAATACTTACGCCGAAAAGAACGGCGTCAGCATAGAAATGGCGGCACGCGAACTGCGTTACCGCCTTTTCGGCGAATTATGCGGCATGAATGGCTTCGATGCAGTGGTGACTGCCCACAACGCCAACGACAATGCAGAGACTCTGGTGCTGAACCTTTTGCGGGGAACCGGACTGCGTGGACTCGCAGGAATGGAGCCGCTGTCTCCCCTGCCCTATGGCGAGGAAGGCATGCTGCTGGCGCGACCAATGCTGACGTTTTCCAGAAGCGAGATCGAAGCCTGTCTTACGATAAGGCACGTCGGCTGGCGAAACGACAGCACAAACAAGGATGTCAGCTATAAGCGAAACCGCATAAGAAACAGGATCTTTCCCGAATTCGAGGCAATGAATCCCTCGTACATCCAGACTCTCAACGAGGACATGCGCCACTTCGCCCAGGCAAGGGACATCCTCGAATCCTGGTATGGCGGTATCAAAGATGAATTCATTGCACAGAACGACGGTCATGCCGCCATCGACCTTTCAGCCATTACGGCTCATGAGAACTGGAGATATCTTCTATACCGGGCCTTGGACAGCTACGGATTCGGTCAGGACTGCTGCGACAGGATCTCCGGGATGATAGAGAATGGAGACATAAAGTCCGGAAAGAAATTCGGATCTCCGTCCTTTGACGGCATCATAGACAGCAAATATCTGATAATCAAGCCTAAAGAAGAAGCTGAAGCCATATCCATCCGGATTGAAGGAGAAGGTACATACAAGATCGGAAACCTGCAGGCAAGCATCATTCTTGGCAATGAAGTACCAGAAAAGCTGTCGATGGACAACGGAATAATCTGTGACGCCTCCAAACTGTCCTTCCCGTTCATTCTGCGTGGCTGGAAGGAGGGCGACTGGATGTCACCGTTGGGTATGAATGGCCGCAGAAAAAAACTGTCCGACCTGCTGAAGGACGATGGTGTCGGCGTCAGTCAGAGGTCCGCGACCATTTGTGTAGCAGATGGCAGCCACGTCCTTGCAATTCCTTCGATACGCAGGATCGATGATTCCATAAGGATAGATGACGAAACAACAAGAATATTGAAGATCACCATAACGAAATGAAGAAGATTCTTTTCCTGATACCGCTTCTTGCTGCGTGTACGTTCCAGATTCCTGTCGACGAGACACTGCTGGAACTTCCTGCTTTTGACAAGGATGCAGTCATAATCGAGCACAAGGGATTTACCCTTTCATATGATGAAGACAACCACATACCGAATTGGGTTGCATATGAACTGACCGATGACGAGACCCGAGGCAATGAAGAGCGCGGTGACCGCATGTTCAGCATGGACCCCGAGCTAGGACGCAACCAGGCTATGCGCGAGGACTATTCAGGCTCAGGATGGACAAGAGGCCACCTTGCCCCTGCCGCTGATTTCAGATGGGACAGCGAGGCGATGGACGAGACCTTCTATCTGACCAACATCTGCCCGCAAAGCGAGAAGCTGAATGCCGGCGACTGGGAGTTCCTGGAGCGCAAGGTAAGAGACTGGGCTCGTAACTACGGCAAGGTATGGGTCGTTGCCGGTCCTGTCATCGGCAGAAATATTTACGGTACCATCGGCAAGCACACAGATGTTACGGTACCCGATGCATTCTTCAAGGCTGTCATGGCATATGACGGCATGAAGTACATATCCATAGCATTCGTCATGGGCAACGACGACGAACGCTATTATCTCCGCGACTGCGCTATGAGCGTGGATGAGCTGGAGAAGCTGACCGGATATGACTTCTTCGCATCGATGGATGACGATGTCGAGGGGGCCGCCGAGAGCAGCTGGGAAGGAAGTCCGTGGGGAATCCGCTGATTTTTCCTTTTTTTGTTAACAATCACCTGAATCATACGTCTATTATCTGAATAAACAAAAGAAAACATGAAGAAGATACTTATCGCAGCACTTGCAGCACTTTCACTCGCTGCCACTCTCGACGCCAAAGACACAAGGAAGAAGGATGGACTCGGTCTTGACATACACTTCCTTACCAGCACAGAATACGGCAAGTCTCCACTTGTAGGCATAAGCTACCCTGACGCACTCGGTGAGCAGACCCAGTTCATGGAGACCTGGACAAAGAATACACATCATTTCGGTGTCGAACTGCTCCGTTTCAATTTTCCAGCAGGCGATTATGCCCAGCTGTTCACCGGTATCCGCATGGATCGTTACGAGTATTTCTTCAGGAACAGATATACCTTCGCATACAGTGGCGGTAATGTATTCCCTGTCGATCTCACACAGGAGACTTATCCACACTACAAGAGTTCGGAACTCAGAACCACATACTGGAGCGTTCCCCTCGGTTTCAACCTTAAACTCAACAAGAAATGGAGTGCAGAGGCATATGCCTTCGCAGGACTTCTCGGCAAGTCAGTCAACATCGTAAGAAGTCCAAAGGACAAGACCTATAATCCAGGAGGTCTCAACGACTTCCAGTACGGTATCGGAGCATCTATCATGCGCAGACATCTCGGCGTTTCCGTCAAGTACATTCCTTCATCTGTCTTCAAGGAGGGTGTAGGTCCAGATACAAATACCCTCAGCTTCGGAATCATTCTCCACTGATGAAAAGACTCATACTGACCGCCGCACTTCTTTGCGGCTTCGGAGCCTCCTGTGCCTTCGCCCAGGAGGATTTCCGTTTCAATACCATAATATCTCATCCTGTCACATCAATCAAAAACCAGAACCAGACCGGTACATGCTGGTGTTTCTCGACGATCAGTTTTCTGGAGAGCGAACTGATGAGGATGGGCAAAGGTGAGCATGACCTCTGCGAGATGTTTGTAGTCGGCAAGACCATGCTCGACCGCGCCAGGACAGTAGTCGACAGCAATGGCAAGGAGGTTTTTTACCAGGGCGGCAGCCACTATGATGTCATGTACTGTCTCAAGAACTATGGTCTTTGTCCACAGTCGGCCATGCCTGAGCCGGGCAGCCTGTATGGCGAAACCCTCCCGGTCCACAATGAGCTGGACGCCCTTGCAGCCGCTTACGTCAAAGCCAGGGCATCAATGCCCTCTGATAGCAACGATAATTGGATCAATGGCCTCAAGGGCATATATGAGGCATATATAGGCGAGATGCCCGAGCGTTTCACGATCAAGGGCATCGAGCACACTCCTATGAGCTATGCAAAGTCTCTCGGACTGAACGCCGACGACTATGTGTCCCTTACCTCGTACACTCACCATCCTTTCTACGAGAAGTTCGCACTGGAGGTTTCCGACAACTGGCGCCGCGACCTTAGCTGGAACCTGCCGCTGGAGGATCTTCTCCGAGTATTTGACAATGCCATCGACAATGGATATACAATTGCATGGTCGGCGGATGTCTCCGAGCCGGGAAAGACGGACAAGGGATTGATGATCTGCCCTGACAAGAAGGCTCTCAAAGAGGCTGACGGTCCCGGCAAGGTATCGCTGGCGACCATCTATGACATAAGCGGCCGGGACTTCAAGTACCCTGTCAACGAGATAAAGATTGACCAGAAGATCCGCCAGAAGGGCTTCGACAAGGGGGAAACCACAGACGACCACGCCATGCATATCTTCGGCAAGGCGAAAGATCAGGGCGGAAAGGATTACTTCATGGTAAAGAACTCCTGGGGCACCGGAATCGGACGCCAAGGCATCTGGTACGCCAGCCGTGCATATATTGCATACAAGACCATGAACATCGTGGTCCACAAAGACGCCATTCCTGCTGACATACGTGCGAAACTGGGAATCTAGATGAGATTGAGACGCTTCTTCATATCTGTGCTTATGGCATTTCTTGCTGCGGAGATGATATCCTTCGCAGCGGTTCCGTCGTATGCCGAGGCACCTGAGGATCCGAAAAAGGTCAACGTTACCGAACTGCTGGATTTTGCCAGACAATATATCGGCACGAAATATCGCTCAGCCGGAAAGAAGCCTGGTGGTTTCGACTGTTCCGGATTCACATCCTATGTATTCGGGGAGTTCGGAATAAAGCTGAATTCATCATCAGCATCACAGTACACACAGGGCACAGAGGTTGAGCGCAGCCAGATCAGGACTGGAGATCTTGTATTCTTTACAGGCCGCAATGCAGCGTCAAAGAAAGTCGGGCACGTCGGCATCATCACCGAGGTCCAGGACGACGGCGAGACATTCCGGTTCATTCACGCGGCCGTGGCCAAGGGTGTGACGATCGACCGATTCCCTGATGACTATTACTACGTCAAGAGACTCATGGGCTTCCGACGTCCTGACGGACTGGGCAGCCCGCGCGAGGTACTGGATCTTCCGACGCTCGATTTCAGACAGGTATGGAGGAGCAAGGAATCAAGTCCCGCGCGCCATCTATGATCGGGAAATGGTCTTGCTGCTGAGGTTCAGCTTTATCTTGAAGGTCTTGTTACCCTGGTAGTAGAAGAGGTCCAGCACACTGCTGCCTGTCTCGAAATAGATAGAACGGAGATCTCTGCCAGCACGTCCTTTTGTGTTCTGGGGTTCACACCATACGAGTACGTATTCACCGGTCGACCTGTTATACGCGCAGATCATCAGATAGCCGCGGAAGTTGAACTTTGCCGCATCATAACCAGTGCCCTTCTCCTTTGCGCTTTTCTTGTACTGGGCTACTATTGCATTGTCTTCGTCCAACTTGCCAGGCGAAAGCCTCTTTGAGTTGGTCAGAGCATTCGGATTATTCCTCAGCCACCACTCTATAGCCTGATCGGCTTTGAGGTTTTCTTCACTGATGCGCACAAGCGACGGATTTTCGTTGAGTCTGGCATACAGCCATGATGTATGAATGCTCATTCCCGTCTGAATGGACAGATCATCAGGCGACGATCCTTCGATCTTGCCGCCAATCTTCCTGCCGTAGAACTGGGAACTGTATTGCTCGCTGTCGGAAATATTGATGAAGCTTGTCACGTACTCGACCTTGTCGCTTGCCTCGCTGCTGCACCAATAGTCAAAGTTCAGTCCACGGTCGGTACCAATGCGCACCATGTCCATGGTCTCCCCTATCTCCATCAGATTCAGGCTTGAGTCGTGAGTGCCACGGTCGACAGGGATTGTTTCAGCCAGATTCCACGTTTCACCGGACTTGACAAGCTTATATACACATGATGCGTCTTTTGGCAGTGCGAGGACGATGTCCATGTTCCGATGTCTGAGCGCGACTGCCTTCACAGCCTGGTTTTCCAGGGTTTCATTTGCGATTGCAAGAGCCTCATCGGCTGTGATATCACTTGTATTAAGCCTGTCGACAAGGGCTTCTACTTCGTCCTTGATTCCTGTCTTGGGATACTTCGCCAGGAAGTCTTCAAGTGCCATGACGTCATCCTTGTCCACCGCCTCGTATAGTTTTCTGTCACGGAGCAGTTCGATTTCACCGGCATACACTGATTCCGGAAAAACGGAAAGAAACTTCTCATATGCCGCAACCGTTGCCTTCGAGATGGTCTTTGCGTATTGCTTGGTCTCTTTCTTGGTCTGCGCCATAATCTGTGATTCCCCTGCCAGGGTCATCATCGCCGCGATGGCTATCATTGTAAGATATCTTGTCTTCATTGTCCGAGTTTTTTTATACCAGGATATACAACTTTTATGCAAGAGACGAAAAACAGCCACCAACCAAACTGGATGACGGCCGTTTTTCCGTTGTATTCAGATATTTACCACTTATCTTATTGCCTCGACAAACTCTGGGACAGAGCCTTCGGCGGCTGGAACAGTGACTACGATCTGCATGCTGGATGGACGGTCTGCCGTGCCTGCTGAAAAGATATAGTCTGTTCCGTCAGGAGTCACACGTGCGCCACAGGTTGATGCAACTGTACCGGCAAGCATAGGATAGGTAGCGATGGCTGCCTCGAAGATTGCGGTCTCTTCCTCGGTAAGCGGCTGCATTTCGGTGTATCCAGGGAGAGCCTCGACCTCACCCTCGATCAGACCCTGCTCAACGAGGAATCTGTCAAGTTCCTTTGAGGCCTTGTCTATACGTGCCTGACGGACGCCATAACATGCACCGACATCGGCCTTGTCAAGGGTGGTTCTGAGATAGTCTTCGACAGTGTTGCGGCCGCCACTGCCGAAAGTAACGAAAGGCACGACCTTCTTGCCTTCGAATTTCTCTGTTTCAAGCAGGGAGAGTATTGGATTTGCAACGGTTCCGAACCATACCGGAGTACCAAGGTAGATGACATCATAGTCTGCAAGATCCACGGTCAGCGGCTTGAGCTCAGGATAATTTTTTGATGCAACTTCCTGGCTGCCTCTCTGGATGGTCTCGCCATAGTCGCCATAAGGGTTGACAACCTCGATCGAAGCGATATCGGCGCCGGTCTTCTGCTGAATGAGTTCAGCGAGAGTCTTGGTGGTCTCGGTCTGGGAATAGTAAAGGACAAGACTCTTCATTTCTGCGCTCTTTTTAGGTGCGCAGGAAGCAAGAGCTATCATGGCAACAGCCATAAGTGTTATATATTTCTTCATTTCTGTTTATTTTATCGGAGTGATGGTGATGGTTCTCTCGTAGCCTGAAGGATAAGCCCTGTAGGCATCAAAGATCGAGCGGGCAGTACAACCAACACCGCTTGTCGCATAGTCGAGGTTGACGGTAATATCACCGCTCTTTCTGAGCTGGTACTGGTACATGCTTCTGGTGAGGTTCTCGGTAGTGAATGGATATGCATTGAATGCAAAAGGTTCGTTCATCCTGAACTCCAGACCCTTTCCACTTTCGTCGGTGAAGCGTACCCAGCGGTTGTCCATCCTGAGACCGTAATCCTGAGGGACAAGGTAAGGCTCGTACATATCGTCGACAGTGTCCCTGTAGATGCCCATGCGGTAGCCAGTCTTTCTGTCAGGGTATGAGGCCTGAGGCCCTCTTCCGTACCACTCTACATTACCGAGGTCCTTGTTGATGGACATTGTCACACCTACACGAGGAAGCCATGCAGGCATGTCACCTTCAGGGTTAAGGAGATGATGCACGGTAATGGTACCGTCTCCATCTATCTTGTATGAGTAGCAGCTTTCGATTCCGACATTGGTACGTCCGGTAATGTAGGCATCCAGCTGCTTCTCGACTGCAGCGCCGAAGAGTGCATACTCTCTCACATCCACATATACGGATCCGTCTACCTCGCGGGCCTTTACTGACATAGGCTTGTATCCAACCTTGTCAAGACCTGCCGAGTAGAAGATGGTAGCGACTGTGGTGCTATGTCCGATGGCGCCGAATCCAGGCTTGTTGTTGAGAACGGCAGAACGTGAAGGCAGATTGTTCCATCCGTCAAGTTCGTTCGCAAGCGGAGCACGCCAAACATTGAGCTTGAGAGGTTCTGTCATCACTTCACGGCCGTCGATCTGCATGCCGCAGAGTTCGCCGCTGACAGCGTCGAAGGTATAAGTGAAGCCTGCACCTCTTGCGATGATCTTGCCGTCAGCCTGTTCCATGGTCACGTTGCCTGAAGGCTTGGCAGCCGTCGCTGCAGGGATGTTCCAGTCAGAGAGTTCGAACTGCTCCCATGCCACCTCATGACCCTTCTTTGCCCAGATCTCGTCCTTGGCGAGGGTGGTGCAGATGTTGAGTCTGTATTCCTTTCCAGCCTCGATGGATGGCTTGGTGTAAGGAATCTTGTATGCCTTTGTTGAAAGAGGTGCGATGTCGAGATTCAGGGTTCCTGATGCAACTACCTTGTCATCTGCTGTGATTGTCCATTCGGTGTTGTATGCGGAGGCATTCACGAAAGCGAGATGGTTGACAATCTCGATTGAGCCGGTTCTAGAGTCAAGGAGTGCATAGCTGAAAGGCTGGGTGCTCTTCTTCATCTGGTACATTTCAGGCTGGATGGTCCTGTCAGGCCAGATGCTTCCATAGGTACGTGCACCGAGGCCCCAGGTGTAGAAGGTTCCTTCCTTGATTTCCTTCTCGAAATCGAGCCAGAGTGCCGACTTCTTTGGATCGAAGCCCATATCCGGTGTCACTGCATCTGCAAATACACCAACGTTGTCAATAAGGGCGTCAGCGATGAATTCGTTGGTGTCCTGGCCGTTTTTCTCCGCGTCACGTCCTATGCATACAGGGAGCGGCATATTGGTGATATAGCCTGTGAGAGGCTGGCTTGCGACTTCCTTGGAATCGATGTAGATGGACATCTTCTCAGAGTCATATACTGCGGTGACATTGTGCCACTTGCCTTCCCAGTCTGCAGGGAGATCGCCGGTAAGTACAGTCTTGGTTCCGCTGTAGATGTAGAACTGGATCTTGTCCGCGCCCATCTGCCTGAGACCGAACTGGTTGTTTCCCTTGGTGATCATATAGCCTCCATTCTTGTTGTTCTTGCGAGGACAGATGTCAAGGGTAAGGGTAAGTTTGTTGCCGCCGATCTCAAGATTATTGTCACGGTATACTTCAACCCACTGATCACGCTGGCCAAGATCGATTGCAAGTCCGGTCTTGCCCTTGACGAGTTTTGCCTTGCCCATGATATTGGCCTTGGTTGAATATGGAGACTTGTCCTCAAGGGTCCTGACAGGTTCCTCGAGACCTGGACTCACGAAATCCCAAACCGCGCCGCCTAGAAGTGATGGATGATCATAAATCTCTCTCCAGAAATCATCGAATCCGCCGCCACCATTACCTGCAACCGAAAGGTACTCGTCCATGAATGACGGTCTCTTGTCGGTCAGGTCAACTCCATATGAAAGCTCGTGCTCGATAGGCATAGGATATCTCGGTCCTACGATATCCTCGGCAGTGTGCTTAGGAGCGTTGCCTCCGTACATCCAGTAACGGGTCGGATCGTACTTGCTTCCTTCTTTCACGACCTCGTTGATGTCTGGTCCCTCACCTGACTCGTTTCCGGCGCTCCAGAAGAGCACGCATGCGTGGTTGCGGTCGCGGAGAACCATCTGACGCACTCTTTCCTGGTACATAGGGATATATTCAGGAAGATAGGATACCCATTCTGTTGCGTGTGCCTCGACCCCGGCCTCGTCGATGATATAGAGACCGTATTCATCTGCCAGGTCAAGATATTCGTTGACCGGTGGATAGTGTGAAGTCCTGACTCCGTTGAAGCCGAACTGCTTGAGGATCTCCATATCCTTTCTTACGGTAGCCTCGTCAATCGCATGACCGAGGGTAGGATGCTGCATGTGTGAGCACTGTGCGTTCACCTTGATAGGCTGGCCGTTGAGATAGAAAACTCCGTCCTTGATCTCGGTCTTTTTGAATCCCATCTTCTTGACCATGCTGTCCACTGTCTTGCCGGAAGCATCCTTGAGGGTCATGGTGAGGGTATAGAGTTCAGGTGTCTCTGCCGACCACTTGAGTGGAGAAGCGACCTTTGCGCGGAAATGAACCGAGTTGGTGCTGCCCGCAGCAACTGAAATGTCGCTCTTGTCCATGGCAGCCACGACCTTGCCATCCTTTGAGATCTCTGCACTGAGAGAGCATCCGTCGGCTGCGTTCGTAAACGATCTGACATCAATGGTGAGCTCCACGTTGGAATCCTTGAAACTGCTGTCGAAATCGGTGATCACCTGGTAGTCCCAGATTCTGGTGTCAGGGCTTGCGAAGACGGTGACGTCATCAAATATACCAGCCAGTCTCCAGTAGTCCTGCCCCTCGAGATAATAGCCGTCACTGTACTTCAGGACGAGCACGGAAAGGGTGTTCTTGCCTGGCTTGACGTATTTTGTGATGTTGTATTCTGAAGGTTCCTGTGCACCTTCATTGTAGCCTACCTGCTGGCCGTTCACCCACACGAAGGACGCAGAAGCGACTTTCTCGAAACGAAGGAATATCTGATCACCCTTCCATGTTGCAGGGATGGTGAAAGAAGTCCTGTAGGCTCCGGTAGGATTGTACTCCATAGGGACCTCGGGAGGTGTGACTGCGTAAGGATTCACAGGGGCCTGCTGTCCTCCACCAGGGAACATTCTGCCACCTCTTGCCTTCGCCATGGCATCTCTTGCAGCCTGAGGAGTGAGGGTAGCCCAAGGAGCTGAGACATTGCGGAATACAGCCTGGCCGAATCCCTGCATTTCCCAGTTGGAAGGAACCTGGATATTGGGCCACTTGCGGTCATTGAAACCCGGCTTGAAGAAGTCCTGCGGAATCTCATATGGAGAATCGCTGTAAAAGAACTTCCAGGTGCCATTCAGAGATATGCTCTGTGCTGGGATATGGAACGCACGGCCCTCCTCCTGTCCTTCTCCGAACATTTCCAGGTTCTCTACGTAGTAAGGGAGATCCTGCATGTACGGCTTGTTCTGCGCTGGCAGAACTAGGGTTGAAGCAAGCGCCAGGACGGCGGAAATCATCTTGACTTTCATGGTTATCTCGTATTAGTATATCAGCACATAAAGTTAGTGCAATAACGAGAAAAAACCAATTGACGGGAAGTCAGATGATCGAAAAAGAACCTGAAATGGCTAGACTATATGCTTGATCAGCTTGAATGTCTTGTACGGCATGTACCTGAACGGGAGATCGAACAGCGTCGGGGTCGAAACGACAGCCCTGCGGTGAGAGAAAGCCTCGAAACTGAGGACACCGTGGTAATGACCCATTCCGGAATTGCCCACGCCACCGAACGGAAGGTTGCCGTTTGCGATGTGCATGATGGTATCATTTATACATGTGCCGCCTGCAGATGTCCTCCTGATGACATCCCAGCCCTTCTTCTCGCTGCCGAAGTAATACAGGGCGAGAGGCTTCTCGCGGTCTGTGACGTACTTGACAACCTTGTCCTCGAAACTGCTGCCGTTATCGTCCATCTCTATGACAGGGAAGATCGGTCCGAAGATCTCGGTGTTAAGCACCGCTGCGTCCTCGCTGATTCCGTCGATAAGGGTAGGTTCGATGAATCTCTGGGACGAATCTGTACTGCCGCCGTAAAGGACATTGCCCTCCGCGATGTAAGAGCTCACACGCTCGAAAGCCTTGTCATTGACCATACGTACGAAATGGCCGCTTTCCTTGATGTCGTCACCGTGGAGCTTCTTGATGCTTGCAGCAAATTCTTTGACGAAACGTTCCTTTATATCCTTATGGATCAAGATATAATCCGGCGCGATACAGGTCTGGCCGGAATTGATGGTCTTGCCCCATGCAACACGGAGCGCCGCGAGCTTGATGTCAGCTTCCTTGCCGATGATGCAAGGACTCTTTCCTCCAAGTTCCAGAACCATCGGGATGAGGTTCTTTGCAGCCGCTGCCGCAACATTCTTTGCCAGCGCAGGACTACCTGTGAAGAAGATCAGGTCGAATTTCATATCAAAGAGGTGCTTGTTGACCTCTCTGTTGCCCTGAACCACGGCAATGTACTCCTCGCTAAAGGTCTTGCCGATCATCTTCTCGATGACCGCCGAGACGTTAGGCACATACGGAGAAGGCTTGAGGACAGCCGTACAGCCGGCTGCTATGGCACCGACAAGCGGACTGAGAAGCAACTGGACAGGATAGTTCCATGGAGAGACGATGAGCGAACAGCCAAGCGGTTCCTTCACCACATAGCTGCGCGATCCGAAAATGGTCAGCGGCGATGCCTTCCTCTCGCGGCGAGCCCATCTGCCGACATGTCTGAGTGCCTCACGGATTTCACCTTTAACAAGGGAAAGCTCAGTAAGATAAGCCTCCTCGTATGACTTGTGAAGATCCGTCCACAATGCATCGGCAAGCTCCTGGTCGAATTCCTCCATTGCATTGAGAAATGCCTTGAGCTGCTTCTTCCTGAAAGCTACATCAAGAGTCGCATTGGTTCTGAAATATGCTTTCTGCGCCGCAAGGATAGCATCCATGCGCTCTGCCGAAGTGTTTGCCAGTGCCATCATGATTATTTTTTACGTCCGGTGAAATGATCCATCACATGGTAAATGCCGAAAAGGTCACCGAAGATCCAGTCAAGGAGCTTCACAGGCAGGATAGCCTGCATGCAGCGGATGAAATGGAATGAGAATGGAAGTCCCTTGAAGATCTTTCCCTTCTCGGTAGCCTTGAGAATCTTTGCAGAAGTCTTGACCGGGTCAAGTATAGGGAAGATTTTTGACTGCACGCCGTCGAACATGCCTGTATTGATGAAATAAGGTGCAACAGTTGTCATCTGTACGTGGCTGTTCATTCTCTGGAGCTCGATGCGGACTGAATCAGACCAGCCTATTGCACCCCACTTGCTGGCTGCGTATATGCTCATCTTTGGAAGAGAAAGCATTCCGGCGGCAGATGCGATGGTCACGATCTGACCGCTGTCGCGTGCAATCATGTCGTTGAGAGCCACCAGACCGACATACATAGGAGCGATGGTATTGATGGTCATTGTCCTGTCGATTTCCTGGACGGTATTCTCGTTGAAGGTACTGTTGCTGGTCACGATTCCGGCGCACTGTATGATGATGTCCACCTGGCCGAAATCCCTGACGGTGGCATCATATGCCTCCTTGACGAGGTCATAAGACGATACGTCCACCCTGTATCCTTTGACTGTACCTGATGCCGAATGCTCAGCCACGGTATCCTCGATATTCTTCTCGTTGATGTCCCAGATCGCGAGCGCCTTTGCTCCCTTTCTGAGAGCCATGCCGCCCATGATTCTGCCGATTCCTGATGCTCCTCCGGTAATGAGCACTACACTGTCCTTGATCTGCATTTTGCTGAATAATTTGGTTTTCAGCGAATATACGCATGCGTATGCAAACCTTGAAAAAGATGTGGTCAATGCCCGTCATTTGTGGGGAATTGAACTAATATGTGGCGAAAAAGCCCGTTTTCAGCGGAATACGTCCTGACGTCACATACAGGCTATCGAAGCATAAAGCTTTTTGTAGAACGGATGCCGCGTCAACGTAGAGGCGTCGCCCAGTATTATCAGCTTCATCCTGGCTCGTGTCATGGCGACATTCATTCGCCTCAGATCCCTGAGGAAGCCTATCTCGCCGTTCTCATTGGCTCTTACAAGAGAGATGATGATGATGTCCCTCTCCTGCCCCTGGAACCCATCCACGGTATTGATAGTGATCAGATGACGGAACGGTTTGAAAAACGGGTCGGACTTGACTCTCTGTCTTATGTACTGCACCTGCGCCTTGTACGGGCTTATGATACCGACATCGACGTGGTCTTCGAGTACCCGGTTGTGGCCGACCTTGAGAAGATAATCCTTGAGCTGCTGGAGACTGAGATTTGCTTCCGGCTTATTGATTCTTCCGAACGATTCCTGTACGAATTCCTCATTGCAGTCCATTCCCTCCGTATTGACCCATACCACCGGGCTGTCCATGTCGGAATCCATGATAGTTCTGGATTTCACGCTTGGAGCGCTCTGGACCTTTCCTTCGTAGAAATAGTCCGAAGAGAAACGCATGATCGCTTCGTTCATACGGTACTGAACCTGGAGCAACGAAACACTATCGGGATGATATGACACGATTCTCTCCATCAAAGTCTTGTCCAGCCCCTGCCGGGCAGCTTCATAGCACTTGATGGTCGGAGGAAGCTGCTGATGATCTCCCGCAAAAATGACGCGGTTGGCCTTGCGTATGGCTATCCAGCAGGCAGCCTCCAATGCCTGGGCAGCCTCATCGATGAACAGCGTCGAGAACTTCATTCCGTTCAGAATCTTGTTGGCGCTGCCCGTAAGAGTACAGGCTATGACACGGTTCTGGGAAAACAGCTGTTCTTTAATCCGCAGTTCCAGATCCTGGGCTCTGTCCTTCAGGGAATTGATCTTCTTCCTGGTCCCCTCGCCTTTTCCTTTCTGGCTCTGCAGGTCGCGGATAGACTTGCGGATGCTCCATAGTTGCGGGTAATCCGGGTGATCCGAGAAAAGATGCTCATACGTGAATGACAGCATCTTGTCATTTACTCGCGTCGGATTTCCAATGCGCAATACGCTTAGACCGGCATCGACCAGTTTCTCACTGATCCAGTCGACAGCCATGTTGCTCTGGGCGCAGACCATGACCTGGCACTCCCGGCGCAAAGTCTCATAGATTGCCTCGACAAGGGTTGTCGTCTTTCCTGTTCCGGGCGGCCCATGTACAACCATCACGTCCTTGGCGCGAAGAACCTCATTGACAGCCATTTCCTGGGTAGGATTCAGTCCTGGAAAACTCATAGGCTCCAGATTGAGTTTTCCAAGAGGAGCTCCGCCATATATGAGATCCCGCAGTTCCATGAGACGTCCCTTGTTGGCATTGATGACCTTGTTCAAGGCCTCGAACATGAGACGATAGGATGTTTCATCAAAATAAAGCTGGACGCCCAGATTTTCGGCAGACATGATTTCCATGTAACCACGTCCCTGCGGCAAAGCCAGGACCATGCGGTCATCATCAACATAGCTGACGGTCGGGACAAAAGACAGGAACTTTACTTCATCCTCAGAACGTTTCCAGGTAAAGAGGATCACCGGCTTGCCGTATTCGAAGCTGTGTTCGATATCCTTATCCTGGGTACGGTACAGTTCGACTACCTGCTGGTTCAAAGAATTATAGTAGCTCTGTCCGACACGGACCGGATACCAGCACATGCCACGTTTCACCTTACGCATAACACCCATCTCCCGGGTATGCTTGAGAAAAGAATCCTTCTCGGCTTCATACTCCATGCGCAAAAGCATGGCCTGACGGCTAAGTTCCTGTATTGGATCTCTGGCTGGCATTTCCTGGATTTCTAAAGTTCGGCTGACAATGAATTGAAATATGTCTTACCGACAGGAATAGGGGGCAGGTCAGGAATGTTAAGCTCGGCATAGATGAAGCCCTCTTTATCTTTCCTTAGAACCGTCACATGGTCAGGATTCACAAAGTAGGAACGCTGACAACGGCATAGACAATGCTTGTCGACTGAGTCCTCAATGCTTTTCATTGAACATCTTATCTGGAATTCCTTGACCTTTCCGGCATCGATATAATATACCACGACGTAGTTGAGTTCACTGCGGACATAGAGTATCGAAGATGGAGCGATGGTCAATTTCAGCCGCTTATGCTCATCATAGAACCGTACCAGCGAATTGTCTTTAGGAGCATCCCTTTCGGTTATCTCTTCATTCTTGCTCAAAATCGTCCTCAACATATAGATAAAGACATAAGGATGAATGAGAATCATGTAACAGAAGGTCATGCAGGTCTCCAGGACAGTCAGGAAAGAATCCTGGCTTTGCCGCATCAATACTGTGTAAAGAGCGATGAAAGCAGACGCCGCGAAAACCTCGAACAGACACCAGCTCAGGTACTGGAACCTTGAGAGTTCGAATTTTCGAATGATAAGGGAAAATGCCGTCCTTGTGATGGCAATGGTTGCCAGCATGATGCATGTAACCATTATGATGTTGAATCCGAAACCTTTCTGGGCGCTGTCATAATACTCCTGTATATTGAATGGGTTGTAGACAACGCAATAGATTATGAAGAACACAGGAAGTACGATGACATAGGTCAGCTGGGTCAGAATATTTGGCCCAAGTACGAACATGAAGCCTGTTCTGGGATTGATTTCAAAGCGTCTGTTCATGGGACTAAATCAGCATAACTCGTTTTTTATACCACAAATATAGTATTTTTCCCGCCAATACAGATTTTAATATCACTTTTAATACCTAAAATCACAGAAGTTTCTCGCCAAAACTCATGGTATGTAATTTTGCAGGCAGATTTACAGACAGTTAAACCTATAACTATAAACAAGGAGATGATCACCTCATCCGAAAACATCGCCATCATAAGCGGCGATAAAAGAATATCATTCCGCCAAATGCTCCAACACGCGGCGGAATATGCAAAAGTCAACGAGACAGAAGAAGGGCAGAAGGTTCTTGTCTTCAGCGAGAATCGCGAAGGATGGATTTATTCCCTGTACGGCATATGGGCGAACAAGAGTACAATCGTACCTGTAGATGCAGCCTGCGCCATCGATGACCTCATTTACATCATCAAGGATTGCGCACCGTCAGCCATTTGGGTTTCATCCAAGAAAAGGGAGATGGCTGAAAAGGCCATTGAGAGCTGCGGCATAAGCATGCCCGTCCACATCATAGATGAATACGAGGACAGCAATGTAGATTCTCTTGAACCTGCAACAATCCCTGAGATTCCAGAAAACATATGCATCATCTGCTACACATCAGGAACGACAGGCTCACCTAAAGGCGTAATGCTGACGTTTGCGAACGTGAGGGCAAACATCGATGCAGTTTCCAAGCACGTACCCATATTCACCGCTGAGCGCAGAACCCTTGTATTGCTTCCCCTCCATCACGTCCTCCCGCTTGTCGGAACAGCCGTAATGCCGTTCACATGTGGAGGTGGCGTAGCGATCTGCCCTTCCCTTGCCGGTCCAAAGATCATGGAAGTGTTGCAGAAAGGCGAAATCGGCATCATGATCGGCGTACCGCGCCTATGGCAGACCCTGTTCAGAAGCATCAAAGGCAAGATTGACGCAAACGGAGTAACCCGTGCACTTTACAACCTCTGCGCAACCCTGCAGTGCCGTTCGCTCTCACGGCTTGTATTCAGCTCAGTGCGCAAGAAGATGGGGGGAAAGATCACTTATATGGTCAGCGGCGGCGCGGCTCTGGACAAAGAGACCGCAATCGGCCTCAAAACACTAGGGCTGGACGTTCTTGAAGGTTACGGCATGACCGAGGCGGCCCCGATGATCGCCTTCACACGTCCCGGCGATATCCGTCCGGGATGCGTCGGCAAGGCTATCGAGGGCTGCGAGGTGAAGATCATAGACGGCGAGATCTGTGCACGCGGAATCAATATCATGAAAGGCTATTACGGCCGTCCTGAAGAGACCGCCGACGTCATTGACAGCGACGGATTCCTCCACACCGGAGACCTCGGAACCATAGATGACAAGGGCAGGATCACGATTACAGGCAGAAGGAAAGAGATTATCGTACTGTCGAACGGAAAGAACGTCAATCCTAATGAAATCGAGGAAAAGCTCGAGCACTACGTCGACCATGTAAAGGAGGCTGCCGTAACATTCGATGACGACAAGCTGGTCGCCATCATAGTACCTTCCGACGACCTCTCGAATGAAAGCGATGACAGCAAGATCAAGGATATCCTCAGGAAAGAGGTAATCCAGCCGTTCAACGAGTCAGTGGCTCAGTACAAGAAACTCGCCCGCCTGTACATCCACCGCGATATTCTTCCAAGGACCAGGATGGAGAAACTCCAGAGATTCAAACTCAAGGAGCTTATCAAATCCAAAACCGATTGATAAACTCTACTCTATTCATATCAAACCGTCCCCCGTTCATCACGGCTGATGAACGGGGGACACCTTTTTTACGCCGAAGAGTGGCGCATTCGATGTTTTTTCGAATTAATACCGTACATTTACGCGATTGACCGACATAAAATAACCCTAAATACACACAACCTTATGTCCAACACAAAGAACGGAGGATCTAGTTCTTATCTCTTTACTATCGTCCTCGTCGCTGTGATCGGTGGCCTTCTCTTCGGTTACGACACAGCTGTCATCTCCGGTGCCGAGCGTGGACTCCAGGCCTTCTTCATGCAGGCAAAGGATTTCACCTACACCAACTTCCTTCACGGAATCACTTCATCAAGCGCGCTCCTCGGATGTATCATCGGTAGCGCGATCTCCGGCCTTATGGCTGGAAAGATCGGCCGCAAGAAGAGCCTCTTCGTCGCAGGTATCTGCT
Source organism: Bacteroidales bacterium (assembly GCA_024402135.1). GTDB lineage: Bacteria > Bacteroidota > Bacteroidia > Bacteroidales > UBA932 > Cryptobacteroides. Next base: position 84,907 of record JAKSJN010000003.1, read on the forward strand.
TCTTCCTCTCAGCTGCCGGCTCTTACTATCCTGAGTTCCTCTTCTTCCACAAGGGTGACGCCAGCCTTTCACTCCTCGTTGTCTTCAACCTCTACCGTGTACTCGGTGGTATCGGCGTAGGTATGGCTTCTGCACTCTGCCCTATGTACATCGCAGAGATAGCACCTGCCGACAAGAGAGGCACCCTCGTATCATGGAACCAGTTCGCTATCATCTTCGGTCAGCTCGTCGTTTACTTCGTGAACCTCGTGATCCTCGGCGACCATATCGCTCCAAAGATGGAAGCTATGGCTGAGGGTATCAACCAGATCGTCAACGCTTCTGCCCTCGCAGCAGACGGCAACTGGTCAATCACCACCGGCTGGAGACTCATGTTCCTCAGCGAGTGTGTTCCTGCGGCTCTCTTCTCAATCCTCATACTCCTTGTTCCTGAGACTCCTCGCTACCTCGCGATGATCGGCAAGGACGACAAGGCGCTCCATGTTCTCAGCCGCATCAACGGCGATGAGAAGGGCAAGGCAATCCTCGCAGAAATCAAGTCAACCACCACCGAGAAAACCGAAAAACTCATGGCTTACGGTTTCCTCGTGATTTTCATCGGAATCATGCTCAGCGTATTCCAGCAGGCTGTCGGCATCAACGCCGTCCTCTACTACGCTCCACGCATCTTCGAATCAATGGGTATGGGCAACCCTATGTTCCAGACCGTACTCATGGGTATCGTGAACATCTCATTCACAATGGTTGCAATCTTCTCTGTCGAGAAGCTCGGCCGCAAGCCGCTCCTCATCATCGGTTCGCTCGGCATGGCAGTAGGTGCTCTCGGTGTAGCTCTCGCAGACAGCATCGCTTCTCTCCCTGGCTTCATCGGTGTCATCAGCGTGATGATCTACAGTGCATCATTCATGTTCTCATGGGGCCCTATCTGCTGGGTTCTCATCTCCGAGATCTTCCCTAACACCATCCGTGGTGCCGCTACCGCTATCGCTGTCGCATTCCAGTGGATCTTCAATTTCATCATCTCTTCTACCTTCGTACCTATGTACGAGTGGAGCCCATCCGCAACCTACGGTCTCTACTGTGCAATCTGCGTCATCGCTGCGATCTTCGTATGGAAGCTCGTTCCTGAGACAAAGGGAAAGACTCTCGAGGAGATGTCAGCACTCTGGAAAAACAGAAAGTAATCTTTCTGCATCATAACGGAAGAGCGGCCTTCATGGTCGCTCTTTTTCGTTTCAATCATTAAAAAACGTATATTTGGTATGCCTTTCACGGCAGATCGATAAACAAGGATCATTATGGAATATCTCTCAAAGGAACGCTACAACGAGATTGCGGCCGAGCTCAAGGATCTCATTGAGGTACAGTATCCCAAGGTCAAGGACGACCTTGCCGAAGCACGTGCCCAGGGTGACCTCAGCGAGAACTGCGGCTATCGTGCAGCCCGCAGGGCGCAGGCAAAGATGATCAGCAGGATAAACTTTCTCGAAAAGGTGCTCAGGTATTCCAGGATTATCGACACGGACGTCCTGCCGAAAGACAAGGTCGGGCTGCTCAGCAAGGTCGAGTTCACGAACCTCGGCACCAACACAAGAATGACCCTTACCATCGTCAGCCCCCATGAAATGAACCTCGAACAGGGCAAGATCTCGATGAAATCCCCTATCGGCGAAGCCCTTATGGGGCACAAGGTCGGCGAAACGGTCGAAGCCCACACCCCTGCCGGGATACTGAAGCTGAGGATCGAGAGCATTTCATTGTAATTTGCTACATTTATGCCACTAACCGCTAGTCACTAATATTACCAACCATGAAAAAAAGTCTGTTAACCATCTGTCTCGCCGCTCTGGCGGTACAGATCAGTTTCCCAACTGCATCAACCGCGAAGGAAGCTGCGCCTCAGCCAAAGATCGAGGCGACCGTACATCTTGATCAGGTAGGAGATCCTATCCATCCATTCGTGCATGGCATGTTCACAGAGCTGCTGAGCAACATGTTCGAGAACGGAATCTGGGCAGAAATGCTCTCTGACCGCAAGTTCTTCTACGCCGTCGACAATTCCGAGACCCTTACTCCGACCAACTCCAAGCGTCACCAGCTCCGCTGGCGTCCAATCGGACCGGAGTCCAGTGTAACAATGGACAAAGAGGAGCCATACGTGGGCAAGCAGTCACCGCTTGTAAGCCTTGCCGCCGGCAAGAACGGTATCCGTCAGGCCGGGCTGTGGATCGAGAATGGCCGCAGCTACGAAGGCCGCGTGGTACTCAGGTCTGAAAGCGGCGCAAAGGTAAGCGTGAGCCTCGTCTGGGGCAACGGTGCATCCGATCGCCAGACTGTGGTCTTTGACGACGTGACCAAGAACTACGCAAAATACTACTTCACCTTCACTGCAGGTGCCGACGTCCAGGACGCAGCCCTCGAGATCGTGGGCGAAGGAAACGGAAGCTTCGAGATCGGCGCAGTTTCAATGATGCCTGCCGACAACGTCGAGGGCTACCGTGCCGACATGATCGCTATCCTTAAGGAAATCGGCTCGCCTATCTTCCGCTGGCCGGGAGGAAACTTCCTCTCAGGCTACGAATGGCGTGACGGCATCGGCGATATGGACCAGCGTCCACCTCGCTATGACTATGCATGGAATACCGTCGAGTCAAACGACATGGGCACCGATGAATACATGACATGGTGCAAGCTTATCGACTGCGAGCCATACCTCGTCGTGAACACCGGATTCGGCGACGCTTACTCTGCCGGCCAGTGGGTCGAGTATGTCAACGGTTCAGTAGACACTCCTATGGGTCTCCTTCGCGCAAAGAACGGCCATCCTGCACCTTACGGCGTCAAGTACTGGGGTGTCGGCAACGAGGCCTACGGCGAATGGCAGCTTGGACATATGGCTGCCAAGCACTATGTGCTCAAGCACAACTATTTCGCAGAGGAGATGCTCTTGAAGGATCCATCCATCAAGCTTATCGGTTCAGGTGCCTCAGTTCCCGAGCAGAGCAGCCAGTACCGCAACTACCACAAGCCTTTCCAGACCCAGCTCCCTGTCGAGTTCCTCGGCTATTTCGACTGGACCGGCCAGCTTCTCCTGAACTGTCTCGAGACCACGGACTACATGTCTGACCACATCTACCCTAACTCCAGCGCATACTTCGACGAGGCCTCACAGAGCTGGATTCCTTACAAGTTCGATTTCCTCCAGGCCATCCGCCTTTCAACCAACAGAGTCAAGAACTCGGTCGAGACCATGAAGAAGTACGAGGAGCTCATCCCAGGCCTCAAGGAAAAGCCTGTTCCATACTGGATCGACGAATGGGTTCCTGGCCGTGGTGCCGGTTTCGCAAACACGATCGGAGCCGCAGTCGCACTTCACGAGATGTACCGCAGCAGCCGCTATGTGATGATGGGCGGACTTACCAGCTTCGCAAGCCTGTATGCTTCAAATGACGTCAAGGCGACCATCAGCGCGACAGGTCTTCTTTTCAAGCTCTTCATAGAGCGCCAGGGCGACCTTCCTCTTGGCCTTAGCGGTAATGTTCCACAGCCTGCGCTTCCTGGAACACAGTTCGTGGACATCCCTATGGAGCCATCAGGCAGCCCTACCTATCCTCTGGACATCATGGCCACAAAGGACAGCAAGACCGGCAAGGTCATCGTTTCCGTAGCCAACCCTACCGAAGAGGCCCAGAGCTTCGCACTGAACTTTGACGGAGGAAAGCCAGCAAAGAATGTCACCGTATACGCTCTTGCTCCATCAAAGATGGCAGACGCGAACACCGTGGACAACCCTGACGTCATCCGCGTACAGACCCGCACAGAGAAGTACAGTGCAAACATCACCGTTCCAGCGAACAGCGTGATCCTCTACGAGTACACCATACAGTAGAAGATAACCAGACATTGACAAAAAACCCACGGACGAATCATCCGTGGGTTTTTATTGATAGTATCAACATACTATTTCAGCATAGGATTCACGAATCCTTCAAGCTTGCCAGCCAGATAAGCCCTGAGATCAGTCCATTTGTAATATGGACCGTAGAAAGTCTTGAGAGCCGGGATTGTGGTCTCATTCTCGTTTCTGTACATCTTGACGAGCACGTCGCCCGAGTCATTCTTATAGAAGATCATCTGGAGGTTCGAGCACATGTTGAGGTACTTGAATGCCGGCCAGTAGTCCATGTCGTCCTTGGCAATCGAGAGTATCTTGTCATAGCCCTCGACACCCATGAGGGAGAGGAGCGGACCGATGCCGGTATCATGGCCGAAACGAAGGTCTGCACAGCGGTTGTTGCCGGCTACTGCATCATCAGCCTTGTTAAGGATATCGTTGATGGTAAGCTGTGCAGTGAGGGTTCTGCCGCTCTGGTTTTCAACAGAAAAAGCGTAGTTGTTGTATATGCTTACGCTGCTGCAGTACGCCATGCCGTAGAGTTCATCCACGGTGAAATAATGGAAAATATCAGGATTGTTCTGGTCCAGGCAGTTGCAGATGGATCCGGCAGAGAAGACAGACTGCATGAAAGAAGCAGGGGTCATTGCAGGCATCTGGAAACCGCCGGGTCTTCCACCCGCCTGAGGCTGGCCTGCCGCAGGTGCAGCCGGCTTTGGAGGACGTGAGATGATCTCTGCCGCCTTGTCGGCGTCGGTGAACATCGTGGCGATGAAGTGCTCAGGATGGATATAGACTCTCTTGAGCGAATCGGTGATGGCTGTGGTGTTCGAGCGCGGACGTGAATACTTGTCATAGCAGAGGTAATCTCCGAATCTGTCGCCGGCGAGGACCGTAAGCTTGAGCTTGGGCGCATTGGCCTTGACTGTGCTTGTAAAGTTGGCAAGGCTCTCGAGGACTCTGTGAACAGGAGTCGAGACGCAGAAGAGTCTGTCTCGATCCGGCTGGTTGAACACCTCCGGATACCTGTCATAAAGGCGCTGGGCGATGTCCTGCTGCTCCTGACCTCCGCGGAGAGTAAGCACGCCGTCCATGAGGTCATGCTCGCCGTAGATGGTCTGGATGTCCTTCGCGAGCTGCTTTCCCGTCTCGGTGAGGAGCCCTTCCTTCTCGAGTTCCTCGAAGATAGGGATGATTCTGGTAAACTCAAAGGTGCCGGACTGGTAACGGCTGCCGTGACGGGTATAATTGGAGATGTAGAAAGGCTTGTAGCCTTTTGGAGCAGGGGTATCGATTATCTTTTCCGGTGCTTCGTAATGGTAGAGGTTTCCTGCCGCTCTTTCCGGCTTCTCCTTGATGAGATCCTTCACTGACTGAGCACCCAGAGAGAAAGGAATGACGGCCATTGCGGCCGCAATGATCAAAGCTTTTTTCATCATAATGTATCTATTGGTAAACTTCTTGTCTAACGTGACGCACAAGATAAAGAATTTTAGATAAACCGCGTATTCCATTCCCACTTTTTTCTCTTTTGATACAGGACGATTCTGCACAAAGCCCCTGCATTTCAGCTGACATGCTCTTTGCAGGACAGGAATAATTGATATATTTGTCAGGAACTGCACAATTGAAACCGTTATGACCAGAAAGCAATTCAGAAAAGCAACATTCACACTGATGCTGGCGGCACTTTCACTCAATGCCGTGGCAATTGTCCCATCCGATGACAAGAAGAGCAAGGATATATCGAATCCTTATTACGGCAAAACGTACTCTGTGATGGGCGATTCAATCGGCACGGACAACGAGGGAGATACGCCGTTGTTCACGATTACGGCCAAGGATGTCGGCAAGCCTATGACCACCTGGGTAACCTGGTACGACTATAACAACAGCCGCGAAGATGAACCGAGCGGTACAACCAAGACAATCGGCGGCGTTACCATCACAGAAGACATGGTGGGCACACAGCAGACATTCACTCCAGACAGGTCGGATATCGGCAAAACCCTGGGAACCCCACGATTTGCCTACAACGGCATGGCGGGGGTGGGCATCACTCCTTGGTGGAAACTGCTTGGCGAAGCACTTGGCATGGCGCTCGATGCATCCGCGACCTGGAACGGCAACAGTTACTGCTCCCATGAGGATGACTATGTGCGCAAGATAGGTTACGGTTGGCATCCTTTGCAGATCGCACGTCTTGCGAACCGCGACGCCGAGGGAAACCGCATTGCTCCCGACTATGTATTCCTGTGCCGCGGCACCAACGATGCGACCCATACTCCGTTCGCCAAGATCACTTCGTTCGGCGAAGGAAATGACGAGATTCCCGAGGATGACATCATCAATGGTACAGACTACGGCTTCAAGGAAGCACTGGCAAAGACCATCGCATCTATCCAGACCGCATACCCCGAAGCGAAGATTGTACTTTGCACCCTGACTCCGTTCCGCAGACTTGGCGACAAAACCTTCCCGATGAACAACACCTATCACACGATGCAGGAATACAACAAAGCCATCAAGGACATCGCGGAGTATATGGGCTGCAGTGTCATCGACTTCTCAAAGTGCTGGACATTCTATAACTGCGTCTCGGGCGGATATGTCAATCCCGGCGATTTCACACACCCCACACAGAAGGGGCATGAAGTCATGTGCAGCCAGGCCTTGAAGGATCTGCTGTAATCATAAGAGGATACAAAGAGAGACCGGCCCAGAATCCAGGCCGGTCTCTTTCTTGTGCCGGTTGTATTACTCTACAACCTTCACTACTGTATAGGCACTGTATTTCAGGCCCTTGCTGAAGTCGTTATTGTCGTTCAGAACACCTACACCAACGCACGATGTACCCACTTTGAGGCCTGTCACAATATACCTGTCGTCCAAGAAGCAAATGCCTTCTTCGGAATTGATTATCTTGATGTCACTGAAAGATATGCCCTCCCCAACGGTACCAGGGTGAAGCTGTACAGACTGGGCAACCTTCAGAGTGACTGATTCAGGAGTAATGGTGAGACCCGGTTTCTCTTTGAAACAAGAGGATACGCAGAGTGCCATTGCACATACTGCAAGAAAAACAATAATCTATTTCATGTGTCGTAGTACATAATTGAGCAAAGATTTTACAATTTCGGTTCACTATGTATCGGGAACAAGCTGTGAGCCGACTTCTTTGAACCATATGCTATTTGCCGGCCGATTCATGCAAGATACAAACTCTGCTGCGCTCGATAAGATTACGGTCATAAAAGGATGAGATTCGTGGGTGACAACATAGCAATGAATATTTTACGAAGCTGTTTGTATAGTCATAATTAATATGTAATTTTGGATTCACATTCCGAAAATGCATAGAATTATGAAAGAGGTATACATTCACAGAAAGATAGAAGAAACCATTCTTGAAGCATATAAATACTTCTCCGTGATTTCAGTCACTGGTCCAAGGCAATCAGGCAAGAGTACACTCATCAGGCATTTATTTCCTCAGTATGCAATGTATAGCATGAAGGATCTTCATGTAAGGCAGTTTGCCGAGAACGACCCTGTCGCATTCTTGAGCCAGCATCCTGAAGGAATGTTTATCGATGAAGTGCAGAAGGTCCCTGTTCTCCTGGAGTATATACAGGGAATTGTGGACAAGAACCCAGAGAAACGATTCTTTCTTTCCGGTAGTTCCAATTTCGAGTTGATGAAGGGAATAGTTGAGTCTCTTCCAGGACGTGCTGGCGTCTACGAACTGCTTCCCATGTCATTTGACGAACTTACAGAGTCACTGAAGGAAAAAGATACCGACCAACTTATGTTCGGCGGTTTCTATCCAGCAATATGGGCTGGTAAGAATAAGGCATCCCTGTTTTATCCATCGTATGTGAAGACATACCTTGAAAAGGATGTAAGGGACCTTCTCAACGTGCAGGACCTCATGAAGTTCCTCAAGTTCATGAAACTTTGCGCCGCACGTGTCGGCTCTCTATTTAACGCGTCCGAGATAGGCTGTGAACTGGGTGCGGATTCCAAGACGGTCAGCCGATGGCTTGATGTTCTTCAGACATCATATATCATAACACTGTTGCCACCTTACTATGAGAATATCTCTAAGCGTCTGGTAAAGTCGCCTAAGCTGTATTTTACAGACCCCGGTCTTGCATGTTATCTTCTTGACATAGAGTCCTCAAAACAGCTTTCCAGGGATAAGATGAGAGGCAATATCTTTGAAAACATGCTCGTGATGGAAGTCGTCAAGCATCGATTCAATCGAGGTCGTGAAGGCGGTGTATTCTTTTATAGGGATTCCAATCAAAATGAAGTGGATATTATTCTGAAGCAGGAAGGTGAGATTACCGCTATGGAGGTGAAGTCCGCAATGACTTACGATCCATCATTTGAATCCTCGCTCAAATCACTGCCGGCATGGGTGGGAACCCCAGTCAAGGAAAAGGCCGTGATATATAACGGTGATTTCCAGAATGAAGCAGGAGTTGTGAAGATCGTCAATTTCAGGAGCATGAACCACCTTCTCCCGATAATTGACAACGAATAATCCCACATAGTAACAACCAAAGTCTTTTACAACCGTATCTTCGGATAGGCTCGGAAACCCTGAAATGATAGCTTGTTTGGCAGGAGGTCAAATCCTTTTCCCGTCCAGTGTGGAGATTTTGCGGAGATCATCGCGGTCCACCTCGAAATCCTCGATCATGAAAGTGCCTATAACTTCTCCGGTATCTCCGTTCTTGATGGTGTACACCATATCGTAGTTGCCTTCGCGGAGAATGAATGATACGGATTCGTTGGTGTCATAATAACCATCAATAGAAGAATAGACATCGGCGACGTCTTTCTCTCCGGTACGGAATATCCTGATGTCCGTAACATAATTGCGGGTAGTGTTCTTGAATTCCACATTACCCACAGGTATGCGGTTCATTGCCGGAATCAACAGTGTCACCTGGTCGGAAGGACTTTTGTATTCCACATTATTGCACTCGAAATCCTTCAAGCGATATACTATCTTCTCAGGATCATCCTTATCCTTCACGGTCATTGTGACCAAGCCTCGGAAATTGCCCTTCAGCTCTGGGCGCACCGTCACCTTCATATTCATTTTCCCGAATCCGTAATCCTTTGCGGAATACTCCCCGGGAGCCACGTGCCACACCCAGCTGAAATCGAAACGCTCATCATTTCGTGCCACTGCAGGTGAACAGTCCTCTTCTACGGAATTGGTGATATTGTTGATTTGCTGGGAATAGAATATTGTCCTGTTGAAAGGATCAGTACTCATCTCAAACGTCCGATCCTGCAACACCTGTGAACTGCTGTCGTCCCAATTAAGGCCCACGCCCACACATCCCAGCCAGGTTTTCTTCCATGTTGGCACGAGCTCGCCTTCGTCAGCCGTCTTGACTTTGCCCACGGTGACCGCTCCTTGAAGCGTGAATGAAAAACCTTTGGTGTAGGTACGTTCTCCTATGGTTGTGGACGGCTCCGGGGTCACAAAGAATGTGACCTTGTCATTACTGACCGGCATGCCTTTTTCTGTAAGCAACTGGAAGTCAACATTCATCCTGGACATGAACCACGATGCATAGTCCATATAATCCCATTTTCCGTTTTCTTCATCACTTTCGATCCAACCGCTATCCTTCATAACATGGCCATGTCTGAAGATTTCTGCATTATGGGCCACTACGTATCCAGATACCGCATAATAATCCCCGGATGTGTTGCTGGATCCGAACACATATATAGGAAGGATCTCCACGTGAAGATCGATAAACTTGTCCACGTACACATGCGGAAATGTGCACTTTACCTTAGCCGTTGGATAGTCGAGAAGCACTGTATCTGGAACCGACAAACTGAAGGATTGGTCATACACCACCTTCTCACTCTGAATTATCTCCGGCTTTACATCTTGATAAATGACAATCAACTTCTTCTCTGTTTCATCCTTCCTGCATGCGGCGACGGCAGCACACAAGAGAACGACAGCGAGGATCACGTTTACCTTCTTCATGATATCAGTCGATTATCGTGCCGTCCATTGACGACTTCTTGGTGGTCTCAGATGTTTCAATTTTCACATCTTTGATACGTCGCTTGCTGAGCAACTCACCTGTATCACCGTCACGAATGCTGTATTCCACAGTGTAAACCCCGACAGGTATCTGGTAACGCTGAATCTGGTTCTTCTCGTATGCACCGTCATCCTTTGCAACCACATTTCCTCCGGCATCAGTGATGGTCAGGCCCTGCATGTACTGCGAGGATGTCGCCTTGATCTCCAGCACACCCGTACGGATGCGGTCCGGCATCACCACATTGAAGTAGTTGGTACGCTGGCTTTCGGCAAGCAGGTTGGCTGTCTTGAAATCACCCTCGCATGTCCATGTGGCATGACGCCATCTGCAGCCATATTCCGGATTCAAGGTGAACTCAAGCACAAATGAAGTATTCGTGTCATCGTCATGTGTATTGTTTACATGCCAGATCCAGGAAGCCTCGCATTTCTGGTCAGAACGAGCGAGTGTAGGAATTGCATCTTCCGTGGAATCCTCCTCACGGTCATTGTTGCAGTAGAAGGTATAGGAGACCTTGCGATCACTTGGGCCTGTGCTCATCTCAATGCTCTGGTCGGCCACAGTGCGCGACTGGCTGTTGCTCCATGTGAATGAAGCGCCAACAGTGATAACTGCGGTCGGCTTGCCGGCTGAGATACCGAGCTGTCCATTACCGGAATATGTCCTGGTGAAACCCTTGTTGTAAGTCCTGCCGTCAGTGGTCGTCTCAGGGGTTGGAGTCTGGAAGAACGAAATCACATCACCACTGAGAGCCTTTCTGTCGGCAGTCAGCAGTCTGTATCCGAATTTGAGATGCTTGCCATAGAATACATGTGCCCATGTCCTCACCCAGCCATGCCACTCTTTGTACAAACCATACAGCGGCTTGTTGTGCGACACCACTTCGGTAGTGACGAAATAGTAGTCGCCCTTGGTGTTGTTATTGAGCTCATATGAATAAAGTGGAGCTATATAGATGGTTACGTCTATGGTGGAGTGACGTGACACAAGGTCAGGATCAGATAACTTCACTTGACATATCTTATAATTGTCTGCACCTACATTAAAGGTTTTTGTGATACACTGGCAAAAGTTGGCATCAGTGATGCGCTTGGATATATCACCGTCAAAAGTCGGAACCTCCGCACTGGTGAGCTTCTGTCCTCCATTCTGGTTGACCCAGGAAACAAGTGAAGAAATCTTGGTATTCCAGAACTCTTTTGTATCGGATATGGCCACCGGTACTGCATTATAGTTTGTAAGGTCCTGGCGATCTTCCTTACTGCTTTCTGGAGACACATCTTCCTTGTGTTCTTCCTGAGATGCCTCAAAGACCCCCTTGACAAGAGGATTCTGCAGCTGGTAGCACGAGTAATGCTTGACGGCAATAAGCACGAGATCGTTGGCATCACCGGATCTGAGATATGCCGGACCCCCGGCGTAATCCCAGAAAGCCTCATGCGTCATTGCATCAGGGTGAAGTTCCATAATGATCTTTCCTTCATGCCACGCCTTCTTCAGAACTTCCTTATTGGCGTCAAGTTCCGAAGAATTGACTACCAGAACATCAGCCTGATCCACACTCGATACTGTCGAGATGGTACGTGCCTGAATGGCCTGTCCTATCGTTGTGGCGCCCAGAGATCCCAGATAGCACATTTTTCTCCCAATACTCTCTGACGTCTCATACTCTATGGAATCAGTGATTTCCTTGATATCAAAGATTTCATTCTTATTACATGAACCAGCGCTCATAATCAGCGCAATGAGAGCCACGAAACAATACTTTCTCATAAAAAAAACAATTATAACTTGACAGTGCAACAGCACAATCGTGAGTAAAGATATACAATTTTTAGAAGAAGTATGGAAGTAAACGTCATTTGTCCTTTGGCTTCTTTGCTCCAATTATATACAAGAGGTTTAAAATATACTGTTTTCTCACGTAATCACTTTGACAGACGGAAAGATATTGCATAACAAGTGATTGAGTTTCTGAAATGAGCGAAATGCTTCGTATTGATTGAAGGGCATCGTCCAAGACGTCCATGCGGTTTGTTACACCTTGACGGCCTATCGTAGCAATCAACAATGAATTCATAGGTTCCTGCTACGTCTAAAGCCAATATCGTAGCGGCAACAGAAAGCCATATAACGAAAAAAGCCATCCAAAGTATTGGATGACGTCTATATCGTGAGGTTCAGGACTGTCCCTTCGTACTCGGGAGCGCCTGTATGTATGTTTACTTAGTAGCGGGGGCAGGACTCGAACCTACGGCCTCCGGGTTATGAGCCCGACGAGCTACCAACTGCTCTACCCCGCGATGTGGATTGCAAAGGTACGGTTATTTTTTGAATCCGCAAATTTTTCGTGCATATTTTTAAAAATAATTCATAACTTTACACACTTACAAGACAATTATAACTCAATCCCCTATCAAACCTATGAAATCATATTGCTCCAAGGCACTGACTGCAATTGCCCTGTCTGCCGCACTGATCTCATGTTCTAATGGAAACGGCAATGTTGCCGAGTATGGCACCGGAAATCCATACCTTCCTCTCTGGGAGCACCTCCCTGATGGAGAGCCACGCGTATTCGAGGATCCGGACAATCCTGGAAAGTACCGCATCTACATCATCGGCTCACACGACGTAAGCTTCACACAGTACTGTGGAGCGGATATCCGTCAGTGGTCTGCTCCGGTAGAAGACCTCTCCGACTGGCGTGATGAAGGTGCGATCTTCACATATCGCATCGACGGCCAGTCTGACATCATGTTCGCACCTGACCTCGTTGAGATCAGAAAGAAGGACGGTTCCAAGGAATATGTACTTTATCCTCACAGCCGCGGCCCACGTCGCGAACCGCTCGTAGCGAGGGGCAGCCGCCCGGACGGTCCATTCACCCCTGTAAACCTCAGCGAGGATGGCAAGGGAGTGCTTGAAGGCAGTATCATGGGCTTCGACCCATCTGTATTTGTCCAGTATGTAACCGACCCAAGCGACCCTGATTATGAGATCGGTTTCCGCGCATACGGATTCTGGGGCTTCCAGCAGTCAAATGCTGCCGAGCTTGACCAGAACACAATGTATTCTGTACGTCCAGGCACCGAGGTCAACCGCAACTTCATTCCTGCAGCGTTCCGCTACGGCCTCGTACGCGACAAGGAAGGCACCGAGTACAAGGCTCTCTTCCCTGGCGAGGATATCAAGCAGTTCAACTTCTTCGAGGCATCGTCAATCCGACAGATCGGAAATAAATACGTATGGGTGTTCAGCGGCCATTCAGGTCCTGACTATGGCATCGGCAGCTCGAACTCGACTCTCCGCTATGCATACGGAGACTCTCCTCTCGGTCCTTGGAAGATCGGCGGCGTACTCGTTGACTCACGTGCACCTGTCCTCAACGAGGATGGAAGCCATGTAGTCACCAGCTACTCAGGCCACAACACCCATGGAAGCCTTGAGCAGATGAACGGTCAGTGGTATGTATTCTACCATCGCGCTCCACGCGGATTCGGATATGCACGCCAGGCTGTCGTGGCACCTGTAAAGGTTGTTGTTGACGAAACTCCTGTGGCTGAGGGAGGAAAGGTATCCATCACCGGTTTCGACCCATATGCAGCAGACCAGTCATGGACTGCCAAGGCTTCCGACGGCTTCGAGTACAAAGGCGCAGAGGTTACCTCTGAGGGCTTCCATGTATTCGGTCTCGACCCATACAAGTATTATTCCGCAGGCTATGCCTGCTACCTCTCAGACATCAGCCTCCAGACTGACACATGGGACATCTGGGACAACAGCATGCCTCTCGCAGGTGTGAAGTCAGGCGACATCATCGGCTACAAGTACTTCGGTTTCGGCGGCCTTGACGAGGCAAAGCTCGGTCTAAAGCCATTCGCAGGCACCGCAAAGGGCAACAAGACAAATCTCGACGTATTCCTCGCTCCAGTCACCGACGCTGCGTTCACCCTTGAGGTATGGATGGACGGTCCATTCCCTGGATCTACCTGGAACGGCAAGAAGATCGCAGAGATCGCAGTTCCTGCCGGCGCATCAAAGGAGGTTGCAAGATATTCAGCTGACGTTGCAGACGCAGTCGACGGCATCGGCGGCAAGCACGCGATCTACTTCATCGCCAAGGGCGGCGACGGTCAGCTCTGCAACATCGAGGGTCTCGGATTCAGCAAGAACGGCAAGTCTATGGTACGCCCAGTCGCTCCAAAGGTGAACATCACCGTTGACGGCCAGGCAGTCGAGATGCCTGCAACTCCTGTACGCTTCACCCACGAGAATGGTCTCCTTGGCTATGATCACTACGAGCTTGACGTAGAGGCCAACGGCAAGATGCCAAAGATCAAGGCTACTGCTGACGGCAACGTCAAGATCAAGATCACCCCAGCCGAGTCAATCCCTGGAGACGCCATCGTAAGCTGCAACTACAAGGGCGTCGAGAAGATATATACAATACATATCAAATAAGGGGGAGACGACTCCCCCTGTAACCCCCACGGCCTTTCCACCTTTCCGTATTTGTTCGCAAACTCACAAATACACGGCACGGCCGATTCGCTGATGCGAATTCGCTTCGCGAGAAATACTGAAATAAAAACGGTCCGGAGCATGAGTTCCGGACCGTTTTTTATAAGAAACTGATTCTATTATGCGAGGAAGGCGAGCATGGCATCAACGTCGTTCTTGTCAAAGCTCTGCTGCTCTCCGCTTGCAAGATTCTTGATATTGATCTTGCCGGCAGCAAGCTCGTCACCACCGTTGATAGAAAGGAACGGGATCGCCTTCTTGTCAGAATAGTCGAACTGCTTCTTCAGCTTGGCAGCCTCTGGGTAGACCTCGACTGAAACGCCTTTCTCCCTGAGCGCCTTTGCGACTGGGAGAACATACAGAAGCTCTTCGCGGCCCATGTTTGCAAAGAGTATCTTTGTGCTTGATCGGAGATCCTTAGGAAACTTGTCAAGGCCCTTGAGGACGTCGTAGATACGGTCTGCTCCGAAAGAGACACCCACGCCAGACATGTCAGGAAGACCGAAAATACCGGTAAGGTTGTCGTAGCGGCCGCCACCGCAGATTGAACCGATCTGCCAGTCGAGAGCCTTTACCTCGAAGATCGCACCGGTATAGTAGTTCAGACCACGAGCAAGAGAAAGGTCGATTTCGACTGATGAGCGGAGACCTGCAGCATCGATGAATCCGAAGAGTTCCTCAAGTTCGTCAAGGCCCTTGAGACCGGTCTCAGATACGATTCCTGAAGCGCTTCCGCCGTTCATGAGCGAACGCATGGTCGCAATCTTCTCGGATGTGCTGCCGCTGAGAGTAAGGATAGGCTCGATCACTGCGACAGCCTGATCTGTGAGACCCTTTTCGAGCATTTCTGCCTTGACGGCATCCAGACCGATCTTGTCAAGCTTGTCGATTGCGACGGTTATGTCCACGACCTTGTCAGGGAAACCGCTGATCTCAGCGAATCCGGTAAGCACCTTGCGGTTGTTGATCTTGATGAGGACATTGACATCAAGCAAGGTGAACACGCGGTCCACAATCTGGACAAGCTCGAGCTCATTGATCTGGGAACGACTGCCGATCACATCGACATCGCACTGATAGAACTCGCGGTAACGGCCCTTCTGAGGGCGGTCTGCACGCCAGACTGGCTGGATCTGGAAACGCTTGAACGGGAACGAAATCTCGTTCTGGTGCTGAACCACGAAGCGCGCGAACGGAACGGTCAGGTCGTAGCGGAGGCCTTTCTCGCATACCTTGAGCGAAAGTGCCTTGCTGTTATAGCTCTTGTCACCATCTTCGGTGCGGAACTGATCATAGTCTATGCCAGAGAAAGCGTCTCCACTGTTGAGTATGCGGAAAAGAAGCTTGTCACCCTCGTCACCGTACTTGCCCAACAGGGTTGAAAGGTTCTCCATGGCTGGAGTCTCGATCTGTGAATAGCCGTATGTCCTGAACACCGAACGTATGGTGTCGAAAATATAGTTTCTCTCGGCCATTTCCTGCTGACCGAAATCTCTTGTGCCCTTTGGAATGGATGGTTTCTGTGCCATGTCTGTAATGATTTATCGCACAAAGATAAAAACAAATAACTATATTTGACTTCTTAAACTAAAGACATCATCCAGATGAAGAATTTTCTCAAGATGACCTTAGCGGTCGTATGCGGACTCCTGCTTACCATCTTCCTTGTGTTCATGGTAATGGGCAGCATCATATCAGCCATCGGAAGTGCAGAGTCGAATACAACACTTCCCAAGTCAGGTGTCCTTGAAATAGACATGTCATCATTCATACTCGGCGAGCAGAATGCCGAAGTAAGCCCGGTTGCAGCCATCCAGGGAGGTTCCGCTCCTACTATCGGAATCCGCCAGGCAGTCGCAGCTGTAAGAGCCGCCACCGAAGATCCTGCGATCAAGTATATCTACCTCAAGACCGACGGCATGGCGTCATCAGGGCTTGCTCTTCTCGAGGAGTTCAGAGTAGCTCTCGAAGACTGCAGCAAGGCCGGCAAGGCAGTGATCTCGTATATCGAATCCCCTTCCACCGCAAGCTATTACATGTCTTCAGCCGCTGACAAGATCTACATGACCTCTCATCTCGGAGCCACTTCGATGATGACCGGTGTAGGCAGCCAGCTCATTTTCCTCAAGGACCTTCTCGACAAGCTCGGAGTGAACGTCCAGCTCATCCGCCACGGCAAGTACAAGTCAGCCGGCGAGATGTACATCAGGAACAGTTCAAGTCCCGAGAACATGCAGCAGAACCAGGAGATGATCGACGGAATCTGGAACAACATGGCCACAGCCATGGCCAGAGGACGTGAACTCAGCGTCGAAGACATCAATGCCGCAATCGAGGATCTCAAGCTCAACAGCCCGCAGGACTTCAAGGACAACGGCTTCGTTGACGAGCTCATGACCGCTGAGCAGCTGAAGCAGAAACTCGCCGACCTCGCCGTAGTCGAGAAGTTCAAGGACGTGAAGATGGTCTCTCTCAGCGACTATATCGCAGCGAAGGTAAAGGACAATCTCAAGCCTAAGCAGAAGATCGCAGTTATTTTTGCAGAAGGAAATATCGTTGACGGAAACGGCTCAGCAGACGTTGCCGGAGACCGCTTTGCATCTATCATCGCGAAGGTCCGTGCTGACTCTACCATAAAGGCCGTCGTCCTCCGTGTCAACTCCCCTGGCGGTGCTGTCCTTGCAGCCGAAAAGATCAAGGCTGAACTCGACCTGCTCCGCAAGGACAAGCCTGTGATCGCTTCGTATGGTGACTATGCCGCATCCGGCGGTTACTGGATTTCCACCAACTGTGACAGGGTATACTCAGATGCCAGCACCCTCACCGGTTCAATCGGAGTATTCAGCATGATTCCTGACTTCAGCGGAACCATCAGGGATATCGCACACGTCAACATCACCACCGTAGGTTCCAGCAGCCACTCCGGCATGCTCGGCCTGATGCGTCCGCTTGACGCTGCCGAGACCGCTTACATGCAGCAGTCCGTAGAGGATATCTACGAAAGATTCGTATCCATCGTATCGGAAGGCAGAAAGCTCGAGCCTGATTATGTGGATTCCATCGCACAGGGCCGCGTATGGGTAGGAAGCGATGCTATCAAGATCGGCCTCGTGGACGAGATCGGAACCCTCGAGGACGCAATCCACTGCGCAGCTTACATGGCTGACGGTTCAAGCGACTCGCTCGACTCATGGAGAGTGGAGGAGTTCCCTAAACCTCAGACCACCATGGAGATGCTCATGGAAATGATGGGAAGCAGTTCTCCGGAGGTCAAGCTCTTCAAGGGCACCCCATTCGAATCGACTGCAAAGTACCTCTGGGACCTCAACCGTTCATGGGAAAAGAAGAACGGAAGCTATATGTTCGCTTCTCTCCCGTACGTAATGGACATCAGATAGCACAGATCGGCAACACAGTACCAATCATACTCTCATGCTTTACATCTTTTTGAAACTCCTCGGCTCTCTTGCGCTCTTCATGTTCGGTATGAAGACCATGTCCGAGGGTCTCCAGAAAATGGCGGGCAACCAGCTCAGAAAAGTGCTCGGTGCCGCTGCAAGAAACAGATTCACAGGACTCATCACCGGCGCATTCATCACAGCCGCCATCCAGAGCTCGACCGCGGCCACGGTCATGACCGTATCCTTCGTGAACGCCGGTCTGCTGGCGCTTTCCCAGGCCATCTCGGTGATCATGGGTGCGAACATCGGTACCACCATGACAGCGTGGATCATGTCCGCAGGTTTCAACTATTCGATGGCTGACCTCGTGTGGCCTCTGTTCATACTGGCTATCGTCTTCATCTATTCGAAGACCAGTGGAAAGAAGTCTGCAGGTGAATTCATCTTCGGTCTTGCATTCATGTTCCTTGGTCTGGGATCGCTGCGCGACAATGCCATTGCGATGGACCTCGGACACCAGCAAGGTGTGATTGACTTTTTCACCGTCACCGGTTCATGGGGTTTCGCCTCTACCCTGCTCTTCCTTGTACTCGGTGGGGTGCTCACTTTCTGTGTCCAGAGTTCTGCAGCCGTCATGGCAATCACAATGATCCTCTGTACCAGCGGAGCCCTTCCTATCTATCAGGGTATCGCATTGGTAATGGGTGAAAATATCGGTACAACCATCACCTCGAACATCGCTGCTCTCACCGGAAACGTCCAGTCACGACGTGCGGCCATGGCCCATCTCGTGTTCAACGTATTCGGAGTACTTTGGGTTCTCTGCATCTTCAAGCCGTTCATCAACATGGTATGCGGACTTGTCGGCTATGACCCTACTTCCAGCAGCGCCGACCCTGCACAGCTAAGCTTCGTGCTTGCAGCGTTCCATACATCGTTCAACGTATGCAACGTGATCATCCTTATCGGTTTCATCAAACCTATCGAGAAACTGGTGTGCCGCATCATCCCCCAGCGCGAGGAGGCAGACGAATTCCGCCTCAGATTCATTTCGGCCGGTCCTCTCTCTACCGCCGAGCTTTCAATCTTCGAGGCGCGCAAGGAGATCAACAACTATGCTGAGCGTACCCTTCGCATGTTCGACATGCTCAACGACCTCATGGATACCGAGAAGGCTGCCGACTTTGCCAAGGTATTTGCCCGCGTAGAGAAATACGAGCAGATTTCCGACAATATGGAGATCGAGATCGCGAAGTACCTCGACGGAGTTTCAGACGGTCGTCTGTCATCTGAGTCAAAGGCCAGCATACGTGACATGCTCAGGGAAATCTCGGAAATCGAGAGCATCGGAGACTCTTGCTACCACATTGCCCGGACTCTCTCGCACAAGCATAACGGCACAGAGGAATTCACCGAGTCCCAGAAGGCTAATCTCCAGCAGATGATAAGCCTTTCCAGGGCCTCTATGGAGAACATGATCAAGGTACTCGAAGGCCATATCAGCGACTACCATTCATGCTTCAATATCGAGAATGAGATGAATCAGCTCTACCAGTCGCTCAAGGCCTCCAACATCCGCGACGTAGACAACAAAATGTATTCATACCAACTTGGTGTCCACTACATGGATATCGTCAAGGAGTGCGAAAAGCTCGGCGACTTCGTTGTCAACGTGGTTGAGAGCCGCATGGAGACCAAGCACAACAAGGGATTACAGAGTACCAAGTAAAAGTAATGAGCAGAGGATTCGTAAAAGACGGAGACCAGGAAGAGACCCCTATGGTCGCTCCAAGGGCATATCTGCCCGAAGGAATGCCGAATTATGTGACCGCCAGCGGCCTCGAAGCCCTCCAGAACGAAATGAAGGAGCTCGAGGACGAAAAGAAGTCAGCCACAGACCGCGTCACCGCGAACTGGCTTGCTGCCAGGATTGCCCTTGTGGACGAGCGCATACGCAGCGCAAGGCTCCAGGAAGTCCCAGAAGACTGCAGCAAGGTCGCTTTTGGCCACTGGGTATCTTTCAGACGAGGAGGGAAGGACTTCACCGTAAGAATAACAGGAGTCGACGAGGCTGATGCGTCCAAGTCGCTGGTATCCTTCATCGCGCCACTCGCAAAGAACCTTCTGGGACATTCCGCAGGTGAAAAGATTGCCTGTGAAGGTCCCAAGGGACAGGACAGCATAGAGATTCTTGCAATCAGCGCCACTCCCCTGTCATCAGGTTCTGAAAGTACTGGCGCCACCGTCACCATACAGGAGACATCTGTGGCCAAATCTTCTGTCAGCAAGGATACAAAGACCATAGAGATAGAAATTCCCGCCGTCCAGGAAAAGGACGGGAGTTCAAGACCTCTGGCCGAGCCTCAGGTTACCGAAGATCCCATGGAGCGTCTTCCTATTGTAAACGAGCGAGGAGTGACCATCGGAAGCGCTGCCCGTTTCCAGGTTCATGACGGCAGCAGGCTTCTTCACCCTGTGGTGCATCTCCAGCTGTACAATTCAAAGGGAGAGCTGTATCTCCAGAAACGCCCCGAGTGGAAAAAGACCCAGCCGGGCAAATGGGATACCGCAGTAGGCGGACATATCGGCTTCGGAGAAAAGCCGGACAATTCTCTCCAGAGGGAGATGGAAGAGGAGCTTGGAATCACCGGTCCAAAGCCGAAGTTCGTCAGAACCTACATCATGGACAATCCTGTGGAAAGGGAGTTCGTATACCTGTACACTGCTGTCTGGGACGGCCCAGTAAACCCTACCGCCGAGACCGACGGAGGACGTTTCTGGACAAAGGACGAGCTTAGGGATGCAATCGGCAAGGGCAAGCTCACCCCTGATCTTGAGAACTACGTGAAGACGATTCTATAGAATCATCAGAAGCATTGAATAAAGGGCGAAGCCCTCGAGACGGAGACGGCCGTTACGGATATAATCCATACGTGCAGCGTCTGCGTCTTTTTCTATTGTCTTGAACCAGCCGTCCATGTCAGGGATCTGGGATGACGCCCATTTGCGGATAACCACGCCGTCCCTGAGCCATGTAGCGCCTCCGTTTGAGCGGTTCAGCATGAGAATGGTCTTGCGATCGGCGGACAAGGCATAATCTGACAGATCCATAGGCGCAAGTTCAGCGTCCGGCATAAGCACAAAGCACGTAAAATCGGCCGCCGAGGCCTCTGCAACAGCATCTGAGAGTTCCATCCACTTGTCAGTTGACATATCGTCATACACACTGAAAAGAGCGACATTTCCATAAGCAAGCTGCACGTCACAATAATCTCCATCAATATTGCGGACAGGCAGGTCGACACGGTCCCCACCGGCAAAATACTCATCTGCACCGGATGCCTCAAGGCGCTGATACGTCCAGGTCGAGTCCGGCATGCGGTTGCTTGTGAAGGCCCCCTCCTGGCTTCCTCGGGTGTAGATGAAAAGGGTATCGGAAGAAGCATCCTCGGACGCAACTCGCAATATCGCGCCGGGCTTGAAGGCCATGAAGTCGACAGAAGGAAGACGCAGCCATGACCACACACCGAAGAAAGCCAGAGCTATGACAACGGCGATCGTCGCCAGGGTCCTGACGGCATCAGGCCTTTCGGAGATCTTTCCGAGAGGCAGGAAGGCCGCTGCACACAGCGCACAGATGACGATGTTCTTGATGAGAGTCTGGACATGCGAGAGATGGACAGCCTCGCCGAAACAGCCACAGTCCATGACAGGATTGAAGATCACCAGAAGTATGGTAATCAATGTGAAGAACGCGGTGAGTGCCATCGTGAGCATCGCAGTAGCCTTGCGGGCGACTCCGGCCATCAGCATGAAACCGCAGACCGTCTCGACAAACGCCATCAAAGTTCCCAATGGCTTTGAAAGGACGTCAAGGAAGGAGACGTGGAAGAAACTGAAGTACTCCTTCACTACCAGTCCGGCGCCGACCGGGTCCTGAAGTTTGAGGAGTCCTGCTGCAAAAAACACGATTCCGATCAGGACGGCGCAGACACGTCTCAACGGCTGTCTTGTATTGTTCATAGACCCAGATGCTTGTCAACCACAGCCTTTATACGCTCGAAGATCACTTCCGCCGATGCCATGTCCCCGTTCTCATCACTGCAGTCAACGCTGATGAAGTTTGGATCCAGTTCTGCCTGGCGCCTGTACATCGCCTGGACCTTGCGCTGGAACGCCATGTCAGATTCGTGGATATCCTTGCTGCCCGCCAGGTAGCTGCGGTCATCACCTTGGCGGCTTGCATTGAGATTGCCCTCAACGAAACTGATCGGCACGTCCAGGAAGATGTTGAGATCCGGGCGCGGCAGTCCGAATGGACCATATTCAGTCTCGAAAATCCAGTTTCGAAGGGTCTCCGCCTCTCCGGCATCTTCCAGCTTTGCGCATTGGTATGCTATATTGGAATAGACATATCTGTCCAGAAGTACTGCACGACCTTCTGCCAGAGATGCCTTGAGCCCGGGAGCTGCTCCATGACGGTCCTCGGCGAAAAGAAGGGCAACAAGCTGAGGATGGACGGAGTTGTTGTCACCGAATTCTCCGCGGAGAAAACGGCTGATCAGGTCGCCATACACAGGGGCGTCATAGCGTGGAAAGTGGATGTATTCCACTCCGCCGCATCTTTCTTCAAGGTATTGTCTAAGTTTCTTGACCTGGGTTGACTTTCCGGCACCGTCCAGGCCTTCGAGGACTGTCAGCATATCTATTATCGATGATTATTGCAAAAGTAATGAAAAATATGGTAAATTGCCGAGCATTACAGCGTCATAGCAATACAGCATCCTGACAAATCACGGCAATATGATACGTCCAGACAGAGAAATACAGATAATGGGAATCATCAACCTCAACGATGATTCATTCTACGCACCCAGCCGCCACAACATGGCAATCCTTGACAGCGGCGCCGACATAATTGACCTTGGAGCGGTTTCCACACGTCCCGGTTCCAAGGGTGTCACTCCTGACGAGGAATGGAAGAGGCTGGAACCGGTCCTGAAGGTCATCGATCCTTCAGTCTGCATTTCCATCGATACATACAGCAGCGAGGTCGCAGAAAGAGCAGCCGACCTTCTGGGACGCAGATACATAGTCAACGACATCTCTGCCGGTGAGGATGACCCAGCCATGCTGGAGACAGTAGGACGTCTCGGGCTAGGATATGTCGCAATGCACAAGCGCGGCAATCCCGAGACGATGCAGACCCTCTGCAATTATGATGATGTCACCGGCGAGGTTGTCGAATACTTCAAGGAATTCGCGGTCAAGGCTGAGAAAGCAGGAATAAAGGACTGGATACTCGATCCGGGATTCGGATTCGCCAAGAACGTCGGTCAGAACTACACGATGATGAGGGAGCTGGACAGGTTCTGCGAACTTGGCAGGAAGATCCTGGTCGGAATCTCCCGTAAGAGTTTCATATATCGTCCACTTGGAATAACCCCAGCCGAATCGCTCCCGGCTGTGACGGCGATGCACCTTGTCGCACTCCTGAACGGAGCTGACATACTGAGAGTACATGACGTAGCCGAGGCCCGCCAGGCTGTGGAACTGTACAGAAACTATTCTTCGATGTAGACATCTTCGCCAGGAGCGGCGAAGAGGAACTCCTCCCTTGCGAATTTCTCGAGTGAGTCCTTGTCGTTCTTGAGGGTTTCAATCTCGGTGTCGAGACGCTCGATCTCACCCATATACCATTCTTTCTGCCTTTCCTGGTTCCTGATCTCGATACCTGCCTTGATCCAACGATACAGATTGTCCTCGTTAAACACAAGTACAAGCAATGCGATGAATACGGTTATGACTGCAGCGAAACGGCGGAAGCTGCTTCCGTTTTCATCCTCGACAAACAGCCAGTTCCAGAATTTTCTCAAAAAGCCCATCTCGGAATAAAAAGCATTTCGGCAAAATTAGTTATTTTTGTCAAGATATCTAATTGAAATTTGCAATGAAACCAACACTTGTTGTCCTTGCTGCCGGAATGGGCAGCCGCTATGGCGGACTGAAGCAGATGGATGGCCTCGGACCTAACGGAGAAACCATCATCGACTATTCTATACATGACGCAGTACTTGCCGGATTCGGCAAGGTGGTCTACATCGTCAGAGAGTATTTCAAGGATCAGTTCGAACAGATTGTAAAGGAAAAATACAGCGGAGTAAAGTGCGTGGATGGAGAGCCACTCCAGTTCCAGTTCGTAACCCAGGAACTCAACAAGATTCCGGCCCGTTTCACACTCAACCCTGAGCGTCAGAAGCCTTGGGGAACCGCCCATGCCGTACTCATGGCAAAGGACGTTGTAAAGGAGCCTTTCGCAGTCATCAACGGCGACGACTTCTACGGCCGCGAGTCCTTCCAGGTGCTCGGAGACTGGCTTCGCGCACACGCTGACAGCAAGGGAACATACTGCATCGTCGGATTCTGCCTTGAGAACACACTCTCGGAATCAGGTGGAGTATCACGCGGAATATGTTCATACGACGCCGAGATGAGTCTCACCGACATCGTCGAGCACCACAACATCATGCGAGAAGAGGACGGAAACGTACGCGGCGACAACTCGAATACCGGCGCTCATGTCGATCTGGATGCAAAGGCACTCTGCTCCATGAACATGTGGGGATTCACCCCTGACTATTTCGAGAAGAGCGAGAAGATCTTCGACACCTTCCTCGAGCAGAACATCAGCGAGCTCAAGAAGGAATACTACATTCCATACGCAATCGACTGCATGATCAAGTCCGGCGAGGGACGCACTGAAGTGCTTTCTACCGACTCGCACTGGTTCGGCGTGACATTCAAGGAGGACCGTCCAGGCGTAGTTGCAAAGTTCCAGGAACTTGCTGACAACGGAACATACCCTTCACCTTTGTACCGGAAATAATGGTTCCTTTCGTAACACCACGAACAAGAAAGAGAGGCAACTATGACCTTTTCTCTACCTACTCCTGGTATGTTCCGGGAGTCAGCGGAATGTTCGTATTGCTCGCACTCATACTTGTAGGCACAGTCATCGGCGTTCCGGTGATGCTTCTGTGCAATACCTATCTTGGAGAAGAGTATGCCATCCTCATCACATATCCGCTGATGTTTATCCCTGCGATGATGTACAGCAAGGCTGCCAGCCAGCACAATGCCGCGTTCGACCCGGGATACAAACTGAACAGCAGCAATTTCAAGCCGGTCGGCGGCATCATGTCAGCCGTCCTGGCCGCAGTCGCCGTGCCTGCGTTCTCCGTGATAATGGAGCCTGTCAACCAGGCTCTTCCCGAGATGCCTGAAGCATTGGAGAATGCGCTTGCAAACATGACGGAAGGAACTCTCTGGATGAATTTCCTCAGTGTAAGCATCATGGCGCCTCTTTTCGAGGAGTGGCTATGCCGCGGTATGGTCCTCCGCGGTCTGCTGAACCATAGAGACAGCCAGGGACGCACAATGAACCCGTACTGGGCCATCGCAACTTCGGCATTGTTCTTTGCAGTCATTCACATGAACCTGTGGCAGGGGCTCAACGCCTTTGCTGTCGGCTTCATGCTCGGATACGTCTATTACAAGACCGGTTCTCTCAGTCTTACCATGCTTATGCACTGCGTGAACAACAGCCTCGCCCTGCTCCTTGCACACGTCATCCCTGAGGATATGTCCGACATGGCACTGTGGGAGGTCATGGGCATAGTTCCTTTCCTGGTGCTATTCGTCGCCAGTGCTGCATACATGTATTTCTTCGTGAAGAAGTTCCAGACTATCTCTCTCCAATCTCCGCAAGGAAACTGCGACATGATTCAAGAGTAGAGATCTTGCCTACATCCATAAGTTTTAGACCGGCAGGTGCCACTCCGTAGATCGGATGGGTGCCTGCCGCTTTCAGATAGAAATCGACGATAGGGAAACGGCCCTCGTAACCGAGATCTTCCATGACTTCGAAAACCTTGTCAGAAATGTAGTGCACACCGGCGAAGGCATATTTGTGACACTTCTCGACATCCAGGTCGGGGAATGGGCTGCGGACTTCGCCTGTGGCGATGTTGGTCCATCCGACAAGCCGCATTTCGTCATTGAACAGGAAATATCGCTGAGTCTGGCGCTCACTCACTAGAAGAGTTGCGAGAGCCTCCGGGCGAACCTGGGACACGAACGAACGGACATCAAGGTTGGAAAGGATGTCCACATTATGGACGAGAAAGCCTTCCTCGTCACCCGCCTCGCGGATCAGCTCCTTTGCATTCAGGATACCTCCGCCCGTCTCCAGGACATCTGGCTGTTCGTCCGACACGGCGACCTTTGCCCCGAAATTGTCATTGGCTGCGAGGAAATCCTTGATCTGGTCAGGAAAATGATGGACATTGACCACAAAACTGTCAGCTCCAGCATCCATGAGTTTCCTCATCACACGTTCCAGCAGTGCCTTGCCCTCGACTGGTACAAGAGCCTTGGGCATGCTGTCGGTTATCGGCTTCAGACGCGTACCGAGTCCAGCCGCAAATATCATCGCTTTCATCAGAAAACCTTTTCTATGTCAAGCTCTCTGTGATGCAGGGTAATCTTGACGTCATACTTGCTCTGAAGATGCTCGGCGAGGTGCTCGGCGCTATAAACGGATCTATGCTGTCCGCCTGTACATCCGAAGCAGACCTGAAGATGGGTGAACTTTCTCTCCATGAACCTCTTCACATGGCTGTCGACGATGGCATAGACGCTGTCGAGGAAGGTAAGGATCTCTCCGTCATCTTCCAGGAACTTGATGACCTCCTGGTCCAGGCCGGTGAACTGCCTGTAATGTTCATACTTGCCGGGATTGTTGATCGAGCGGCAGTCGAAAACATATCCGCCGCCGTTTCCGCTGTTGTCCACAGGTATGCCCTTCTTGTATGAGAAACTGCAGATATGGACCTCGAGACGCTTGTCTTCTGCAAGTTCGTTGAACTGACGCATCTGGGTCAGGCGGAAGAGAGTCTCATTCAGGTATGGATAGCGCTCGAAAGGAGTCTTGAGCAGTCTGCGCAGGTTGGACAGAGCGAACGGGATACTGCCGAGGAAGTGTGGCTTCTTCTCGAAGTATCCGCGGTAGCCGTAAGCTCCGAGAACCTGCATTGTCCTGAACAGAACGAACATACGGAGCTTCCTGTAGAACTCCGCCTCGTCAACTGTGGTGTATCCCTTGAGAGCACGGAGGTATGTTTCGATGAGGGTCTGCTTGAGATCGTCAGGATAGCGAGAACGAGCCTGCCATACAAATGATGCCACATCGTAGTAGATAGGACCGCGGCGGCCGCCCTGGAAGTCGATGAAGTAAGGTTCTCCGTCCTTGACCATCACGTTGCGGGCCTGGAAGTCACGGTACATGAATGTTTCTCCGATGTCCTCCATCAAATCGTCACGCAGCTTATCGAAATCGTCCTGGAGACGGACCTCGTTGAACTCAAGTCCAGTCGCCTTGAGGAAGCAGTACTTGAAGTAGTTCAGATCGAACATGACCATCCTCTCGTTGAATGCGCTGTCAGGATAGCAGTTCGAATAGTCAAGACCCGCGCCACCCTTGAACTGGATCTTTGGGAGCATCTCCATGGTCCTGCAGAGAAGAGCGCACTCATACGAACTGTACTCACCGCTTTCCCTTCCGTGAGCCACCAGTTTGTAGAGCTGGTCGTCACCCAGATCCTCCTGGATGTATGCCATCATGTCATCGCTGATTGCCAGCACCTTGGGAACCTTGATTCCCTTGGTAAGGAAGTGACGGTCGATCTCGATGAAGGCCTTGTTTTCTTCAGCATTCGTTCCAACCACACCAATAATCGAGATGGATCCCGACGAGAGTCTGTAATAGCGGCGGTTGCTGCCTGACGAGGTAAGCTCATTGACCGTTTCGGCCTGCTTGCCCGTATACGAGAAGAATAGGTTCTGAAGTCTGTTCATGTCTGTCTTTTGAATTGTCAAATATAGCAATTCCGGCAGTCAATTCAAACAGCCGGAACAGGCATTTGGGATTGCGCTGAAAAGTGCGTACATTTGTAGATTAGGTTATGAAGGCATTCATGTCCAAAATATGGTTTCCGGCAGCCGTTGTCACGCTGACCGCGATGCACACTATCGGCCCCGATGCCGGAAGGGTGCATGAATACCATGTGCCTGACCTTGCCGAGACGGCTGCCCCTGACACCGTAATCTACCGCCACGACGGATACAAGGCTCTGTGGACCGCCGAGGATTTCAGCATCCAGTCAGGTGTGACTGCTGCTGTTGCAGATGACAGCCTGGCGTTTGCTTTCAGCGACAGTGTCGCTCTGGAAGACACCATCCCTGTCGTGCTCTACCGCGACACCGTCCATGTCCCGGAGGAGCTTCGCACAACCGATCCTTTCCGTTACCGCTATTATGCTGCGCTGACCGACTCGCTGACCCACCGATGGGTGCGGGATACCCTCATCGCTGCCGGCGACAGCCTCGACTGGCCGAAGCTGGATTCTCTCTACGCCGCCGACTCGGTAATCAAGGCGAAGGCAGAGTTCGATGCATGGTATGCGTCCCTGGACAAGAACGGCAGGAAAAAGTACGACATGGAACAGCTGGCCAAGGCCAAGGTCGCTGCGATGAACCGCAAGAAAGAGCGCAAGGACAGCCTCCAGTCAGTCAGGGACAGCATAGTTGCCTCAACTCCTCGTGTCCTCGAGACATTTGCACTGCCTGACAGCCTGCACTACAAGAGAATTGTCAGATGGACCCATGACAGGGAGTTCCACAAGCTGGACATCCAGCCGGTAGACACGAGTTTCAACTACCGGTTCCACGATTATCCGTTCCTCCGCAAGGATGTAAACGCGACATGGCTCGGTGTCGCAGGTTCGCCTGTGCAGCAGTATAACTGGTTCAGACGCGAAAGCGGGGAGAATGTCAGCTTCTATGAGGCCCAGGAGAGCTGGAGCTGGAATCCGTCGACGCTGCCGATGTACAATACCAAGACCCCATATACCGAACTGGGATACACCGGAACATTGTTCGCCAACCAGCAGAAGGAGTCCGACAACCTGCATATCATGACCAGCCAGAACATCTGGCCTGACCTCAACTATACCCTGACCTACGACAGATATGGCGGCGGCGGAATGCTCAACGAAGAGACCACTGCCAACAAGAACGTATCCGTCAGCGTCAACAGGGTCGGCAAGCGTCACCTTCTTCACGCAGGCTACATCTACAACGCAGTCAGCCGCTCCGAGAACGGAGGAATCCTGGACAACAAGTGGAT
The DNA here is from genome assembly GCA_024402135.1 of Bacteroidales bacterium. Lineage (GTDB taxonomy): Bacteria > Bacteroidota > Bacteroidia > Bacteroidales > UBA932 > Cryptobacteroides. Next base: position 114,064 of record JAKSJN010000003.1, read on the forward strand.
ACGTGACACAACAGTCGATGCGATGGAGATCGGCGTGGCACTGGCCAAGGCATCAAGCAAGATCAAGAAGAACACTCTCTTCCTCGACCAGCAGTACAGGATTCCATTCACCTTCCTCATGAAGAAGGACACCACAAGTACCGAGGAAGAGCAGACTATGGATGACAGCAACATAACGACAGCATTCATAGGCCACAGTTCCGAGTACTCGGTCTACACCAGAAAATATGTCGACGAAGTGAAGGCTTCCGCAAATTCTGCAGGAAAAGACTTCTACAACGGGAACTTCTTCATCAACCCTATGGGTGCCAGCGACTCCCTTCGCGTCATGCGTTTCGAGAACAAGGCATTCATAAGGCTCCAGCCATGGTCCGAAGACGGAATAGTATCAAAGCTCAACGTCGGCATCGGCGACAGGCTCCTCAGCTATCACTCCCCGGAGCCAGGTTTCGTCAAGAAGGGAAGAAACGAGATATGGAACTCGCTTTACGCATATGCAGGAGTGGAGGGTAACCTTCCTGGCGGCATCAGCTGGGACGGTTCCGGCAACTATGTATTCCTGGGCAAGGAATTCAGCGACATGGATCTGGCCGCCAACGCAAAGCTGGTGGCACATCCGTTCCGTCGTGCACGTACCAGTCCTCTGACCATCGCCGCACACTTCAAGACCAGCCTGGACGAGCCCGAGTTCTATGTCCAGCACATGTTCAGCAACCACTTCCGCTGGGACAACGATTTCAAGAAGATATCCACCACCCGGATAAGCGGAGAACTTGACATACCTCACTGGAACACCAGAGCTGAAGCGGGATATGCATTGCTCGCCAACAATATCTTCTACGATACTCTCGGCATCGTCCGTCAGAACAGCGTTCCAATGAGCGTTTTCAGCGCAAGTCTCGAGAAGAACATCAGGATCGGAGCATTCCATTTCGACAACCGGGGTCTCTTCCAGCTGTCATCGAATCAAGAAGTGCTGCCTCTTCCAACCTTTGCGATCAATGCGCGCTGGTATGCCCAGCTGGAGATCGAGAAAGGTGTGATGCAGATGCAGATCGGAGCGGATGCCTTCTGGAATACCAAGTGGTACTCCCCTGCCTGGAATCCTGAACTCGGAGTATTCCACAACCAGGTTGAAGAAAAATACAACAACGGCCCATACGTTGACGCTTTCGTCAACATCCAGTGGAAGAGAGCCTGCATCTTCGTCAAATACCTCAACGCCACCCAGACTCTGTTCGACAAGCATGACTATTTCAGCGCGCACCACTTCATTCAGTCGCAGAGTGCCGTGAAGTTCGGAATCTACTGGCCTTTCTATACACAGCCTGGCAGAATCAGTCCTGACGCGATGGAAAAGCCATCTTCCAACAACAGTTCCGGCAGGACAAACCGGGGTTCCAGAGCCGGAAGGGCTCAGGGAGGTTCTCCAGGATCTGCACCGGGCGGCTTACGTCAAAGCAGCAACAGGTAAGCCATGAAAAGGAGCTGGACATTTTTTCTGACGGCGGTGGCAGCCACTGTCATATTCATCTGTTTTTTCGAACGCCTGTTCAATAATGATGACTCGCCATCGTTCTACGAGGGACGCAGTCTCCATGCCATTATCCAGCTGAACCAGATCGACCGGCAGAACAGCAGCGCCAGGGTTACAGGATACCATTATGACCTTCTGAAGAAATTTGCCTCCTGCGTGAACGCTGAGATTGAGATCAGGTCCGCCTCCATGCATTCCGACCCGCTGGATTCATTGCTGCTTGGAGCCGCTGACATCGTGGTTCTCGAGCCATCCAGGGTCTCGGCGAATGACAGCATATCATACAGTAACATCATTGACAGCATCGCCGTATGGACGGTCAGGAGCGATGATCCACGACGTCATGAAGAACTGTCGGCATGGATGCACGGATACATCGGATCCGAGATGGACGACAGCGTACGTTCCGTATTCATGACACCGCTTCATCCACACAGGCTCGCAGAGAACGGCGTCAGACGAAGCCATATCACGCCTTACGACGAGATTCTCAAGGCAAACGCCGATTCTATTGGATGGGACTGGCGGCTGCTTGCCGCACTTATGTACCAGGAATCGCGTTTTAACATAAATGCAGGTTCACCGCGTGGTGCGCGCGGACTGATGCAGCTGATGCCGAACATACGCAGATACTACGGATGCGAGAATTATCTGGATCCGGAGCAGAACATCATGGCCGGAACCAGGTTGCTGGAACGTCTGGAAGACATCTTCAGGGCCAGATCTGCCAACCTTGCCGAACTTGAGAAGTTCACTCTCGCAGCGTACAACGCAGGTGACAGCAGAATCAGCCAATGCATTGAGTTCGCCGAATCGAAAGGAGCTGATCCTTCTCATTGGGATTCGGTAGCAGCACATATCCCCGAATTCAGCATGATGTCCACCACCGATTCCACAATGAGGGCCTTCAACGGCAACGAGACCATTTCTTTCGTCAACAAGGTCTTGTCATATTACGATTGCTTCAAGGCAATATGTCCCACGGAGGATTAGCGGACTCTTACAGTCTGGGCAGGATCCACCTTTGATATGAAGCGGCACGGAAGCTGGAGCAGCAGCATGATGACCAGATACGAAATCAGATCCGCCGCCAGAATGAAAGGAACATTCACAAAGACCGGAACGTAAGAAATGAAATAGTTCACGGGATTGAGCTTTATGAAATGAGTTGTCCCCTGCACAAGGCAGAACAGCAGCGCCAGTCCGTTTCCGATCAGCATCCCCTTCAGTACAAGATTTGACGAAACCCTGAGGAATACAGATGAAATGGCCTTGTCTGTCATTCCCATGGACTTTAGAAGACCTATTGTGGAGATGCTTCGGAAAAGCAGGATGAGCAGGCCGGAAATCATATTGAAACCTGCAACTACCGTCATCAGCACAAGGATCAGCAGCACGTTTGAATCGATGAGATTGAGCCAATCGAACAACTGAGGATAGCGGTCCATGACCGAAGTCGCCACCATCGTGTCATCATCATCCCCCTGCTCAAGCAAGGCTATCGAGCCGACCTCGTCCTTTGCCGCCGTCATCAGCAGAGCCGGACGGTATGCTTCTGCAAGGCTGACCTCCAATGATGATACCCTGGTGCTGTCCCATCCGTTAAGCCTCTGCATGTCCTGCAGTCCTGCATAGACCAAGAGATTGTCATCAACGTCCAGCAGACTTGGATAGATATCCTTGACGGTAAACCGGCGGGCCTTGACTCTTTCCGAAACGAAATATGTCAGCATAGGGTCGCCGACCTTGAGCGACAGCATGTCTGCAAGCCGGGATGGAATGCTTACTCCCAGACCACCGAGTGAATCACGTCCCTCGACACCCTTGAAAAGCACTCCATGAATGTTTTCACCAGACTTTACTATACCTGCCCTGTAGATGACAGGTTCTGCACCTGTGACGCCGTCGACATTCAGAATGCTCGGCAGGAATGATGGGCTGGACGAAATGGAAGACTCCTCACTGATATAATTCATGTCCAGCGGCGAAAGCTGTATGTCACCACAGAAGGATGCGACTCCCCTGCGGATCTCATTACGGAATCCGGATGATATCGAGACGGAAATGATCATGACAAGGAACGAGATGGCTATGCATATCATCGCCATCTTTCCCTTGAAACGAAGCCGTCCCGCTATGAAACCGGATGCATTCATCTACTTTTTGGCAAGTGCATCGAGACGGGCCTGAGCCTGGGCCCTTTCACTGTCGCTGGCTGCATTCCTGACCAAAGCCGGAAGATATTTCTTCTCAAGCTTCACGTTCTTGTCATTGCGGGCCATAAGGACGCAGTTCTTGATTGCAGTGTAGTCATCAGGATTTTTCTTGAGTACCTTTGTGTACCATTTGAGAGCCTGCTTGCTGTCCTTTCTGGCGATAAGCCAGTATGTTCCGATGTTGTCAAGGAACATAGGATCATCCTTATACCATACTAGCATTCTCTCGGAGAGTTTCCTGAACGACTCGAATGCCGACGGGCTGGCAATTGTATACAGGCTGAGGCAATATTCCTGGATGGCGGCTTTGATAAGATCCTCATCCGCATCCTCTCCGTTGAACTTCCAGCCGTTGTTCCTGTTGGATCCTATGTAATCGATAAGACCGGATATAGCCATTGTCGTCATATCCGGGTTCTCCTTCTCATAGGCCATGAGAGAGTTGAACTTATTGAAACGCAGGTTCAGATTGGCCGGTTCCAGCCTGATCGCCTTGTCGATGGCTGAAGACGCCATGGCGAAGAGTGAGTCCTCGTAGAAATACTCCTGGAAATAGTTGACGTCATTTCCGAGTGAGTCCTTTAGAGCGAGCATAGGTTTCTGTCCCATGAACTTGTCGGCATTCTTCTGGATCACCTGGCTGCTCTGTGACTTGGTGAAATAGTAACTGAATCTGCCTGTCAGCATCTCGACATCGTCCGGGAAAGCCTTTTCCCAACGGTCAAGAAGGGTCTCGACGCCTACTCCGTCAACTCCGACGTTCTTCACGAGGGCATTGTACCTGCGGACGAACTCTTCCGATGTATTCTGAGCCACAGCTGAAACACAAGCTGCGAGCATGCCTATTGCCAGTATGATTCTTTTCATTATTCTATATTGATATCCATTCTGATTCTACGTGACTGCGGATGAAGATTGTTGCAGCGGCTGCCGAGGTTCTTGACGAAGCCGACAGGAAGTCCGCGATATGTCAGCACCAGATATCCCTTCGGGGCATCAGGAAGCACTATCGTGTCGCGGTGGAGGTAATGCAGAGCTGTAAGCTTGTCAACCTCGACCATCGGATAGGAATTTCTGTCCAGTGCGATACACAACGCCGCGTCGGGATTCGGAATCTCCTTTCCAGCCTTGAGTTCCGGCTTTGGAAAACCATACCTGAGAGGACGAAGACGGTTCAGGTCCGCGCGCGGGCAGAATCCGCTTGACGATGTCTTGACCATCGCTCCGGCCCACTGTCCTTCTCCGGGGACCTCTCCAGGAACCAGGAGGTATCCATGCCTGGTCATCCTGACGTCGAACGCCGGCTGCGGCTCTATTATCTCACCGCCAAGAGTCTCCGCCGCCCATTCGAGGTTGTCGTCATTCTCCGACTTCTCGAACGTACATGTAGAATAAACCAGGATTCCGCCTTCGCGGAGTGCCGGCCATACATCAGCCAGGATACGTCTCTGACGCGCGGCACACATCTCCACATTCTCGGGAGACCACTCCTCGACGGCTCTGGCATCCTTTCGGAACATGCCTTCGCCAGAGCATGGCACGTCTGCGACAATCATATCGAACAGGCCCTCGTATGGCGCGAACGCCTTGGGATCCACAGATGTGACCATCACATTCGGATCTCCCCATACTGCGACATTGTCGGACAGTATCGACGCGCGCTGTCTCATGACCTCATTGGAAACGAGCATGAAATCATCCCCGAAACGTTCCCTGAGCGAAGCTGCCAGATCGGTGGTCTTGCCTCCTGGAGCAGCACAGAGATCCAGCACCATCAGCTTGCGTCCCTCGTGCACGCGATCCAGCATCTGGCGGAACAGCCAGCCCACAAACATCGCAGAACTGTCCTGAACATAATATGCTCCGGCATGGAACAGGGGATGCATGGTGAACAGCGGACGCTTTTCCAGCAGCCAGCCATGCTCCGACCATGGCACAGGCGTCGCTCCTTCCAGGATCGGAAGGCGGCTGGATGTCGGCTTGGACGGATTGAGGCGCACGCTGACGGAAGCATCGCTGCGGAAAGCCTCCAAGGCCTTCGCAGCCGCCTCGGTTCCAAGCGATGCCTCAAGTGAGTTCCTGAGCTCTATACTGTCGAGCGTAGCCATCAGAGACCCTGCTGCTTCTTGAGCTTCTCGATCATCTCCGGGTCTACGCCTTCCGGCATACGGCCCTCTGAGACCGCTACAAGTCCATCGACTATCTTGTCCAGAGCATCCTTGAGCTTGGAGCCGATCATCATCTTCATCATGAAGTTGAGTTCAGCGCTGAGCTTGATATAGAATTCGGTCTTGCCTGGATCGGTGGTCGCATCGAAGTAAAGACTTACATTGAAATGGAGAGGAGCTCCATTGTCCTCAAGGTCGATACGTGAATAAGGCTGGCGGTTGATTACACGGGCACCGATGTTGAATCCCTGGACGGTCGCAGAAATTGAATCATAGTCTGCAGTTACCATGGACCTCTTGTCCTCGGGAAGCATGTTCACGAAATTCCTCATGTCCACGAAGGCCATGTAGAGTTCGAACGGGCTCTTGGATACGATGCCGTGCTTGCTGTTATATTCGTTTGCCATAATCAAATCATTCAGTTAATTTTGCAGCCATCCGACTGCAAGTTGCAAATGTAGCAAAAAATATGCACAAGATATACTTCGAGAACCGCTGCATAATCATCTGTCCGGAAGGCGATCCTGCCCTGTCCGATCCGAATGCGATAGTGTACAGATGCACAGGAAAGCCAGGAATCCATGAGCTCGTGAAGCTGTTTGAAGCGTCATCTTCGCTGCCCAAGGTATATATCCCGGGCGATGACGAGGCATACCATAGTCTGTGTTCCGAGTTCAAGGAAGTCAACGCAGCCGGAGGACTGGTCTCGAACCGCCGCGGTGACTATCTGCTGATAAAGCGATGGGAGCGGTGGGACCTTCCAAAAGGCCACCAGGATCCGGGCGAGGACATAAGCGTCACTGCAATGCGCGAGGTCCAGGAAGAGACCGGCCTTGGAGACCTGTCACTCAACGATCTGATATGCATCACCGACCACTGCTACATCCGCGATGGGATCTGGCACCTGAAGCATACCTGGTGGTATGACATGCGATACGATGAGCCTGTGGACTTTGTTCCTCAACGCGAAGAAGACATCACCGTCGCAGCCTGGGTGGCAAGGTCAAGCCTGCCTCCTTTCCTGAAGAGCAGCTTCCCTTCGATAGTGGAGGTATTCCATGAAGCGAAAGTGTGAAACTTTTTTGTTTATTTACCGTATAATTAAAGTACACACTTTATTTTGGAATAAATGAAACTCTCACAATTCAGATTCGAACTTCCTTGGAAACTCATCGCTTCGGAACCTACAAGATGGCGTGACGAATGCAAGCTCATGGTCCTCCACAAAGACAGCGGAGAGATAGAGCACAGACAGTTCAAGGACATCCTGGATTATTTCGAGAAGGGCGACACCTTCGTATTCAACGACACCAAGGTCTTCCCTGCCAAGCTTTGCGGCAACAAGGAAAAGACCAATGCCGAGATCACTGTTTTCCTGCTGAGAGAGCTCAACAAGGAACAGCGCCTCTGGGACGTGATCGTTGATCCTGCCCGCAAGATCCGTATCGGAAACAAGCTGTATTTCGGCGAAGACGAGGGTCTCGTTGCCGAAGTGATCGACAACACCACATCGCGAGGCCGCACCCTCAGATTCCTGTATGACGGACCGTACGAGGAATTCCGCCAGACACTCTTTGCTCTCGGAAACACTCCGGTGCCAAAGTTCGTCAAGGCCAAGGTCACCCCTGAGGACAAGGAGAACTACCAGACAATCTTCGCCGCAAACGAAGGCGCCGTGGCAGCGCCTGCCGCAGGCCTGCACTTCAGCCGCGAGCTTTTCAACCGCATGATCCTCAAGGATATCAACAAGTCCTTCGTAACCGTACACATGGGCATCGGCCACTTCCGCAAGGTTGACGTAGAGGATCTTTCAAAGCATCGTACCGATGCCGAGAGAATGATCATCAGCGACAAGGCTGCCAAGGAAATCAACGACACCAAGGCCGCCGGCCACAAGGTAGTTGGCGTCGGCGTGACAGTTGTCCGCGCTCTCGAGACCACGGTTTCTCCGAGCAAGAACGTGAATCCGGCAGACACCTGGACCGACAAGTTCATCTTCCCACCTTACGAGTTCTCGATTCCTGACGCTCTGGTTTCGAACTTCCATACTCCTCAGTCTACCATGCTCATGGCGGTAGCCGCTTTCGGTGGATACGAGAATGTGATGAATGCATACCAGGTTGCAATCGAAGAGGGCTATCGATTCGGACCATATGGAGACGCTATGCTGATCATCTAAGGAATGATTAAAAAATAAAAAAGGTAAAAAACCTATACGAAGCCTTGCAGAATATAAGTTTTGCAAGGCTTTTTCTGTGCCCGTGCACTAATTTGCGGACATTATGAGCAATTATGAAAGGATATGCATATGTGCGATGAACCGTATCTTCGGTTATGAACCTGAGATTGCGAACCGCATAATCGACAACCTCGGTTCAGCATCGGCACTTTTTGAACTGAACGAAGACGATCTGCGAGGATTGTTCGGACCATTTTCCAAATATTGTGACCGTATCGGTCCAAGGGAGATCGAGGTCGCCGCGCGCGAAATTGAATATATGTCAGGTCTGGGAGCTCATTTCACCACGATCACTGACGATGGATACCCTCGCCTTCTCAAGGAATGCAGCGATGCTCCTGTCGGAATGTATGTAAAATCCTGTGTCTCAGACGACGAAGTATTCAATTCGCGTCCATGCATAGCGATAGTCGGGACCAGAGGGCTTACTTCATATGGAAGGGAATGGTGCAGGCGGATAGTGGAAGCAATGGCAAGGACGAAAATGAAGCCATGCATAGTCAGCGGGATGGCGTTAGGCACAGACATATGTGCGCATGAAGCAGCTCTGGAAGCCGGGCTGACGAGCATTGGAGTAATGCCGTCAGGGCTGGATCAGATATACCCAAGCCGGCACAGAGGGTTCGCCGAAAGGCTTGCGGGAATCCCTGGCTGTGCACTTGCAAGCGATTATCCCCCGGATACCGGAGCCGCAAAGGTCAATTTCGTGAGGAGGAACAGAATAATCGCCGGTATGAGCAGGGCGACCATACTGATAGAGTCCAGGCCGGATGGCGGCGGAATGATAACAGCCCGGCTGGCGAGTTCGTATGGACGAGATGTATTCAGTCTGCCAGGAAGGATAGACGAAGACTGTTCAATGGGGTGCAACCAACTGATACAGGAGAAGATAGCAGAGCCCATCACAGACCTGGGCATATTCATTGAGTCTCTTGGGCTCGGGAAAGCGTCCAGACATAGAGCCAAGGACCTCAGGGCTGAGCTGGAGGACAGGTACGGGAAAGAATCCTCTATGGTCAGGGTGGGGCTGGAGATCAGGAAGCACCGGGACATAGACATCTCCGAACTTTCAGCAAGACTGGACATGCCATACCTGGAAATATCTACCATCTGCTCGACGCTGGAAGCCGATGGGATCATCAGCATCGATCTTCTCCAGCGCTGCTCAATCAACGTCAAAATTGTGTAACTTTGTGGCCTGACCACATAGTTATGAGATTCATCGATACACATACACACAACTACGACCGGATGTTCGGAGACGAGGCCGACGAAGTCATTGCCCGTTCAAGAGCCGAAGGAGTGGAAATAATGATTCAGCCAGATGTCGACAGCAGAGAAAGAGCATCGATGTTCGAACTGATCGATCGCCATCCAGGAGCACTCAGGGGCATGCTCGGGGTATATCCCGGTTCAGTGGATGCGGACTGGAGGGACGAAATCGACCGTATGCTTGCATGGAAGGACAGGAAAGACATCGTCGCCGTCGGAGAGATAGGCCTGGACTACCATTACAATAAGGATTTTGCCGCCGAGCAGTGCGAAGCATTCCGCATACAGATGGAACTTGCCGCCGAATGGGGATTGCCGGTAAACATCCACCTCCGCGAAGCCACTGATGATTTCTTCAAGGTGATGGATGATTGCCGCCACCTCGGGCTGCGCGGCAACCTGCATGCTTTCAGCGGAAGCTACGAGACCTTCCTGCGTCTGATGAAATACGGAGACTGGTATATCGGTGTCGGCGGGGTCGTGACCTTCAAGAAAGCATCTCTGGCCGAGGCCGTAAGGCGTATACCTCTGGAACGCATCGTTCTGGAGACCGACTCCCCTTACCTGACACCTGTTCCATTCAGAGGCCAGCGCAACGAGAGCAGCTACATACCATACATCGCGGCCAAGATCGCAGAATTGCAGGGTACAGACATCGAGACGGTTGCCTCTGTGACCACAGATAACGCAGAAAAACTCTTCAGCTTATGAATGTGATGAACAGCAAGGCCGCGATACTCCTCATCTATACAGGAGGAACGATCGGAATGAAGGAGGACCCGGAAGATCAGGCATTGAAGCCGTTTGACTTCAGCCAGATTCTCGAAGAGGTCCCTGAACTCGGAAAGTTCGCGTTCAAGGTGGACGCATACACATTCAGCCCGCTCATTGACTCTTCCGATGTCGAACCGGCGTTCTGGGTAGACCTGGCGAGGCTGATCCACAGCCGCTACGACGACTATGACGGATTCGTGATACTGCATGGAACCGATACCATGGCCTTTTCTGCAGCGGCTCTGAGCTTCATGCTTGACGGACTCACCAAGCCGGTCATTTTCACGGGCAGCCAGCTTCCTATCGGACGTCCGCGCACCGACGGCAAGGAGAATCTTGTATCGGCGGTTGAAATCGCATCGGCAAAAGATGAAAATGGTCATTCCATTGTTCCGGAAGTGTGCATCTGTTTCGATTCCCTCCTGTTCAGAGGCAACCGTTCGACGAAAGCTGACGCCGAGAATTTCAACGCATTCAGGTCTCCGGATATCGCACCGCTGGCCGAAGCAGGCATCAGCATACGATATGACAGACGCCTTATCCGATACCCAGAAGACTGGAACGTCGGGTTGACCATCAACACAAATCTTGACACTAGGGTATCCATACTGAAGATTCATCCCGGCATCACGCCGCAGGTAGTAAGGAATATCCTGCTGGGCGCCGAGACCAGGGCTGTCATAATTGAGACCTATGGATCCGGAAACGCCATCAGCCGGGACTGGTTCATTGACATAGTCCGCCAGGCAGTCTCGATGAACAAGATACTCGTCAACGTCACCCAGTGTCTCGCAGGAAGGGTCAACATGGACATTTACGCCACTGGAAAGAAACTGAAAGAATCCGGAGTCATAACCGGATATGACATCAGGACCGAAAGCGCTCTTGCCAAACTGTTCGTACTCATGGGAAAGAGCCAGGACAACGACTGGGTAAAGTCCATGATGGAGCAGGACCTCAAGGGTGAAATCAGCCGTTGAGGAGCCTTTTCAGGCATTCTTGAATCCAAAAAAAATTGTCAAATGAAAATATTTTGCTAAATTGCAGCGAATTTAGTGTAGGGTGTAAAGTACCCATTTGGCACGATATATTGTAACTATTTAATACATTATTAATTAAACACACTCAAAAACGGTTATGAAAAAGTTTTTCATGTTTTTGGCAGTTGCAGGCGTTAATGCCTTCACTGCAGCAACAGTCTTCGCACAGGAAGCCACTGGCCTCGACGCTCTGACTGCAGCAGCTCCTGAGGTTCCTCTTACCCAGGCTCTCAAGACCAAGTTCATCGAGGGTGGTGCTGGCTTCATGTCACTCGTCATCATCTGCTTGATCCTCGGTCTCGCACTCGCAATCGAAAGAATCCTTTATCTTTCATTCTCAAAGACCAACGCAAAGAAGCTCGTTGCTAAGGTTGAGAAGGCACTCGAGGAAGGTGGTATCGAGGCTGCTAAGGACGTTTGCCGCAACACCCGCGGTCCTGTTGCCAGCATCTTCTACCAGGGTCTCCTCCGTTACGACCAGGGTATCGATGTTGTTGAGAAGACCATCGTTTCTTACGGTTCAGTACAGATGAGCAACATGGAGAACGGTCTTTCATGGATCTCACTCTTCATCGCTATCGCACCTTCACTCGGATTCCTTGGTACCGTTATCGGTATGATCCAGGCATTCGACGCTATCCAGGCTGCAGGTGATATCTCTCCTAACGTCGTTGCAGGAGGTATGAAGGTCGCTTTGATCACCACCGTCGGCGGTTTGATCGTAGCTATGATCCTTCAGGTGTTCTACAACTACATCCTCGCTAAGATTGACGCAATCACCATCGACATGGAGGATTCTTCAATCTGCCTCATTGATGCACTCACCAAGTACAACAAGTAATTAATTGCTTAAAAAGCATTGACAATGAAGAATTACGGTAAAATATTCAAGATCATGATGGTGCTGCTTCTCCTGGTCAGCGTCGCTATCCTCGTATGGGGATGGAGCGTAGGCTTCGAGAGCAACGACGGCCAGGCAGTAGACGTTCTCATCTACTGGGCTTACCTCATGCTCGGATTAGCACTTGCCGGAGCTTTAGTCGTGTCTTTCCTTGTTGGATTGAGCAATGACGCAAAGGGCATGCTCAAGAGCCTCGGCCTCGTGGTCGTTGCTGCTGCCGCTGTGATCGGACTTGCATACGTACTCGCTCCTGGTAATCCGGCTGTCGCTCTTACTACCGAACAGCCAAGTGCTACAACTCTTAAGCTTACTGACACTATTCTCAACCTCACTTACTTCCTCGGCGGCGGTGCTATCGTAGCTATCGTTCTCGGCGAGATTGTATCTGCAATCAAAAATAGATAATAGGGTACTATGGGCAAGAAGAAAACACCTGCGATCAATTCCAGTTCTACAGCAGACATCGCATTCCTCCTCCTGTGTTACTTCCTCATGACTACAACCATGGGATCACAGAACGGTTTGTCACGTCGTCTCCCGCCTATGCCTGATCCTAATCAGAAGCTGGAAGACCAGAAGGTTAATCGCCGCAACATCATCGTTGTGAAGATCAACTCAGCTGATAGACTGCTTGCAGGTAGTGAGCCTATGGATATCAGTCAGCTTAAGGACAAGGTAAAGGAGTTCCTCACAAACCCTCTCGACGATCCAAATCTTCCAGAGAAGACCATGACCGACATCGAGGGCTTCGGACAGTATCCGGTTTCAAAGGGAGTCATCTCTCTCCAGAACGACCGTGGTACCTCATATCAGGCATACATCGCAGTCCAGAACGAGCTTGTAAAAGCCGTTAACGAGATCCGCGATGATTTCGCACTGAAGAACTACGGAAAGCCTTTCCTTACTCTCAACGAGGAACAGCAGGAAATTACCAAGAAGGCAATCCCTCAGAACATTTCCGAGGCTGAACCTAAGGATGTCACCAAGAAATAATAGGAGGAAATAATCATGTCAAAATTCGGTGGAAGCAATAATAAGAAGGAAGTACCTGCTCTTTCATCAGGTTCACTTTCCGACATCGTGTTCATGCTCCTCTTCTTCTTCATGGTGACCACACAGCTCCGCGAGACTGAAAACAAAGTCATCGTCAAGATGCCTCAGGCATCAGAAGTTGTAAAGCTTGAAAGAAAGGACCTCTCTTCATACATCAACATCGGTACTCCTACCAGAACCTATCAGGCTCAGTACGGTACTGACGCACGTATCCAGCTGAACGATTCTTTCAAGACTGTTAACGACATCCGTGACTTCATCGCAGCAGAGCGTGAATCCATGAGTGAGGCTGACCGTGGTCTTATGACCACCGTCATCAGAGCTGACGAAGATACCAGAATGGGTATCATTACCGACGTTAAGCAGGAGCTCAGACGTTGCTCCGCGCTTAAGATCTTCTACATGGCTAGAAAGGCTGAGTAATCAGTCAATCTATCATATAAGTGAAGGCGGCCATTTCGGCCGCCTTTTCTTTTGTGTAATACACTGTAAACGATTGAATATATGCCCCGAAAGAGAGTACTTTCGGGGCATATATTCAATCTTCGTCGATATAGAAATCAGAAGGGTCAAAACCAAGCAGCGCGTCCATTTCGCGTCTTTCCTTCTTTGTAGGCCTGCCAGTACCTCGGTCTCGTTTAAGGAAGAAGGTTTCAACTGGAGCATGAAGTTTCTGAATCTCTGATTCAGGCGTCAGGTTCTCTGCAAAGCTAGGAACAAGCTGAGCTCCCATACGATTCTCAGACAAAGCAAGTACCTTATAGGTGAACTGAGCAGACGCTTTACGTACTTGTAAAGTATCCCCAACCTTAACATTCTTGGAAGCCTTAGCGGGCGTGCCGTTCAACAACACTTTGTTTCCATTGCATGCCGTTGCAGCCTCACTTCTGGTCTTGAAAATCCTGATTGCCCAGAGATACTTATCTATTCTTACGCCTTCAGCCATATCAGTCCATATAGTTTTCATCATCCTGAGTGAATTCTCCGTCTTCTGGAGTATCTTCCACGTCAGGATTGATATACCCGTCTTCACCTGCGCCCTTCCTTACATAAGCCTCAAGAAGGACGGTGCCATCAGTATGAGGGACAAGTTCAAGAGATTCAACTTCTGCAGGAACAAGCACCGATTCTCCAATCTTGAGTTCAGACTGAATGATACCGTTCTCTGAAGAAACCTGTACAGATGCATTTCCGGAAACACAGCAATATACTGCAAAGCTGTCATCTTCCCTGTCTACATGAAGAGGGAACTCAAGTCTCATCTTGCGTACGACAATCTCATCCGAATCTGCAAGAAGACCGGCGTCTGAAGGGACAGGCTTCCTTGCCGCACGGTAATCTATCATGTCAAGAGCCTCGACAAGACCTAATGAGTCATTGTCAGGATCAGACTCTCCCCTGCCCCAGTCACAGAGAACAAAGTCGAGAGGAGAAGACTCGCATATTTCAAGGAGTACGACATCTTCCGCACAATGAACGGTTCCTGGAAGAATATGGAAACTGTCGCCTGGCTTGACAGGAATATTATTCAGCATTCCATAAACTGAGCCGTCAAGACAGGAAGGATACACCTGGGATGCATCAGCATCGATGTTGAAACCATAACTGATACGTCCCCCGGGACCCGCTGAAAGCACATACCATAGCTTGGACTTGCCAAGGAAGTCAAAGCGTGGACCGGCAGTCTCGTCATCAGGATGAACCGTAAGCGGCATACGCTTCTTAGCATCGATAACTCTGACGCAGAGCGGGAACTGTCTTCCATAGAATCCAAATGCCTTTTCTCCGCTTACGCGGTCAACATACATGTCCATCAGCTCACCGATGCTGTTGCCTGCGAGCCAGCCTTCCTTGAGAATGCTGTCCAGATAACCTAGATCGGCTATCAAATGAGAAGTCTCACCCCAGGAGAATTTCTCCTCCAGGGGTATGAATTTCATCGGGTATAATTTCTTTTCTTCCATATAGAATAGCTTGACAGGCAAATCTACCTATCGTCTGATTACTATGCGTTCGATTCGTTTTGGAACGCTGGTCATTATTTCATAAGGGATGGTTCCCAGTATCTGTGCAAGTTCTGTTACATCCGGATCATCTCCAAATATGGTAACAGTATCACCAGGCTTGACCGGAACTCCTGTGACATCGATCATGCACATATCCATACAGATATTTCCGATGGTTGGAACACGATGGCCATTCAGGCCGAAAGTGACATTTCCGCGCCCCAGATGACGATCCAATCCATCCGCATATCCAACAGGGATTGTAGCTATTACCGTACCCTCTGGAGCAATCTTTCCATGACGGCCATAACCGATTGTGCCATCTCCTTGCTTCAATGTCTTGACCTGAAGAACCTTGACCTTAAGAGAAGCCACAGGGGCAAGTTTCTTTCCCGGAATAGCGCTTATGCCATATATTCCAATACCCAGTCTGACCATGTCGAACTGATACTGGGAAAAGCGTTCGATTCCCGCTGAATTCAGGATATGCCACATAGGCCGATATCCAATCGACTGGGATATACGTGAGGCATTGTTCTGGAACATATCAATCTGTCCAAGCGTGAATTCATCCTCGGAAGGATCTTCTGAAGCAGCAAGATGGGAATAGATAGACTTGACGCGGACATCTTCACAGCCTGCCAGGAAAGACAGCAGTTCATCGACCTCACCAGTCATGAAGCCCAGACGATGCATGCCTGTATCCAGCTTGATATGTACTGGATAGTCTTTGATTCCACGCTGCTCCAGTCTATTGCAGAAGGCTTTAAGAGTGTACAGATTGGGAATGCCGGGTTCAAGATGATTGTCTATGATTTCATCGAAGAAATCTGTTCCTGCCGTAAGTACAAGAATAGGCAGACTTATTCCTGCCTTTCTAAGCTCAATGCCCTCGACAGGCAACGCAACGGCCAGATAATCGGCTCCAAGGTTCTGCATCATTGCAGCGAACTCGACAGCTCCATGTCCATAGGCATTTGCCTTGACAAGCACGAGAAGTTTAGTGGATGGTTTAAGCAATCCACGGAAGTATCTGTAATTATCCCTGCATAAAGGGAGTCTCAGTTCCAACCTGGAAAAATCGTTTTCTCTTTCCATTTCAATCAATGTCTAGGCAAATTTAAGAAAAAAACGCTACTATTGCACTGACATAATGACATAAAGCCAGAGCGGCTCAGTGTTTGCAAAAACTTAAGCAAAACCAACAAAAAGACAGACAATGGGTTCATATTTTCTCATCATCATCGTGATGGTCGCAGGACTTATCGTCCAAGGCGTATTGAGCAGCAAGTTCAACAAGTACTCAAGGATAATGAATGCTGCCGGCATGACAGGAGCAGAGGTCGCCCGCAGAATGCTCAGCGAGCATGGAATATATGACGTGGATGTAATCAGCACTCCTGGTCAGCTCACCGACCACTACAATCCGCAGAACAAGACCATCAACCTCAGCGAGGGTGTATATGGCAGCAACAGTATTGCGGCAGCGGCCGTAGCGGCACACGAATGTGGTCATGCAGTTCAGCATGCCCAGGGTTATGCTCCGCTTCAGTTCAGGTCGGCACTCGTCCCTGTCGTCTCATTCAGCAACAACATCGTGAGCTGGATACTCCTTGCCGGCGTCATCCTTATCAACGCATTCCCGGCTATCCTGTGGCTAGGAATCGCTCTTTTCGCCATGTCGACACTATTCAGTGTCGTCACTCTCCCTGTCGAGATCAATGCAAGTTCAAGGGCGCTCCGCTGGCTCAACACCACCGGAATATCAGCCGGACAGACTGGAGCTATGGCCAAGGATGCTCTGAAGTGGGCTGCTTACACATACGTAGTAGCAGCTATCAGCTCGATAGCCACTCTCCTGTACTATATCGGAATCGCAAGACGCGACTAGAATAAGGTCGGTGCGTTTTCGTCCAGGACTGCAAGGATGTGCTCCATGATAGCCTGACGATACAGCGCGGATCTGCTGGAAACTTTGAATTGGCGGCAATATTCATCTATTGCTGCCATTTCTTTATCATTGAGGTAGATTACCTGACGATTACGATGCTTGAGACCTTCCTGGTGCTTTGCGAGTACATCAGGATCGACGGCTGACTTGCTTTTCTTCTTGCGCTTCATGAGAAAGGTCTTTATAGAATAGCCTTGAGGATACGCGAAAGCTGGTCAGTGCACGAAGTGCCTCTGCCATGACAATTGACGCCATCCAGTATTTCAGCAATTTCCTTGGCTGGTTTACCCTCGGCAAGTCTGCCGATAGCCATGAGATTGCCATGGCAGCCACGCTCATACTTGAGATTGTGGATATTGCCATCTTCGTCAAGATAGAAGTCAATAAGAATCGAGCAGACAAGTCCGCTAGGCTCTGCGGTGATATGTCTTACACCGGCAACTGTCTCATCCCTAAGGATGCGGAAATCATAATCATTCATCGTATAGTCTGTTTGATTTTCTCTTGATTGTCTTTTTGCCGTCCACCTCTACCAGAAGCGGCAATACTGACAGGTCAAAGCAGTTGAAAAGCTGAGTTGCAAGTGTCCTGTCATCAGCGAAGATCTTGTCCACGTTGACAAGAAGCAGCTTCGCCATGCCTGCCTCGATCAGGGGCTCGAGTTCCTCTGTCATCTTCGCACACTGACGGCAACCTTCAGTGTGGAACATTATATAGCCCGGCTTTCCGCGGAAACGGTCAAGTCTGAACTTGCCTTCCTTGACCTTATGACCATTGTATCTTGTGGCCGGAACGGTCAGTTTTGGCATCTTTCCACCGATAGGCGCACGGTCATACATATCCTGAAGTATGGCAGCGTAGCTCATCAGCTGGCTCAGGGCCTGGGTATCAAGTCCGGTGCCGATCAGTTCTCCATCAGGAGCCACAAGGAACATACGTGGAGTCTGGAGTACTCCATACTGCTTTTGAAAGTCCGAGCTGTAGTCAGGGTCCCACAGATGATGCATGTTGATGTGCGGAGCATCGAACACCATATCGGACTCTGCATAGCTCTTCCACTGCTGCTCGTTCTCTCCAACATAAACTGCGAAGAATTCGATAGGGATATCCTTCTTCTCATAGAGCATGTTGCGAAGCATGATGGTTTCCATCATGCACTTTCGGCAACCTATATCGTAGAAATAGAGGACTGATATCTTTCCCTTGGCAGGAAGAGTCTCAACTGACCCGTCAATGGAAATCATGTCAAGAACCGGAGCCTTCATGCCGAGAAGATTGTTCCTGTGAAAGTCTGCGTAAACCTTTGCATTGATGAGGTCATACTCATTGGTCATCTTGACCTTGCCGGAAGCGAGCCATTCGTCCACCACATGAACTGCAACAGCCTCATCACCCATCAGCTTAGAGGTCATGAAATGGTCGAACAGACGCAATGTCACATACTGCTTCACCAAAGAATCTGCGCAGTTGGTGATCATATAGTCACACTCCTCTATCTTGACCTCGACAGGTTCATCACCAAGAGCCGCAAAATACTCATCCAGTTTGCTCTCCAGCGTTGCAAGCACCTCGTCCGGGAGTTTTCCCGCAGCAGCCATATACTGGGCGTTGACGCGGCCGGAAAAGCCGAATGTCAGCATGAAGATGAACAGGATTGCTATACGTCTCATACTTCAGGCAGCTTTACGGATGACGGAAGGAACAGGCTGGTATCTCCATGATGGCGGAGAATATCCCTGACAGCCGACGAAGAAATGTGAGCAAACTCCTGGGCTGTCGGAATGATGATGGTCTCGATGGTCGGAGCGAGTATCCTGTTGGCATCGGCGATTGAGCGCTCCGTCTCGAAATCGATCATGTTGCGTACTCCTCGCACGATATGCCGGATTCCGAGCTCACGGCATGTATCGATTGTCAGGTTATCATACTTGATGATCGAGACACCCTCCATACCGGCAGTCATCTGCCGGATGATATCCACGCGCTGATCCATATCGAAGAATCCACGCTTGTCCTGGTTGATGCCGACTGCCACTACGACCTCGTCGAACATGGTCAGGGCACGCTTAAGTATATTCAGATGGCCTGAGGTAAAGGGATCGAATGATCCCGGAAACAATGCCTTTCGATTCATAACTGCCAGTTTATCGGTTCCTTGCCTTGCTCCGCAAGGATGGAGTTTGTCTTTGAGAAATGTCTGCAGTTGAAGAATGCACCACCCGCCAGCGGGGATGGATGCGCAGCTTCAAGCACATAGTGTCTGGAGCAGTCGATGAGTCCTCGCTTCGCACGTGCGAAATTGCCCCAAAGCAGGAATACCACACCCTCACAGCGATCGCTGATGGTGCGGATGACGGCATCCGTGAACTCCTGCCAGCCTATACGGCTGTGCGAGGCAGGCTCTGCAGCCCTTACTGTAAGAACAGCGTTCAGCAGCAGGACTCCCTGACGGGCCCAAGGCTCAAGATCCGGGCTTCCACTCATAGAAATGCCAAGATCAGACTCGATTTCCTTGAAGATGTTCTTCAGTGAAGGCGGTGCCTTGACGCCTTGAGGCACAGAAAAGGACAGTCCCATCGCCTGCCCTGGGCCATGATATGGATCCTGTCCCAGAATGACGACTTTCACCTTGTCCAGCGGAGTCAGGTCAAATGCCCTGAAGATGTTGCCTCCCGGAGGGTAGATTGTCCTGCCTTCCTGCTTCTCCTTATGCAGAAGATGCACCAGCGAAGCGAAGTACTCCTTGTCGAATTCGCTCTGCAGTGCATCTTTCCAACTCTGTTCTATACGGACGTCCATCAGAAGATATATTCGATTACATCCTTTATTTCCTTGACATAGACGAACTCAAGTCCCTTCACATAGATTTCCTTGATGTCCTCGATGTCTTTGCGGTTATCTTCGGAGATAACTATGGTCGTGACGCCTGCACGCTTTGCTGCCAGAATCTTCTCCTTGATACCTCCGACCGGAAGCACCCTGCCGCGAAGCGTCATCTCACCAGTCATGGCGATACCCTTCTTGAGACTCTTGCCGCGAAGAGCTGAAACCATCGAGCTGACCATTGTGATACCGGCTGAAGGGCCATCCTTAGGGACTGCTCCTTCCGGCACATGCACATGGATATCCTTCTTGATGAACTCCTCATATGTCAGCCCTGCAAGTTCTGGATGAGCTTTGATATACTGGTATGCGATGGTAGATGACTCCTTCATCACCTCTCCGAGGTTTCCGGTCATGGAAAGCATTCCCTTGCCCTGGCTGACAGAGCTCTCCACGAAGAGAATCTCACCGCCTACAGAAGTCCATGCCAGGCCTGTCACAACTCCCGGGAGCTCGTTGCCCTTCTGCTTGTCATGCGACGCAACAGGAAGTCCGAGATACTCCTTGAGGTGCTCCTTCTTGATTGTGGAAGGATACTCCTCTTCCATTGCGATCTTCTTCGCAGTCACACGCGCTATCTTCGCAATCTGCTTCTCCAGGCCACGTACTCCGGACTCTCTCGTGTAATCCTCGATGATGGCTTTGACTGTCTCCTTGCCGATCTTGAGGGTTTTCTTGTCAAGGCCGTGCTCTTCGAGCTGCTTTGGGACTAGATAGTGGTTAGCAATCTCCACCTTCTCTTCTGCAAGATATCCGCTGACATTGATCATCTCCATACGGTCCTGGAGAGCAGGCTGTATGGTCGAGATATTGTTCGCCGTCGTTATGAACATGACCTTGGAAAGGTCATAATCCATGTCGAGATAATTATCGTGGAATGTCGAGTTCTGCTCAGGGTCGAGAGCCTCAAGCAATGCTGATGACGGATCGCCCTTGAAATCGCTGCTGAGCTTGTCGATCTCGTCAAGCACAATCACAGGATTCGAGGTTCCTGCTCTCATTATTCCGTTCAGGATGCGTCCAGGGAGCGCTCCGACATAAGTCTTGCGATGACCACGGATTTCCGCCTCATCGTGCATGCCACCAAGGGAGATACGGACATATTTGCGGCCGAGGGCTCTTGCCACTGACTTTCCAAGGCTTGTCTTTCCGACTCCAGGAGGACCGTATAGACAGAGTATCGGCGACTTCATGTTGCCCTTGAGCTTCAGCACAGCAAGATACTCGATGATTCTCTCCTTGACATTGTCAAGGCCGAAATGATCCTTGTCAAGCACCTTGCGGGCATTCTTAAGGTCCAGGTTATCCTCACTCACAGCATTCCATGGCAGATCCAGCATGAACTTGAGGAAGTTATACTGGATGCTGTAGTCGGGAGAACTTGGGTTATACCGTTCGAGCTTCATGAGCTCTTTCTCGAAGTTCTCGGCAGCTTCTTTCGGCCAGTCCTTTGAAGCGGCCTGCTGACGGAGTTTCTCGAAATCTCCGGAGTCATCCATACCAAGTTCCTCCTGAATGGTACGAAGCTGATTGTTCAGGAAGAATTCTCTCTGCTGCTGATCGATCTCTCCCTTTACCTTGCGGTTGATCTCCTGCTTGATGTTCTGGAACTGCAGCTGGATATCCAGGAGAGTGAGCAGTTTCATGGCGCGTTCCTTGAGGTCATCATATTCGAGGAGCGCTGCCTTGTCAGCAAAGTTGTCGACCTCTACCGTTGTTGCCACAAAATTGGTCAGCATACGGAAGTCATCAAAGGCACGGAGAGTCTGGATAGCCTCCTTGCCCATCATCGAAGAGGTCTTCATGATGGCTCCTGCCTTCTCTTTCAAGGCCTCCATGATGAGCTGGTTCTCCTTGCTCTTCTCGTTGTTGATGAACTCGTCGACGTAATGTACCGTCGCATTGATATATGGCTCGTAGGTAATAACGTTGTCTACGACTATACGCTTGATTCCCTGAAGAATAGCCGTCATGGTACCGTCAGGCATCTCAAGGGTCTTCATGATGCGGACTGCTGTTCCATGTGTACAGAGATCCTCGGCGTGAGGATCCTCGACAGTCACGTCGATCTGAGGCACGGCACCTATGAGCATGCCGTTCCTTTCGCATTCATGAATGAGACGTACAGACTTGTCTCGTCCTATGTTGACAGGGAAAATGGTTCCGGGGAATATTACTGCGTTGCGCAGGGCGAGGATGGCAAGTCTGTCCGGAAGGCGATTCTCATCGATGCGCGCAGGCTCCTCGCCTGGCATGACCGGTATGATGTTTACCTCCGCTCCTGCGGGAATCATGAAATCTTCTGAGTTGTTATCGTAGTTCATTTCAAATGGGTTTCGTGACAAAATGTCAGCAGCGGTGCTGATCATGATACATATTCCATATAGGTCAATATGTATGCCACGGGCTGAGTATCATCAAATATACGCAAAAAAGGGAACAGCTATGACAGCTTGTTCCCCTTTTCATCATAAAATTCATTCTGCAGGACAGTGAAATCGGTCACCTCTGTTACGGTGAGCTTACACTTGTACTTGCGCTTCCACTTCTTCACGTAGGAGCTGAAGCCCCTTGTGATGTACGCGCCCAGAATAGGACTTACCCTGAGTTCGAGCGTCTTGATTCCCTGTTCGATGATGTCCGCGAGCTTTCTCTCGATATCCTCGTCTATGACAAGGCTGGATGAAATCTCTCCTGTTCCGTGACACATCGGGCAGACCTCTGTCGTCGAGATCTGGGTGACGGGCCTGATTCGCTGGCGGGTTATCTGCATGAGGCCGAACTTTGTCAGAGGAAGTACATTATGCTTCGCCCTGTCATGTTCCATAAGCTCCTGCATATACTTGTGGAGTGCGTTCCTGTGCTCGATCGACTCCATGTCGATGAAGTCCACGATTACAATTCCTCCCATGTCTCGCAGGCGCAGCTGCCTTGCGATCTCTTCCGCAGCACACTTGTTGACCTCAAAGGTATTTTCTTCCTGATCGGTCGATTTTGCCCTTGTTCCGCTGTTGACATCGATCACATTCAGGGCCTCTGTCGTCTCAATGACCAGATATGCGCCCTTCCTCATCGGAACCACCTTTCCGAATGAACTCTTTATCTGGCGGGTAACCTCGAAATGCTCGAAAATCGGTTCCTTGCCGTCATAGAGTTTTACAATCTTCTCTTGCTCCGGAGAGATAAGAGAAATATACTTCCTTGCTTCCTCGAAGACATTCTCATCATTCACATATACATTGGTGAATGAATCATTCAGAAGGTCTCTGAGTATGGCGGTGGTCTTGCTGTACTCGGTGAACAGCAGCTGCACGCCCTTGTCCCGTGCGAACTTGTCCCAGGACTGTTCCCATTTCTCTATGAGCGAACGGACCTCCTCTATGAGTACGGCAGCCTTCTTGCCTTCGGCTGCAGTGCGGATGATCGCTCCGTAATTATGCGGGAGCAGACTCCTGACCAGAGTCTCAAGTCTCTTCTTCTCTTCGGACGAAGAGATCTTCTGGGATACGCTTACCTTCGATGCGAAGGGAAGCAGTACGATATTACGTCCTGCCAATGAAATTTCCGCGGAAAGTCTGGACCCTTTGGTCGAAATCGGCTCCTTGACCACCTGTGCGATTATCATCTGTCCCTGCTGCAGCACATCCTCGATACGTCCGTCCTTGGCAAGGACAGGTCCGACCTGGATTGTCGAAAAAAGCTGCCCGAGGTCTGCATTCGGATTGCTCTTCTTGACGAACTCGTCGAATGAGCTGAAGTACAGGCCCAGGTCCAGATAATGGATGAACGCCTCCTTGTTGTCTCCGATGTCCACGAATGCGGCATTGAGAGCTGGAAGAAGTTTCTTGACCCTTCCAAGGAAAACGTCTCCGACAGAGCAGCCTCGGCCTTGTCCTGACTCCTTGCTCAGTTCGATCAGCCTGTGGTTTTCCATCAAGGCGATCTGAACCTCGGCCGACGACACGTCGACAATGAGATCCTTCTCGGTCTTTTCTGCTTCCATCTGGAAATCTGATTTTAAAGAACGTGTTTTTCAAAATGAAAGGACCGGCCCCCAGGCCAGCCCTTCCTCTTTTAGCAGACTGCTAAAATGGCCAGAGCAAGAAGAACTTACTTCTTCTTGTGTCTGTTCTTGCGCAAGCGCTTCTTACGCTTGTGCGTCGCCATCTTATGACGCTTGTGCTTCTTACCGTTTGGCATAGTGTATAGTATTAAATGATTATTTCTCGTCCTTGACTGCTGCCACGAACACCTTTGCAGGCTTGAATGCAGGGATATCGTGTGCAGGGATGGTCATGGTTGTCTTCTGGGTGATATTTCTTGCAGCCTTCTGTGCTCTATGCTTGATGATAAAGCTACCGAAACCGCGAAGATAAACTGGCTCGCCCTTTGAGAGCGAATCCTTGATTGCGACCATAGTAGCTTCTACGACATCCTGAGCGATGCTTTTCTCAACTCCGGTGCTCTTGGCAACTTCGTTTACAATTTCTGCTTTTGTCATGTCTATACTATTAATCTAATTGTTCAATAACGAAAAGGAATGCAAAAATAGAGTTATTTTTCTAATAATCAAAATGGTAAAATCACTTTTTTCTCATTTTACCTTTCATGGTCATCTGGGCGGCAAGGCTGAGTATCAATAAGATGAACATGAATGAGCACACCCTTCCGACAATATCGCCATGAACAACGAAAAAGGTCTCATCACTTCTGAGGGCAACCTTCCCATCAAGTCTCTGGCGCTCCCACCAATCGGTCGACGAGACTATATCTCCCTTGCTGTCAATGAATGCTGAAATTCCGGTGTTGGCACATCTGGCGATGTCACGACGCAATTCAATCGCCCTCAGCCGTGAATAACTCAGATGCTGACGGTAGCCAGGAGTATCTCCCCACCATGCATCGTTGGTTATGACGGCAAGAGCCTTGGCGCCTTTTCTTACAAATCCGGCACAGTACTCGCCGTATATGGACTCATAGCAGATTGCACAGCCCAGTGGAACGTCTCCGCAATGCAGAAGGGAAACCTCTTCCTGCCCCTCGTCGCGACCCATGACTCCCCCATTCATCTGGAGCATCTTTCCGATCAGGTTGTCAAGTTTTGTGAACACTTTCGGATATGGGGTTTTCTCGACACCAACCACCAGCTTGCTCTTATGGAATATTTCCGAATCCCCTTCACGGTCGAGTGTAAGAGCCGAATTGTGTACTCGCATCCAGCGGCCGTCGCTGAGTTTTCTTGCCAGATCGGAAGGTGCCGGACCGCCTTCGGTGAACTCGTATGATGAAGCTCCGAAAAGGATGGTGCTGTTCGCCTTGTCCTGGAGGAAACTCAACATGCTGCGCCATGTGTATGACGAAGCATGGTTTCCGACGATGATGTCATTGGTAAAGGTCTCCGGGGCAAGCATCAGGAGAGGTGTCTCCGGCTGACCTGCCTCCCTGTAACCTTCCTCCAGCTGCGCCAGAAGGATCGCAGTCTGTTCCGACTGGTCCATTGCCTGGAACTTGTGGTAAGGGTCGATGTTCGGCTGAGCGATCATGACGTCAAGAGAGCCCTCGGCACCTTCATCGGCGTGAGCATATATGATGAGCGATGCAGCGACAGGAACCACGAGTACCGCCGCGAGGGATGCCACTCCGGCAATCTTCTGGATCGGGCGGGCCTTCTCCCACTTTCCGTCAATCATGGCGGTAACCAGCGAGAATATTCCGATGTTGGTCAGCCAGACCCACAGCGAGCCGCCAAGCATACCTGTGACCTCGTACCACTGTATAATGTGCGTACTGCGCGCAAATGCGTTTCCAAGCACCAGCCATGGCCACGATATCTCCGCGCTTACGAGATAGAAGCGCTCCCAGGCGATCCAGGCAGCCACGAGAAATATGAATGGTACGTTGCCGCTGAAGTGCTTCCTGCCCAGCCGGTAGAGTCCAAAAACGAGAGACATCTGGAAGGCATTGGCAAGCACGGCGAAAATGGCTCCGCCGACTGTAGCATTGCACACCCAGAAGGTAGTAAACGCATTCCAGAGCACGAATGCAGAATAATGCCATATCCAGAACCGTCGCATACCGGTACGGGTCGCAATTCTGTCCATGAACAGAAGCGGCAGGAATCCGAACAGGGCGACAAAGCCCATGTGCGGCACGAGCCAGGGAAGGCTCATCATGACTCCGAAGCACAGAGTCAGCAACAGCATATTTCTTTTGTCAGTCTGCATAAGTGTCTATCCTAGGACCACAAAGGTAGAAAATAAATAAAATAATGTCTAACTTTGCAAGTTGTATCGCGCATGGAAACCAAGCGCACTAATCATCTGAAAAATGGCAGAAAACAATACTGGAAGCAACACTGGAAAGTGGCTTCTGAAAAACATAGCAGGAGCGGTGGCATTCTTCGCAGTGCTTGCATTTGCAGCAATGCTGTTCCTCTCCTTCTTCACCCGTCACGGCAAGACCATCATAGTCCCTGACATGGCCAATGTAAGCATCGAGCAGGCTGATTCGATGGCCAGATCCGCCGGAATCCGTATCGAGGTTACTGACTCGGTATTCGTACGCAGGATGCAGAAAGGCGCCATATACAGACAGAATCCGGCCGCCGGATCCGAAGTCAAGAAGGGACGCCGCGTCATGCTCACCATCAATGCTTTCAACGCCAAGAAGGTCAGCATGCCGAACCTCGTAGGCTACTCACTCCGCCAGGCACAGGCAGACCTCAATTCCAGAGGCTTGACCATCGGAAAACTCATCTACCAGGAAGACATGGCCACCAACAACGTCCTCGGCCAGCAGTATCGCGGACGCACCATCGAGCCTGGCACAAGCATCGAGAGCGGATCGGCAGTCGACCTCATCGTTGGCCTTGATGAGCAGACAGGATTCACAAACGTTCCGAAGGTTGTCGGAATGAAGTACGTCAGGGCGACTGATGCAATCCACAGCCACTCTCTCAACATCCGCCGCTGCGTATTCGACAAGAATATCAAGACATACAGCGACTCGCTTGACGCAGTCGTCACCAGACAGTCTCCTGA
The DNA here is from genome assembly GCA_024402135.1 of Bacteroidales bacterium. Lineage (GTDB taxonomy): Bacteria > Bacteroidota > Bacteroidia > Bacteroidales > UBA932 > Cryptobacteroides. Next base: position 141,144 of record JAKSJN010000003.1, read on the forward strand.
GGCTTCACAGGCGCCGATCATCATGGGATCAGAGATTACCCTCTATCTCTCACTCGAAGACAACAATTAAATGATTGACGAAGAGCTGCTGATAGACGACGAGGAACAGGGAGAATTCGAACATTTCCGCCTCAACATAGACAAGGGACAGACTCCGATGCGGCTGGACAAGTACATGGCCACGCATCTGGAGGACACTTCACGTCATCGTATCCAGGTTGCAATCAAGAATGGATACGTCCGCGTCAATGAAAAGGTCGCAAAAGCAAACCTTATCGTACGCCCGGACGACGTCATCCGCTTCGTCATGCCATACAGGCGCCGCGGCCTGGAGATTCTACCCCAGGACATTCCACTCAACATCGTATACGAAGATGATGACGTCCTTGTCGTAAACAAGGAGGCAGGCATGGTCGTGCACCCGGGCCACGGTCATTTCGAGGGAACCCTGATCAACGCCCTGTCCTTCCACCTTGGAATCTCTCAAGGACCTGAGGCAGAAGACGAACGCATGGGTATCCTGGTACACAGAATCGACAAGGATACATCAGGACTGCTCGTTGTCGCAAAGAACGACGAAGCACAATTCAAACTGGCACGACAGTTCTTCGAGCACAGCATCGACCGACGTTACAACGCGATAGTCTGGGGAAACCTCAAAGACGATGAAGGAACAATCACAGGCAACATAGGACGCGACCCGAACGACAGGCTCCGTTTCCGCGTGTACGATGACCCGGAGAAGGGCAAGCACGCAGTCACTCACTACAAGGTCCTGGAGAGATTCGGATTCGTGACACTTGTGGAATGCAAGCTGGAGACAGGTCGAACACACCAGATCCGCGTTCATATGAACCATATCGGACATCCACTGTTCAATGATGAACGATATGACGGAGCCGAAATACGCAAAGGCACGATCTACTCGAAGTACAGACAGTTCATCGAGAACTGCTTTGCTCTCTGTCCACGCCAGGCTCTTCATGCGAGGACTCTCGGTTTCGTTCATCCCCGGACAGGAAAGTGGATACAGTTCGACTCCCCTCTTCCTGACGACATGACTGCGCTGATCGAGAAATGGCGTAAATATTCCCAGAACATGATTCCCGACAGCGAATAGACGGTAAAGCAAAAGTTATTCTTAAAACTGATACGAAAAAAGGCGACCCTTCCGGATCGCCTTTATCATTATGGGATGGTTTCAGACTACTCGCCTGCAGCCATCTTGGTGTACTTCTCGTACTTTGCAGCGAAATCTGCGCTCTCCTCACGGAAACGGTAGCAAGCGTTCTTGAGGTACTCTGCAACACTTGTTCTGATTGCATCGTCCTTGGTAATCTCAACTGCCTTCTCGAATGGCTCGATACATCCCTTGAGGTTCTTCTCGAACTCAGCTACGAGCTTCATGTACTTGGCGTCATCATACTCGTTGTTTGCCTGCTCCTGTACCTCTACAGCCTTGTCATAGAAGAGGATACCCTGACCGATGTATGCGAACTCATATGAAGGGTTCACACCTGCACAATCCTGATAAGCCTTGAGTGCACCGTCGAAATCGCCGAGCTGCTTGCGGATGTTACCCTCAACATAGTAGAGTGAAGCATTGTTTGGCTCGTTTCTCTTTGCCTCGTTGATGAGCTCGAAGAGACGGTCGGTATCCTTGCCGCTCTGCTGATAGTAGTTGATGAGACCGATGAGGATGCTCTGGCTCTGTGGGAATGCCTTGAAGCCCTCCTCAAGAACGTTCTTTGAACCCTCAGGATCATCGAGACGTGTCATTACGTCAGCGAGCTTTGCGAATGCGTCACCATCAGTTGCATAGTAGCCGAGGTCGATACACTTGCGGAAGAGTTCCTTCGCCTTGTTGTAGTCGCCACCAGCGTGTGCGGTGAAACCTGCATTGTAGATAGCGTTGGTATCAAGTACGCTGTAAGGTGCGGTACCAGAAGCAGCTACTGACTTCTCGAAGAGCTTGCTTGCTGCAAGATAGTCACCGAGTGAGTACTGATTGTAAGCCTCGCTGGTGTACTTCTCTGCGATAGTCTTGATAGCTGTGGTGATGTCCTTGGTCTTTGAACCCTTTGCATCAACCTGAGCAGCCTTTGCATATGCGTTGAGAGCCTTGTCAAGCGCGTCAGCATAAACTGGCTTGGTAACATCGATCATTGCGAGAACGTCACCATCATAGTAATAGTCACATGTTGCGTAAGACTCCTTCACGTAGTCCTTGCCTGCGATATTCACAGTCTCGGTAGAGAGAGCTTTCTGGCCACGGAGAACGAGTGCGAGTTCTGCCTTGCTGGCACCTACCCATGCTGCGCCCTGAGGTGCTGCATAAGCGTCCATGTAGGTCTGGCCAAGCTTGAGCCAGGTAGCAACCTTGGTTGCCTTCTTTGCGTTGTCAGCTGCAGCCTGTGCAGTCTCGACAGCTGCCTTAGCAGCGTCCAGGGATTTAACCTGGGCATTGGTAACCTGCATTGATGCGAGGATAGCCAAAGCTAAAAAGATCTTTTTCATAACTTTTATGGTTAGCGATTATTATTCTTCTGTATTATCGGCCTGTGGTGCAGCGTTTTCCTCCGGCTGCTGGACAGGTGCTGTGGTTTCTTCGTCTTCCGCCTTCGCGACAACTGAAACTGCTGCTATTGCATCTCCCTGGCGGAGGTTGATCAGACGGACACCCTGGGTTGCTCTGCCGGCCTCTCTGATATCGGCCACCGCCATGCGGATGGTGAGTCCCGAACGGGTGATGATCATCAGGTCATTATCCTCCGTTACGGTCTTTATTGCAACGAGCATGCCAGTCTTGTCGGTGATGTTGATTGTCTTCACTCCCTTGGCGCCGCGGCTGGTAAGACGATACTCCTCAGGGTCGGAGCGCTTGCCATATCCATTCTCGCTGACAACCATCACTGTACGTGATGAAGCGTCCTCGGCGTGAGGATCGAGGGAAATCATTCCTACAACCTCGTCATCATCCTCGATGTCGATTGCCTTGACACCTGAAGCGTTGCGGCCGAGGGCACGAGCCTGTGCCTCATCGAAGCGGACACAGCGTCCATTGCGGCCAGCGACCATGATCTCGTGGCTTCCATCGGTAAGGATTGCCTCGAGAAGCTCGTCTCCCTCGCGGATGGTGATGGCGATGATACCCTTCGAACGGCTGCGCTTGTTTGAATAAGCCTCGAGAGTGGTCTTCTTGATGATGCCACGCTTGGTGATGAGCACGACGTAGTTGTTTGCGATGTACTCAGGATCCTCGATGGACTTGGCGGAAACGTAAGCCTTGACTGCATCGCCCTGCTCGATAGAGAGGATGTTCTGGATTGCACGGCCCTTCGAAGACTTGTTGCCCTCAGGGATCTCGTATACCTTGAGCCTGTAGCAGAGACCGTTCTGAGTGAACAGAAGCAGCGTGCTGTGCATGTTGGTAACGTAGATGTGCTCTATGAAGTCAGCGTCACGGGTTGCACTTGCCTTGGCTCCGACACCGCCACGTGCCTGTGTACGGAACTCTGCAAGCGGTGTACGCTTGATATATCCGAGATGAGAGATGGTGATTACAACGTCCTCATCTGCGTAGAAATCCTCCGGATTGAACTCGTCGGCACTGAGAGAAATCTCGGTGCGGCGCTCGTCTGCGTAGCGGGCCTTGAGTTCCTGGGTCTCCTCCTTGATGATCTTGAGCTGTTCCTCCTCGCTTCCGAGGATCTCGCGGCAGCGTGCGATGAAGATCTCGAGCTCGTCATACTCTGCCTGGAGCTTGTCCTTCTCGAGTCCGGTGAGCTGACGGAGACGCATCTCGACGATTGCGGCAGCCTGAAGCTCAGAGAAACCGAATGTAGCAGAAAGTGTATCCTTTGCCTCGTCGACGCTCTTGGAAGCCTTGATGATGGCGATGATCTCGTCGATCACGTCGATTGCCTTGAGCAGACCTTCGAGAATATGTGCGCGCTTGAGTGCCTTGTCAAGGTCGAACTTGGTCCTGCGGACAATCACCTGATGGCGGAAGTCCACGAAGCAGGCGATGATCTCCTTGAGGGAGAGGGTTCTCGGACGACCGTCGACGAGAGCGACGTTGTTGTATGCGAAGCTTGACTGGAGGGCGGTGTACTTGAACAGGGTGTTCAGTACGACATTCGAGTTGGCGCCCTGCTTGAGCCTGAAGATGACACGTACACCTTCACGTGAAGACTCATCATTGATGTATGTGATGCCGTCAAGTTTCTTTTCCTCTACCATCTGGCCGATACGCTCGATCATCTCGCGCTTGTTGACCATGTACGGAATCTCGGTGACAACGATTGTCTCGCGGCCCTTGTCGTCGATCTCGATCTCGGTCTTTGCACGGACCTGGACCTTTCCGCGGCCGGTCGTGAACGCATCGATGATGCCCTGACGTCCCTGGACGATACCTCCAGTAGGGAAATCAGGACCCTTGATGTGCTCCATGAGGCCCTCGACGTCGATGTCCGGATTGTCGATGTACGCACAGATGGCGTCGCAGCACTCTCCGAGGTTATGCGGAGCCATGTTGGTAGCCATACCTACGGCGATACCTGATGATCCGTTGATAAGAAGAAGCGGAGCCTTGGTAGGAAGTACCGTCGGCTCTTCGGTTGTATCGTCGAAGTTCAGCTGGAAGTCCACCGTATCCTTGTCGAGGTCGGCGAGGACGTCTCCGGTGATCTTCTCAAGCTTTGCCTCTGTATATCGCATCGCAGCCACAGGGTCGCCGTCCATGGAACCGAAGTTTCCCTGTCCGAAGACGAGAGGATAGCGCTGGTTCCAGTTCTGGGCGAGTCGTGCCATGGCATCGTAAACACTTGAATCTCCGTGCGGATGGTATTTACCGAGCACGTCTCCGACGATTCTGGCGGACTTACGGGTCTGGCTGCTTGCGCTCAGACCGAGTTCCGACATGCCGTAGAGCACTCTTCTCTGCACAGGTTTAAGACCATCCCTGACATCCGGAAGCGCACGGGAAACGATGACCGACATCGAATAGTCGATGTATGCGGTCCTCATCTCCTTGTCTATCTCGACAGGCTCGATGATGCCGAGGGGCTGGACTTTATTCATTTCCTCACTCATATAAATCCTTTGATATATAAACACGCAAATTTACGCATTTTTTATTAAATTTGTGAGAGTTTAACGCTTATTTTGGGCAGGATGAAGATGAAAATTTCCGATGAGCTGAATGCCATCGTCAACTACTCGCGCGAAGAAGCAATGCGCACCGGAAGCTATGGAATCGGAGCAGACCACCTGTTCCTCGGACTCCTGCGTCACGGCGACAACGACGCCTGCAGGATACTCGGTTCTCTCGGCATCGACGCCGCCGAAACAAAGGATTACCTAGATGGCCATATCTTCAGAAACGCATCCATTCCATACTCCGACATGGACCAGATCGTCTTCTCCCGCGCAGCCCAGAATGCCCTGAACCTGTCCATTCTCGAAGCCGGTAGATTCCACCAGGACGAGACTAGAGCCATCCATCTGCTGCTGGCCATAATAAGGATCGAAGGCTGCTTTGCAAAGGATTTCCTCGCATCGAAATCGATCACATATCCCATCCTCGTGACCGAGATGCAGAAGCTGGGCTTGCTGGACCAGAGAACCATACCTGAAGCCCGTCAGGAGAACCCCGCACAGGAAGAGCAGCAGGAACAGCCAGAGGCCGTGGAAGGTGTGGAGTCTTACGGCATGGATCTGACCAAGGCCGCGAGAGAAGGCATCCTCGACCCAGTGGTAGGCCGCGAGAACGAGATCGGCCGCGTCATCGAGATTCTTGGAAGAAGGAAAAAGAACAGCGCCATGCTCATCGGCGAACCGGGCGTAGGAAAGTCCGCGATAGCTGAAGGCCTTGCGATAAGGATCGCCTCCGGGAATGTTCCACCTGCCCTCAAGGACAAGAGACTCATATCATTGGACATTGCGTCAGTCGTGGCTGGAACAAGATATCGCGGAGACTTCGAGAAGAGGCTGAAGGGAATCATCAACGAATTGAAGAACAACCCGGACATCATCCTGTTCATCGACGAATTCCACACGATGGTAGGTGCAGGCGGTGCCCAGGGAAGCCTCGATGCCGCCAACATGCTGAAACCGGCCCTTGCCAGAGGTGAGGTACAGTGCATAGGCGCGACTACCCTTAGCGAATTTGCCAAGATTGTGGAAAAGGACGGAGCGCTTGACCGACGGTTCCAGAAAGTCACCGTCGAGCCGGCAGACGTCCATGAAACCATCGAGATACTGAAGCAGCTCCAGGGGCATTACGAGAAATTCCACGGCATAACATACACCTGCGAAGCCATTGAGGCATGCGCACGTCTTACAGACAGATACGTTACGGACCGCGAGCTTCCGGACAAGGCCATAGACGCCATGGACGAAGCCGGTTCGATGGTACGCCTCAACCTCTCCCGCAACCTCAGGAACTCATCGGAGGTTGACGAGGAGGACATCGCATGCGTCATCTCCAAGACGACTGGAATCCCCGTAAGCAAGGTCGCCCAGAGCGAAAGCCACCGTCTGATGGACATGGGAGACAGACTCAAGAAGATGGTCATCGGCCAGGACGAAGCCGTCGACACGGTCGTACGTGCGATACGCCGAGGCCGCGCAGGTCTGAAAGATCCGAACAGACCTATCGGCTCCTTCCTGTTCCTCGGTTCCACCGGAATCGGAAAGACCCGCCTGGCAAAATGCCTCGCCGAACTCCTCTTCGACTCTGAAGACAGCATGGTGCGCATAGACATGTCAGAGTACTCGGAAAAGTTCACCTCGACCAGGCTCATCGGCGCGCCTCCGGGATATGTAGGATTCGAGGAGGGTGGACAGCTGAGTGAAAAGGTTCGCCGCAAACCGTACTGCGTCGTTCTCCTGGACGAAATAGAGAAAGCCCATCCGGATATATTCAACCTTCTGCTTCAGGTTCTTGACGACGGGCGCCTTACGGACAGCAACGGCAGGACAGTAAGCTTCCGCAACACCATCCTGATCATGACCTCCAATGTCGGCACCAGGGAGCTCGAGGAATATGGCAACGGCCTGGGATTCGCGACTGCCGGCAGGGACAAGATCAACGACCGTAAAGGTGTGATCGACAAGGCCCTGCGCAAGGCATTCCCACCGGAGTTCATCAACAGGATTGACGAAAAGGTCCACTTCCGCAGCCTGGAGAGAAGTGACATGGAGAGAATTCTCGACATCGAGCTCCGCGGGCTCAGGGAGCGCGTGGAAGAAGCAGGATACCGATTCAGCATCAGCCGCGCCGCAAGCGAGTTCGTAGCCGGAGCCGGTTACGACCCTATCTACGGAGCAAGGCCTTTGAAGAGGGCAATAACGAGATACGTGGAGGACCCCGTATCCGAACTCATAATCAGCGAGAGGCTGGCCGGGCATATCATTGACGGTGCAGTACTCTGCGTTGGACTCAACAAGGACAAGACCGACACCAAGGTCACAATAAGAAACAGACCATGAAAAGACTTCTGACAATTATTGCAGCTCTTACCTTTGCTGCAGCCACTTTCACGGCAAAGGCTCAGTCGATCGAGCCGGCCGGATCATACCTGTTCGCCGAAAAGGACGGACAGGAGCTCTATCTGGACGTCTACGAGCCGGCCCGCGGCAGCCAGACATCCATAGACGGGAAAGAGAAACCAACCGTCATCTTTGTATTCGGAGGCGGCTTCAAGGAAGGCCAGCGCGACGCCGCCTATTACTCTCCATGGTTCAAGGCAATGACAGACAGAGGTCTCCGCGTCATTTCAATCGACTACAGGCTCGGTCTCAAGGATGCAAAGACAATGGGAGTAAGACAGGCCGACGAACTCCATAAAGCCATTCTCATGGCTGTCGAGGACCTGTACAGTGCAACTGCATTCCTGATCGGCAATGCGGAAGAATTCGACGTGGATCCCGAAAACATCGTGATCAGCGGATCTTCTGCAGGTGCAATCACCGCAATGCAGGCAGAATACGAGATATGCAACAACGGAAGCCTCACATCGATACTTCCCGACGGTTTCCGATATGCCGGTGTGATGGCATTCTCCGGAGCTGTCTATTCTGACAGCGGCAAGGTCTCGTACAAAAAGGAGCCATGTCCTATCCTCATGTTTCACGGCGAGGAAGACAGACTTGTCACTTATAAGCAGATCCGTTTCTTCAGCAAGCACTTCGCAGGTGCTTCATGGCTTGCCAAGCGTTTTGCCAAGAAAGGCTACAACTACAGTTTCTATCACTTCCAGAACATTGCCCACGAGGTATGCAACAGCATGCTCCAGAACATCAACGAAGAGATGCATTTCATCGAGAACAATGTAATGAAGGGACAGAAAAGGATCGTCGACGCTGCCGTAAACGATCCATCTATCCAGAAGGCGTCCTGGGGCAATTCCGGTCCCAAGGACATCTATTAGTCAGTCAGCTTCTCAAGCGCAAGTTCGATAAGCTTGCGTACCTGCGGCTGATAATCGGTATTGCTGTTTTTCAGGTGGCGGTTTGCAATTGCACAGCAGACAGTCGCACTCTCGTGGCCAAGATGTGCAGCCAGGCCGTTTATCGCAGAAGCCTCCATCTCGAAATTCGTGATCCTGTAGCCGGCATGACTGAAGCTCTCGAATTTCTCAACCATATCAGGCATCGAAAGGCCGACACGCAGGACACGTCCCTGAGGGCCATAGAAACCCGGAGCCGAAATGGTCATTCCCTTTACCGTACAGTCTTCAAAACGGCGTATGAGTTCCTCCGACGATTTCACGAAATACGGGTCAGGCAGATGCGGGTTCCAACCGACATGTTCCTTGTAGGCCTCCTCGAAATCCGGCAGACAGATATTGTCCCTGTCCGCATACCAGTTGAGCAGGCCATCGTTACCGATCGAAACATGCGTAAGGATAAAGCTTCCCAGCGGAATGTCAGGCTGAATGGCTCCGGTAGTGCCGATGCGAAGTATCCTCAAGGTGCGATGGTCCGGCCTCGGTTCACGGGTCTGGAAATCAATGTTGGCAAGAGCATCAAGCTCTGTCATGACGATGTCGATATTATCCGTTCCTATGCCTGTTGAAAGCACGGTGATGCGTTTGCCGCGATACTTTCCGGTAACAGACACAAATTCACGTGAAGCATGACGGAATTCCTTGTCCTCCAGGTATTCTGCCAGGATATCGACTCGGCCCGGGTCGCCGACAAGTATGACGTTATCCGCAAGTTCTTCCGGACGGAGATGAAGGTGGAATACAGACCCGTCTCCGTTGATGATCAGTTCTGATTCAGCTATTCTCATTGTGTTTAGTTTTAGGGTTAGTCTTGAAAAGATAGGAATTCCGTCTCTATTTTCCTAATTTTGCACCCCATTGAAACCAAAACCAGCAAAATTATGTGGCAGAGAATACAGACATTATACCTTTTCGTTTCAACCGTATTGATCGGTTGCATGTTCTTCGCGAACAAGGCTACCATGATTTCCGGCGCCGGCAACGGACTGGAGGAGATCAGATATACATCCTACGTTCCATACCTGATTCTCCTTATCGTGATTGCCTTCCTAAATATCCTTGCACTCACAGGATTCAAGATAAGGGTATTCCAGTTCCGCACCGCAGTTCTGGCGGCAATCGTGACACTGGCGTTCCAGGCTTGGCTTGCAGTAGACTATTTCGTGGCTGACGACAGCCTGGTGTTCAAGGCAAGTGCAATCTTCCCACTTGTGGCTGTAGTGCTGGACGTACTTGCCGCACGAGGAATCATGTCCGACATGCTTATCGCAGACAGCATGAACAGACTCAGGTCAAGAAAGAAGAACGGAAAGCTACTGAAATGAGTTGAAACGTGAGAGGATAGCCTCCTCGTACGTCTTTGAGATAGGGATAGGCGGAATGGATTCGACATCGAGATCGATTTCATATCCGTCTTTTTCTTTGCGCAGCATTGACACCTTGCGCATGTTCACGATATACTTTCTGTGACAGCGCATGAGGTCGCTTTCGGCGAAACTGTTCTCCACGGTCTTGAGACGGCAGCGCAGCATGTACTGCTTGAGGTCTCCTCTTGAGTCAAGATACCATACTTTGATGTAGTTGTCGTCAGACTCGATATAGCAGAGATTGGATGAGTCGATGGACATCTTGAGAACACCACTGTTGTCGAACAGGGTTATCTTTTTCTCAGGAAGCGGCTTCTCGATCTCGTCGGTAACGACATTCTCATAATTGAGAAGGCGGATGGTGTTGTTCTTGTCGATGATGGCGAAGTACATGCCCGAAATCAGATATGGAACTCCGACACCCATCAGAGCATATGTCAACGATGCATAGAACTTCTGCCAGAAACGGATTTCCCCCTCAAGAATGCCATGCTTTGCACCATAGACCGACATGGTTGCATAGATAAGGCACAGCGCAAGGATTTCAAAGGAGCACCAGAGGATGTACTGATACATCTTCATCTCCTGATTGCGTCTGGCGAATGCATACAGGAACCTCCTGCTCACGGAAACGACGACGACGCCACTGAAGAAGAAGATTACCGTAAGAGCGAAGATTGCAAGTGTCCTCATGTCGAACCAGGCTCCCCTGGCGAACGGAATGCTGACGACAAGAAAAGCCATGCAGAAGAAGGCGGTGAAAACCACCGTCGCAATCGTCTGATACTTGCCTACGAGATATGAGGGCATCTTTTCGTTCCAGCTGTGCATAATGTTCAAATCCTAGCAAAGATAGGCAAAAGCCGCCCCATTTCAAAGAAATGCATGTTCCGAAAAAAAGCCTATATTTGCAGTTTGAAATTGTATCGGTATGAATAGAAGAGTCGCCGTCACTGGCATGGGCATCGTATCATGCGTCGGCAATGATATAGAAACGTTCTGGAAGAATCTCCAGAACGGTGTTTGCGGTATTGACAGGATCAAGTCATTCCCGGTTGACGATCTCCCAGTAAAGATTGGAGGAGAGCTCAAGGACTTCGACCCTGAAAGATACGGCATCGAGAAGCCTTTCATAAGGAAGCAGGATCCATTCACGATCTATGCGATGGCAGCCGCAAACCAGGCCATGGAAGATTCCGGTCTCAAGACAAGCGGCGAAGATGCCAACATAGACCCTTTCAAGCTCGGAGTTTACGCCACTTCCGGAATCGGTGGATTCGAAGCAGTCGTACGCGAGGTAGGCAAGATGGTTGAGGATCCTAGCGGTCGCTGGGTGTCTCCCAACTTCGTGGCTACGATGATTCCGAACATGGCAGGCGGCCAGATTGCCATCCGTCACCACGCCCAGGGACCATGCCTGAGCACCCTCAGCGCCTGTGCAAGCGCTACTCATTCCATCGGAGAAGCCATGAGGGCCATCCGCCACGGATATGCCGACGCAATAATCGCCGGAGGATCGGACCACTGCACAATCCCGTTCGGACTCGCATGTTTTGCCAATGCAAAGGCTCTTACACGCGAAGAAGACCCTAACAAGGCATCTCTGCCATTCCACGCCGACAGAGCCGGATTTGTCATGGGAGACGGAGCAGCCATACTTATCCTCGAGGAATGGGAGCACGCCGTGGCACGTGGAGCAAAGATATATGCTGAACTTGTCGGATATGGCAGCACCTGCGACGCATTCCATGCAACAGCACCAAAGCCGGAAGGTGACACTCAGGCAGAATGCATCAGACAGGCTCTCAACGAGGCCGGTTTCGACGAGACCAGGGACAAGGTCTACATCAACGCACACGGAACAGGAACACGCCTCAACGACGTCACCGAGACAAAGGCATACAAGCTCGCTTTCGGAGACTTTGCATACAAATGCCACATCAGTTCCACAAAGTCCATGCATGGTCATATGTTCGGTGCGACAGGAGCAGCAGAAAGCATCGCCACCATCCTGGCACTGCACGACGGAATAATTCCTCCAACCATCAATCTTGACAAACCGGATCCGGAGTGCGACCTTGACTATACGCCTAACGTCGCCGTGAAGGCAGATGTCAATCTGGGGCTCTCGGACAATTTCGGCTTCGGCGGACACAACGCCTGCCTGGCATTCAGGAAGGTCAACGGATAAACAAAAAGGCTGCGGAAAATCCGCAGCCTTTTTTCTATTATCTCAGCCTTATGGCTATTATTCCTCGCCAGCCTCCTTGAGACGCTCAGCGTTCTCGGCGATGGTAAGCTGATCGATGCACTCCTGGATGGCTCCGTCCATGAATACCGGAAGGTTGTACATGGACCAGTTGATACGGTGGTCGGTAACTCGTCCCTGAGGGTAGTTGTATGTACGGATCTTAGCCGAACGGTCACCGGTAGACACCATGGTCTTACGCTTTGCAGCGATTCCATCGAGATACTTCTGGTGCTCCATGTTGTACAGACGGGTACGGAGTTCCTCCATTGCACGGTCAAGGTTCTTGAGCTGCGAACGCTCTTCCTGGCACTGAACCACGATACCTGAAGGAATATGGGTCAGGCGCACAGCGGAGTAAGTAGTATTGACACCCTGTCCACCAGGACCTGATGCACAGAAAAGGTCCTTGCGGATGTCTGCAGGATTGAGCTCAACATCGAACTCACCTGCCTCCGGGAACACTGCCACGGAAGCTGCAGAGGTCTGGATACGGCCCTGGGTCTCGGTCTGTGGGACACGCTGAACACGATGCACGCCAGACTCATACTTCATGATACCGTAAACACCGTCAGAGCCGGACACCTTGAAGACTACCTGCTTGTAGCCACCGGCTGTTCCTGGAGCCTGATCGGTGATCTCGATCTTCCAGCCGCGTCCTTCTGCATACTTGGTGTACATGCGGAAAAGGTCGCCTGCGAAAATCGCAGCCTCATCGCCACCGGTACCGCCACGGATCTCGACCATTGCGTTCTTGGCGTCATCCGGATCTGCAGGAATGAGAAGAAGCTTGATGTTCTGCTCCATGTCAGGGAGCTTCGGTTCTATCTCGTTGATTTCCTCGCGGGCCATTTCCCTGAGGTCCTCGTCCTTTTCGTTGATGAGGATATCCTTTGCCGACTGAAGTTCATCAAGCATTCTGGAGTATTCCAGACCGGCCTTGATGATCGGCTCAAGTTCCTTGTAGTCCTTGTTGAGCTGGACATATTTCTTCATGTCCGACATCACTTCCGGGCTGGCAAGCTGATCCTGAAGCGATTTGAACTTGTCCTGAAGGGACAGTACCTTTTCGAGTAGTGTATTTTCTGCCATGACGATTATCGTATGTCTTTGATATAGCAGCGGCGACGCATGAACGGCTCATGATCATAGCTGCTCCATATGTTCACCGCGCTGTTGGTTTCGATCTGTGGATTGGTGATGCCCCAGTGACAGCCCATTGCCTGGGACTTGCGGGACATCGCTACGTGATAGACTGCAGACACGCCTTTGTTCTGCCACTCAGGAGCGGCGCCGTTGAGCATCAGGTCGCAGGTATCGTACTTTCTGAGGGCCTTGAGAAGATGGTACCAGCCGAATGGGAACAGACGGCCCTTTGCCTTCTGGAGCGCCTTGGAGATTGAAGGGAAAGCAACTGAGAAGCCGGCGATGTTTTCATTCTCGTCAAGTATGATCGAGCTGTTCTTCTCCGAAATGAACTTCATGTAGCTTTCCGCCTCCTCTTCCATCTCCGCATCAGTGAAAGGAATGAAATTGTACACGGCATTCGCAAAGCTGTCGCTGTACACCTGGAAGAATGACTTTACCATCTGCTTGTCCTTCTTGAGGACATCCAGGTTGCCTTCGTGGAGATTGTATCTCTGCATCAGCATGTTCGCCACACGATGAGCCTTTTCGGGAACACCGGCATCAGCCACGACCTTGTACTGCACCCAGTCGCACTCCTTCTCGAAGCCAAGAGCCTGCACCAGGTCATTATAGTATGAAAAGTTGTAGATGCAGTTGAAAGGAGGAATGTTCTCGAAGCCTTCCACAAGCATGCCCTGCTTTCCAAGAGTATTGTAGTACAGAGGTCCATGGATCTGGGTCATTCCCTGTTCCTTGGCCCACGCCTCAGCCGTTCCGATGAGGAGCTTGGCAACCTCAAGGTCGTTGATGGTATCGAACCAGCCGAAGCGTGCGCACTTCTTGTCGTAACGCTCGTTGTAACGGGGGTTGATCATGCCGCAGATACGGCCTACGACCTTGTTGCCGTCAAGTACCATCCACATCTTGCGTGCACAATAGCTCAAGGTTGAAACCTTGGTCAGCGAATTCACCTGATCTGAGTGAAGTGCGGGTACATACTGTGGACAGTCCTTATACAGATTGTCCGGGAACTTGATGAAACGCATCAGGTCCTTGCGGTTCTGTACTTCAATTATCTTGTAATCTGCCATTTTGCCTATTCATTTTCAGCCGTTAAGGCCTAAGAGACGCAAAGATAGTAAATATTGTTCAATCAACCATATCAGCTAGCTGCCGATGAGCTCGCCAATGGCCGCCTGAGCACACACGCAGCCGAAAACAGCCGGCATGTATGAGATGGTTCCTACCTGGGATTTCTTATTGCGGCTTTCTTCCAGAGTCACCGACTCACGTGCAGGCAGTTCCGAAGAGAAAACTGCCTTGAAGCCTTCACGGATGCCAAGCTTATGGAGTCTCTTTCTCAACATGTGGGCAAGCGGGCATTGGAAAGTCTTTGAGATGTCGTCCACATGCAGCTTGGTCGCATCCTTCTTTGCACCAGCGCCCATTGACGAAACCAATTTCAGGTTTTCCCTGAGGCAGAACTGTATGAGCGCAATCTTCGGAGAAAGGGTATCGATGGCGTCGACAACCACGTCAGGACGTCCCGCAGACATCAGCAGTTCAGCCACATTCGCTTCCGTAAGGTATTCCGGAACCGTCGTTATCCTGATTTCCGGATTGATGTCCATGAGCCTTTCCCTGAGGACGTCACATTTAAGCCGTCCAACCGTCGAAGTCAGAGCGACAAGCTGGCGGTTGCGGTTCGTCTCTCCCACGACGTCGCTATCCAGAAGCACCAACTCGCCGACGCCGGCACGCGCGAGCATCTCTGCCGCATAGGCACCCACACCGCCAAGTCCCACAATCAGCGCCCGAGACTCGGAAAGTTTCCTGAGCGCATCGCCGCCCAGCAGCATCTCTGTTCTCTCCTGCCAGCTCATAGTCCTTTTGCCTTTGCCTCATCCCAGATGGCATCCATCTCGGCGAGTGCCATTTCCGAAAGCTTGCGTCCTTTTCTGATGGTCTGTTCCTCGAGGTAGGTGAAGCGGCTGCGGAACTTCTTGTTCGTGCGGTCCAAAGCCTTGTCCGGATCTATTCCGTACAGGCGGGCAGCATTGATCAGAGAAAAGAACACATCTCCAAGTTCTCCCTCGAGACGGTCCATTGCAGCGGCAGCCTCAGTTTCGTCCGCAGCTGATTCTACAGCATCAAATTCATTTTGAAGCTCGCGCTGCTCCTCCATGACCTTGTCCCATACCTGACGGCGTTCCTCCCAGTCGAAACCCGCCCCGCGTGCCTTCTCCTGGAGGGAAAGAGCTTTCAGCATAGGAGGCATCGATTCCGGGATACCATCCATGATACGGCGGTTCCCGCCTTTTTCCTTAGCCTTCACGAGCTCCCATGTATCCGCGATTTCCTTCGCGGTCATCTGCTTCCCTTCTGCGAAGACATGAGGATGGCGGAAGATCATTTTCTCGCATATGCGGTCCAGTACGTCTGCGATGTCGAAACGCCCGTCTTCCTGGGCGATACGGGCGTAAAAGACTATATGGTAAAGCAGATCTCCAAGTTCCTTGCAGGTTTCCCTGTCGTCTTTCCGGATAATCGCATCACTTAGTTCATAGACCTCTTCAACGGTCATCGGACGTATGCTGTCCATGGTCTGGGCGGCATTCCAAGGGCATTTCTCCCGAAGTTTGTCCATTACGTCAAGCAACCTTGCGAACTGGGCTGTCTTTTCCTCTATTGTATGCATTGCCTTAGCTTTATTTCTCGCAAAAATACGAAAAATTGGAGTATCTTTGCCCAATACTAGAAACCACGTAACAAGTAAATAAACGACACATGAAAGAGATTCATTTCGTTTCAGCCGACGAGGCCGTAAGCGCAATCAGATCCCACAGCCACATCCACCTCAGCAGTGTGGCAAGCGTGCCCCACGTGCTCATCAATGCACTTTGCCGCAGAGCTGACGCCAAGGACATCGAGGACCTTCATTTCCATCATTTCCACACAGAAGGACCAGCTCCATACAGTGAGGAAAAGTATGAAGGCATCTTCTTCGACCAGGGCTTCTTCCTTGGTCCAAATGTCCGCAAGAACGTAAACGCAGGTTATGCCGATTATCTTCCTGTACACCTCGGAGAGACCCCAAGGCTCTATCGCAGCGGTGCAATCAAGCTTGGAGCCGCACTTGTAAACTGTTCACTTCCCGATGAAAACGGCATGGTCAGCCTCGGAACTTCAGTAGACTGCTCAGTAGCTGCAATCGACTCAGCCGAGATCGTGATCGGAGTAATGAATCCTAATGTTCCATTCGCATACGGCAACCTCATTCCTGTAGAGAAGTTCACATACCTCGTACAGGACGACGCACCGCTTGTGACTGCAGGTTTCGTCCAGCCAACCGAAATCGAGAAGCAGATCGGCAAGAACTGTGCAGCACTTGTGGATGACGGAGACTGCCTCCAGATGGGTATCGGAGCACTTCCTAACGCTCTTACCGGAGAACTCATGAACCACAAGAACCTGGGTCTTCACACCGAGATGTTCGCTGACGGTCTTCTCGAACTCATCAAGAAGGGTGTCATCAATGGTTCATGCAAGAAGATTGACACAGGCAAGGTTGTTTCATCATTCCTTCTCGGAAGCCAGGAGGTATACTCTTTCATCGACCACAATCCTGACGTGCTCATGCGTGACATCGCATATACCAACAACCCTTGGGTAATCGCTCAGAATCCGCACATGAAGGCAATCAACTCCGCTGTCGAGGTTGACCTGACCGGACAGATCTGCGCAGATTCCATCGGAACACGTCTCTTCTCAGGAACAGGCGGTCAGCTTGAATTCGTACGAGGCGCTACAATGAGCGAAGGAGGAAAGAGCATCACCGCGTTCGCTTCAAGGACTCTCAAGGGTCATAGCAAGATCACTCCTCAGCTCAATCCTGGCGCAGGCGTAGTTACCCCGCGTTCAGACGCTCACTGGGTTGTCACCGAATATGGCGCAGTCGACCTCTATGGCAGGAGCTGCCAGGAGCGTGCAAAGCTTCTTATCAGCATTGCCCATCCTGATGACCGTGAGAATCTTGACCGTGCAGCATTCGAGCGCTTCGGTCCTCATTATCACAACTTCAGTATCTAAGGGGGAGACGACTCCCCCTGTGACCCCTACGGCCTTTCCACCTTTCCGTATTTGTTCGCATACTCACAAATACACGGCACGGCCGATTTGCTGATGCAAATTCGCTTCGCGAGATAATACAACACAAAAGGAGGAGGAAATTATCCCCCTCCTTTTTTAGTTACTTATTATCACTCCTTACTACTGGAAGAACGAGAAATGGACGCGACCATAGGAACGTTCCTTGACGAAATGTGGATGCTCAGTGAAACTGTGCTCATCACCATGCTCAAGTATGAAGTAGCATTCAGGATGAAGCAGATTGTTCTCGAATATACGGTCAGGGAGGGTTTCAAGTCCCTCCAGAGCATACGGCGGATCTGCAAAGATGATATCGAACTTCTCACGGCAGATAGGGAGGAAGTCAAACACATTGTCGCGAACCATCGTTACATTCCTGAGCCCCAGCCGATCTGCTTCGGTCTTGATGAATGATGCATTCTCACGGGTCATCTCCACGCTGTATACACGTGCAGCGCCGCGTGACGCGAACTCGAATGCGATTGATCCCGTTCCTCCGAAAAGATCAAGGACCTTCAGATCCTCGAACTCATACTCGTTGTTGAGAATGTTGAACAGGCCTTCCTTTGCGAAATCAGTGGTAGGGCGTGCCTTGTAGCCCATAGGCGGCATTATCATCTTGCCCTTCAGCTTTCCTCCAATGATTCTCATAGCTGTTCAACCGACTTGAAATAGCGATATAGAGACATTTCCTGTTCAGGATCCAGTGGTGTACGGAAACATATTGTGCTTACCTCAGGATTCATCTGAAGCGCCTTCAAAGCAGAAAAGATATGATACTCCGCAGTTGTGAAGTCAACAGCTTCAAAGACGTTGGCCAGAAGAAGGCTCCTTCCTTGCGAGATGGCAAGATGAAGATATCCGTCACGATACGAAGCCAGAATGCGGTTATACTCACCACACTGCTGAAGCTTCGACAATATGTAATAAAGCTCAGGGAGTACTCTTGGGCTGTTACCGGACTCATCCAGCACGTTCTGGGCAATCACCTTCGAGAGAGACTCGTCGATGGTATTCGAGAACACCAGGACTGCGCCATATTCAGGCACAGGAACATAGTCAACCTTATCCTGCGGACGTATGCGCACGGTATCAGAGAGAAGAGCCGCCGCCCTGTCAGCCTTGAAAAACTGATCCGGTACAAGAGCGCACTTAGGAGTAAGCAGGCTAAGTTCAACGTCCTCGTAACGCTTCATGAACTCCGAGGTCGTGAACACACGCTCAGCTCCCAGCCATCCCGAAGACCGGCTTCCTTCACTGGTGTATATTTTAAAAGAATATCCACTCAAGGTAACTTGAATGGATATTCTTTCTTTCGATGTATGTATCATCAAGACTACTCCCAGTTACCTGCGTTGTTGTTAGGAGCAGAGATGCTGCCGACCTGAAGACCCTCGAAACGGTTCTGTGCACGTCTCTCAGCGTCAAGGTTGATTCGAAGCTGGTTGTCAAGACCCTTGAGAAGGAGCTTGTAAGGCATTCTGGCCTCGAAGAGAGGAACCGGCACACCTGATACCTGCTTGATGATTGACTCCATCTGCACGAGCTCGCCGTCGCTGAATGGGATGTACTTGAGGTCAGCTGCGTTGAAATCGTCACGATCCTTGAAGAGGGTATCCTTTACAGGAATCTTGTGCTCGATAGAGAATACGAGGTTCTTGTCACCTGCCTGATACATCTTGTAGAGATCCTCTGAGGTGATCTTTTTGTTGGCCTTCTTGATAGCAGAGGTGTGTGCAACTGCGAGTGAGTCATCGGTAGAACCGACCTGCATTACCACTGCCATGTTGCCGGTGTTGTAGAAGTCGATGAGCGAATCTACGGTTGGAGAGAATCTGTTGTTGACACCCTTGAATGCGACCTGGAGGGTACGGATGTCCTTGAGACGCTGTACGGCCACGCTCTCGCGGTAGTCCTTCTGCTTGTTGAACTCAACAGGCTGCATGATGCTGTCTACAATGACATACACGAGACCTACGATTGCCACTGGCAATACGATGAGAGTCAATAACTTTTTAAGAATTCCGTTCATTGTTTATCGTTTTTTACTTTATATGCAATCCGTGGCTAGAGCGGACAATGCCTAGCATAACGCGGACAAAGTTATGAAATTGATTTATGAAATGCAATTATTCTTTGTAAATTTGCGCTTGAAAAACGTCAGCTGATGATTACTGTCACGGAAGAGAAAATAAAGGCATTTCTCGCAATGGTCTCCGAGTCGGAGTCCATTGTGCTGCTCACCCATTTCCGTCCGGACGGCGATGCTCTGGGAAGCACATATGCATTAAGGACTTTTCTCAAGGATGCCTGTGGCCGCGACAGTATTGTGATACTTTCCAGTCTGGTTCCGGACAGCCTCGGATTCATCACATCAGCCGCCGACCTGGGCTCAACTCTAGTATGGGACGACGACAGCGAAAATGCGTCCAGGGCAATTGACAGCGCAGACATGATCATATGCCTTGACTGCGCCCACTTCGGACGCTGCGAGGCGCCAGGCGAGCATGCCATAGCATCCCATGCAAGGAAAGTCCTCATCGACCACCATCTCAATCCCGAGAGCAGCCAGTTCGACCTTGTGTTTTCAGAATCGGAATGTGTCTCATCCGCTTCCGAGCTCCTCTATTATGTATTGCTGGCCACACCGCAGGCCGCCGGCGATGCAGCCAGGATTCCCGCCGCAGCGAGACGTGCGCTCATGGCAGGCATGACTACGGACACAAACAATTTCGCGAACTCGGTGCATCCGACAACGCTGAGGATGGCATCCGAACTGATTGCAGCGGGAACCGACAGGGACGAAATTCTCGGACACCTCTATAACGAGTACAGAGAAAACCGATTCAGGGCAATGGGATTCCTCCTTTCCGAGCGGCTGACCGTAACAGGGAAAGGCATCGCATACATCATAGTCGACCAGGAGACCCGAAGCCGTTTCGACCTTCGGGAAGGTGAGACAGAAGGAATAGTCAACATGCCTCTGGGCATCGGGAATGTCAAGATCAGCATCATGCTGACAGAAGACGGGGACAAGTACCGCGTGTCGATACGGTCAAAACGCGGATGGTCAGCCAACAACATGGCTGTCAGATATTTCAACGGCGGTGGGCATGAGCAGGCCGCCGGCGGAAGATTATATATCGGCAAGGATATAGCCGACAGCTGCGAGCTGGAAAGCTACCTTGCAAAAGTGATATCGGAATCATGAGATCAGCAGCAAGGACAGCCATGGCGGCAATCTTCTGCTGCATCATGTCGGCAGCCTGCACGAAGCAGGCACAGGAGACCAAGTACGGCAAGCAGGAGGAAACCATCGAGAAATTCGTACAGCAGCAGACCTCCAAGTTCAACGATGC
Source organism: Bacteroidales bacterium (assembly GCA_024402135.1). GTDB lineage: Bacteria > Bacteroidota > Bacteroidia > Bacteroidales > UBA932 > Cryptobacteroides. The sequence continues at coordinate 161,908 of JAKSJN010000003.1, forward strand.
CAGAGTGGTCTATCAGGGTGGAGCTGTAAGGATAGTCCTTTCCGAAGGCGAAGGCGTCGAACTGAGTGCAAGGGGCAGTGCGGTCATCCGCTATGCCGGATACGACTTTTCGAAAGGTTCGATGAGCGCGAACTCGATGTTTGCGACCAATGACCGGAGTCTCGCCGAGAGCGTGGGATGGTTTGTAAACGACTCCACGGCATGGGAGCCGATGCGCATCTCTCTCAGCGACAAGGATGTTGTGCCCGGACTCGCCAAAGGCATGGTCGGAATGAAGAAAGGCGAAGAGGCGATCATCCTGTTTTCCGGGAAATACGGTTTCGGCAAGCACGGTCTCGGCATGATTCCTGCTGATGCAGCACTTGCATATCAGCTTATTATTGAAGATTTGGAAAATTAAACGACGATATGAAAGTCAGATTCATAATATTCGCTGCAGCTTTCGCAGTCCTTGCAACAGGATGTGCGAAAGAGGTGACCACCACAAAGAACGATGCAGCAAAGAGGCATCTTGAAATCTGGATGCACAACCACTACCCATCCGTCCAGAAGACCGAGCCTGGAATATACATCCTCAACGACGTCCCTGGAACAGGCAAGAGCGTGGAGACCTATGAAGAATACCCGTATATCCGCTTCGAGTATCAATCGACCGATCTCGAAGGCAACTACAAGGACTATTCAAGTCCGGATATTGCAAAGCAGCTCGGAACATACGACGTAACAAAATTTTACGGTCCCAGCATCCTCTCGAGAAACGAGAACGGCATCACAGCCGGCGTCGAGGCAGTATTCAGCGGCATGAAAGTCGGAGGAACACGCACCGCAGTGATCCCGGGATGGCTCAACACCTACAAGAGATACAAGGATGAAGAAGGATATCTCAAGAACGTCAACGGAGACAACGGAATCTATACCGTCAAAGTCATCGAAGTCATAAAAGACATCAAAAAGTGGGAGACAGACTCTCTCGAGAAGTATGTACACTCGATCAAGCCCGGTCTTGACTCGCTCAAGGGCGGTCTCTACTACATCCAGACCCAGGCTCCAAGCGACACGAATTCTTTCAAATCCGACACAAAGATCCTTATAAACTATACCGGCCGTCTCCTTAACGGCAGAGTGTTCGACTCCAGCAACGCCGACACGGCAAAGATCTGGAACATCTACTCATCAGGCCGCACCTATGGAGCCACCACCGTCATCGTGAAGGACGAGTGGAAGAAATACTATATGGGTACAAGCAGTTCCGGTGATGAAGGAAACATGATCGACGGTTTCGCCTACGCCCTGTCAAAGATGAGAACGGGAGAGAAGGGAATCGCGATATTCCATTCCGACCTCGGCTATGGAACCAAGGGCAGCGGAGACAAGATTCCGGGATTCAGCCCACTTATCTTCGAGCTTGAAGTTATCGGAAAATCCAACGACTGATGGCAGGTAACACACACGCGCCGACCGAGCTCGGCAAGCTAAAGATCAGCAGATTGCTGAAGATGTACGCAGTCCCAGGCATCATTGCCATGACTGCGTCTTCTTTGTACAATATGATCGACAGCATCTACATCGGTCATATCCATGGTGTCGGAGCGGCAGCGATCTCCGGGCTTGCCGTGACATTCCCGCTTATGAACCTGTCCACGGCACTCGGCACCCTCGTCGGAGTCGGAGCAATGACGATGATATCCGTCCTTCTGGGACAGAAGAATTACGAGAACGCGAACAAGGTGCTTGCGAACGTCGTTTCGCTCAACATCATCATAGGACTGGTGTTCACAGCCATCACAATACCTTTCCTGGACAAGATCCTGTACTTCTTCGGCGCAAGCGAGAACACTCTCCCCTACGCCAGAAGCTACATGTTCATCATCCTCATGGGTAATGTAATCACCCATCTGTACTTCGGCCTTAACGGTGTAATCAGAGCCTCGGGAAATCCGAAGACAGCAATGGGCCTTACACTTTTCACGGTCGCAGCAAACGCCATCCTGGACCCGATATTCATATTTGTGTTCGGTTTGGGAATCCGTGGCGCTGCGATTGCGACCGTCATCTGCCAGGCGATGTCTCTCGTCTATACCATGATGTTCTTCTTCAACAAGGAGAGGATACTCCACTTTCCAAAGCCGTTCCTTCAGATCAACGGACGTATCGCGAAGCAATCCACAGCCATCGGCCTTGGTCCTTTCCTCATGAACAGCGCAGCGTGCATAGTCGCCCTGTTCATCAACCAGCAGCTTAGAAAGTACGGCGGAGACAATGCGATCGGAGCATACGGCATCATCAACCGCGTCACCATGCTGTTCATCATGATCGTCATGGGCCTCAACCAGGGCATGCAGCCTATCGCAGGCTACAACTATGGCGCCCGTCAGTACAGCCGTGTCCGCGAAGTATTCAAACTGACCGCATTCTTTGCACTGATCATAACGACCCTGTGCTTCATCGTATCGGAGTTCCTGCCGGGAACGGTATGCCGCCTGTTCACCAACGACGAAGAGCTCATCCGCATGGCCGCTCACGGAATGAGGGTAATGAACGCGATGGTAGCTTTCGTGGGATTCTCCATCGTCGCCGGAAACTTCTTCCAGTGCCTCGGAATGGTAAAGATCTCCATCTTCCTGTCGCTGAGCCGTCAGCTCCTGTTCCTCGTGCCGCTCATCTACAGCCTTCCGTTGCTGCTCCAGGAGACAGGTGTGTGGATCAGTTTCCCTATCTCTGACACATTCTCACTGCTCTTTGCAGCGTTTTTCATAGCAAGACTGTTCAAGAAGTTCAACAGACTCCAGGACGGCGAAGATCCTTCAATCCTGGGAAGCAACCTTTAGTGAACCATGCCTGACAAGATCATCATCAATGTCGGAAGACAGTTCGGCAGCGGCGGCAGGAACGTCGCAGCCATCCTCTCGGAGAAACTCGGCATCCAGCTCTACGACAACGAGCTTATCATCCGTGCCGCCGAGGAAAGCGGATACAGCAAGGACTTCTTCAAGGAGAAAGATGAAAAGAAGAGCCTTTTCACACTCTCGAATATCTTCAGCAGCACCAACCGGTTCGGCATCACCGAGAACTACCTCAACGACAATGAAGTGTTCAGGCTCCAGAGCGATGTAATCCGAAAGATAGCCGAGAACGGATCTGCAATCTTCGTCGGCCGTGCTTCAGACTATGTACTCAGGGACATGAAGTGCCTTGATGTATTCATTTGCGCACCCATGGACAACCGCAAGGCACGTATCGCCGAGCGCAAGAATATAAGTCTGGAAGAGGCCGAAAGCCTGATCAACAAGACCGACAGACAACGCAAGGAATACTACGATTATTTTACCTTCGGATCTTGGGGAACAGCCTCCAACTACGATCTCTGCCTGGATTCTTCTATCCTTGGCATCGAAGGCACCGCCGATTTCATCATCGACTTCGCGCACAGATCAGGACTTCTCAGATAATCTCCAAATAGACACCGAATGAAACTCAGACCGTCCATCATCAGCCTGATCTTTCTCGGCGGAATCATGCTCTTCGCATGCTCCGGCAAAGAGGAAGAGCCTCGCCGGCTTCCAAGACTCAACGAGACTCTCACAAACGAAATGAGCGACACTTCCGACCTTGCCCGTCTGGACAGGGACATGGAGCGCTACATGCAGGAGTGGAACCTCCAGGGAGTATCCCTGTCCATCATGCGCAATGATTCTCTGGTATACTCCAAGGGATATGGATGGGCGGACAAGAAAAATGACGTCAGGATGGCTCCAGGGACAATTCTTCGCCTGGCGTCCGTATCCAAGCTGGTAACCGCAGCAGGAATCATGATGCTCCAGGAGCGTGGACAGCTGAGCCTTTCAGACAAGGTATTCGGCGATGATGGAATCCTGAATGACTCTACATTCACAGCGGCCATCAAGGACAGGAGGTACTTCGACATCACCGTGGAGCATCTGCTGAGGCATCAGGGCGGATTCACCACAAATGCCGGCGACCCGATGTTTTCCACCAGCACCATCATGCAGCGATACAGGCTCAAGAGCCCGCCAAGTCACGAGACCCTCGTAAAGAACGAGATAACCCGCAAGCTGGGATTTACTCCCGGAACATCCCAGAGCTATTCCAACTTCGGCTTCCTGCTGCTGTCAATGGCCATTGAGAAGATTACAGGCGAGGACTACGAAAGCTGGATGACCGAGAACGTGCTCATTCCTGCAGGATGCTTCGACATGCACATCGCATACAATTACTACGAAGAAAAATATCCAAACGAGACACGCTACCATATGCAGGAGAATGATGAGCTTGTGGAAGAATATAACGGAAGCCGCACATTCGTCGAGCGCTGCTATGGCGGGAATGACATCCGTGCTCTCTCTGGAGCAGGCGCATGGGTTGCTTCCACAGCCGAACTGTCGCGCTTTGTGGCGTCAATCGACGGCAGACCTGAAGTTCCCGACATCCTCAGCATCGAGAGTGTAAGAGAAATGACACGCTACATCAATGACGAGACATACTCGCTTGGATGGAACGACACAAAGGAAAGCGGAGAGTGGACCAGGACCGGAACATTCTCCGGAACCAGCGCGCTCATAAAGTACTATCCGGACGGAGAGTGCTGGATATTCGTCAGCAACACCGGCACCTGGCGCGGACCGCGTTTTGCGAACCACACTGCAGAACTATTCAGAAACAGCAGGACGAAATACTCCGCCCTGCTGCCCGCAAGAGACTTCTTCACCGTTTCCGGTGAAGAAGAATAATCTGTTTTATCTTAGCCTACGATAACGCCGGTGATTTCGCCTGCGCAGCATGCTGCGTTAGCCTCATCGGTATCGATATGCATGGCAAGAGCGTACTTGCTGGATACGCGAACAACGGTATCTCCGAAGATGACCTTGCGGCCGGTCTCCTGCTCAACCTCAACCTTTACGATCTGGCCATTGGCAACGCCGAACTTCTCGGCATCCTCAGGAGTCATGTGGACATGTCTCTTTGCAATGATCACACCCTCGCTGAGTTCAACCTCACCACATGGGCCGACGAGCTTGCAAGGAGCTGAACCCTTAACATCACCACTCTCACGGATTGGAGCCACGATACCGATGGTACGGGCGTCGGTGAATGAAAGTTCAACCTGATCCTCAGGGCGTACAGGGCCGAGGATAGAGCACTTGAGGCTTGACTTAGGGCCCACAACCTCGACCTTCTGGTTGGTTGCGAACTGGCCTGGCTGAGAAAGAGGCTTCTTTACCTCAAGCTCAAAGCCCTTGCCGAAAAGGATCTCGAGAGTCTCCTGGGTAACGTGCAGGTGACGTGCAGATGTTTCGATTACGAAATTGTTCATGATATCTTGTATGTATTTAGTCTTTGTCAGCAACGAGGTGCATTGTGTCGCGAGCGATCATGAGTTCCTCGTCTGTGGTGATGAGAGCGACCTTGACCTTTGAATCAGGGCAAGAAAGGAGAGTATCCTTTCCGGTCACAGCATTTGCCTCGAAGTCGAACTTGAGTCCGAGGTATGAAAGGTTCTCACATACTCTGCGGCGGAGACGGCTGTTGTTCTCGCCGATACCTGCGGTGAAGACGATGAGGTCTACACCGTCCATTACAGCAGCGTACTGTCCGATAAGCTTGATGATGTCATAAGCAAGCTTCTTGAGGACGAGCTTTGCTCTCTCATTGCCTGCATTTGCAGCAGCATCAAGGTCGCGGGCATCTGATGAAATGCCTGAAAGGCCGGCGAAACCGCTCTTCTTGTTCATGATGTCGGTCATCTGGTCTGGAGTAAGGCCTTCCTTCTTCATAATGTAGGTAACCACGTTAGGATCGATGTTGCCGCAACGGGTTCCCATGATCATACCCTCGAGAGGGGTGAATCCCATTGAAGTATCCACAACCTTTCCGTTTACGACAGCCGAGATTGAACTGCCGTTACCGATATGGCAGGTAATGATCTTCGAGTTGTTGAGATCGAGACCGCAGAACTCTGCACCCTTTGCTGCGACATACTGGTGGCTGGTTCCGTGCGCACCGTAACGGCGTACACGATACTTCTCATAGTACTCGTAAGGAAGTGCGTACATGTATGCATAGTCAGGCATGGTCTGATGGTATGCAGTATCGAAGGTAACAGCCTGGGGAACTGAAGGAAGGACTTCCTTTACAGCCTGGATACCAAGGATATGTGCAGGATTGTGGAGTGGTGCGAAATCGCAGCAGAATCTGATCTTCTCGATCACGTCATCATTGACGAGCACGCTTGAAGAGAAGAAATCGGCACCCTGCACTACACGGTGACCTACAGCCTCGATGTCCTCGAATGACTTGAGCACTCCGCTTACAGGGTTTACAAGCTCATCAAGAACCATCTTCATACCCACCTTGTGATCTGGAACGACCACTTCCCTGCTTACAGGATCCTTGCCGGTCGGCTTGTGGGTAAGACCTCCCATAGGAAGACCGATCTTCTCTACGAGACCCTTTGCAAGAAGGTCATAGACCTTGTCGCTTTTCATATCCAGCAGCTGATACTTGATAGATGAGCTGCCGCAGTTGATAACCAGAATGATCATATATACAATGTTTAATAATTATCGTCGAAACAGTCCTCAAAGTTATGAAATAATCAGTATTTTAGCAAAAGGAAACTAGATTGGAGGAGAGAGATATGGAGAGGATTTCCGTTCCGTTCGTGGCTGGCATCGCAGCCTCGGCGCTGCTGTCCGGAATTGATGGCAGCCATTCATACAGCATCGCCATATCGGCGTTATTGTCTGCATTCATCTTTCAGATATTTCTTTCTCGCAAGGGTCCGCAGCACGGCATCGGATACTCTCTGACATTTTTCATCGCCGGACTGTTCTGCCATGCAAGCGCAATGCTGACCGGAAGCCTTGCCGATGGGGCACATTCCTTCATCACGGACCTTGCCGGGAGCGCTTGCGACCGGCTGAAGTCCTCGATAGAGAGGCTCGATCTGGGGGATTCCGTCCGGAACAGCCTGATCAAGGCACTGCTGACCGGAGACAGGAGAGACCTGCCGGACACTGTCAGCGCAAGCTTCAGGGCCGCCGGAGCATCACACATCCTGGCCCTGAGCGGCCTTCACATAGGAATCATCTATGCCATTCTGGCCCGCGTCCTGGTCTTCATGGGAAACAGTGTCCGGGCCGTCCGGATGCGCAGCGTCATTCTCGTTCTTGCCGCGGCATTCTACACAGTCATGACAGGAGCAGGGCCGTCCATCGTCCGTGCTTTCCTTTTCATCTTTCTATCCGAAGTATGCCGCAATCAGCCCGGACGTGTACATAGCCCATCCAGGATATTCCAGACGGCGCTGGTAATCCAGCTTGCTTTCAACCCTGCTGCCATATCCAGTCTTGGCTTCCAACTGTCATATCTGGCAGTCTTGGGAATAGTTCTGATAATGCCAGCCCTGAGTGGATGGTTTCCCGGAGACGGGTCATTCGACCCGATGAAGAAAATCTGGGACCTGTGCGCACTCAGCATAAGCTGCCAATGCATGACTGCTCCATTGATATGGATCAGATTCAGGACCTTCCCGCGGTTTTTCCTTTTGACTAATCTGGTCGCAATGCCGCTGACCACAATGTCAATCGCAAGCGCAGTCTTCTGTCTGGCCACAGGTAATCACTGTCCGGAGATTGCAATGAAGTTTTGCGGGCAGTGCGTCTCTGTTCTGATCAGTTTTCTTGAAATACTGGCTTCGCTCTAGAACTGACGGAGCTCGAAACCATCCGAATGCCATTCACGCATCTCTCCATCTTCCTCGTAGATGAGATAAGCCTCGTAGCCCTCACGCGCAACGACCTCCTTCGCAGCCTCAAGACCGATAACCATGCACCATGTAGCAGCAGCATCCGCTGTCGCCGAGTCAGGTGCGATGACAGTTGCACTCAAAAGGTTGTGAGAGACAGGACGGCCAGTCCTTGTGTCGACCGTGTGGGCATATTTGCGTCCATCCACCACATAGAACTTGCGGTAGTTTCCCGAGGTTACGACACCCTGTGGCGAGGTCGTGCAGACATGTATTGCCTGCATGTCCGCTCCTGGCGTATCATTTCCATCTACCGGCCGGTCGACACCGATGTTCCATTGGACACGCCTCGGATTGAGGCCCTCACAGAATATCTCGCCGATATCGACAAGCATGTCATGTATTCCGAGAGAATGCAGATAGTCCGCGACCACATCGGACGTATAGCCCTGTGCGACTGCGTTGAAATTCAATACCGGCTGAGACTCCCCCGGTTCAAGAAGAAGGTCGGCGGCGCTGATGCTGCCCTCCGGGACGGACGGTTTCAGCATCTTGAATCCGCAAGCTGCCATCGTGGCCTCGACCAGACTGTCACTTGGAAACTTTCCTTCCTTGAAACCGAAACCCCAGATATCGAAAAGAGGACCGGCGGCGACGTCTACAGCGCCATCCGACTGCAGGAACCAGCCATAGGAACGTGAATACAGGTCCCTGAACATGTCGTTCGGCTCTATCGTCTCTCCGGAATTGAGACGGCTGACCAGAGATGACTTGTTATAGCCCGAGAAGGTATTGTCGATCTCGATCAGCAGAGAATCTATCGTCGCCTTGATAACTTCATCCTTGACGCTCACACCTTTCCGGTTTACAGTCACCTTCCATGTTCCGCCCTGGGCATAGCCCGAATAGCTCACATATCTGTCGCCTGATGAGCAGGATACGAGTGAAAGAATGGCTATTACGACCGCAATTGGCTTGAATTTCATGATTCGGCAAAGTATTTGCACAAATGTAATTGATTTTTGCGTCAAAAATGACGAAATTTGCAGGTTGTTACATCATTAGACTGAAAATGAAATTCAGACACATACTTACCATAGGCGCAATCGCCGCAATCAGCCTGGCAGGATGCAAGAAGGACGATACCCCTGTCTACGAGTCTTTCAACGGTTCTGTCAAGTTCGATCTCCAGAGTTACGTTTCACCTGGGGATGTGATCCGATTCCACCCAAGCGGAGTATCCAGAGAGGACGGAAAGTCTTTCGGATTCTCATGGAAGATCACCCCGTTCATGAGCAAGGCTGACACCATCCGTACCGAGAACGACCCTCTCACAAAATCAATCGACTACGTATTCACCGTTCCAGATACACTCTGCTCATTCACCGTATACGCATATGCATTTGCGAAAGGCTATACCGGAACGTCAGCCAACCATACGGCAATGATCGTGAACCCAGAGCGTGGAACCAGCCTCAAGGGCATGGAGCTGCGCGAAGGAGATTCCGTGTTTGTTGATCCACGTGACAGCAAGGACTATTACATCGCAAAGATCGGCAACACCGAGTGGTTCCGCGAGAACCTTGCTTACGAAGGCTTCGGAAAGCCATATGAGAACGCCTCTGTTTTTGCAAAGGTATTCGGCTGCTACTACAATTGGGATGAAGCCGTACAGGCTTGTCCGGACGGATGGAGGCTTCCTAGCCAGGAGGACTGGCTCGCTGCCGCCAGAATCTGCGCAGGCGACGCGAATGCGTTTGAGGCTGACGGCACATTCGAAGGCATGAGCGGAGGATTCATGATGAACGCATTGTTCAACAATGAAAGGATGTGGGAGTTCTGGCCTGCCGTAAAGATTACCGACAAGCTAGGATTCAGCGCGATTCCTATGGGTTACAGCCTCGTAGGCCGCAGCGGTGACGTTGAATTCTCCGGCGTGAACGAGTATGCCTCTTTCTGGACATCCAACGAGTATGACGAGGAGCAGGGACAGTTCAGATACATCTACGTAGCAGATCCTGACGTCCTTACCGGTTCTGCCAGCAAGGAAGGATTCTACGCATCCGTACGCTGCGTACGCGACATTACCGAGTAACAAAGAACCGACCCCTATCGGAGGTCGGTTATCATATAATCGGAACCGAGAGAATCGGTATCGACCGTGAACAAGGCCGGATCTATCGCAAGGGATCCGGCTTTCTTGTATCCCTTTATTTCCAGTTCAAGGACAGAACCGTCCGCCAGCTTGAGTCTGACTCCCGCAGGCGTCGATCCGTCGAAGAAGAACTCTGCTGTCTTGAATGGAACATCTTTCCTTGATGCGGCATAGTCATACGCCATAAGGCTGCGTCCCTTGAAGGTTCTGCGACCGCTGCCGGTATTTTTGCAATAGCGGTCCATTGCAAGCACCAGGAGTGCAGGATTTGCCATAAGGTCAGGATTGGACACATCCACAGCTTCTATATAGCACTCCTGAGCAGCCTCATCTACTGTCCATCGGGTCTTGCCGTCACATACAAGGAGAAGTCCATTGCCTGTCATACGGAATGCATCATTCTGGGCAGTGATATGGCCATCACCGTTTATCTTCATGCCATTTGCACCATAGACATAGGCATAGTCAAACTGGAGACCGGTCTCGGACAGAGCCGAGGACAGGGCTGCGGCGGGATTCTGAGCCTTGAGCGGCATAAGAGCGGCAAGGGCAAGGGCACCGGCCGCAAGGAATTTCTTCATCATTTCAGATAGGTATCAAGAATGGTCTGGAGCTGATCGAAGTCACCCACGAGAACCTGCCTTGGCTTTGAGCCCTCCTGAGGTCCTACAATACCTGCGGCTTCGAGCTGATCCATTACCCTGCCTGCCTTCGCATAACCCATGCCAAGCTTGCGCTGAAGATCCGAAGTCGAGCCCTTTTGTGTCATCACAACCATTCTTGCAGCCTCTTCGAAGCGTTCATCGAGATCGGTCATGTCGATCATGCCGACCTCTCCGCCCTCGGTTTCAGGCATTGGAAGATAGTATGGAGTATTGAAACTCTTCTTGTAACCCTTCTGGTTTCCGACAAATTCCGCGAGCGAGTTGATCTCGTCATTGCTGATGAATCCGCACTGGATGCGCTCTGTATCGACACCGGCATAGTAGAGCATGTCACCCTTGCCGATGAGTCTCTCTGCACCTGTGCTGTCAAGGATGGTGGTCGAATCCACGCGTGTGGTTGTACGGAACGCGATACGTGTCGGGAAGTTCGACTTGATCAGACCGGTCACGACATCCACCGAAGGACGCTGGGTCGCGAGGACGACATGGATACCGGCTGCACGTCCCTTCTGGGCAAGACGGATGATGTTGTCCATGATGCTCTTGGCAGTCTTGCGGGCTTCTCCTCCGCTGCCGCCGGACATGATAAGGTCCGCATACTCGTCGATGATCACGACAATGTATGGAAGGTAATGATGTCCTTCTGTAGGCAGAAGGTGACGGTCCTGATACTTGTTGTTATAAAGCTTTACGTTGTTGACGAGAGCTTTCTTCATGAGGAGGAAACGGTCATCCATCTCCTTCGCAAGGGATCCGAGAATCTTGTCCGCATCCTTAGGCTGGGTGACGATGGAGTTGTCATATTCCTCCTGGTCATCATGGCTGGTAGGAAGGACTGCAAGATAGTGCTTCAGGAGCTTGGCATATCCAGAGAACTCCACCATCTTTGGATCGATGAATACCATCTTCATCTCCGATGGATGCTTTGCATAGAGAAGGGATGCAATAAGCACATTCAGACCGACGGACTTGCCCTGCTTTGTAGCACCGGCAACGAGAAGATGCGGCGCATCTGCAAGGTCGAAGACACGAACCTTCTTCTGGATGTTGCATCCGATGGCTACCGGGAGCTCTGCCTTTGTATTGCGGAACTCGTCAGAGTTGAGAAGTCCCCTCAGCGGCACCATGGAAGGCTTGTCGTTTGCGACCTCGATGCCGACAAAGTCATCCTGGTTGAAGATACGGACGCCCTTTGCATTCAGCGAGAGGGCTATGTCCTCCTGGCGCTGACGTATGTTCGCGATGCGGACGCCTGGAGCCGGATAGATCTTGTAGAGTGTAACGGTCGGACCGACCACAGCCTTGACGTCAACGACATCGATCTTGTAGTTTGCAAGTGTAGCGCGTATCTTGTTATTGTTACGGTTGAGCTCTTCCTGGGAAACCTCCTTCTTGGAATCCTCATAGCTGCCAAGGAGATCGAGTGGAGGGAACTCATAATCAGGAAGCTCGTCCCTCATATTGATGCGAGGCAGCTCCTTATTGACATCGGTAGAGATCTCACCACCCTGTTCCACCTCGAAACCGCCGGCGTTCGCAGGTTCCTGTGACGGCTGCGGCTGTACCGGAGTCTGCGGTTTTGGTGTTACAGGCTGGAGAACTGCAGGCTGAGGAACGGTATGTTCAGGTTCAACAACTGCAGGCCTAGGGGCAACCGGATTAGGAGTTTCAGGTCTTGGTGCCAGCGGGGTGTGACTGAAGATTGACGGTTTTGGCGCAGCGACGGGCTCTTGTTCCGGTTCATCTTCCTCAACGATTTCTTCTTCATCTTCCTCTGCTTCGCTCTCCGGCTCTTCTTCCCTGGCCTTCCTTGGACGAGGTTCGCCTGTTCCAAGGCCGTTGAACCACGCAGCAAAACGTCTGCTGTTGAAGAAAAGCCATCCTATCGAAAGAAGTGCAATAAGGAGCACACTGGATATGGAGCCCATAAGATTTGCCGACCAGTCGAGTACATATGCGCCTGTCTGTCCGCCGAGGCCGCTGCCCATGGCAGTCTGGAGACCGAGTATCTTTCCGACGAACGCGGCAACGAGCGACAGAATGAATGCTCCGGTCATGGTCGACAAGGCAAGTCTGAGAAGCGAATGCCTGCGTGTACCGGTCACAAGACGGCGGGCAGCTGCCGCGACAAGGATAAGAAGGGCGAAACTGCCGATTCCGAACCAGCGGCAGATGAAAAGGTCGGCCAGCTTGAGTCCAAGCTTGCCGCCAAGGTTAGCGACGTCGTGCGCAGAATCCATCATCGCAGGATCGCGTAACAGGCTCTGGTCCTGCCTCCAGGTCATCATGTATGACGCCATCGAGACAAGTGCGAAAATGGCGAATATCGCCAGGGCGATTCCTGTTATCCTGATGAAACCGGTCTTCTGTCCATCATCCCAGTTTTTCCAGAATGCAAGCAGGTCCGGTCTCTGCCTCTGTCTTTTCTCTTTCTTGACTTTCTTTTCCTTCTTTGCCATTGGCTACTTTCTCCTCTGTCCGTTTCTTCTGTTGTTTCTCTGCCACTGCCTGTTTCCGTTATTGCCGTTTCCCTGACCCTGGCCGACATTGATCGACATCATAGGGCGTGAGAAGTTGGCATGATCGGAAATTCTGTTGAGGCTGAGGTCCTCCGGAACGATGATACGGCCTTCGGACATCTTCTCGATATCATCGAAGATGGTCCTGTCGGCAACACTGTCCTTATTCCAGATAAGATACTGCTGACGCATATATATCGCCAGGGAACGTATCATCGAGGTACGGGTCTCACCTTCCGGTTCTGATGCGATAAGATCGATGATGCTCTCGATGTTCCTTCCGTAATGGTAAGCCTTGATAGGCTTCTTCTTCAGAGGAATCACCTGCGGACGGCTGTTCAGTTCCTCAACGACCGGGGCTGGATATGGAGCGTCGATATCGAGACCCTGGCCTGCCATCAAGTACAGGTGGTCCCAGAGCTTCTGCTCGTAATTCTCCTGATGGTGAACCTGAGGATTCAGCAGTTCCATGACCTTGACCACAGCCTTGGCCTGCTGGGTGCGCTTTTCCCTATCTTCGATGGCCTTCAGCTGTTCAATCATCTTCAGCACATTCCTGCCATACTCTGGCATGGCAAGTTTTTCTCTCTCAGTATTATAATCCAGGACGCTCTTATCTATCAGTTCCATATTCGCATAGTTTGTCAATTACAAAGATAGCACTTTTGGAGATTCTATGCCACTTGTAGAAGATTGTTTTTATGGCTAACTTCGCAGAATATGGAGCCCGAAAAACTGATAGTTTCCAACTCCGTTCTGCTTGGAGAAGCCGTCCTTATGCTTGAGAACGGCAAGGATGTCGTCATTCCGACAAAGGGTAACAGCATGCTGCCGTTCATCCGTGGAGAAAGGGATACCGTGACACTGCGGAAAATGGATGCATACGAGGTCGGAGACATCGTGCTTGCAAGGATGGGAGGCAAGTATGTACTTCATCGCATCTGGTCCCTCGAAGGCCAGAAGGTCACTCTCATGGGGGACGGAAACCTGCGGGGCAAGGAGGCCTGCGGTCTTGGAGATCTTCGCGGTACCGTCATCAGCATCAACAAGCCATCCGGTAAAACCGTCGACCCGTTCTCAGACTCCCACAGAAGGCAGGCCGCGGCATGGAGGAAGCTCATGCCATTCAGAAGAATAATACTTGGTGTATACCGCAGACTGATATGAAAGACCTGAAAACATGCATGAAGGGCCTGACCAGGATGCTGGTGCCTACCATCGGCCCGATTCTGGTCAGCTGTATTATTGGAGCCATCCAGATTGCCGCCTCACTTGCCTTCGTATGGGTAAGCAAGGCCCTGGTCGACATCGCCAGCGGAGCCAGCGGCAAGGATCTCGGCACTCACGTTGTCCTGATGATCGTCATCATGCTGGTCCAGCTTATAGGCCGACTTGGGGCCAACTGGTGGGAAGGATGGTTCACGACAAAGTCAGCCATCCAGATGCGCAGGCACTATTTCAATCATGTCATGCGTTCGGAATGGACGGGACGCGACAGTTTTCATTCCGCAGACACCATCAACCGTCTCGAGGAAGATATCCGCGTGGTGAACGACCTCATCTGCACCCGTGTTCCGGCATGCTTCATCACGGTCTGCCAGTTCATCGCTGCGGCTATCTACATGTTCACCCTTCAGCCTGCGCTGCTTTGGGTGCTCGTCATCCTCATGCCTGTAGCCGTAATCGGCAGCAAGATGTTCTTCAAGACCATCCGAAGCCTTACCGCAAAGATCAGGGCGCTTGACAGCGAGTTGCAAGGACATATGCAGGAGAACCTCCAAAACCGTATCCTGGTAAAGACAATGGCCGGCATGACACAGGTCATGGACCGCATGGCATCACTGCAGGACAGCATCTTCGGCAATACCGTAACAAGGATGAACTACAATGCGGTTGCCCGCGGATTCATGGGATTCGGTTTCAGCGCAGGATACTGCGCAGCCTTTCTCTGGGGTATCTTCGGCATCAGATCCGGCGCCATCACATTCGGAACGATGACTGCATTCCTCCAGCTCGTCGGCCAGATTCAAAGGCCTATAGCTGACATAAGCCGCCATATCCCGGCGTTCATCCACAGCCTTACATCCGTGGAGCGTCTCATGGAACTTGAGGACCAGCCACTCGAGAAGGAGAACGGTTCAATAAGGCTTGACGGCGTCCCTGGAATCCGCGTCAGCGGAATGGGATTCCGCTATCCTGAACAGAAGGAGCCTGTCTTCACTGCCTTTTCCCACACATTCGAGCCAGGCAGCGTGACCGCCATAATGGGAGCCACAGGTTCAGGAAAAAGCACGCTCACCAGGCTGATACTTGCCTTGCTCAAGCCTGCTGATGGCAGCATAGAGATTTTCGATGGCAGCCACTGTGTTCCGGTATGCGCCGACACCCGCTGCAACTTCATGTATGTACCCCAGGGAAACAGCCTTATGAGTGGGACAATACGTGAGAATCTGCTGATGGCCGATCCGGGAGCCAGCGAGGCCAAGCTCAGGGAAGCCCTTCATCTTGCCGTAGCCGATTTCGTTCTGGATCTTCCGGAAGGTCTTGACTCCAGATGTTCAGAAAAAGGCAGTGGACTAAGCGAAGGCCAGGCTCAGCGCATAGCAATTGCCAGGGCATTGCTCCAGGAAGGAGGCGTCCTGATACTTGACGAAGCGACATCAGCACTCGACTCCGAGACAGAGCGCACTCTGATAGACCGCCTGAGCGCCCATTACTCTGGTCATAAGACCATTCTTTGGGTCACCCATCGTGAAGCTGTCACCCAGTTCGCGGGAAACATTCTCAAAATAGGAAATCACTGAGCCACAAAGGCATAGACAATATTGCCAAGCTGATTGGCTGGAGCAGTAGGCGAAGATGAGAACTTCGCGCTGCGTGCCGCACGCACTGCAAAGTCACGCAGGCACTTATCGGTTGATGAGACATCGTCATCCACCTTCGCAAAGGTCACGTTTCCGGCATTGTCAACCTTTATTATGACAGTAACCTCACCTGCGCCCATACAGCGATAGGCCGGGATAGGGAGACGGCTGGCCTTTCTGCCGTCAAGCTGGTATGATACCACCGAAGGGCCCGAATACACTGCCTTCTTCTCTTCTTTCTTGCTGTCGTTCTTCGAAGAAGTGTTCACATAATCATCGTCAGGCTCATCAGGAAGGCTGTGACCATTCATCAGGTCCTGCTGCAGACGTTCAGCATCCCTGTAAAGCTGGTCGGCGTCGGTGCCGCGGTCATCCCTGAGTGCACCACGGTCCACGGCCACATTTCGCACGTTTGAAGGGATACTGACACCCTGGGAAGCGATGAGCTCGTCAATGCGGCGGCTTACCTCTTCCTTGAAATCAAGTTCCTTCTTGAGTTCCTCGATCTGTTCCTGCTTGGAGAAGTCGAGAACGAAGGAATTCTCGCTCTGGAGGGCAAAGCCGATCTGGCTGATAAGCAAAACGATAATCACCGTGAGATGTACTATCACGGTGATATATAGTCCTGCTCTGTCCTCTCTTTTCATGCTTTATGCGTTACCCTGGAGGGCTTTCTCGATCGTTGCGATTATGACATCGACAGCGACCTTGTTGTGTCCGCCCTGCGGAATGATGATGTCAGCGTATCTCTTGCTAGGGTTGATGAACTGGAGATACATAGGCTTTACCGTACGCGAATAGCGTTCGATCACCCAATAGACATCCTTGCCACGTTCGGCAATGTCACGGGCCATGACACGCATAAGACGATCATCGTCATCAGCATCCACAAAAAGCTTGATGTCCATCTGGTCCATGAGCTCCTTGCAGGTGAAGATGAGTATGCCTTCGATTATCACGACATCGGCAGGCTCGACCTTGACAGTCTCCTCGGTGCGTCCACAGGTCAGGTAGGAATAGACAGGCTGTTCGATGCTCCCTCCACGCTTGAGTGCCTTGAGATGCTCACAAAGGAGTTCCCATTCAATTGCATCAGGATGGTCGAAATTGTGGACCCTCTTCTCTTCCTCTGGAAGACTGCTGCAATCACGGTAGTAGCTGTCCTGCGGGATGACAACGGCTCTCTTGCCGATGCGTTCGGTAATAGCCTTGACAACGGTGGTCTTTCCGCTGCCGGAGCCGCCTGCTATGCCTATGACCAACATATTCTAGTATTCAGCGTTCTTTGGAGTTCTTGGGAATGGAATCACGTCACGGATGTTGCTCATACCGGTAACGAAGAGCAGCAGACGCTCGAAACCGAGACCGAATCCGCTGTGAGGACATGAACCGAAACGACGGGTATCGATATACCACTCGAGGTTGGTACGGCTCATTCCAAGAGCATCCACGCGCTCCTCGATCTTCTCGAGAGACGCCTCACGCTCGGATCCACCGATGATCTCACCGATCTTAGGGAAGAGGACATCCATGGCGCGTACTGTCTTGCCGTCCTCATTCTGCTTCATATAGAACGCCTTGATCTCCTTTGGATAGTCAGTAAGGATAACCGGTTTCTTGAAGTGCTGTTCAACAAGGAAACGCTCGTGCTCGCTCTGGAGGTCGGTGCCCCAGCTTACCGGATACTCGAACTCATGGCCGTTTGCGATAGCCTCTTCGAGGATCTTGATACCCTCGGTATACGGGAGACGTACGAACTCGGTGTCTGCGACGCTCTCGAGACGGGCGATAAGTTCGTTGTCATAGCGGTCATTGAGGAACTGGATGTCGTCGCGGCAGTTGTCAAGAGCATACTTTACGAGATGCTTGATGAAATCCTCGGCGAGGTCCATGTTGTCCTTGATGTCGTAGAATGCCATCTCAGGCTCCACCATCCAGAACTCTGCGAGATGGCGAGGAGTATTCGAGTTCTCTGCACGGAAGGTAGGTCCGAAAGTATAGATCTCGCCAAGGGCAGTTGCACCAAGCTCGCCCTCGAGCTGACCGCTCACGGTAAGGCTTGTCTGCTTTCCGAAGAAATCCTTGGTGAAGTCCGGCTGGCCCTTCTTGTTCTTAGGCACATTGTTCAGGTCAAGAGTAGTAACCTGGAACATCTGTCCTGCACCCTCACAATCCGATGCTGTGATGAGAGGGGTGTTGAGATAAACGAAGCCCTTGCTGTGGAAGTACTCATGGATGGCGAATGCCATCTGGTTGCGCACGCGGAGGATTGCACCGAATGTGTTTGTCCTTGGACGCATGTGGGCAACGGTTCTGAGGTACTCGAATGAAGTATCCTTCTTCTGGAGAGGATAGCGCATAGGGTCGCACTCACCGTAAACCTCGATGGTGCCTGCCTGGATCTCCACTGCCTGGCCGCCGCCGACAGACTCGACGAGCTTGCCGGCAACACCTATGCAGGCTCCTGTGGTGATCTTCTGGAGAAGGCTCTCCTCTACTGCAGTCTTGTCGACTACGATCTGGATATTGTTGATGGTTGAACCGTCATTGAGTGCGATGAAAGCAACGTTCTTGTTTCCTCTTTTTGTCCTTACCCAACCTTTGGCGAGGACTTCGACACCAGGCTCGCACTTGAGCAGGTCCTTGACCTTTGTTCTCTTTATCTGTTCCATTGTTTTATATGATATCCGTCAATAGATTCCGCAAATTTAACAATTCTCCGACTAATCTCAAATCCTATTCCGGCAAGACAAGCTCATGAGGCTTCAATGCTTCCGCAACCGTATCATCGATGTCCAGGTGCAGATGGTAGAATGCATTGTCTCCCAGCTTGGAATAGCGGCCCACAAGAGCTCTGACCTGCGACATCATGTATGGCCGGTTGAGCGCCCACTCCCCTGCTGCGGGAACAAGGCCGTCCTTGCTTCGTGCATATTCAAGGAATTTCTGCTCAAGGCCCGCCCTGTCGAGGAAGGTCATGAGCCTGTCGAAACTGTCGATGGACGAAAGTTCGTTCCTGTTCCTGTCAAAGAAGTCGGAAGCAAAGCGCATGGCAGTCGCCTTCCTGTTGCAGTTCAGGTAGAATGCCGTTGCCTTGGTGGTATCGACCGGGACGAAGACATCCGGCACGATTCCTCCACCGCCATATACGGTACGGCCGCCTGCCGTCTTGAATATCTCGGACTTGTCCACCTTGATACTGTCAGCGTCAAGCATTTCACCGTCATTGAAACGCCTGATTATGTCGTATTCATAATCGTCCGAATAAGGTTTCTGGATGCAACGGCCGGAAGGAGTGTAGAATCGGGCTATCGTGATACGCACGCCGGATCCGTCAGTAAAGTACAGAGGTTCCTGTACAAGTCCCTTTCCGAACGAACGGCGGCCGATAATAAGACCTCGGTCATTATCCTGGATGGCGCCGGCAAAGATCTCGCTGGAGGAAGCCGAAGACTCATCGATGAGAACCTTGAGACGAACGTCGGAGAGAATTCCCTTGCCATCGGCCTTGTATTCCTCGCGTGCCTGGTGGAGACCCTCCATATACACGATCATATCCCCACGGTCCAGGAACATGTTTGCAAGTATAAGCGCCTGGTCCATATAGCCTCCGGTGTTTCCACGAAGGTCGAAGATGAGTTCGGTCATGTGCTTGTCAAGAAGTTCAAGCGCCGCCAGGGTGACTTCCTGGGCTGTCGTACGGGTGAACTTGGCAAGTCTGATGTAGCCCGTAGTGTCATTAAGCATGAAGGAAGCATCCACACAGTGTACAGGTATCTTGCCTCTGGTAATCTCGAACGGAATGACCTCGGAGCCACGGCCAACCGTAACGGTGACCTTGGTACCTGCCGGGCCCTTCATATGGCGGACCATGCTGTCCTGCGGATATTTCACACCGGCGATATCGATGCCGTCAACCTTGAGCAGACGGTCACCCTGCCGCATTCCGACCTTCTCTGCCGGACCTCCTGGAATCGCCTCGATGACGATTGCCGTATCATTCGGCACATTGAACTGGATACCGATTCCGTCGAAATTGCCGGCGAGCTCAGTTTCAGACTCCTCCAGTTCGACAGGAGGCATATATACGGTATGAGGATCCAGTTCCTTGAGCGCAGCCACGACCGCAGCATCGGTCATAGCCTTGCGGTCTATGGTATCCACATAACGTTTCTCGACCTCCTCAAGAATCAGGTTCAGCTTACGCCAGTCATTTCCACCGGCATCCAGCTTCTTCCTTGGAGCGAGGTTCTGGACAGTCAGCACACCCAATGCGCCGATCGCCATGCCCAGAAGGGCTATGATCAGTGGTCTATGATTCATTCAACGTCAACTTTTTCCACCTCGATTCCAGCCTTTCTGAGAAGATCGACGCCATCCGTAAGCCTGTACTCGTCACGGTACACCACACGCTTGATGCCCGCCTGGATGATCAGTTTCGAGCACTCGATGCATGGCGACGCCGTAACGTACAAGGTTGCGCCATCCGAGTTGTTGCCGGACTTGGCAATCTTCGAGATAGCGTTGGCCTCTGCATGGAGGACATATGGTTTTGTAACACCGTTCTCATCCTCACACACGTTCTCGAAACCGGCCGGTGTTCCGTTGTAACCGTCCGAGATGATCATCTTGTCCTTGACAAGCAGCGCACCGACCTGACGGCGGCGACAATAAGAATTCTTGGCCCAGATTGCGGCCATCTCAATATATCTGGAATCGAATTTCTCCATGATTAGGATCTCTGGTAGAGGTATCTCTTGATGCTCTTCTTAGGGGTACGCTCGAAATCCTCCGGCATAAACTCTATCTTGCGGATACGGGCGTAGTTAGGAATCTCCTTGTTGATTTCTGGCAGCGATGCGTTGATACGCTCCATGAGCTGGGCACGGCTTATTCCGTCAAGCTCGGCCTGATGATAGTCAGGATAGATGAGCGCGGTAATGCCGCCCTCGTCCTCGATGGCAAGTGAATCAACGACGTAGGAAACATTGTTGATGACAGCCTCGATCTCCTCAGGATAGATATTCTGGCCTGAAGGGCCGAGAATCATGCACTTTGAACGGCCGCGGAGGAAGACGAATCCTTCATCATCGATCACACCCATATCACCGGTACGGAACCAGCCATCCTCGGTGAATGATGCCGCAGTCGCCTCCTCGTTCTTGTAATAACCCAGGAACACGTTCATACCCTTTACCAGAAGCTCACCAGGGATGTTCTTGGGGTCTTCTGAGTTGATCTTGATCTCGCAGGCTTCGATAGGCTTGCCGCATGATCCTACCTTGGCCTTGTACCATTTCGCGTATGTAAGGAGCGGAGCACACTCGGTCATTCCATATCCTACAGTATAAGGGAAATGAATCTTGTGGAAGAAACGCTCTACCTCTGGATTGAATGCGGCACCGCCCAGGATAACCTCCTCGAAACGGCCACCGAATGACTCGATGAGGGTATTGCGGATCTTTTTCTCGATGAAGACGTTGAGAATAGGAATCTTGAGGAAGGTGGAATTCTTGTCAAGAACCGGCTTGAGCTGGGACTTGTAAATCTTCTCGATCACGAGAGGGACTGCAATCACGATGTCAGGTCTGATTTCTCCGAGGGCCTTCATGATGATCTTCGGGCTAGGCACCCTGGTCAGGAAATGTACGTGGGCACCGATGGTCATCTCGAACAGGAACTCGAACATCATGCCATACATATGGGCGCATGGAAGCATGGATACCACCTCTGACTCGCATGTCATCTGAGGCTCACAGTTGACACGGGCATTGTAGATATTGCAGTACAGGGCACGATAAGGGATCATTACTCCCTTGCTGAAACCTGATGTACCGGAAGTATAGTTGATCATGGCGAGCTCATCGGCAGAATCCTCATAATAGTCGATGTCGTCCTTCGAGAATCCGTTTGGATAGAGCTTGCCGAATTCGTCCATAAGGTTCTGGCGATAGTCCGCCATCTCCTCGTCACGGGAGTAGATGAACTTCATCGTATTCATCTGGACTACCACTGAGAGCCCTGGCATCTCGGTTTCCGAGAGGCCTTCCCAGATGGACTCGTCAACAAAGAATACCTTTGCTTCCGAATGGTTTACAAGATAATGTATGTTGCCTGGCTTGAACTCGTGGAGAAGCGGAACGGGAACGGCTCCATATGTGGTCGCGGCCATGAAACATACACCCCAGTGTGCCTGGTTGCGGGCGCACAGAGCGACTTTGTCGCCCTTCTGCAATCCACATTTCTCAAACATCACATGGAGCTGACGGATGCGTGTGGCCACATCTCCGTATGTCAGGGTCGCACCCTGGTAGTTAGAAAGCGCAGGACGCTCCCAGTTTTCCTTGAAGCTCTTTTCAAGTAGCTTGTTAACCGATTTGAATTCCATGAATGATACTATTTGTCGTTCAGTTTTATTATTCTTTGTTTGCCATCGTTGCATGTCACTCTGACACCCTTCTCAACCACTTCGAACTCGCTGTCGCGGCGGACAGACTTGGAACCTGTCTCACGCTTGACCGCGTCTCCTCCGTTGAAACCGAAAAGCAGCGCCTCACGGGCAGTGCGCACTATCCAGTACTTCCTTCCAGCCACATCCAGGAGTTCAGGGAGAGAGATCACGCTATCCTCGCATGAAATGCCCTTCCATCCCTCGCTGATCTGTCCATGAAGATTGTACAGTCCGATGGTATTATCCTTATGCAGCACCATTGCCCTGTATCCATGGGCTCCGGTCAGATCAAACACCTTTGGTCCAAGCAGGATATCCTTGCCCGTAGAAGCAGGGAAACCGTTCACGAAGCGGCCTGTACGGTCCAGCAGATAGAAACTGTCACCTGCACAGAAAGCATACTGAATCTTTCCGTTGCCGTAGTAATCGATGCTCTCCACCGCGCCACATATAGGAGCACTGAAAGGAATGCTCCAGATTCCCTTGCCGCTTGTCTCCTTGAAGCTGATATAGTTGTTCGACTGCTGCTGGATCAGGTTCTTGCCTCCATCGGCGTTAGACACTTCGAAAGGCCCTGTCGGAACCAGAAGCTGTGCATCCGACACCAGAGCAGGAGTCTTCATGTTCTCGAAGGCAGCGGATCTGCGGACTTCAAGGGTCATTCCCGAACCGTCCAGGGAGAGTACGCATGGCTCATAAGCCGCACCGTCAAAAGTGGCATCGACGGCTTTCTTCATACCTGTTGCAAAGGTTGCGTCCATCTTGCAGACAGAAGGGCTGAAATAAGCAGCGAAGACTGCATGTCCAGGGATGATCGAAGATGCCGATGCATCGCTCAGAAGTGCTGCAAGATTGTCCCCGCCAAGAATGCGCTCACGGAGATTCTCCATCGCAAGACGGCTTCCGTATGCCAGCCAGCCATCATTGAAGAAACATGATGACTCGTCATCCATATGGAACAAACCACCAAAAAGATTGGAAACGAATCCGGCATACGCATAGTCAACGATGCCATCCTCAGAAGAAGGAAGATGTGATGATCTGCCGTTTCCGACACGCACCATGACGGCCGTCACAGGATCCGCCTCAGGTTCAGGCCGCCATGCCAGACGGACAATCTCCATTGCATTCAGAAGCTTCGCCCAGTCTTCAGGGCTGATACCTGCGCTCTTTGCAAGAGTCTGGCGTTCCCTGGTAGCCACAGCAAGCCTGGACTGTGCGTCCATGAACGTGAGATGATTCTCCGCCAGACGTTCGCGGTCCTGAAGCGACAATGCCACAGACCATACGGTCGAGGAAGGGACAACCTTGGAAAACTGCATGCTTCCTGCCTTCACATCCTTGAATACCTGAGAGTAGAATCGTGTCACCGGTATGTTGAAAGGATGGATGCCCATCCTGAGCCTTTCATCCTTGATCTCGTCAATGGACATCAGGGTCCAGGATGAATAAGATTTCAGGAATGATGAGTAGCGGGTAAGCGACCTGTCCAGATAAGCAGGAAGTATCTTGCCGGCAGCCTCATTGGAGAATACGATCGTGTTCTTTGACGATGACTGGAACATGCATGAAGCGAAATCCTCATTGGAAGCAATCGAAACACCGCTCTTGAGATGTCTTTCCGCAGACAACGCCAAGGCGTCCGAGATGGAAAAAACGGTGAAACCCTCAGCTGAACGGGAACTCATTCCGGCTTCCTGGGCGATATGCGAGAGCTCAGACAAGACCGTCGTGTCGCAGCGAGCGGACTCGATAGAGAACACAGGGACGAGGCCTCCGCTGTAATGCAGCGAGACAAGGGCACGCGACGACTTCAGTTTCGGGTCAGTCTCTGCCAATGCTGCGCAGGATTCCACGAAAACCGCAGTCTTGTTGTCATCCACGGCACCGACCAGTGCCCCGAAGACCTTCGTTCTGTCGCCGAGCACCTTCATCTCCTCGCCGAAACTCTCGAAACTGAGGACGGCAACAGCATCCGATGGAACGGCACGCAGTACCGGATTGCGGCTGATCAGAGTCTGGATATCCTTGACTGAACCGTCATCTCCCTTCTTTCCATCGGAGAACAGTTCAACCACGCCAAAGACGATACCTGCGATAAGAAGTACCGCGACAGCTATGTATGCAATCAGCGTCTTGCCTCTCATTACTTGCTTTTCTTAGCAGCCTTGGCAGCCTTGCGGGCCTCCTTCGCAGCCTCTCGCTCTGCCTTATCCCGCTCGGCAGCCTCACGTGCAGCTGCGGCTGCGGTCTTGGTTCTGAAAAGGATCACGCCATTGCCGCCACGGACTCCGTAGATCGATGCAGAAGCATCCTTGAGGACCTCGACAGATTCGATGTCAGTAGGGCTGAGAGCGCTGACATTCTCCATCTCTATACCGTCGACAATGAAAAGGGGCTGGGTCTGACCGCTGTTGGTTCCGACTCCTCTGATGACAATGTTAGGAACTGATCCCGGGCTTGACGGTCCCACCTGTACTCCGGGGACCTTTCCGCGGATATAGTCCCAGATATCGCTGTAGCTTGAGGCTGCGACATCAGGCTTGATCTCAGAGACAGAATAGGTCTGCTTGTCCTGGTTGAAATTCTCGAAACCCAGGTCTGTCTGGCCATGTGTGACGCCGGTACCGGACTGCATGGTTGCGCATGACGAGACAACCGCCAGTGCGGCTGCGAATATTGCTGCTGTAAATGATTTTCTCATGGTATTTGGCTTTAATTAGTGAATTCAACTTCGTCAAGTATATGTCCTGCTCCACCGATCTCACGCACGACGAACACAAGGTAGCGGACATCCAGACAGATGTTCCTGCAGAATTCAGGATCGAAAACAATATCACTCATGGTTCCTTCCCATACCCGGTCGAAATTGAGTCCGATCAGGTCGCCGTTCTCATTGATGACAGGGCTGCCAGAGTTGCCTCCGGAAGTATGGTTGGTCGCTATGAAGCATACCGGCTGGTCCTCATGTCCACCTTCTGCGTAGATGTCACGGAGCCGCTGAGGAATATTATAGTCAAAGATGTCAGGATTGTCCTTCTCCATTATACCCTTCACGGTCGATGACGGATGATAGTACACACCATCTGACGGTGAATAGCCCGCAATATGACCATATGCGACTCTCAGGGTCAGGTTTGCATCTGGATAGAAAGTCTTGTCCTTCTGGAACTCCATCTGACCGCGCATGTAGTCGCGATAGGCAAGATCGAGTTCGGAATTGATTACGGTAATGACAGGGACAATAGTCTCGGAGTACCACTTTGCGAACTCTTTTGCGAACTCGCGGGCCGGGTCCGAATCGAGAGAAGCATCCTTGGACAGTGATGCAACAGCCTTTTCGTCAGCAAATACAGACTTGCCATAGATCTCGTCAGCCCAGGCCTCGACGCTGCCATATGACGCCAGACCATTTTTGAAATACTCCGGCTGGAACTGTTCAGGGACATTATCCTTGAAGGCATTCATGAGCGCGACAAAGCACTCCTTGTCTGCTGCCATATGATAATCCTTGTAGAAAGCATCCACGTTACCATCCGGCCAGTTTGATGCAAAGTTGATGAGTTCAACCGCACGGACAGTCTCGTTATAGTACTCACGTGCAAAATCATAAGGCACGAGACGCTCGTAAAGTCCACCGATCCGCTCGACCAGACCTTCGTACCGGCCTCCCTTCGCCCACTGGATGAAGCGTTTCTCAAAGGCCTGCTTCTCCGCAACGGTATTCATCTTGTCTATACCCTTGGCCTCGCCCTGCCACTTCTTCCATGCATTCGAGATGCTGGCATATTTAGACGAGTACTGGATGCGGATCTTCTGGCTGCTATCCATATAGCGCTTCAGGATATCCAGGCGCTTGGTTCGGAGATCGATCTTTGCCGGATCGGATATCTCCGAGATATAACGTACACCCTCGGACATGATATACTCGCGTGTACTGCCCGGGAATCCATAGATGAAGGTGAAATCTCCTTCCTTCACACCACCGAGAGACACCTTGAAGTATTTCTTCGGAGTATAAGGAACATTCTCCTCGCTGTAAGATGCCGGCATGTTGTCCTTGCCTGCATAGATGCGGAAGATAGAGAAATCACCGGTATGACGCGGCCACATCCAGTTGTCTGTATCACCTCCGAACTTTCCGATGGAAGAAGGCGGTGCTCCGACAAGACGCACATCATCATACTGACGATAGACAAACAGGAAATACTGGTTGCCGTAATAGAGAGCCTCGACTGAAGCTCTAAGACCCTTGCCTTCAGCCACCGCAGCCTTTTTGACAGCCTCGGAATTCCTGGTTACAAGCTCAGATCTCTCACTCTCGGTCATGTTTAGGGAATATCCGTCCAGAACCTGGGATGTGACATCTTCCATGCGCTCGAGGAAACGCACATTCAGTCCTTCAGCAGGAAGTTCCTGGTCACGGGTCATTGCCCAGAAACCGTCACGGAGATAATCATGCTCCACACTGCTGAGCTTCTGGATGGAACTGTAACCGCAGTGATGATTGGTGAACAGCAGGCCTTCGGCAGAGACAAGTTCTCCGGTACAGCCACCTCCGAACAGGACGACTGCATCCTTGAGGGATGCCTGGTTGATGCTGTAGATATCCTCTGCGCCGAGCTTGAAGCCCTTCGCCTGCATGTCAGCGATACGCTGCGAAATCAATGAAGGCAGCCACATTCCTTCGTCTGCCAGAGCAGAGAATGAAATGAGAAGCGACGCCAGTATTGCAAATGTCTTCTTCATGGAATCTTCTGCGGCGGAGTCTTCTAGGTACTATTCCACCAATTAGCAAAGATAGCAAAATAAACAAAAAAGAAGGATGCCCGAATGGACATCCTTCCTTCATATCGTGTATTTTGAAACTACTTCTGGCTGATTGCTGCCTGTGCGGCTGCAAGACGAGCGATAGGAACACGGAATGGAGAGCATGAAACGTAGTCAACGCCGATCTTGTTGAAGAACTTGATTGACTCAGGATCACCACCGTGCTCACCACAGATACCGCACTTGAGATGAGGTCTCTGTGAGCGGCCGCCCTGAATACCGATCTCGACGAGCTTGCCGACAGCCTTGGTGTCGATGGTCTTGAATGGGTCAGCGTCGATGATCTTGTTTCCGAGATAGTCACCCATGAAGGTACCTACGTCATCACGAGAGAAGCCGAAGGTCATCTGGGTAAGGTCGTTGGTACCGAATGAGAAGAACTCTGCGGTACGTGCCATGCGGTCAGCGGTAAGCGCTGCGCGTGGGATCTCGATCATGGTACCGAACTTATACTCGAGAAGGATGCCCTGCTTTGCCTCAACCTCAACCTTGATCTTCTCGCAGATTGCCTTCTGGAAGCGGATCTCACGCTCGGAAACGGTCACAGGGACCATGATCTCAGGCATTGGATTGAGACCCTCCTTCTTGAGCTCGGCTGCTGCGGTGAAGATAGCGCGGAACTGAGTCTCGGAAATCATAGGGTAGGTGATGTGGAGACGTACGCCACGGTGACCCATCATAGGGTTGACCTCATGGAGAGCCTCGCCACGCTTCTCTACATCGACAGCATCGATATGAAGCTCATTTGCGAGTTCTGCCTTCTTGTCCTCGGTCTGAGGAACGAACTCATGGAGAGGTGGGTCGAGGAGACGGAAGGTAACTGACTTGCCGTCCATGACCTTCATGGTACCCTTTACAGCAGCCTTCATGAATGGCTCGAGCTCTGCGAGAGCGGCACGGCGCTCCTCGTCAGTCTTCGAGAGGATCATCTTGCGGAGCTTGCTGAGAGGGGTCTCTGAGTTCTTGCCATAGAACATATGCTCGATACGGAAGAGGCCGATACCCTCTGCACCGAATGAAAGCGCGCGGGCTGCATCCTCTGGAGTATCAGCGTTGGTACGTACACCGATTGTGCGGAACTTGTCGGCGATTGACATGAACTTCACGAAACGTGGGTTGTCAGAAGCATCCATTGTCTCGATAGCCTCGGCATAAACAGCACCCTTTGCGCCGTTGAGCGAGAAGGTGTCACCCTCGTGATACTTCACATCCTCGGCACCCTTGAACCATACACACTTGTTCTCGAGGTCGATCTTCATGTCCTCGCAGCCAACGATACAGCACTTGCCCCATCCACGTGCAACGAGTGCAGCGTGAGAGGTCATACCACCCTTCTGGGTAAGGATACCTGCAGCGGCGCGCATACCCTCGACATCCTCTGGAGAGGTCTCCTCGCGGACGAGGATAACGTTCTTCTTCTCAGCTGCAGCTGCAACTGCGTCAGCGTTGGTGAACACGATGGTACCTACGGCACCGCCTGGAGATGCAGGAAGACCGTGAGCAACAGGAGTAGCCTTCTTTGCCGAAGCAGGGTCAAGGATAGGGTGAAGGATTTCGTCGAGCTGTGCAGGAGAAACTCTGGTCACAGCGGTCTTCTCATCGATCATACCCTCCTCAAGCATGTCCATTGCCATGTTGAGTGCAGCGAGACCGGTTCTCTTGCCGATACGGCACTGGAGCATCCAGAGCTTGCCCTCCTGGATGGTGAACTCGATATCCTGCATGTCGTTGAAATGCTGCTCAAGATGGAGACGGATAGAGTCGAGTTCTGCGTATACCTCAGGCATTGCCTCCTCGAGTGAAGCGAGGTGAGCGTTCTGAGAGCTCTTGGTTGCGATATTGAGCGGATTAGGAGTACGGATACCGGCAACCACGTCCTCACCCTGAGCGTTGATAAGCCACTCACCGTAGAACTTGTTGTCACCGTTTGCAGGGTTGCGGGAGAAAGCCACACCGGTAGCTGAAGTCTCACCCATGTTACCGAATACCATTGACTGTACGTTCACAGCGGTACCCCAGTCATCAGGAATTCCCTCGATCTGACGATACTTGATGGCACGCTTTCCGTTCCATGACTTGAACACGCCACCGATAGAGCCCCAGAGCTGAGCCTCGGCGCTGTCTGGGAACTCGACGCCGAGAACCTCCTTGATACGTACCTTGAAAGCCTCTGCAAGATCCTTGAGCTCGTCAGCAGTGATCTCGGTGTCTGACTTGTAGCCCTTGGCCTCCTTGAGATCCTCCATCATCTTGTCGAGCTGCTGGCGGATAGCCTTGCCATCCTCTGGCTCGATGCCCTCAGCCTTCTCCATAACGACGTCTGAGTACATCATGATGAGACGACGGTATGCATCGTAAACGAAACGAGGGTTGCCGGTCTTCTTGATCATACCAGGAATGGTAGCAGAGCAGAGACCGATGTTGAGGATGGTATCCATCATACCAGGCATAGAGCTGCGTGCACCTGAGCGGCAGCTCACAAGAAGCGGATTCTTTGGATCGCCGAACTTCATGCCCATGATCTTCTCGGTAGCCTTGAGCGCGAGGACAACTTCAGCCTTCAGGCCATCAGTATAGCCACCGCCGAGCTCATAATACTCGGTACAGCACTCGGTAGTGATGGTGAATCCTGCAGGAACAGGAATTCCAAGCTTGCACATTTCAGCAAGGTTTGCTCCCTTTCCACCAAGGAGCTCCCTCATAGCGCCATCGCCCTCGGCGGTCTTTCCACCGAAGCGATATACTCTTTTCTTAACGTCTTGCATATAAAAGTCTATGATTATTTAAATTTCTTAAGATTCAAACTGCAAATTTACACAAAAAAGCCGACAAAAACTGCACAATAATACAAAGACACTGGATTTTACAACAGTTTCGCAGCAATTTCGGAGAGTTCGCTTCTCTCTCCCTTGCGAAGGAAGATATGCTCGAACAGTTTCTGGCCGGCCATCTTCTCGCCCAGATGGGTAAGACCGTTGGACCACTGATCGAGGTAAGGCTGGTCAATCTGGAAAATATCGCCGGTGAAAACCATCTTTGTACCTTCTCCGGAGCGGGTGATGATGGTCTTTACCTCGTGCGGAGTCAGGTTCTGGGCCTCATCCACTATGAAGTAAACCTTGCCGAGACTGCGGCCGCGGATATACGCGAGAGGGCTGATGAGCAGTTTCTCTTCCTTGAGCATGGACTCGATCTTGAGGGCTTCCTTAGACGACGGACGGAACTGAGCCTTGATGACATTGAGATTGTCCATCATAGGCATGAGGTACGGACTCATCTTGGTCTTCTGGTCGCCCGGAAGATAGCCGATATCCTGGTTACCCAAGGTAATGGTCGGGCGGGTAAGTATGATCTGGTCGTAATCCTTCTCCTGTTCCAGTGCAGCGGCAAGCGCGAGCAGAGTCTTTCCCGTTCCCGCTCCGCCAGTCAGTGCGACAAGCTTGATATCCTTGTTCAGGCAGGCATCAAGAGCCAGTTTCTGCTCATCATTCCTGGGACGGATACCATAAGCTTCACGTGACTTGACAAGCTTGATACAGCCGGTGCCGGCATCGTAGCGGGCGCACACCCTCTCCTTGTCCTCGGCACCCTTCCACGAGAATCGGTACAGCTGGTTCGCCTTAGGTTCCTTCCTGTACAGTTCCTGCCATGGCAGAGCTGTCTCAGGGCCATAGGCGAGTTTCTGGAGCAGCTCCGGTTCAACAGCATCAGAGATAACCTCCTTCTGGGAACCTTCCACCTTGGAATCCTCAACCTTGTCAGTCAGGTAATCCTGGACAGCCATTCCGGCCGCCTTGGCCTTCATGCGGAGATTGATATCCTTTGTAACAAGGGCAACGAAGGTGCCGGGATTATTGTCGCGTACCCACATTGCGGTTGCCAGGATACGATGGTCCTGGATATCATCCTTGAACAGGTCCTTGTATTCAGGAGAAAACGGATGGTTAGGCTCGACCTTGAGCCATCCGAGGTTGCGTCCGAGGCTGATTCCACTCTGAGCGAAGGTACGGCCGTCGCTCAGCTTGTCCACCTCACGCACGAATCCGCGCGCATTGAAAGCCAGCGCGTCGTTTCCCTTCTTGAACTTGTCCAGTTCCTCGATGACAGCCATAGGAATCACGAGATTGTTATCCTGGAACTTGCGTATGCATCTGTGATCGTGCAGGATGATGTTTGTATCCAGTACGAAAATCTTTGGCTTGCCCGGCTTTCTCGAAGCCGGTTTATTAGCATATTCAGCCATATGTGTGTATGTGGTTAGTCTTCTCCTTCGGAGCTCTGGCTCCTTATGATCGATTCGAGAATATTCTGTATGCCGCTCTTTTCCGACATGCTTATGGTCACCTCCGTCGTGCCGGCCACTGGGTGACCCAGAGGATAGAATGCGACATCCTGAAGCAGCAGTTCCGCATCTATATAGTCGTAGTCGATATCCGCAATCTGGATGATGACGCCAGGGACTTCCGAGAACAACAGCCTCACAAGATTGCTCTCACCCGTTGCCGCGATGAGTCCGGAAAGGTCTATCTCGGCTCCCGTACCCTCGGCGGCCATGCTCTTCAAAGCTGTAAGCAGTCCTCCGCCGCTCACGGTCACTCCCGACAATATGATATTATCCTCGACAAGTTCGCGCACCACTTCGTAGCAGTCCATGAAATAGTCCGCATCGAGTATGGCTGGCGGAAGTTCACCGGTTGCACCCTGAACCCGGCTGAGGAGAGAGCCTCCCAGCCTGTGGTTGCATACCTCGAACGGAACATATATGATCCAGCTCTTCGGATCGGGGCGCAGGCTTGCAGGATGCTTTCTGCGTGCTCCCAGTGACGGGTTGTCCACTCCGACATGTTCCCTGTAAGCCTCGGCATCATTCTCCTCGTCGACTCCTTCGGTCGCAAGGATGTGCGGACGGAAGAGGACCGAAGATGCTCCAGGGACCTCCTCGAATGAATACTCATGAATGCGAAGTCCCAGTGCGTCGATATAGTCACAGGCAGCCTCGACCGTCGAATAGAACGCAGACATGTTGCCCAGTGGCGCACTGTCCCATTTCCAGAATGCATCTAAAGTCAGGTTGCCAAGACGGAAATGTCCACGACGCCATATGGCATCGATAAGCGCCGCAGCAACGCGTCCCTTGGCATAACTCTCCGGGAAAGGATTGAGGAAATTCTTGCGCGAGTAGCGCAGACGCATGACCTTGTCAAGATACTCCCCTATTCTCGAGGAGGAAGTATCGCAGGCCTTTATGGACGTATCCAGTTCTTCATCTATGATAGGTTCGGTCTTTGCACAGTCATGCACGATCGAGCCCGGTTCGGCCAGGCAGGCATCCAGAATCTGTGCCGGGGTAAGTTCCCGGGTGATTCCGTCGATAATGTATGTGGAGTCTAAAGCCGACCTGTTTCCGTCCATATCAGTACCAATAATGCAGTAAAAATAGTTAAATTTGAAAACAGAAGCAATAATCGGAGAAAAAATGGAATTCACCAGAAAATCATACGAAGACAAGCTCGAGGCGCTGTTTGTACGCTACCCATCAGTCCAGAACACAGGATTCAACGACGCTTACAAACCGGGGCTGCAGCACATGTACGACATGGACGGGCTGCTCGGAAAGCCTTCCGCAAAGTTCCGCAGCATCCATGTCGCCGGAACCAACGGCAAAGGCTCCGTATCGAACATGCTTGCGAGCGCACTTGCTGCAAAGGGACTCCGCGTCGGTCTCTATACATCTCCGCATATCATTGACTTCCGCGAAAGAATGCGGATAATCGACGGCCGGTCCGGCGCATCCAGGGCAGAGCTCATCAGCGAGCAGGAGGTATGGGATTTCATCGTAAGCCATGAGAAGGACTTCGATGACCTCGACCTGAGTTTCTTCGAGATCACCACAGGCATGGCATTCGACTGGTTTGCGGAAAAGGAAGTCGATTACGCTGTCATCGAAGCCGGACTGGGAGGACGTCTGGACAGCACCAACATACTGATTCCCGACCTGAGCATAGTGACCAGCATCGGGCTGGACCATTGTGCGATGCTTGGCGATACTGTAGAGGCCATCGCAGGTGAAAAAGCCGGAATCTTCAAGCACGGTGTCCCGGCCCTGATCGGAGCAGCGGAGCCTTCCGTAGCAGATGTCTTCAAGGCAAAGGCGATGAACGTCGGCTGTCCTCTCTTCTTCGCGGATGAATCTCCTGTCCCATCAACCGAAAGGCTGGACCTCCAGGGCGAGTATCAGGGCGAGAACCTCCGTACTGCCCTCAAGGCGCTGGACATACTTGGATATCCTGCTGACGGATCCGTCATGGACGCTATAGCACACACTGCAGCACGTATGGATTTCCACGGGCGCTGGGAAATGCTTCACCACTGTCCGGACGTCATCTGCGACATCGGCCACAATCCTCCTGCACTGAAGAAGAACTTTGCCCAGCTGCAGCACATCATCGACAGCGGCCGAAGTCTCCTGATCGTATATGGAATCATGAAGGACAAGGACCTGAGCGGGATTCTGCCGCTTATGCCAAAGGACGCACGCTACCTTATGGTCAGTCCGGGAACAGCCCGCGCGATGTCTTCCGACGAACTGTACAACCGCTGCCTGAGTGGAATTCCCGAGGACCGCATTGAAAACTGCGGGTGTGTTGCCGACGGCATAAGAAGAGCATTGGAAATCAGCGCTGCCGATCCGGACGGATTCTTCATCTATATCGGTGGCAGCACTTTTGTAGTATCCGAGGCAGTAACGTACTTCGATGAACTATGAAAACCATGGCAAGAACAGCGGCAGTTGCAGCCCTGACACTTATTTGCACAATGTTTCTAGGATTTACCCCACAAAGCGACCTTGCAAGACTATGGAAAGAATATGATGCGGCAGGCAAGGCAGATTTGCCGCAGACCCAGCTCGAAGTCCTGGAGAAGATAAAGAAGGCAGCCCTGGCCGGCGACTGCCTCTATGACTTCTACAGGGCAGGCGAACTTACCGCACAGGTGAGGAGTGCCGTGAACTGGAAGGACCGCCAGCAGGCTTACAGCGACTTTGAAAGCGAGATAAACGGAGCTGCTGTGCCGGTACTGAGTTTCTACTATCGCAGCACCCACTCCGGTCAGCGGGATCTGCTCCAATACGTGGAAGAACATAGAAAAGAGCTGGAGAGCGGCATCCATTCCGAGTTCCACAGCAAAGACAGATACATCCCGTCCCTGAAGTACGGCCCGGCCGTCAAGCCTGCGGACGACTATGAATACGCCCTCTGGTCAATTCTTGGTCATGACGGTATGAATGCCAGGCTTTCTGAACTGCTGAGCGAGAAATGTGGAAATGCTTATCCGAAACGCGCATTCATCGACTACTCCGGCATCGCCCGTAACGCTTCAGAGTCCGATGTCACTGCATTCATGAAGAAATACGAGGGTAAGGCAGCGGCACTGATGGCCGAAGAGGATCTTCTTCAAAGGCGATACAATGAGATGAGCGAATCCCATGCTTCCAGCGATGAATACCACAGTTTCCGAAAGCGATGCGAAGATTTCGAGAAGCGTCGCAAGGCCTTTGCGGGAGAGGAGAAACTTATAGCTGGACATTGTACTGCGGTCAAGATGCTCATCGAGGACATGGACCGCAGAAGCATCAGTTTCTCAGTCAGCGACGGCGTTCTCGAAGCGCGTCTTGCCAATGTCAGCGAGATGACTGTAAAGATCCTGAAGGACAGCAAGGTCGTTCTCACCGGCAAGGTCACCAACACAATAAACAGCTATCATGTCGCCGACACTGTCACCTGGACGGTTCCGGACATGAACGATGGAGAATACAGGATCGAATGCAGCAGCGGGAAGGTAAAGCAGGAACGGCAGTACAGCCGCCATGCCTACAGCATTGCCATGAAGAGCGACCGAAAAGGCACCGCCATCTTCCTTGCTGACGCAAAAAGCGGCAAGCCTGTAGAAAAGGCCGACATAATCATTGCCTCCCGTAACGGCAAGACCACGAATTCCATCAAGGCAAAGGATTTCAGAGACGGATTCATCTATCTGCCCGAGAGCCTCACCCGCAAGGATGAACCATGGAGATACGAGGTCTACTGCCGCGGAACCAGCAAGAGCGGTCATGAGCTAAACAGCGAGAGGCTCAGTCTTGGTGCATATGAGGAAGCTCATAATGAAAGATACA
The DNA here is from genome assembly GCA_024402135.1 of Bacteroidales bacterium. Lineage (GTDB taxonomy): Bacteria > Bacteroidota > Bacteroidia > Bacteroidales > UBA932 > Cryptobacteroides. Next base: position 197,330 of record JAKSJN010000003.1, read on the forward strand.
TGAGCGGAATCGTCATGAAGGACAGAGCCGCATTCCATCCGGGCGAGGAAGTGCAGTTCAAGGCCATAGCCTTCTACAACGGCTCTGAATTCAGGACAGTCGACAAGGACACGAAGATCAAGGCAATTCTCCGCGACCCTGAGTACAACGAAATCGCCACACTCGACCTGCTCACGAACGAGTTCGGATCCGTTTCAGGATCATTCAGGCTCGAGGCCGAGCGCAATGGACGCTTCAGCCTGGAGATAATGAGCGGACAGCAGTATCTCGCATCTACCGACATGGTAGTGGATGAGTTCGTCCTTCCTACCTTCGATCTCGAGACCGAAGAAAACAACAAGCTGTACCTCCCGGGCGACGAAGTTCCTCTGCGCGGAAGGCTCATAAGCTACAGTGGTCACAGTCTGGGATCGGCAAAGATCGTATGCACCATCAGCTGCAACGGCCATACCGAGACCAGAGATATCGTGCCCGAGAGCGACGGAAGCTTCTGCATTCTGTACAAGACAGACCCTGAAAAGGCACATCAGTACATAAATTACAACATAGCGGTAACTGACGCGACCGGCGAGACTCTTGACTGGGACAGGAGCCGTAGTGTATCAAGCTACATAAGTCTGTACCTGGATGCCGAAGGCACGTCCAGCGGCAGTTGCAGCAAGGTCGGCAACATTTTCAGCAACGACGATATCCTCTACAGAGTCAAGGTCAGCGGCGGCAGCAGTTCAGATGCCCGTCACGAGAATCTCAGCATAGGCTGGAAGCTCACAAGAGGAGAAATGACCGTGAAGGAAGGTTCTGCAAAGCCAGGCGACGAGCTGAAGCTTGACATGCGAGGCCTTGAGTCCGGTATTTATGAACTGAAAGCGGAAGCTCTGGTCAGCGGCCATGGCGGCAAGGACATAAAGGCAGAGACTTCGTCCAGATTCATACTTCTCCGCGACGGCGACAAGACGATCGACCAGGATATTGACGACGTATTCAAGCTGATCGAAGGAGACGACATTGCCGTTCAGTTCGGTGCAGGCAACGGCCCTGTATGGATGGTAGTTGAGATATACGGCACCGGCAACGTTCCTCTTGTATCAAAGCTCCTCAATTTTGGCAAGGATGGAGAATCTTTCCTGGATGTCCTCAGATTCGAGTTCAGGAAAGAATGGTCCGACAAGGTCCTGTTCAAGGCATTCTATTTCAGGAATGGCCAGCAGCATGAATACAGTCATCTGTTTGACAGGTCTGCAAAGGCGGCAAGCCTACCGCTCGAGTTCACCAGGTTCGAAGACAAGACCGCTCCCGGCAAGACCTATTCGTTCCTGATCCGAAGCAAGGCTGGAGTCGAATGCCTGGCTGCGATTTTCGACAAGAGCAGCGAAAGCATGGCAGGAAATGTATGGAGCCGCGCATGGAACTGGAACTCCGACGCCCCTGGCATGTACTACAGTGTCATCTGCGGCAAGAACGAGACTGGCTGGGGACCTGTCATGTACAAGACTTCCGGAAGCAGACGTATGCTTTCAGCGAACGGAGCATTCATGGACAATATGGCAGTCATGGAAGAGGCAGTATTCGAAGCCCCGATGATGAAAAGTACAAGCGTACAGGCTGACATGAGCTCCATCGAATCAGCCGAGTCGGAAAGCATCATCGAGAACGTGCAGGTCCGCGAGGATTTCTCGACAACCATAGCCTTCGAGCCGTTCCTGCGTTCGGACAGCGACGGTATGATTACCCTTGATTTCACCAACAAGGACAAGCTTTCGACTTTCGTGGTATCCCTGTTCGCACATGACATGGCTATGAACAACGCCGTGCTCAGACGCGAGATGATTGTGACCGTACCTGTCAAGGTATCGGCAGTCGAGCCTCAGCTGCTCTACTGCGGAGACTCATGGCAGCTGCGCGCCAGCCTGTCAAGCAACGTCGAAGAGGCTGTCAGCGGTTCTTTCCGCATTGAAAAAGGCAGTGAAGTCTACAGCGAAAATGTTACAATACCTGCGGGAAACGAGATTCTCTGCAGTCATGAATTGAGATTTGAAGAGGTCGGCACAGCAGATATCAAGATCAGCTTCATTCCTGACGACAAGACTCAGGGCGGAGATGCAATAATGATACATATTCCTGTTGTAAAGGCAGCGCAGACCATCACCGAAGCACATTCTGCGCTTTTCACGCCGGGAATGTCACGTGAAGAGATCATCAAGGCTCTGAGGAAGCAGTTCGTAAACCACAATGGCGCAGACGCTGCAATACGCGAGATTTCCATCATGGATCTCATCAAGGAGGCTGTTCCATCTCAGATTGCCGATGTAACTGCTGACACTTATTCTCCGGACGCCATAACTCTGAGCCGTTCGCTCTACGCCAGAATGCTCTGCGAGGAGCTTGGCGTAACTGTCGACAAGACAGCCACCGACAATGAAATCGCCAAGTTGCTCGACTGTGTCTGCGCTGACGGTGGTTTCGCCTGGTTCGCGGGGATGGAATCCTCCCCTATCGTTACTGCTACAGTAATATATAGGATCGCGTCCGTGCGCGCACGCGGGCACGCGTTGAGCATACCATTGGAGAATGCGGTCAAGGCCGCAGCAGCATATCTTGACGACCAGCAATTCAGTGCCGGCGACCGTCCATATTGGCGTGGCGGTCTGTCCATGGAGCAGTATCTGTATGTCCGTTCACTTGTTCCAGAGGTTTCATTCGACCCTGAGCATGCCGACAGGAAGGTTCTCTCTGATTTCCGCAAGGAGGCAGGCAAGTTCCTCACACCGTCAAAGGATCGTGGTACCAAGGGAGAGATTCTTGCCAAGGCGAGACGCATCATCATCCTTGACAATCTTTGTTCCAGCGAAGATGGCATAGCCTTGGCCAAGGATTGGGGTATCAGGTCCAACACTTCCTCCCGTCTGGAGAAGTCCTCTGACAAGGATATCGCTTCCCTGGTTCAGTACGCAGTGAATCACAAGAGCGGCGGCATGTATTTCCCTAATGCAGTAATGCCTTTCCGCGGCCTGATGGAAAGCGAGGCACATGCACATGCCCTTCTCTGTGAACTTTTGGACAGACATGGCCATGCCGAAATTGCCGAAGGACTCAGAATCTGGCTCATGGTCCAGAAGGAAAGTCAGAAATGGAATGACGACCCGGGATTCATCGAGGCACTTGCTGCAGTCATGAAGGGTTCCGCGAATACTTTGAACATGTCTGTGCTGACGCTGTCTTGCAGCAGCGAGATTCCGTTCTCGAAAATAAAGGCCAGCGGAAACGGCATGAAGATTTCACGTTCTTACTATCGTTATGTCAATGGCGAGAAAACCGAGCTTAAACCAGGCGACGAGCTTAAACTCGGAGAACGCATACTTGCTGAATACAATATCCACAATGACGAGAACAGGAGTTTCGGGCGTATCTATGCAGGGCGTCCTGCCTGCATGAGGCCTGTGGATCAGCTTTCAGGGTACAGATGGAACTATTGGGGCTGCTATCGCATTGTACGGGCTTCGGGAACCGAGTATCTGATGGATGTCCTCCCTGAAGAGAATCTCACATATTCCGAGGAGTTCTTCGTTACCCAGGCTGGCACATTCACTTCTCCGGTTGTGACCGTAGAGTCTCTTTATGCTCCTCACTACCGTGCGAATGATGGGTATAGAAAGGCATTCAAAGTGAGATAGTATATCTTTCACCATCTGGTGACAGTTTTTCTATCCATCACCGTATGGTGGTGGGGCTTTCCCTCACTGTCTGGCGGCAGGTCTTTCCCTCACCGTCTCGCTATCGCTCGACCCCTCCCACGCAATGCGTGGGCCCCTCCCTCTTAACTGCCGAGGGTGGCAGTGGTTCAGGAATAGACTGCCACCAGACAGCAAAACATGACTATTGAAGAATTCATCAGACTATATCAAATTATGTCGCTGACGGAGGCTACACAACTGGATGACGAATCAATATAAGCGAATAAAAGAAAAACGCCGGACATCGAAAGATGATCCGGCGTTTTAGTGGGAGCTGAGGGAGTCGAACCCCCGACCCTCTGCTTGTAAGGCAGATG
>JAKSJN010000030.1 GCA_024402135.1 Bacteroidales bacterium
GGAAGGAAAGGCGGCCATCCGAAGGTCAACAAGGACACCATCGAGCAGGCCATGACGCTGTATGATTCACAGAAGTACCCGGTGTCACAGATCCTGAAGATGAGCGGCATCTGTCGGCGTACCTTATATAAATATATAAACCTCCGAAAGGAAGAACAGGAGAAACAACAGAAGCAACAGTAACGACCATGCCAAGCCAGATACTTTTGTCTGATGCGCAGAGACTCGAGTTCACATCCGTGCCGGAGACGATCACTGACGATGAGCTCGAGTATTTCTATTCCCTGCGCGATGAAGACATACAGATTGTGAACACCCACAGGGGTGATGAGAACAGGTTGGGATTCGCCATGACCCTATGCTGCCTGAGGCATAAGGGATGGCCGTACAGTGCGATGGCTTCGGTCGCCCCGAAGGTAATCAGTTTCGTCGCTGGGCAGATAGGCGCACCGGCAACATGCATTTCCAGATATGGCGAGAACAAGAGTACCAGGTACAACCATCTTACAGAAATATGTACCATCTATGGATACCGGCAGGATAGTGCATGGCCGGAGATTGAGGCCTTCATATACGAATGCGCCAAGAAGATGAACGACCTGATGTCCATCATCAAGGAGGCAATTCGGTTCGCCACCATTAACAAAATCATCCCCCAGAGGATAACCACACTTGAAAGAACCGTCCGTGATGCGGTCAACAAGGAGGAGGAACGTGTGTTCAAGATGATTTACGCTCTGCTTTCCGAAAGACAAAAGGAGCAGCTTGACAATCTGATGGAACTTGGCGACAGCAACACATCGGGATTGTTCGATATAAAGGAGGTGTCCGGCAAATGGAACAGCCGTGCCTTCAAGCAGATATCAGACAAGCTGGATTCCGTCAGAGCAATCGGCCTTCCTGAGAAATTAGGCGACATACATCCCAACCTGCTGAAGATTCTGTCGAGGCAGGCTTACAGATATGCCCCGTCAAAGCTTAAAAGGTTCGCAGACAATAAGCGTTATGCTCTCCTCGCCATGCTTGTGCACCAGCAGACGTTCTGGCTCACCGACATGGCGGTTGACATGAACGACAAGATTCTCATGATGATGGAATCTGACGCCAGGAAGTCCGCTTCCGCCTTTCTCGTAGACAAGAAGGACGAGATTGATAGAAATTACAGGTACTTCCATAAGCTTGGCGAGAGTATTTATGATGCCATGGAGTCCGGGAAGGATTTGAGACGTGTCGTGGAAGAAATGACAACGCTTGATGAACTGCGCGAGAAACTTGACAGCAGGTTTACACCGCATGAGGGTGACATGTCCTTTCACGAGAAAATGCTGTCTGGATATAATACTCTCAGGATGTATGTCCCTCTTATGTTGAGACAGATTTCCTTCAGGGCAGCGGGCAGTTCGTCGAATGATTTGATATCAGCTCTTGATGCTATAAGGGCCCTGTATGACAAAAAGGGTTCTGGAGCTGTTCCTGCAGGGACTCCGCTGTCTTTCATAAAGGAGGACTGGTTGCCTTATGTGCTTGGCAAGGACGGGGCTGTTGTCAAGGAAGCGTTTGTAGTTGCGACAATGGTGGAACTGCGACGCCAGGTGCGCTCCGGTGATGTCTGGGTGGAAGGCAGCTACAAGTACAGCAGCCTCGATTCTCTTCTTGTCCCCGCAGACAGCTTTGACAAGGCTGATCTTGGTGTCGGTGCGGAATACTCGTCATATATAAAAGCCCGTATCCAGGATATGAAGAGCATATTCGAGGCAATTGACAAGGACGCTGAGGAGTTTTCTAAATTGAAGAAGAAGGACAACCGCCTCCATCCTGAAAGGTTGGAGAATGATGTCCCGGAAGGTGCCCCAAAGCTGAGCATTGAACTGTATTCAATGCTTCCAAGGGTCACATTGTCCGAAATGCTTTTTGAAGTGAACAAGTGGACAGGTTTCGTCCAGGACTTCACGCACATGTCTTCACGGCAGAGGCCGACAAAGAAGGATGAACCGGCAATTATGGCCGCCCTTTCCGCGATGGGACTGAACATTGGGCTGCAGAAGATGTCGGAATGCTCGGATGATGTCACATACACGGGACTCAGTACGATGGCCAACTGGAGACTGTATGAAGACACATTGAAACGAGCTCAGGCAACACTTGTCAACTACCAGCACCACCTGCCATTGGCGAGGAACTGGGGCGACGGCACCACTTCGTCAAGTGACGGCATGCGCGTGATATGCGGTGTCCGTTCCTTGCTGGCATCCCATAATCCACATTACGGCTCGGCTCAGGGAGTTACAATGTATAGGCATACAAGTGACGAGTACTCAGCGTTTTACGTCAATGTCATCAACACCAACATTCGTGATGCGGTTCATGTAATCGATGGTGTGCTGCATCATGAATCGGAACTTGAAATTGAAAAGCACTTCACAGATACAGCTGGATATACGGAACAGATATTCGGACTCTCGCATCTGCTCGGATTCATGTTTGCTCCAAGGATTCGAGATATTGCTGACAGCATTCTGTATCTCATTCCTGGGACACATGTGGCACAATGTCTAACGGATGTCGCGTTCCGTAGCATAAACACTAAGATAATCGAGGAAAACTACGATGACGTTTTGAGAATCGCTTATTCTATCAAGACCGGATATGTATCGTGTGATATGGTAATGAGCCGACTGGGGTCATACTCCCGCCAGAACTCTGTCGCAAGGGCATTGAAGGAAATGGGGCGAATAGAGAAGACTATCTTCCTGCTGAAGTATATGTCCAACGAAAGCCTCAGAAGAGAGATTCTTGTAGGTCTCAATAAAGGAGAGGCCATGAATGGTCTTGCCCGCGCCCTGTTCTTTGGCAAATCCGGAAACCTGCGGGAGAAAGATCTTCAGGATCAGTTGCAAAGGGCCAGCTGTCTCAACATCCTCTTGAATGTCGTTGTAATATGGAACACCGTTTATTTATCGCGCGCCATAGAGCATAAGCGTCAGACGACAGGATTGGATGAAAGCATGCTCAAACATATCTCTCCTTTGAACTGGAATCATATCCAACTCTACGGGAAGTATTACTTCAATGAAGCATCCTCTTTGGAGAATGATCAGTACAGGGACCTGAGGCTGCCGGAACCAGAAAGTCCGGAGGAGGAGAGATAATGCCTTATTGGACTATTTTAGGGGGCAATTCCTAATTTTCAGTGCTTATTGGTACTTTTGTACAAAATGGCAGCGCTACCCCTATTATAAAGTCGCGCAATGCGATAATAAATAAAACTGTCATGTAATCACTGTTACCACTGCTTGCCCCAGATATTCTTATACGGGCTTGGAGCATCATTATCGACGTATTCGTTGAATAATCTAAGTGCACCGGCAGGAAGCGGTGTAGAATTGTTTACAAAGATGATAGGATAGATTGTATTGCGGACAACGGTGATATCGGTCGCGCTCTTTGTAGTCATGCCCTTGGTGAAGGTAACGTCTGACGAAAGATCAATCTTTAACTCCTGATAGGTCTGAGCAGGTACAGCAACATAAAATGTTGTTCCTTCAGCAGTTGTAGGAACAGCAGTGTCGTAAAGCATAGTAACAGTGTTGTTAACAGCATTAGGGTTAACCAGTACTGCGGCATTGTTACTATTTACTGTAAATTCTCCTGAAGTTGCCTTGTTGGCGCTGCTCACCCTGATCTTCTTCACTGCTGCAATCTGGTCGCTCTTTACGATAATCTTCAGCACTCCGCATAGGTTCTTGAACTGGAGTTCAGTGTTCTCGCTGTGGGCATACATAGGCATGTTAAACTTGCCATCGGCCCATGTCTCTGTGATATTGGCAGGAAGTACAGCCGTCGTACCATCATAAAGGCTTGCAGGGAAGTAGGCATCGTATGGAGCGTTGGCAGCAGGGTTAACTACGAACTTCATGTCCGACATTTGCATCCAACCATCTTTATCACCTTCGTTGTCCAGAACATCTATTCTGTAATACTTATAACCATCTGTGGCGTTTACTGCAATCTCTCCGGCAAGACCTCTATTGTTTATTGCCAGATTCAGGTTCGAGAACGATTGTATTTCTGTCCACTCGCCATCAGACGATGTTGAACCATACAACTTCATGGATTTCCATCGGCGACCCGGATATTGCTGATTGTCGTGATTCCAAAGTTTGATACTCTTCAACTGGGTTGTTTTGCCGGTGGTCACAACGATGTTCCACACGCCATCCACCATATCAGTCTTTTTCGCTATCCATCGGGTGCCCACACCGCCCTCGTCAACCAGGTTCTGGGCAGGCTGATTATTATAAGACCCTGTATTTGTAGAGCTGACGAACGTAGGACGAATCTCCTCTGCTTCAACAACGGGACTGAAGGTAGTGCTGGTGCCGGCATTGTTGGCTTTGTAATCAAATCCGTTGATGCTTATCCTGTCATCTACCTCCCACGAAGCGCACTTGTACGTACCGTCATAGGTTGCCCTTGTCTCGGGCGCACCTTCCATCGTAGCCGTGAAGACAAGTTCGGTTGCCCGTATGACATCCTCTGGAGCCTGAGGCTCAGGGATGATATTCTCTAATTTATTGCAGGCGCATAGTGCAGCAGCGAAGGCCACAAATGTCAAAATATTCTTCTTCATCTCTCCGCCCTCCTTTAATTGTTAAACCAATCATCGGTGTTACCGATTCCATATTCCTCGTTCTGACTGCCAGTCAGACCGCTCTGGCAGATGATTGCATGAGTCTTGATTTCTAATGTCATCACTTGCGGAGATACATAGATTGGCTGCTGTTCTATTTTTGTCATTTCATTATCGTTTTTTGTTGTTTATTTCTCGTTTGCTTATCGGATGGATATGTGAATAAGTCTTCCGCCCGAAACCCCACTACGGTGTCTCAGGCGGAAATTCTCGCTATTGCTAGATGTTAATTCTTTGAAAACTAAGCAGTTGCTTACCCCCCCCCTTGAATGGAGAGGGAAACCTTTTGACAATTATTGAAGGTTAAAGTAAGCATACAATCTTACAAAGGTACTCTTTTTTTTGGATTTTTTGGCGAAAATGCAATATCCGTACCTCAGCACCCGGATAGGTTAATGAAGCAAAACGTACATCGGTATTTTGTAAAAGATTCAGTTGTGTTTCTGAAATAGTCGGACACTCTTTATATTGCTAAGGCTTTCAATTGTTCTAGAGCAGAGGCTTTATCCTTATAAGTAATTATGAATTTGTCTCTACCGTTATTCCAGAAGACTATTTTGAAGAACCGGATGCCTTCGGGATTCAGTTCGGAATCCAAATAAAACCGACAAAAGCAGAAAGTATTCAATAGGGTTTTCTTCTTATTCCACTTAATGGACAACCACCCAACTTCCTTTGACAGTTCTTCGAATTTAAGTTCTGCATCTTCTTCAGAGAGGAATTCAATAGAGAATTTTTCCCACTCCACATTTTCCTTAAATGTCTCGTTAAAGAATCTGATGAAGTTGCCGTCAAGCTGGATAAAACGGAAATGGGCCGAATCCAGCATGTTATTATGTTTCTCGTCAAATATTCTCATAGTGTCATTTCATTGCTTTCTTTACCTTTTGAACAGTGGCCGGGCTGACGCCACAGGCTGTAGCAGCATCACGGACAGACAAGCCTTTGCGTAGCTTAGAGGCCACTCTTGGATATTTAGCAAGAATTTTATCGTCAGAGAGTTTGGAACCTTCCTTCCTCCCCATTTTTACACCATTCTCGATAGCTCGTTTCCGGCCGCTGTTTAGCCTGTAAGCAATCTGTTCGCGTTCCATTTCCGCAAAGCTTCCCAGCATTGAAATCAACATCTTTGTAATAGGATCCGGGGTGCCATCCTCTTTTAGCGTGTGCATGCGGTGGTCCTGAAAGTAAATATCTACTCTCTTTTTTGTCAGGTCATCCACAATTTCGAGAACCTGGCGCAGACTACGCCCAAGGCGAGACAGTTCCGATACCAATAATAGGTTCGCTCCCCCACCCTTCAGGAACTCCACACATTCGGTCAACTGTTCCCGGTCTATCTT
>JAKSJN010000031.1 GCA_024402135.1 Bacteroidales bacterium
ATGATTGTCAGATACTTTTTCATATCAGTCGCATTGATTGAATTATAACCATATAAAACTGTGCTTTTTCTATGTATGCGTTACTTGTCTCGTTAGAACTCAAAATGAATAGGTTTCGCAAATTCTGCACGTTTTTCCAATCCCTTCACGTTACCGAGGTTAGTCATCCAACCGTCAATGTTCTTCAGGTAAAAGACCTTGAAGATCGGATTCTCGCGCATCTTGGAATAAAGGGCATTGACGATGCTGCTCTTTTCGATGATGGCATCCCGGATATCCTGACGTTCCTCAAAGACGGCCTCTGCACTGAAGCGTATCCAAGGTGTCTGAATCTCATTTTCTTCCAGTCTGCATCCGCACAGTTCAAGCGATGGATTGGCTTGCAATTCCTTGTAAACGTCCTTCTCACTATTGGTGCAAAACCATAGTTTGTCGTCTTCCAGAATCATGTATTGCATAGGACGGACCTTGGGTTTGCCGTCAAGCCCGATGGTTGCCAGGAACTGTATGCCGAAGTTGTCGAGGTAGTTGGCAACGTCCTGCAGTGATACTTCGTTTGTCATAATCGGGATAATCATAAAATGACAAACAGCTCACAGCAATCCGCTGAGAGCTGTTTCTTTATGTGCGTTCTTTTTGAACCACCACCAACGTTTGATGATGTGTCCGATGCAGATGGCTAAAAAGACGAAACCAATTTTTCCGTGAATAGCGCCTATAATGCTATGGCTCATTGATGCAACATTGTGCAAGAGTGAAACGATACCGCTGACAAGCATTAGCAGGAAGCATGCGCACAGCAACTTTGTCGGTTTGTTCTTCAGTTTCTTTATCTTTTGCGGCCAGTGTTGCCACCCAAAGTGCAAATACAGGTGAGTAAGGAGCAATCCTATCATCACCGAACCTAATATGGCGTGAATAGCCATGTATTCAGCAAATCCAAAATTCGCTAATGGCTTTCCTCCGCATACTTCCATCTGGATAGAGGAGATGAGCATCGGCAGGGCGACAAGCAACAAAGTAATGTTGCAGATTTTTAGTTTATTGGCTTTGGTCATAATTTTAGAAGCTGTTTTGAAATTATTGAAGAACTTCATACTTGCTCGGACATTCATCCAGTGGGATGTTCTTTCCGCAAATGTAAAAACAATCTGCTTCCACCGCAAAATAGTCGTACCTTTGTCTATCATGAAAATAAGACTACCCGGTACCGAACATATGGATAAGGCATACCACAACAAGAAATATCATTTCATTCAGTCATGCTGGGGCATGTTGATCGGTTTCATTCCGTGTGTGATAGCATCGGGAATCTACGCGTATTTCGTATCATAAAGGAATAAAAAATGATTATCTGGAACCCATGGCACGGATGCCACAAGGTGAGCGAGGGCTGTGCCCATTGCTACATGTACTTCCTTGACGGGAAGCGCGGCATCGACACGTCCAGGGTGTTCCGTACAGACAACTTCGACCTGCCTCTTCAGCGAAAGCGTGACGGCAGTTTCAGGATTGCTCCTGGCATGCAACTGTATGTAGGACTCTCGACAGACTTTTTCGTTGAGGAGGCTGATCAGTGGAGAGATGAGGCATGGGACATCATACGAAAGCGTCCCGATGTCGTCTTCAGGCTCCTCACCAAGCGGGCTTACAGGATTCGCGAGTGCCTGCCTGATGACTGGGGAGATGGCTATGAGAACGTACTGCTTCAGGTGACCACAGAGAATCAGGCCCGCGCTGACGAGCGCCTTTCAATCCTTCTGGATATTCCGGCAAAGCACAAGGGATTCATGGCAGCACCTTTTATTGGAGAGGTTGATGCAGAAACATATCTTGCCTCAGGACAGTTCGAAGAGGTCCTTTGCGGCGGTGAGAACTATGACGGAGCCCGCCCTTGCCACTATGAGTGGGTCAAGAGACTCAGCGACCAATGCCGCAGGCATGATGTGACTTTCGACTTCATCGAGACCGGAACGGTCTTCGTGAAGGATGGGAAGACCTACCACATCCCCGAGAAGAGGCAACAGTCGGTGCAGGCATTCAAGTCAGGCCTCAGTTACAAAGGGAAGGATATTCAGTTTAAACTCACCAATCCCGAACCATCAATTTTTGATGTTCCCACATACGAACCGTTCTTCCGGGATCACTGCAATACCTGTGGAAGCCGGATGACATGCAACGGGTGCTCCAACTGCGGGTCTTGTGAAAAGGACTGAAAACGCATGGGATTACTCCCTCATAGCTTCTGCGTGGATAATTTTTTCGTAAATTTGCATCGCAATTTCGCGGGCACTCCAAGATTCATATAGGATTGTAGATGACTGACGGATTTGCAGCCTGGTAGAGCTGTAAACTCCAGTCAAACATCTAAAACAATCTCATCATGACCCAAAGAAACGGGAAACTCACATTCACAATCCTCTCAATCTCTCTTTTGACTGTAATGGCAGGTGCCGCCATGGCCCCAGCCCTTGGTGTCATCAGATCGCATTTCGCTGACCAGAGCAGCCTCATGGTCCAGCTGATAGTCAGCCTGCCGGCACTTACCATCATCATCACCAACCTGTTCTTTCCTTTCTTATTCAGACTGATGCGCACAAGAACGATTGCAGTCACAGGACTTGTCATGTATGTTCTGTTCGGTGCAGGAGCATTCTTCACCGACAACATCTGGATTGTATTGCTGCTGAGGGCGCTATTGGGCGTAAGCGTAGGTATGATCATGCCACTGTCCACAGGACTTCTGGCTTATTACTTTCCTCCGGAGGAGCAGCCTCGTCTCATGGGTCTGGCGGCTTTCATGAGCCAGATGGGAGGAGTGGTAGCCACGCTTCTGAGCGGCCTGCTTGCAAACATCAGCTGGAACTCAGCATTCCTGGTCTACCTGCTTGGCCTCCCTGCACTCGTACTCGTTGCCGTCAATCTGCCCAATGAAAGGCTCAAGACCGGATCTGCGACCATGGAGGATGCACCGGACTATTATGAGAGTGAAACCGGAATAACCAAGGCAAGGAAGAAAGAAGGCCGTCCTGTAGCCTCACTGATGCGATTCGCCCCATCTGTAATTGGCATGTACCTTCAGATGCTGCTCTTCTTTATCTTCCCTACAAATTTTGCAATTACAGCACGAGCCAACGAGGCCTTGACAGGCAATGATATCACGCTGATCATGGTAGGCCTTGACGTAATTGCAGCAATAATCGGTATCATCTTCGGATGGATGATGAAGAACATGGGACGGACGGTCAAGTACATGGCTCCGCTGACTTTCCTCATAGGCTACGCACTCTTTGCGATGGGCGTTGCGACACCGCTTCTCCTTGGTGGGGCATTCTTCGTTGGGCTCGCCAATGGTATCGGCATGCCTTATCTCAACACCATCGCTTCGATCAAAGGTGGCAAGGATGCTGCAACCACAGTAATGCCGCTGATATCAGCAGCGATGTATCTGGGTCAGTTCACTTCGCCACTAATTGTAAGCCCAATCAGCGAGGCCCTGGGCGGAGGGAATTCTCCATATCTTGTAGGTGTGATTATATCCATCCTGTTCCTTCTTCAGGCATTTGTTTCAAGAAAATACCAGGCCTTAGGGGTAAGGTGAATCGGAAAAACATTCACATCAACACCGACAAGATTCTTTCCATGAGAAAAGAACTTGAATCTGCAGCAAAGGAGCAGGAAGTAGCGGAGAAGCACTTGGCTGAAGCACGAAAGAAAGCTCACAAAGCCATGGATGGCCTGAAGCAGTACTGCCTGCAAGCTAAACAGCCAATCAAGCAAAACTTCTTCGTAGACAGTTGGGCTCGTTTTGGCTTGACAGACAAACGTTAGATCAATACGGGTTTTCTAAAGGGATGATCAGAATCAACTGGTCATCCCTTTAGAATTTGATCATGACAAGAATTTATTTCTCCCGTAATCAATAGGGCCTGGCAAACAAGCTGCGATTACTGGTCTTCCTATACAGTCCGAAGATACGGCTCTAAAAGCATATTGTAAGACAGTGCTCAATAATCAATAAGAGGATGACCAGCCGGTCTGATTATTTGCCGATGCACTGTACTTAACCGATTGAGAATCAATCTTATCCACTTACTCGACCTTTTTCTGTGGTCTCAGAATCGCTCACAAAAGCGCAACATTTCCGGACGGTTTCCTACAACCGCAGGTGGACATCGCAAAGATATGCAAAATGTGGGAAAGTCAAGACTGTCGAGGCAATAAGTTTATTTGGGTACATCACCAAATATCCATAAATT
>JAKSJN010000032.1 GCA_024402135.1 Bacteroidales bacterium
ACATTATGGCACTTTGGCACATTCATATCCTAGTCCGAAAATGCCAAAGTGTCAAAGTGCCATCACTGAATCTTCTGATATACTCCATGCCGGAGCTTCTTGATGAACGGATCGTCCTTACCTACTTCCAGCATGCGGAACACGGTGCGCCTGGATATCCCCATGTGCGCCGCTATTGCAAGTGCCTGTGCGGATGTGAATGTACCGTCAAGCGCAGAGAAGAATCTGATCTTGCGCTCGATGTCTTCGCCTCCGGTAATGACCAGCTCATAGACCTCCTGGATTGTGGAGAGGTAGTAGTCGGCCAGAAGAGTCGAGAGGATCGCGCTCTCTGGTCCAATCGAGTTGTTGTTCCCGAATATGCCTTTGTCTGCATCACGCATAACCTGGATTATCAGTGAAAATCTGATGATATAGGTCTCAATCTTCCTGAGAAACTCTACGGAATGAGAAGCACCATCATCGGCACATTTCTTCTCACCTCTGTTCTGCCAATCCACCAGAAAGCTGCGGGCAGAGGAATCAAAGGTGTATGTGATTCCATGTTCCGTTCCGTCGTTGAATGCATCCGCATAGTTCATTATCGGAGCCAGGATGTATGCCCAACGGTCAGCTGCACCGGATGGAAGGTCTTCCTCTTCCTTCCAGAGTACAGGCTCGCCGTCCTTAGGGTTCAGCACGAATAAGAGACGTGGGAAGAACCCGTTATCCAGGTCGGACTGGAACACCTTTGGAAGGATACCTGGCTGTATGGTGCCGATCACGCTCGCGAACGGGCTGGAGACAGAATCGATGTCATCCTGAGATTTCCTGTTTACGACAATCGATTCTCCCGTGAAGAGGCTCAGCCAGGCTTCCATGTCTCCGCCGCCATTACGGTACCGATTGAAGGAATTGAGCCATCCCTTGAGTTCATCCACACAGACGCAGACTCCAGCGGGATTGGTCTTGAGCACCTTCACCAGCGCTTCCATGGTAGTGTCGCGCACGATGCGCTGGCGAGGGACCGGCTTTGCCCCTCGTTGATCCGGAGACGTACTGCGGTAACGCTCCAGCTGATGTGCATAGTCAGACAGAGACACTCTGTCACGACCTGCCAGCGGACGCATGGCAAAGGAGACCGGGTGGGTCTTGATTGATCCCGGTCCGCCGACAAGAACGGTGAAAAGGATAGGAGCCGTCACCCAGTTCTCCTTGAAGCGACAGACGCAGCTGTTCCCAATGGCACTTGAGAAGGCATGGAAGAGAGCTGCGGCCGTGTACGGAACGGGATACCCACTCTCATGCTCAAGGTCGCATATTATCTCCTGAATGCCATTGGGGAATACTACGAGCGGGAATTCTATCTTCTCATTTTCCATGACGCACCTCCCTTGCTAACCTTTGGAAGGCGTCGGCGAGTTCCCTTGCCTTCTCGACATCAAAGATAATCTTCCTGCCGATGTTGGATACGATGGCATCGTCCAGAACGCCCTGCCTCTTCAACGAATAGACCGTGCTCTGGCTGCAACCAATCTTCTCGGCTAGTTCTTCCACGCCCTGGGCGTAGATTGGATGATTTGTGGACGCCGCCGCATCGTGTGGCGACTTTGCGAGTTCGTTCAGCTGGAGGAACTCTTCTCCAGTCATCATGCATAGCGGTGTGCTAAGCAGTCTGATGATTTCGTTTTTACCCTGCATTTGGATGTTATTATAGTTTAACAAAAATTGCCGCCTCCATATGGAAGCGGCAGCAAGGTATTTGGCGGTAATCGATTTGACTGCCGAACGCCCGAACGCAGGTCCGAACGCAATTTCAAGTGTTTATTTCAGGGTTTCCGAAAACCGCGAAACCTCTTGACTGATAGCGCTGTATCCGATATTGTGGGCAGTAGACTTCGACGCGTGATCAGAGAGACTGCTTTTGCTCTTCACGACACTGATTTCGGGATGCCAGGACTTCAATGCAAGCATGGCATCAACATACTTTTGTAAAGGGATTTCCGGCTTGGTGATACCTTCGGAATCCAGTATGCTGTAAAAATAAGCCTCATTCTCACCAACTGAAATCTTCTCCTCCTCGGTCTTCTCGGGAATGAAAGGTTCGGTATGCCATGCAATCAAAGCGGTAACCACCCTGTCTACGTTCTTCGGGGAGTCATCATTCAACAGGGCGCTGATTTTCGCCTTTGCAGCTGTCTCCACAGCTTCGGCATCCATGCTCGCAGAAAGTCTCTTGAAGTCATCATACTCGAAGCTGTATTTTATGATGTAAATGTCAAGGAGATCGTTGTTGTTCAGCACACGCCCAACGAAAGAAATATCATCGATAATATTCGGAGTCATGGGAGACCCACTCTGAAATGGGAACCTGAAGGCGCGCAGATAATCGCGGATCTCTGCATTTGACTTTCCTTCACTGAGCAGTTCCACGGCTTTCTTGTGCACGAAGACGAGGTAGTAATAGCGCCTGTTCTTGAAGAACTTGATAGGGTTAGCTCCAAGCTCCACGAATTTCATGACGAAATAGAACGTGGCCACAGCAAGGAAACAAATGAAGAAGTCCCAGAGGAAATCACTCAAGGAGGCTAGAATCCGGACCAACTTATCCATGATCTGCGTTCTATTTATACGTGTCCTTTAAAATTTCACAGTATTCGGCTAATGTATGCCTCAGTACCTCTCGAGGAATCAGCACCCTCTTATATTCCGCTACCATTGTCGGGCTCATGGTCCTGCTTAAAGAGTACTCGACTTCGCTTCTATCTGCAGAAGGACACAATATGATACCTAACGATGGGTTCTCATTCTCTCTCTTAACCTCCCTGTCAAGCGCCTCAAGATACATGTCCATCTTGCTTGAAAATTCCGCTTCATAGTCCACTGCTTTCAGTTCCACTGCCGCCAGGCACTGAAGCGCGCGATGATAGAACAGGAGATCTATTCTTTTCTTCTTGCCACCAACATTAACCTCGAATTCAGATGCCATATAGATGAAGTCCTTGCCCAGCTCCAAGATGAACTGCTTCATATGCTCAAGGAGAGAAGCATGCAATTGATGTTCGTTGTGCTTAT
>JAKSJN010000033.1 GCA_024402135.1 Bacteroidales bacterium
AACTCTTATTACTGATTTTTGAAATACAGTCCGATGATTTCCTGCTGTTCCTCTTCTGATAGCCGAGACTTCGCCGCTGACAACAGAGTCTGGTATGAAGCATCCTTGGGCGTGATGACACGTCTGAGCTTTCTGCCGTCAATGGTAGCGTACAGGTGAATATTTGACGATTCTGTAATCTCGAATCTTAGCAATTGAATAGCTGTCTCGTCTTCCAGGCTGAAGATTTCCGGCGAAAGTTCCCGCAAGCGGTCTTTCATTATCTTGATAAGGAACGGGGCGATGCCGTTTGCGTTGGCGAGACTTTCAAAGCCAGACAAAGCTTCCCGGACTTTCGTAATGTATTTAGCAGGATTCTTGATGTCATTGCGTATAGCGAACTCCTTCAGGTCATCGTCAGTGATGTCCTCGTGCTTGCCGCGAATGGAGAATACATGTGCCTTCTGAGCCGCCGCACCATTCTTGAGTATGAAGCACAGGTCGTAGGCAGGGGAGAGGTGCCAGCTGCCGTCCCTGTTCATGATGAATGAGAAGTTCTTGGCGTGATCATCTGTGTTGTTCGAGAGAACATTGAAAACCGTGCGCAGGAACAGCTCGTTCTGCTCATCCTTAGGGATTGAAAGCAGTCTGCAGGTCTCGAAAAGGGATTCGTAGGTATCGGCCTCCGGATTGACGGCAGCCAGTGTTTGGGTGAATATCTTTTCTCCGTCCTTGCGGTCGAAACGCTCCGTCAGGAAATGCTTTATGCCTTCAACCTCAATGAACTTCGACGGCATCATGGTGATGCCCGCCGCCGTGGCCATATCGTACCAGGTCTTCTCTGTTTCGGAAATGCAGAACTCTGGTGTGTTGAACTTCAGGATATAGTACTGTCTGCCTGCGTCGGTGGATGTCTGTCCGGAGTAGATATCCCCCTTTTCATCTATTGCGATGATGGCCTTCTTGAACCGTCCTCCAGCCGATGTTCCAACAGCCATCAAGGCCTTCTGGGTAAGTGTCTCATCGGGAGATATGCGCGCATTGTCCCTGTCGCGTTCAATCTTCTTGGCAAGTTCATAGAGTTTGGGAATCATGAGTTTCTCTCCAGGGTTGAAGGCTTCCTCGCTGCAAGGCATGAACTCCAGTGCTCCCATGGCTCTGGCTCCGATAAACGACAGCTTGGCAAGGGGAGTCTTGTCCTTCTCGTGGTATCCGTGTTCGGCAAACCACTGGTCGAACAGGCTGTTGCCCCAGTCATCCGGCAGCGAATCCGCGATGAACGGAGGTAGCTTCTGGTATTTTGGGGAATCGGTGTTACCGAAAATGGCAAACCGTGCTTCCGGATCCTTGATGGAAGCGACGAGGGGAGCAATGTCAAGACCTGATGCGAGGAATTCTTTTGAAAAGAAGAAGTACGAATTGCCCTTGGCAGCATTCCAGCAAAGCTGTCCGATTTCTTCGCCCCAGAGCCTAACGCTCAAGCGTCCCGTATCGATATTTTTAGCCATTGTTCTTTCTGCTTACCCGCTGCCTGCTGCGGTCTTTGTCTGTGATATATGGATTGGCCGGCTGTTCCGGAATCAAGTCATCTATGCGTTCCAGAAGCCCTACCTGACGCAGTAAGGACATCAGGTTTGTGACGTTCATATTGGTCGCTGTACCGGTTTCAAACTTATGCAGGGTGGATACAGACACCCCGGCTGCCTTCGCCAAATCTTCCTGCGAAAGGTTGAGCCCCAGCCTGTAATCCTTGAATCTCAGCCCAAGCAGTTGGAGTATCTGGACATCGGAATATTTCTTGAGTTCCATATTTGCATCATTAATCGGCTGCAAATATAATATGTTACAGATTAATGTGCAAATTATTGGCTAACTAATAATAAATTATTGGTTGATATTAGTGAAAAAGTCCGCACAAATGGAAATATTTGCGTCTTCCAAAAGTATGTTGCAAGTCAAGATGCTTG
>JAKSJN010000034.1 GCA_024402135.1 Bacteroidales bacterium
CAATAATTTCATATTCACATCTTCCCCAGAAGCGATACTGACAGTTTGATTTGACCAAAGGATTACGTTGTATGCTGGTATGTTCTTCTTTTTCATATTACTTATTTTCACCATTTATCAGATTGACGACAACCTTGACCATCATATCCATCTCATCTGTCTTGCTTTCGGCAATCATCAAGGTGAGAGCTACCAAAGCATTGTCAGCTATTCGTTTATGGCCGTCAGGACTATACAGGATGCGGTTGTTCTCCATGAACCAGAGGAATAGGGTTGCCGCTATGCGTTTGTTCCCGTCTGAGAACGAATGGTTCTTCACAACAAGGTACAAGAGCATGGCAGCCTTTTCTTCAACAGAAGGGTAGAGGTCGATCCCGTCCCATGTCTGGTATATTTGACCGATGGAGCTATGGAATGAACCATCCTTCTCATGACCGAAGAGCTCGCTTTCACCGAACTTCGTCTTAAGCTCGGTTATCACAGCCATCGCATTCTCGTAGGTCGCATGGAATTGCTCCTTTGTGGTGGATTTGATTGTCAGTGTCTGGAAGTCATAGCTATCAAGTGTATCCAGTGCGTATGTGTAGTCTTTGACGACATCGAAGATCGATTTGATCTGCTCGCCTGCAGGGGAGTCCGGTGCTTCGAGGTAATTCATCGCACGTCCCATGACATCAACAAGCTGCTTGAGGTCGTCATATTTCTGCTGCGCAAGGTCGTTTCGGACTGCGTAGCCTTTGATCAGGTAGTCTTTGAGGACAGAGTTGGCCCAGATTCGGAACTGCGTGCCTCGCATGGATTTGACTCTGTAACCAACTGAGATGATGACGTCGAGGTTGTAGAACTCAAAAGTCCTAGTCACTGTCCGGCCTCCTTCTATTTGAACTTGTGCATTTTTTGCACATGTTGCCTTCTCATCAAGTTCTCCCTCTTCAAAGATATTCTTGATGTGTCTGGAAATCACTGTTCTATCTCTCTCGAAAAGTACTGCCATTTGCTCTTTGCTGAGCCACACAGTCTCATTTTCGAGTTTGACATCGATTGAAGTTCTGCCGTCTGCAGTCTGGTAGAGGACGATCTCACCACGTCCCTGGGTATTTGTATTCATATAATTCGTACATTTGTTCTGATGGAAACATTGAAGGTCATAACGGTTCCGGCGCCAGATCTGGACAATCCGGGAAGGCTGCACGTCGCGTATACGGTGTACAGCGAGGCGGCAGGAGCCTTACGGGCCTCTGCCGGTTGGACCTTGAAAGACGCAATTGAATACTACTCGCGTGATAACGCCATCGTTAGAGAAAGCATTAGATTGCACAGACCATTCGAGCGCCAGGAAACTTACCTGCGCCGTCATGGTGTGTACTATTAGCGGGAGAGGGTGGGAGCAACTTTGTATCTCAGGCTCGAGCACCCGCACCGCACTAGTGGGATGTTCTTTCCGCATAACAATTGGGTTATGTTGCTCCGTTTGATCGAGGACGGAAAACCTGAGATTTCTGCAAATG
>JAKSJN010000004.1 GCA_024402135.1 Bacteroidales bacterium
TCGTAGCTCAGTTGGTTAGAGCGCTACACTGATAATGTAGAGGTCCGCGGTTCAACTCCGCGCGGGTCTACTTGAAAAGCCTTAGGATTTTTCCTAGGGCTTTTTTCGTTGTCTATCATCTTGTTTTTTCACTTTTCTATTGATTTTTCCTCTATAAACATTACCTTTACGAAGTAATTAGATTTACACTTATATGATTACTCGCTCAAATTACTCTTTCTGGTGGTGGTGCAGCTCAAGATCCATAGGTCGTGAGTAAGTACAGTGTGTCCGAAAGTGTATAGTGAAAAGATACTTAGAGGCCTGTCGAAATCACGACAGGCCTCTTTTTTTGAATTTTAAACTTAACAGATAGAATGAATTCCTACAATGTAAACCCTGATGGCTTCTACGGTGACTTCGGCGGTGCTTATATCCCCGAGATCCTTTATGCGACCGTGAAGAAACTTGAAGAGTCCTATGACGCAATCATTTCTTCAGATTCCTTCAAGGAGGAGTATCATCAGCTGCTTCGTGACTATGTCGGCAGACCGTCCCCACTCTACTATGCATCACGAATGAGCGAGAAATACGGTTGCAAGCTATATCTTAAGCGCGAGGACCTCAACCATACAGGTGCTCATAAGATCAACAATGCAATCGGCCAGATTCTTCTTGCAAAGAAAATGGGCAAGACCCGTATCATTGCCGAAACGGGTGCCGGCCAGCATGGTGTCGCAACGGCTACAGTCTGCGCTCTTATGAACATGCCATGCCGTATCTACATGGGAGCTACCGATGTCGAGCGCCAGAGTGTAAATGTGGAGAGGATGAAGATGCTCGGAGCCGAGGTATTCCCTGTCCACTCAGGAAACAAGACCCTCAAGGATGCTACAAACGAGGCGATACGCGACTGGTGTCAGCATCCACGCGATACCTTCTATATCATCGGATCAACAGTAGGTCCACATCCATACCCGGATATGGTTGCAAGACTCCAGAGCGTAATCAGTGAGGAGATCAAGTGGCAGATCCAGGAGAAAGAAGGACGCGATTATCCGGACTATCTCATTGCCTGCGTCGGAGGTGGATCGAATGCAGCGGGAACAATCTATCACTACATTGACGACGAGCGTGTAAAGATTGTACTTGGCGAAGCTGGCGGACTCGGCATAGACAGCGGCATGACCGCAGCAACCATACAGCGTGGTACGCTTGGAATCATACATGGTTCGCGCACATTGGTCATGCAGACCGAAGATGGCCAGATTGTCGAGCCTTATTCGATCAGTGCGGGCCTTGACTATCCTGGTATCGGACCTATGCATGCGAACCTCGCCAGTCAGCACCGTGCAACCGTGATGGCTGTCAACGATGATGAGGCGGTCGAGGCAGCTTTCGAGCTGACCAGGCTGGAAGGTATTATTCCTGCCCTTGAGAGCGCACACGCCCTTGGCCTGCTGCCGAAGATGAAATTCAATCCTGACGATGTTGTCGTCCTTACCGTCAGCGGTCGTGGCGACAAGGATCTCTCGACCTACCTCAGAGTCAGAAACGAGAAAAAAACCGAAAAGTAATGAGCAAGATTGCATATCATACAGCCTGCCGGAAGATCATGGGCGACATGCTCACTCCGGTCAGTGCATATCTCCGTCTCAGGGACAAGTACACCCGCAGCATCCTCATGGAGAGTTCGGACTATCATGGTGGCGAGAACAGCCGCTCATTCATCGCAGCCGACCCGCTGGCATCATTCGAGCTTACCCATGGTGACTATCTGTCACGCTACGCGTCCGGCGAGACCGAGCGCGGGCATATCGATGCTCTTGAAGGGACACCTGTCTACGAGGCTATGCATGCCTTCCTGGACCGCTTCGAAATCAGCGGAGAAGGCTCAGAGTACTGCGGTCTCTATGGCTATACCACCTTCAACGCCGTACGCTACTTCGAACCTACGGTGGGTGTCAAGGACAGCGTGGCCAGCGAACATGATGCTCCGGACATGCTCTATGTACTTTTCAAGTATGTCATCGTGTTCGACCACTTCAACAACAGTCTTACACTCGTGGAACTGCTCAAGGATGGCGAGCAGGATCATCTTGATCAGCTGGAAAGGACCATCAATGAAGGACGAGCTTCATTGTATGAGTTCCATGCCTGTGGAGACTTCACAAGCACTCTTACCGATGACGAGCACAAGGCCAATATCCGTCGTGGTATTGAGCATTGCAAGCGTGGAGACGTGTTCCAGATCGTCCTTTCAAGACGTTTTGTCCAGAGTTTCGAGGGTGACGACTTCCAGGTATACCGTGCACTCCGAAGCATCAATCCATCCCCATATCTATTCTATTTCGACATGGGTGGAGTCCGCATCTTCGGCTCAAGTCCGGAAACACATTGCCGCATCCAGGGACGCCATGCATACATCGATCCGATTGCAGGAACCACACGACGTACCGGCAATGCAGAACAGGATGCACGCAATGCCGAGTATCTCCGCAATGATCCGAAGGAGAACGCCGAGCACGTGATGCTTGTCGACCTGGCCAGAAACGACCTGAGCCGCAACTGTCACGGCGTCCATGTGGATTTCTACAAGGATATGCAGTACTACAGCCATGTGATCCATCTCGTCAGCCGCGTCAGTGGAGAACTGGACAGCGATGCTGATCCGCTCAAGGCGTTCATCGATACTTTCCCTGCAGGAACCCTCAGCGGAGCTCCAAAGATCCGTGCGATGCAGCTCATCGGCGAGTACGAGCCTCATAACCGAGGTGCGTATGGCGGATGTATCGGATTCATAGGCATGGATGGTTCTCTGAACCAGGCCATAACTATCCGCACCTTCGTCAGCCGCAGCGGCGAACTCTGGTTCCAGGCTGGAGGCGGAATCGTTGCTGCAAGCAATGAGGAGTACGAACTCCAGGAAGTCAACAATAAGCTGGGAGCCCTCCGCAAGGCGATCACTCTGGCAGAAACCATCTAACAAACGACAGGACATGAAACTCGTTATCATAGACAACTACGATTCATTTACCTTCAACCTCAGCCATCTGTTCAAGGAACTCGGTGCCGAGGTCGATACAGTCAGGAATGACAGGTTCGAGCTTGAGGATCTTGAAAAATACGACAGGATCATACTTTCTCCGGGTCCTGGTATCCCTTCTGAGGCAGGGAAGCTGATGGAGGCGATCGCATACTTTGCTGGAAAGAAGCCTATGCTGGGAGTATGCCTTGGTCATCAGGCAATAGGCGAAGCCTTCGGTGCAAGCCTGACCAACCTCGATCACGTAGTCCATGGCATCCAGACTCCATGCCGCAAGACATGCGAGGAACTGCTCTTTAATGGTCTTGAAGGTGATTTCCAGGTGGGACGCTATCACTCCTGGGTCGTAGACCACGTCGGCCTGCCTGACTGCCTTGAGGTGACAGCGCTCAGCGACGACGGCCAGATCATGGCAATGCGCCACAAGAAATATGACATACGCGGCATACAGTTCCATCCCGAGAGCGTCCTTACTCCGGAGGGCCGCACAATGATTGCCAACTGGCTGAACAGTTAACAGACAAATAACAGATAGACATATGAAACAGATTCTTACTTCACTCGTCAGCGGTCAGACCCTTGAGCGCGAAACGACACATCAGGTGATGCTCCGCATCGCCAACGGAGAATGCTCCGACATCCAGATCACAGCCTTCCTTGCTGCAATGCAGCTCCGCGGCGTTACCGTGGACGAACTGCTCGGCATGCGTGACGGACTTCTTGAGACCGGAGTTCCGGTAGACCTTTCATCATACGAGCCTCTTGATATCGTAGGAACCGGTGGTGACGGCAAGAATACCTTCAACATCTCTACAACCTCATGCTTCGTCGTTGCCGGTGCAGGCATCAAGGTCGCAAAGCATGGAGCATATGCCGCCACCTGTGTCAGCGGAGCCAGCAACTGTATCGAGGGTCTCGGTGTGAAGCTCACCACTGACGCCGGCCAGCATCAGCGTAACCTCGAAAAATGTGGATTCACATATCTCCACGCTCCACTGTTTGCAAAGGGTATGAAGAACGTTGCACCTGTCCGCAGAGCCATGGAGATCCCGACTCTCTTCAATCTCCTCGGACCGCTCATCAACCCATGCCGTCCAAAGTATCAGCTTCTCGGTACAGCGAATCTGGAGCAGATGCGTTTCTATGGCAGCGTGAACGAGAAGATCGGCACTACCTACGGCATAATCTCAAGCATTGACGGTTATGACGAGATTTCGCTTACCGGTGACTTCAAGATCAAGACCCGCCGCCGCGAGGAGATTTTCTCTCCAAGCGACCTTGGATTGCCGGTCTATACCCAGTCTGACATTACAGGCGGCGCGACCAAGGAGGACGCATTCAAGATCTTTGTAAGTGTACTTGAGGGATCTTCCACCCAGGCTCAGAAAGATGTCGTAATCGCCAACTCTGCCTTTGCAATCAATCTGGTACGCCCTGAACTATCGGTTATGGACTGTGTGGCGATGGCGCGCGAATCGATAGAGAGCGGCGCTGCCCTCAAGGTCATGAAGGAGTACGTTGCACTTAACAGCTAGACCATGCCAAAGGATATTCTCCAGGAGATAGTCGCAGCAAAACGCATCGAAGTCGCCAAGGCAAAGGAGCTCGTCCACATAGACGTGCTTGAAAAGGCCGTAGCGTCGCTTCCTGACGCTCCGAAGCGTTCAATGAGGGATGGACTCGTCTCGTCCTCTTCGGGCATCATAGCGGAGTTTAAACGGCGTTCTCCGTCAAAAGGATGGATTCATGAAGATGCCCGCCCGGAGGAAGTTGTCCCGACCTATGCCGCAAGTGGTGCGTCAGCTCTGTCAATCCTTACCGATATGGACTATTTCGGAGGATGCCTCGAGTTTATCGAGAGAGTACGGCCTATGGTGGAGACTCCGATGATGCGAAAGGAGTTCATCATTGATCCATATCAACTCTTCGAAGCCCGCAAAGCCGGTGCGGATGCAGTTCTGCTGATTGCAGCCTGTCTCTCGAAGGAGGAGTGTGCCGAACTGAACGCTGTTGCACATGAGCTCGGCCTTGAGACCCTTCTTGAGATCCATGGAGAGAAGGAACTTGACTACTGTGACATTGATGCTTCGATGATCGGTGTCAACAACAGGAATCTGGGCACGTTTGTCACAGATGTGCGCAACTCCTTTGACATAGCTTCCAGATTGCCTGGTGACCGTGTACTTGTCAGTGAGAGCGGCCTGAGTGACCCTGCGACCGTACGCGAATTGCGTGAGGCCGGTTTCCGTGGTTTCCTCATGGGGGAACAGTTCATGAAACAGGCTGATCCGGGCAAGGCTCTGGCGGAATTCATTTCCAGGATATGATAAAGGTCTGTGGCATGCGCGAGCCGGAAAACATACGCGCGGTAGAGGCTGTTGGCATCGATATGATGGGATTCATCTTCTATCCACGATCATCCAGATACGTCGCTTCGGTGCCTGACTACCTTCCTTCATCCCTCAAGAGGGTCGGTGTATTCGTGAATGCATCCGAGGAGGATATGCTGAGTCATATTACCGAGTATGGACTTGATTATGTCCAGCTTCATGGTGCTGAACGGCCAGAGGTCTGCGACAGCCTGCATGCAGCGGGAGTGAATGTGATAAAGGCATTCAGTGTCGCCTGTGCTGATGATCTGCGTTCATGTGCGGAATATGAAGGTCACGCGGACATTTTCCTGTTCGATACCAAGTGTCAGCAGTATGGTGGAAGTGGAGAACGGTTTGACTGGACCATTCTTGATGCCTACACAGGTGATACTCCATTTCTCCTGAGTGGCGGCATAGGACCGTCAGGCATCGAGGACCTGGTATTGTTTCATCATCCGAAGTGCTGCGGTGTCGACCTCAATTCGAGGTTCGAGATTTCTCCGGCGTACAAGGATGCCGACATGCTCAGACAATTCATCAATGAATACAGAAGAATAGAAAACGAAAGATAACATGAACAGAATAAACAAGCTATTCCAGGAAAAGGGCAGTAATCTGCTTTCAATATATTTTACTGCCGGCCATCCTGCAGGAATGTCTCCGTCGGATGTCATTGTGTCTCTTGAGAAGCACGGTGTCGACATGATCGAGGTCGGAATCCCTTTCAGTGATCCTATGGCTGACGGTCCTGTGATCCAGGATGCAGCTACCAAAGCATTGAAAAACGGCATGAGCCTCAAGAAACTGTTCGCAGACCTGGCAGACATAAGGAGCAAGGCTGACCTTCCTCTGGTGATGATGGGATATCTGAATCCTATCATACAGTATGGATTCGAGAATTTCTGTCAGTCCTGCAACGAGGTCGGTGTAGATGGCGTCATCATTCCTGACCTGCCGTTCGCAGATTATCTCAGGGACTTCAAGCCGGTAGCAGACAGGCATGACGTAAGAATCATCATGCTGATCACTCCGGAAACTTCGGAAGAGCGCATCCGTTTCATTGATGCCAATACCGACGGTTTCATCTATATGGTCAGCTCTGCTGCCATTACAGGAGCCCAGAAGGAATTCAATGAGGCAAAGCAGGAATACTTCAGGCGAATCAACGCGATGGATCTCAGGAATCCACGTATGATCGGCTTCGGAATCAGCAACAGGCAGACTCTTTCAAGTGCTCAGGAAAACGCTTCGGGAGCGATCATCGGAAGCCGTTTTGTCCAGCTTCTCGATGAGACCGGAAACCCTGATCAGGCTATCGAAAAATTGTTTGAAAATCTTGAAGCATAGACCTGAAATCATTGGATAATTCAAAAATTAGTTACATCTTTGCACAAGCAAATTTTTAATGGAATGAATAAGGCTGCGACGTGATGTCGCGGTCTTGTTCGTTTTATACGGTAGGTGCATAATCACGCTTTTACTGCGTAATCATAAAGAAAAGAAGCCGGGAATTTCCCGGCTTCTTCTTTTGTTATATTGGTAAATGATTGTCTATCACTACTCCCACTCGATTGTTGCAGGTGGTTTTGAAGAGATGTCATAGCATACTCTGTTGACTCCCTTGACCTTGTTTATGATGTCATTGGAAACCTTGGCCATGAAATCGTATGGAAGAGGGAACCAGTCTGCTGTCATGCCGTCGGTCGATGTCACGGCACGGAGTGCAACTGTGTATTCGTATGTTCTCTCGTCGCCCATGACACCTACACTGCGGACTGGAAGGAGCATCACGCCTGCCTGCCAGATGGCATCATAGAGATTGGTGGCGGTGCGGATAGGCTCTGCTGCTGCAGGAAGTTCGCAAGGCCAGCTTCTGAGACTCTTGATGAAGATATCATCGGCGTTGCGGAGAATCTCAAGCTTGTCTTCGGTAATCTCGCCGAGAATACGGATGCCAAGAGATGGTCCCGGGAATGGGTGACGAGATACCAGTTCCTCCTTGATGCCGAGAGCTCGTCCTACTCGACGGACCTCGTCCTTGAACAGGCTTCTGAGAGGCTCGACGATCTTGAGATGCATCTTCTCAGGAAGTCCACCTACGTTGTGGTGGCTCTTGATCTTTGCTGACGGGCCGTTGACTGAGCATGACTCGATGACGTCAGGATAGATGGTACCCTGTGCCAGCCATTTCGCATTCTCTATCTTCATGGCCTCTGCGTTGAATACGTCGATGAAGGTCTTTCCGATTGCCTTTCTCTTGCCCTCAGGATCGCTGATTCCTGCAAGAGCGTCGAGGAAAAGCTTTCCTGATCTTGCTCCGATCACGTTGAGGCCCATGTCTTTGTATGATTCGAGCACGTCTTCGAACTCGTTCTTGCGGAGAAGTCCGTTGTCCACGAAGATACAGGTGAGGTTCTGGCCGATCGCCTTGTTGAGGAGCACTGCTGCCACGGTTGAATCCACGCCGCCGCTGAGTCCGAGTATTACCTTGTCCTCGCCGACCTTTGCACGGATTTCCTCGATGGCGGTGCTGATGAATGAATCAGCGGTCCAGTCGCCCTTGCAGCCGCATACGCCCTTTACGAAGTTCTCGAGCATCTTTGGACCTTCCTTGGAGTGGAAGACCTCCGGATGGAACTGTACTGCGTATGTGTCTTCGCCCTTGATGTGGTAAGCTGCGTTTACGACGTCACTTGTCGATCCGATGACCTCTGCACCTTCAGGGAGTGCGGTGATGGTATCGCCATGCGACATCCATACCTGGCTTGATGTGCTGACGCCCTGGAAGAGAGGGCATGCGGTGTCGGTTACGTTGAACATTGCGCGTCCGTACTCGCGTGAGCCTGAAGCCTCCACCTTGCCACCGAAGTGGTGTGCGAGGTACTGTGCTCCGTAGCAGATACCGAGCAGAGGGTACTTGCCCTTGATACCGCTAAGGTCAACGACAGGGGCGTTCTCCTGGCGTACTGATGCCGGGCTGCCGGAAAGGATCACACCTCTCACGGTCTCGTCAAATGCAGGGACCTTGTTGAAAGGGTGGATCTCGCAGTAGACATTCAGTTCGCGCACCCTGCGTCCGATGAGCTGGGTTACCTGTGAACCAAAGTCCAGAATGATAATCTTGTCCATATATTGCTATGAATCGTTTCGGCTGTAGTTAGGGGTTTCCTTGGTGATGGTGATATCGTGAGGATGGTTCTCGATGACACCGTTGCTGGTCACGCGTACGAAGCGGGCCTTCTTGAGGTCGGTGAGAGTACGTGCACCGCAATAACCCATACCGCTGCGAAGACCTCCGATGAGCTGGAATACGGTTTCGCTGAGGGTTCCCTTGTAAGGAACGCGGCCCACGATGCCTTCCGGTACGAGCTTGCTGTCTCCCTCCTGGAAGTAACGGTCGCTTGAACCTGCCTTCATGGCGTCGATTGAACCCATACCGCGATATGTCTTGAACTTACGTCCGTTGTAGATGATGGTCTCGCCTGGAGACTCCTCGGTACCTGCGAACATTGAACCGCACATCACACAGTCACCGCCGGCTGCAAGAGCCTTTACGACGTCACCCGAGTAACGGAGACCACCGTCGGCGATAAGTGTGGCACCGGTTCCCTCGACTGCCTTGGAAACTTCATAGATTGCAGTAAGCTGAGGAACACCCACGCCTGCCACGATACGGGTGGTACAGATGGAACCAGGTCCGATACCGACTTTCACGCCGTCTGCGCCGTTCTCGATAAGCATCTTTGCGGCTTCGCCTGTAGCGATATTTCCGACTACAACATCAAGAGCAGGGTACTTTGCCTTGATTTCCTTGAGGAGGTCGATCACGCGGATGCTGTGACCATGTGCACAGTCAAGAACGACTGCATCGACGCCCTCGGCAACGAGTGCTGCAACTCTGTCCATCGCATCTACCTTGATGCCGATTCCGGCTGCGACTCTGAGGCGTCCCTGGCTGTCCTTGCAAGCCATAGGATACTCGGTCTCCTTCTGGATGTCGCGGTAGGTCACAAGTCCGATGAGATGACCTTCTGCGTCAACTACAGGGAGTTTCTCGATTCTGTTCTCGAGGAGGGTCTTCTTGACGTTGTCGCGGTCGGTGTTGGTTATGGTGATGAGGTTCTCAGAGGTCATTACATCTGCGATCTTTGCATCGAGGTCTTCCTGGAAGCGGAGGTCGCGGTTGGTTACTATGCCGACGAGGAACTTGTTTTCGTCAACCACAGGGATACCGCCGATATGATTCTCCTTCATGAGGTTGAAGGCGTCTCTCACGGTCTGGTCCTTAGTGATAGTGATAGGGTCGGAAATCATGCCGTTCTCGGATCTCTTCACCTTCCTTACCTCGGCAGCCTGCTGCTCGATGCTCATGTTCTTGTGAATGACTCCGATACCGCCTTCACGGGCGAGGGCAATGGCCATCTTGGCCTCGGTTACGGTGTCCATTGCAGCGGACACGATAGGGACGTTGAGGGTGATGTTCCTTGAGAATCTGCTCTTGAGGCTCACCTCGCGAGGATGTACGTCCGAGTAGGCAGGGACGAGAAGGACATCATCGAAGGTCAGGCCTTCCCATGCAACTCTTTCATCGATGAATGACATAGTGTTTTCGAATTTTTAGAATGTGCAAAGATAACCGAAAAAACCGAGTGTCGCAAAGAGTGAAAGCGGTAAAAAAGAAAAAAGGACAACCTTTCGATTGTCCTTTTTGGTGGAGATAAAGAGATTCGAACTCTTGACCCCCTGCTTGCAAAGCAGGTGCTCTACCAACTGAGCTATACCCCCGTTTTGATTGGATTGCAAATGTAAGATGAAAAAACCGAATTGCCAAATATTTGGCTGAAAAATTTGCAAAAAAGGCATATCTTTGTGTCATGATGGATTTCTTATTTGTTCTGAAGGCTCCGATCATTGGACTTATCGCTGCAATTCCGGTAGGCCCGGTGGCAATCATGGCTGTCCAGAAAAGTATCAGCGACGGAAGGAAGCCCGGACTGTCATGCGGTCTGGGTGGTACGTTCGTAGACACACTGTGTGCAACCATTGCTGTATTTGCGATCTCCTCTCTCGGAGACTTCATCGACAGGAACTCAAGAGTCATCAGCCTTGTCGGAGGACTGCTGGTGGCCATCCTGGGTGTTTCCATGATGTTCGCCAAGATAAAGGAGCATAGAGGAGAGCGCCGTTCGCGCAGCTATGATCCGTACAACTTTCTCAAGGCGGTAGGAATGGGACTGGGCAATCCTGCGTGTCCGGCCGTAATGCTGGCCCTTTTTGCCGGATTCCGTATGGATCTTTCGGACCAGAGCCCGCTCATACATGTCCTGGCCATCCTGGGTGTCTCTTTCGGTTCTGCGACATACTGGTATTTCCTAACCAAGGCCGTAGCATATGTGGGCGACCGTTTCAACATCAACATACTTCTCTGGATCAACCGTATTGCGGGTTTCGCGGTAGCAATATTCGGCGTCATACTTCTGGCCAAGAGTTTCTGATTTCGCCACCCGGACGGGACATTCGCCCTCTTTTTATCTTTTTGACTCTTTTTTATCTTTTCATCGGCAAGTTTTGCAAGAAAACCTGCCCGATATGTTAGTTTATGTCAATGGAGCAAAGTGCATAGGAATAGATGCCGTCCGCGTCACGGTCGAGGTTGATATAGTGCCTGGGATAGGCATCCATCTGGTCGGACTGGCGGATACTGCCGTAAAGGAAAGCCTGCTTAGAACAATTACGGCGTTGCAGTCTCTGGAATTCCACATTCCCGGGAAAAAGATAGTGATCAATCTGGCTCCCGCAGACCTTCACAAGAATGGCAGCGGTTACGACCTGCCTATCGCCTTGGGCATAATAGCCGCTTCCGGTCAGCGCAGCCTGCCGCTGCTTGAAAACTTTGTCGTGATGGGAGAACTTGGTCTGGACGGGTCGGTCAGGCCGGTGCCGGGAGCTCTGCCTGTCGCCGACTATGCGAGGAAGGCCGGATTTTCCGGATGCATCCTCCCGCGCGAATCAGCTTTCGAGGCAGTAGAATACCGCGATACCAAGGTATATGGAGTGCACAGCCTTATGGAGGTATTGGATATCCTCGGTGGTGAGCTGGACCATTCCGGACTCCTTATCTGGAACAGTCAGGAATGTCGGGATACCGGGCATTCCAAGTCTTCTGCGATAAACTCCGACACTCCGGATTTTGCCGATATAGTCGGCCAGGAAGGGGCAAAGAGAGGTGCCGAGATTGCTTGTGCCGGCAATCACAACATGATTCTGGTCGGTCCGCCGGGTTCCGGAAAGAGTACTTTGGCAAAGGCGATAGCCGGTATCCTTCCTCCGATGACCATGGAAGAGTCCATAGTGACCAGCAAGATTTATTCAATTGCCGGAATAAGCCGTGGAGGCTTTGGCCTGATACGCTCGCGGCCATTCCGTGCTCCGCACTACAGTGCATCACTGGCAGCCATCATAGGAGGTGGAGGCGGTGATTCCATCCTGCCCGGGGAAGTGACCCTGTCCCAGAACGGAGTCTTGTTCATGGATGAGTTCGGTCAGATGTCCAAAAGTGTAGTCGAGGCGCTTCGTGGACCGTTGGAAGACCGCAAGGTCATGATTTCCCGTTTGCGTTCAAAGGTCGAATATCCCGCTTCGTTCATGCTGGTAGCTGCATCCAATCCCTGTCCTTGCGGCTTTTGGGGGGATGGAAACCGCTGTGTCTGCTCTCCTTCGCGCCGTATGACCTATCTCTCGCGCCTTTCTGGCCCTATTCTGGACAGAATCGACCTGCATGTATGGATGCAACCGGTATCTTCGGCAATGATGATGGGGCATAAGAAAGGGGAGCGCAGCAGCGTTATCGCCGAGAGGGTCATGCGGGCCCGCGGTATTCAGGAAGAACGTTTCAGGGACGAGGAGATCCACTCAAACGCGGAGATGACCCCGCGACAGATAGAAAGATACTGCCAGCTGTCCCCGCAGGGTCGTGAGGCTATGGAAAAGATACTTCAGAGGATGAACATGTCAATGAGGGCATTCCACCGCATACTCAAGCTTGCGCGGACAATCGCCGACCTCGCCGGCTGCAGGGACATACTGCCGGAGCATCTCATGGAGGCCGCGTCCTTCAGGTTCCTGGACAAGATCAGCGTATAGCGATGCACTCCATCTCGATCAGCCATCCGGGACGGCATACGGGTGCGAGAGTAATGACATAAGGAATGTCGGAACCGAATCGTTCGGAGAAAAGCGCTGAAACCACATCATGATCTTCGGCGTTCCTCAGATATACAATCATCATGCGGACATCCTTCCATGAGCTGGACGCCTCATGTAAAAGAGCCTCGACATTATCCCACATTCGCAGTGTCTGAGCTGAGGTGTCGCCCGGATGAACAATTTCCCCTTTGTTGTTGATCGATGCTGTCCCGGAGATGAGTATATGTGATTCTCCTCCGAATTCAACAACGACTCCACGCTCGAAAGTGACGCCATACTCATGAGTTGGGTTGAAGTTTGCTGGAGCATAGAGGTAATGCTGGGAGAATTCGCCCTTGATGGCAAGAGCATCCATCTGCACGATGGTATCTTGCACCACTGCTCCGCCGCAGATGCCAGTGCTGGCCAGATAGTGGGTGGCTTTCGTCATTCCCTGCTCCTCGAAATTCTCTCTGCGGCCAACGACAACGCCGCTGTAGTTGCGGTCTATGTCGTCGACGAAGAACCATGTGCGGACACAGTTGTCGGAAATGGTGAGATTCTTTTCAGCCAGGTCATTCTCATAGGCCTGAAGAATCTCGCGGGTCTGGTTTTCCGAGCCAGGGGCATGGCTGCAAAGATTGGTGCTCCAGAGAAACTCTACAGCGCAGTCTTTGACAAGATAGATCCATACGGCGATGCTGTCCCTGCCCAGAATAGGCTGGATGACGAATGATACTGCTGACAATCCTTCGTTAAAGGAACTGTTGCATAGCAGTTCATCCTTCTGTGAACGTGCTGAAAGGATGTACCGTCTCATCGATACGGTATAGTCGGGGTGAGAATCCACAAAGGCCTTTTCTTTCTCTACGAGAGACGCGGCATCTGATGCGCTTAATATCTGGTGAATTTCCATAACTGTCAGATGCAAATATGCATAAAAACCGGCAGTTCTCAAAAAGAGGGGCAAGCTCCAGGACATTGGGCGCTGACAGTTTTTCACTATCTTTGCGCCAGTCCAATATCACGCAGATGAAACATGAAATCGTAATAGAGAGCCTGGCGCGCATCGATGAGGCTGCGGCAGAGTTTCTCAGGGAAATAGGGGACAGCCGCCTTGTCGCATTCTACGCGTCCATGGGGGCAGGAAAGACCACTTTCAGCACGGCAGTTTGCCGTGTACTCGGAGTGGAGGATGATGCTGTCAGCTCGCCGACCTTCGCCATTGTCAATGAATACCGGGCCGCCTCGGGAGATCCCGTGTTCCACTTCGATTTCTACCGGATAACCAAGCTTGAAGAAGCGCTTGACATCGGTCTGTATGATTATCTGGACAGTGGGTGTCTATGCCTTATGGAGTGGCCGGAGAACATCGAGGAACTTCTTCCGGAGGAAACCCTCAAGGTCAGCATCGATGTTCGCGAAGATGGCTCCCGCGTGATCAGCTGGGATGATTGATCACGCTGCTGACCCCGGTAATGAATCCATTCACTTCCAGCCTTTCTCTTTTCTCACCCCAGATTATTTCCGGGAAGGCATTCGCTGCGTACGGTGTGGCGCCGACTACAACCTTGTGTCCTGCATAGCAGCATGCCTGAACGCCCATCCAAAGATAGGTGGCTTCATGCCTGACTGTACGGTCTTCCGGCCCGGTGATGCTCAGCCACTGAGACGGGTCGTGAGATATATACCAGAGCCCATCTTCGCTTGGAATCAAGGTATGGATGCCCATCAGTTTCCGTATTGCCCTGTCCACCTGGTGTATCTCGCTGGAAGATGTTCCGTATTTGCTGTCAAACAGGCATAATGCTACAGGTTCACCCGCTGATACGCTGATATGGCACCCTCTCCTTGCACTTGTATAGCTGCTGCCAAGATTCCTGGACCTGTCACCGACTGTGAATAACAGCCGATCTCCGTCGCTCTCCAGCAGGCAGGTGGACCCTCCTATTCTGCGCAGGTCCAGAAGGTCGCCCTTGCATGGCACCGCCCTCTCCACTCCGTCCTCGACCAGGACGGCATTGT
This sequence comes from Bacteroidales bacterium, assembly GCA_024402135.1. Classification (GTDB taxonomy): domain Bacteria; phylum Bacteroidota; class Bacteroidia; order Bacteroidales; family UBA932; genus Cryptobacteroides. Next base: position 14,608 of record JAKSJN010000004.1, read on the forward strand.
CTGGGGACCTGTATGCGAAACAGACATTCCCCTTGTCCAGATACAGAGCCCCACTGGCAAAGTAATTGTCGGCGCCAAGCGCACCGATCAGTTCTCCGGTGCTGCGCTCCATGACGACGGAGTCTCCGCACCTGTACACAAAGCCTTTCCCGTTCTTCCTCTGTGTCAGGCTGACGAGTCTGTCTCCATCCATCAGCAGTCCTTTTATGTATTCGGTTTGAGGTGACCTGAAGATTTCTTTGCCATCAAGCTTGACAACCGTCCCGGCACTTCCGCAGTACTCAGTGACGATGTGTCCCTGAATGATGTGATGCATGTCCGCTCCTGTGCCGACAGCGTTTGCCGCTCCGGTTGGGATCGTCATTACCCTTTCTCCGTTCCTGAAGAGTACGATGGACGCGCCGGAGCCGAGATAGGCACTGTCCCGATGCCAGTCATAGCCTTCGGGATACTCAAGTGCGGATACGTACAGAACGGTATCTTTGCGGAAGCCCGTCCCTTGGTTCTCTGTTGTATCTTCATGCCCTCTTATTCCCGCCTCCGACACCAGTACTTTGCTTCTTGGTCTGCCGGTTCCAAGTGTTTCTGACGGTTCGAATACATCGATTGCGCTGCAGGAAACCATAAGGCAGGCAGCCAGAATCTCCAAAATCCATCTCCTCATAATCCATCCGGTCCCGTCTTGTGGGACTCTATGGCAAATAAACGAAATGATCCATTTCCGGGTTATGAGAAAATGGATCATCCGTAAGATATATATGTCTCAAAAAAAGATTTTTCTTTTTCTTACCTTCCGAGGTCGAACCTGAGACCGATGTCGAAATTGAACATGTACGGACGGCTGGTCCTGACACTGGTAGGCTGATTGCAGTCGAAATAGTATCGAACGCTCGGGTCAAGGTAGAGGGACAGCTGTCTGTAGAGATTGAACTCGAGTCCAAGACCGGCTGCAACCGACCACTGGAGGCCTGGAACGCTCTCCTTGTACCAGAAGCTTTCAGGTTCGCACTTGATGCGATAGTTGTTTGCAAGACCCTTCTCGACGCTTCCTCCGCCATAGACGTAGAAGTCGATGTTTCCGCTCTGGATCACGTCATAATAGAGATTGAGAGGAATTCCGATATAATGAATCTCGTTATAGATCTCTGTATTGATGGATTTGGTCACCATTCCAGCCCCATCCACTTCATTATACTGTCCGGTAAAGCTTCTGCTGAGCAGGGAGTAGTTGATTCCGGTTCCGAGTGCAAACCTGTCGTTGAGGCTGTATCTGGCACCGATACCGAAAGAGACAGGGACTCCGTATGTCGACTGGCTCTTGTCTACGACACCGGTCTTCACGATGGAGCCGCTTCCTGGGGCTCTGTTTATGGAGTTGGGATTCGAAGTCTTGTCATTGTCGGCAAGATTGCCCTGAAGTGAGAATGAGAACCTCTCTGCGGTTGTCCTTGCTGCCGGTTCATCTTCGAGTCCTTCGAATGGGTCTGACCAGCTCTCCGGCTCGTTCTTTACGTGATTTTCCGATTTGTCCAGTGCAGGCTGGGTCTCTCCGGGAACGGCATCATACTCATCAGCAGCGGCGGTATCAAATGTCTGAGGTGCGCTGATCTCTGATGGCATGGTACTTTCAGCCACAGGCTTCTTCTTTATGCTTCCGGATGGAACATCTGCAAACAGCAGATTCCCTTCCTGGATCTGTTCACTGATATCAGGGATATTGTCATTATCAACGGAAATGTTCTCTATCCTGCTGTCTGCGGTTATGGTGCCGACATTATTGACGCTTCCGTTGTGCGATGGAATGAGGAATGCCGCGGCAATCGCTGCCGCTGCCGCAAATCCTGCCGCCGCTCTTCTCCATGTCAGAATGACGCGCTTCGGAGTTGCGATGCGTGCCTCCACGGCATCCCAGACGCCGGCGGGAACTTCTTCCCGTGCGTCCTCGAGCATCGACTTCATCCGAAGGTCGAAATCTGTCATATCATTCTTCTGCATCTTAATTACCTTCTTTTCCTTATCATATCCTGCAGCATGGTCCTGCCTCTCAGCAACTGGGATCTGGATGTGGCTTCCGAAATTCCAAGGGCATCGGCGATGTCCTTGTGGGAGAATCCTTCGATCACATACATGTTGAATACGGTCCTGAATCCCGTCGGCAGCGAGGCTACCATTGCCATGAGCTCCTTGTATCCGATATCGTCCAGGGCAGAAGAAGCTTCGCTGACTACCGGTGCGGCATCTTCAAGCTCCTTCGTATTCCTCAGGATATCATTTTTCCTCAGGCTCATGAGTGCAGTATTGACAAAGATCCTGCGGACCCAGCCCTCGAAAGATCCCTCTCCCGAGAAGGTGTCCAGCTTTGAAAACAATGTTACAAATCCGTCCTGGAGAACGTCTGCCGCTGATTCCCTGTCACCCATATATCGGATGCAGAGGGCAAACATCTTTGGCGCAAGAGAGTCATATAGCTTCTTCTGCGCACGCCTGTCGCCTTTCTTGCAAAGGGCTAGAAGTTCCTCCATTCGGTTCTGGTCAAGGTTTTCTGTACGTTGATTAAGATGCTCCCCGATCGGCAAATGTTGCATGAATGTCAAAAAAGTTGCAGAATCCGTCGTGAAACAGCGTCTTTCACGCTGACGAAAATAGCGAAAAAAATGAAATTGTACTATTTTTGTAGATAGCTTCTTGTCCGCCATGGACGATGATGGCAAATACTTGAAATGAAAGCTTTAAAGAGATTCATAGGCGTTGTTCTGGTGTCGTTCGGAATCCTTCCGGGACTGTATGCCCAGAACCGCAATATCCAGCACACAATAGATGACATGATGCTTGACGGTGTCGCCGCATATAACCTGGGTGACTATGCCAAGGCGCATGCGCTGTTCGGTGCAGTGACCGATGTCAATCCTCTCAATGATGCGGCTTTCTACTATCTCGGTCTCTGCGACTTCTATATGAACGACATGAAGGCTGCCGAGGCGGAGCTTCGTGAAGCCGTGTCTCTCGATCCGGCCAACTATTGGTACAAAGACAGGCTCGCAGTCCTCTATTCCATCAAAGGCGAGGACGAGAAGACCGTGGAGATCTATGAGAGCCTGCTGAAGGATTTCCCGAAGAAGACAGATATCCATTATTCGCTGGTCAATCTGTATGCAAAGCTCGGCCGCGCGGAAAAACTGCTGGAGACGCTGGACGCCATAGAGACCATCCAGGGTGTCAGCGAGGCTACAGTCACGACCCGTTATGATGTTCTCATGCACATGGACCGCCGCGACGATGCTTTCCGGGCTCTCGAGTCATATAATGAGGAATTCGCTTCGGCGAACATTCTGGCAATGATGGGTGACGCAAAGCTCCAGGATTTCGAGGACAGCCTTGCCCTGAAATATTATAATGAAGCGCTTTCGTACGAACCGGACTTTGCACCTGCACTCCTCGGACGTGCCGATGTCCACAGGATGCGCCGCGAATATCCGGAGTTCTTCCGCGATGTCCGCAGCTTCATGAACAATGCGGATATAGTCACTGCCGCCAAGGGTCAGTATCTGGAAACCTTGATGAATCACAGTGACCCGCAGTTCCTCAGTGCTCATGCTCCGCAGATCGATTCTCTGTTTGACGGTCTGGCGATGTCTGCCCCGGCCGATACTGCCGTGGTCAATCTTGCGGGAATGTATTTCTACCGCAGCGGAAACCATGAGAAATCAAAGGAGTATTTCCGTCAGGCATGGGAGATGAACAAAGAGTCCATAAGCGCTGCTGCCACATATATCCAGGTGCTTGGCCTGACCGAGGATTGGCAGACCCTGTTCGATGCGGCGGGAACTTTTTCCGAGGCTTTCCCCGATGAGCCTGCATTCTACCAGTACAAGGCAATGTCGGCGTACAATCTGGAACGGTATGATGACGTCGTAGCATCTTACAAGGCTCTCCAGAAGCAGTTCCCCAAGGACCCGGAGATCCTCGTCGAGTCGTATTCCGGAATAGGTGACGTGATGCATATGACCGGAAACAGCAAGGAGGCTTTCAAGGCTTATGAAAAGGCCTTGTCCATCAATCCTGGTTATGCTCCTGTGCTGAACAATTATGCGTACTACCTCAGCCTCGAGGGCAAGAAGCTCAAGAAGGCATATAATATGAGCAAGATCACGGTGGAGCAGGAACCGGACAATGCGACGTATCTCGACACTTTCGGCTGGATACTCTATCTTCGTGGACAGGCTCTGGAGGCAAAACCTTTCTTCAAGCATGCCATGCTTTACGGAGGCAAGGACAGCGTGACGGTTCTTGACCACTATGCAGAGGTTCTGTACGTGCTTGGAGAATATGATCTGGCCAAGGTTTACTGGAACCAGGCAAAACAGAAGAACAACGGCGAGATTCCTGACCTTGAGGAAAAGATCGCAAAGAGACTTGAAGCCATAAAGTAATGCCTAGACATCTTCGTTTCATCACAATTCTTGTTTCCTCCCTGCTGCTTCTGGCAGGGGCTGACGTTGTCGCCCAGAATCTTACCCAGAGCCAGAACCGCAAGGCTCAGCTCGAGAAAGAGCTGGCACAGCTAGACCGTCAGATCAAGGAGAATGCTTCCTTGAGCTCGAATGCGATGAACGAACTTACCCTTGTCCGCAGGAGAATCGAAGCCCGCAAGGAACTTATTGACGAGAGTGACCGCGAGATAGCCGGAATCGACGGAAACATCAGAGCCACCCAGAAGAGCATCGACAGCCTTCAGGTCAAGCTTGATACGATGACGTTCTATTACGAAAGGCTCGTGAAGAATGCCTATAAGAACCGTGATGCAAGAATCTGGTACATGCATATCCTTGCAGCAGAGAATCTGGGACAGGGTCTAAGACGGTATTCCTTCCTTCGCAGTCTGTCGCAGCAGATGAATGTCCAGGCAGAGAAGATACTCGAATCAAAGGCTGAACTGGACTCGAAGAAGACTCAGCTCCAGAGCCTGCGTGCCCAGGCGGCTCTCGTCCGCTCGCAGCAGCAGGAGGAAATGAATAAGCTTCGCGAAGAGGAAAAGACATCGAAGTCCCTTGTCGACAGGCTCCAGCGCGACAAGAGAAAGTATCAGCGCGACATCGAGACGAAGCGCAAAGAGGTTGAAAAACTCAACAAGGAAATCCAGAGGCTCATAGCCGAGTCCATGGGCACTTCGACCAAGAAGGGAAGCACAACTGCCAAGAAGAAGGTTGAGGTAGACTATACTCTCAGCAAGAAGTTCAGCGAGAACAAGGGCAAGCTGCCATGGCCTGTGGATGGTCCTGTCGTAGAGCGTTTCGGAGTTCATTATCATCCGGTGTACACTCAGTTGAAGCTTCCGCCAAACGATGGTATTACCATATCGGTTGACAAAGGAACTCAGGTCAAGTGCGTCTTTGATGGTGTTGTAAAGAACGTCATCGTCATGCAGGGCTATAACAAGTGCGTGCTGGTTCAGCACGGAGAATACTTCACGTTCTACTGCAAGCTGGGAGACGTGTCTGTCAAGGCTGGTGACAAGGTCAAGACCGGCCAGGTTCTCGGAACAATCGAACCTCTTGGTGGAGTATCGCAGCTCCACTTCCAGATATGGAAGACCAATCCGGTTGACCCTATGCCTTGGCTGAGACCTAGATAAGGGGGAGTATCTCCCCCTGCGACCCCCACGGCCTTTTCACCTTTCCATATTTGCTCGCAAGCTCACAAATACACGGCACGGCCGATTCGTTGATACGAATTCGCTTCGCGAGAGGAAGAGTGAATTCCCCTGTGACCCCCACGGCCTTTTCACCTTTCCGTATTTGCTCGCAAGCTCACAAATACACGGCACGGCCGATTCGTTGATACGAATTCGCTTCGCGAGAAGGAAAGCGTATTCCCCTGCGAGCCCCGCTTTTGTGATTATCTGAAAGGGATTATATCGACAGTACCTGGGATGACGTCGTCTTCTTTTGGAGTAAGGTAGATGATGCGCTGGTTTGGACTTCCACGGAAGTGCAGGTGTGTGTCGCGCTGTTCAAGAATGAACGGACCGTCTACGAGTACATCGAGGTAGGGAAGAAGTTTGGACAGCCTTTCGTCTGCCTGAATCTCTTCGAGAAGGAATCCGGTCCAGCACCATATGGTCTTCTTCGTTTCTGTCTTGATCCTGCGGGCGAGTTCGGTGAATGCCTCTACCTGGTAGAATGGATCTCCTCCGGAAAAGCTTACGTTGCTGAATTCATCCTTGACGATGATATCCATTATCTCGTCGATGGTCATCCAGTTTCCGTTCGCAATGTCCCACGACTGAGGGTTATGACATCCCTTGCAGGCATGAAGGCATCCGGCACAATAGATAGAAATACGCAGACCAGGGCCGTCGGCCATGGTCTGCTCCAATATTTTCAGAACACTGATTTTGTCTGGATATGTTTCCATTACTCGTGAACGACGCGGTCCCTGAGCTCTGCGAGCTTGGCTCTGTTCCAGCGGTTGGTGGTTCCTACAAGGTAACCGGTGATACGCTGGAGAGTGTCGATGTTGTCACTTCCGCAATGAGGACAGACTTTGAGATCTTCGGTTGAATCCTCGAAGCCGCAGTCAAGACAGCGGTTTCTGTTGTGGTTCACAGAGCCGTAGCCAAGATCATACTTGTCCATGAGGTCTACGACTGACATGATAGCCTCCGGGTTATGTGTAGCGTCTCCGTCGATCTCTACATAGAAGATGTGGCCGGCGTTCTCGTACTTGTGGTATGGACCCTCGACCTTTGCCTTGTGTTCAGGTGTACAGTGGTAATATACAGGAACGTGGCTTGAGTTGGTGTAGTATTCCTTGTCGGTCACTCCCGGGATTACGCCGAACTTCTTTTTGTCCATTCTTGTGAATCGGCCAGAGAGACCTTCGGCAGGAGTTGCGAAGAATGAGAAGTTGAGCTGGAATTTCTCGGTGTATCCGTTTACTCTCTCAGCCATGTGGGAGATGATTCGGAGACCAAGCTCCTGAGCTTCCTCGCTCTCGCCATGATGCTTGCCGATGAGTGCAATGAGGCATTCTGCAAGACCGATGAATCCGATGGAGAGGGTACCCTGCTTGATTACGTTCTCGATGGTGTCATTTTCGCCGAGGTCGTCGCTGCCAAGCCAGAGACCGTTCATGAGGAGTGGGAACTGCTTCTTGAGCGCAGTCTTCTGGAAATTGAAGCGCTCGACGAGCTGCTTTGCAGAGATATCGAGAGCCCAGTCAAGCTTCTCGAAGAATACGGCGAGTCTCTTCTCTGGATTCTCCTCTGCCTGCATTGCCTCGATGGCGATGCGTACGATGTTGATGGTTGTGAAACTGAGGTTTCCACGGCCGATCGAGGTCTTTGGACCGAAGCTGTTTCCATATACGCGTGTACGGCATCCCATGGTCGCTACCTCATGCTCGAAGCGGCGTGGGTCGTCTGCCTTCCATGCAGGATCTGCGTTGTAAGACGCATCAAGGTTCAGGAAGTTAGGGAAGAATCGCCTTGCGGTTACCTTGCAGGCGAACTTGTAAAGGTCATAGTTAGGGTCTGAAGGGAGATAGCTGACACCTCTCTTCTTTTTCCAGATCTGGATAGGGAAGATTGCTGTAGATCCGTTGCCGACACCTTCGTAGGTGGTGTTGAGGATCTCACGGATGATGCATCGTCCCTCAGCCGAGGTGTCTGTGCCGTAGTTGATGGAACTGAACACAACCTGATTGCCACCGCGGGAGTGGATGGTGTTCATGTTGTGGACGAATGCTTCCATCGACTGGTGTACGCGGCCTACGGTCTGGTTGATGCAATGCTGGACGATACGGGCGTCGCCCTTCATGCCGGTAAGGTCTCTTCTGATATAGTCGTCGATCTGGACGTCGTTGAGGTGGCTGTAGTCGGTGTTGTCATATGAGCCGATCTTCTTGAGCTCTTCCTGGAATGTCTTTCTTACGAATGGCGCAAGATAGAAGTCGAATGCAGGGATAGCCTGACCGCCGTGCATCTCGTTCTGGACTGTCTCCATTGAAATGCAGGCGAGAACCGAAGCGGTCTCGATACGCTTTGCAGGACGTGATTCGCCGTGGCCGGCCCTGAGACCGTGCTCGAGAATCTTGTCAAGAGGATGCTGGATACAGGTCAAGCTCTTGGTAGGGTAATAGTCCTTGTCATGGATGTGGATATAACCGCCAACCACTGCCTCGCGAACGTCTTCCGAGAGCAGGCAGGTATCCACATATGACTTGGTTGACTCTGATGCGAACTTCATCATCATGCCGGCAGGTGTGTCGGCATTCATGTTGGCGTTCTCACGTGTGATGTCATTTGCCTGGGCATCGATGATCTCCTGGAAAATCTCGTTGCTCTTGGCGTTGCGTGCGAGGCTGCGCTGGTTTCGATATGCGATGTACTTCTTCGCAACCTCCTTGCGCGGGCTCTTCATGAGCTCCATCTCGACCTGGTCCTGGATCTCCTCCACACTCATTTCCTCTGAGCCTCTCTTCGAGATTGTGTCAGCGATCTTTGCGGCGAGAACGATGTCCTCTCCGGCTTCTGTAACGTTCATGGCCTTCAGTATGGCCGCAACGATCTTCTGGTTGTTGAACTCAACGACGCGTCCGTCTCTCTTCTTAATTCGCTTGATCATGGTGGGTGTGGTTATATGTGGTTTTACTACTGATATTCGGTAAATTGCGGAAACAAAAATGTCCCGGGTTATCCGGGACACAAATATAAAAATAAGTATTATCTAATACAATGTAAAGATATCAACAAAAACATGTTTATTATTGGTATCTGCTTGGCCTATAGTGGGTAAAAATTAGAATAATTCTAATTTAAATCATTACTCCTCGCCTTTGGTCCAAACCATGACGTGGTTGTCGAAGGTCATGTATTCAAGCTCGAATTCCTCCTCGTAGCCATCCTTGTGCACGAATGTGGCTTCCAGCTCTCCCTCGTCCTTCGGTCTGAATCGCTCGATTTCGATCTGCTCCGCGAAATCGACGTCGTAGGTCGAGATCTTCTTGAAAACGGCCTCCTTGGCGCACCAGTAGATTGCAAGCTGGAGATTCCTGGTCTCATCCTCGAGATCGTCGATCTCATCCTCGGATAGTGCCTTCTTCTCTACTGCGGAGAAGTCTCTTCCGAGAGACTCGATGTCGATGCCCACCTCGTTGTTGTCGTCCAGTATCACTGCAACATAGTTGTCGGTGTGGGTGATGCTGATGCAGATCGAGTTGTTCTCGATATATGGTCTGCCGTTGTCATGGTGTGCGAGGTATACCTTGTCCTCGAACATCTTGTCAAGCAGGGCGCGCACCGCGAGTCTCTGGCGGCGCAGCGATTCACTCCTGATATAGGAGATTTCTTCCATCTCGTCGGTGGGAATGGAACTGAGCTCGCGGAGTTCTTCCTCGGTCTCGGTTACATGCCATACGCCGATCTTGGCGCGGTTCTCAAGTTCTTTTGTAAAAAATAAGGCCATATAAAATATCTTTAATCCCCTTCCAGTTCATCGGTACGCATACACGAAAAGCCACATCGAAGCTCTCGCTTCAATGCGGTTCATTGATGTATGGTATGCATTGCCGACAACGGATCGTCAGAAGCGGCGTCCGTCGAAAACTGTTTGTCTGTCAGAATAGAACTGGGAGGTTCCATAAAAATCAATAGGTTGTTGTGCTTGCAAAGATATGCTTTTTTGGAATCATCAGCAAAAAAGTTTAATAACTTTGTACTATATTTGTATCGGTATAATTTGACCGATAATCTTATAAACCAACATATCATGAAATTCCTTACAAACGAGAAACTCGTCATCGTAGGTGCCGGCGGAGCTATCGGTTCCAACATGGCACAGACCGCACTCATGCTCGGTCTTACTCCTAACATCTGTCTCTATGATATCTTCGAGCCAGGCGTTCACGGCGTAGCTGAGGAAATGTATCATTGCGCATTCGAAGGAGCAAACATCACCTGGACCACAGATCCGGAGGTTGCGTTCACCGATGCTGCCTACATCATCTCATCAGGCGGTGCACCTCGTAAGGACGGCATGACCCGTGAGGACCTTCTCAAGGGTAACTGCCAGATCGCTGCCGAATTCGGTGACTACATCAAGAAGTACTGCCCAGCTGTAAAGCATGTCGTTGTGATCTTCAACCCAGCTGACGTTACCGCTCTTACCGCACTCATCCACTCAGGTCTCAAGCCAAACCAGCTTACCTCTCTCGCTGCTCTCGACTCAACCCGTCTCCAGGAGGCTATCGCAGCCGAGCTCGGTGTTCCTCAGTACAAGGTAGAGAACGCTCGTACCTATGGTGGTCACGGTGAGGCAATGGCAGTGTTCGCTTCAAAGATCACTGTTGACGGCAAGCCACTCGCAGACTACAACATCGCCGCTGACAAGTGGGAGGCTATCAAGCACGATACCATCCAGGGCGGTTCAAAGATCATCAAGCTCCGTGGCCGTTCATCATTCCAGAGCCCTGCATACCAGGCTGTGAAGATGATCGAGGCTTCTATGGGCGGTGCTGAGTTCAACTGGCCTGCAGGCTGCTATGTAAACTGCGACAAGTGCGGTTACAAGAACGTGATGATGGCTATGCCTTCAGTTATCGACGCTACCGGCGTTCATTTCTCAGCTCCTCAGGGTACTGCTGAAGAGATGGCTGCACTCCAGGCATCTTACGAGCACCTCTGCAAGATGCGTGAGGAGATCATCTCTCTCGGCATCATCCCTGCAGTAGAGGACTGGAAGACCATGAACGAGAATCTCTAGTCGATACCAGAATAACACAGAAAGTGACGCGAGATTCTCGCGTCACTTTTTTATTTTGTGGCCTGGCTGCTGGCTCAGTCACGTCTTGAAACGGAAAAAGGAGCGATTGCTCGCTCCTTTTAAAGTCGGGGTACAGTGACTCGAACACTGGACCCTCTGGTCCCAAACCAGATGCGCTAGCCAACTGCGCCACACCCCGATTGTTTTCCTTTTGGGACTGCAAATATACGCCAGTTTTTTACAAAACCAAAATTTTTCGCAAAATATTTCTAACTTTGACATCGATATGATAATCGAGGCTAAGAATATAGAGAAATCTTTCGGTTCGCTGAAGGTTCTCAAGGGAATAGACTTCTCAGTGGAAAAGGGAGAGGTCGTGTCCATAATGGGCTCGTCCGGTGCCGGTAAATCAACTCTTCTCCAGATCCTTGGAACCCTGTCCACCCCTGACAGTGGGTCTCTTGTCATAGACGGCAAGGATGTGCTTGCTCTCAAGGGCAAGGACATCGCCAGGTTCCGCAACCAGAGCCTCGGTTTCGTATTCCAGTTCCATCATCTGCTTCCTGAATTCACATCACTGGAGAATGTGATGATTCCGGCCTATATCGCTGGCCGAAAGGAAAAGGACGCCAAGGCTGCTGCATCAGAGCTTCTCGAGATGCTGGGACTTAAGGACCGCATGACGCATAAGCCTTCGGAGCTTTCCGGAGGAGAACAGCAGCGTGTGGCGATCGCCCGTGCGCTGATCAACAAACCTGCAGTATTGTTCGCAGACGAGCCTTCCGGCAATCTTGACACCCGCACCAAGCAGGAAATCCATAACCTTTTCTTTACACTCCGTGACCAGCTGGGGCAGACTGTCGTCATTGTAACCCATGATCCGGAGCTTGCACGTATGTGTGACAGGTGCATGTATATGCGTGACGGTCTCTTCGTAGATGACTATCTGAGCGGCAGATAGCATGAGCTCCGTATTCCGTTTCAAGAGGTTCGAGGTTCGCAACGAGCGCTCCTCCATGAAGGTCAATACCGATGGTGTCCTTCTGGGTGCCGCAATGGAGCTTGATGCCTTTGACCATAGGCTGCTCGATGTCGGAACCGGCACCGGAACGATAGCGCTCATGGCCGCCCAGCGTCTTCATGATCTTGGAGCAGACTGCGTCATCGATGCCATTGATATAGACCCGGCCTCTGCGGAAGAAGCAGCGGAGAATTTCTCCGCGTCACCATGGCCGGACATGCTTCGTGCCTCTCATATCTCTCTTGATGGTTTCGCTGCGGCATGTGGCGACGGTTTCGACCTTATCTTTTCGAATCCTCCATATTTCGATGATTCTCTGAAGAATCCCGATGCCCGCAAGAGTACGGCGCGTCATTCCCTCAGCCTTTCATATCGTGAGCTCATTTCGTTCGCTGCAGACAGGCTGACTCCGGCAGGCAGGCTTGCCATGGTTCTCCCATCTGATTGTGAACAGGCAATGCTGCGCCATGCACGCATGTTCTCGCTTTTCCCGAGGCGCATCCTCCGTATCCGCACTGTGGAACGCAAGGCCCCGATGCGTATCATCGTTGAACTTGGCCGCGAGCGCTCGGACTGCCGCGAGGAACTCCTTACCATACATGAAAAAGAGAGGTACTCCGAAGAATACCTCTCTCTTACCGGTGATTTCTATCTCTAGATTAAAGGATCTTGCTTACCTGCTCGTATACGTTCTGGGCTGTGTAGCCGAGCTTCTCGTCGAGCACCTTGTAAGGAGCTGAGTAGCCGAAGGTCTCAAGACCCCATACGGTTGACTCTGGAGCTGCGCCGATAAGGAAGCCCTGGAGGTTTACAGGAAGACCTGCGGTCATACCGAATACCTTTGCACCTGCAGGAACAACGCTCTGCTGGTACTCCTTGCTCTGGCAACGGAATACACCCTCTGATGGAACGCTGACGATACGAACCTTCTTGCCGTCCTTGCGAAGGAGCTCGGCACCTGCAACGAGTGTAGATACCTCAGAACCTGTAGCGACGAGGATGACATCAGGATTCTCGTCTGAGCCGGCTACGATGTAGCCACCCTTGCGAGCCTGCTCGTAATCGTTGCCCTCTGGGAGGTTGTTGATGTTCTGGCGTGAAAGGATGAGAGCGGTAGGGCTCTCCATGTTCTCCATTGCCATAGCCCATGCGGTAGTGGTCTCCTTTGCGTCAGCTGGACGGAGAACGAGGCAAGAGTTCTTGCCATCGTGGCGCTTGAGCTTCTCCATGAGACGGATCTGTGCCTCATGCTCTACTGGCTCATGGGTAGGACCATCCTCACCTACGCGGAATGCGTCGTGTGTCCATACGAACTTGACAGGGAGCTGCATGAGAGCTGCCATACGTACTACAGGAAGCATGTACTGAGAGAATACGAAGAAGGTACCGCATGCAGGGATGACACCACCGTGGAGGGCCATACCTACGCAGCAGCAAGCCATTGTGAACTCAGCAACACCAGCCTGGAAGAATGCGCCGCTGAAATCGTCGGCCTTGAGAGCCTTGGTCTTCTTGAGGAATCCGTCAGTCTTGTCTGAGTTGGAAAGGTCTGCAGATGCACAGATCATGTTAGGAACCTGCTCGGCGAGAACTGAGAGACATGCTGCAGAAGCGTTACGGGTTGCGTCGTTGTCCTTCTGTACGCAAGCGTTCCAGTCGATCTTTGGAGCCTTGCCAGAGAACCAGTCTGCCTGCTGTGCAGCCTTCTCAGGGTTAGCCTCAGCCCATGCCTTCTCCTCTGCGTAGCGCTCGGCGCAGATAGCCTCGAGCTCCTTTGCACGGTTAGCGTAAAGCTCCTTTACGTCGTCGAAGATCTGGAATGGATTCTCAGGATCGCCGCCGAGGTTCTTGATGGTGTTCACGTAAGCGTCGCCACCGAGTGGAGCACCATGGGTCTTGCAGTTAGCCTCGTATGAGGTACCGTCAGCCTTGAGGGCGCCCTTGCCCATGATACACTTGCCGATGATGAGTGTTGGCTTGCCCTTTACAGCCTGTGCCTTCTCGATAGCCTCGCGGATCTGGGCAGCGTCGTTACCGTTGATCTCGATAACCTCCCAGTTCTGGGCGCGGTACTTGGCAGCAGTGTCCTCGTTCATGACCTCCTTGGTCTCGGTAGAGAGCTGGATGTCGTTGCAGTCGTAGAACATGATGAGGTTGTCAAGTCCAAGGTTTCCTGCGATACGTGCAGCACCCTGTGAAACCTCCTCCTGGATACCACCGTCAGAGATGTATGCATAGATGGTCTCCTTTGCGAAGGTAGGGTTGCCGGTGTGGGCAGCGAGGAACTTTGCAGCGATGGCAGCGCCGATAGCATATGCGTGACCCTGACCGAGAGGTCCTGAGGTGTTCTCGATGCCACGTGCTACTTCATACTCAGGGTGACCGGTGGTTGGAGAACCCCACTGACGGAGCTGTGCGAGCTCGTCGAGAGAGAACTTGCCGGCGAGGCAGAGCTGTGAGTAGAGCATTGGAGCCATGTGGCCTGGATCAAGGAAGAAACGGTCACGACCAACCCACTCAGGGTTCTTTGGGTCATACTTGAGGTACTCTGAATAGAGGACATTGATGAAGTCTGCACCGCCCATTGCACCGCCTGGGTGGCCTGACTTTGCCTTCTCTACTGCAGAGGCAGCAAGGATGCGGATGTTATCCGCTGCGTGGTTGAGCACGCTGATTGAATTTGCCATTGGATATAAAAGTTTTTAAATGATTTCCTTAGTCCCGCAATTTACGAAAAATATTTCGTAGGAACACAAATTAAATTCGCTTATCTTTGCCTTATGAAACATATCAGAAACTTCTGCATAATAGCGCATATCGACCACGGCAAGAGTACCTTGGCAGACCGTCTGTTGGAACTTACCAGCACGCTTAGTGCGCGCGACATGGAAAACCAGGTGCTCGATGACATGGATCTCGAGAAGGAAAAGGGTATCACTATCAAGAGCCACGCAATCCAGATGAATTACAGCCGCGGTGGGGAAAACTATCGCCTGAATCTCATCGATACTCCGGGCCATGTGGACTTTTCCTATGAAGTTTCCCGCTCCATCGCGTCATGCGAGGGCGCTCTTCTCGTTGTGGATGCGACCCAGGGCGTCCAGGCCCAGACCATCTCCAACCTGTATCTGGCGATAGATCATGGCCTCGAAATCATCCCTGTCCTGAACAAGATCGACATGGATTCGGCCCAGGTAGAAGTCGTCTCTGACCAGGTCTGCGACCTGCTTGGCTGCGACCCGGAGGATATTTTCAAGGTTTCTGCAAGGACAGGAGAAGGTGTCGCACCTATTCTCGACGCCATCGTGGACCGCATACCTGCGCCTCAGGGAGACCCTGAAGCTCCGCTGCAGGCCCTTATCTTCGACTCCGTGTTCAATCCTTTCCGAGGTGTCATCGCATATTTCAAGATCATGAACGGTTCAATCCGCAAGGGAGATCCTATCAAGTTCTTTGCGACAGGAATGGATTACGAGACCGAGGAGGTCGGAGTGCTCAAGATGAAGCTTGTCCCTACCCAGGAGATCGGCTGCGGAGACGTGGGCTATATCATCACCGGTATCAAGAGCGCCACAGAGGTAAAGGTGGGTGATACGATCACGCATCTCGGAGCCGGAGCCTGTGACTCTGCTATCGCGGGATTCGAGGAGGTCAAGCCTATGGTCTTCGCGGGTATGTACCCTGTGGATGCCTCGAAATTCGAGGAACTCCGTGCCGTTCTTGAGAAGTTCCAGCTCAATGATGCATCGTTCGTTTATGAGCCGGAGTCTTCACTTGCGCTCGGTTCGGGTTTCCGCTGCGGATTCCTTGGTCTGCTTCATCTTGAAATCGTCCAGGAACGTCTGTTCCGCGAGTTCAACATGGACGTCATCACCACCGTTCCGAACGTGTCATACAAGGTCTACACGACCCAGGACGAGGTTCTTGATGTACATAATCCATCCGGAATGCCGGCACCTACCCTCATCGACCATATCGAGGAGCCTTTCATCCGTGCCCAGATCATTTCCAAGTCGGATTTCTTCGGCGCCATCATGAAGCTCTGCCTCGACCGTCGCGGAACGCTTGTGAGCCAGCATTTCATCACTGCTGACCGTGTCGAGCTCAACTATGACATGCCTCTGTCAGAGATCGTCTTCGGATTCTACGATACACTGAAGACCATATCGAAGGGTTATGCTTCATTCGACTATCATGTCACCGGCTATCGTCCTGCAAAGCTTGTCCGACTGGACATCCTTCTCAACGGAGAGCCTGCCGACGCACTTTCGACCCTCATCCACGAGGACAATGCATATACATTCGGCCGCCGCATGTGCGAGAAGCTGAAGGAACTCATTCCTCGTCAGCAGTTCGACATTCCGGTTCAGGCTGCCATCGGTGCGAAGATCATCGCCCGTGAAACTGTAAAGCAGGTCCGCAAGGACGTTACCGCCAAGTGCTATGGTGGTGATATCACAAGAAAGAGAAAGCTCCTTGAGAAGCAGAAGGAGGGAAAGAAGCGAATGCGCCAGATCGGAACCGTCCAGGTTCCGCAGTCGGCATTCATGGCCGTCCTGAAGCTTGATAGCTAAAAACCAGGGTAATATCGGACTCTCGCGAAGCGAATTCGTACCAACGAATCGGCCGTGCCGTGTATTTGTGAGTTTGCGAACAAATACGGAAAGGTGGAAAGGCCGTAGGGGTTACAGGGGGAGTGTCTCCCCCTTATTTATGGAACAGGATCGTATCCGCTGCCGCCCCATGGGTGACAGCGGATTATTCTTTTGAACGCAAGCCAGGACCCCTTGATGAGACCGTGTTTACGGAGTGCTTCCAGTGCATACTGGGAACATGTAGGGGTGAATCGGCATGACGGAGGAGTCAGCGGAGAGATGCAGCGCTGATAGAAACGTATGAGCAGTACCGGGATGAAAATCAGGACTCTGCGGACTGTGTCGCGGAACCTGCTCATGACCTGGCAGTCTTTTTTGCAATGTGCTTGAGAGCCGTTTCGATCAGAGTGGAAACCTCTTCGTAGCCGAGCACTTCCTTGGTGTTGTAGATGAAAATCATGTCGATCCCGGAATCCGGAATCAGCATGGATTTGCGTACACGGTAGGCTTCGCGTATCCTGCGCTTGAGCAGGTTGCGTTTTACCGCGCGCTTGAACATGCGTTTCGGGACTGAAACCATTATTCGGTTGCTGCCGCCTTCCTCGCGTACGGACCAGCGGAAGCGTATGTCTCCGCACGACCCCCTGCGGCCATCTTCCATCAATCTGGAGATGTCCGGCTTGTAACTGATGCGCTCTTCCTTCGGAAGGCTGTTGGGAGCCGGTGTTTCGGACATTATGCTAGTTTTCCTGGTTGAGGACAATCTCTATCGCCTTCGCCACAGATGGGCACTCGGGCATAGGGGCGTTGATTGCTGTCTGGAGACCTGCCTCGCTCATTGCGCCGACAATGCTCTTGCCGTATGATATGAACTTGATGTCGTTCTGCTTGAACTCTGGGAAGTTCTCGTAGAGTGACTTGACATCTGATGGGTTGTAGAATACGACCATGCCGTAGCTGTTGATGTCTATGTCCTTCATGTCCTGTGAGACAGACTTGATGAGTGCGGATACGGTGTATTCAAGCCCTGCGGCGTCAAATGCCGCTGTCATCGAAGACGCGCTTGATCCTTCGGCTGTGGTGATGAGGAACTTCTCTCCCTTGTGCTTTGGAGAAATGAGAGATACAACAGATTCAGGAGTTCCGGTTCCGAAGAAAATCTTGCGTTTGCGATATACGATGTGCTTCTGGAGGTACATTGCCACAGCCTCGGTTGTACAGAAGTACTTCATCGTCTCTGGAATCTTGATCCTGAGTTCTTCGCTGAGGTGGAAGTACGCATCGATCGCGTGTCTTGAAGAGAAGACAACTGCGGTGTAATCCAGGAAATTCAGTCTCTGGCCTCTGAACTCGCGGGAAGTGAGAGGCTCTATCTTGAAGAACTGTCTGAACTCTATTTCGACCCCGAATTTTTCTTTGAGTGCATTGTATGGGGTAAGGTTGATCGGAGCCTGTTGGGAAATGAGAATCTTCTTGTTGGTCATATCTTAAGTCGTTTTCCCCATGCTGTCCCTGTCTCAGGAGAACACGGCAACTGCTGTCAATGCGGCAGTGGGGAGCAATTCAAGGCCGCAAAGATACAAAAAACTCATAAATTTATGGTAACAAGAATTGAAGATTTGCATTTTGCGTATCAGGTAGAAGATATAGAAGAATAAACAGATTCCGGTCAGTATGTTCTTCATATCGGCTTCTGGAATGCTCAACGCAGAACCGGCTCCAGCTGCCAGAAGCATTGCTATTGCGATCCAGATTCCAAAGTTGTACGAAGCTGTATGGCCGGCCATGAAGATCTCGCGCTTGCGTACATGCCGGGACATGAACAGGTAGATGATGCGCCTCAGGAGAGCGTATGCTGTCAGCACGCCGAATATGGCCGGAGTCTGCCATATCGCAGGAAGACCGTCAATGACTCCTGACCTGAGAAGTCCATATCTTGAAACCAGCAGGCCTCCGCATAAGAAGAGGATGCGGGCTGCCGTGTTCCTTTCACGTGAAAGCTGGATGCTCTTGTCCAGGTTCACGCTGCCTTTCCAACGCACCAGACAGTCTGCAAGAGCCGGGGTGATATGGATGATTGCCCGTATGTTCAGCATCATCCAGAATGTGAATATCAGTACGGCTGCGATGTTCAGCGGGTTGCTGTTCCATGCCGGCTCGATTGCCGGGGGCAGGGCAGTGGGCTCTGTCGCCAGTTCAAGAACTCCTCGGGTCAGTGCGTCCGAGACCGGAGGGATTCCGGTCTGCAAGGGAAGTATGAACGCGGCAGGACTCATTCTAGTTGCCGCGTTTTGCCTTGTAACCCATTGATGTCAGCAGGGCGGTGACCTTGTCGCGAAGGTCTCCCTGTATGGTGATCTCACCGTCCTTGGCTGTTCCGCCGACTCCGCATTTTGTCTTTAGAGTCTTGCCGAGTGCGGCCAGGTCCTCGGAAGTGCCGACGAATCCTTTGACCAGTGTGACCTGCTTGCCGGCACGGCCGCTGCGGTCAATTGTCACGATGAGCTTCTGCCGTTCCGGAGCCAGTGTTTCGGGCTCGCTTTCTTCCTGTATGGTATAGTTGAAGTCGGGATTGGTCGAGTAGACCACGCCAAGGCGTTTTTTCCAATCGTTGTCAGCCATCTGTTGTCTGTTTGTGTGCAAAGATAAGGATTATGTTCGTATATTTGTCGGAATATGGAAGATAAGAAATTCAATCTCTGGAACCGTCTGGCCGCTCTGGCGGTCACTCTGGTTTCCGCTTTCACCTATCTGTCTACGATAGAGCCGACCGCGTCTTTCTGGGACTGCGGCGAATTCATAGCGTCATCATACAAGCTTGAAGTCGGTCATCCGCCAGGAAACCCGGTCTTCCAGCTTTTTGCGCGTATTGCAACCATGTTTGGCGATGCCTCGCATGCGGCGCTGCTCGTCAATTCGCTGAGCGCGATCTGCTCGGCTCTCACCATCTTCCTGCTGTATCTTACCATCGTGTTCTTTGCCAAGCGTCTCTTCAAGCGTGGCGAGAACGGTCTTTACAGCACCGGCAACGCCATTGCCATTATCGGCAGCGGAATGGTAGGAGCCCTTGCATACTGCTTTTCTGACACCTTCTGGTTCTCCGCAGTCGAGGGAGAGGTTTACGCAATGTCGTCCCTTTTCACTGCCCTGGTCATCTGGGCGATGACGAAGTGGTATGAGCAGGCTGACCGTCCTCATTCGAACCGATGGATCGTCCTCATCTCCTTCGCGATGGGACTCAGCATCGGCATCCATCTGCTGAACCTGCTTGCCATCCCGGCTCTTGTCTTCATGTACTATTACCGTCACAAGGAAGAGGGCCACTATAACGTAAAGAGTCTTATTGGAATCACTGCACTGTCATTTGTAATCATTGCAGTGATCCTGTTCGTGATCGTACCTGTCCTTCCAAAGATTGCGGCCTACACGGACCTTCTCTTCGTGAATGTTTTCGGACTGCCATACAACACCGGAGCATTGTTCTTCATGGTTGCAGTGTTCGCCCTCAGTTTCTGGGGACTGTTCTGGACAATGAAGCATGACAAGGTGTTTGCAAATACGGTCCTGCTATGCTTTACCACCATCCTCGTAGGCTTCTCGCTCGTGACCATAGACGTGGTCCGCTCATGCGTGAAGACTCCTACCAACGAGTATCAGCCGGACAATGCCTTTACCCTTGTACGCTATCTCTCACGTGAGCAATACGGCAAGGCACCGCTGGTTTATGGTCAGTATTTCGATTCTCCTTACGAGGTCAAGTACGGCAAGTACTGGGCTCCTCTCAATGGAAAGTATGTGCGTGCGGACGCTCCTGCCGATGCAAGCTACGACGCATCTGGAAAGATGCTCTTCCCAAGAATGTGGGCAACCAGCCCAAGCGGTACATACGAGTCGTTCTACATGAGCTATATCGGCAAGAAAGGCATCAAGGTCCCTGGACGTGACTATCCGAAGCCTACCATGGGAGCCAACCTGCGTTTCTTCTTTGACTATCAGCTCAACTGGATGTACTGGCGTTACTTCATGTGGAACTTCGCCGGCCGCCAGAATGAGATCCACAGCCCTATTCCGGGCGAGATTCTCCATGGCAACTGGGAGAGCGGAATCAAGGCTATCGATGATTTCCGAATCGGCGACCAGTCGGATGCTCCTGCCCTGCTGGCTGAGAACAAGGGAAAGAACCACTACTATATGCTGCCTCTCCTCCTCGGCCTGCTGGGTCTTTTCTTCCAGTTCGACAAGGATAAGCGAGGTTCATGGCTGGTGTTCATCACGTTCTTCATGACCGGTATCGCCATCGTGCTGTACCTGAACCAGCAGCCTATGCAGGTCCGCGAGCGTGACTATGCATATGCCGGATCGTTCTATGCCTTTGCAATATGGATCGGTCTGGGAGTTGCTGCGGTCTATGCGTGGATTGACGGACTCCTGAAGCATAGGCAGGGCGTTGCAGTCGCTGCCGTATGTACAGCTGCCCTCCTTTGCGTTCCTGCCATCATGGCCAAGGAGAACTGGGATGATCACGACCGCAGCAATCGATATACTGCAGTCGAGATGGCTTCCAACTACCTTAACGGAGTAGGCGAGAACGGCATATTGGTAACCCATGGAGACAACGATACATTCCCTCTCTGGTATGCCCAGGAGGTCGAGGGCATCCGTACCGATGTCCGCATCGTCAATACCTCCCTGCTCGGAACAGACTGGCATATCGACCAGATGAAATATGCGGTCAACGAGTCTGCTCCGCTGAACATCACCGTAGGTCCGTCACAGTACCTCTATGGCACCAACGAGATTGTCCTGATTGTGGACAACCGCGACGAGGTGATTCCTATCAAGGACGTCATGACCGTATTCAAGCATCCTGACGCAAAGGTTCCGCTCCAGGGAGGAAAGAAGGCAGACTATATCATGTCGCATAAGATTTCGGTTCCGGTAAACAAGGTCAATGCTGTCAAGTACGGCATTGTTCCGGAAAAGCTTGCCGACATGATCCCTGACGAGATCATCCTTGAGATTCCTAAGGAGAAGGATTATCTTTCAAAGCCTGAACTCTTCATGCTCGACCTCCTGTCAAACTACGAATGGGACAGACCGCTTCACCTTATGAGCAATGGCGGCGACCTCGGCATGGGCATCAAGGACTACCTCATGTATGACGGTATGACCAGCAAGTTCGTTCCATTCAAGAACAAGATAGGGACAGTTGATCCGGGTCTTGTAGATACGGACAGGCTATATCAGCTCATGACAGAGATTTACAGCTGGGATAATCTCAAGAGAGACGACTGGTTCGTAGACTACCAGAACATGTATACCTTCCTTGGCGTCAACAGTCAGCGCGGTTTCTTCGTGAACTGCGCCGTGGCCTTCCTCGAGGCTGATGAGAAGGAGCGGGCAAAGCAGGCCATGGACATGTGTATGGAGAATGTTCCAAAAAGTAATTTCCCGTACGAGACCATCCTTGCAGGTTTCTCCGGCAACGACTATATGGTGATTTCCATGGCTGAGCTCTACTATAGGCTTGGCGAGGTGGATAAGGCGCGTGCAATTGCCGTCGATATGTTCAACGACCTCCTCGCTACGGCACGCTTCTGCCTTGAGTACTACGATTACCAGCAGGACAACTTCGAGCTATGCGGAAACTACATCTATTTCCTTCAGGAAGCCGTCCAGGCTGGCGGAGATATCGATCTTGCCAAGCGCATGGGAGAGAATTTCGATTCGCTGCTGAACGCCTACACAGGCGGAGGCTCAACTGAAGAAGATCTTTCGATATAAAATGAAAAGCCGAGGCGCGAGCCCCGGCTTTCTTATTATCGTCTGAGTCTTACGAATATGCTTAGAGGGAGAGCTTTCCCGAAGCGGTCCAGGAGGGCAAGCTCGCCTGAATCCAGACCTGAGCATCCCGGAGCAAGCCCGAGAGCCTGGCGTACGACCGTCTCGCCGAGAAGGGCAGAGTATCCGTTCGAGTAGAGATTGAGCACCATGAAGCTGTCCTTTGGTGCAAGGATGCGCGCCACATTGCGGAGCATGTCGTACAGGCATTCGTCAAGCTTCCATTTCTCTCCGTCCGGGCCATGGCCGTATGCAGGAGGGTCCAGGATGATTCCCTGGTAGACATTTCCTCTCTTTGCCTCTCTCTTGGCGAACTTCATCGCGTCCTCGACAATCCAACGTATGTTTTCCAGGTTGCTGCCTTCCATGTTCTCGCGTGCCCATGTGACTACCTGGCGTACTGAATCCAAGTGGGTGACGTCAGCCCCGGCGGCCTTGGCTGCGAGCGATGCTGCTCCTGTGTATGCGAACAGGTTGAGGACCTTCGGTGCAGGCGCCCCTTCCTCCTTGGCCTTTGCGACCAGTTCGGCGGTGTTGCGATATATGTATTCCCAGTTGGATGCCTGCTCAGGGAAGACTCCGACATGCTTGAAGGAAGTCAGGCCAAGACGCAGGTTGAAACCGAAGCCCTGGGGGCTGCTGTAGCGTATGCGCCACTGGTCGTCCATCGCCTTGCGCCTCTCCCAGGTGCCGCTGTCTTCCTTTCCGGCCTTGCCGAATCCTGCGCCGGGAGAGAAACGCGTATGAGCCATCTTTTCCCACTCCGCAGCACTCATCGACGGTTCCCAGAGTGCTTTCGGCTCAGGGCGTATCATGCAATAGCGGCCATAGCGTTCCAGCTTTTCTCCGCGACCTGAATCTATTATCTCATAATCCTTCCAGCTCTGTGCCGGGTATTCGATGGTCATATTAAGTCATTCTTAAAAATAACTTGATGATTTTATGTGCCTTTCATGTCCATATTCATTTATTCATCTGTCACGTAGCTAGGCTACGCTCCCTCTTCATGAATGAATCTGTCCTATGAAATCCATCATAAATCTTCACCAAGTCATTGTTTCATCATTCCTAAAACAATTTTAACTTATGCAAAGATAGGCGAAAATGTTGTAATTCGTGGGAATTTGCTAAATTTGCGGATACGACAATTATAAATCAATCAATTATACCAAAATGACAATCGATTCATTCAATTTTGCCGGCAAGAAGGCCATCGTCCGCGTGGACTTCAACGTTCCTGTAAAGGAAGGCAAGGTGACCGACAACACCCGTATCATGGGTGCCCTCCCTACTCTCAAGAAGATCCTCAATGACGGCGGTGCTGTCATCATGATGTCTCACATGGGCAAGCCAAAGGGACAGGTTGACATGAAGAAGTCTCTCTCGCAGATCGTTCCTGCAGTAAGCGAAGCTCTCGGCGTAGAGGTCAAGTTCGCTGCTGACTGTGGCAATGCTTCAGCTGAGGCTGCCGCTCTCCAGATGGGTGAGGCTCTTCTTCTCGAGAACCTTCGTTTCTATCCTGAGGAGGAAGGCAAGCCAGTAGGCATCGACAAGGAGGATCCTGCATACGATGAGGCCAAGAAGGCAATGAAGGCTTCCCAGAAGGAGTTCGCAAAGAAGCTCGCTTCTTACGCTGACTGCTACGTAATGGACGCATTCGGTACCGCTCACCGCAAGCACGCTTCAACCGCTGTCATCGACGAGTACTTCGACAAGGACTCAAAGATGCTCGGTTACCTCATGGAGAAGGAAGTAAAGGCAGTTGACGCTGTCCTCAGCGACATCAAGCGTCCTTTCACCGCTATCATGGGTGGTTCAAAGGTTTCTTCAAAGATCGGTATCATCGAGAACCTTCTCGGCAAGGTTGACAACCTCATCCTCTGCGGTGGTATGACCTACACTTTCGCCAAGGCATTCGGCGGCGAGGTTGGCCAGTCTATCTGCGAGGAGGACAAGCTCCAGGTAGCTCTCGACGTTGTTGCAAAGGCAAAGGAGAATGGCGTGAACCTCGTTCTCGCTACCGACGCTGTCGCAGCAAAGGACGCTATCGACTGGGATACCATGAGCTTCAAGGCAGGTGCTGACGTGAAGGTCGTTCCTGCACAGGCAATCCCTGCTGACTATGAGGGTCTCGACGCAGGTCCTGAGAGCCGCAAGGCATTCGCTGAGGCTATCAAGGGCGCCAAGACTATCCTTTGGAATGGTCCTGCAGGTGTATTCGAGGTTGAGGAGTTCACCGCTGGTTCACGCGCTATCGGCGAGGCTGTCGCTGAGGCAACTGCAAACGGTGCATTCTCTCTCATCGGTGGCGGTGACTCTGTAGCTTGTGTAAACAAGTTCGGTCTTGCTGACAAGGTGTCTTACATCTCTACCGGTGGCGGTGCTCTTCTCGAGGCTATCGAGGGCAAGGAGCTCCCTGGTGTTGCAGCTATCAAGGCTTAATACATAACGACAGCACATGTTTGGACTGCTGTTCGTAAACTGGCATCTCGACCCCATCCTTCTCCATCTCGGGAACGGTGGGGTCAGATGGTATTCTCTGCTGTTCGTATCCGGGTTCATACTCGGATGGTACATATTCCAGTGGTTCTTCAAGAGAGAAGGTGTGAGCGAGAAACTTCTGGATCCGCTTCTTTATACCTTGCTGATCGGAACCATAGTCGGCGCACGCCTTGGTCACTGTCTTTTCTATCAGCCTGACTATTATCTTGGCAGCTTGAACGGCTTCCTTGAAATATTCATGCCGTGGAAGGGCGGTCTTGCAAGCCATGGAGGTGCGATTGCCCTTATCCTGGCAATGATATGGTTCGCCAGACATTATGGCAGGAAGAACGGTTTCGACTTCCTGTGGATAATGGATCATCTGTGCATTGCCGTTGCTTTCGCAGGGTGTATGATCCGTCTTGGAAATCTCTGCAATTCGGAGATTTACGGAGATGTGACCAACCTCCCTTGGGGGTTTGTGTTCCAGCTCAGGGGCGAGACCATGCCGAAGCATCCTACCCAGCTGTATGAAGCTCTGTCGTACCTTATCCTTGGCCTGATTCTCATGTGGCTCTATAAGAACAGGCTCGGCAAGATGTACCGCGGTACCTTCATTGGCCTTTTCTTCCTCGGCTGCTTCGGAATGCGCTTCCTTATCGAGTTCATAAAGGAACCTCAGGTCGGTTTTGAGCAGGGAATGGCAATCAATATGGGACAGATTCTCTCTATCCCATTCATTCTGGCGGGCATTGGACTCATTGTCTATGCCTATATGAAGAAACAGCCGGCCGGACTGTCAAGATAACTGGCTGACAACGGATAATTCCAAGGCGGAACCTGCCATTTGACGGGTTCCGTCTTATTTTTGTGTCACACTGTCAGCGCTTCAGACATGCCTCGGCTTGCCTCCTTATCCTTCTTTTGGGATATGATACAATTTCAAGGTCATAAATCCCATAAGTGAAGGCATGCGAATTATGGGATAATTGTAGCATAAATATTGCAACGTATAGAAACGAACTCAACATTGTGACGTCAGAGGAAAAATTGACGGAAAGGTTTAATTATGAATCGTTTTACGGATTGACATTCCCTTTATTGGCGTTATATTTGCAGTCTTTTTCCCACGCGCGTTGCGCAGGTATATTGTTGAACAATCAAACCTAGGATAATGAAAATATCAAATGCACTTATCAGTTCTCTGGTGGCTTCCTTGTTCGTGATGGCAGCGATGCCGGTCCGCGCCCAGGATGTCAGCTCTGAACCGACCGTATTGACTCTCCAGCAGGCACTCGAGATCGCTCTGAGCGAGAATATCTCGATCAAAGTGGCCGACAAGGAGATCGAGAGGACTGGATACGCCCGCAAGGGCAGTTATGCGACCCTGTTCCCGCAGGTCGATGGATCCGGATCATACTCCCGTACCATCAAGAAGCAGGTCATGTATATGGATTTTGACATGAGTTCGTTTGGTGGCGGAATGGGAGGAGGTGCCATGGGTGGCGATACCGAGATTCCCGAGGGTGTCGAAACAAAGGCAGGCTCAAAGGGTGGCAATGGCGGCGGAATCGAAGTCGGCCGTTGGAACAGCTTCTCGGCCGGAGTCTCAGCCAGCATGCCGCTCATCAATGCACAGGTATGGCAGAGCATCAAGCTCACTGCCCAGGATG
Source organism: Bacteroidales bacterium (assembly GCA_024402135.1). GTDB lineage: Bacteria > Bacteroidota > Bacteroidia > Bacteroidales > UBA932 > Cryptobacteroides. The sequence goes on from JAKSJN010000004.1 coordinate 40,979, forward strand.
TTGAACTCGCAGTCGAGAAGGCCCGCTCTTCACGTCTGGAGACAGTGACCCAGGTGAAGCAGGCCTATTATGGAGTTCTTCTTGCAAAGGAGGCGTTTGAAGTCTACAAGAAGGTCTATGAGAATGCCATGGCCAATCTCGAGAAGACCGAGCAGCGCTACAATGTCGGCAAGGCTTCGGAGCTCGAGTATGTCCGCTCGAAGTCGGCGGTCCAGAATGCAATCCCTAACGTCTATGACTCCGAGAGCTCGATCAACCTCGCTCTCTGGCAGCTCAAGGCAGTCATGGGCATCAGTCTTGACGAGGACATCGATGTATCAGGATGTCTTGCAGATCATGCCGGGAACATGATCCATGACGTTTACGCAAACGATGAGATTTCGCTGGAGGACAACTCGACCATGCGTCAGCTTGCAATCCAGGCAGAGCAGATCGCAAACACAATAAAACTCCAGCAGTATGCGTCACTGCCTTCTCTCGCAGTTGCATATGCATACAACTTGAATGCGATGACCAATGACTTCGACTTCAAGAACTACAACTGGTCACCTTATTCATACGTTGGCCTCAGCCTCCAGATCCCTATCTTTGCCGGTGGCAAGCGTTATCACGCAGTTCGTCAGGCACAGGTTCAGAAGGCCGAGTTCGACCTTCAGCGCGATAATACAGAGCGTCAGCTTAAGATTGCGATCCGTCAGTATCTCAAGCAGATGGAGACCGGCATGAAGACCTATGACTCGGCCCAGGCGGCCGTTGAGACAGCCCAGAAGGCCTACGACATCGCTGCACAGTCATATAATCTTGGCCGCAGTACCATCACCGACCTCAATGACGCACAGCTCGCTCTTACCCAGGCGCAGCTCGGCATGTCACAGGCAGTTTACAACTATGTCAATGCCAAGGCGAACCTCGAGCAGACCCTCGGTTACGACTTTTCCGCTAACGAATAAAACAGAATGGATATGAAATATACAGCAAAAGCATTTGCAATCGCAGCAGCAGCCATCATGGCTGCCGGCTGTTCACAGAATAAGGGCCAGGACGCATTGGTTGCCGCAGCCGCAGAGGATGTCGTTCCTGTAGTGTCAGTCGCAAAGACCGAAATCCGCGACGTGCTCCAGGAAGAGGTATATGCTTCCACAGTACAGGCAAACGTGGTGAACAATGTCGTTCCACAGAGCGGCGGCCGTATCAAGAAGATAAATGTAGAGATCGGCGACTTCGTTACCAAGGGCCAGGTGCTCGCAGAGATGGAGGCTGTAAATCTCCTCCAGTCACGTCTCAAGCTCGTTAATGACTCGACCGAGCTCAGCCGCCTCAAGGGACTCTACGAGGCAGGCGCTATTTCCAAGTCTGATTTCGAAACCGCAGAGATGGGCTACAAGGTGAGCAGGACCAGCTACGAGAACCTCCTTGAGAATACCGTTCTCCGTTCGCCTATCAGCGGCGTGATCACCGCCAGAGGCTATGATGCAGGTGACATGTATGCAATGCAGCTCCCTCTCTACGTCGTTCAGCAGATCACACCGGTCAAGCTTCTCGTGGCTATCTCTGAGTCCCGCTACTCAAAGGTTGAGAAGGGCCAGAGCGTCACCCTTACCGCCGACGCACTTCCTGGCCGTACCTTCGAAGGACGAATCAACCGTATCTATCCGGTAATCGATCCTGCATCTCATACATTCACCGCAGAGGTTGTCGTTGCCAACAGTGACCGCGCACTCCGTCCTGGAATGTATGCAAACGTGAAGGTCCTCTTCGGCATCAACAGCAGTGTCGTTGTTCCTGGAACCGCGCTCGTAAAGCAGCAGGGCTCAGGTGTACGTACAGTATTTGTGCTTAATGCTGACGGTACCGTGACCTCACGTGTTGTCACCACCGGCCGTCGCGCAGATGAATTCGTAGAGGTACTCGAAGGCCTCAGCGAGGGCGAGACCGTAGTTACCGCAGGTCAGGCTGCCCTCAAGGATGGAATCAAGGTAGAAGTAATCTAAGCAAGAGACTATGAGCATTTACAGAACAGCGGTGCAGAAACCGGTCACCACGGCGCTCATCTTCGTAGCCGCCATGGTATTCGGTATCTACTCCCTCTTGAACATATCGATTGCTCAGTTCCCTGACATCGAGGCGAACGTCATCATGGTGATGTCCACCTATCAGGGAGCCAGTGCAGCCGACATCGAGAACAACCTTACCAAGGTTCTCGAAAACTCACTCAACGGTGTCAGCAACCTCAAGGACATCTCTTCGCGATCAAGAGAGAATACCTCTATCCTGACCCTTGAGTTCGAATATGGAACAGACCTCGACGTCGCGACCAACGATGTACGAGACAAGCTTGACCTTGTCAATTCCATGCTGCCGGATGGCGTGTCCACACCTGTCATCTTCAAGTTCAGCATGGACGACATGCCTATCATGATTCTGTCAGCTACTGCTGATGCCAGTCTTCCGGGACTCGACAAGATTCTTGATGACAAGCTTGCGACTCCTCTCGCCCGCGTCAGCGGTGTAGGTACCGTGAGCATCAGCGGTGCTCCTACCCGTGAGATCCAGGTCTATGTCGATCCTAACAAGCTTCAGGCATATGGCCTGTCAGTCAGCACCATCGCCCAGCTTATCGCTGCCGAGAACCGAAACGTACCTTCAGGCAACATTGACATCGGCAATGATACATACAACCTGCGTGTCCAGAAGGAATTCAAGGATCCATCAGAGATTCTGGATATAGTTCTTGGTTCATACAACGGCAAGGCTGTATATGTACGCGATGTGGCGACTGTCCGTGATGGAAACAAGGAGAAGGAGCAGCAGGCATTCACTGACGGTGAGCGCTCTGCCCAGATCACCATCCAGAAGCAGTCTGGCGCCAACACCGTTGATGTAATCAAGAAGATCAAGAAGCAGCTTGTGAAGATCCAGCAGGATCTTCCTTCCGACATCAAGATCAAGACGGTCGTTGACAGCTCCGACAATATCATCAATACCATCAACTCCCTCAAGGAAACCATCGCGATCACACTTCTGGTCGTAATGCTCGTGGTATTCGTGTTCCTCGGACGCTGGAGAGCGACATTCATCATCGTCCTTTCCATCCCTGTAGCGCTCCTTGCATCGCTCGTCTACCTCTTCGCGACCGGAAACACGCTGAACATCATCTCGATGTCCGCACTGTCCATTGCGATCGGTATGGTCGTCGATGATGCGATCGTTGTGCTCGAGAACGTCTCGACCCATCTTGAACGAGGAGAGAAACCGAACGAGGCTGCCGTACATGCGACTTCCGAGGTTGCGATCTCCGTTATCGCTTCGACACTTACCATGCTTTGCGTGTTCCTGCCTCTTACCATGCTTTCTGGCATGGCCGGAATCATGTTCAAGCAGCTGGGATACATCGTCAGCATCATCATGATCGTCTCTACGACCGCGGCGCTGACCCTCGTCCCTATGCTTTGTGCGCAGTTCCTCAAGGTCGGCCGCAAGACCGGAAAGCTCCACAACGCAGTGTTCGGGGTCATCAACGCGACCCTCGACTGGATTTCAGAGGGATATGCCAAGATCATCGCATGGGCTACCACCCACCGCAAGACTGTCATCTTCGGCTCTTTCGGCATCCTGGTGGTTGTGATGGCACTTTATCTTCCTGGAATGAAGACCGAGTTCTTCCCGCAGAGTGACCAGGGCCGTCTCAGCCTTACCGTAGAGCTTCCTGTAGGAACATCACAGGAGGTTACCGGAGAATTCGCAAAGCTTCTGCACAAGGAGATCCGCGACGCCATTCCGGAGATCAAGATCAGCAGCTTCAGCTTCGGTCAGGCGGATTCAGACAACGCATTCGCGAGCATGCAGAACAACGGCTCTAACGTCATCTCGATGAATATCAATGCCGGAAGTATGGAGGATCGCGATGTCACGACCGATGAGATGTCAAAGATCATCCGCGGCATCTGTGACCGTCATCCTGAGATCAAGAAGGCACAGGTACGTGAAGGTATGGGCGGCATGGGTGGCGCTTCATCACTCGAGATCGAGATCTATGGTTATGACTTCGAATCTACCGACAAGGTCGCAAAGGCACTCCAGGCAGAGATGCTCAAGACCACTCTCTTCCGACAGGTTACCCTCAGCCGTGACGAGTACACTCCAGAGTATCAGGTTGACTTTGACCGTACCAAGCTTGCTCTGAACGGTCTCAATTCTACCACCGCCGGCGCTGCTTTCAGTGCTGCCATGAGTGGTAGCGTGGCTTCCTTCTACCGTGAGGATGGAGAGGAGTACAGTATCCGAGTGCGCTATGCTCCTCAGTTCCGTACCAGCATCGAGGATATAGAGAACATCATCATCTATACACCTCAGGGCAAGGCTGTCCGCATGGGCGAACTTGGCCAGGTAGTGGAGACACAGGTGCCTCCTAGCATCGAGCGCAAGGACCGTTCCCGTGTCATCACCGTCACCGGTATTCTTCCTAAGGGTGTTGCCCTCAGTGAGGCCGTGGAAGGCGTGAATGCGATGATCGACGGCATCGACGTACCACCAGAGCTTTCAGTAGTCGTTGCGGGAGACTATGAGGACCAGCAGGAAATGATGAGCGACATGATGCTCCTCATGGTGCTGATCATCCTCCTCGTGTACATGGTGATGGCCGCTCAGTTCGAGTCGTTCATGAGTCCGTTCGTGATCATGTTCTCCGTTCCGTTCGCATTCGTGGGTGTTGCCATCGGTCTCGGCCTTACCGGCACCGCACTCGGTATCATGCCTCTGGTAGGTATCATGATTCTCCTTGGTATCGTTGTAAAGAACGGTATCGTGCTCATCGACTATACCATTCTCTGCCGTGAGCGTGGAATGAATGTCATCGAGGCTTCCGTGACCGCGGCCCGCAGCCGTCTGCGCCCGATCCTCATGACCACATTCACCACCGTGCTCGGTATGCTCCCTATGGCCCTTGGCCGCGGTGAGGGTTCTGAGATGTGGCGTTCACTGGGTATGACCGTTTGCTGGGGTCTTTCAGTTTCGACCCTTGTGACCCTGGTCCTCATCCCGACAGTCTATTGTGTATTCGCGACCCGTCAGGAAAGACGTGCCGCCAAGAAACAGACCAAGTAATATGAAAGCATTATTCATAGCATATAACCAGGCCTATTACAACGAGATCAATGATCTTCTTGAGGCACATGGACAGCGCGGCTTCACCCAGTGGCAGGACATCCAGGGACGCGGTTCCAAGACAGGCATTCCTCACTATGGAGATCATGCGTGGCCAGAGATGAACTTCGCTACCCTCTCCGTCCTGGAAGACGAGAAGGTAGCGCCACTTATGGACGCTCTCAAGGCTAAGGATCAGGAAACTCCTGCCCTTGGTCTCAGAGCCTTCGTATGGAACATTGAGGCAATGTACTAGCCTCATTTTTCACTGTTTGAAAACCGGCTGCAAATGAGTATATTTGTAGTCGGTTAATTATATCCATTTGTGAACTTAAACTTAAAGACAATGGCAAAAGTTGTTACAAACACCAATATTGAAGAGATTCTCGCAGGCTCACAGCCTGTAATGATCGATTTCTGGGCTGTATGGTGCGGTCCGTGCAAGATGCTTTCACCTACCGTTGACGAGGTCGCTGACGAGTATGAGGGCAAGGCTGTAGTTGCAAAGTGCAACGTTGATGAGGCTGACGAGATCGCCATGAACTATCGCGTGCGCAACATTCCTACTCTCCTTTTCTTCAAGGGAGGCGAGCTCAAGGAGCGTCTCGTGGGTGTGGTTTCAAAGAAAGAAATCACAGATATTCTCGACTCCCTGATGTAATCGGACATATGAAGAGGTTCACTCTTGCAATCGTCCTGCTGTTCGTTGCACTGACTGCTTCTGCCCAGAAGTTCGGAGTGACGGGCGGTGTGACCATGTCTCAGTTCGAAAACATCAAGGACAGCGGGAGCAATGGGTACAATGTCGGCATAGCCGGAAACTTTCCGCTTGCGCTGGGCTTCAGTCTCCAGCCGGAACTCGTCTACAACGTCAAGGGCGCCGCTCTTCCTGGAGCATCCGATGCCAAGTATTCGACCGGCTATTGCGAGCTGGGTCTGCAGGCTCAATGGGGTCTGGATCTTATCGTTGCAAAGCCTTATGTGATGGTTGAACCATATATCGGAGGCGCTGTAAGCAACAGTCTTAAATTGAACGGTCAGTCCGTAAGGGAGAGCATGGGTGACATTGCCGAAAGGCTGGAATGCGGCTTTGCCTTGGGTGCAGGTCTGGAGATACTCTACAACCTGCAGCTTTCTGCGAAGTATTTCTGGACCGTGGGCTCTATCCTGGATGGAGACAGGAAGATAAACACCGGCCTGGGATCCATTGCGTCAGGTCAGATCAACGAAATGCTTGACGGCGCCGGCAATTTCACGGGAACCACCATCTCACTCACATTCTTCTTCTAGACAATGGCTGACAGATATGCGGTATGGTTCTGCGCAGGAAGCGCGACCATCGACCCTAAATTCAACATATTGGCCGACAAGGCTGTCCGTGCGGCATGTGAATTGGGCTACGGTGCGGTCAGCGGAGGAACGATACGCGGCACCATGAAGATCGTCGCTGATGCTGCACAGGCTTGCGGAGCTCCGAACAGGGGCATTCTGCCGCGTTTCATGAAGGGGCTGGAGCATCCGGGACTCACAGAACTCATCTGGACGGATACCATGTCTGAACGTAAGGAGGAAATGCGCAAGGATACGTGTCTTGCAGTTGCCCTTCCCGGTGGAATAGGCACCATGGACGAGTTCTTTGAGACTTTCACGCTTGCAAAGCTCGGGAAGTATGATGGACGTCTGGTCGCTTTCAATTATGAAGGCTTCTATGATGGTCTCAAGGCTCTCCTTGATCATTTTGTCGAGACAGAGATGCTGGACAGAGACTCCAGGGCGCTTGTCAGTTTCCCTGAGACTTTGGATGAATTCATTTCATGCATACGATGAAAGACAGGTTGTCGATACTTGGAGAGGATTGGAAGAAGGTCGAGGAGCTGATCGCATCCTCGCTTGCAAGCGATATAAAGCTGCTTGATGATCTCAATGCATCCCTGCTTGAGAACTCGGGCAAGAAACTGCGTCCTATGCTCTCGCTGCTCATGGCGAAAGCCTGCGGTAAGGTAACTCCTGACAGCATAAAGTTCGCTGCGGCTTCCGAACTTCTTCATAATGCGACTCTGCTCCATGATGACGTGGCAGACCAGAGTGCCACACGCCGCGGCAAGCCGACAGTTTTCTCGCTGCTTGGAGGAACTGCCTCGGTGCTGGTCGGAGACTTCTGGCTTGTACGAGCCATGGAGACCATCCTGTCGGCCGAGAATGAACGCGATGAGGCTATACGCCTGTTCTCCAAGACGCTGAACAATCTTGCCGAAGGCGAAATGCTGCAGCTGGGAAAGGCTGAGAGTGCAGATACTACGGAGGCAGACTACCTTCGCATCATATATAACAAGACTGCGACTTTGTTCGAGTCGGCATGCATCACTGCCGCTGTTTCGGCAGGCGCGGATGAAGTGCTGAGACAGGCGGCCGGAGATTATGCCGTGAATCTGGGCCTTGCTTTCCAGATCAAGGATGACATTCTTGACTATAATGGTTCCGACATCGGTAAGCCCGTTGGAGTTGACATCCGTGAGCATAAGATCACGATGCCGCTTTTGGGAGCGTTCGTGAATGCCGGAGCGGAGAAGGAAGCAGAGGTGAGAGCACGTGTCGCAGCGTTGGATGCTGGTGATGCAGATGGCGCGGCCGAGATCATTGAGTTCGCTCGTGAGAATGGAGGCATTGAATACGCCGAGAAGCGCCTGGAAGATTTCAGACAGCTGGCAGTTGACGCGCTGTCTCCGCTAGCTGAGAGTGAAGCGAAGCAATGCCTTATTGAACTGGCGGCATATGCTGCCGGACGAAACAAATAGAAGATGAGATTTTCGGATATATCAGGCAATGAGGATCTGAAGAAAGTGCTGGCGGGAATGGTCTGCCAGGACCGCATTCCTCATGCGCTGATGATATACGAAAATGACGGTGGTGGAGCGATTCCGATGGTGCTGGCTTTCCTGCAGCATCTTAATTGTCACGACAGGGGAGAACAGGACTCATGTGGATCCTGCCCTGCATGCAACAGGATGGAGAAGCTTCTGCATGCCGATGTGAAGTTCATTTTCCCTGTGACCAAGGGCACCAAGGTGACTGTGGACAAGCCCATGTCGCGGGATTATATGAGCTATTGGCGCGAGCTGCTGCTCAGCAATCCGTATTTTATGGAATCTGAGCTCAACGATGCCCTTGGTATCGAGGGCAAGTCATCGATAATTGCGCTGGCGGAAGCAACTGCAATACGCGAAACCCTCATGACGGCATCTGTCGAGGGAGGTTATCGTGCATTCGTCGTCTATCTGCCCGAGAAGATGAACGCCGAGACGGCTAACCGTCTGCTCAAGTCGGTCGAGGAACCGCCGGAGAAGACCTTGTTCATTTTCATCACGCATGCGCCGGAGAGGGTGCTTTCGACTATTTCCTCCCGCTGCGTCGGCCTCAGGCTGCTGCCGCTGGCAAAGGAAGATGTCGCGACAGTGTTGACTGGACGCTTCGGAACGGAAGCAGGCCGCGCTGCCGAAGTCGCTGCCCATTGCGGCGGCAGTGTGGGCAAGGCTCTTTCCATGCTTGCCGAAGGAGCCGACATTGCTGAAGAAGAGAGACTCTGGTCCTCGATGCTGGAAGCTGTCGCTTCAAAAGATATGTTGACACTGACCGAAATCGCAGAAGAGATGGGTTCAGTGTCATCGCGTGAAGGGGCGAAGGCCTTGTGCCGCTACGCCTCTGAAAACCTGAGAAAGATCTTCATGATACAGCAGGGTCTTCCTCAGCTGGCATCCCTTACCACAAGGGAGGCTGAACTTCTCGGAGATCTGCCCAAGAGGCTCAGAAAGACCTTTACGAGACGTGCTGTATCCAATCTGGACAGGGCTCAGATGCTTGTCGGACGAAATGTCAACCTGAAGCTTGTATTCTCGGACCTGGCCGTCAAACTATATATGATACAGAATGGACAATAGCTTGGAATCCATCAAATACGACTGCTTCCGCGGCTGCGTGGTACAGGAGAATCAGGAGACTGGAGAATCAACCTGCACCTACCGCCAGGGCTGCTGCAAGCTCGAATCATACAACTGGCTGAACGGAGTGGTACAGCCTGAGTACAACGACGTATTCGAGGTGCGCTTCAAGAATACCCGCAAGGGCTTCTATTATAACGCATCCGGCCAGAACGTCAAGCTTGGCGACCTGGTGGTTGTCGAGGCTGTGACCGGCCACGACCTTGGCATTGTGACTCTGGAAGGACCTATCGTAGGCCGTCAGATGAAGTGCAAAGGCATACCATCGGACGCTCCATTGAGGAAGATCTACCGCAAGGCCCGCCAGCTGGACATCAATAAGTGGCAGGACGCCATCGCACTTGAGCAGGACACCATGATCAAGTCACGCCGCATCGCTGCGGAGATGGGTCTGGAGATGAAGATCGGTGATGTTGAATACCAGGGAGACGGCACTAAGGCGATATTCTACTACATTGCCGACGGCCGTGTCGATTTCCGCCAGCTCATCAAGGTCTTTGCGGAGGAATTCAAGATCAGGATCGAGATGAAGCAGATCGGAGCACGTCAGGAGGCCGGACTCATCGGAGGTCTGGGAGTATGCGGACGTGAGCTCTGCTGCGCGAACTATATCACGAACTTCCAGTCGATCACGACTGCTGCTGCCCGTTGCCAGGATCTCTCGCTCAACCCCCAGAAGCTCGCCGGTCAGTGCGGAAAGCTCAAATGCTGTCTCAACTACGAGGTCGCAACCTACCAGGATGCTCTTTCACGCATTCCCAAGGTTCCGGAGCCACTGGAGTTCGAGGATGGAACTGCTTATCTGATAAAGACAGATATCCTTAAGGAGAAGCTCTATTTCTCGTATGAAAAGGGCTCTCTCGCAGAACTCTACCCGCTCGACGCCGATGAGGTAAGAGAGGTCCAGAGAATGAACAGGGACGGTATCAGGCCTTACTCGCTCAAACCGGAACCGGAACAGAAGTCGCCAGAGTTCGTCACCGCGGTAGGAGATGACAGCATCAGCCGTTTCGACCATTCGGACCGAAAGAAGAAAAAGAATAACAGGAACCGCCACAAGGGACCTAAGAAGGAGTCGGCAAAGCCACAGCAGTAATGAAGCGCCTAGCGGCACATATCGCTGTCATTGCGACGTTGTCGGTCGCCTTTGCGTCATGTTCCAAACCGGCTGTCAGTGAAAGTTTCGTCAGCATTGAGGACCGTGATGTCATAGGCAGCTATGTTTTTGACATGGATCTGTGCGATTCGCTCGCTGCATACGACCTGTATCTCTATACCCGTGTTGACCAGAGGCCATCTGAATTGGCGGCACAGGAAGACATGGAACTCCGTGTGAGATGGATTTCTCCGCAAGGGGAACGTTACGAGGAGCAGGTTTATTTCCCGGTCAGGGAGAAGACAAAGGCTCTGTATCGCAGCGACTTCGCCCCTGTGGAGCCCGGAATATGGAAATTGGAACTCAGCGTCCGCGATGAGGTCGAAGGACTGCGCGGAATGGGAATAGTATTGGAAAGAAAGGATGGGACACGATAAACTTAGGAAATTCGCCGAGAACGAGACTTTCTCATGCCTCTTGCAGCCTTCGTCCCAGGAGTTGCTGCAGGATGGTTACTTCTCGCTCCGAGACCACGAGATAAAAGGACATTGGAACGAGCGTATGTTCGACAAGGAACGCCCGATAGTGCTGGAACTTGGCTGTGGCAAGGGTGAGTACACCATCGACCTTGCCCGCAGAAATCCAGACTGCAACTACATCGGAGTGGACATCAAGGGAGCGCGTCTGTGGAAGGGTGCCAAGTACGCTCATGAGAACGGTCTGGGCAACGTGGCCTTCCTGCGTACCAGAATCGAGTTCATTACCAGTTTCTTTGCACCTGGAGAGGTGTCTGAGATATGGCTGACATTCTCCGATCCCCAGATGAAGAGTGAGAACAGCCGCCTTACCTCACCGCTGTTTCTTGAGAGATATCGCAGTTTCCTCAAGCCTGGCGGCATAGTGCATCTTAAGACCGACAGCACATTCCTCCACCAGTACTCGCGCGCTGTCGTGGAACAGAACGGTCTCGCCAAGCTGGCTTGCACGGATGATCTTTACGGCACTCCGCGCACTGAGCTGCTGCTGACAGCGGAAGAGGCCGCCGAGTCCAAGGTGGATGCTCTCTACGAGGTCCAGACCTTCTACGAGAAGATGTTCCTGGCAAAGGGTCTCAAGATCACATATCTGCGATTCATGCTTGACCACGAAGGAAAGTATGAGTATCCGGAGTTCGATGCTGCCTACTGGCGCAGCGTAGAGGGTACCCGCAGGTCTTTTGACCACAAATCAAACAAGAATTACGATTATGCCGAAAGCGAAGAGTAAAGTACAGATAAACAACCGTCGCGCAAGTTTCGATTACGAGTTTCTCGAGACCTACGAGGCAGGCATTGTTCTGGTCGGCACTGAGATCAAGTCTCTGCGCCAGGGCAAGGCGTCGCTGTCGGATTCATTCTGCTACTTCGTCAACGGAGAGCTCTATGTAAAGGGCATGAACATCGCGACCTATTTCTGGGGCTCATGGGGTGGTCATGAACCTGCACGCGACCGCAAGCTCCTGCTTACCAAGAAGGAACTCAAGCACCTTGCCCAAGCGGTGAAGCTCAAGGGACTCACCATTGTTGCCGTACGCGCCTATATCGCTGAAAACGGCTACGCGAAGCTCCATATAGCCCTTGCCAAGGGTAAGCATGAGTACGACAAGCGTCAGTCCATAAAGGACAAGGACCTTCGTCGCGAAATGGACCGTTCGGGCTATTAGAACTGCATCCCATGCCAAAGATGAAACTGCCGATAGCCGCGGAACTTCCGCAGCCCGAGCACATCGATATCGATGCGCTTGCGGCCTCATGGCTTGACGGCAGCTTGGATCTGGTCTGCGTCCTTGGCCCTACAGCCTCCGGAAAGACAAAGTATGCGGTCGCGCTCGCAGCAAGGCTCAGCGAGGCTGTATCGCGCCTTAAACCGGAACTTGGGCATGTCCAGTGCGAGATACTCTCAGCCGACTCCCGTCAGGTCTATCGCGGCATGGACATAGGAACGGGCAAGGATCTTTGTGAATACGGTGACGTTCCATATCACCTTATCGACATATGCGAGGCAGGGGAGCGTTACAATGTCTACCGCTTCCAGAAAGACTTTGCCGACGCTTACAATGAAATCCGCTCCCGTGGCTGTCTGCCTATTCTTTGCGGCGGTACAGGACTCTATATAGAGTCAGCGACTCGCGGATATGATTTCAGCAAGGATAATCCTCAGGTGGATCCTTCACTGCTGCCGCAGCATACTTTCTACATCGGTACCTTGGTGGACAGGGATACCCGCAATGCCCGTATAGACGCCCGTCTTGACGCGCGTCTGGAAGAGGGTATGGTAGACGAAATCCGCGGCCTTATCGACCGCGGAGTACCTTCTGAGAATCTAATCTGGTATGGATTGGAGTACAAGTTCGTGACGCAGTATGTTCTGGGGGAGATCAGTTACGATTTCATGAAAGAACACCTTGGCATCGCCATCCACCAGTTCGCCAAACGTCAGATGACCTGGTTCCGCGGCATGGAGCGCGATGGCGTCGAAATCCACTGGACCGAAGTCTGATTCATGTTTCATAGACCCCGGAGGTGACTATCTCCAGAACCACTGCCACCCTCGGCAGTTAAGAGGGGGGACCATGAACGAAGTGAATGGTGGGGTCGAGCGACAGCGAGACGGTGAAGGAGATAATCCACCTCCGAGGTCTCTGCCATTATAATGTGTACTTCAGCGTTATGCAGAGGGAATTGCCGAGTTCTGACGGGAACATCAGGTAGGCTGCATCTATTCCTATTCCGGCGAACTTGATACCTGCACCAAGTGAAAGGTGTGAAGGAATGAATGCATCAGCATCTCCGATGTAATAGCCTGCTCGCACGGATATCATATCAAGCGCGGTGTATTGAGCAGCAACACCTGCGTTGAACCCGCCGCTGGCAAGGAGAACCGATGCCTGGGCACGAGCTTCGAGACTATGTCCTTCTGCAAGATCGAGTTTATAGGATGCTCCGAATGATGATGCAGTAGGCAACCCTGCGCTGCCAAGGTCAGATACTTTGATTCCAAGCAGCAGATCATTGAGCTTGTACTGGCCACCTATTCCGATTCCGACAGCATTCATGCCCGTATCTTCCGTGAGTCTGGAGCTGTGGTAATCTGCGGTGATGCCGACAGCCAGACCAGGGAGAAACTGGTATGCAGCTCCCAATCCCATCGACATGTATCCGTTCTTTGCGTTACCGGAAGGGTTTCCGTACATGTCGAAAAGTGGAACATCAGCTCCATTAATGCTCTTGAAACCTGCGCTGAGACCGAATTTTTTTCCCAGATGCATGAATCCGGAAGCCGCGACAGGACTCGAAGCCTCCATTGCCGGAAGCCAGCTGCCATAAGAAACGGCTGCACCAAAACGAGATTCACCGTTTGCAACAGCTGCTATATTGTTCCAGTGGACAAGACCGTCTGCCTGTGCACTGACATTGGCTGAAGCCATGGCAGCTGTCTTGGCATCTACTGGAATCCCTGCCTGAGGGAGGTTCTGGGCGAACAGGTTCGCTGAAACAGCCAGCAGGGCTGCTATCAATGATGACTTTCTCATTTCTTTATGATGTTTTTCTTTATGGTCTTGCCGTTGATTTCTGTTGAGAGAGTGTATTTGCCGGTCTTGAGAGACGAGAGATCGACCATGGCCGGATCAAATGGATCCGACATCACGTTCTCCTTGAATACGCATGCTCCGCTTGCGTTATAGATCTTTACTTCTGATGAGAATGATGAGGCAGCCCGCAGGTAGAGTATGGTTTCTACAGGGACAGGATAAGCCTCAAGTTCCTCTTCTCCGTTGCGACAGAGATATCTGAAAGATGCATTGGCAACTTCTCCGTTCGCGTCCTCCGCTGTGACTGACAGCATGACGCAGCCGATCTTCTTGCCGGTGATTGTAAGAATGCCGTTCTCGACTTCCAGCTTGCATGGAGAAGAGTCCGATGCCGCCGTAACCTTGTATGAAAGGGTCTCGCCATCCTCGTCAGAGAAATACTTTGATAGATCAAGTTTTGTCGGTTCATCACCAAGACTGCACATGATGTCCTTGATCTCGGCTACCCTGACTGGAGCATGGTTTTCAAGTACCGTGATAGAGAAGTCCATGGTGCTTTCTGCACCGCTATCGTCACGTGCTGTCAATTTTCCTGTGTAGACTCCGGATTTGGCAGCGACGCCGTCAATCGCTACGGTTGCCAATGATCCGCCGAAACTGAATGAGATTCCGTTTCTGATATTGCTTTCCATAGTACAGGAAACAGGATCGCCATCACTGTCTCTTACCAAGAAATTCATTGAAGCCTTTTCATGCTTCTTTATGGTAATATCTGTCTCGCCTTCTGGAACAATCTCAGGAGCCTTGTTTGATTCGACGAGTATGCTGATCGGAACAGAAAGCTTTGAAGGTCTCGACATTGCATCGTTTCCAACGGCGGTGAAATGATATTCTGTTTCGAGTTCAAGTCTCTCTACGCGGAAAATAAGGGTGTCCCCGGGCTGGTATCCTTCAGTGCTTTCAAACTCGCTCCTTTCGGCATCTTTGATACTTGATAAAGCGTTCTTGCCATAAAAGAGACTGATGCTTCTGCACTGCACATCTCCGTTACCTTCAGGAATGACAACATCGACCTCGAACGATGTGGCAGATCTGCGTCGATATCCTGCTATTTCAGGAACGGAAGGCTCATAGTCATCATAATGGGCAAGAGCATCCTCTGCGTTTACCAAGCCACCGATCTTCTTGCCGAAATCGATGTTTCTTGTAGTCTTGAGCAGCCTGTCTACAAGCATTTCTCTTGTAAATCCCTGACCTCCGTACTCGGAGAGGATAAGTGCGGCTACGCCACTGACTGAAGGACATGCCATAGATGTGCCTTGCATATTGCCGTATTGGTTGCCGACGATTGTGCTGTAAATCTGCTGGTTCTTATTTGCGTCTCCGCCAGGTGCCGCGATGTCAACCCAATCTCCGAAATTTGTATAGTATGCCGGATTGTAGTCTCCAGATACTGAGCCTACGGCTATACATCCCTCGTACGAAGCCGGAAAGCCTTTTGATGAACTTTCGTTTCCTGCAGCAAATATGACGACTCCACCTTTCATCGGACTGCCAGGAAGCTGATTGCCATCCTCATCGCAACCTGCATTTTCATTGAAATAGTCGATGGCCGCCTTCATATACCTTGGAGTATCAGTCATATCCACGGTTTCCTTTGGGTCGTAACCCCAGCTGTTCTGGGCGATTACAGCTCCATGGTTTGCTGCCCATACGATTGCTGTTGCACCATCACCACCTCTTACTTCACTGATTATCTGGCATGACATTATCTGTACGCCTCTTATTCCGTTGGATGCGTCGCCTCCAGCGATGCCGCTGGTTCCAATGCCGTTGTTGTTGACAGCACTGATGATGCCGGCTACATGGGTACCATGATCGTCTGCGTTAACCTCGTAGGTGTCGTTGCAGAAATTGCGGCCATGAATAATCTTTCCTTCCTCGCTTCTTCCGGTCCATAGATTTTCTATGAGATCCTCGTGCTTGAGATCGACGCCACCGTCTATGACGGCGACGACAACTCTATCGTCACCGACAATGCCTCTTTCCCAGACATTCTCGACCCCGATGTCGCAGCCGGCTTTTAGTTTATTGATGACATTTCCCTTGTTTATGAGATGCCATTGCTTGCCGAAGTATGGGTCATTCCAGGAAATGCTCCTTGTAGAAACAGCAGGTACTCTTTCTACCAGTTCCACGCCATCAAGTCCGGAAAGAATGTCACCGGCCTTTGTCAGAGGCATATCTGTTTTGCCTTTTACAGTGTACCAGAGGTCAAGCCCGGCTTTTTTCATACGTTTTTCGTAAATTCCTCCATCGGGGAAAGTACGTTCAAACGTGAGTCCTTCCAGGATTGTGCCATGAGAGTCCTCAATGCTGCATGCCAGCTCTTCGCTCACCTTGATGATGAGATCGTTCCCAATGATGCTTTCTTCTTTGACTGGATTGTCTGCATTCGGGCTGAATGATTCATTCTTCTGGCAGGAAATGACTAAGAATGCAGCGACGATGATTGGCAGTGAAACCGAATATTTCATGAATCTTTACTTAATGAAAATAAAGGTTGCGCAGGTCATGCGCAACCTTTGTTGTTATTTAATCTAGTATTTACTAGAGTCCAAGGAGCTCTGCGAGGTCGCAACCAGGGAGTCCGATGAAGGCATTTGCGGTTGATCCCCACCAGCTGTAGCCCTGACCAGGCTTGAACTTAAGTACTGGGTACCAGCAGAACTGGATGAGTCCAAGATCCTCGTAGTAGATGTTCTCAGCTTCGCTTGCTTCATCCTTCTGGAGGTAGAGTGGGTCTGCGTAAGCACAAGTCATACCAGCATAGTTGAATCCAAGGTAGAAGTAGTCGCCGTAATGAACGCCACCTTCCTCGTCGATTGTGAACTCTATGTAAGGAATCTCTGAGGTGAATTCGAAACCCTCTGCCTCGATGTCAGCCTTGGTGAAAGGCTGGAGGAGACGATAGGTCTGGCTTCCATCAGGAGACTGGATAAGCTGCTTCTCCCATATGTAACCGAAGAACCAAGCGTCATAGAACTGAACGGTGCCGAGTTTCTTCCATGCCTTGGTGATTGCGAGAGGCATTACGTTGATGCCGTAGTTAGAGGTGAGAGACTCATCAGCGATTGCAATCTCGACGTTGTACTTCTCATCCTTCACGAGTTTGTCGTAATCGTAGCTGAGGTTCACAGTAGCGGTATTTGAACCTGAAGCGAACTCAGCGGTGCTGCTGGAGAGTGTGAAGATGCCTGAAGGGTCAGTAAGGGCAACCTTTACGCTTGCGCTTCCTGTTGCGTCAGTTCTTGAGAGCACTACAGCAATGTCATTGCCGTCAGCGTCGATGCTGCGAGCCTGTGAAGGATCCATCTGGATGTTCACATTATCGGCCTTGCCAGGGGTGTACTCGTACTCCTTCTCTGCGCAAGAAGCGAGTGCGAGACCCATAAGGCATGCTGTTGCAAACTTGATATACTTTTTCATGTGTTCCTAATTTTAAAGGTTTGTAACCTCGTTCTTTACAGAGTTGGTAGGATCAGGGTTGTTGAGAGTGGTCTTTACACCGTCGATTTCGGTGGTAACGTCACCTTCCTTGACGATGTAGTCGTTGTTCTCAATCTCTGACTGTGGAATAACGAAGTTCCAGTATGGGCTGACCTCCTTCATGTTGTATGCAACAGTAGGATGGATGATGTTGGATCCCTCATACCAGGTCTTCAAGCCTGGACGGATACGCTTTGCATCGAAGAAACCTACACCCTCTCCGAGGAACTCGACTCTCTTCTGGTAGAGAACCTCCTCCTGGAAGTTCTTTACGAAGCCTTCGCCGAATGTGCTCTTTGCTTCTGCATAGCTGTATTCAGGGTCACGATAGGTCTGCATGAACTTCTCGAGGAGAGCAGCACCGGCAGACTCGCCATCCTTCATACCTACTGCCTCAGCCTCGATGAGGTACATCTCCTCTACGCGCATGATAGGGAAGTCAACGGCACCACCGATTGAGTAGGTCATCCAGTCAGCGTCCTTGCAGCGGATCTTGAAGCATCTGTAATCCTGAAGCTTCTCGAATGGATAGTCATCAAGGAATCCTGGAGCCCATCTGTAGTAATCAACTGGATACTTCTCGCGGTCTGGGTCGATAAATGACTTCTTGCGGAAATCGCTTCTGTTCAGACGGTCATAGATCCACTTGTGTACTGAGAATGCGGTAAGTGAGTTGTAGCCCCAGTCTGACTCACCTGCGAGGAAGCCGGTAGGGTTACAGAGGTTACCCATGTTGTTACCTGAGATGGTGTAATACCACATCCATGAGTTGCTGCCTGAAGCATCGCAGAATGCCTTTGCAGGATCGGTCCACTGGTCCTCGTTCATAGGGGTCTTTCCAGAGGTCTCGATGGCCTTTCTAGCATAAGTTGCAGCGTTTGCGTAGTCCATGATGGTCATGAACATACGTGCCTTGATACCGTAAACTACAGCAAGTGATGGGTATGTACCTGACTTTGGAGTGTAGTTTGCAAGGAGTGCCTCGGCCTTGTCAAGGTCGGCGAGAACGAATGCTGAAAGAACCTCCTTTGGAGCACGTGCGGTCTTGTACTCGGTCTCCTCCTCAGCGCTTGATACGATGATAGGAACGGTAAGACCCTCAACTGCTGAAACGTCGGTATAGTCGTTCTTTGCAGGGAGATACATGTTGTAGAGGTCGTGGTACATGAGAGCACGGTAAACATAAGCGGTACCGAGATATGCTCTGGTGTCCTCGTTGAGCTCATCCTCGCTAAGTGATGCAAGTGAACCGATGATATCGTTGGCACTCTTGATCATCTTGTAGAGAGACATGAAAGGAACTACCTGACGGTCATTGTTATAGGCCATGCTGTAGCCATAAGCGCCGGTATAACCTGTCCACCAGTCGTAACCGATGGTCTTTGAGTTGTTGACCAGGTCACAAGTCATTCTTGAGTAGGTTATGAGAAGACCGGCATATGAGATGTCGAACTCAAGCTGGTTGCCTGATCCGAAGAAGAAGTATGGCTGATAAGTCTGTGCAACCATACCATCGACAGATGCCTTGAGGGCAGCTGCTGACTGAGCGATCTGCTCGGTTGTAGCGGTACCATCCTCAGGGAAGGTCTCCTTGATACAGCCAGAGAGAAGAGCTACGGCAGAAGCTGAAATAAGAAACGCCTTATATAATGTTTTCATTATTCTGTCCTCCTTGATTAGAATTTAACGGTAATACCTCCTGAGACGGTTCTCATTGGAGAATAGTTAGCAGCACTTGCTGAAGAGCTGTAGCTCTGGCGAGGGTCGAAGCCCTTGCGTGCTGACCAGTAATAGAGGTTCTCGGCTGCAACGTACACGCGGAGTGAGTTTACGAGGAACTTGCTGGTAAAGCGTGTAGGAAGAGTGTAGCCGAAGTTGATGTTCTGCAGGTTGAGGTAGCTTGCAGAAGTGAGGAATCTGGTTGATGAAGCATTTGCATTCACATCACCATATGCGAAACGAGGGATGTTGCTGCCCTTGTTGCTCTCAGACCAAGAGTTGAGGATATCCTTGTGGTAAGCATAACCGTTCTGGCTGGCAGATGGGCTGTACATCAATGTGGCGTAGGTGCTGTCGTACTGCTTGCCGCCGATCTGGTAGGTGAAGTTGATAGCGAAGTCGAAACCGTAAGCGGCTACAGAGGTACCGAAACCACCGAATACAGGAGCGAGGGTGCTCATGTGAGTGATATAGCGGTCAGCCTGTGCGCGGGTTTCTGTAGACTCGCGGCCGGTGATGTTGCCATCATCGTCCTTGGTATGCTTGTACCATGATGATACACCGGTCTCAGGGTTGACACCTGCGTAATCGTACTGATACCAGGTGTACATAGGGAGACCTTCAGCAATGAAGAAGCTTCCGCTGGTGTAACCGTTGTACTCGTTTCCATCAGCATCGTATGCCTTGGTATCCTTAACGGAATCAGCAAGCTTGACAACGCGGTTCTGGAGATAAGATGCGTTTACGTTAACTGACCACTGAACATCCTTCTTGTTGATGATATTGAAAGCGAAGTCGCCCTCGATACCCTGGTTGTTCATGTCGCCGACGTTCTTGTAGATAGAAGAGTAACCCTGTGAAGGAGCTACAGGAGTAGGGAAGAGCATGTCGGTGGTACGGCGGTTGAAGTACTCGATACCTCCGCTTACTGCACCGTTGAAGAGACCGAATTCGAAACCGGCGTTGATGTTGGTGTTGGTCTCCCAGGTGATGTCCTTGTTACCCTTGCTTGAGAAGATGGTAGAGACTGCGCCGTCAGAAGGAACGATGTCGAATCTGTCGGTGTAGCGGTAGCTACCGATAGAGTCGTTACCCTGGCTACCGATGGAAGCCTTGAACTTGAGTTCATTTACCCATGGAGCGTTGAACCAGCTTTCCTTGTTGATGATCCAGGCGCCACCTAAGCTCCAGAAGTTACCCCAGCGGTTGTCTGGATGGAAGCGTGAAGAAGCATCGCGACGGATAGATCCACTGACGAAGTAGCGCTCAGCATAGTCGTACTGTGCACGGAAGAAGTAACCTTCGTTGTTGTAGGTAGCGTGGCTTGAGAAAGCATTCTGGGTATCAACGACTGCAGAGTCGAGTTCCTTGATTGACTGTGAGAACATGTGGCTCTTGCTTGCTCCTACCTGGAAGCTCTGGTTGTTGTAGTACTCGTGTCCGATGAGGGCACCGATGTTGTGCATGCCGAAGCTTCTGTTGTAGTTGAGGAGCTGCTGTGCATTGTAAGCATATGAACGGGTGTGGTAAACCTCTACGGTACCCTCGGTGGTACGGAACTGGCCGTAGTAAGGGTTGTAGACGTAGGTACCACGGGTCTCGTCAAGGTTGGCTGAAGCGTTGATGGTGAGCTTGAGGCCCTTGAGGATGTCGATGTCGATGAAGCCCTGTGCGCTCATCGCGTTGCCCTCGGAATAGATGGTGTTGAGCTTTGTTGCGAGGAGTGGGTTTGCATCGGTGATGAATGGACGTGAGGTTCCTGGGATACCACCAAGGCTGAGGGTTCCGTTACCGTGGTCCATTACCTGGATGCCATTCTTATCGGTGTAGATTGAACCGTCTGCGTTTCTTACGTAGAGAGGGTATACAGGAGCGATCTGTGAGGTGTAAGCCCAGATGTTGGCAGTTGAGTTTGAGCTACCGTTGTTTGACAGTGCGTTGCTGTCGAACTTAGAGTAAGCCATGTTCATGCCGACCTTGAGCCAGTCCTTGGCCTGGTAGTCACCCTTGAGACGAGCGGTAAGACGCTGCATGTCTGACTTCTCGGTGATACCCTCGTTCTTGAGGTATGCGATAGAAGAGTAGTAAGAGATCTTGTCCTCGGCGCCTGAGAGGGTGAGGGTGTACTCGTTACGGATACCCTTGCGGTATGCATAGTCCTCCCAGTTGTCTGGCTGGATAAGGAAGTCGCCGCTTACGTAACCAAGAGTAGCTGCAGGGTTGAGCTTGCCATCGTTACCGATGAGCATCTGGCCTGCAGGAACGGTGAAGATCTGGTAACCGGTACCGCCTGAGGTTGCGTTGTTGATGCTCTCATTTGCGCGGATGAAAGCCTCGGCTGAAGAGAGACCCATTCCGTCAGCGTTGGTGTAGTAGTTGTAGAGGGCGCGATACTGCTGCTCATAGTGACCTCTTGGGTCGTTGATGGTCTGATACTTCTGGAGAGCCTTGGTGTTTACACCCATCTTTGCGTCGAATGAAACGAGTGCCTGGCCCTTCTTTGCTCTCTTGGTGGTAATCATGATGACACCGTTTGCACCACGTGCACCGTAAAGTGCATTTGAAGCAGCATCCTTGAGGACGGTCATTGACTCGATATCGCTAGGAGCGATGTTGTTCATATCGCCATCATATGGAGCACCATCGACGATGATAAGCGGGCTGTTGCCTGCGTTGATGGAGCTGATACCACGGATTCGGATGGTTGGGTTTGAACCAGGAGCACCGTTGCTTGAGATGAGCTGCACACCTGCAACCTGGCCGGCAAGAGCGCTGGTTGCGCTGCTGACCTGTGAGAGTGCGAGAGTCTCATCGCCGATAACCTTTGCGGAACCGGTGAATGCCTCCTTGGTCGAGGTACCGAAAGCGACCACGATGGTCTCCTCCAGGAATTCAGCGTCAGGATCGAGGGTGACGTTTACTGTAGCCTTGCTTGCAACTGCAACTTCCTTGGTGGTGTAACCCACGGTAGAGAAGATGAGAGTTCCGTTGGCAGGTACAGAGATGGTGTAACGGCCATCTGCGTCAGTGCTAACACCAGTCATGGTGCCCTTAAGCTGAATTGAAGCGAATGGGATGCCCTCGCCGTTAGACGAGTCGGTAACGACACCGCTGACAGAGATGTTCTGGGCATATGCCAGAGTTGTCAGAAGCAACGCCATTGCTGCGAAAAATAACTTGATTTTTCTCATAAGGGTTGAACTTTTAATAATAATGTATAATAAAAACTTTATATGCGATAACAATTCGAAACCGAAACTTTGGAATTTGCTTTCAAATCATAATCAAAGTGACGGTTTCCGGTCTAGTTTTCCAGTACATTTTAAGCCACAAAGTTATTAAAGAATTTTAACAATCCCAAAACTTTGTGGCTTATAACGATTTGTGAAACACCTTTTCCCCGGCTGGGAAGAGGTTTCATTTTGTAAGCTGACTGCTATTTGAGGAGCGCGGCCTTGATGGCGTCGACTGCGTCGAGCTTCTCCCATCCGAAGAACTGGATCTCCTGCTCGATTTCGCGGCGGCCGAGTCCGTCCCTGAGGTCGCGCTGGAGCTTCACTTTCTCAGTGTACGGCTCACGGCCGAAGTGGCCGTATGACGCGGTAGGGAGGTAGATAGGATTTTTCAGGCCGAAACGGCGGATGATGGCTGCCGGTCTGAGGTCGAAGATCTCGCCGATCTTCTCGGCGATGTATGCGTCGTCAAGGCCGTTCTTCGCGGTTCCGTATGAGTCAACGAAGATGCTGACAGGCTGAGCGACTCCGATTGCGTATGCAAGCTCGATGAGCATCTCGTCCGCTACTCCGGCTGCGACCATGTTCTTCGCGATATAGCGTGCTGCGTATGCTGCCGAACGGTCAACCTTTGAAGGGTCCTTTCCTGAAAAGGCTCCGCCGCCGTGTGCGCCCTTGCCACCGTAGGTATCCACGATGATCTTGCGTCCGGTCAGACCGGTGTCGCCTGCGGGACCGCCGATCGCGAATTTTCCGGTCGGGTTGACGTGCAGTTTCCAGTCGCCCTTGAAGAGGATCGCGGTTTCTTCGGGGAGGGTGGCGATCAGGCGCGGGATCAGGATGTCTTTCACATCGCGCTCGATCTTGCGGCGTATCGCCTCGTCAACGCGCTTTTCTCCGTATTTCCTGGCTGCATCGGCATATGTGGCACCTTCCATCTTCTCCGGTACGAACTCGTCGTGCTGGGTGGAGAGGACGATGGTGTGGATGCGTACAGGCGCGTGGGTCTCGCTGTCATACTCTACAGTGAACTGTGACTTTGCGTCCGGACGGAGGTATGGCATGATCTCGGGCTCGTTGCGGCGGATTTCTGAAAGAATCTTGAGCATTCTGTGCGAGAGCGCAAGCGCGAGCGGCATGTACTCCTTCGTGTCGCGGCATGCGTAGCCGAACATCATTCCCTGGTCGCCGGCGCCCTGCTCCTCGGGAACCTTGCGCTCTACGCCTCGGTTGATGTCGCCGCTTTGTTCGTGGATGGCTGAAAGGACGCCGCAGCTGTCGCCGCTGAACATGAGTTCGGCGCGGTTGTAGCCGATTTTATTGACTACTTCGCGGACTGTCTTCTGGATATCTACGTATGCGTGCTCAGCCTTGACCTCGCCGCCGACAATCACCTGTCCGGTGGTGCAGAAGGTCTCGCATGCTACCTTCGCCTCCGCATCCTGGCGGAGGAATTCGTCGAGTATTGCGTCAGAAATCTGGTCTGACACTTTGTCTGGGTGTCCCTCGGACACCGATTCGCTTGTAAAAAGGTACTTCATAGAAATAAAAAAACTCCAACATCGGAACATGTGGAGCTACACCGCGAATGCGATTCGTACATATCGAATTTTAGCATTTTTTAGTGTGGTTGCAAGCAGGCAAATCTCTCCACATTTTCTGTCTGCAAAATTACGCCTGTTTTTCGGAATCTGCAACTTTTGTTCAATAATTGTTAAATATTGATTTATAAAACGATAAATTTTTTAATAATCTGTTCTCTCGGCTTATTTTTGCTAATGCAATCCAGTTCGCGCGTACGCGTATTCTTTTATATATCTTGAAAAAGCGGTATATTTGCGGCTTGTTGCAATAATGCATATTACTTATCAACTAAAATATGTCTAACACATTCAAAAGAGTTCTGACTGCCTTCGTTGCAGTCTTGACAGGTTTCGTGGCCTTCGCACAGGTTACAACCTCAAGTCTCAATGGTCATGTTGTGGACAACCAGGGTGAGCCGGTGATCGGTGCAGCCGTGATCGCAGTCCACACACCTTCCGGCACCCAGTATGCCGCAGTGACCAACACCGATGGACATTACTTCATCAACGGTATGCGTGCCGGCGGCCCATACACTGTTGAGGTATCATGCCTCGGTTACCGTACCATCCAGTACACCGACGTGACTCTCTCTCTCGCAGAGGCATATGCACTTAACGTGACCATGCCCGATGATTCAGAGATGCTCGAGAGCGCGATTGTCGTTTCAGAAGGCGCTTCAAAGTTCGCCACTGAGAAGACCGGTGCTGCCACCAACATCAACAATCAGCAGATCGTCAATGTTCCGACTGTCAGCAGAAGCATCTCTGATGTCACCCGTCTTTCTCCTTACGGTGGCGGCGGCATGAGCTTCGCAGGTGCAGACGGACGTACCGCAAACTTCACTGTCGACGGTGCAAACTTCAACAACAACTTCGGTCTCAGCTCTAACCTTCCTGGTGGTGGCAACCCTATCTCTATCGACGCAATCGAGGAGCTCCAGGTCGTTATCTCTCCTTACGATGTACGTCAGACCAACTTCATCGGTGGTGGTGTGAATGCTATCACCAAGTCAGGTACCAACACCTTCAAGGGTTCGGCTTACGTATATCACAGAAACGAGAACATGCGTGGTGATACCGTTTACGGTGTTCCTATGTCAAGCGCCCGCGCTACCGACCGCAGCACAACCTATGGTTTCACTCTCGGTGGCCCTATCATCAAGAACAAGCTCTTCTTCTTCGTCAACGCAGAGTACGTGAACACTCCTACCGTCGCAAACCGTTGGAGAGGTTCAACCAACGGCAAGTTCAACGCCGCTGACTACATCTCACGTACCACTCTTGCCGACCTCGAGAAGGTTTCAGACTTCGCAAAGAGCAAGTACGGCTATGACACCGGTTCATGGACCGAGTGGCCAGCTGACCAGAGCAACATGAAGATGCTCGCACGCATCGACTGGAACATCAGCGACATGCACAAGCTCGCAGTTCGTTACAACTACACCCTCAACAAGGCGTGGAACGCTCCGAACGGAACTTCTATGGACGGCGGTACCCGTATGCCTAGCAACCGTACCTCCCAGAATTCCATGTCATATGCGAACTCCATGTATTCGATGGACAACCTGGTTCACACCATCTCAGTCGACCTCAACAGCCGTCTGAGCGACAATCTCTCAAACCAGTTCCTCGCTACATACTCAAAGCTCGACGATATCCGCGGTACCAACTCTGATGAGTTCCCATTCATCGACATCCTCGATGGTGACCTCACCGGCGGCGCAGGCAACGATAACTACATCGCTCTCGGTTACGAGCTCTTCACATGGAACAACGGTGTTCACAATACCATCGCAAACATCAAGGACGACCTTACCTGGTTCAACGGAAACCACAAGGTTACCGGAGGTCTCAACCTCGAGTACCAGATGGCTGACAACGCCTACATGCGTAACGGTACCGGTTACTATCGTTACAACTCTGTAAGCGATTTCCTTAACGGCGCAGCCCCTGAGGTTGTCTGCCTTACCTACGGTTATGACGGCGAGAAGAATCCTGCAGCACGTGTTCAGTTCTACAAGGCAGGTCTCTACGCTCAGGACGAGTGGCAGGTTAATGACCGCGTAAAGCTTACCTATGGTACCCGTATCGACGGTCTTTTCTTCGACAATTCAGATCTTATGACCAACAATGCCATCCTTGACCTCAAGTATGATGATCACAAGGGTGGTGTCCGTACCATCGACACCGGAAAGTGGCCTTCAAACAGCATCACTTTCTCTCCACGTGTAGGTTTCACCTGGGACGTTCTCGGTGACAAGAGCCTCAAGGTTCGTGGCGGTACCGGTTTCTTCAGCGGCCGTCTCCCTCTCGTGTTCTTCACCAACATGCCTACCAACGGCGGTATGGTTCAGTACCAGGCTCAGATCAATGCCAAGAACGCTCAGAAGATGGGCTTCAGCATGGATGAGTTCAAGGGCGGTCTCGTTACCGACGCAAGCGGCAAGGCTACCACGCAGGCTCTCCTTGACAAGCTCATCAAGCTCGGATATCCTTCAACCGTTTCTCCTGAGGATGGTACCGTTCCATCAGCAGTCAACGGTGTCGATCCTAACTTCAAGATGCCTCAGGTATGGAAGACCTCTCTCGCAGTTGACTATGCATTCCCTACCTCATTCCCTCTCTCAGCAAGTGTCGAGGGTATCTACAACAAGACCATCAACGGTGTGAGCATCTCTGACTGGAGCATCATGCCTGTCGAGGGCTTCGCAAGATTCAATGGCGCTGACAACCGTCCTATCTACCCTTCAAGCGGTTACCGTACCGGTACCAAGGCATTCGTCCTTGAGAACACCAGCAAGGGTTATGGCTGGTCAGGCGTATTCTCTGTGAACGCACAGCCTGCCGAGGCACTCAGCCTCTCTGCATCTTACACCCACACCGTAAGCAAGGAGGTTACCGGTATGCCTGGTTCTGCAGCTGAGTCTGCATTCACCTACGTGCCTACCAACGAGGGTCCTAACAACATCAAGCTCCACAACTCGCAGTATGTTACTCCGGACCGCGTGATCTTCTCTGCAACCTATCATGACAAGGGTAACAACCACTTCAACCTCATCTACGAGGCAAGCCACGGTGGATACAACTACTCTTACATGACTACCAACGACATGAATGGTGACGGTTACAACTACGATGCAATCTACATCCCAACCGATGAGCAGGTTGCAAACAAGGAGTTCCGTTTCAAGAGCCAGGACGATGCTGACCGCTTCATGGCATTCGTACACAACGACAAGTACCTCAGCAAGCACCAGGGTCAGTACGCAGAGGGTTACAGCGTATACAACCCATGGCTCCATCGTGTTGACTTCAGCTACAAGCACGACTTCGAGGTGAAGGTTGGCCAGACCGTCAACAAGCTCCAGCTCAACGTCGACATCAAGAACCTCCTCAACCTCTTCAATTCAGAGTGGGGTGTCGTGAAGACTCTCAACACTGAGATCGGTACCGATGCACGTATCCTCAAGTATGAGGGTGTGGACACCGATGGTTACGCTACCTTCTCTACTCCTAAGGTTATCAACGGCAACACCCAGACCTTCGCTCCTTATCATGCAATCGGTCAGTGCTGGTATGCTTCAGTCGGTATCAAGTACATGTTCAACTAATTCAAGGTCGATCATATGAAACTTAGAAATATTCTTGCAGCCCTCGTGGCTGGTGTATCTCTCTTCGCTTCATGCGTTGAAGAGGCTGATCACTACCTTGACGTAGTTAAGGTATCATCATCATACGTTGCTCTGGACATGGGAGAAAGTTCACAGACTATCGACATGACCACCACCGACAGCTGGACCATCACCGATGTTCCGGACTGGCTCACCGTCAGCCCGCTCAGCGGCTCTGCAGGCAGCCAGAAGGTTACCTTCTCTGCAAAGAAGACCCTTGACGGCCGTAATTGCGAAATCAAGGTGAACTGCGGCGGCAAGGTTCAGTTCATCAATGTGATGCAGGGTCTTGCAACCATTTCAAAGGCTACCTGCGCTGAGGTAAACTCAGGTATCGAAGGCAAGTCTTATCTCGTTACCGGTGTTGTTACCAGAATTGCAAACACCAGCTATGGTAACTTCTACATCAATGATGGTACCGATGAGCTTTATATCTATGGTACCGTTGATTCAAAGGGTAACTACAACTGGGGCGCTTTCGATGACATTCAGGTAGGCGACGAGGTTACCGTACAGGGCCCTCTCGCTATCTACAATGGCACATATGAGCTCAAGGACGCTCTCTGGATCAAGACAACCAAGTCTCTCCTCAAGATCGACAGTATCGATCCAGAGGATGCTACCATCCCTACCAAGGGTGGTGACCTTACCGTCACCCTCAGCAACAAGGGCAATGGTCTCAGCGTAGAGGTTCCAGAGTCTGCTGCTTCATGGCTCTCTATCAAGTCTGTAGATGGTGATGTTGTTACTTTCCATGCTACCGAGAATGTGGCTGGCCCACGCGTGGTCACCATCGTATTCAAGACCGCTGACAAGAAGTATTCAGCAGAGACAACTCTCACCCAGCTTGGCGCAGCAGGCTCACTCGAGCTCCCTATGACTGTCGAGCAGGCTATCGCTGCTGCTCCATCACTTGGCAATACTCCTGTTTACGTGAAGGGTATCGTTTCCAAACTCGTCAGCAGCAAGGACAAGTCCAACAACTATGTTGACGGTTTCAATTCTGACTATGGCAACGGTTCATTCTGGATCTCAGCCGACGGCGTTTACAACAATGACAAGACTCTTGATTTCGAGGCATACCAGGTTAACTGGATCGGCGGTGCCAAGTGGACCGATGGCTGCCCTCAGATCGAGGTAGGCGCAGAGGTTATCATCTATGGTCCTCTCACCACCTACAATGGTACTTCCGAGACTCAGGGCAAGGGTGCTGCTTACATCTACAGTATCAATGGCGTTACCTCTTCAGAGAATGGCGTCGGCACTCCAAACGCACCATTCAATGTAGCTGGCGCAATCGCTTCTGCCAAGGCAGGCTTCTCGGGTCAGGCTTATGTCAAGGGTATCGTTTCTGACGTACTCTATACATTCTCTGCTGACTATGGTACCGGTACATTCTGGATCTCTGATGACGGTACTTCAAGCGTGACAGAGAACAAGAAGTCTACAACCGATCCATCACACGACTTTGAGGTTTACAGCTGCTACTATCTTGGCAACAAGCCTTGGGCAGCAGGCAACGATCAGATTGCTGCTGGCGACGAAGTAGTCATCTTCGGTAACCTTACACTCTACAACGGTATTGCTGAAACAGCTTCAAAGAAGGCTTATATCTATAGCCACAACGGCAAGACTGAGTAATAACTCACTTTCATACGAATGGCGCGGTTCCTTTTCGGGACCGCGCTTTTTTTGTTCCGGCGAGCCTTGTCCTTCATCCATAATTGGAGTATTTTCCGTATATTAGCAAGTTGAAAACTAGTGCTCTATGAAACTCGATAAAATAATATCAGTTCTTCTTTCAGCAGTGATGTTTACTGTATCTTGTGGTGAAAACGGAAAAGATACTCCAACTCCTTCGGAAGCTAAGTTGGAAGTTTCCCCTGCAAGTATCGACGCTCCTGCAGCAGGTCAGGCCCAGACTATCCAGCTCAAGGCAACCCGCAACTGGACTGCTTCGGCAGACTCGTGGCTCATCCTTGACCAGACCAGCGGTTCTGCCTCTGACAGATCCCAGTTTCTCAACCTGGTGATCGGGGAGAACGAAGGTGCAGAACGCAAGGGAACCATCAGGTTCACTGCCGGTGATCTCACCGCCGAACTTGTCGTCAATCAGGCTGCGGCAAAGTTTCAGCTTGCCGGCAAGGGAGACGGTACCATGGATTCGCCATTCAACATCGCCCGTGCCCAGGCAATCATCGCAGCCGGAGAAATGTCCGCTGATGCTGTATACATCAAGGGTATAATCTCCGAGATCACAGAGATTTCAACAAGCTACGGAAACGCTACATACTATCTTTCCGATGATGGCAGCAAGGACAATCAGCTGCTGATCTATCGTGGAAAAGGTCTGAACGGCGATGCATTCATCTCAGCTGACGCACTCAAGGTCGGCGACGAGGTCCTGATTCTTGGCGTTCTTGTGCTTTATGAGAGTTCTTCTGACGGCAGCAAGACTCCTGAGGTTACTACAGGCAGCAAGATCATCCTGTTCAATGGCGCCGCTTCCGGCTCAAGTGATGCTGATGCGGCAAAGCGCGATGTCAAGGCTTCCTCCGCTCCTTTCGGCTGGCTGGAGCTCCCAGCAACATCTGCTGCTGACGGCATGGACTATATCGCCCACCATGTCGCTGCAAGCGGCACAATCGTACGAAATTTCTCGTACTACTGGGACTACGACAACCTCGTCGCTCCATGGGTGGCGTATCCTCTTACCGGTGCATATATAGCGAGCGGTTCGCGTAATGATGCCTGGGGCCTCGAACCTCTTCTTGACCGCAAGCAGCAGCCTGTGCTGATCAAGGGTTTCAAGAGCGGCAACGCGGAACTTGATGGAACACATTGCTTCTACGCACGTGGTCACCAGATTCCGCAGGCTGACCGCCGCATCACTGCTCTGGCAAACGAGCAGACCTATTACGGAACCAACATGACTCCGCAGATCAACAAGAACACCGGTGACAGTGAAGCCAGTGCGGATTTCAACGGCGGCATTTGGTCGAATCTCGAGACCCAGGTACGTGACTGGGCCCGTGCCGATGGTACAGATACACTCTATGTGGTTACCGGCTGTGACCTCAAGGACGCGAAGTATACAGCTGAGGACAATGACGGCAAGAAGATAACTGTTCCGACAGGCTACTACAAGGCACTCATCCGTTACAGCTCAAAGCAGACACCTCACTACAGCGGTTTTGCGGTATATCTCGTTCATGAGCCTACGACCAGATCTAACATCAGGAAAGAGGACGTGATGTCCATCGACGCACTCGAAGAGAAACTTGGAATCGACTTCTTCGTCAATCTCCCTGCGGTAGTGGGTGCCGACGAAGCTGCCCAGATCGAGGCGGCCAGTCCTCTCGAGAACAAATTCTGGGGAATCAACTAGAAATAAATAATGAAGAAAACAATCCTTATCGCAGCAGCAGTCATGACACTCGCATCCTGCAGCAACAAGAGAGAGAATCCATTCCTTACCGAATGGGACACTCCATACGGCATTCCGCCATACTCCGAGATCCAGAACGCCGACTATGTTCCAGCCGTGAAGGCCGGCATCGCCCAGCAGGCAGCCGAGATCGAGGCTATCGTCTCCAACCCTGATGCACCAACCTTCGAGAACACCATTGCGGCTCTCGAGCTTTCCGGAGAGATCCTCAACAAGGTAGGTGGCGTGCTCTACAACATTTCCGAGACCGACAACACTCCTGAACTCGAGGCAATCATCGAAGAGGTGACCCCTCTCACCACCGAGCACAGCAGCAATATCTCCATGAACAAGGCTCTCTACGAGAGAGTGGCTGCCGTCTATAACGGCGACCAGGGCAACCTCACCCCGGAGCAGAAGATGGTCCTCAAGAAGCGCTACGAGAGCTTTGCACGCAACGGTATCGGTCTCAGCGAAGAGGATCAGGCTACTCTCAGAAAGATCAACTCGGAGGCTGCAGTCCTTACCAACAAGCTTGGAAACAACATCCTCGCCGAGAACAACGCATTCAAGGATAAGTTCGGAATCACCATCTCCGACTATCCTGATGCAATGACCAGCACCGCCGACCGCGACCTCCGCGAGCAGATGTTCAAGGCATACTCTATGCGCTGCCACAACGGCAACGACAATGACAACGCAGAGCTCGTCCTCAAGATCATGGACCTCCGTCTCCAGAAGGCTAAGCTCATGGGCTACGACAGTCCTGCGGCATTCATCCTTGAGCCAAAGATGGCACATGACGAGGCTACTGTAGATGCATTCCTTTCCGACATCATGACCGCTGCCATGTCCAAGGCCAAGGGCGAGGTTGCCGACATGCAGGTGATCATGGACCGTGACATCGAGGCAGGCATCCTCCCTGCCGGCAGCAAGATCCAGCCATGGGACTGGTGGTATTACGCCGAGAAGGTCCGCAAGGAAAAGTATGATCTTGACGAGGAGCTTACCAAGCCTTATTTCGAGGTTAACAATGTCATCAGTGGAATCTTCGAGGCGGCTCACACCCTTTACGGAATCAACTTCGAGGAGATCCATGACGTTCCTGTATACAATCCTGAGGTACGCACCTTCAAGGTGACCGACGAGGCAGGAAAGCTCGTTTCAATCTTCACCATTGACTATTTCGTACGCCCAAGCAAGCGCGGTGGCGCATGGATGAACAATGTCCGCGAGCAGTACTATGATGCCGACGGCAACGATGTCCGTCCTATCGTAAGCAACACCTGCAACTTCCCTAAGCCGGACGAGAACGGCATTTCTCTCCTTACCATCGACCAGGTCGAGACTGCCTTCCATGAGTTCGGACACGCGCTCCACGGAATGCTTACAAAGTGCCATTACCCTTCAGTCAGCGGTACAAATGTGACTGCAGACTTTGTAGAGACCTTCTCGCAGATCAATGAGAACTGGGCGTTCCAGCCTAGCCTCCTCGCAAAGTACGCGAAGCACTACCAGACTGGTGAGGTCATTCCTCAGGAACTCGTAGACAAGATCCAGGCTTCAAGCACCTTCAACCAGGGTTTCACCACCGGTGAGCTTTGTGCAGCTTCGATCCTGGATATGAAGTGGCATGAAATCACCGAGTCTCCTCTCGCTTCAGGAAAGAGTGCGTCCGAGGTTATTGACGAGTTCGAGAAGAAGGCTGCAACCGAGATGGGTCTCATCGACGAGATCATCCCTCGCTACCGTACCACATACTTCAACCATATCTTCAGCAGCGGCTACAGCGCAGGTTACTACGGCTACCTCTGGGCTGAGGTCATCGACAAGGATGCATTCGCAGCCTTCGAGGAGCAGGGAATCTGGAACAAGGACCTTGCAAAGAGCTTCAAGGAGACCTTCCTCGAGCGTGGCGGCAGCATGGAGCCAATGGAGGCATACCGTGCATGGCGTGGCGCAGACCCTTCTACCGCAGCCTTCAAGCGTGGCCGCGGCCTTGATCAGTAATCAATAGACAAAACAACATAACAATGAGCAAGAAAGTTCTTCTTATGATCCTCGACGGTTGGGGCGAGGGCAAGCATGACTACACCAACGCAATCTTCTCTCAGGGACAGCCATTCATCGACTCTCTCCGTGCGAAGTATCCTTTCAGCCACCTCAATGCATGTGGTGAGGCTGTAGGTCTTCCTGACGGACAGATGGGTAACTCGGAGGTAGGCCATATGAACCTTGGCGCAGGCCGCGTCATCTACCAGGACCTCGTCAAGATCAACATGGCAGCAAGAGACCACAAGTTCCTTGAGAACGCCGAGATCAAGGCTGTTTATGATTATGTAAAGCAGAGTGGCAAGAAGCTCCACCTCATGGGTCTTACCTCTACAGGTGGTGTGCACTCTTCACTCGATCATGTATATGAGTTCCTTAATGTAGCCAAGGAGCAGGGTATCGAGAACGTGTTCGTACATGCATTCATGGACGGCCGTGACACTGACCCACGCAGCGGAAAGGGTTTCCTCGAGGACCTCGAGAAGCACATGGCAGAGTCTACCGGCAAGATCGCTTCAGTATGCGGACGCTTCTATGCTATGGACCGTGACAAGAGATGGAACCGCGTAAAGGAGGCATACGACCTTCTCATTGAGGGCAAGGGTGACAAGTTCACCTCTGCTATCGAGGGTATCCAGGCTTCTTACGATGCTGATGTTACCGACGAGTTTGTAAAGCCTATCGTGATCACCGATGCAGCCGGCGAGCCTCTCGCAAAGGTTGAGGAAGGCGATGCAATCATCTTCTACAACTTCCGTAACGACCGCGCACGTGAGCTCACCACCGCTCTCACCCAGAAGGATATGCCGGAAGAGGGCATGAAGACCCTTCCTCTCTACTTCTGCTGCCTTACTCCATACGACGCAGCATTCACCGGAGTACACATCCTCTTCGACAAGGAGCTCGTTGACCAGACTCTTGGCGAGGCTGTATCAAAGGCCGGCAAGAATCAGCTCCGTATCGCTGAGACCGAGAAGTACGCACACGTTACCTTCTTCTTCAACGGTGGTCTCGAGACCCCTTACGAGAATGAGGAGCGTATCCTTGTATCTTCTCCTAAGGTTCCTACCTATGACCTTCTCCCTCAGATGAGCGCACCAGAGGTTGCAGAGAAGCTTATCGCTGCCATCGAGACCGAGAAGCAGGATATGATCATCCTCAACTTCGCAAACGGCGACATGATCGGCCATACCGGTGTATACTCAGCTATCACCAAGGCTGTAGAGTGCATCGACAAGCTCGTGGAGAAGGTTGTGACCGCAGCTCTCGCACACGACTACGCTGTGCTCATCACCGCTGACCACGGTAACGCTGACAATGCAGTCAACACCGACGGTACCCCTAATACCGCTCACTCACTCAACCAGGTTCCTTTCATCGTGGTGAATGCCGGTGAGGACGTGAAGGAGGTTAAGGACGGTGCACTCTGCAACGTGGCTCCTACCATCCTCAAGCTGATGGGCATCCCTCAGCCTGCAAAGATGACCGCAGAGCCTCTTATCTAAATTTGCATGAAACAGGTGAATCAAGGGGGAGGACCCCTTGATTCATCGTTAATACACATTGATTCTATGAAAAGATTAGCACTTTTGTTCAGCGCAGTCCTCTGTGCATGTGCAATCTCCTGCACCAGCGACAACGCAAGCTCTGCAGGTGTGAATGAGGTACTTTGGTATGATGCTCCGGCAACCGCATGGCTGGAGGCTCTGCCTCTCGGTAACTCGAATATGGGTGCCATGGTATACGGTGGCGTCCAGAAAGAGGAAATCCAGCTCAATGAAGAGACATTCTGGAGCGGTGGTCCTCACAACAACAACAGCCCACGTGCCCTCGGACGTCTGGACGAGGTCCGCCAGCTCATCTTCAACGGCAAGGAAGCCGAGGCAAAGAAGATCATCGACGAGGATTTCGTCGTTGGCCCTCACGGAATGAGATTCCTCAATGCCGGCAGCATGTTCATCGAATTCGACGGCATGGGTGAGGCTGAGAACTATCATCGCCAGCTCGATCTCAGCAATGCAGTCAATACTACCAGTTTCACCTCAAACGGCGTGAACTATACAAGAACTGCATTTGCATCAATGCCTGAAAAGATCGTCGTAGTGCGCCTCACCGAGGACCAGAAGACATCTTTCACCCTTTCATACAGCGCCCGTCTTGACAATGAAGTCAAGGCTAGCGGCAACGACCTCGTGGCAGTAGTCCAGGGCGATGCCCTCGAGGGAATCGACCCTCAGCTTGCAGCCGAGATCGTCATCAGAGTAAAGTCCAACGGTACGGTAACAGCTGACGGTGACAAGATCAATGTCAGCGACGCAACCGAGACAACCCTCCTGATCTCTGCAGCTACCAACTTCGTGAACTATCATGATGTAAGCGGCAATGCTTCTGCAAAGAACGCCGAGAGACTCGCAGCTGCCGAAAAGATGTCGTACAAGCAGCTTCTCAAGCGTCATGTAGATGCATACCAGGATCAGTATGGCAGAGTAGCTCTCGAGCTCCCTGCAGGTGCAAATGCATCTCTCCCAACCAACCAGCGCCTTGATTCATTTACAAACAGCGATGATATGGGTATGGTCGCTCTCATGTTCAACTACGGCCGCTACCTCCTTATCAGCTCTTCACAGCCAGGTGGCCAGGCTGCCAACCTCCAGGGCGTATGGAACCAGGAGCATATGGCACCATGGGACAGTAAGTATACCATCAACATCAACGCCGAGATGAACTACTGGCCAGCGGAGGTATGCGGTCTTACCGAAAGCGCGGAGCCTCTGTTCTCAATGATCAGAGACCTCAGCGAGACCGGAGCGATCACCGCACGCGAGATGTACGGCTGCGACGGCTGGATGGCACATCATAATACCGATGTCTGGAGAATCGCAGGCCCTGTGGACGCTTCTGACTGGGGTATGTATCCAAATGGTGGCGCTTGGCTTGCAACACATCTCTGGGAGCACTATCTCTTCACACAGGACAAGGCGTTCCTCAAGGAGTGGTATCCTGTGATCAAGGGTGCTGCTGACTTCTATCTCGACTACATGCAGGTTCATCCAGAGTTCGGATACCTCGTTGTTGTTCCTTCAGTAAGCCCTGAGCATGGTGGAGTAGGCAAGGACAATCCTCTTACCGCAGGCTGTACCATGGACAATCAGATCGTTACCGACATCATGACTGCTGCGAAGACCGCAGCTGCCGAGCTCGGTATCGACGCTGAGTACCAGCAGACCCTCGCTGACGCAATGGCAAAGCTTCCTCCTATGCAGGTCGGCCAGTATGGTCAGCTCCAGGAGTGGATCGAGGATATGGATGATCCAACCGATGAGCACAGACATATCTCTCACCTCTACGGTCTCTATCCTTCCAACCAGATCAATCCGGAGACTCCAGAGCTCTTCGAGGCTGCAAGAGTCACCCTCAACCAGCGCGGTGATGCTGCGACTGGCTGGAGCCTTGGCTGGAAGACCAACTTCTGGGCACGTATGCTCGATGGAAACCATGCTTTCACGATCCTCAGCAACATGTTCACACTCATCGATCCTACTGTAGGCTTCGGCCGTCCAAGAATGGCAGGTGGCCGTCCGGTGAAGATGGGTAGAACCTATCCAAACCTTTTCGACGCACATCCACCATTCCAGATCGATGGTAACTTCGGTGCGACTGCAGGTATCGCCGAGATGCTTCTCCAGAGCCAGAACGGCTACATCCATCTTCTCCCAGC
Organism: Bacteroidales bacterium; assembly: GCA_024402135.1. Lineage (GTDB taxonomy): Bacteria > Bacteroidota > Bacteroidia > Bacteroidales > UBA932 > Cryptobacteroides. The sequence continues at coordinate 77,735 of JAKSJN010000004.1, forward strand.
TCTTCCAGATGCATGGCAGGAGGGCAGTGTAAGAGGTTTCCGCGCACGTGGCGGTTTTATCGTGGATATGACCTGGGCTGGTGGCAAGCTCGTTAGTGCCTGCATCAAGTCTCAGGTTGGCGGCCCTCTCAAGGTCCGCATCGGCGACAACTACACCGAGTACGAAACCAAGGCCGGAGAGACCGTCAAGATCCTCTAAGTGAATCAAGGGGCCTGACCCCTTTATCCACATCTCCAGAATAAGGCTGCCCGCAAGGCAGCCTTTATTTATCAGTTTTCGGGCTCCAGTGAGAAGATTTCGTTGACGGGAATCCCAAAGACCAGAGAGATCTTCAGGGCAAGAACAGTGGATTAGGATTCTTCAAACCATCGCTGGATGATGTCCTTGCGATAGCGGAGGGTAAGGACGGCAGCTCTGGCAAGCAGATGTGCGAAATATGCAGCCATGAGTACATGTATGGCTCTGTCTGCAATCACTGATGCGTTGCCGCCGGCAGCGAAGTCAAGCCCATCAGTCGATAGTCCGAAAGCGAAGAAACCGATAATCCAGACTGTAAAGAAGGACACTGCCGCCCATATCATCGAGTATTTGAGTGATACAGAGGCGGTCGCTCCGACATAGATGCCATCCCAGGTGAACGCCGCGCAGCCGATAAGAGGCATGAGCAGCAGCCATGGCAGGAACTTCCCGCAAGCGTCGAGTACCTCCGGGTCCGAGGTCATTATACGGGTAAGCGGCTCGCTGCCCAGACCATAGACTGCGGTAAACAGCAGCACGACACCGCCGCTCCAGTAGAATACATAGCGTATTGCCTTTCTTGTATCTGCCAGGGATTTTTCGCCGATATAACGTCCTGTGAGCGCCTCTCCGGCATATGCAAAGCCATCCACGAAGAATGAGAAGATCATCAGGAGCTTCATAAGGATGGCGCTTGATGCCAGCATAAGGTCACCATAGCGGGCTGAGATGACCGTGAATCCCACATACACTGCAAGGAAGCAGAGCGAACGGTAGAACAGATCCTTGTTCATGGTCATGAAACGGCGGAGTTCCGATCCGCGGAACGATTCGCGGCACTTCTCAAAGTTGAAGTCCGAGAACACCTTGCTGCGGTATTTGACAATGAGACGTGTTACAGCGAACGTGAGTCCGGAATACTGTGCCAGGAGCGTTCCGAGAGCCACGCCAGGGAAGCCGAAACCGGCAAACGAACCTATCCCAAGAGCCAGCACGATGCTGCCGACAATGTTCACGCTGTTGACGATAAGGTCGGTCGCCATCGAGCTGACGGTATCCTGCATGCCGATGAACCAGCCACGCAGACACATCAGTGACAGGGTCGCCGGAGCTGCCCAGATTCGTATGTGGAAATATCTAAGTGCCAGGGCTTTCACCTCGGGAGAACACTTGACCAGCAGGAAGGCACCTTTCTCGAACGGCCATTGGATGATCCAGATTCCAAGAGCAATCGCGAGTGCCAGCGCGACTGAGCGTACAAGCAGGTTCGCACACTCCGTCATGTCCCCTCGACCCAGGGCCTGGGCAGTCATGCCGCCTGTGCCGGCTCGCAGGAATCCGAAGTTCCAGTAGAGGAGGTCGAAAAGCATGGTACCGACCGATATGGCGCCGATGAAGGCTGCCGCGGCAAGTCCTTCTGTGCCGTTCAGGTGGCCTGCGACGGCCACATCGACCATGCCGACTATCGGAACTGTGATGTTGGCGAGAATGCTGGGGATTGCCAGCTTCAATATCTGTCTGTTCATCGGAATTTCTTGTCTTCTTCGAGCATGCCGAGATATGACGAGTAGCGTTCCGGACTGATCAGTCCTTCTTCTACTGCCTGCTTGACGGCACAGCCCGGCTCATGGGTGTGTGTGCATGGCGCGAACCTGCAGTCCTGGGCGTACTTCAGCATCTCGGGGAAATAGAGAGCGATCTCTTCCTTCTCCAGATCGACCAGACCGAAGCCACGGAGTCCCGGAGTGTCGATGAGAAAAACTGGATCTTCGTCACCGCACGCCTTGTACATCTCGTAAAAGGTGGTGGTGTGCTTGCCCTGGAGATGGGCCTCGGATATCATTCCAACCTTTGGGTCCAGGGAGGGATCGAGTGCCTTGATCAGCGAAGACTTGCCTACTCCGGACTCTCCGGAGAACAGGGTAACCTTGCCGCGGCATGCATCGCGCAGCTCATCTACACCTTCTCCTGTCTTTGCCGATGTCTCGATGACGCGATATCCTGCTCCTTCGTAGATACTGCGGAACGCTTCGATGTTCTCAGCGGCGAACTCGCGGTACATGTCGACTTTGTTGAGGACAATCACGGCAGGAACGTTGTAAACTTCGCAGGTCACGAGTATGCGGTCCAGGAACGGCAGCTTGATCTCAGGGAAGCAAAGTGATACGATGATGCAGGCCTGATCGACGTTGGCTGCGATCACATGGGCCTGGCGGGACAGGTTCGTGGACTTGCGGATGACGTAGTTGCTGCGGTCGAGGACTTCCGTGATGGTCGCCGGATTCTCCGCGCTGACATCCTCGGGAGCTTCGAAACGGACATGGTCGCCGACCGCTACAGGGTTGGTCGAACTGCCGCCCTTGAGGCGTATCTTTCCGCGCAGTACTGCTGGAAAGAGGTCCCATGAAGGGAGGCAGGAAAGCAGATAATGGCTTCCCGTATTCCTTACTACCGTAGCTTCTCCTTTAATCGTCATCGGGCAAATGTTAAACTTGTCAGCAGCTTGGGATTGCTGCGCCGCAAAGTTACGACAAAGTGAATTAATTGTACGCTTTTCTACGTATATTTGTAAAAATAGCAACCAACTGATGATTAGCGAAAGCACTCTTTCAAATACCGTGTCCGAACTCTTCAGGACCATTGAATTCACCGCAGAACCTTCCGGCCTTTACGATCCGCTGAGATATATGATTTCAATCGGAGGAAAGCGTCTGCGTCCAAGGCTCTGCCTGCTTGCATACTCTCTCTTCAAGGATGAATTGAACGAGAGCATCCTTGAGCCTGCGTGTGCGCTTGAGGTGTTCCATACATTCACGCTCATTCATGACGACATCATGGACAAATCGCCCATGCGCCGCGGCATGCCGACCGTATGGAAGAAATGGAATGACGATACCGCCATCCTGTCCGGAGACGTGATGAGCATCGAGAGCTACCGTCGCATCGCTATGGCTCCGAAGAACTGTCTCGCAGAGGTCCTTGCCCTTTTCTCCAAGACAGCGGCAGAGGTCTGCGAAGGACAGCAGTACGACATGGACTTCGAGGATATCGACAAGGTCCCTATGGAGGACTACATGAAGATGATCGGACTGAAGACAGCAGTGCTCCTGGCGTGCTCGGCAAAGATGGGAGCTGTCATAGCCGGTGCTTCCGAGGCTGACGCTGATGCCCTGTACCGATATGGATACGAACTTGGACTTGCGTTCCAGGTCGCAGACGACTACCTTGACACCTATGGAGATGAAAAGGTTTTCGGAAAGCCTATCGGCGGCGACATCGTGAACAACAAGAAGAGCTGGCTGCTCACCAAGGCCATGGAGGACGAGAAGGCTTGTGCCGAGCTCGAGCCACTCATGCAGATGCCTGTGGATACAGCCGAGGAGAGATCGGCAAAGATCGATGCCGTACGCAAGGTATATGCAGGACTCGAGATCGACAGGCTTGCCCGCGAGGAAGTCGCAAGACTGACTGCCAACGCGCTTGCCGCCGCCGACAGCCTGAGCGTCAAGGGAGTGCGCGTAGAGGCCCTCAAGCGTTTCGCGGAATCACTTGTATCCCGCGCCAAATAAATGAAGATGGACAGAAAAGAACTGGAAATAATGGCCCCTGCAGGCAATTTCGAATGCCTGCATGCCGCGATACAGGGAGGCGCCGACTCGGTATATTTCGGCGTCGGCCAGTTGAACATGCGTTCCCACTCGGCCAACAACTTCTCTCCTGAAGATCTCGATGAGGTCGTAAGGATATGCCGCGAGAACGGCGTGAAGAGCTATCTCACACTCAACATCGTCCTCTATCCCGAGGATATGGAGGCCATGCGTGAGGCTCTCGATGCCGCCATGAAGGCAGGCGTTACCGCAGTGATCGCATCGGATATGGCGGCAATCATGTACGCCCGCAGCATAGGCATGGAGGTGCATATCTCAACCCAGCTTAGCATCTCGAATGCTGAGTCACTGCGCTTCTATGCCCAGTTCGCCGATGTCATCGTGCTTGCCCGCGAACTCAATCTCGACCAGGTCAAGAACATACATGAGACCATCATCCGTGACGATATCCGAGGACCCAAGGGTGAACTCATCCGTATAGAGATGTTCGCCCACGGAGCACTTTGCATGGCTATTTCGGGCAAGTGCTATCTCAGCCTGCACAGCTATGGTGCTTCCGCCAACCGCGGCTCATGTTTCCAGGTATGCCGTCGCGGCTACGAGGTGACCGACCTGGAGACCGGCAACCAGCTGAACATCGACAACAAGTATATCATGTCGCCGAAGGACCTTTGCACCATCGAGTTCATGGAGCGCATCATCGACTCCGGCGTCAAGGTGTTCAAGATCGAGGGCCGTGCGCGCGCTGCTGAATATGTGAAGCGCTGTGCCAGCTGCTACAGACGTGCGGCTGATGCTGTATGTGACGGCAACTACACCCCCGAGATGGCGGCATCCCTCAAGGGCGAGCTTGCGGAGGTATTCAACCGCGGCTTCTGGGACGGCTACTACCAGGGTGCCTACCTTGGCCAGTGGAGTGATGTCTACGGCAGCCAGGCCACCCGCAAGAAGGTATACTGCGGCAAGGTCACCAACTGGTTCGACCGTATCGGTGTCGCCGAAATCCTTGTCGAATCTGCAAGCCTGAAGAAGGGTATGGACGCTATCGCGATCGGTGCCACAACCGGTGTCGTGGAGTTCCCTGTGGACGACATGAGAGTCAATCTCCAGCCTTGTGAAGAGGCCGGAAAGGGTACTCGCTGCTCGGTTGCAATCATGCCTGACGGCCAGATCCCTGAGGAGGGCTTCCGCCTCAGACGTGGCGACAAGATTTATATCTGGGAAGAAACAGAACCTGCTAAATAGAAAAGACAATGGCAGAAAGAAGAAGTGGCGGTGCAAAACCGCGCAGTACAGGAAAGGGCAGGGGCCAGTCAAAGGGACGCGGCTCGAAGACAGCAAAGGGCCCAAGAAAGAATTCACGTCAGTCCCGCGGCCACAAGTCGCTGGACAACTATCCTCAGTTCGAAGGAACGGTCCAGATGACCCGTGAGGGCTTCATCTTCGTCATCGTTCCCGGAGAGCAGGATGATATCTATGTAAAGCAGACCAGGACCAAGAACGCCCTGAATGGAGACAAGGTCAAGGTAGCACTTACCCGCGAGAAGGTCGGCGACAAGCGCCGTGAAGGCGAGGTTATCAGCATCATTGAGCGCAGCAGCCGCTCGCATGTCGGAGTTTACCATACCATTGGAGCCCAGGCCTGGGTACTCATGCAGAGCAAGAACATGCCTTACGACATCGAGGTCGATGCCGAGGCTGCCGCTGCGATGGGTGCAAAGCAGGGTATGAAGGTAGCCGCTCTGGTCGATCGCTGGGAGAAGTATGACATGAGCCCGAAGGGACATCTTACCGATGTGCTCGGCATGCCAGGCGACAACGACACCGAGATGCATGCCATCCTGGCTGAGTTCGGTCTCCCGTACCGCTTCGAGAAGGAGGTTGAGGATGCTGCTGACCAGATCAGCGAAGAGATTACCGCCAAGGACATGAAGGGACGCCGTGACTTCCGCGACACTCTCACTTTCACAATAGACCCTGCCGACGCGAAGGACTTCGACGATGCGCTGTCGTTCAAGATTCTTCCGAACGGCAACTACGAGGTCGGTGTCCATATCGCTGACGTTTCGTGGTATGTGCTTCCTGGCACAGCAGTGGACAAGGAGGCACAGGAGCGAGGCACTTCCGTATACCTCGTTGACCGTACAGTTCCGATGCTCCCTGAGAAGCTCTGCAACAAGCTCTGCTCGCTCCGTCCGAACGAGGACAAACTGACGTTCTCGGCGGTGTTCGAGATCACTCCGCTTGCAAAGATCGTTGACCGCTGGTTCGGCCGCACCGCGATCTGCTCAAGATACAGATTCTCTTACGAACAGGCTCAGGAGGTCATCGAGCGCAAGGTCGCCGAGACAAAGAGCAAGGAGAAGGCTCCTGCCGTATGGGGCGAAGAGATCGAGGAAGCCCTCCTCAAGCTCCACAAGCTTGCCCAGATGCTCAAGGACCGCCGTTTCCGCGCAGGTGCGATCAGTTTCGAGCGCCCTGAGATGAAGGTGGATGTCGATGAAAACGGCAAGCCTATTGGCGTACATCAGCATATCAGCAAGGAAGCAAACTGGCTCATCGAGGAGTTCATGCTTCTGGCCAACCGCAGCGTTGCCGAGTACATAGCTACAAGCGGCAAGATGAACGGCCGTGCTGCAAAGGATGCCAAGACCTTCGTCTATCGTATCCATGACGAGCCGAACGGCGAGAAGATCGAGTCGCTGCGCAAGTTCGCGGGCAATTTCGGTTACAAGATGGACGAGTCTAACGGCAACCGCGCCATCGCCAAATCACTCAATGAGCTGCTTACAAGCGCCAAGGACAAGCCTGAGTGCAACGCATTTGAGATGCTTGCTCTCCGCTCGATGGCAAAGGCAAAGTACAGTACCGTCAACATCGGTCACTATGGTCTTGCCTTCGACTTCTACACCCACTTCACCTCGCCAATCCGCCGTTATCCAGATACCATGGTGCACCGTCTTCTTGCCATGTATCTCTCGGGGGAGAACAGCCAGAACCAGGCGTACTACGAGGAACAGTGCGTGCATGCCTCAGACCGCGAGTCCATCGCTGCCGAGGCAGAGAGAGCTTCCATCAAGTACAAGCTCGTCGAGTTCATGGAGGACAAGGTCGGCCAGGAGTTTGACGGTTCCATTTCCGGTCTCACCGATTGGGGCATCTATGTCGAGATCGAGCCGACAAAGATCGAGGGCATGGTTTCTCTGCGTGACATCAAGGCAGATTTCTTCGAGTTTGATGCCGAAAATTACCGCACAGTCGGCCGCAGGACCCGCAGGGTATTCCGTCTCGGTGACAAGGTCCGCATCCGCGTAAAGGGCACCAACCTCGAGCAGAAGATTCTGGACTACGAGCTCGTAGAAGAAGCTCTTGAACCGATCCCTGTTGAAAAACGCGAAGAGGTCCGCGCTCCGAAGCAGCGCCGATCCCGCAACAAATACCGTTAAAATCATAAAGCAATTATCTTCTTTGAAAAGACTACTCCTAAGTGTAGCAGCATGCCTACCGAACTTCAGCTGGAGGGTGCAGTTCTAGTGATGCGGAGGGTCTGGCCCTCGCCATATACGAAAGGCGGAGACTCAATCGAGCCTCCGTCTTTCGGTATTGTCATAGTCCATTAAAGTGATTTCACCGTCTCTATATCGAGGCCGGTGCACTCTGCGATGGTCTCCAGCGCGATGCCTGCGGCCTTCATCTTGATTGCCGTTTCGGTTCTGGCTTCCTCACGACCTTCTATACGACCTTCTATACGACCTTCTATACGACCTTCTTCGAGGCCTTGTATATGGCCTTGTTTACGGCCCTGTTCCACACCGTATCTGATCTGATTTCTTATGTCGCGTTCTGATGCCATTGCTCTTATGTATGCTTCGTATTCCTTTGCCGTCATGTTCGCGATATCCGCCGTCCTGAAGAGATTGTCGAAATACACTCCATCAAGATTACCTGGCCGGTTCTCAAGTTTGAACATGTGCCTCATGCAAAAGTATAGCTTTTCCTCGAAAGTCTCGCAATCATCGATCTTTTTTGTGAAACGCTTAAGTTCAATGAACACGAACTGGAGCTTGTCCGTCATCATGTCGCCGCCATCCACCTCTTTCAATATATAGCGGCTCTTCAGCTTCGGTTCCCATTCGGGAGCGTGTTCCATCTTGAAATTCAGGAACGCGATTACAATGACCGGGTCAAGGCCGTACTCATCTCCTTCACCAACCTGGCTCACTATGGGCATGCTGCCGTAGTAGAGGGCCCGGTCCCTGAAGTTCAACTGATCCTTCTGCTGCACCTCCACGATTACATACGTCCCGTCCGCGAGCTTGCAGCGCACGTCATACACGCTCTTTTTTGTGTCCGTGCCCTGATGCGGGGCATTGTTGCTGATGTAGGTCAGCGACACGATGTCCAGTTCCGGGAGCACCGCCTTGATCAGTCCGATCATCAGATCCTCCTTTCCCTCCTCTCCAAAGACGCGCTTGAACGCATCGTCTATCAGCAGATGCTGATACCTGTCCTTCTCGGAAGGCTGACGCTCGAAGTCTGACTCCTGCGTCATGGCTTTAATGTACTTATCCATGGCCGCAAGTTCCGGCAAGAAAACATATCTTCCAGTAAAAAATCTACAAATCGTGTTTTTTACTTTGTGCGATATGTTTTTTACCAAAGTGGCGCGGAGGTTAAGATCCTCTCACGTTCTAAGCAAGACCATGCTCTGCGTTACAGTTTGTTCAATTGGCTAATATACAATAGAATAAATAATGTATTTGTTAGTGATATTTGTTGTTTTGTATCCAAAACGAATCAAAAAACATCCGAAAGAGGTAGAATAGTGTAACGCGATTTCTCTTCACTACCTTCCAGTAATGGAAGGTATTTGCTTTATTTGTGAAAATGCGCATTAGATGAGACCACTTTCCCTTATACTCATTCTCCTTGTATTTTCATGCTCCTCTCCGGTCATGAAGCAGTTGGAGGAGATAGACTCGCATCTTGCGGACAAACCAGAAGAAGCCCTGTCACTTCTAGAGGAGATGAAGGACAATCCTGCAATCAAATCCGGTAAGGATAGACGTTCCATTGCAAAGCACTCGCTTCTCTATGTGATTGCGATGGATAAATGTTACATTGATACGGCGGGGCTGTCTGTGATACAACCGGCAGTCGATTACTATGCCAGGCATGGAAACACGTCCGACAGGAAGAGTATGCATTACTACTATGGTCGTGTCTTGGAACATGCGAAAGATTACCAGAATGCCATATTGACGTTTGAGAAGGCTCTTTCACTGTCGGAAACGGATGATTACTATTTCAATGGTCTAACCTATTCTGCGATAGGAAGATTGTTCGTGCGGTCTCATAATGACAAAGAGGCGTTGGAGTATACCAAGAAGGCCTATGATTCATTTGCGACATTAGGACATAAGGGAAACATGAGAGCAACAAAATATTCGCTCGCTCTAATAATGCATAACCTTAGAGACTTTGAGGCAGCTGATTCTCTCTTGAGAGAAGTGATAGGAGGAATCGACTCTCTTCAGTACAGGAGATATGCTGCGTCTCAATTTGCACGGAATCTCATGTATTGCCAACCACCGCGATTGGGTGAGACTGTTGAAGTGTATGGGAGGATGCTGGATTTGGGCATTCCGCTAGATGCAGAGGATAAGGCCTGTTATGCCTATGCCCTCCTACTGGAAAATGACAAGAGCCGTGCGAGACAGTTGTTGACAGAGGTTGGAGAAATCCCATCTGATTATAAAGCTCAGCATTGGAGGAGATTGGCGGCAGTCCATGAAGGAGATTATGAGCTTGCACATATTCTGATAGAGAAGATACGCTCATACGAAGACGTATATGTCAAGGAAAAGCTGGAGCAATCCCTCTTCAAGACGCAAAGTGACAATGCCAGACTTATTGCAGAAGGAGCCGTTCAAAAACGCCGTCTCGCAATTATAACAGCGGCTCTTGTTTCATTGTTATTCATCCTGATAGCCGTAATGGTTGGAATCATTGCAGCAAGAAAACGACGGGAATCAGATATTGAGATAAAGCGGCTCATATCCGCAGCGGAAGAATCCACCCGCATGCTTTCAGATATGGAAAAAGAAATGACGTTGACAAGGGAACAGCAAGAAGAAGTACTGTCACAGCTGCGTACGTCATATATTTCTCTATTCAGGAAACAGTTTGAACAGATCAGCAAGGCATTTGATCCGAACAATCTAGTAAACAGCAACGAAATACATAAGCGATTGTACAAGTGTGTTGATGACTTGCTTGTATCATTATCTGAACCTTCCTCGCTAAAGGTTCTTGAAGGAATGATAGATTCCTGCTTGTCTGGCATCATCACATCAATCCGAATGGACTTCCCGAAAATGACTGACGATGACATCAGATTTTTATGCTACCTGATCATGGGCTTCGACAATACATCCATTTCTGTTCTCATGAATATCTCGCGTGAGAATGTCCGGGTCAAGAGACATAGGCTGAAAAACAAAATCATATCTTACGAAAATGGAAAGTATATGGATTATCTACCTTGCTTTTTGTAGTTGATTCGTTACAGGGGGGGGGTAAATAGTTGATAATAAGCCTGTTAAGTATATGATATGCGCAAGAGTGTATATTATGTAATTGACTGACGCCCGTTGAAAATCAATAAGTTAGTACCATTTAAATGCCATACTTTGTAACGCGATATTACGGCATTTTCGTACATGAAGAATAATAGGTTCATAATTTTGTGAAAACAAATAACTCAAAAATATGAATCTCACGAAAAGTCTTCGGACAATCTTTTTTCTGACCATGTTCTTGGTCTCGATCAACTTGATAGCGGACGATAATAACCCACCTAAGGAGATTGTGATACATGAAAATTCACAAGATGGAGGAATCCCTAGAATGCCCGATTATGGTCAGACATTATCCTGCTACCTATTTGAAGATGGTATTCGTTTCTATGCCCCTTATAATGATGTGCTAAATGTTGTGATATATAATATTGACAATGGCGAACAAATGATATATGAGGCTGTAATATTGAACGGTTTTTCAAATACCCTTGGACTTGTTGGAGAAGGATATTATGAAATCTCGATTAATACTTACTATGGTAAGTCCTATTTTGGAAGCTTTAATATAGAGGCAAACTGATTTGTGTCTTTTTTCAAGGGAAAAAGACCTAAGATAGGTAGGGACGTCTTCTGAATTCTGTTTGGTCCTGTATATAAAGCCCATTGCTCAACGGAAATCGTATAATAACAGAGTAGAGACTCTTATGTCATTATTCATTCATACGCTGTTTGACAGAAAGGATATGATAGAGTCTAATTCTCAATAATTGCGAATGGTATTTAGAGGATTGGGAAGAGCCATATTAGGTATTACTTTTATCTTTTCAGGTCTGTTGAAAGGGCTTGATCCATATGGTTTATCTTTGAAGATAGATGAGTATCTTCAAGTTTATGGAATTGGTCCCTCATCCGCTTGTGCTGACATTCTGTCAATATTTTTATGTGGGCTAGAAATGCTGCTAGGTTCCATGCTGCTTCTTGGCCTGATGAAGCCTTTTCCTATACTGGGCATTCTTTCAATGCTTTCTTTTTTCACTGTCTTAACAGCATTATCGACTTTCATCCCTCAATACCGAATAGAGGAGTGTGGGTGTTTTGGAAACCTGTTTCCAATGTCCTCTGAGAAGAGTTTGTTCAAAAATGGAGTCCTGATTGTAATAGCTGCGCTATACCTATTTTCAGAGCGTAACATAACATGTGCGAATTGCAACAATTTTCTTCTTGAAGCATTTACATTAGTACTTGTTGTGTCCATATCCTTTGGTATTCCTGTGTATGGAACTTTGCAACAATCCATATTAGACACAGGTGGCTATAAGATAGGAGTTGATGTCAAATCCATGCCTACATTTCGTATAGTTGACAACCAGTACAGAGATATCACAGATACTGTCACCAAGGCATCCAACTTCATTATTCTTGTTCAAAAGCAATCTTTTACGACGGAAGAACGTAAAAGGGTAAGCCATATCAGTCATAACAAAGGGCCTCTCGTCGTCCTCCGTTATGAAGCATGCGACACAATACCAGGATTACCTAATTATGTTTCTAACCCAAACCTTCTAAAGTCTCTAATACGTAGCAGGCATAATGCTGTAATTGAAATGAGTAACGGAACCATTCAAAAGAAAAAACTCTTGCATGGATATTAATATTAAATTAAGCATACGGCATATATCAATAAAAATGATTCTATGTTATCTCGTTTTGGCCATGGCATGTTCTTGCCAGAACAGTAGGTTCAAGACGAAGTACCTAAATTTCGTCAGGCATGAAATTAACTTACCGGACAGCTTAACTGAGGTAATGAACGGTGAGGTTTTCCCTTACTATCTTGATGGTTCTCGCCCAAAGTTGATTATTTATAATGACAGTACGGCGTGCTCTTCTTGCCGTATCAATCACTTGCCTGAGTACGACAAACTATTTCATTTGGCAGAAGATTCAGGATTATTCGATGTCGTAATTCTATTCTGTCCGAAGCCAGAGGAATATGATAAAGTAATAAGGGACATAAGACTGTCCGCATCCGATCATAGCGTGTTTGTCGATAGAGAAGGTTCCTTTGCAAGACTAAATCAACATATTCCCTCGGATGAACGTTTCCATGTATTCTTATTAAACAAAGACAGACTTCCAGCCTTTGTTGGAAATCCTTTGGATTCGGATAGACTATGGGAGATCTTTACAGAAACAATTTTAAATCAATAAATCTTTGTATATGACAATTATACGCTCTAACACCACATGGATTTGTGTTATTTGCGCATGTCTTGCATCTATGGTAGTTTTATCAAAAAGAACACTTGAAGAACAATTAGGACAACTGTTCGCCAACTATGAAGCCCTATCTCAGACTGAAGGAGCTGTCATTTCCTGTTCTGCAGGACGATGTGGAAAATGTTTCTACGAAAAGACAGCGTTTCCCTATTATAGGTGCATTTGGTCTGGTATCCCATCTGATAATTGCAGTTGCGATAAATGGGGTTATACTCTAATGCCATAATTTCCTCGAGCGAGTATTTTTCTAAATGACACTATATGGCGCATAAAGGGGTAATTAGTCACATTCTCATCTTGTCTTTACTATTTGTGATGGTAAGCTGTCACAAGAAACAGAATGCTCCGACTATCATTATACCGGTCGATATCAACGAGAACCTTCAAAAAGAGGTCTCAATATATGATATATGTTCGGAAATCCACGTAATTGGCTTAGGTACGACACAGCCAATCAGTAATGATGTATATTCAGGTTCTACTTGGATGGATTGCGATGGAGAATATTTTTATATCCTGGACGAGAACTCCATGACCTTACATAAATATGACATGGATGGCCAATTAGTGTCTTTTGCTAACAAAGTCGGACGTGGACCAGGTGAGTATACTATGGCATGCCAGATTCATTACAATATGGATCTTGGCTTGATTGAAGTTCTCAACCCTATGGGCAAGATAATGAGGTATACCCGTGATTCACTTGATTTCCATTCAGAATTGGGCTATATAGGCAAAGGTCCGCTCTCTTCATATAATTACCTCCAATTGGGGAACAACTACATAATTTATTCATTCCGCGAGGATGATAAAATCTGGTTACTGAACTCTGAACTCGAGGAAATCAGTTCTTTTGCGTATCAACCTCCGATATATCTAAAGGACTATCTTACTGCGAGATCGCAGTTATTTACCCAAGATGGGCAGCCGTATGTTTATCGCACATATGATGGTGCGATAGAACATATTGACGTCACAAAGGGAAGAGTCACGCCTTATATTGAGTGGGATTTCGGTGGTTTTCAGGCCAAATTGAAAGATATTCCTACGGATAATTCTGCTCGAGACTATGGTAGTTTTATGATGGATTATTCGATTCATAAGCTATCTCCGTTTATTGACATAAAGGCCAGGTTTGGAAAGATCTATGCTATGATATTATTTAATGGAGGAAAGATTTACACGTTTATATATGACCTTGAAAAAAGGTCGTCCCTTATTTTTGAGAAGACTAAAGAAGGAATGAGTTTCTTTCCCGAAGTATTCGTGGACGAGTTCATGTATAAATACGTTGATAGTGCCAACCTCCCATCTTTTGTCTCACGTGAATTATTGGATTCGGAATCAAAAAAAGAATACGATAAGATAATTGCAAACAAAAGCTCTGCAATACTAAAATACAAGATGTAGAGCGTTTTCAATAATTACGGTTTAAATAAAAATCTTTTCAATTTATGAGTAAAACAAAATTAATTACCGCTGTTAGCGGCTTGGTGTTTTCACTATCGCTGTCATTCCTTGTTTACGTAATGAACGCAAATTCCAAAGAAAGCAGTTATGAAGCTAATATTGATGCTCTTGCTTCGATAGAATGGCCTTGGCAGAAGAATCATGACTGTTATGATTCGATATTTGCGGCTCCTGGGATGCAGGTGTATTATTGCCCAGAGTGTAGATATATTAATGGTTGTGGAGATCCTGACACTTTGAACAAATGTTACAAATAGTTAGATACTCTCCTTTTTGGGTGACAATGGCTCTTGTTTGTGGCTGCTCATCCGAACAATCTCCTGAATTAATATTTGAGGATGTTACAGTTGTGTCTGAAACACCCTATGATGTTCATGTTGGGGAAACGCAGAAGATTGAGCTTGCCACGATCGGTTGTACTGACTTTACAGTCAAGAATGATAAACTGCTGGTTACAACCAGCAACAAGGAGGGGCTGGTAGATGTCTACAATTGGCCGGAAATGGAATTCAAGGGTAGTTTTATTCAAATAGGTAACGGGCCACTTGAAGTCTATAATCAATTATTCACTAATGATTTCAGCTATTATACACAGGATGACGACCTTCATGTAAACTTTTATGATGGCTATACCAGTGCGATAGATTGGAATGTAGACGAGTCTGTGAGAAACCAGAAGATTTCAATGGTCAAAAGCAAAATCAATTTACCAGTTGAGGATGGCGGTGTCATATCGTATTCATATCTTGGAGATAATGATTGCCTATACAGACATATTTCGGACGATGCCACCTCTCAGATACGTGTGTTGAGTTTAGCAGGCGGCGAATCGTCCAACGAATATATTGATCATTTGAATTCTGTTTCGATCCCGAAGATAAAAGATTCGTTCCTGTTTAACATCATGTCGACTTATACAAGAGTAAACAAAGAACGGAATCTTGTTGTAGAAGTACCATTGTTCATGAATCACATCAACATCTACGGTATCAGAGGGAAATCTTTCGCCAAGTCTATTCGTATCGGAGAAAAGGTAGAGTCTGTCAAGAAACTATTTAACGAAGGTGCCACAAGCATGCAACTTGTCTTTTATGATGCAAGAGCCTATGATGATTTCTTCGGTGTTGTTTACAAGGACAAGTATGATTTGAAAGCCCTTCCAGTCATTTATTTCTTTAACTGGGATGGTTACCCGTTGTGTTCGGTGAAAATGGATCGAAACATAAACTTTTTTGACATTGATTTTGTTCATGAAAAATTGCTTGTGTTTGATTCTACTACAGAGTCATTATTCGCATGTGATTTCAGACTGCCAAACAACTGATGATATTTAGTTTGGTGATAATCATCTTTAACGTTATAGCCCTTTACGAATCAGTAACAGGGCTATTTCAGGTTATGGGGCTTGCTAGTTCTCGCAATTCAATCTTCTTACTGACAGGCACGTTCACCAATCCCGGTCCCTATGGCGGCTGCTTGGCGATTCTTATCGCCGTACTGGCCGCATATGCACTTAAACACAGAAAAACGACAGGATTGTTGAATAGAACTTTGCTGTGTATTTCGCTTGTTTCATGTACGCTTTGTTTCATTGTTCTTCCGGCTACTATGAGTAGGGCCGCGTGGCTTGGTATAGCCGTAGCGATGGTCATTTTGGTTTTTCACGAGTTTGATCCCAGTTTGTGGATTGCACAAAACCGGGGCTGGACAACAGCCATTGTTGTCGCTCTGGCGATAATTATGACGGCGTCTTTCTACATGAAAAAAGATTCGGCGTTGGGCAGGCTTCATATATGGCATATGGAACTGCTTGCGATAGCAGACAATCCGTGGCATGGGTATGGAGCAGGCAGTGTATTAGGCGTTTATGGTAAAACGCAAGCTGCCTTTTTTTCGGAGAAGCAGAGACATGAAAAAGTTATTCAGACTGCGGGGTGTCCGGAATATGCTTTCAATGAATACCTTAAAGTCGGGGTTGAGCATGGTGTTCCAGCCATGCTTGGCTTAATAGTAGGAGTCTTGACATTGACCTCTATTCTTCTTCATTTCCAATCACCTTTTGCATATGGCGTCATCGTACTTGCTGTATTTGCCTTCTTCTCATACCCCTCAGAATGCATACATTTCAAGACCGACGCAGAGAAGCATTGGGATAATGTACGCTACCTCAGCACGATGGAGCTTTATGAAGACGCGGTGGAAGAGTATCGTCCATTATACTCGCGACTCAAAGGTAATTATCGCTTTCTATATGATTATGGGTACGCATTGCATAAAACAGAGCGTTATGATGAAAGTACTATCATTCTCACTGAAGGACTCAGGATTTCTTCTGATCCAATGTTCAGCAACATCATAGGAAAGAATTATGAGGCATTGGGCGAGTACGAAGTTGCAGAACGATGGTATCTTCATGCCCATTATATGGTACCATGCAGGTTGTATCCTCTTGTTCTGTTAATGGAGTTAAAAAACAAGACAGGAGATTCAGACGCAGCCCTTGACTATGCAGAAATTATATTGTCCATGCCGTACAATAAACGTCTATCCAGCATGACCGACCTTCGTAAAAGGGCGGAAGCGGTTTTGAATAAAGAGTAATGGATAAATGAATCTTGATGTATGCGGAGAAATGAACTAACATTATTCACGGCCCTGATTGCGGTCTTGGTTTTTGTCGGTTGTTCACGAATTGACGAATCTCGTGCCATAAGGAAGACTCTCGCACTGGCAGGGAGAAATAAGGTTGAATTGTTAAAGGTGCTGGATCATTATTCAAATGACCCTCTCAAGTTGAAAGCCGCGCGATATCTTATTGCAAACATGCAGGACGCATCATACTTTGTAGGATCTGGTATTGACAGTATCAAGGCCGCCATGGCAGATATCTCTGTCTATGGAGCAATTGACCCCGCCAGAAAACAGCGTTGGACTGAATACCGCTATGAAATCGGTGTTGATCGCATTTATGATGCTCAGACATTGTCATCCGACTACCTTATAGAGAATATCGACATGACGTTCGAAGCCGTTGAAAAATGGCCATGGGGTAAATATTATTCCTTTGATGACATTTGCAGATATATTCTGCCTTACAGAATAGGGGATGAAAAACCGGAGAGATGGAGACGTGCCTTTGCCGATAAGTATGTTCCTGTAATGGACTCAATTTATGCGGGCACAGATGTCGTCGATGCTGTAATAAGTCTGCATAAGTATCTAAAGAACAGTACAACATTTGTATATGAGAATGATTTTCACTCTCCACGATTGGGAGGCGAATATCTGTTCAAGTACTCCGTCGGTGCTTGCCGGGAAGGAACCGACATGGTCACGTACATTCTACGATCTCTGGGAATACCGGCATCAGCGGATCTATATGTCTATGCCCCGGATTCGTATCTTGGGCATAGCTGGAATGTCTTCATGGATACGACAGGAGTCATGCTCCCTACAGAGTATGGTCGTGAAACAACATCGCGAGACTGGTTCAATCATTGTTCAAAGGGAAAGGTATATAGAAATGGTGAAGATGTCACGAAAATGTATTACCCGCACAACAAGATCCGTCTATCACATCTTGACCGATGCTTGGCAGGAGGACTCATTGGCGTTTTTTCGATTAATGGATGGGTCCCTATAGGAACGTATTCCCGCTCAATGATGGGACAGGCTTTTATCGAGGATATCGAGACAGAACAGGTCTATCAACCGTTGTCCGTATCCAATACCGGACAGAACCAGCCATCCGGCTATCCGTTCTATTTGGAGTCGGACAACATAGTGACTCCACTCATTCCTGACTTTGACAATCCTCAGACTATTCGTCTTACTAGAAAACATCCATTGACAGAGTATTGGGTTATAGCCAGTGAATATCAAGATAGTACGACGATACAAGGCAGTACAAACGGTATAGATTGGGATGTGCTGACGACCACTTATACTGCAAAAGGAGTCCCACGAAAGCGAGTCTCTTATCCGGAACTGTCAACTGAATATAGGTACATTAAAGTCTGCCATCCGAAAAAGGCTCGGCTGAGTCTGGCTGAATTGGAAGTGTTTGCAGACAGAGATGGAATGAAAAAAATCCCTCTTCACGTGAAGGAAGCGGATGAGCCATTATATAGCCAGGAGGCATACTCGGCCGAGAAGGCCATCGATGGAGAGAATCTAACCAGATATGAAGCCGGATCCCGAGAAGGAAGCATCACATTCGAAATGGAACGCGCATCGAGAGTTTTACGCATAGACCATGTGCCTCACAATGACGATAACTATGTCAGTCCGGGTGATACTTACGAACTTTTCTATCAGGACGGAATCCATGGCTGGGTTTCACTTGGTAGAAAGACTGCGACCGAGGATTGGCTAGAGTATGACAATGTCCCGGGTGGAGCTCTTCTATGGCTCCATGACCATACCAAGGGACAAGAGGAGCAGACTTTCAGATGGATTGATGGCAGACAGGTTTTTTGCTATGAAGAATATTTCAAAAGACGTGGCAATAAGCGTTATCTGTAATACAGTAAGCATCATTTCTCTATTGTTCGCATCATATCTTCTGATGCGAATGTATTGTGTGATGTCTTTCAGGATACCGACTGATTCGATGACACCCGCTCTACTGCCAGGTGATTGCGTTCTTGCTTCCCAGCTTCGACATGACAGGATAGATCATGGAGATATAATATTTTTTCACTTCCCATACCCTGAGAGGTGGGATAGTATTGCAAATCCGGAAAGCGGACGTTTCTATGCTAAGCGTTGTATTGGGCTCCCTGGGGAAACACTTGAAATCAGAAATGGACATTATTTCATCGATGGTGAGAAAAGAGACATCGGCAACATCGAATCGCAAGACATTTTGGTCGAAAGGCTGAAGGGAATAGTATCTGACTCTGTAGCACGCAGCATCGGTATTTGTCTAGACGCTTGGCCAGGACATGAGGAGAATCCAGGATGGACAGTGTTGAATTTTGGACCATTGCTCATACCATCAAAAGGGACAACCATAGAGATAAATGCCAGAACGTGGCTTTTGTATAAGACTTTGATTGAATGGGAGACGGGGACGAAGAAGGATAGCATCTCACAATTATGTAAAGAACAGAAGTCGGACTATACTTTTAGAAAGAATTATTATTTCGTTGCGGGAGACAACACAGAGGATTCGCAAGATTCTCGGTATTGGGGTCTTCTCCCGGAAGATCATATTAGGGCAAAAGGATTATTCATTTGGAAATCCAAGGACCCAGAGACCCATAAAATTCGATGGGATAGAATATGGAAACATTTATGAACTAACTAAATTATCAAGATATGAAACATCAAACTATTTATGTTATTACTGTGTTTGCATTAGGCATCGCTTTCTTATCTGGCATATGCCTAAGATTGCCCCAAGAAAGCCGTTTGTATTTTGCGAATGTTGATGCTTTGTCGTCAGTTGAGAGTGGAGGTAAAGAGTGTAGCCGCATTCTCATAGAAGATCCTTCGGATATGGTTGTTTATTGTGGTACATGTAGCGAGCAGCCGGGAAGAGGAAAGAAAAAAAGCGTTTGTTATTCATGGTAAATTGGTTCAGTATATATGGATAAGCAGCGATTCGTCTCTTTATTGATATTCATTTTATCAGTTTTTTTATGCTCTTTCGTTCTATTCAGTAGCAAAGATAAGACTGCTCTGTATGAGGCTAATATTGAGTCTCTATGTGAAGTGGAACACGGTAGTTACGTACGTTGTTATAAATCAATAATTTCGGATCCCGCTGATACAGAGTTGTATTGTGGTACCTGTACTGAGATACCAGGACGGATCCACGGGGGTATGAGTTACTGCAAACCAAATAAGTAATGTTATGAGCAATAGCGTTTGTAAGTTGGTTCGTACTATTCTTTATATGTCATTGGTAGTATCGTCCGTAAGTTGTTCTGGTATTAGTGATGCATTTGTTTTAGATGAAAATGTATTAATAGATTCTTTCCCTGCAACAGTACAGGTTAAGGAACCTGATATCGTCCCGATCAATGTAGTTGGAGTTCAAGGGATAAAACTCGTTGAGAATTATATATTATTATCGGTGAGAGATAGTATCGGATGTCTGATTCCATATACGAAAGATGGTTCCGCGTTAAGCAGCCCGCTTTTGAAGATTGGACGTGGTCCCGGTGAGGTGTTGTATCAACCTTTTATGTCATGGATATGTATTCAAGGAGGGGAAGCTGGCTTGTATGATTGGAAAGGCAATTATTTAATAATAGATCTCGATGCCAGTGTTGAATCCGATGCACTCGTTTGGAACTATATGTTTGAGAATTTGCCCATGGAGCAAGGCTCAAGATATTATTTTATCGCGGAAGGCCAATCTCTTCTATGCAGACGAATCAAATCAGATAACAGTGGATATGAAAGATGTATTATTGGTAACCAGATATCGACAAATCATTCTATTGATATACTGAATAATTTCAGTGCGGTTGATGCAAACATACTATCGACGGAAATCGTATTGGATGGTAAAGGACGTGTGGCCGAATTCGGATCCAGGATGAATGTGGTCCATTTCTACTCATTGTTTGGTAATGATTCAAAAACGGCGATTATTGGAAAGAAAAAAGAGTCGATACAAAAGATGGGGATGATTGACGAAACTGAAATGAGGAAAATATATTATGATGCCAAGCCATTTGATTCTTTTGTCGCCGGCCTGTACCTGGGGGCAACGTTTGACGAGTTGGACCGTGGCATGCTTCCATTTGCTGAAGTTCATCTATTTTCTTGGAATGGCGCCCCGATTGCTAAGATTACTCTGCCCGAACCGGCACTGTACTTTGATATCGATATAGAAGAAAGGCAATTATATGTAGTGAACTATCATACCGAGGAGCTTCATCGGTATGACATTACTGAATTGTTCAGTAAGTAGTTTTTTCTGTGTTATCGCCAAATATAGTATGATATGATTAGGTATATAACTGCATGCTTTGTGTCTTTGATGCTGTTGTGTGACGTATTAAGAGCTCAAAGTCAGTCAATGACCTTGTCAGAGGCAATAGTTGTTGCACGTAACCAATCTGTCGCTGCTTTGGAAGCCAAACATGCTTTCATCTCGGTATATTGGTCATATAGAGCATACAAGGCGACTTTCCTTCCATCGCTGTCAATCTACGGAGACTTGATGAACTATGACCGTTCGCTCACATTACTTCAAAGCTATCAAGACGGATCATTTAATTATGCTGCTACCAATAATCTTCGCAACAGCGTCGGCGTCAGGGCTTCACAGAATCTGTCATTGACTGGAGGAACCGTTTCTCTCTACTCTGACTTAAACCGTCTTGACCAGTTCGGACATGACCGTAGCCTTACATGGTATAGCCAGCCAATTACCATTTCATATAGTCAACCGTTGTTTGCCTATAACAAGTTCAAATGGGACAAAAAGATACAGCCACAGGAGTACGAGCATGGGCGTCGAAGATACATCGAATCGATGGAGGAAATCACAGTAAACTCAGTGGTCGCTTTTTTCAATCTCATTCTAGAAAGGATGAGACTGGATGTCGCAAAATTCAATTATGAAAATACTTCTAAGATGTACCGCATTGCAAAGGAGAGACTCAACATCGGTACCGTGACCCGTGATGAATGTCTCCAGCTCGAGCTAAGAATGCTCAATGACAGTATTTCTATTAATGAACAGCAGGTTAAAGTTCGAGAAGCTCAGATGGCATTCAATTCAGTGCTGGGCTATAGCGAGACACAAGAAATTGTACCTATCCTTGAGGATGCTCTTCCTGATCTGATGATGGATTATGATATGGTCATAGACAGGGCCTTGAATAATTCTATCTTTGGTCTAAACAACGAAATCAACCTTCTCAATGCCGAATCCGATATAGCAAAAGCGAAAGCAGACCGTGGCGTATCTATGTCAGTATATGCCCGTTTCGGTCTATCACAGAAAGACAATACATTCAACGGAGCTTATCGCAATCCTTTGGATCAGGAAATTGTGGGAATGACGTTCAATATCCCGATTTTCGACTGGGGACTTGGACGAGGTAAGGTCCAGAAGGCAAAAGCCGCTCAAGAGGTCGTCAAGGCTCAGGTACAGCAGGCAGAAAATGACCTCCGCCGTGTTATTTTTACTGCAGTTGGGCAGTTCAACAATCAACGTAATCAGTGTCAGGTGTCTAGCCGTGCGCGACATATTGCCTCGGAGAGACTGGACCTAATGGTGGATAAATTCCGTTCAGGAAATGCGACTGTGACCGATCTGAACACTGCTCAGAGCGAAAATGACACAGCCATTGAGAAGTACGTGACGGATATCAGCAATTACTGGAAATACTATTATACCCTCAGACAGTATACGTTATATGATTTCATAAAACAGAGTGACATAGACGTGGATGTCATGGAAATGGTTGAAGAATGATATGAGAGGAAGCATCAATATTATGTTGGCACTGGCATTGCTGGCAACAGTGTCGTGCGGGAATAGCGGAGATTCTGCATTGAGGGATGATGGCAGGCTTGAGCAGACTGCATATGAGAATGAGGTGGAGGTGATGACTCTTGAAATGAAGGACTTTCATAGGCAGCTACTGACCAACGGCATCGTCCATGCGAGAACACGTGCAGGTATGGTGTTTACGACTGCGGGTGTGCTCTCGTCTGTGAAGGTTTCCAATGGAGATTATGTGTCAAAAGGACAGAGAATTGCAGAGGTGAATCGTCCGGATCTCGTCCTTTCTCTACGGGAGGCGGAGAATTCCATGTCCAAGGCAGAGTTTGATCTGCTTGATTTCCTTGCCGGGCAGGGTCACTATGGAAGCGATACGACCGATGTCTCGAAGGAGGTCATGTCCATGGCGAGGATGCGCTCCGGGTACAATGCGGCGCGTATTTCTCTCGCACGTATCCGTAACGAGGTTGCAGGTACACAGCTTGTGGCTCCGTTTTCGGGCAGGGTGGCTGGTATTAGCCTTAAGTCATACGATCAAGCATCGACATCTCAGGTGTTCTGTACGATATTGGACGATTCGGTCTTGGATGTCGATTTCAAAGTCATGGAATCCGAGTATTCTTTCCTGGAAAAGGGGCTCACTGTTATAATCTCACCGTATGCGGATATCACAAAGGCCTATTATGGTAAGATATCCGAAATCAACCCTGTGGTTGAAAGCAACGGTCAGATTTCTGTGCGTGCACAGATGTACAACGATGGTGCTCTGCTTGATGGAATGAATGTCAAGGTAATGGTCGAGAGGACCGTGTCTGGACAGCTTGTCGTGCCGAAGAGCGCTGTCGTTATTCGTGACGACATGGACGTCCTTTTCACTTATACCGATGACGGTAAGGCTCATTGGACCTATGTCAATGTTCTCCAGTCCAACAGCGACTCCTATGTCGTGTCAGCAAATGCCGACAGAGGTGCAGCCCTCCAGGTTGGAGACCATGTTATCGTGTCCGGCAATCTCAATCTTGCTGATGGATCAGAAGTCGTCCTCAAGAAATAAGATGATCCGATGTTGAAGACACTGTTAGACAGGCCTATTATGGTCACAATGATCGCCCTGGTGGCAATCGTACTAGGAGTGGTCAGTATGAAACTTCTTCCGATATCTCTTATTCCGGAAGTGGACGTGCCATATATTACTGTTCAGGTTGAGGCTCCTGGGATGTCGGCCAGGGAGCTTGATGAAAGTATCATCACGCCTCTTCGTCATCAGCTCGTCCAAGTATCCGGGCTTGAGGATATCAGCACGGAGTCGAAAGACGGTGGTTCGACCATAACGTTGGCTTTCTCACATGGCACAGACATAAGTTACAGTTTCATTGAAGTCAATGAAAAGATAGACCGTTCTATGTCATACCTATCAGGAATAGAACGTCCCAAGGTACAGAAATTCCGTGCTTCAGACATCCCAGCCTTCTATCTGGATATGACTCTCTCTGAGGGCTCGTCAAGCACGTTCACAGACATGAGCCGTTTTGCCCAGGATGTTGTGAGCCGCCGCATCGAACAACTGGATGAAGTGGCGATGGTAGACATCAGTGGCCTTGTTCGGGAGGAAGTATTCATATCCCCTGATTCTGAGAAGTTGAAACAGGTCGGCATGACGCTGGCAGACTTCGAAAACGTCATACGAGGGTCCAACATCCAGCTTGGAATTCTGTCCATCCATGACGGGGAATACAGCTACAATGTGCGTTTTTTATCCAATGTAGGCTCAGAAGATGACATCCGAGATATATGGTTCTCCCATAACGGCCGTTTGCTTCAGGTGGGCGATGTCGCAGATGTATCTGTACGCCCGGCCAAGAGGACGGGTCTAGTCCGGTCCAACGGCCAGGAGGCATTAAGCCTCGCGGTCATCAAACAGAGCGAGGCCAGAATGGCTGATCTTAAATCAGGAATAGGTTCGTTGTTGGAGCAGTTCTCTGCTGATTATCCTGATGTCAGATTCGAGCTGACACGTGACCAGACCGAGTTGCTACAGTTTTCCATCAACAACCTAATACGCAATATCATAATGGCAATCATCTTAGCCTGTATGGTCATATTCTTTTTCATGAAAGACTTCCGGTCTCCTGCCCTTGTCTCTCTGACCATACCTGTAGCACTGGTGATTTCCATGAACGCCTTTCACCTCCTCGGACTTTCCATCAATATCATATCCCTGTCCGGTCTGCTGCTCGGTGTAGGAATGATGGTGGACAACTCCATCATTCTTGTCGACAATATCACAGACCGTTGGCTCCGATACGGCGACCTTAAGAACGCTGTCGTTGATGGCACACGTGAGGTTGCTGCTCCTATGCTCAGCTCTGTCCTGACCACCTGTGCAGTATTCATCCCTCTGGTATTCACTAGCGGCATCGCGGGCTCCCTTTTTTACGATCAAGCGATGACTATCACCGTAGTCCTTCTGGTCTCATATTTTGTCACGGTAACCGTCATCCCCGTCTATTATTGGTGTCTGTACAAAGGTATGACACGTTTCCGGGAGAATCCGTTGCTTGCAAGGCTTTCAGTGCAGGAAGCTCTCTTCAGATGGGACAACCGCGTGATTGGACATATGTTAAATCATCCGGGACGTGCCTGGAGTATACTCGTTCTGTCGCTTATCGGCTTGGCAATATGCTTTGCCTTCATACCCAAGGAAAGACTACCTGAAATGAGGTATTCGGAGAGCATTCTCAAGGTGGATTGGAATAGTCATGTCTCCGTTGAGGAGAATGAACGCCGCACGGCTATGCTTGAAAGTTGTGTCTGTTCTGAAGCCCTACATACGACATCTTATGTGGGAAGTCAGCAGTTTCTACTCAGCCACAGTGATGATCAGTCATCCTCAGAGTCTTCTATCTACATGAAATTTGCTGATCAGCAATCGCTTCTGGCTGCCCAGGCGAGGCTTCAAGAACTGATATCTAAGGAATATCCTGATGCTATCGTCGGTTTCAAGGCATCAGGTAATATCTTCGATATGGTTTTCGCCGACCGTGAGAACATACTGATAGCACGATTACGTCCATCCAACCGTCCGGATATTGATCCTGGATTACTGGATGGCACAATAAGGGCAATTAGAGAAGCTCTCCCAGATTGTGGCATTGACCATGCTCCGATGAAGACGGACGTGTTGTTCGTCGCCGATCCTGAGAGAATGGCTTTGTATGGTGTGACTTACAGCCAATTAGATGCAGTATTACGTAATGCACTGAATGAGAATAATCTGTTTGATATAGTCCAAGGTGCCCGCACCCTTCCGGTAGTCACAGGAAACGGCCACGATGACCTGAATACGGTCCTATCTAGAACCGTTGTTGAGGCAGATGGTTTCGACATTCCTGTTTCAGAAGTGATGCGGCAGACTTTCATTCATGATTTGAAATCTATCATGTCCGGTCCTGATGGCAACTACTATCCTCTAGATATGGACATGCCGGGTTCAAAAGTCCGTGAGACGATAACATCGGTGTCATCGATTGTGAGATCCATGGGTAACTTTGACGTAACATTTGCCGGTTCTTGGTTCTCAAGCCGTAAAATGGTCAAGGAACTCTCTATTTTGCTGATAATCGCTATTCTCCTACTGTATCTTATCCTGGCGTCTCAATTTGAGTCTCTCTCCCAACCTCTGATAATTCTTTCTGAGGTTGTGATCGACATATTTGTATCGCTACTTTCTCTGTGGCTGCTCGGCATTTCCATCAACATCATGTCCATGATCGGCCTTATCGTGATATGCGGTATCGTCGTCAACGATTCCATCTTGAAGATAGATACAATCAATAGAATGATACGTGACGGTAAGGAACTTCAAGATGCCATCTTTCTTGCCGGCAAGCGTCGTCTTAAGGCTATTGTCATGACTTCACTTACCACGGTCCTGTCTGTCCTACCGTTCCTGTCACGCGGCAGTATGGGTGCAGATCTACAGTATCCTATGTCAGTAGTGATTATTGTCGGCATGTCAGTAGGCACTTTAGTCAGCCTCTTCGTGCTCCCGGCGATGTATTATTCAATCCATAGGAAACAGACCAGATGACCCATAGTCTTTCTTCGTACTCTGTATTGATTGTGATGGTTGCGTTGTCCATAATAGGCATTGCTACCATCGGTATGTTAAATATTCAGTACATGCCGGAGACGGAGGAACGTAGCATCACCGTGACATACTCGATGGGGACTGCCTCTGCTGAGATCGTCGAGTCGGAAGCTACAGCTCTGATAGAGGGAGTACTTTCCGGCACCAGTAGATGCTGCAGAACAAGATCTGTGTCTACTAGGGGAGGAGGATCTGTAATAGCCAGGTTCTCTAAAGGTACCGACATGACGGCAGCACGCTTCGATGTGGCATCTGCAATCAGGAACATCAGTGGAAGTTTGCCCAAGGGGATGACCTACCCGGAGATCTCAATGGGGGCAGGAGGCAAGATTACCACAGTGTTGGTCTACAATATCAGGAGTGAACTTCCTTCCCGTGAAATCGAACGCTATGTGACCTCGTATATCATGACGCCGATATCATCAATCAAAGGAGTTGCCAGTGTCAGACTGGCCGGTGTCACCCCGTATGAGGTTGAAATAGAGTTTGATGCAGATAAAGCATCATTACATGGGATAAGTGCTGATGATATTGCATCTGCGTTTAAGGACTCATTCGATGACCATGTGCTCGGTATGACTCAAGTAGGGGACAGGCTCATAACGGTCAGAATGTCGGGGACCTCAAAAGAGGATTTCGGTGCTATTCCTATCAAAAACTGCAATGGGATGATGGTTTTTCTCCGTGATATTGCTTGTTGGCATTATCAAGAGGCACTTCCGGAGTCATATTACCGCATTAATGGTTTGAATACCATAAATATGGCTGTCAGTGTGACAACCAATTCCAATATCATTTCCACTGCTGATACCATCAAAGAAGAGATGTTGCGTTTGCAGGAATCTTTCCCGCCAGAAATCAGTGTAGGTATTGATTACGATGCATCCGAATATATGAGTTCGGAACTTGAAAAGATATATCTCCGGACTGGATTTTGCCTGCTCATACTTCTGCTCTTCGTGTTCTTCTTCAGCAGGTCCTGGCGGTACGTACTCATTGCTATCATCACCATAGCGGTCAACCTGTTGAGCGCTGTAGTGATATACAATATTGTAGGACTCCAAGTGCATATTTATACGCTTGCCGGCATCACCGTATCGTTGGGAATCATCATTGACACATCGATAATGATGATTGACCACTATAGTCGTTTCCATAACAAGAAGGCATTCGGGTCTCTGGTATGTGCTGTTGCAACTACCATCGTCGCCGTGCTGCCTGTTATGCTGCTGCCTGAAGAAGAGAGATTAAATCTTACGGATTTCATATGGGTAATCGCCATAAATCTCGTATTGTCCCTCGTTGTGTCATATTTTTTTGCTCCTGCTCTAATTGATTATATTCCGGTTGAGTATGGAAAAGGAGGCCAACGATTGGTAGGATTTCGATGTCGAGCCAAGCTACAGAGAATATACAGAGACTACATCGACTGGGGAGTGAAACACAGATGGATGTATGTCTTCATTATTGTAGCGATGTTCGGCATCCCGACATGTCTTCTTCCAAACGCCAAGGAGTACGACAGCAAGGAAGATCTGTCAATATTAGACAATATACTGAAGAGGATGGTCACATGGGGTCCGTACAGGGACAACAGAGAAACTGTCGACAATGTATTAGGAACATCATTCGCCCTCTTTAACAAAGTTTTGAACCGATCGAACTTCTATCGCGAGCCTGAAAAGGCTGTGCTCTATATAAGTGCCGGCATGCTCGAAGGTAGTTCTGTACACCAACTAAACGAGGTTATCAAGTCTATGGAGAATTATCTTGCAGGCTTCAAGGAGATATCCACATTTCGTACAGAAGTGAATGACTATGATGACGCCCGTATCGCTGTAGAGTTCAAACCAGAATATGAACATACAGCTACACCCATAGAGATAAAGGGATTGGTGACAGGTATGGCCGTCAATTTTGGTGGTGCAAATTGGTCAATAAGTGGCCTCGACAATAACTATTTTTCTAATCATGTCGTACTTGACAGGAAGAGCTACGGTATCGAGCTCCATGGGTACAATTACAGACAGTTGTTGAAGTTTGGCGAGGTGTTAGTGAACAAATTGTCAGAAAACAAACGAGTGATTGGACCGGAAATCCGTGGTGGGAACGGTGATAGACCGTCCACAGAATTCAACATGAAATATGATTTCGAAAAGCTTGCAGCATACGGTATCAGTCCGTACGAATATTATTCGGCCATTGAGTCAAAGCTGTTCGAACGCTCCGTTGGTTCTGTGGTGTTGGAAGGAGCCCCCACTCCTGTAATGCTCCGTTCTTCTGCCCGTGACGAATATGACCTTTGGCATGCACTTAATGATCCAGTCGCAGCTGATAGTACACTCATTTCGTTAAGGAATGTTGGCGGCATAGAGAAACGCCGCACAGGCATTGATATCGTTAAGGACAACCAGTCATATGAAATCAATGTAATGTTTGATGTTATTGGGAATTACGAGATCACGAAACAGATAGTTTCAGAGGCAGTGGATTATATGAACGGATTTGTGCTCCCCGTCGGCTACAAGGCTGAAGGACTAGGTGGCGCCCGGAATTATGGGCAGAAAAGCAACTATGCATGGCTTATATTACTGATAATACTTGCCATCTATGTAATGCTATGCATAGCCTTCGAGTCTATGAAGTATCCTTTGGCCGTGATAAGTATGATTCCAGTGTCATTTGTGGGGGTATTATTGACTTTCGGATTCTCCAGATTGTCTTTCGATCAGGGAGGCTTCGCCGCCTTTGTGATGCTCTGCGGAATAACCGTAAATGCAGGAATATATCTTGTTCATGCGTCCAGAAAAACGAACATAAAACACCGGAATGTAATAGACATCAGAGCATATCTTTCTGCATTTAAACAAAAGATTGCCCCAATTTTACTAACTGTTCTTTCAACTGTCCTTGGACTTCTTCCGTTCTTGATAGATGGGCCAACTGAGGTTTTCTGGTTTGACTTTGCAATTGGAACAGTTTCAGGTCTGATCATGTCAATAATTGCTGTTATTTTCGTTCTCCCGATATTTGTGTGCACCTAATCTGGAATGTTACCCAAAACAATGGGCAATATTGTCAATTGAAAGGGTTGAATTAAATGATAATGAGGTTGAAATTTGACAATTTTACCATTAATGCTTCTTGAATTTGGTAAAATTTACTATTACTGTCCGCTGAAACTTTTTGACACAGCAAAAAATTAGGCTGAATCTCCGAAATGGAGGTCCAGCCTTTTAGTTATCTTTGTTTCTGCGACAAAACACAAGTAACCATGAACAGAGGTAGCCATTTTATCGGACAGCCGGAAGAATCCATAGTCAAATTGGATAAACAGGCTGCAGATCATAGACTCCACGACTGTAACCCTGTTCTCCAACATGCTTTTCAAGGGCGTCGGACGCCATCCAAAGACAGGAAAGAAGAAAGGCGGCATCAAAGTCCATACGAACATACACGCCAACGAAGGCGTCCCGTCTGACGTTAGGTTCACATCTGCAGCAACAAACGACAGCTTCATGCTCAAGCCCACGAACTATATCGAAGGTGATATCCTGGCTCTGGACAGGGCCTATATCGACTATGGAAAGTTCGAGGAACAGACCATCCGTGGCGTAATCTATGTCACGAAGATGAAGAAGAACCTTGTGTATCATTACTGATGATACCGCCTACATGACGCCGGAAGGCCTTATGGAGTATAGAGTGAAGCCACCATTGACCTGAATAAAGTATTAATGGACAAAGCTGCTTCTAGAAGCTGAGTCGGATCCAAATCCGCCTCCAGAAGAACTGCTTCTCTTCAGTTAAGGGGCTTACCTTCAGAAAAATCATCCGCAATGTCGTTATAACAACACTGCGGATGGATATCTTATTACTTGCTAACTTTTAGCGGACAGCAATATATCAAAAACTACCTGACGGGTGGTCCCTATTCAATCTAAGGGGGTGCTACAATGACTTCACTATTTCTAACTCCAGCCCAGTACATTCTGCGATGGTCTCCAAAGCGATGCCGGCAGTTTTAAGTTTTTTTGCTGTTTCAAGCTTTTCCTCAGCTTTACCTTGCTGGATGCCTTGCTGGATGCCTTGCTGGATGCCGTATTTGATCTGGTTTCTTATGTCGCGTTCTGATGCCATGGCTCTTACGTATGCTTCGTGTTCCTTTGCCGTCATGTTCGCGGTGTCCGCGGTCCAGAAGAGATTGTCAAAGTATTCTCCACTAAGGTTCTCGGGACGGTTCTCCAGCTTGAACATGTGCCGCATACAAAAGTATAGCTTTTCCTCGAAAGTCTCGCACTCCTCGACCTTTTTTGTGAAGCGCTTGAGTTCGATGAACACGAACTGAAGTTTGTCCGTCATCGTGTCCCTGCCCTCGGCATCCTTGAGCATGTAGTGGCTCTTTATCCTCGGCTTCCACTCGGGGCCGTGCTTCAGCTTGAAATTAAGGAATGCGATTACAATTACAGGGTCAAGGGCATACTCACCTCCATCGCCAACCTGGTTCGATATCGGCATGCTGCCGTAGTAGAGCGCGCGGTCCATGAAGTTCAACTGGTCTTTCTGCTGTACCTCCACTATGACATACGTCCCGTCCGCGAGTTTGCATCGCACATCATAAACGCTTTTCTTCGTGTCCGTGCCTTGGTGTGGGGCGGTGTTGGAAATGTATGTCAACGACACGATGTCCAGTTCCGGGAGCACCGCTTTGATCAGTCCGATCATCAGGTCTTCCTTTCCCTCCTCTCCAAAGACGCGCTTGAACGCGTCGTCAATCAATAGATGTTGATACTTGTCCTTCCTTGAAGGCTCGCGCTCGAAGTCTGACTCCGGCGCATGTATTCTGCGATAGTTTTCCATGGACGCAAGGTCAGACAAGTAACCATATCTTCTTGTAAAAAACGGAAAAACTTTCGGTTACGTGTTTAGAAAGATAAGATTTTTACCTTTCGTATCTGTTTTTTACGGTGAATTCAAAGCTGAATTCCTATTTCTGTCTTGCCTTGATGATATTCCAGCCGATGACCGGGATGAGGAAGGATAGGATGGCGGCGGAGGTCCAGAAGACTGACGCCGTGGTGAAGTTGTAGACTTTCATGCCGTTCTCGATGACTGCGCCGGCGTCGATGAGGTGGCCGCTGATGATATCCTGGATGCCGGCAACGACATATCCCGAGATGCCGATGATGCC
The DNA here is from genome assembly GCA_024402135.1 of Bacteroidales bacterium. Taxonomy (GTDB): domain Bacteria; phylum Bacteroidota; class Bacteroidia; order Bacteroidales; family UBA932; genus Cryptobacteroides. Next base: position 109,726 of record JAKSJN010000004.1, read on the forward strand.
GAGCGCGGCTCCTGTAGCCTTGCGTGGAACTAGGTCAAGCGCCATCATGCCAGTAACGGTACAGTGCTGCATTCCTATGGTCAGGCTGAACACGGCCACGAGTATCATGTTGATCAGTGAATTGTCGCCGCATAGAAGGAATCCCGCGAGAGACAGGCTGGCAAGCACACCGGAGATGAATACGGGCATTACGCGGTTGCCCTTCATGACCTTGTCGGAAAGCCATCCGGCACTCACTGTTCCAAGCACGCCGAAGAAGGTTGACAGGGCTATGATCTGTGATGCGTCGGCAAGTGAGAACGCCTTCTCCTTCTGGAGGAAGAAGATTCCCCAGTCAGTCACGGCATACTGTGCGATGTAGTCGAATGCGCCCGAGAGTGCGATGACCCAGATGCCCGGGCTGAGAAGCACCCCCCACTGGGCGTCTTTGGTGCTCTTCTTCTCGGCGGCGGTCATCTGTTCCCCTGAGATCTCCTGGATTGAAGGAAGACCAACGCTTTCAGGTGTGTCCGAGATGAAATATGCTGCGAGAGCGGCTCCGATCAGGCCTGCGATACCGCTGGCTACAAAGCCCCATTGCCACCCGATGGTGCTGACCACGGCACCGAGCATCATGAGGCCGAGCGACTTGCCAAGGTATGGGGTCGCGCAGAAGATGCCGTACCAGGTGCCACGTTCCCTCAGAGGGAACCAGCGGGAGATCTGGATGACTCCGGGAGGAGATCCCATTGACTGCATCAGTCCGTTGACACCCCAGAGAAGGGCGAACACCACGAACATAAGCCCGGATCCGCCTGCACCGATGCCGGAGAATACTCCCAGACATCCGAGGATGAGATTTATGACGGCTGATATAAGAAGGCCGAAGGCCATGAAACGGCGGATGTTGCAATGGTCGCCGATGAAGCCGTTTATGAACTTGCCTATTGCGTAGACGAACAGCATGGACGAACCGATCAGTCCGAGCTGGCTGGCGGTAAGCATGCCTCCGTCAATGAGGGGCTGCTTGACCACGCTGAGACTGAGGCGGCAGACATAGTAAAGGCTGTATGCCGCGGTCGCGCTCCAGAAGGTCCTGCGTCGATATGTCATATATAGATCGTGAACCTTGTCGGCAGGAACTTTCTCCCTGGCAGGCTCACTGATCTTGAAGTATGAAAATATACTCATTTATACGGTTGGGAATGGTTTTTACCAGAGTTTCTGGCCTCCTATGAACTCGCGCATGATCGAGGTTGGAGGAATCACGGCGATCTCGGCAGGAGTGAGCGCCTTGATGTTCTCAAGGAACTTCAGCAGCTGCTGAGCCTTTTCATACGCAGGTGAGGTCTCCGCGATTTCGTGGAGCAGAGGCTCTGCATAATACTTGAGGACCGGCAGGTCGTACAATGTTGAAGAATTGAACACCATCCTGGCGTTTTCCTCGTAAGGGAAGATATAAAGCTTTTCTCCTCTGCGGACGCTTGGCCAGCGGAGAATGTTGGCCTCAGGCGATGTTCCACGGGTTCTGTAGTCGCGGACGATTCGGCGGAGAAGTCGCTTGTCAACAGTAGAGTTGTGAACCTTCTCGCCGCCTGGGAGAGCGGACAGGGCCGAAATATAGATACGGAAGATCTTGCTCTGGTCTACCGCCGGGGTAAGGTCAGGGTTGAGTGCGTGAATGCCTTCCATGAAGAGGACATCCTTCTCTTCAAGCTTCATCTTGCGGCTCTCGTCGAATTTCTTGTAACCGCTGACGAAGTCGTATTTCGGAATGATTACTTCCTTGCCGTTGAGCAGGTCATTGATCTGCTGGTTGAGAAGCTCGATATCCATGGCTCCGAGACACTCGAAGTCATACTCTCCGTTCTCGTCCCTTGGAGTCTGGTCACGGTCAACAAAGTAGTTGTCAAGCTCGATTACCTTTGGAGACATGCCCAGCACGCGGCACTGCTGCGCAATACGAAGCGATGACGAGGTCTTGCCACTGGAAGAAGGTCCGGACATCATGACGATGGGCATTCTCTTCCTGTTCCAGAAAATCTGGTTGGCCACGCCGGCATATTTGCGCTCCTGGCGTGCCTCACAGAGGTTTATGAGTTCCATGCCCTTTCCCTCCTCAAGTACTTCGCGGAGACGGTCAAGGCTTTCGATCCCTATTGCTTCACACCAGTCATGGTATTCCTGTCTTGCTGCTTCTATCTTTGTCATGATATCAATTGTTGTTCAGTATTTCGTTGAGGTATGGTCCTGTAGGGGTGTCCGCCATTCCGGCTATCTCTTCCGGAGTGCCGGCTGCAAGTATGCGTCCTCCTGCAGCACCGCCCGCCGGACCCATGTCGATCAGGTGGTCGACGCTCTTGAGAACGTCAAGATTATGTTCGATGACAATCACGGTGTTACCCTGGTCTACCAACCTCTGGAGCACTTCGAGCAATGCTCTGATGTCTTCGGAGTGGAGACCCGTGGTCGGCTCGTCCAGGATGTAAAGAGTGCTGCCTGTCGCTTTCTTGAAGAACTCTGCAGCAAGTTTCATGCGCTGGCTCTCACCGCCCGAAAGGGTGACGGTAGACTGGCCGAGACGTACGTATCCAAGACCGACATCGACAAGCGCCTTGAGCTTCTGGGCAATCTTCGGTACAGGCTTGAAGAACTCGTAGGCCTCGGTGATGCTCATCTCAAGCACGTCGCTGATGTTCTTGCCTTTGTATTTTACGGCAAGAGTGTCAGGCTTGTACCGCTTTCCGCCGCATTCGTCGCAGACGACGTTGACCGAAGGCAGGAAACGCATCTCGATGACGCTGATTCCTGCACCCTTGCACTTCTCGCAACGGCCTTCGGCCACGTTGAATGAGAATCGTCCGGTCTTGAAGCCGCGTACCTTGGCGTCAGGGGTGTTCTCGAAGAGGGCGCGTATGTCGGTCATCACTCCCGTGAAGGTGGCAGGATTGCTGCGAGGGGAGCGTCCGATAGGACTCTGGTCGATCTGTATTATCTTGTCTATGTTCTCGAGACCGACTATCTCGTCATATGGCAGAGGCTTTTCATGGCTGCGGTAGAAGTGAGCCATCAGGGCTGGTACCAGCGTCTCGTTGATGAGACTGGATTTGCCGCTTCCGCTTACTCCGCTGATGCCGATCAGGCAGCCGAGAGGGAAGTCCACATCAACATTCTTGAGGTTGTTGCCGCGGGCTCCGCGTATGCCGAGTATCTTGCCGCTGCCTTTCCTTCGCTCAGCCGGAATCTCTATGCTTCGTTCGCCGCTCAGGTAGTCCAGGGTTATGGATTCCGCGCCGTCCACCTTGCTGCCCGGCTCGGGTGCAGGTCCGTTGAAACAGATCTCACCGCCTTCGATGCCGGCTCCCGGACCGACGTCGACCAGCCAGTCGGCACTGCACATGGTCTCGTAATCATGCTCGACGACGATGACACTGTTGCCCTCGTCGCGGAGCTTCTTGAGCGAGCTGATCAGCTTGCGGTTGTCCTTCTGGTGCAGTCCGATGCTGGGTTCGTCCAGGATGTACAGGACGTTGACGAGCTTGGAACCGATCTGGGTCGCCAGTCGGATGCGCTGCCCCTCGCCGCCCGAAAGGGAAATGGTCTGTCTGTCCAGGGTAAGATAATCGAGTCCGACGTCCAGCAGGAACGACACCCTGTCCTTGAGCTCCTTCAGTATGTCGCGGGCTATTGTGTTTTCCTTCTTGTTCAGCTTGCCGGGAAGGCTCTCCAGCCAGGTCATCAGGTCGGAAATCTCCATTGCAGACACATCGGCAATCGTCTTGCCATCGACCTTGAAGCACATGGCTGCGCTGTTCAGGCGCGTTCCGCCGCAGACAGGACAGGTTATCTTGTCCTCTACATCCTCGGCGATGCCTGCGAAGCTGATCATTTCCGAATAGACGCCTTCGCCGATACGGAGAAGGTCCTCGGAACCGAAGATGATGTGGCTGATTCCTTCCTCCGGGACCAGTTCGACAGGGTCGAAGAGTGAGAAGTTATATTTGCGGGCGATAGCACGTATCGCGTCGAATTTCTTGCTTTCGCGAACCTTGCCGAGCGGCACGATACCTCCGTCTGCGATGGATACGCTGCGGTCCGGTATGATGCTGTCGATGTCTATGTTCTTGACCATGCCCAGACCCTTGCAATGTGGGCAGTAGCCTTCGGGAGAATTAAACGAAAAAGAGTGCGGCGCCGGCTCCTTCAGCGAAATGCCAGTCTCTGGATCCACGAAATGCTTTGAGTAGTGGTGCAGTTCACCGCTTGCAGGATCCATGATCGCAAGAGATCCCTTGCCCATGGAAAGTGCTGTGGCAACGGACTCGCGTATGCGCTTCTCGTCTCCGTCACCTGGCTTGAGCTTGTCTATCACCAGCTCGATGAAATGGCCCTTGTAGCGGTCCAGGGCATCGACCGTGTTTAGCTGCATGAGCTCGCCATCGATGCGCACCTGGGTGTAGCCTCGCTTGCGCAGCTGGTCGAAGAGCTCGCGGTAATGTCCTTTTCGGCCGTTCACGAGCGGAGCCAGCAGCATGCATTTCACACCGTGATAGCTCTCCATGATCATGTCCACGATCTGGGCGTCGGTGTAGCGGACCATCTCCTTACCTGTCTCAGGGGAGTAAGCGCGTGAAGCCCTGGCGAACAGAAGGCGCAGGAAGTCGTAGATTTCGGTGATGGTGCCGACAGTGGATCGTGGGTTGTTTCCGGTGGTCTTCTGCTCGATGGCGATGATCGGGCTGAGTCCTGTGATGTTGTCGACCTCAGGCTTCTCCAGTACGCCCATGAACTGCTTCGCATATGGCGACAGTGTGTTCATATAGCGGCGCTGACCTTCGGCGTAGATGGTGTCGAATGCCAGCGACGACTTGCCGCTGCCGCTCAATCCGGTTATCACCACGAACTTGCCTCGAGGTATGCGCAGATCGACTCCGCGCAGGTTGTTGGCCTTGGCACCTTCGATGGTGATCCATCCGCTGTACTTCTCTTCTTCCATGTGTGCTATTCCAGTCCGTTGATCGTGATGCCGTCAGCGTCCCAGTTGATTTCTTCTTTCTCGTTGAACGGTACCAGGAACGGGTTGTGTGTGCGTTCGTGGCTGATCGAGGTAGGACCTCCGTGACCGGGAAGGATGTCTGTGCTTCCATCCAGTCCCATCACCTTCTCCATGATGGCCACGATGAGCTTGTCATAGTCTCCGTAGCTGAAGTCGGTGCGGCCAATGGTATCGCGGAAGATGGTATCTCCGGTGAAGATTATGTGGAGGGAAGGAATATGCCAGCAGACGCCGCCCGGAGTGTGCCCGGGTGTTCCGATCACTTCCCATTCAAGTCCTATGAGCTCGATCCTGTCGCCGTCGGCGATATCCTTGGTGACAACATGGAGCGGCTCGTCCTGGAATCCAAGGTCCTTGGCATAAGCAAGAGTCTCGGTCATGATGGGGTGGTCCTCTGGCTGCATGTATGCTGGTATGCCGAAGTCATCGCAGAGACGGTACGCACCATAGACGTGGTCGAAGTGTCCGTGGGTGAGGACTACGGCTGCCGGCTTCAGTCCCTTTGACTCTATGAACGAGTAAAGCCTATCCTTCTCTTCCTGGTTGCTGAACCCGGGATCGATTATGACGGTCTCGGGCGTTCCGTTCCATATCAGATAGCAATTGGCTCCAAGCGGATTGAAGCAGAATTGTTTTATATCGGGTATCGTGTTTGTCATAAGTAATAAGTAGATGGCAAAAATACGAAAAAGCTTGTTAAATTTGCATCTGGTGTATAATTAATAGACTGACAGGATGCACATAGGCATTGCAGGAAATATCGGTTGCGGCAAGACTACTCTGACCAGGATGCTCGCCGAGCATTACGGATGGATTCCCAGGTTCGAGTCTGTCACCTACAACCCCTATCTCGAGGACTATTACAAGGATATCCCGCGCTGGTCATTTGCGCTCGAGACCTATTTCCTGGCTCAGCGTTTCGATGACATGCGTGCCATCTCCGAGAGCAAGGATGTCATAGTGCAGGACCGTACAATCATGGAAGGCGTGCGTATATTTGTCGCCAACAACCATGACATGGGCAATCTGGACGACAGGGATTTCGAGACATACATGGAACTTTTCGAGCTGATGATGTCGACGGTCAAGGCTCCGGATCTCCTTGTGTATCTCCGATGTTCCGTCCCTGAACTTGTGGGACGCATCCAGAAGCGGGGCAGGGATTATGAACAGAGCATGGGGCTGGACTACCTGACCGGCCTGAATTCCAGATACGAGAAGTGGATCTCCGAATACAAGGACAGGCTGCTGGTCATCGATGCCGACGGGCTGGATTTCGAGAACCGTCCCGAGGATTTCGCTCTTGTCCGCGACAAGATAGACGGTGCACTTTTCGGACTGTTAAGTTTTGATGATAATAAACTTTTGTAACTCATGCATATAGCTATAGCTGGTAATATTGGCAGCGGTAAGACGACCCTTACCAAGATGCTTGCAGAGCATTACGGCTGGACTCCAAAGTACGAGTCTGTCGACTACAATCCATATCTCGCCGACTTCTACGAGGATATGGAGAGATGGTCGTTCAATCTCCAGGTATATTTCCTCAACAAGCGTTTCAAGGACATAGTGGATATCTCCAAGCTCGATGAGGTCATCATCCAGGACAGGACAATCTATGAGGATGCCAAGATATTTGCTCCGAATCTTCACGGCATGGGACTGATGAGTACCAGGGATTTCGAGAACTACAGCCATCTTTTCGAGCTGATGATGTCACTCGTCAAGGCTCCGGATCTCCTGATCTATCTCCGCTCATCCATCCCGAATCTGGTCGCTCAGATCCAGAAACGTGGCCGCGAGTATGAACAGGGCATGAGCATCGAGTACCTTACAGGTCTCAACAAGCGCTACGAAGAATTCATTTCGGAATACAAAGGCAAGCTTCTGGTCATCGATGCCGACAATATCAAGTTCGGCAACCGTCCGGAAGACTTTGTGAAAGTTACTGACATGATCGACGGCCAGCTCTTCGGCCTGTTCCCAGATATTGATTAATCAAATAACCGTATATTTATGACAGAAAGACCGACCATTATCGAATTTGTAGACCACTATACCCACAAATTCGCAGACCACACTTTCCTGCGTGAGAAGATCGACGGCGTGTGGACCGAAACATCATTTGCGCAGACTCGTGAGGAAGGCCGTATCTATGGAGCCGGTTTGATGGCTCTTGGACTTGAGAAGGGCGAGAAGGTATCTCTCCTTTCTGAGGGCAGAAATCTCTGGATCCTTTCCGAACTTGGAATCCTTAACGCAGGAGCCGTGAACGTTCCGCTTTCAGCAAAGCTCGAGGAAAGCAACGACCTGCTCTTCCGCATCAATCATTCTGACAGCCGTTTCATCATTGTTTCCGGCCAGCAGCTTCCAAAGATCCGCAAGATCGAGGACCAGATTCCTGCCGTCGAGAAGATCATCATCCTTGACCCTGTCGAGAATCTCGGCGAGAAGGAAATGTTCATCGGCGAACTCCGCGAAATGGGTGTGAAGTTCATGGCAGAGAATCCAAAGGCTCTTGACGAGCGCATCGCCCTCATACAGCCTGACGATTATGCTACCTTCAGCTATACCTCCGGTACCACCGCTGACCCTAAGGGTGTAATCCTTACCCACCGCAACTATACCGCGAATGTGGCTCAGGGTGCATCGGTAATCAGCATCGACGAGAACGACATCATGCTCATCGTCCTGCCTCTTGACCACTGTTTCGCTCATGTGGCGGGTTTCTATACCATGATGTCATATGGCGGAAGCATCGCTACCGTTCCTGTCGGCAAGACTCCTCTTGCAACCCTCAAGAACCTTCCTATCGCGATCAACGAGATCCGTCCTCATGTGATGCTGTCAGTTCCTGCAATTGCCCGCAACTTCAAGAAGAACATCGAGAAGGGCATTGCAGCAAAGGGCCCTACCGTAGAGAAGCTCTACAACTTCGCGCTCAAGAATGCTATCGCTTATAACAAGGAGTACTATAATGCCGGCGGCATTCTCAACCTTTGGAGAAAGCCTCTGATGGCTCTCTTCGACAAGATCATCTTCAAGAATGTCCGTCAGGGTCTGGGCGGCCGCATCAAGTTCTTCGTGGGTGGCGGTGCGCTCCTCGACATTGAACTCCAGAGATATTTCTGCGCTATCGGAATGCCTATGTTCCAGGGCTACGGCCTCTCCGAGGCTACCCCTATCATCTGCGCCAACTCGATGGGCCACGCAATCTTCGGATCATCTGGACGTATTGTGAAGCCTATGGACATCAAGATCTGTGATGACGAGGGAAATGCACTTCCATACGGTCAGCGTGGTGAGATCGTAATCCGCGGAGAGAACGTGATGGCAGGCTACTGGAAGAATCCGGAGTCAACAGCAAGCACCGTAGTGGACGGATGGCTCCATACCGGAGACATGGGATATATTCTCGAGGAGCATCCTGAGTACCTTTGGGTGACCGGACGTTTCAAGTCTCTTCTCATTTCTTCTGACGGCGAGAAGTACAGTCCTGAGGGATTCGAGGATTCACTTGCAGATGGTTCAAAGTATATCGAGTCTGTAATCCTCCACAACGAGCAGAATCCATATACCATCGCTCTCATCGTTCCTAACAAGGACGCTCTTCGCGACCTCGTGAAGAAGGCAGGTCTTGATCCAGAGTCCGCAGAAGGAAAGAAGAAGATGCTTGAGCAGATCCAGGCAGAGGTCGACTCATACAAGAAGGGCGGCTCACATGCCGGCATGTTCCCTGAGAGATGGCTTCCTGCTGCTCTCGCAGTCCTTCCTGAGCCATTCACCGAGAAGTACGGTCTCGTAAACAGCACCATGAAGGTTGTCCGCGGCAAGGTCGAGAAGCATTATGCCGACCGCATCGAGTACGCATACAGCGCCGAGGGCAAGGAACTCATGAACCCTAAGAACATTGAATCAGTTTAACAGTTAATTTAACATATTATGGCAAAGCAGCTTACAAAGTCACTTTCTGACAAGAAACTCACCGGAGTCTGCGGCGGTATCGCTGAGTACTTCAACATCGATCCTATCATCATCAGAATCGCATTCATCATTCTTGTATTCGGCTACGGTGTAGGTCTTCTTGCATACATCCTTCTTGCAATCCTTCTCCCTGCGAAGTAATCCGGGAAGAACCCGATACAGAAAAATGGCGACCTCTCGAGGCCGCCATTTTAATTTCATGAGTCAAGGGTTCGCCCCCCCCTGGCCATTATTTATTTTCAGCCAGCCATGCGGCCATGGCTCTGAGAGCCTTGCCTCTATGTGACACTGCGTTCTTCAGGTCATCAGGACATTCGGCAACCGTGCAGCCTTCCGGACATACAGTGTCCATGCCGGCCTCGGAAAGCTGGCTCCGTTCAGGGATGAAGACGGGATCGTATCCGAATCCGCCGCATCCTGCTTTCTCAAATGCGATATAGCCTTCAAATGAACCTTCAAAGAAATGCTTCTCGCCTTTCCAGATGAGTGTTATCACGCTGCGGAAGCGGGCAGTACGCTGCTCCAGAGTCATCGCTCCGACCTTCTCCAGTTCAGCCAGAAGCTTATCCATGTTCGCTGCGAAGTCGTGCCCATCAGTGGCATAACGTGCGGAATGCACGCCAGGTGCACCGCCAAGAGCGTCCACCTCAAGGCCTGTGTCATCGGCGAAACAGTCGCATCCGAGGCGTTCGAACAGATAATCCGCTTTCTGGATCGAGTTCTCCTGGAGAGTATCTCCTGTTTCCGGAATATCTTCGGTGATTCCCATCATTGCAGGGGTCACAAGCTCGAAGCCTTCCCCAAGAATCTCCGCAGCTTCGCGGAGCTTGCCTTTATTGCCTGTGGCGAATATGATTTTCATCTTTGACAGTCTGTTTTGATTTGATTCACGAATGTAATCATTTTTTGGTTACATTTGTGGTATGTAGTTTGCTTGCTTTCTTCGCGGCAGACAAAAACCAAGTGCACATGAAGAAAATCATCATATCAGCCCTTTCAATCTGCGTCGCCTGCCTTAGCGCGTCGGCTCAGTCCAAGGACTTCAAGCTCGGACAGTGGTCCGAAATCGAGAACTCCATAGTCAAGGAACTCAACAAGTGGTACGTCGACTCGCTCCCTGTCGACCGTATGCATCGTGCCGCCATCGATGCCATGCTGAATGAGCTCGATCCTTATACCGTTTACGTTCCTGAAGAGGATAACGAGGATATGGAGATGCTGATCAACAAGACATACGGCGGAATCGGCGCAGTGATTTACAAGGCTGGACGCGAGGAACCTCTCTACATCAATGAGCCATATAAGAACAGTCCTGCCGCAAAGGCCGGACTGGTATGCGGAGACGAGATAATCGCTGTGGATGGATTCCTTACCAAAGGTCATCTGGCCGCTGAATGTACAGAAAAGATGAAAGGCAAACCTGGTACTCAGGTTGTATTCCGTGTAAAGAAGGTCCGCACCGGAGAAGAATGCAACGTGACCATTACGCGTGAGCGCATCCACCTTCCGGATGTCGAGTATGCAGGAATGCTGGACAAGGAGACAGGATATATTCTCCAGACCGGCTTTACCGATAACGTGAGCAACGATATCCGCAATGCAGTGCTCGATCTCAAGAAACAGGGCATGAAGAAGCTCATTCTCGATCTTCGCGGCAACGGAGGCGGTCTTCTCAATGAGGCAGTGAACATCGTCGGCCTGTTTGTTCCTAAAGGCTCAGTCGTGGTAACCCAGCGTGGAAACAATGACGAGGAGGTCGTGATGAAGACCAGCAACAATCCTGTAGATACTGAAATTCCGATTGTCGTCCTTGTCGATTCCGGCAGTGCATCTGCTTCTGAAATCGTCTCGGGTGCTCTCCAGGACTATGACCGTGCCACCATCATGGGCCACAGGACATACGGAAAGGGTCTGGTTCAGTCCTTCCGCAAGCTCCCATACAACGGCAGCATGAAGCTTACCATCGCCAAGTACTACACTCCTTCGGGACGCTGTGTGCAGGCTCTTGATTACAGTCACCGTAACGAAGATGGTTCGGTAGGCGCGATTCCGGACTCTCTTACCCATGAATTCAAGACTGCCGGAGGACGAACCGTACGCGATGGCGGCGGAATCACACCTGATGTCAAACTCAAGGACGTCAATTACAGCCGACTGACATATTCTCTTGTACTCAACGGCATCGTGGAACAGTATGCACTCAGATATGTCATGAATCATGAGAGCATCCCGGCCGTGGATGACTTCCATTTCAGCGACAAGGATTATGAGGATTTCATCGACTTTGCGAAGACAAAGGAATTTGACTACCGTTCAAGCGCACGTACCCTCTTTGACCAGATGAAGAGAGAGCTCGAGAAAGACGGCCTCAAGGACAACATGGGAGATGAACTTGCAGCGCTTGAGAAGGCTCTGGAGATGGATAAGGAGACTTTCCTCAAGCTCAAGAAGGACGAGGTCATCCCATTCATCGAAGAAGAGATCGTTGTCCGCTATTATTTCCAGGAGGCTGGAGTCCGTATCCGTACCCGTTACGACGAGCAGCTCAAAGAGGCTATGAAAGCCGATCTGATCAAGCTTTAACCTTTATCGTACTTGCGTAAGCGCTGTTGCACAGACCCAGGATTGCCGAGAGAATGAACAGGGTCTCGATGCCGAGGACTTTCCAGATCCATCCACCCAGCAGGGCGATGAAGATGGTGATGAGATGGTTCACCGAGATTCCGGTGGAGATTGTCGCTCTCATCTCTTCCTTGCTGTCCGAGATGTCCTGGACATAAACGTTTGATGCCATCGATGCAAGTGAAATAACCGAGTCCAGTACGTAGTTGAGGCAGCAGATCAGGAACGCTGTCTTCATCGGGAACAGATGGTGTGCGAATCCGTAGAAGAAGCACACGATTACGAGAATCAGAGTGTCTGCAATCATCACCGGCTTATATCCTATCCTGTCGATAAGCTTGCCTACAAGAGGGGAGATGAAGAAGCATGCAATCGCCGATACTGCGAAAAGCAGGCTTATGATTCCGGCGCTTGCCCCGTAGAAAAGTATGAGCACGTAAGGTCCGAACGTGAAGAAGACCTGTTTGCGTGCGCCATAGAATATCTCGAGCATGTAATATTTCCTGAACTTCTTGCGGAAATAGAAGCGGCTTTTGCTCTTGTCGGTTTCGCTTTTTCCTGTGAGGCTTAGTGCGACAAGCATTGACATCAGCATGAAAATGGCGGCAACCATGAACACAGGCTTGAAGAGTTTTGTGCCCAGGCTTGCTGCGATTGCGAAAAGGGCGATCACGGCTCCGTAGCCTGCCAGGTTTCCGATCTGATATATGGCGTTCTGGTATCCGAGTGCCTGTCCGCCGAATCCGTCCCGTGAGTATTCAAGCGACAGCGTGTTTTTCATTCCAAGCTGAATGTGCTCGCCGAGAGAGTATATGAATATTGCGGCTATGATCAGAGCCTTGTACGGAGCGATCAGAGCCTGGAGCGTCATGCCGGCCACCATGATTATCATGCCCATCTTGTACATCTTCTCGGCGGAGAAACGGTAGAACAGAGCAAGGATGAAAATCAGCATCAGGCCAGGCAGTTCCCTGAAGAACTCGGTAATGCCTCGGTCCATTTCGCCCATCCTGGCAACTTCTGCCATATAGTTGTCGATCACGCCTTTGTATAAGCCGAATCCTATCGCAGACAGGAGCAGGGACAGGAAAAAGGCCTTGTATCGGGTTTCTTTTTTGAATACGTTTGATAGGGTCATACGGTCGCTTGTGTCAGTTTTCGCGCAAATATAGGACAAATCTACTGCACCTTTCCTATATTTATAGCTTTATTGAGCCAACTGCCACGGGTCCGTGGCAGCCCACCTAACCGACAGAAGTAAAATGAAATACTGGAAAACAGACCTAGGATTCGCGGGTGCATGCATGGCGTTGCTGTGTGTATTCAAGAGTGAGCTGCTGTATCATATGGAGCAGTATTCGCTCTTCATTTACAGCCGTGAATTCTTTTGTGAGTGTATGGAGCAGCCTGGAGGTCTCCTGCAGTACCTTGGCGCATTCCTGACACAGTTCTGCCATTTCCCATGGCTTGGCGCGGCTCTGCTTGCTGCCCTCCTGTGGCTGCTGGCCTTCCTGACGCGCAAGGCCATGCGCCTGGAAGGAACGGAATCGTGGGCTCTGTCATTTCTGCCGTCCCTGATGCTTCTCCTCTTTATCACCAGGCTTGACTATTCGGTCTATCTAATGACGGCATACGGACTCCTGTTCTCGCAGATATTGGGGCTTGTTGCGGTCATGGTCATGCACCTCACATACATGACGTGGGCGGAGGGGAAAAAGGCAGGCTTGCCGGTCATCTGTCTGGCACCAGTCATTTTCTTCCCTCTTATTGGCGCATATGCGTTCATCGCAGCTCTGATGATGGCAGTTTCGTCAAGGAATAATAAGATTGCCGGGGTTGGCGCTGCATTGGTTGCATGTGCTGCCGTTCTTCTCTTCTGTTCGTATATCCCGGGCGTGTATGAAAGGATTCACAGGAGATATCTCTTGTTCGCCGGTCTGCCATATCTTGATTTCGAGGACAATCTTGTTGCGCTTATCCCGGTGGGGACAGCGCTTGCAACACCATTTCTCATTATGTTTGCCCGTAGACTGCCTCTGAAGCCTTCAATCGCGGTTTTGGCGCTTGTTGCCGCTCTTGTATGCGGTCTTACCAACTGGGACAGGAATTTCAAGGCAGTGCTGGGAATGGAAAAGGCTTGTCTGGAGCAGGACTGGGAACGGGTTCTTGATATAGCCAGGAAGAGTGAGAACCCGACCAGGGCACAGGTCATCTACAGAAATATCGCTTTGTACCAGAAGGGCAGGCTGACCGAAGAGATGTTTACATACCCGGACGGCTGTGAGCCGTTCCGTACTGGTGCCCAGTTCCCGCTTTCATACGTCTGCGCAGCTCCTGCCTTGCACTATTGCGGCATGTCTCTCAGCAGTGACAGGCTTGCCATGGAAACGTCTTCGACGTATTCAAAGAACATATATTTCTATAAGTATCAGGCGAAGAACGCCCTCGTGAGGGGAGAGTATGACCTGGCACGCAAGTATATCGGCATAGTATCGCAGAACTGGTTTCAGGGCTCCTGGGTGAAGCGATACAAGGCTCTTGCCGATGATCCCGAGGCTTTGCCGACAGATGATGAGTTCGCTCCGACCCTGGCCCTGACCCAGGTCAATTCGGACAGATTCGACACAGTCGAACCTCTTGAGGTAATGATCTTCAGACGTTTTTCAGATCAGGATTATGTCAACGAACAGATTTATGAGTGGCAGATGGCCTGCTATATGATGTGGAAGGATCCGTCAAATGTCATGTACTGTCTCTTTCAGCGTGAGCGCCTGAAGCCTGGTTCGCATATTACTGAAGGTATCGCGGAGGCGGCGGTCCTGTTTGCCAATACTTCCGGAGATGCCTCCATGGTGCAGCAGGTCGCGGAGATGCTGTCAGGACATCAGGCTACACTCAAGCGCTTCAACAGTTTCAGCAATGCAATGAACATGGTCAAGGATCCCGCAGCGCCTGGTATCAGGGAAAGATTCATTTCTCAGTCAGGCAGGTCCTACTGGTTCTATTCGGTTTTTAACGAGATGGTGGCTTTATGATGAAAGACAGAATAATCCTGGCGATGATTGCAGGAATGATGATTTCCTGCACGGGCAATGCATACAAAAATGCGGAGAGGACATCAAGCACTGCCCATATCTATCCTGACTATGCAGAGACTGTCGTACCTGTCAATATCGCTCCGCTGAATTTCGACATCCTGGATAGCTCCCAGTCAAGCGTGGTGGAGGTTTCCGGCAAGTCTGGAAAACTTGTCCTCAAAGGTCCAAGAGTAAGAATTCCGATAAGGAAATGGAAGCGGATCCTTCAGGAGAACGCCGGCGGAGATATCCATGTCAAGATTTTTCTTAAAGAAAATGGAAAGTGGACGGCCTGTGAACCATTCACTATCGGCGTGGCAGAGGAGGAGATTGACGGCTACCTCACATACAGACTTATCGAGCCCGGCTATTCCAGCTACGGTTTCCTCACTCTCAGGCAGAGAGACATAAGATCATTTGAAGAGCGTGACCTGTATAACAATAACCTTATAAAAGGAAGAATGGAGGGACAGTGCATCAACTGCCACTCTTTCCAGAACTACAGGACGGATAATTTCCAGTTCCATGCCCGTCATAATGAGGGAGGAACCATGGTCTTCACCGGAAAGGAGGGAAAACGGCTTGATTTCAAGACAGGAGACCTTTTGTCGGGGGCGGTGTATCCATCATGGCACCCGCAGCAGAACCTGATTGCATATTCAGTGAACACCACGCTCCAGCTGTTTTATTCGCATGGAATCCAGAAGACAGAAGTCTATGACGGATCCTCGGATCTTGTGCTCTATGATGTTGAAAGCAATGATGTGAGTTATATCGTTCATGACAGTCTGAGCATGGAAACGTTCCCGTATTGGTCTGCTGACGGAAAGACTCTTTATTATGCAGCGGCATACCTTCCGGATTTCGGAGCGGACGCCTCATCGGACACAAAACTGATGACCGACAGTATCCGCTACAACATATGGTCAATCGGTTTCGATCCTTCGACCAGGAGGTTCGGTACCCCCGAACTGATTTTCGATGCTGTCTCAGACAGTCTCAGCGCAGTTACTCCGAGACCTTCTCCGGATGGACGGTATCTGCTCAGCGGAGTCGGAGACCACGGCTCCTTCCATATCTGGAATGAATCTTCGGATATCTACCTGACGGATCTCCAGAGCGGTGAGACACGTCCTCTGGACGAGATAAATTCCGAGAGAGCGGACAGTTTCAAATCATGGTCATCGAACTCAAGGTGGATCGCTTTCACTTCGAGACGTGAGGACGGTAACTATTCGAGAATATACATAGCGTATTTCGGGAAGGACGGCAAGGCCGGCAAGCCATTCCTGCTTCCACAGAAGGACCCGCAGCAGAACAAGAGGTTCTTCAGGTCATACAATGTTCCTGAGTTCACCGTCGAGAAGATCAAGTGGACCCCCAAGCAGATTGAAAAGGTGGTCCTGTCGGAGCCGGTACATACCCGGCAGGTCGATCCCAGATAGGTGCAAGACCCTCAGAATCCATCGTATACAAAAGAAAGAAGGCGCCCTTCCCCAAAGACGCCTTCTTGTATATAAAACGAACTTAACAAATAGACACGAAAAAGATTCTTCCGTTGTCTGATGCAAAGGTAGAAAGGTTTTTGATATTTGCAAAATGTTTTAGCATTTTTTTAAAACGATTTTTGAGTTTTATGTTAAAACCGAATATTTCAAAAATGCTTACAAATTGTAAGTTGCCCATTTTTCAATGCAATGCAGGTTTTTTGGGTTTTCAAAGCGGAGACTGTCGTGGAATTTTAGTATATTTGCGGTTTGAACCATGAAACAATAAAAAGAAACAATAAAAAGAAAAGACAATGAAAGTAAGAAAAATGATTCTTGCAGGCCTCATGGGTCTCGCAGTCATCGCTTGCCAGCAGACTCCTGCAGGCGGTCAGGATGGTGCTTCACAGGCAGCCAAGGCACTCCTTCCTTCAAAGGCATCAGTTGATTCCGTAAGTTACCTCCTCGGTGTTAACTTCGGTTCAATGATCAAGGGTAACGGTTTCGGCGACCTCAACTTCAAGGAGATGGAGAAGGGTATCGTCGATTTCATCAAGGCTGAGGGCAATCCTTACGACGAGACATTCGGTGCTCAGTTCAAGATTGATCCTAACAACATGAACATGATCATCAATACCTATCTCGAGAAGATGACTGCATATTCAGTGGCAGTAAACACCGAGAAGGAGAACAAGTTCTTCGAGGAAAACAAGAAAAAGGCAAACGTACAGGAGACCGAGTCTGGTCTTCAGTATGAGATCATCGTTGAGGGTGACATGAGCAAGAAGGCTACTTCTCCAGCTGATACCGTAGTTGTGCGTTACAAGGGAACTCTCCTTGACGGTACCGTATTCGATGAGGTTGCTCCAGAGATGGATCCTATCGATCTTCCACTCAACAGAGTCATTCCAGGTTGGACCGAGGGTCTCCAGCTCGTAGGCGAGGGTGGCCTTGTAAAGCTTTACATCCCTTCACGTCTCGGTTATGGCGAGAGAGGAACCCAGGGCATCGAGCCTAACTCAACTCTCATCTTCGACGTTGAGGTTGTAGAGGTAAAGCCTTACGCTGAGTAATAAGAACCACATAATACACTGAAGCTATGCCAAATTTGGAATTAGAGGGAAAGATCAAGGCGGTGCTTCCCCAGCAGAGCGGAGAATCCGCAAGAGGTGCATGGGTCCGTCAGGACTTCGTGATCGAGTATCAGGATGGAAACTTCCCTGCAGAGGCTTGTTTCTCTGCATGGGGTCAGGACAGGGTCAACGAGCTCAACTCGTTCGGTCTTGGCGCCAGTGTGAAGGTCCAGTTCAATGTGCGCGCACGTGAATACCAGGGACGCTGGTACAATGACCTCAGGCCATGGCGCATCTCGGCTGCCACAGGCCAGCCAGCAGCATCGGCTCCAGTCGTTGCTGCAGCCGCTCCAGCCGCTCCAGCCGCTGCCCAGGCAGTGACTCCGCAGCCAGCTCCAGCAGGACCAGTTGCAATGGAACTTGATAACGACGACCTGCCGTTCTAGTTTCAGCACTTGACCGATAGACACGCAAGGAGACCGGGTGACCGGTCTCCTTTTTTAACATGTAGTGCGCGGGACTTGACCCTGGCGTCATTATCTCTTGCTGATGGCTTCCAGTACCAGAGGGATTTCCCTGTGCCAGTAGGCTGAGTTGTGAGTGCCTTCTCCGAAGCGGAACTCGGCATTGACTCCGAGCTGGAGGCAGCGCTTCATGAACATCATCGAGGCGTCGAACATAGGATCCGATGTACCGCAGGTGACGAGGATGAACTTGCCGTCGGTGTTCTTGAGTTTCTCGATGTTGTGGACTGCCGAGTTGCGGTGCCATTCCATGTTGGTTCCGTCGGCATAATCGCCCAGCATGCGCCCTATGCTTGGACGGCCGCTCATGGTCTGGATGAGTTCCAGAGTGCCGCTTACGCTGACTGCGCCGTCAAACAGTTCGGGATGCTCCTCAAACAGGGTCATGGCTCCGTGCCCGCCCATGCTGAGTCCGCAGAGATAGGTCTTTGCCTTGTCGATCGCGTATTGTCCGGCAATTGCCGGCATGAGCATACTGAAGAAATAGCTGCGGTACTGCGGTCCGTGAGGGTCGGTGGAGTTCAGGTACCACATGTCCTTGTGTGCGTTGAGGTGGACGATGACAAGACCAAGCCGTGAAGCTTCCCCGGCAGTGCCGTAGTGGGCGAGGTAGGTGGCCGGCGATGCATCCAGGCCATGAAGCAGATAGACGGTCTTGTAGCTCTTTGCTGAATCATAATCCTGCGGCAATGCGACATAGATGGTATCTGCAACACCCAGCATGGTTATGGCTTCCGGGATGATGACACGCTGTACATTGGCCCCGTATTCAGGAGCGCTGTCGATCTTGACGGCAGCGTCCAGTGCATGGATTCCGGCAACGATGGCAGCAATGATGCAGATGATTCTTTTCATGATCCTATAGGTCTATCCAGTTTACTGAAGGGTCGCGTCGCCACCATGTCAGCTGGCGCTTGGCGTAATGTCTTGTGTTGCGCTGTATCAGCGATACGGCCTCGTCCAGGGATGTCTTGCCATCGAAATAATCGAAGATTTCCCTGTAGCCGACGGTCTTCAGCGGTGTGAGGTCACGATATTTTTCAAGCGAACGGACTTCGTCCAGCAGACCCTGGTCCATCATCTGGACCACTCTGCGGTCTATCCTGTCATACAGCACTTCGCGCGGTCTGTTGAGGCCGATCAGCTCTATGCCAAAATCGCGCCGCGCACCCTGGCTGCGTTTGAATGATGAGTATGTCCGTCCCGTGGTCTTGCATATCTCGACTGCGCGGAACAGCCGCTGCGTGTTGGAAAGATCCATCACGGCGTACGCTTCAGGGTCAAGCCGCTGAAGTTCCGACCGCAGCCATTCCTGCCCTTTCTCGTCGGCTTCGGCCTTGAGCTCGGCGCGCCGGTCCATGTCCGCGGTAGGCACGTCTGACAGACTGTTGCAGACTGCGTCTATGTAGAACATCGACCCGCCGCTCATGACAAGCGTCTCGTGACCTTCGTTGAACAGGCGCCCGATCAGTTCAAGGGCTTCTGTCTCGTAGATGCCGGCTGTGTAGTAGTCGGTCACCGAATTGGTCTGAATGAAATAATGCTTCACGGCGGCTAGCTGTGAAGCATCAGGGACGGCTGTCCCAATGGTCATTTCCTTGAATATCTGGCGGGAGTCGCAGGATATGACAGGCGAACCGTACCTGAGGGCAAGGTCAATGCTGTAGTCGGTCTTGCCGACAGCTGTAGGTCCCAGCACTATGACCAGCCTGCGTCCCATGATGGCATGGACTAGAGAGGCAGTTCCTCGCTGCCGTCGTAGATCTCCATTCCGTCGAGGCTGTCTTCCTCCTCCTCTTCCTCCTCCTCTTCGAAGAAGTCGTCGCCATCCATATCCTCGTCCTCGTCATCGCCGAGCTCCTCATCACCGCCTTCGTCGTCGCCTGCAATCGCGCTGAGGAGGCCTGCGAGACCGCCGCCGCCCTTCTTGCTGCGGGCCTTGTCACTCTCGCTAGGGAGGTGACGCTGCTCGTCAGGAAGGTCCTCGAATGCCACGTATCCGTTCTCGAATTCGATAGGGTTAGGACCCTTCACGTCGGTAAGGGTAGGGTTGAGTACTGATGACTTCTCCTCTTTTTCCTCGAGTGTCACGTTCACGCTCTTCTTGTTGGTTGTGTCATAGAAGTATGTGAATGACTTGATTCCCTTGGCCACGGCCTGGGCGATGGTCACTTCGTCGACGGTGCCTGCTCCAAGATCGACCTGGCTGTATCGTGCAACCACGTTGCCGTTAGCGTCCAGACCCTTGAAAAGCATCATCTGGTCCAATGGGAACTCCATGTCGGTTCTCATCTGCTTATGGAAGGAGTAAAGGCTGTTGATGCCGTTCACTTTGTATACTCTGTAAAATCCCTTGATGCCGGTAAGGGTGACCCTGAAGGTGTATACCATAATGAGGTAGTTTTGGTTTTGATTGCAAAAATATAAAAATAATCACTAAATTTGAATTGATACTCACAACAATGATGATGGTCGAAGATACATACCGTTCCATCTCGGAGCCGTCTGAGGGACTTTTTAAGGATAACGGGAGCCGTTTCATCGCTCTCGCGTATCCGGTCGAGACCGAGGACGAGATAAAGGCCATACTCGATACTGTCCGCAAGAAATACCATGATGCCCGTCATCACTGCTATGCCTACAGGCTCGGTCTGAAGGGCGACCGTTTCCGTGCCAACGACGACGGCGAACCGTCATCTTCGGCTGGCAGACCTATCCTTGGCCAGATCGATTCGATGGGGCTGAGCGACATCCTTGTTGTCGTGGTCCGCTATTTCGGTGGAATCAAGCTGGGTATTCCGGGACTTATACGGGCATACAAGACCAGTACGTCGGATGCTCTGGAGTCTGCGGTGATTGTCGAAAAAATAGCCGGAAAGGACTTCTCCATACGTTTCCCATATCTTTCCATGAACTCGGTGATGAAGATAGTCAAGGATCTTGGCCTGGTGATGAAAAACCAGGATTTCGGTGTCGATTGTGCCATGGAGGTGCGTGTAAGGCTTGCGCAGGAGTCGTCTTTCATGGAGAAGATGTCCGACGTCGAAGGTGCTGAAGTCAAAGAACTGTTGTAATTCCGACAAAGATTTTGTACTTTTAGTCCCCACTATCGAAACGAACTGAACAATAAATATACAATAAAACAAAACTTTAGTTAGAAAAATGGCAAAGGTCCATGTATTCAACGCAGGTCCATGCATTCTTCCGCAGGCTGCATTAGATGCTTCAATCGAAGCTATCAAGGATTTCAAGGGTACCGGTGTTTCCCTCCTCTCGATATCTCATAGAACCAAGGAATGGGAGGCTACCATGAATGAGTGCCGTGCACTCTGGAAGGAGCTTCTCAACATTCCTGACGATTACGAAGTGATTTTCCTCGGCGGCGGTGCCAGCCTGGAATTCCTTTATGTGGCAATGAACTTCCTCGAGAAGAAGGCCGCATACCTCGACACAGGCGTATGGGCTCACAAGGCACTCAAGGAGGCTCAGGGCCTCGGCGAAGCTTACGCAATCGCATGCTCAAAGGACAAGAACTATACATACATCCCTAAGGGTTACGAGATTCCATCGGATCTCGACTATTTCCATATCACCACCAACAATACCATCTATGGTACCGAGATCAAGGAGGATATGGACTGTCCTGTCCCTCTCATCGCCGACATGTCGTCTGACATTCTCAGCCGTCCTGTAGACGTCAGCAAGTACACCCTCATCTATGGTGGTGCACAGAAGAACGCAGGCCCTGCCGGCGTCATCTTCGCAATCATCAAGAAAGATGCTCTCGGCAAGGTCAGCCGCTATATTCCTACCATGCTCGACTACCGCACGCATATCGACAAGGAGTCCATGTTCAACACGCCTCCTGTGTTCTCGATCTTCGTGATGAACGAGACTCTCAAGTGGGTGAAGGCTCAGGGCGGTGTCGAGGCTGTCCACAAGATCAACCTCAAGAAGGCCGAGACTCTCTATACCGAGATAGACCGCAATTCAATGTTTGTCGGAACCGCAGAGAAGGAGGACCGTTCAATCATGAATGTATGCTTCGTGATGGCCCCTGGCAAGGAGGATCTCCAGGATGAGTTCTTCGCGTTCGCAAAGGAACGTGGCATGATCGGTATCAAGGGACATCGCAGCGTAGGTGGTTTCCGTGCCTCTATCTATAATGCCTGCAGCCAGGAGGACGTCGATGCCCTCGTAGCTTGCATGCAGGAATTCGAGAACCTTCACAAGTAACAGACATGAAAGTACTTCTCGCAACCCAGAAACCTTTTTCAGCTGCAGCAGTCGCAGCAATCAAGGATATCGTAGTGAATGCCGGTCACGAGTTTGCCGCATTCGAGAAATATGCAGAGCAGTCTGATCTCGTCGCAGCTGTCGCAGATGCCGATGCTCTCATCATCCGCTCCGACAAGGTGACCGCAGAGGTCATCGCCGCAGCCAAGAACCTCAAGATCGTTGTACGTGCCGGTGCCGGTTTCGACAACGTGGATCTTGAGGCTGCAACAAAGGCTGGCGTGATCGTCATGAACACTCCTGGCCAGAACTCCAACGCAGTTGCAGAACTTGCAATCGCAATGATGATCTTCATGGCCCGTACCCAGTTCACTCCTGCAACAGGTACCGAGATCCAGGGCAAGAAGATCGGTATCCAGGCGTTCGGAAACGTTGGCCGTCTTGTTGGAAAGAAGGCCGAGGCTCTCGGCATGGAGGTGATGGCAATCGACCCATTCCTCACTGACGAGCAGATCATTGCCGGTGGTGCAAAACCGGCTGCAAGCCTCGAGGATCTATATGCAAGCTGTGACTATGTTTCAGTGCATATCCCTGCAACTCCACAGACTGTCGGATCTATCGGTTACGACCTAATCACCAAGATGCCTAAGGGCGCCACGCTTGTCAATACAGCCCGCAAGGAGGTTATCGACGAGGCCGGTCTCGAGAAGGCCCTCGAGGACCGTCCAGACCTCAAGTATGTGACAGATGTCGCTCCAGACAACCTCGCTGTCCTCCAGGAGAAGTTCGGTCTCCGTGTCTTCGCCACCCCTAAGAAGATGGGTGCTCAGAGCGCCGAGGCAAATATCAACGCAGGACTTGCCGCTGCACGCCAGATCGTGGGCTATTTCGAGACAGGCTGCACCAAGTTCCAGGTAAACAAGTAATCTATGATCAAGGTAAAACCATTTGCGGCGGTCCGTCCACCTAAGAATCTCGTCACCGAGGTTGCCGCACCACCATATGATGTCCTTAACTCCGAGGAGGCAAAGGCAATGGCAGGAGAGAAGTCGCTCCTCCATATCACCAAGCCTGAGATCGATTTTGATCCTATTCTTCCTGACCATGACCAGCGTGTCTATGACAAGGCAGTCGTAAATTTCAAGGAATGGCAGGAAAAAGGCTGGCTTGTGCAGGATGAGAAACCATGCTACTATGTCTATTCCCAGACCATGGGAGAGCGTACCCAGTATGGACTTGTGCTCTGTGCACATACCGATGACTATGCGGAAGGTCTCATCAAGAAGCATGAGCTTACCCGCAAGGACAAGGAAGACGACAGAATGATCCATGTCAACATCCAGAATGCGAACATTGAACCTGTATTCTTCGCATACAAGGATGACGCTGCGATCAATGAGATTGTTGCAAGGTATGCTGCCGGCGAGTCCGAGTACAGGTTCATCGACGAGAACAACTTCGGCCACGAACTCTGGGTTATTTCCGATGATGCGGATGTTGCCAAGATCACTGAGCTGTTCACTACCCGCGTCGAGGCTTTCTATGTAGCTGACGGTCACCACCGTACCGCGGCTGCGGCACGTGTGGGTGCGGAGCGTCGCGCTGCCAATCCGAATCATGACGGTACCGAAGAGTACAACTGGTTCATGGCTGTATGCTTCCCTGAGAGCCAGCTCAAGATCATTGATTATAACCGCGTGGTGAAGGACCTCAACGGTCTGGCTCCTACCCAGCTCATCAGCATGCTTGGTGAAGACTTTGATGTGATGTGCAAGGGTACCGAGATATATGCTCCTACCGAGCTTCACGAGTTCTCGATGTACCTCGAGGGCAAGTGGTATTCGCTTGTGGCACGTCCGGGACGCTATGATGACAACGATCCTATCGGAGTCCTCGATGTGACCATCCTCTCGAATCTCGTTCTCGACAAGATTCTTGGAATCAAGGATCTGAGGACCGACAAGCGGATCGATTTCGTGGGAGGTATACGCGGACTTGGAGAGCTTAGCCGCAGGGTTGACAGTGGTGAGATGAAGGTTGCGTTCGCACTCTATCCTGTGTCGATGCAGCAGCTCATCAACATCGCGGACAGCGGTAACATCATGCCGCCGAAGACCACCTGGTTCGAGCCTAAGCTCCGCTCAGGACTGGCCATCCACAAATTGATCTAGAACTTTTATGAGTACGGATTCTGCGGCGCTTCATGCCAAGTTGAAGGAATTTTTCGGTTATGACGGCTTCAAGGGCGACCAGGAGGCGATCATCAACCATCTGGTCGGAGGCAACGACGCTTTCGTCCTGATGCCTACGGGAGGCGGAAAGTCACTTTGTTACCAGTTGCCGGCCCTTGTGATGCCTGGAACTGCCATTGTGATCTCACCGCTGATCGCGTTGATGAAGAACCAGGTCGACGCGATCAGAGGCTTCGTGTCCGGAAATGACTGCATTGCGCACTTCCTCAACTCGTCATTGAACCGTCAGCAGATCCAGGAAGTCCATGAGGACCTGCTCGCAGGCCGTACCAAACTTCTATATGTGGCTCCTGAATCGCTGACGAAGGAAGAAAACGTCGCGATGCTGAAGGAAATCCACATTTCGTTCTATGCCATCGACGAGGCACACTGCATATCCGAGTGGGGCCACGATTTCCGCCCTGAATACCGGAGGATACGCTCTATCGTCGAGGAGATAGGCCGTGCGCCTATCATAGCACTTACTGCGACAGCAACGCCAAAGGTTCAGAGTGATATCCTCAAGAACCTTGGCATTGCCGGAGCGCAGGTGTTCAAGTCTTCATTCAACCGTCCGAATCTGTATTACGAGGTTCGTGACAAGGTTGATGCAGAGAAGGACATCATCAAGTACATCAAGCAGAATCCGGGGAAGTCGGGTATCATCTACTGTCTCAGCCGCAAGAAGGTTGAGGAGTTTGCCAATCTC
Source organism: Bacteroidales bacterium (assembly GCA_024402135.1). Taxonomy (GTDB): domain Bacteria; phylum Bacteroidota; class Bacteroidia; order Bacteroidales; family UBA932; genus Cryptobacteroides. The sequence goes on from JAKSJN010000004.1 coordinate 134,704, forward strand.
CTTGTCATCAATGGTATAAAGGCGCGCCCATACCATGCCGGACTGGATGCCAAGACACGTGCCGACAATCAGGATGCATTCCTTATGGAGGATGCGAGCGTCATAGTCGCAACCATAGCCTTCGGTATGGGAATCGACAAGCCTGACGTACGTTTCGTGATCCATTACGACATTCCCAAGAGCATCGAAAGTTACTACCAGGAGACCGGCCGTGCCGGACGAGATGGAGAGGAGGGCCGATGTATCACTTACTACAGCTACAAGGACATCCAGAAACTCGAGAAGTTCATGCAGGGAAAGCCTGTTTCCGAACAGGAAATCGGTCGTCAGCTGCTTGGTGAGGTGGTTGCCTACTCCGAGTCAAGTACATGTCGCAGACGTCTGCTGCTCAATTATTTCGGGGAAGAATTCAAGCAGGATTCATGTGAGTGCTGCGACAACTGCCTGAATCCGAAACCAATGTTTGACGGACGCAAGGAGATGAAGCTTGTCATCTCGCTTATCAAGGCCCTTCCGGAAAAGTTCAAGATCGAGCATCTTGCAAACGTCCTGGCCGGAAACTCGAACTCCATAATCAAGTCTTATAAGCACGACAAGATCGAGTTTTTCGGTGCCGGAAAGTCGCATTCTGAGAAGTTCTGGTGTACCGTCATCCATCAGGGACTCATCTACCACCTCCTTGAGAAAGAAATAGAGTCTTATGGACTCATTGACGTTACGCAGAAGGGTGAGGAATTTTTCCAGAATCCATATGAAATAAAGCTGGTCGAGGACCGTCATTTCTCTAACGGAGCTCTCGATGACGAGGATGACGAAGAAGGAGCTGCTGCAGCTGCGGCGATGAAGGCTGGTGGCGGTGGCGGCGATACTGTTCTGCTTGCCATGCTGAAGGATCTCCGCAAGACCATGGCAAAACGTCTGAAACTCCAGCCATGGATCATATTCGGCGACCCGGCGCTTGCAGACATGTCTATCCTGTATCCGACAAAACTTGAGGATCTCAAGAACTGCCAGGGTGTCGGAGAAGGAAAGGCGAAGAAATTCGGCAAGGAGTTCGTCGAGCTCATTGCCCGATATGTAGAAGAAAATGATATCCAGTGTCCTGACGACTTCGTTGTCAAGTCGGCTCCGAACAAGTCTGCCAACAAGGTCTATATCATTCAGAGTATAGACCGTCGTCTGGATCTTGAAGACATTGCAGAGGTGAGAGACATGGATATGGATGACCTGATGACGGAGATCGAGGCCATAGTGTCATCAGGACTCAAGCTGAACCTCGATTATTATATCCGTCAGAATATCGATGACGACGTTGTAGACGAGATATACTCATACTTCAGGGATGAGGCTGAGTCTGATTCGGTAGAGGACGCTCTGGCGGCTCTGGAAGGCGATTACGAGAGGCTTGAGATACGTCTGGTAAGAATCAAATTTCTCTGCGAAATCGCTTCTTAAACAGCGGGAAAATCCGTAACTTTGCTGTCTTGTAACCCAATCTGCAATCAATTATGTTTACATTTGGATATAACAGCAAAGTCAGCGGCATTCTACGCGCTTGCTCAGCTATAGGTATCGGTCTGGTGATGATCGCCAGCAATAATGCCACTGAAATGGTGGTCAAGGTTTGTGCGGCTTTTCTTTTCGGTGCAGGTGCCATTTCGGTCGCCCATGGAATAGTCTACAAAAAGCAAGGAGGTCTTTCTCTCAACCTCATCAATGCATTCGTTGATGTTGTTCTTGGTCTCATGCTCTTCATCTATCCGGCAGAGGTCGCTCATTTCGTGGTTTATCTGGTCGGAGCACTTCTTCTGATTTTCGGTGCAATCCAGCTTATCGCTCTTGCTGGTGCGATGTCCCTGCTTGGAGCCGGCTTTGCTTCCCTTCTGCTGTCTCTTGTGGGCATTGGTTTCGGTATCGTCCTTCTATTCAGTCCATTCAGCCAGAGTGTCATGTCCATCGTGGCTGGTTGCGGCCTCATCTATTATGGCGCAACTGAACTCTGGTCATCGTGGAAGGTCTCAAAGGCAAGGAAGGTCTATGAGACCAGGCGTGCAGAGAAGGCTACCATAGTCGAGCCTGAGGCTGATGACGATGATACCATAATCGTCGAGGGCATCGGTGATGCGAAGGAAGTGGATTACGAGAAGGTTGACGAGCAGTAGGCAATGATCCCTCGCGAGACGGTAGGCCTTATCCTGGATACCGCCAGGATTGAGGATGTAGTAGGTGAGTACGTGACGCTGAAGCGTCGCGGTGCCAACTATACAGCCTGCTGTCCATTCCACAACGAGAAGACTCCGTCGTTCTACGTCTCTCCATCAAAGGGCATATATAAATGCTTTGGCTGCGGTGCCGCTGGCGGCGTGGTCAACTTCGTGATGGAGCAGGAGCATAGTACCTATGCCGAGGCTCTCAGATGGCTCGCAGCCAAATACCATATCGACATCAAGGAAGAGGAACTTTCGCCAGAACAGCTGGTCGAGAAGAACCGCAGGGAAAGCCTTTTCCTGGTAAGTGAGTTTGCGATGAAGTTCTTCGCAGAGGCTCTGGATACGCCGGAAGGACGTGCTGTCGGCCGAAATTATCTCCGTGGACGAGGTCTCTCCGATGATACGATAAAGGAATTCAGCCTTGGATGGGCTCCGAAGGGACGCACGAGCCTCATCGATGCCGCGAAGGCAGAAGGCTTCAAGGTCGACTATCTGATAGATGCCGGTCTTGCGGTCAGGAATGAGGATGGCAGCGTACATGACAAGTTCCGTGAGCGTGTCATGTTCCCTATCTTCAATCTCAGTGGTCGTGTTATTGCATTCAGCGGCAGAACCCTTCACGCTGACAATCCTGCGAAATACGTAAATTCTCCGGAGACCGAACTCTACAAGAAATCACATGTCCTGCTGGGCATCAAGTTCGCCAAGAGCGAAATATCCCGGATGGACAAGTGCATATTGGTGGAAGGTAACCTGGACATGGTGTCCCTCTACCAACTTGGCATACACAATGTAGTTGCTCCTTGCGGAACATCGCTGACCTCGGAGCAGATCCGTCTTATCGGGCGTTTCACCCAGAATGTAACCGTCATGTTCGATGGTGACTCTGCCGGCATTCATGCCGCGTTGAGGGCTATCAACCTGATCCTCGGAGAGGGTATGAATGTACGCCTGGTACTGCTCCCTGAGGGCGAGGACCCTGACTCATTCTCCCGTGGACGAAGCGCTGATGATGTGCGTGCCTATATCGAGGCGCACGAAAAGGATTTTGTATCCTTCCAGACAGACATGCTGCTGCCGCAGGTCGGCAGCGATCCTGTGCGTCGTGCAGAACTTGGAAACACAATCGCTGATTCGATTGCGCTTATTGCGGACCCTATCAAACGCAGGATGTTCATTTCCGAGTGTGCCAGCCGTTTCGGAGTATCTGCGGATGATGTCGAAAAGCGTATATCCTTTACCCGTCGAGAGGAGATACGCAAGGAGGCGGAAAAGGAGGAACGCGAACGCCGCAGAGCTGAAGCCGGCCTCAATCCTGCCGGTCCTGATACGATCAATACCGAGCCGGCACCGGTCCAGCCTCATGTCATAAAGACAGGCCTGGATGCCGCTTTCGACAACAATCTGCTGGCTCCTATCGAATCGGATCTGCTTAGCTTCGTGCTCAAGCATGGAACAGAGCCGATGCGTTTCGAGAGCGATTCCGAACTGTATGCCGGAGAGGATGAAAATTGCCCGCTTGTTGCGGATTTCATAGCATCCTCGCTTGAAAGCGATGACGTTGTGTTTGCCAACAAAGTGCTCCGGAAGACATTCGATGACTATCTGGAACTGTACGACCTGGGATATAGCCAGGATGAGATACTCCGTACCCTTCTGAATTCTGGAGATCCCGAGGTGACCCTGGTGGTCAGTGAACTGGCATTTGAAAAGCATGAACTCAGCGTCAAGTCTTTCCGCGAATCGCTTACTACCACCGAGTCATGGCTCGCCAGGCAGGTGCCTCATACACTCAAGCTGTACGCCCTGAAAAGATTGGAAAATATGATCAGTGAGGCGACCGAGGCGCTTAAACGGATTACCGACGAAGGTGCCCAGACCGAGCTGATGACAAAGATCATCAAACTTCAGCAACAGCAGCTGAAAGTCAGGAAGAAACTAAAGGAAGATAATGATAAATAGATAGATATGAACGCAAATCACAAGAGAACCCTGGTGACCTGTGCGCTTCCTTACGCAAACGGTCCCGTCCACATCGGCCATCTTGCAGGAGTATATGTGCCTGCTGACATCTATGTCCGATACCTGAGAATGCGCGGAGAGGACGTGCTTTACATCTGCGGCTCCGATGAGCACGGTGTTCCGATCACCATCAAGGCCCGCCAGCAGGGCATCACCCCACAGGACGTGGTGGACAAGTACCACAAGATCATCAAGGATTCCTTCACTGGGCTAGGAATCAATTTCGACATTTATTCACGTACCTCATCCGAGGTGCATGCTGACAATGCTTCGGAGTTCTTCCGCAAGCTTTATGATGATGGCAAGTTCATCACCAAGGAGTCGGAGCAGTACTATGACCCGGAGGCAAAGACCTTCCTCGCAGACCGATACATCGTCGGCACCTGCCCTAAGTGCGGAGCAGAAGGAGCCTATGGCGACCAGTGTGAGAAGTGCGGAAGCACCCTCAGTCCAGAGGAACTCATCAACCCAAAGTCCAAGCTCAGCGGTGCAGAGCCTGTAAAGAAGAAGACATCTCACTGGTACCTTCCACTGGACCAGTACGAGAAATGGCTCAGCGAATGGATTCTTGACGGCCATAAGGAATGGCGTTCAAATGTATACGGACAGTGCAAGAGCTGGATCGACGGTGGCCTGCAGCCACGTGCCGTGAGCCGTGACCTTGACTGGGGCGTACCTGTGCCTGTTGAGGGTGCTGAGGGCAAGGTCCTCTATGTATGGTTCGACGCGCCTATCGGTTACATCTCGAATACGAAGGAACTCCTTCCAGAGAGCTGGGAGAAGTGGTGGAAGAGCGAGGATACCAAGCTTGTGCACTTCATAGGCAAGGACAACATCGTGTTCCATTGCATCGTGTTCCCATCAATGCTCAAGGCATATGGAAGCTATGTACTTCCTGAGAATGTTCCTGCAAACGAGTTCCTTAACCTCGAGGGCGACAAGATCTCAACTTCACGCAACTGGGCCGTATGGGCACATGAATATCTCAGCGACTTCCCTGGAAAGGAGGACGTGATGCGCTACGTTCTTACTGCAAACGCTCCAGAGACAAAGGACAACGATTTCAGCTGGAAGGATTTCCAGACCCGCAACAACTCTGAACTCGTTGCCATCTTCGGAAACTTCGTAAACCGCGCCGTAGTGCTCACCCACAAGTATTTCGAGGGCAAGGTCCCTGCTTGCGGCGAGCTCCAGGACGTTGACCGCGAGACTCTCGCTCAGGTTCCTGAGCTCAAGGCTTCAATGGAGAAGAACCTTGAGAACTATCATTTCCGCGAGGCACTCAAGGATGCAATGGCCATTGCACGTCTCGGAAACAAGTATATCTCTGACACCGAGCCTTGGAAGGTCGCAAAGACTGACATGGCACGCACTGCTACAATTCTTAATGTCAGCCTCCAGATCTGTGCTGACCTTGCAATCGCCTTCGAGCCATTCACCCCATTCGCAGCCGAGAAGCTCCGCAAGATGCTTGGCGTATGTCTCTGTGCCGGTATCGATCACCGCAAGGGTGAGCAGGAGACAGTCAATACATACAAGCCGGGAGAGGGCTGCGCCCTTCATACCGTATCTGCTGCAGAAGTTTCTGCTGACGCACGCACATCATGTCCAGGCGCTGCCAAGTGTACCTGTCTCAGCTGGGATGTCCTCGGAAACGACAACCTTCTTCCTGAGGGTCATCAGCTGGCACAGGCTGAACTCCTCTTCGCAAAGATCGAGGACGATGCAATAAATGCCCAGCTCGCACGTCTCGATGCAATCCGTGCCGAGCGTGAGGCTGTCGCCAAGGCCGAGGCTGCAAAGCAGGTGGCTCCACAGAAGGAAGAGTGCACCTACGAGGACTTCGAGAAGATGGATATCCGTACTGCTACCGTACTGGAAGCTGTAAAGGTTCCAAAGACTGACAAGCTTCTCAAACTCACCATCGACACAGGTATCGACAAGCGTACCATCGTATCAGGTATTGCAGAATACTATTCTCCTGAAGACATGGTCGGAAAGCAGATCGTGATCCTCGCCAACCTCAAGCCACGCATCATCCGCGGAATCGAATCTCATGGAATGATTCTCATGGCAAAGCAGGGCGACGGCAAGATGCGTTTCGTGACTCCACAGGAGGCCGTTGTCAACGGAGCTCAGGTAAACTAGCATGGAATCGGCACTCGACAGATATCTCCGCGACCACTCTACCGCCCAGAGCGAAGCCCTTGGATGGATAGAGCGCCAGACCAACATACGCACCAACTATCCCCGCATGCTCTCCGGAGCCGTACAGGGTCAGCTGCTGCGCATGCTGGTCGGTATCAGCGGGGCGAAGGACATCCTGGAGATAGGGGCATTCACCGGCTATTCTGCGACATGCATGGCTTCCGGCCTTGGCAGTGACGGGCATATCGATACTCTTGAGATCAACGACGAACTCGAGGACCTCATGCGGGAAGGCTGGGATCGTGCAGGTGTCTCTGAAAGGATAACCCTTCATATCGGGGATGCACGCGAGACTCTGACCAGACTGGCTGCCGAAGGCCGTGCGTACGACTTCGTATACATGGATGCGAACAAACGTCAGTATGTCGAGTACTATGAACTGCTGCTGCCTATGATCCGTCCCGGCGGACTCATTCTGGCGGACGATGTACTCTGGGACGGCAAGGTCTATCAGGATCCGCTGCCTACCGACAAGCAGACTGTCGGCATCTGTGCGTTCAACGATCTGGTTGCGACAGATCCGAGAGTCGAGGCCGTTATACTTCCTCTGAGGGATGGACTGACCCTGATACGCAAGAAATAGGCAGCAAGTTCTGCTGCTTCAAGCGACTTCTACACAAAAACTTCAACCAATATGACCACATTAAGACATCTTGTCCTGTCAGTATTGCTGGCAGTGACTCCGCTTCTTTCAGCATTCGCCTATGACGATGGTCTGAAGCGCAGCACACCTGAGGCCGAGGGTATAAGCTCGCAGGCTATCGAGAAGTTCTTTGCAGACCTCGATGAGTCAGGCCTTGAGGTTCACAGCATCATGATCCTCCGTCACGACAAGGTCATTGCAGAGCATTGGTGGGCTCCATATTCAGCTGATCTTACCCATGCGATGTATTCCGCTACAAAGACCTTCACTTCGATGGCAATAGGATTCGCCGTTCAGGAGGGCCTCATAAACATCGAGGACCGCGTCATGGACTTCTTCCCGGAGCTTCTTCCGGAGAAGATCTCACCGCAGCTCGAGGCTCTCAAGGTCAAGCACCTCCTCAGCATGAGCGTAGGACATAAGAGCACGTCTTATGCAGGTTCAGGCCTCCCGCAGGTGAAGTCTTTCCTTGCGGCAGAGTTCGAGTACGAACCGGGAACCCATTTCGCATATAACATCACAGCCTCACACATGCTGTCGAATATCCTTCGCCGTGTGACAGGCATCACCATCTATGAGTATCTTTCCCCAAGGCTTCTTGAACCGCTCGGAATCAAGGATATCGTATGGGAAATGGATAATGACGGTACCAACATGGGTAACGGAGGCATGCATCTCCGTACTTCCGATATGGCCAAGATGGGTATCTTCCTTAACAACAAGGGAAAGTGGAACGGCAAGCAGCTTCTCAACTCCGAGTGGATCGAGGCTGCGACCACTCCGAAGATATATCAGGTGGATCCGAATGGCCCGGTTGAGGATGCCAAGGATGACGGAGCGCAGGGCTATGGCTACCAGATATGGATGGGTCGCTGTGGTTCATATCGCGCAATCGGAGGCATGGGCCAGACCATCATGGTATTCCCTGGAAAGGATTTTGTCGTTGTCTCTACCTGTGCTCTCCGTGACGAGGCAAAGTTCAACGAGATCATCTACTCGATGCTTCCTGCCCTCACTGACAAGAAGCTCAAGGAACGCAAGGGCTTCGATATCAACCAGGCGATCGCGAAGTATAACCTCCCTATGCCGTTCGAGCCAAGTGCAGAGCCTGTACTCAAGTCATGTGCGAAGCGTTACTCTATGCTTCAGAATGCGTACGGAATAGAGAACGTGTATTTCCGCTTTGATGCAAAGGGCGACTGCTATATGACTTTCGTGGCAGGAGCTGCTGTAAGCAATATCCCGTTTGCACTTGATGGATGGAAAGTAGGTACCACCGACCGCAAGATGATCTTTGCCCGTTCATCATATCCGAACCTGTCAGGCGTCACTCCTTACTACACCAACGGCAGCTGCTCATGGACAAAGGACGGAAAGCTCAATGCCCGTTACATCTCCATGTTCAATCCAGGAGTTCAGGAGGATTTCCAGATTTCATTCAATGGTGACGAACTGGTGATCGAGGTGCTTCCTGCAGCGGGCCCTCAGCCAGGTGCCCCAGGCAGAGCCCAGGCACCGGTAATCCTCAAGGGTGTAATCGAGTAGGGGAGACTAGAGAAATATAAGGCGGGACAGCTTGGATGGGTCGAAGGTCCTCTGAGCTGTCTTTTTTATATCCTCGGCTGTGATGGCCTCGATGGCCTTGCGGTTTTCCTGGTCACTGGACACTCTTCCAAAGCAAAGGAGGCTCTTGCCCATGGAAAGGCACTGGGTTTCTCCGTTGTCGGATCCGACTGCAAGCTGGCCGAGCAATTGCTTTTTTGCGGCTTTCAACTTGGCCGGAGTGAGTTCCTTGGTCCTCAGCGCTTCCAGATGCTTGTCAACGACACTGAGGCAACGATCCAGATTCTCTTTGTCGCACCCCAGAGCGATTGCCATTATACCGGTGTCGGAGTACTGTGTGTATGAGCATTCTACACCATAGACCCATCCGTTCTTCTCGCGCAGCTCGCTGTTGAGCAGGGAATTCGATGACGGACCTCCCAGAATGTTGGACAGCAGCACGGCGGTCAGCCTTTCATGCTCCTCGTACAATGAAGGGGCGGACGATCCGATTACGGCATTGACCTCATGATTGTGTTTGTCCACCGTCTCGTTGAATACGCTGATCTCGACTCCTCCTGCTGGTGTGCAGTCCGGCTCTGCAGGAACTCCTGTGTGGCCATGGAAATATCTGTCGCAGATCTGCTGTGCAATCTTCTCCAGCTTTTTCTCTTCAATGTCGGCAACGATGCTGAGAGCCATGCGCTCCGGGATGAAAAACTTCTCGGAGAAGGACTTGAGCTCGTCATGTCCGATCTTCTTTACACTCTTTGCTGTGCCGAGAATCGGATATCCAAGTGGATGCCCGGCGAACAGTTTCTCTTCGAATCTGTCGAATATGTCGTCGGCGGGACTGTCCTTGTAGGATTGGATCTCCTCGATGACCACGCCTTTCTCGGTCTCTACCTCCTTGGATGGAAAGCTTGCCGAAGTCGCCAGTTCCAGCAGCAGGTCAACCGCTTTCCTGAGATCTTCTTTAAGAACTGTGGCGTGAATCACGATTTCTTCCTTTGTCGTGTATGCATTGAGTTCACCGCCGAGCCTTTCCAGGCGGCCGTTGATGGTACGGGCGGTCTTCTTCGCTGTCCCTTTGAAGATAGTATGTTCGGTGAAGTGGGCGATTCCGTTATGAAAGCCTTCCTCATTGCGGGTTCCGCACCTGAGGCTGAGAGAGCAGTAGGCTACGGCCTTGCCGCCTTGCTTCACCGCATAGCGGACTCCGCTTTCAGTCGTTCCTCCTATCATTTCCTGATGCTCTTTCTGATGAATCCGATCTTTTTGATGTCGCTGTTGTTGAATCCCTCCGGATTGCGGGCGCTGATTCTTGACCGGCTGAAATAATACAGTTCGTGGGTGCGGGCGTTTATGAGCATCTTGTAGCAGGGATTGCCGGTGACGGCATCGGTGGGACAGACCACGAAGCTTACCAGGGCATTCTGCCGGCCATCTGTGACGATCTCGTCAGCGTCATCCATAATCTCGATGTTATCGTCGAAATACTTGTTGCGGATGTCGGTGGCCAGAGCCCTGCTCAGGTCGTCTTCGGAGAAGATGATATGGCTGTTGCGGCATTTCCATGGGGAAGAAATGGCTTCCAGACCTCTGTATCCGGCAAAATCCGATTCAGTGCACTTGACGGCAAACTCCTGGAGGATGTCGATCGCGGCTGCCATCCATACCGACTCGCGTCCATCCGGGAACTGGGACGATGCGATTGGAAAATCACAGACATTGATGGCCTTGGCGATCTTGCTGCCCTTGCTGCGCTTGGATGCACCTCCTTTGGAAAGATTGATCATGGTCACGCCGTTCCGCCTGCCGCGCATGTCTGTTCCGTAGGCGAACATGAGGAAATAATAGTCCGGGTTCTCCTTCAGCTGCTGATACTCCTCGAGAGTGCAGAATTCATATGGAGAGACCCTCCAGCGTGCTGAGATTTCCTGCTTGAGTATGTCATCGAGCATGGCGTTTCCTCCAGTGACAACTTTTGTGATCTTGGATGAGAAATCGCCTATGAGTACTTTCTTTGTGCTTATTTGGGCCTGCGCCGAAGCGACCACGGACGACATGCCGGCAAAACACAAAGCCAATATGATGAAACGTATGAATCTGTTCATTTAATCTACGAATGATAACAACGCAAAGTTACGATAAAGTTCAAGATTTTTCCTTACTTTTGTAGTATGTCAGATTATATCGTTTCCGCACGTAAGTACAGGCCGGACACATTCGAAACACTGATTGGACAGGACAATATCGCGAAGACCCTGAAGAACTCGATCGTCAGGGGGAAGCTTGCGCATGCATACCTGTTCTGCGGCCCGCGAGGTGTCGGTAAGACCAGTACCGCAAGAATCTTTGCGAAGACCATCAACTGCTCGAATCCGGGTCCTGACATGGAACCGTGCGGCGAGTGCGAGTCATGCAGATCCTTCGCTGAGGGACGTTCGTATTGCATACGTGAACTCGATGCGGCGTCCAACAATGGCGTAGACGATATCAAGGCCCTCATGGACCAGGTCCAGATGCCTCCGCAGGTGGGCCGGTACAGCGTATACATCATCGACGAGGTCCATATGCTCAGTACCTCGGCGTTCAACGCTTTCCTCAAGACCCTTGAGGAACCTCCTGCACACGCGATCTTCATTCTTGCCACGACCGAGAAGCACAAGATTCTTCCGACCATTCTTTCCCGCTGCCAGACTTACGATTTCAGCCGTATCTCAGTCGGCGACATGGTCCGCAACCTCAGAGCCATAGCGGCCAAGGAAGGAATCACCATCGATGACGAATCTCTTCACATCATTGCTGGCAAGGCCGACGGAGCGATGCGCGATGCACTGACCATATTTGACCAGACCGTCGCTTTCTGCGGTACCGACGTCCATAGCGGGGACGTGATGAAGAATCTGAACGTTCTCGGATACGAGTATCATTTCCGTCTTGTGGACGCATTCCTGGCCGGAGACTATGCATCGGCCATGCTGACATTCGATGAAATACTTGCAAAGGGTTTCAATTCGCAGCATTTCCTGTCTGCTCTGGGCTCGCATTTCCGCGACCTTATGGTCTGTGGCACAGCTGGCCTTGAATCACTTCTGGATATGCCTGATTCGTTGCGTCAGCGCTATGCAGCCCAGGCTGCTGCCTGCAGCTCAGGATTCCTTTTCCGGGCTCTCGGCATCGTGACCGCATGTGAGGCTTCGTACAAGAGCAGCCTGAATCAGCGCCTTCATATCGAATTCGCACTCATGCAGCTGAGCTTCCTCAATGGAGGTGTACCAGCTTCGGCTCCGACAGTGGCTCCATCGGTGTCGGCAAGGGTGTCCGCTCCGGCTCCTGAACCGGTACATGCCCCTTCTGCCAAAACTGTTGAAACCCCTGTTTCTGAAGCTGCGGCGCCTAAGGCTGCCGAGCAGAAGACTCCTGTTCCGGAGTCTCCATCTGCGGCAGAGGATGTGAAGTCTGTGGCGGAGACAGCGAAGCCAGAAGCAAGGACACCGCGTGCCCGTCGTGGTGCTGTGAATACCGGTGCGTCGGTTTCACTCAACGCGATGCTGAATGAAGACAAAGAAGAGAAGATAGATTCCGCCGAAGAACAGGCAGAGGCGGTTGACATAAATACAGAACAGCTTGCCGCCGCTTGGAAGCAGCTCTCCGAGAAACAGCAGAAACCAAGGCTGAAAAGTGCGCTTGAACTTGCCAAGGTAGACCTGCTGGCCGGTGACGGCTATCAGACCGTTGAATTCGAGGTGTCCAATGAGGCACAGCGCAAGTGGATAGAGGAGAATCTCCTCAGGGAACTAGAGACCGATTTTCGCAAGTTCTGTGGAAATCCTCTCGTCCGTCTTCAGGTCCGCGTGGCGGAGACCTTGGAAGTACAGAAAGCTTATCTCCCGCGGGAGAAGGCCGAGGAACTTATGTCAAAGCATGAAGAAGTCCGATTGCTCATCAAGGATTTCGGACTCGATACAAAATAGATTGTGATGATACTGCGTTGCGAGAATCTTGTCAAGAAGTACGGAGTCAGAACCGTCGTCAAGGGTGTATCAATGGAGGTGCATCAGGGAGAAATCGTGGGTTTCCTCGGCCCTAACGGCGCCGGCAAGACCACGAGTTTCTACATGGTGACCGGTCAGGTCGTGCCTAATGAAGGCAGGATTTTTCTTGATGACATGGAGTTGACCTCTCTGCCTATGTACAAGCGCGCACAATTGGGCGTAGGCTATCTGCCCCAGGAAGCATCCGTGTTCCGCAAGATGTCAGTGGAGGACAATATCATGTCCGTGATGGAGATTACCGGTGTGCCAAAGAAGGAACGCCAGGAAAGACTTGAATCCCTGATCGATGAGTTCAACCTGTCCAAGGTCCGCAAGAGTCTGGGTATCCAGCTTTCCGGAGGCGAGCGCCGCCGCTGCGAGATTGCACGTGCACTCAGCATCGATCCGAAGTTCATTCTTCTCGACGAGCCTTTTGCCGGTGTCGACCCTATTGCCGTCGAGGATATCCAGTATATCATAGCGAAACTGAAATACAAGAACATCGGAGTCATAATCACTGACCACAACGTAGGGGAGACCCTCGCCATCACCGACCGCGACTATCTCCTTTATGAAGGATCCATCCTGTGTCAGGGAACCCCTCAGGCTCTTGCCGGGGATCCCGACGTAAGAAAGAAGTATCTCGGATCCAACTTCGAATACAGACCGGCGGCTGCACTTGAACGTGCCCGCAGGGAGTATGAGGAAAAACAGCTACAACAATAACCTAATTATATCGCATTATGACCAAAAAAACTCTTATGAGAAGCCTTGCCGGAGTTGCCGTAGTTGCAGCTTCAGCTCTTTTCATGGCTTTCTCTTCAGGTCGTGATTCGGAGCGCAAACTCCCTATCTACCTGAACACCAACTACAGTTTCGAGGAGCGTGCAGTGGATCTCGTATCCCGCCTTACCCTCGAAGAGAAGCAGAGCCTTCTCGGCAACAACATGGCTGCAGTGCCAAGACTCGGAATCAAGCAGTACAATGTTTGGAGCGAGGCACTTCACGGAGTCCTCGGTGGTGCACTTCCACAGGTAGGCATCCAGGGTCCGACCTCATTCCCAGGCAGCGTTGCCCTCGGTTCAGCATGGGATCCGGATCTCGCAACTCTCGAGGCTTCCGTAATCGCTGACGAGGCACGTGCAATCTTCAATACCGGCAGCAAGGGCCTTACCTTCTGGTGCCCTGTCATCGAGCCTATCCGTGACCCACGCTGGGGACGTACCGGTGAGTCTTTCGGTGAGGATCCTTATCTCATCGACGTGATCGGTAACGCATACATCCGTGGTTTCATGGGCAACGATCCTAAGTACATCAAGGCCGTTCCTACCGGAAAGCACTATTTCGCAAACAACAGTGAGTTCGACCGCCACGTCAGCAGTTCCAACATGGACGCCCGTGACATGCGTGAGTTCTATCTCCTTCCTTACAAGGCGCTCATCGAGAAGGGTAACCTCCCTTCAATCATGTCTTCTTACAATGCTGTAAACGGTGTGCCTACTTCAGCCAGCAAGTTCTACCTCGACACCATCGCCCGCAGAACCTACGGTATGGAAGGTTACATCACCGGTGACTGCCAGGCTATCAACGACATCTGGACCGGTCACTATTACAAGAACACCAGTGAGGAAGCTACTGCTGCAGGTCTTATCGCAGGTGTGGATTCAGACTGTGGCAGCGACTATCAGAGAAGCATGATCAGCGCCCTCAACCAGGGCCTCATGTCAATCAATGACGTTGACCGTGCACTCGTAAACATGTTCAAGGTCCGCATGCGTACCGGTGAGTTCGACCCTACCAGCATGGTAGACTACTCGAAGTACCAGACCAACGTTGTGAACTCTGTCGCTAACCAGGAGCTCGCAATGGAGGTTGCAACCCGTACCGCTGTCCTCCTCAAGAACAACGACCAGAGACTCCCTCTCAAGGCATCTCAGATCAAGAAGATCGCCCTTATCGGACCTCAGGCCAACGATGTAGAACTCGGACCTTACTCAGGCCGTCCAGAGGCTACCAGCATGATCTCTCCTTACCAGGGTATCACCCAGTACATCAAGGACAATAACCTTGATATCGAGGTAACCATGGCAGAGGGTGCAAACTCAAAGTCAAAGAGCAACATCCTTTACATCGGTCACTTCATCGTAACCAAGAAGGATGGTACCAAGATCAAGCGTGACGCTACCGTATGGGATGCATGCTCAGAGGGTGTGACCCACGGTTCAGGTATGGGTACCGAGGAGCAGGTACGTTCAATCGACGACGGCTCATGGACCATGTACAACAATGTTGACCTCAACAAGATCGACTCTCTTACCGTCAGCATCAACATCCCTACCGAAGGTGGTATCGTCGAGGCTCGCGTAGATGGTCCTGACGGACGTCTTATCGCAACCATCGAGGCTACAAAGGCTTCAGGAATGCGCGTCGGTGGTGTTTACGGAGCTACCACACCTGTAACCGTAAGTGCGAATGACCTCGGTTTCGAGGGCGACGAGACTCTCTACCTCTGCTACCACGCACCTCAGGACGCTGAGATCGACGAGGCAACCCTCGCAGTCGCACGTGACGCTGATGTTGCCATCGTATTCGTAGGTACTGATGAGAACACCGCTACCGAGGAGGCTGACCGTCTTACCCTCCTTCTCCCTGGTAACCAGCCAGACCTTATCAAGGCTGTCGCTGCAGTCAACCCTAACACCGTGCTCGTCATGCAGACCCTCGGTTGTGTTGAGGTTGATGAGTTCAAGGATCTTCCTTCTATCAAGAGTATCCTCTGGACCGGTTACAACGGCCAGGCACAGGGTGCTGCCATTCCAAAGGTTCTCTTCGGAGACGTTACCCCTGGCGGTAAGCTCAACGCAACCTGGTACAAGAGCGTGAAGGAGCTTCC
This sequence comes from Bacteroidales bacterium, assembly GCA_024402135.1. Classification (GTDB taxonomy): domain Bacteria; phylum Bacteroidota; class Bacteroidia; order Bacteroidales; family UBA932; genus Cryptobacteroides. The sequence continues at coordinate 150,262 of JAKSJN010000004.1, forward strand.
TGCAATCACCGACTACACCCTCCGCGGTGGCAACGGCAAGAACGGCCGTACCCTCTGGTACTATGAGAACGAGCCTTCATACGAGTTCGGTTACGGTATCTCTTACACCACTTTCGAGTACTCTAACATCTCTATCGACAAGAAGGCTATCACCCCTATGGACAAGGTTGTCATCACCGCTGATGTTACCAACACCGGCAACTATGACGGCGACGAGGTTGTTCAGGTATATGTCCGCACTCCAGACAGCCCTAAGGCACTCCAGAGACCTATCAAGCGTCTCAAGGGCTTCCAGAGAGTTACCATCCCTGTAGGTGCTACCAAGACCGTGGAGATCGAGATCGATGCCAAGGACCTCTGGTTCTGGGATATGGAGAACGACCGCATGACCTGGGATATGGGCAAGTACATCTTTGAGGTAGGCTCATCATCAAAGAACATCAAGGCCAGCCTCGAGGCTACCATGAGCGGCAAGTTCATCCCTGAGATCAAGACTCTCATCTCTGAGTGTGGTGTAAGCGTTATGCGCCCTGGCCAGACCGCACAGACCACCTTCTCACTCGCCATGACCGATGACTCATTCTATGATGTCACCAAGGCTGCAGTGAAGTACATCAGCAGCAACCCTAACGTCGCTACCGTAAGCGAGAGCGGTCTCGTTACCGCCAAGGGCATGGGTGTTGCTTCCATCACCGTAAAGGCAACCGTTAACGGCAAGACCCTCAGCGATACCTACGCTGTGAAGGTTATGCCTAACATGAGCCTCGCAAGCCTTACCGTTGACGGTAAGTCAATCCTCAAGAGCGGTGTCGCTCAGTACAGCATCGCAAAGAAGGCTGGCAGCAAGGTCCCTGTAGTTGCAGCAAAGGCTGCTGATCCTGCAATCAGCGTTGACGTAAAGCAGGCAGAGGCTGTTCCTGGAACTGCTGTCGTTACCATCACCGACTATGTTACCCTCGACTCACAGGAGATTCTCGTAAACTTCGGTTCAGCTCCTGTAAGCGATGAGTTCAAGAGCTCACTCGGCAAGCAGTGGACCGTTCTCCGCGAGAACAAGTCCCTCTACAATGTGGCCGGCGACGCTCTCAACCTCACCAGTGCTGACGGCGACATCACCCTCGCAAGCAACAACGCAGCCAATCTTGTTCTTCAGGATGCAAACTGCGACTGGACCGTTGACACCAAGATCAAGTGCGCAAGCAATCCTTCAATGCCTGCACAGAACGCAGGTCTCGTTGCATACCAGGATGATGACAACTTCGTAAAGCTCGTATACGCTGCCAACGTCGGCCGTGGCTTCAACGCTGCAGCTCCGGCACCTGGCCAGGTTCAGCTCATCGCTGAGGTTGCCGGCACCCAGAAGGCTGCTGCAAACTTCAACGTACGCGACATCATCGGCGCAGATAACGTTCTTTACCTCCGTCTTGTGAAGAGAGCTGATTCTTATACCGCTTACTGCTCGGTTGACGGCAAGAAGTTCGAGAAGATCGGTACCGTAGGTGTCGGTCTCAAGGACATCAAGGCTGGTCTCATCGACGTTGACGGCGTACAGGCTATGAGATTCGCTGCTCCAGGTGGCGCTGCTCCTGCTCCAACTGTAAAGCCATTCAAGGTAGCTGTTGATTACTTCCGCGTAAGCAAGTAGTGAAAAGACTTCTTACAGTATTGATACTCGCTCTGTGTCCGCTTTTTCTGCGGGCGCAGGGCGATTTCAATAATATCACCCCGACAGTGAACGGACTGTGTGCCATTGCTTCGTCTGAGGGCAATGTCCTGGTCTATACGCTCGAGGGTTCATACCATAAGGAAATCCATGTTTCCGACAAGGCGGTCAACGCAGTATCTTACTTTTCCAGTATGATATTCTGCGGATGCGAAGATGGATTGATGACAGCCATCGCATCGGACGACCGTGTCATGGAACTCCGCCTTCCGAAGAAGGAAGACGTCACATGCATGTCCCTTTTCAAGGACAAGCTGATTGCTGCAGGCGACAAGGGCCTGCTTGTAACAATCAACCAGGACCTTTCGGTCTTCCCTGCGTCGACCAAGGCCAAAGGCCGGTTCATAGGAATTACCTCCCTGCCAAACGAGTGCTTTGCGCTTACCGACCGTGGCGAACTGCTCCGATCTCGTGACGGAGCGTCATGGACCATGTTCGATTTCAATTCCTATTATAAAGGATTCTATCCGGAGATACGTTTCTCCACTATCCAGTCGAGCGGAAACCAGATCATCGCTGCAGGAACCAAGCCGGATGGCAGTCCTGCTGCCTTCATGTCCAATACAGGCGGTGTCTGGAGTGAACGCATCCTCGTCTATCAGGCAAGCGATGGACGTCAGTCGATGCTGGATGCCAAGCCTGTTTCGTCCGCATACGATGCATACAGGGATCGTTTTGTCCTTGGATGCAGTGGCGGTGTCATATTTACCATCCCGGGTTGCTCACATTGCAACAGGCTGTATCAGGTGGCTGATGACGATGTGCTGGGAATATATCTGTATGGTCCCGACAGTTTCATTGTGGGACGCAACAGTCTTCTCACGGTCGATGCCGTGATCGAATAGAAAACAATCAAGGAAATATACAGTCTAGCGGACGAAGGATTCGATGTCCTTCAGGGAGATTGTCGTGTCTCCAAGAATGAGCAGTCGCTCGACAACATTGCGCAACTCACGGATGTTTCCTGTCCAGCTGCGTGCCTGGAGAGCCTTTATGGCTTCTGGCGAGAATGTCTTGCGCTGCATACCGCTTTCAGAACAGATCTGCTCGGCGAAGAAACTGATGAGCTCAGGAATGTCGTCCTTGCGTTCGTCCAGTGATGGCACCTGTATCAGGATAACACTGAGGCGGTGATAAAGATCCTCGCGGAAGTTGCCCTTTGCAATCTCTGCCTTAAGGTCCTTGTTGGTTGCTGCAATGACTCTTACATCTACGTCGATGTCCTTGTCGCTTCCGACTCTGGACAATTTCTTCTCCTGAAGGACGCGCAGAACCTTTGCCTGGGCAGGAAGACTCATGTCTCCGATTTCGTCAAGGAACAGGGTTCCTCCCTCTGCCTGCTCGAATTTCCCCTTGTGCTGCTTGATGGCAGAAGTGAAGGATCCTTTCTCGTGGCCGAAAAGTTCACTTTCTATGAGCTCGGACGGAATCGCCGCGCAGTTCACCTCGATATATGGCTTGAAGCTGCGGGGGCTCTGCTCGTGAAGGTTCCTTGCGACCAGTTCCTTGCCGGATCCGTTAGGACCTTCGATAAGTACCCTGGCGTCAGTCGGTGCAACCTTGGCAATCATGTTTCGGATCTGCTGCATAGGCTCCGAGTCTCCAATCATGTCGCGGCCGTAGACCTTCTTCTTGAGAGTCTGGGTCTCGCGCACGAGAACAGTCCGCTCTGAGGCATTCTTGATTGTGATGAGCACACGGTTGAGGTCCAGAGGCTTCTGGATGAAGTCGAATGCACCTTTCTTTATGCAGTCGACGGCCGTCTCGATGTCGCCGTGACCTGAGATCATCACTATGGCTGATTCAACTCCGTCGGCAATCATCTTCTCCAGCACCTCCACGCCATCCATTCCAGGCATCTTGATGTCACAGAAAATGACATTGTATTTCTCTTTGTCGACCATTTCGAGGGCGGCTGCGCCACTCTCTGCCACGTCTACATCGTATCCTTCGTCACCGAGAATCTCCTTGAGCGAATTTCTGATCGCGCGTTCATCGTCAATTATGAGAATGTTCATCTTCTGTCTTTTTTCTGTTCTTAGGCAAATATCGTTTTTTTTGATTCATAGTCCAAAAATATTATTTTTGTAAGCCTAGAACCTGTACCATGAACGTACCTGATATCATCATCGCCGTCGATGGCTTTTCTGCAACAGGCAAGAGCAGCTTTGCCAAACTGGCTGCCACTGAAATGTCATTCATCTATCTTGATTCCGGCGCCCTTTACAGAGCAGTTACCTTGTTTGCCCTTGAGAATTCCCTCATTGCGGAAGATGGTACCATAGACGAAGCAGGCCTGGCGGATGCACTTCCTGGACTTGATATCCATTTTGAGAGGACCGATAACGGCAGTGAGACTCATATCGGTTCTCGCAGTGTAGAAAAGGCAATACGTGGAATGGAGGTTTCTTCGCATGTCAGCCCGGTCTCTGCAATACCTTTCGTCCGCGAGTTCGTTGACGGTATTCTTCATGAAGCCGGCAAGGCAGGTCGTGTGATCATGGATGGCCGCGACATCGGTACGACAGTGTTCCCGGACGCTCAGGTAAAGATCTTCATGACAGCGGATGTCGAAATCCGTACACAGCGTCGCTACGATGAACTTAAGGCCAAGGGTGAGAACCCTGACTATGAGGAGGTGAAAAAGAATCTTCTGGAACGCGACTACATTGACTCGCATCGCGAGACTTCGCCTCTTTCAAGGGCTGTGGATTCGTACGAGATGAACAATTCGGACATGACTCTCCACGAGGAGATTGTATGGCTCAGGGGTCTCCTCCAGGGTAAATTCGGAATACTTGACGCATAAGAATATGCCTTCATCAGTTGAAATCGACAGCCGTTCCGGCTTCTGCGGCGGTGTTATCAGGGCAATCAGCAGCGCCGAGAAATATCTTGACGGAAAGGATGGCGAGCATCTGTTCTCGCTCGGCGCCATAGTCCACAACGAAGAAGAACTGGACCGTCTTGCCAAGAAAGGTCTTGTCTGCATTGATCTTCAGGACCTTCAGGACATGAAGGCTGCTGAGGGTGAAATGCTTCTTATACGTGCCCATGGTGAGCCTCCAACCACCTATGACAGGGCTAAGGAATTGGGATTCAATATCATCGATTGTACGTGCCCTGTAGTACTCAAGCTCCAGAACAGCATCAAGGAGGCATACGCCCGACTGCATGAAAACGGCGGGGACGGCCAGATAGTCCTCTTCGGCAAGGTCGGCCATGCCGAGGTTCTCGGTCTTGTCGGCCAGGTCAAAGGCGACGCAATAATCGTTGAGAACATGTCTCAGCTGGATGCCATGCTGCAAGATGGAACCATAAGGATCGATGTTGCCACCGAGGTATTCTCACAGACAACCAAAAGCCCTGTCGAGTACTCGGAAATCTGCGACAGGCTCCGCAATACCATGGAGCATCCGGACCAGCTCTCTGTCCACGATACAATCTGCTCACAGGTGGCTTCGCGTCATGAAGCTCTGGCTGAGTTCGCCCGTGAGCATGATGTCATCATCTTTGTGTCCGGCAAGTCCAGCTCGAATGGCCGTGTCCTCAGTGAGCTCTGCAAATCAGTCAACATACGTACATACCATGTATGCTCCGAGTCCGAGATACGTCCGGAATGGTTCCGCGAAGATGACAGGGTAGGAATCTGCGGCGCGACATCGACTCCTCTGTGGCTGCTGGAAAGCGTTGCCGCGCATGTGGCTGCACTATAAAAATTTGCAACATAGGCCGAGTTTTTCTAAATTTGCGCCCGAATTCGTTGATTTTTAATACAGATACAATATTATGGCAACAACAGCTGATTTCAAGAACGGCCTTTATCTTAACTTCAACGGCAAGCCATGCATGGTTGTATACTTCCAGCATGTAAAGCCAGGAAAGGGCCCTGCATTCGTCAAGACCAAACTCCGCAACCTCGAGAACGGTCGTATTCTCGAGAATACTTTCACCGCTGGTGCAAAGATCGAAACCATCAACGTGGAGAGACGTCCATATCAGTTCCTCTATGGTGACGAGGATGGATTCAACTTCATGCACGAGGAGACCTACGAGCAGATCTCTCTTCCAAAGGATGTTGTAGAGAACTCTGACCTCATGAAGGAGGGACAGCATGTTGAGATGATGTTCGTCGTTGAGGAGGAAAGATGCCTTACCTGCGAGCTTCCTACCTATGTTACCCTCGAGGTTACATACGCTGAGCCAGCAGTAAAGGGTAACACTGCATCTACCAGTGCACTCAAGGAGGTTACCCTCGAGACCGGTGCAAAGATCATGGTTCCTCTCTTCATCCAGCAGGGTGAGAAGATCACCGTCAACACTACCGACCGCTCATACGGCCAGAGAGTGTAATCCGGTTATCGGACATATAAAAATAGTAAAGGCGACCTTCACAGGCCGCCTTTAACTATCTATTATAACCACTAACTAATCTCTATTGAAACGAATAATTATCAAAAGTTCGATTTAAGAATATCAAGTACCGTGCCAGAATCATTGCAGGTTCTCGATCTTCAGCATCTGTATCTTGTAGTCCTTTTCTTTGAACTTTACGAAAATTGTCACGATATAGGTCTCTCCTCCTGCATTCAGGGTGCCAAGAGCGTATTTCATGCCATGTTTGTCAACCTTGTGTGTGATTTCGAAAGACCTTGGGGCGTGTGCTTCAAAGAATGCTTTTGTAATCTGCTTTGCCTGATTCCTGCTTGAATTCGAACTGTTCTCGATGATAGCAACCTCAAGATTGTCATCAAACCAGGCTGACAGATAGTCAGCGTTACCTTGCTTTATATACTTGGAGATAGGTGTGAATACGTCGTTGCCGTCATTCTGGGCTCTCAGGCTGAGCGGGGCGAGGAATGCGGCGATAAAGACTATGATTCTTACAATTTGCTTCATACAAAGCCTCTTTTCTTGCAAATATCAAGCCAACTTCATATATTTGATAGTTGTCATCATCTTCGGACTTGTATGAAAATCACTCTGTTGACAGTAGGAAAAACAGATGTCAAATGGGTCAGGGAAGGATTGGAGCTGTATTCGTCCCGTCTGGTCCATTATATCCCGTTCTCGCTGGTCGAGATTCCCGAGCTCAAGAACGTCTCTGCGCTCAGTCAGGACCAGATAAAAAGCCGCGAGGGTGAACTTATCCTTAAACATATCAAGCCGGCCGATGAACTCGTGCTTCTTGATGAGCATGGACGGGAGTTCCGCTCTGTCGAGTTCGCAGAATTCATTGAAGGACGCATGTCACGTTCCTCAAGGGATCTGGTGTTTGTCATCGGAGGTGCATACGGATTCTCCGGGGATGTGTATTCAAGGGCTGATTCAAAGATATCTCTTTCAAAGATGACCTTCTCTCACCAGATGGTAAGAACGATTTTTGCAGAGCAACTCTATCGTGCCTTCACGATAATGCGTGGAGAGCCTTATCATCACGAATAGAAATGAAGATACTTGGTAAATACAAGACCCTTGTCCCATACTTTCTGGTTCTTCTGGCCATCCTGACACTTGCTTTGAGTGCAGTCCGCCCAGGAGTTCATGGCGGATATAATAATGAAGCCCAGCATGTCGGCGCCATCGTCGAGAAGAGGATGGCGATCCTGGACGGATACATGGACAGGGCAATCAAGGGAAATGTATCCGAGTGGATGGACCTTGATGATCTTCCGGATGACATGATCATCTATCGCTACTTTGAGGATGAGCTACAGTCGTGGAAAAATCAGTTTCCTGTCTCCAACGATGACATATCTACCAAGATGGTGTTCCAGAGGCTGGTCAATCCGCGTGTCAGCCTGTCGTCTCCTCTCTCAGACATCGATTCCAAGGTACGTCTGATCAATCTTGGAAATGACTGGTATCTTGCTCACAGCAGGGATTCCCTTTCCTGCAAGGTCATAGGAGCGCTGCTCATACAAGGAGGCAGCATGGATTTCCGCCGTCCAGGGAACCTGAACAGGGCCTTCAATCTGGACATGCGTTTCTCTGTCGACCAGCTGTCATCGACGGAGGGCTCTCCTGTATTCCTTGGCGATACGCCTGTGTTCAAGCTCCTGTACCGTGCCATGCCGCAGAGCGGCGTAGGTTCGCCGCATATGATCTGGCTGTCATGGCTGATCTTTCTTGCCGCCCTGCTTGTGGCTGTTGCCCAGAAGCGTACCTTGAGACGTGCGACGGTCTGTTCGGCGATCATGTTCCTGTTCACGGCGGGACTGTATATATGGGGACGTGGTGTCCGTTTCGGCATGCCTCTCTTCTCTCCTCTCATCTATGCAGATGGCCAGGTTCTGTATTCTCTTGCAGCAGTCTTGCTGATAGACATGGTCATATTCTTTGCTGTGTCAGCACTGTTCCTTGTCCGCCGCAGTCTGTACAGGAGACTTCTGTCTTCCAGGAAGAGGAAACTTGCCATAGCGTTGTGGTCGGTTGGTGTCATCTTCTTCAACCTGGCCCTGCTTTTCTATGCTCACTTCATCTTCCAGAGCATCATCCGCAATTCCAATATCCGTCTTGAACTGTACAGACTGCAGGAGCTGAGCGGTTTTACGGTGATTGTATATGGCTCGCTCCTTCTCCTGCTTATGTCCCTTCCTATGCTTGTCCATCTTCTCGGACCTGCCGTGAAGGAATTCACCGGAAGACATTTCAATGTCTTCAGCGCCTTGGGACGTACCATCCTGGCTCTGTTCATCGCCGTGTATATGGTAACCATTTCGGCCGTGCTAGGCTTCAGGACAGAGCAGGACCGCCTGTCTCTGCTGGCAAACAGACTTGCAATGGACCGTGACCTGTTCGCAGAACTGCAGCTGCGCAGCATCGAACCGGAGATCGGCCAGGATGCCATCATTGCTTCGCTTTCTGTCCTGCCGAATTCGGGCACACTCATCCTGAACAGGCTTGTCGACAACCTTATGTCCGGCATAGCCCAGAACTTTGACATATCGGTGACCGTAATTCCTGAGGATTCCCGCAATCCTGCTCTGTTCGCGTTGATACAGGAGAGACTCAGCAGCGGCACACCTATATATGAGAATTCGCATATCTTTTATTCTGCCAAGTCTCCAGGACATCCTCAGTACTCCGGCCTGTTCACTTATTTCAATGAGAAATATGGTGTCAGCCATGTGCTTCTGACTCTGGAACCGAAGTCTAACCGAGAAGATCGCGGATACTCGAGCATGATGGGTATCACGGCTCCTGGCAGGGTTTCGATACCTCCTCATTACTCATATGCACGTTATGCCGATGACGTCCTCATTTCTTTCCGTGGACGCTATACGTATCCGACCAGACTCAGTTCCGAACTTCATAGAGCCATATATGAAAACAAGGTCGACCATCTCAAGATGGATGGCTACAGGCACTATGTAAACCACATCTCTGACAATGAGGTAGTGATCATCTCTCAGGCTGCAGTAGGAATGTCTTATTATGCGGTAGCTGTCGCATTCCTTGCGCTTGTTTCTTTCGGTCTTGTGTCGCTCCCTGGTGCCTTCCGCAGGAGAAAATCACGCAAGCGTGGCTATTTCCAGAGCCGTATCACCAGTGTCCTGATGGTTTCACTCATCCTTACGCTCATAGCAATGGCTACTGTCAGCATCTATTTCGTGTACTCGCGTAACACCGCCAACCGGAATGCGCTGATGTCTGACAAGATTACCTCCATACGTGCAATAGTGGAGAACAGCGTCAGGGGGGTAGAGGATACCCGCGATCTCCAGTCCCCTGAATTCCGGGAATTCCTTGAAACTGCAAGCCGTATGGCAGGACTCGACATCACTGTCTATGCGCCTGATGGAAAGGTGTTCATGTCCACGACTCCGGACATGTTCGACATGTACCGCAGATCAAGGGTTGACGAAGATGCCTATAAGGCAATCGTTTACGAGCATAAGGGATATCACATCGACTATGTGTCACTTGGTCGAGGCCATTTCCATGCCATGTATGCACCGGTAATGAACGGTGATGATGACATGGTGGCTATCATCAGTTCCCCATATATTGATGACCATCTGGACTTCGAGACTGAGGCTGTGATTCATATGGTAACCATATTTGTGCTGTTCATTATCCTTCTGCTCTTTGCAAGACTGATGATCAACGCGCTTTCTACCAGGATATTCAAGCCTCTTAATGCGATGGGGCTCAAGATGCATGATGCCGACATCGACACCCTCGAGACTATCGATTACGACAGAAAGGATGAGATATCAACCCTTGTCAATGCATATAACAGAATGGTCGGTGAGCTTCAGGAAAGTTCCCACAAGCTGGCAATGGCTGAGCGTGACAAGGCATGGACCGGCATGGCTCGTCAGGTTGCGCATGAAATCAAGAATCCTCTTACTCCTATGAAGCTTCAGATGCAGCGTCTGATGCGTCTGAAGCAGAGGAATGCGCCAGGCTGGGAGGAAAAGTTTGACGCGGTTGCCAATACGGTCCTTGAGCATATAGATATCCTTACGGACACTGCCAATGAGTTTTCTACCTTTGCAAAACTATATGCAGAGGAGCCGACCGACATCAATCTTGATGCGTTGCTCCAGGAGGAGAAGGCGATGTTTGACAACAAGGATAACATACGTTTCTCATATATGGGCCTTGATGGAGCCCACATCATGGGACCAAAGCCTCAGCTTACACGAGTCTTCGTGAATCTTCTGACAAATTCAGTCCAGGCCATTGAGATGTCTGGTGAAGACGGTGAGATCGGCCGAGGTACCATTCTCATATCCCTGCGCAACTCTGTGATGGATGGCTGGTATGATATCGTATTCGAAGACAGCGGTCCTGGCGTTTCTGCAGAGAACGTAGAGAAATTGTTTACACCAAACTTCACCACAAAGAGCAGCGGAGCCGGTATCGGTCTGGCAATCTGCCGAAGTATCCTTGAACGCTGTGGGGCGGAAATAAGCTATTCGCGTTCATTCGCTCTTGGCGGAGCATGCTTCACCATCCGCTATCCCAAGAACTAAATAAAAATAGGCTGACCAAACTGTGGTCAGCCTATTATATTGTTTTTCTCGCGAAGCGAATCCGTATCAACGGATCGGCCGAGCCGTGACTTTTGCGTCAGCAAAAGTTGGAAAGGCGGAAAGGCCGTGGGGGTCGCAGGGGGAGTGTCTCCCCCTTAATATAAGTGTCTCCCCCTTATTTCTGTCTGCAGTAAATCTGGACCGGACAGCCTGTGAGTTCGAAATTGTCTCGCAGCTGATTTTCGAGGAATCTCTTGTATGGATCGCGGATATACTGAGGAAGATTGCAGAAGAATGCAAAAGCAGGGAACTTTGTAGGCAGCTGGGTGATGTACTTCACCTTCACATACTTGCCCTTCCAAGAAGGTGGAGGGGTCATCTCTATGATCGGGAGGAGTACTTCGTTGAGCTGGTTTGTGCTTATCTTGCGTGAGTAGTTCTCACTTACCTTTGCTACCGCGTCGAGGACATCGAGAACTCTCTGCTTCTTGATTACTGAGGTGAAGATGATAGGAACATCATCGAATGGTGCGATCTTTTTCCTGAGGGTCTCCTCATAGTCACGCAATGTGTTGTTGTCCTTGATGAAAAGGTCCCACTTGTTCACGACGATCACGCAACCCTTGCGGTTCTTCTGGATCAGGTTGAAGATAGTCATGTCCTGGGCTTCCATTCCCTGGGTCGCGTCGATCATCAGAACGCAGATGTCAGCCTTTTCGATTGCACGGATGGAACGCATGACGGAGTAGAACTCCAGGTCTTCATGAACCTTTGCCTTGCGTCGGATTCCGGCAGTGTCCACGATCATGAACTCATGTCCGAACTTGTTGTAGTATGTGGAGATCGAATCTCTGGTGGTGCCGGCAACAGGTGTCACGATGTTTCTCTCCTCGCCGAGAAGGGCATTGGTAAGCGACGACTTGCCGACATTAGGCTTGCCGACGATGGTGATATGAGGCAGATCCGGGCGATCCATGTCTTCATTGGCGCTTTCCTTGGGAAGAACGCGTACAATCTCGTCCAGAAGGTCTCCTGTGCCGCCTCCGTTGGCCGCCGAGATGCTGTAGATCTCGCCGAGTCCGAGGGAATAGAACTGATAGGTGTCGAAGACCTTGTCTCCTGAGTCAACCTTGTTCACGCAGAGCACTACCGGCTTCTTGGAGCGGCGGAGTATGTCTGCAATCTCGTCATCATAGTCGGTGATGCCGGTTCCGGCCTCGACCATGAAAAGGACGACATCAGACTCTTCGATCGCGATCTCTACCTGGCGTCGGATGGCGCTTTCGAAAACGTCATCAGAATTGGTCGTATAACCGCCGGTGTCGACAACGGAGAATTCAGTGCCGCACCATTCGCACTTTCCATAATGTCTGTCGCGGGTTACGCCGGCGGTGTCGTCGACGATGGCCTTGCGCATTCCCACAAGACGGTTGAACAGTGTTGATTTGCCGACATTCGGTCTTCCTACAATAGCTACCAGGCTCATATCTTACTTCTCTTCTTTATATAACGCGCAGCCAACGCACTCCTCGGTATATTCCTGGGTGCAGTGGCTGTGCTTGACTGCGGGAGCCTTTCCATGAATCTCCCAATCTTCTTCTTTCATGCAGCGTATTCCCAGCTTGCGCATCTCCTTGTTTGACCCGACCTCGTACTGCGGAAACTCTCCGTTCTTTCGGAAGATGATGTTGAAACACATTCCGAATACGCACAGGCCGACTGCCAGGATGGCGATGAGGAACAGCTCCATGACGCGATTCCTACCTTACGAACTCCGGGCTGATAGGCTCGTAGTTGTATACCTTGTAGATGATGTTCGCGAATACCTCGGCAAGAGAAAGGATCTTGATCTTAGGGTCGTTCGCGAGCTCTGGGTGAGGGATGGAGTCAGTGATGATAACCTCCTTGAATACGGAGTTGTGGATGCGCTCGATGGCACCTCCGGTAAGGAGACCGTGGCTTGCACATGCACGGACGCTTCTCGCTCCCTTCGACATGAGGACCTCGGCAGCCTTGCAGAGTGTGCCGGCGGTGTCGATCATGTCGTCAATGATGATGATGTCACGTCCCTCGACCTCACCGATGGCGGTGATTGAAGCTACAACGTTAGCCTTTTCACGAGTCTTGTGGCATATGATCACAGGGCACTTGAGTGCCTTTGCGTATGAGTTGGCTCTCTTCGCACCACCCATGTCCGGAGCGGCGATCGAAAGGTTCTCGAGGCCAAGACCGGTGATGTATGGGATGAACACCTTGCTGGCGTAGAGACTGTCGACAGGAACGTCGAAGAAACCCTGGATCTGGTCAGCGTGGAGGTCGCATGCCATGATGCGGTCTACTCCTGCTGCACGGAGAAGGTTGGCGACGAGCTTGGCTCCGATCGATACTCTAGGCTTGTCCTTGCGGTCCTGACGCGCCCATCCGAAATATGGCATTACTGCAATTACCTTGTCTGCAGATGCTCTCTTGGCTGCGTCGATGCAGAGGAGGAGCTCCAGAAGGTTGTCTGCCGGTGGAACAGTCGACTGAAAGATGAATACGGTAGCTCCGCGGACGCTGTCGATGAAAGCTGGCTGGAACTCGCCGTCGCTGAATGGAGTAACCTCAAGGTTTCCGAGGTTGAGTGCAGGCTCCCCATGGGCGGCCTGGATCTCATTCAACTTTTCAATTGCCTTTTTTGCGAAATCGACTGATGCCCTGCAGGCAAACAGTTCCATTCTGTGATCGTGGTACATCGTTTATATTGATTTTAATATTTCCTCAATGTAGCTGAGTATCTCCTCCTTGCCCTTTCCGCTCTCGGCTGAGCTCGTGAGCATATGAGGCAGGTCCTCCCAGGTTTCAGACAGGATTTCCTTGTCTTTCTCGATCTGTCTGGCGAGGACGTTAGGTCCCTGCTTGTCACATTTCGTGAAGATGATCGCGAAAGGGATTCCTTCCATGCCGAGCGTGTCGATGAAGTCAAGGTCGATCTTGCCGATATCATGACGTGAATCCACCAGTACGAACAACATTACGAGTTCCTCGGAGTTGCGGATGTAATCGTTGATGAGTGCTGCGAGTTCATCGCGGCCTTTCTGGTTCATCTTAGCGTATCCGTAACCGGGGAGGTCGACCAGATACCAGCTGTTGTTGATGCGGAAATGGTTGACGAGCTTCGTCTTGCCCGGAGTGGAGGATGTCATCGCCAGCTTCTTGTTGGCGCACAGCATGTTGATCAACGATGACTTGCCCACGTTGGAGCGGCCGATGAACGCGAACTCGGGCAACTTCTGCTCGGGTTTCTGCGATACTCGTGTGCTGCTTCCGGCGAACTTCGCTTCGGTGATCTTCATGTCTGAATCTTTGTGGATGCAAATATAGCAATTCTCCCCAAAAAATTAGTAAATTTGCCAATAGAGACTCTTATTTATGGAATGTGATTACATAGATCTCCTGACCCTTCAGTCCAGCCTCCGGCAAGGACTGGAAGATATGTTCCCGGAACGTATCTGGGTCAAGGCTGAAATCAGCTCCATAAGCGTCAAGGCGAACGGTCACTGCTATCTGGAATTGTCCCAGGACGGCCCGCGCGGCACGGTTGCGAAAGCCAGGGCTGTCATATGGCGGAATGTCTACGGAATGATAGATGCATTCTTCCGTGAGGCTACAGGAGAAAGTCTCCGTTCCGGAATCAGCGTACTCCTCAGGGTACGTGTCAGCTACAGCGAACTGTATGGTCTGAGTTTGACCGTCGATCAGCTCGATCCAGACTTCACTCTTGGAGAACGTGAACTGCTGAAACGAAAGACCATCGCCCGTCTCGAAGAAGACGGAATGATGCAGCTCCAGAAACAGCTCAGCCTTCCTCTGCTGCCATACCGTCTGGCAATCGTGTCCGCAGAAGGAGCTGCCGGACTTGGCGATTTTCTGCGTCATCTCAACGAGAACCCATACGGCTTTGCATTCCAGACGGACCTTTTCGAGGCTGCAATGCAGGGCGCGGACGCTCCGGCCTCTGTCATCGATGCCCTCGACAGGGTTGAAAGTTCATCCGATCCATATGATGCGGTTCTGATCATGAGGGGCGGTGGCTCCGTGCTGGATCTCGACTGTTTCAATGACTACGATATGGCGGTGCGCATAGCGACATGCAGCCTGCCTGTATTCACCGCCATAGGTCATGACCGTGACCATCATGTGGCCGATATGGTTGCATTCGACTTCGTGAAGACTCCGACGGCGCTCGCCGACCGTTTCATCGACTGCTATATGGCAGAAGATGAGCGCATTTCATCATACATAACCCGTCTCCGGCTTGCCTTCATAAACAAGGTGGCCGCAATGGAATCCCGTGTCGCCCTGCTGGAATCCCGTATCAAGGGTGCGGACCCGCGCGGCATACTCGGACGTGGATTCTCCCTGATCGCAGATGACAAGGGTGTAGTTATGAAAAAAGCTGTCCAGGTGACTCCGGGAAGCATGATAGGGGTTATGTTCGCTGACGGCACGCTGGAGTGCAAGGTTGAAAAAGTAAAACTGAATTGAGAAATATGGAAGAATTCGACTATGATAAGGCAATAGCGGCCCTGGAGGCCCTTGCCGCCAAGGTTGAGGATCCTTCGACCGGCCTTGGAGACATAGACGCATACGTAAAGGAAGCGGCCAGGCTGACAGAGCAGTGCCGTGCCTATCTGCGAGGTGTGCGTGCCCATATCGGCGAATCTTTCGAAAAAGCATGATGCCATGAGAAAAAAGATGATTTATAAGTCCGATCCGTATCTGTTTCCGTACAAGCGTGCGATAGACGAGAGACACAAGCGAATCATGGATTGCCGCAAAAGGTACCTCGAGGCCAGCGGTCAGAGTGAGGATGGCAAGCTCAGTGCTGCGGTCAACAACCATTTCTACTATGGTATGCACAGGACGGAGGATGGAGGCTGGGTGTTCCGCGAGTGGGCTCCCAACGCCACCAGGATATATCTTATCGGCGAGTTCAACAACTGGAAACGGACAGAGGGTTACGCGCTCAAACCAATCGGAGGCGGCAACTGGGAACTCAAGGTTCCTGGAATGTTCCTCCATCATGGGGAGCTCTACAAGCTCTTCATAGAATGGCCGGGAGGCGCTGCCGAACGGCTTCCTGCATACGCGGCCCGTTGTGTCCAGGATCCGGAATCAAAGGTCTTCTGTGCGCAGATATGGTCTCCAGGTGTGCAGTACGCCTGGAAGCACAAGAGCCCGTCGAAGCGGAGAACGCCGCTTATCTATGAGTGCCACATCGGCATGAGCGGAGAGAAGGAGGGCGTAAGCACATTCTCCGAATTCCGTCGCGACGTTCTTCCGAAGGTTGCTGAGCTTGGCTACAATGTATTGCAGATCATGGCTCTTCAAGAGCATCCTTATTATGGCTCATTCGGATATCAGGTCTCAAATTTCTTCGCTCTCAGCAGCCGTTTCGGCACCCCTGAAGAGTTCAAGGAACTGGTCGATGCCGCACATGCCAAGGGTATAGCGGTCATCATGGATATCGTGCATTCGCACATGGTGAAGAATGAGGCAGAGAGTCTCAGCAACTTCGATGGACGCGAGGATCTATACTTCTATCCGGGAGCGCAGGGACATCATCCTGCATGGGATTCCCGCTGCTTCGACTACGGCAAGGACGAGACCAAATATTTCCTGCTCAGCAATGTGAAGTACTGGATGGAGGAGTACCACCTGGACGGTTTCCGCTTTGACGGAGTGACCAGCATGCTGTACTGGGACCATGGCCTTGGAAAGGACTTCGGCGACTATGAACTCTATTTTGACCAGGGTGTCGATGAGAATGCGGTGACCTATCTGGCACTTGCCAATATGCTTGTCCACGAACTCAATCCGGCAGCGATTACCATTGCCGAGGACGTGAGCGGAATGGCTGGACTTGCGGCTCCTTTCGAAAATGGAGGCGTAGGTTTCGATTTCCGAATGTCAATGGGTGTTGCCGACAACTGGATCAAGTGGATTAAGGAAAAGAAGGACGACGAATGGAGCATGGGACAGGTCTGGTGGGAACTTACCAACAAGCGTGAGGATGAGAAGACCATCAGCTATGCCGAGTGTCATGACCAGGCTCTCGTAGGTGACAAGACCCTGATCTTCCGCCTTATCGACAAGGAAATGTACTTCTCGATGAACAAGGGCTCCGACAGTCCTGTCGTCAACAGGGGAGTGGCTCTTCACAAGATGATACGTCTTGTGACCGCTGCGACTGCAGGCAACGGATACCTGACATTCATGGGTAACGAGTTCGGCCATCCGGAGTGGATTGATTTTCCTCGTGAGGGGAATGACTGGTCGTACAAACATGCCCGCCGCCAGTGGTCTCTGGCCGAACCGGACTATCTCCGCTACCGCTATCTCCGCAACTTTGACGATGCGATGATACACCTTATCCGCAGGAATAACGTTTTAGTTTCAAAACCGGAGCTCATTGTTGCCGATGAAGAGAAGAAAGTGTTGATTTTCAAGCGTAGAAACTATATCTTTGCATTCAATTTTGACCCCGTAGCATCCTACACGGACTACGGTTTTGCTGCCACTGCCGGCTCTTACAGGCTGGTACTTGATTCGGATGAGGCCGAGTTCGACGGGTTCGGACGGCTCTCTCCGGGAGAAATACACTATACGATAAACCAGAAGTCTCCTAACGGTCCACAAGACCTGCAGGATACGCTTTTGCTTTATCTGCCGTGTAGGTGCGCTATGGTTTATGAGTTAGTTAAATAATAATTATATGGCATTCCTGAAGTTCAACAAATCCGAGCTTGTGAATCTGTCTTATTCGCTTAAGAGAGAAATCATAAGTGCCAACAAGATCGGAGCGGTCTGCAACACTTCCATAGTGACTTGCAACACTCGCCGATACCATGGACTTCTGGCTGTGACACTGGACCGCTTCGGCGGCCAGAACTACATGCTCCTTTCAGCAGTGGACGAGAGCATCGTTGTCAACGGCAAGCAGTTCAACCTCGGAATCCATTGCTACGGTGACATCTACGAACCTCGTGGACACAAGTATGTCGTGGATTTTGAAGCCGATCCTGTACCAACAATCACGTACAAGGTCGGTGAAATCGTTTTCAAGAAGAGCATCCTGCTCATGCCTGACAGCGACCAGGTTCTCCTCAAGTATGAGCTTGTAAAGGCTCCTTCCAAGGTGTCTCTCATCCTCAAGCCTTTCCTTGCGTTCCGTAACGTTCATGCGCTTACCCACCGCAATGACCAGGCAAACACCTCGTACAACGAGATTCCGGGAGGCGCATCGTTCAGACTCTATTCAGGATTCCCTGACCTCCACCTTCAGCTCAGCTCGAAGTCATTCGAGTACCATCATTCACCTGACTGGTACATGGGCGTCACCTACTCTGACGAGTACCGCCGCGGCTTCGACTGCCGTGAGGACCTCCTGGTCCCTGGATACTTCGAGGGTGAGATGAAGAAGGGCGAGTCTGTCATCCTTTCTGCATCGAAGAACGAGATCATTCCTACTTCCCTCAAGGCAAAGTACACCAGCACCGTCAAGAAGACTCCTGAGATTTCGGACAAGCGCAGCCAGCTCGAGCATTGTGCAGACCTTCTGATCACAAACCATAACGGCCGCAAGCAGATCAATGCCGGCTATTCATGGCTCTATACCGGAATGCTCCGCGAGACACTTCTTTCCATCGTCGGTCTTACACTTTGCCGTGATGGAAACGCGGCAGAGTTCGAGGAGATTCTTGACAACCTCATCGAGGACAACCAGGAAAGACTTGCAACCCGTACCACCCAGGTTGAGGCTCCGCTTATGATCGCCGGTGTTCTCCAGAAGTACATCGAGGAGTTCGGCGCTGATCCAAAGAAGGTCTGGAAGAAGTACGGCAATGTCATAAAGAACGTGATTGAAAGCTACCTCCCAGGCGTGAGAAAGGAGATTTCCATGCAGCCTAACGGTATGCTCTGGGCACAGATGGACGGTGTGGCACTCTCATGGATGAACGCATATATCAACGGCGTGCCGGTGACAGAGCGTTCAGGATATCAGGTAGAGACGAATGCTCTCTGGTATAATGCAATCTGCTTCGCCATCGAGATGGAACAGAAATATGGTGCGAAGACCAGTAAGTTCCCTGAGACCTGGGCTCCTGTGAAGGCTCTCATCGAAGAGAACTATATGAAGACTTTCTGGTACCCTAAGCGCGGCATCCTTGCCGACTACGTGGACAACAACGGCCAGAACGTCGATACCCGTCCGAACATGCTCTTTGCTCTCTGGGTGAAGTACTCTCCTGTTCCTGAGGAATACTACCACTCAATCCTCCGCACGATCGACAATGAACTTGTCACCCGCCGCGGAATCCGTACCCTTTCTCCACGCAACCCTATGTATCGCGGAGTATATGAGGGCACACAGATCGAACGTGACCTCGCATACCACCAGGGCAGTACCCGCCCATTCTTCCTTGAGGCCTATGCAGATGTATGCTTCAGGGTCAAGGGTCCTGCATTCTTCAACAAGGTTCAGTGGCTCGTGAAGTCATTCTATGAGGACCTCGGCAAACACGGTGTCGGTGCATTCTCTGAGCTTTACGATGGAGACCCACCACACGAGGCACACGGAGCTGTTTCATCAGCACTCAGTACCGCTGCGCTCCTCGCAGTAGATTATCTCATGGAAAAACACAAGGAGGACTAGCATATGAAAGTACTTATGTTCGGCTGGGAGTTCCCTCCCCATATCGCCGGCGGTCTTGGAACTGCATGCGAGGGTATTGTAAAGGGACTTGCCTACAATGGCGTCGAGACCTTGTTCGTAATGCCGTCAGCATCCGGAGATGAGGACCAGAGCGCTACTACCATCATCAATGCCAGCGATGTCGCAGTTGACACTGTAAGCACCAGCATCAGTGAATACCTCGACAAGGTAAAGTTCATCCATATCGGAACCAACATGGTGCCGTACGTAAATCCTGATGAGTTCGAGACACTTGTCGAGGAGGAGCGCAAGCGCCAGGTCCAGGATTTCAAGATCAATTACGGTGTGAAATACAAGTTCTCCGGCAAGTATGGCTCAAACCTCATGGAAGAGGTTGCCCGCTATGCAATGGTCGGAGGCACGATCGCACTGCAGCACAAGGATGAGTTCGACGTCATCCATGCTCACGACTGGCTCACCTACATGGCCGGTATCGCAGCAAAGGAACTTACCGGCAAGCCGCTGGTAGTCCATATGCACGCTACCTCATACGACCGTGGAGATGAGAACCATATCGATACACGTGTGCTCGATATCGAGACCCGAGGCATGCTCGCCGCAGACCGCGTGGTTACCGTGAGCGACCTGACGAGAAACATCGTTATCAACAAGTACCATATCGATCCAGCCAAGGTCGTAACCGTTCATAACGCCGTAGATTTCAGTGGCCGTGAGAACATCACCGTTGAACGTGGCGTGAAGGACAAGGTAGTGACCTTCCTTGGACGTATCACCTTCCAGAAGGGTCCTGAGTATTTCATCGAGGCTGCAGCCAAGGTGCTCAAGCGTACCGAGAACGTGCGTTTTGTCATGGCCGGAAGCGGAGACATGATGAACCGCTGTATCCGTCACGTCGCACGTCTTGGCATTTCAGACAGATTCCATTTCACCGGCTTCCTCCGTGGCAAGGACGTCCAGAAGATGTTCGCACTTTCCGATGTATACATCATGCCTTCGGTATCGGAGCCTTTTGGAATCTCGCCTCTCGAGGCAATGCGGTCTAACGTTCCATCAATCATTTCACATCAGTCAGGTGCTGCCGAGATCCTCAAGTATGCCTTCAAGGTAGACTTCTGGGATGTCGATGCTCTCGCAGATGACATCTATGCACTTCTCAGCTATCCTGCCCTTGCCAAGTTCTCTGAGCAGAATGGCTTCGAAGAGGTAAATGCACTCAAGTGGAATGGTGCAACCGCCAAACTCAAGACCGTATACGAATCAGTAATCAAATAAAGACTCAATATGAAAAAGAGCATCTGTTTTTATTTCCAGGTTCATCAGCCTACCAGACTCAGATTATATAGATTCTTCGATATAGGAAAGGATTCTCACTACTATGATGATTTCACAGACAGAACCATCATGAAGAGAATCGCACAGAAGTGCTACCTCCCTATGAACGCTCTCCTCCTTGAGCAGATCAAGGCTACCAAGGGCGCATTCAAGGTTGCCTTCTCGATCTCCGGAACCGCGCTCGAGCAGTTCGACAGATATGCTCCAGAGGTTATCGACAGTTTCCGTGCACTTGCTGAGACCGGCAGCGTAGAGTTCCTTTCAGAGACCTACTACCACTCGCTTGCAGCACTCAACTCTCCTGCTGAGTTCAAGCATCAGGTTCTCAAGCACAAGGAGGCTATCGAGAAGTACTTCGGCGTAACCCCTAAGTCATTCCGCAACACCGAGCTCATCTACTCGGACAACATCGGAAAGATGGTATTCGATATGGGCTTCAAGACCATGCTTACCGAGGGCGCTCGTCACATCATGGGTTGGAGAAGTCCAAACTATCTCTACTCATGCGACCTCCAGCCTAAGCTCAAGCTTATGATGCGCAACTATGCGCTCAGCGATGATATCGCATTCCGCTTCTCTGACCAGAGCTGGGAAGGATGGCCGCTTACCACCGAGCGTTTCGCCGAGTGGGCAAAGGCAGCCGAGGGCGATGTACTCAACCTCTTCATGGATTACGAAACCTTCGGCGAGCATCAGGCTGCCGAGACCGGTATCTTCGAGTTCATGAAGGCTCTCCCTTCAGCCCTCCTCAAGGACGGTAACTTTGACTTCGTGACCCCGGCACAGGCTTCACGCAAGTACAAGCCGGTAGAGGAACTCTCTGTACCGGAGCCAATCTCATGGGCGGATGAGGAACGTGACGTTACCGCCTGGCTCGGAAACGAGCTTCAGCAGGACGCTTATAACAAGGTATACAGCCTTACCGAGAAACTTTCGCTCCTCAATGACGAGTATCTCTGGGAGGATTTCGGCCGTCTCCAGGAGAGCGACCACTTCTACTACATGTGCACCAAGTTCTTCTCTGACGGAGAGATCCATAAGCGTTTCAACCCATACGATACACCGTATGAGGCGTTTATCAACTACATGAATGTGCTCAGCGACTTCATCATCAGAGTCGACAATGCACTTGCTGAAAGGAAATAATGTCAAATAAGTATCTTAATCCGGACTACCTGTTCGAAGTCAGCTGGGAAGTTTGCAACAAGGTAGGCGGAATATATACCGTAATCTCAACCAAGGCTCTCTACATCAAGGAGCAGATGCAGGCAAGGCACATCCTCATCGGCCCTGATGTATGGATGGGCACAGGCAGCAATCCTGACTTCACAGAGGATTCTACCCTCTATCCTGGCTGGAAGGAGACTGCGGCGATGCAGGGAATCAGAGTTCGCCTGGGACGTTGGAACATCCCAGGCAACCCTGTTGCCATACTTGTAGACTTCAAGCAGTTCATCAAGGACTGTGATTCTATCCTGACCGATTTCTGGAAGGATTTCGGTGTGGATTCCATCACCGGCAACTGGGAATACAAGGAGTCGGCACTCTTCGGCTATGCTGCCGGAAGGGTGATCGAGAGCTTCTGCGACTTCAACCTTGAGCCAAAGAAGAAGGTTGTCGCACAGTTCCATGAGTGGCAGACAGGTGCAGGTATCCTGCAGATCAAGAAGAACAACCCGCACATCGCCACCGTATTTACAACCCATGCAACCATGATGGGCCGCTGCATCTGCGGAAACGACATGCCTCTGTACAACTCCCTCGAGGACTATGACGGAGAGACCATGGCACGCAGACTCAACGTCATGGCCCGTTATTCTCTTGAGGAGAAGGCAGCCCAGAACACTGATGTCTTAACTACTGTCAGCGACATCACCGCCCGTGAGTGCGCCCAGTTCCTCCATCGCGAGTGCGATGTTGTCACCCCTAATGGCTTCGAAAACAGCTTTACCCCAGGAAGCGAAGAAGAGTATACCGACAAGCGCAAGGCGGCACGCGCCCGTTTCGCAGAGGTGGCTACCGCCATGTCTGGCCAGAAAGTAAGCGACAAGGCTGTCTTCGTCGGCATCGGTGGCCGTTACGAGTATCGCAACAAGGGTATCGATGTATTCATCGATGCGCTTGCCCAACTCCGCCGTTCCGGCTATGCCGGCAAGGAGATCCATGCTTTCATCATGATTCCTTCCGGTCACAACGGTCCTGACAAGAATATCGTCAACAAGATGTCAGGCGAGGCAATGGAGAACTATACCGCACAGGTATCTCACAATCTGATGAGTCCAGAGTGGGACCGCATCTCACGACGCTTCTCTGAAACCGGACTCCGCAATGACATGGGAGACAAGGTCAAGGTCTATTTCATCCCTTCTTATCTGAACGGAAACGACGGCATCTTCAACATGTCGTACTATGACCTGCTCATCGGTCTTGATGCAACGTTCTTCCCATCATACTACGAGCCTTGGGGCTATACTCCGCTTGAGAGTCTCGCTTTCAGTGTTCCTACCCTTACCACCACTCTTGCAGGCTTCGGCCAGTGGGTGAATGACTACTGGAAGGGTGCACATCCCGGAATCGAGGTCGTTGAACGTGATGACAACAACTACAATGCTGTGGTCGACGCCGTTGTCGCAAGACTCGACGAGATCGCATCGCTGGATTCCCGCAAGAAGAAGAGCTACATGAACTCCGCCCGCAAGGTCGCTGACATCGCTCTCTGGGATAACCAGATGAAGTACTACCAGGAAGCATATTCCATCGCTCTCGACAAGGTACGTGAGCGCAGCCTGGCAGATCCAACATGGAATGAAGAAGTAATAACGCAATACAACGAATTGAAATTGGAAACACCGAATTGGAAAAGCGTCATGGTGACGCGTCATCTTCCTGAGAAGCTCTCAGGACTCGAGAAGCTCTGCAAGAACCTCTGGTGGTGCTGGAACGAAAGCGCCAAGGCTCTGTTCAGGAGCATAGATTCAGAACTCTGGACCGCATCAGGTCACAACCCTATGGTAATCCTTGACAAGGTAAGCCTTACCAGATTCAAGGAACTTGAGCAGGATGCAGACTTCCTCGCAAGACTTGATGCCGTTATGGCCGAGTTCAACGCATATATGGCTGAGAAGGAAAACAGAACCGATCCATCTATCGCATACTTCTGTATGGAGTACGGTCTTGACACATCCCTCAAGATCTACTCAGGTGGTCTTGGTATCCTCGCAGGTGACTACCTGAAGGAAAGCTCAGACATGAACGTGAACATGGTAGCTGTAGGTCTTCTCTACAGATATGGATACTTCACCCAGAAGATCACCGCTTACGGTGACCAGATTGCGCAGTATGATCCACAGGACTTCCTCAAGATCCCAACCGAGCCGGTTATGGACGCTGATGGCAACTGGGTGACCGTAAACGTGGCCTTCCCAGGCCGTACCCTTACCGCACGTGTATGGAAGGTGGCTGTCGGCCGTACCGATCTCTATCTCCTCGACACCGACTATGAGGCAAACATCCCGGAGGATCGTCAGGTTACATACCAGCTCTACGGTGGTGACTGGGAGAACCGTCTCAAGCAGGAGATGCTTCTCGGTCTCGGTGGTGTACGCCTTCTCCGCAAGCTCGGAATCGACACCAACGTATATCACTACAACGAGGGCCATGCAGCATTCGTCGGTCTCGAGAGACTCAGCGAGTACATCCAGAACGAGAACCTCGACTTCTACGAGGCACTCGAGGTTGTAAGGGCAACTTCACTCTTCACCACACATACTCCTGTACCTGCAGGACACGATGCATTCGACGAGGGCATGATGCGCCAGTATCTCGGACACTTCCCAGAGAAGCTCAAGGTTGACTGGGAGACCATGATGGGCCTCGGCAAGCTTCATCCTGCCGATGTTAACGAGAAGTTCTCCATGAGCAACCTCGCCGCAAATATCTCACAGAACGTGAACGGCGTGTCAATGCTTCATGGCAAGGTAAGCCAGGATATCTTCGCAAACATGTATCCGGGCTACCTCCCAAGCGAGCTTCATGTCAGCTATGTTACCAACGGTGTCCACTATCCTACATGGACATCCAAGGAGTGGAAGAAGGTTCACGCCCGCGTCTTCGGACCTGAGTTTGCAACCCATCACTATGACAAGAGCTGCTTCGAAGGCATATACAGCATCAGCGACAGCGATGTATGGTATGTAAGAAAGACCCTCAAGGAGGATCTCGTAACTTCAGTGAAGAAGAGAATCGCAGATCCTGAGATCTGCAACCACTATTCTCCACGTCAGATCGTCCAGATCCAGGAGCGCCTCCGTCCAGACGTGCTCACCATCGGTTTCGCACGCCGCTTCGCTACCTACAAGAGAGCGACCCTTCTCTTCAGCGACCTTGACAGACTTGACAGCATCGTGAACAACCCTGTACGTCCGGTACAGTTCCTCTTCGCAGGAAAGGCTCATCCGGCTGACAAGGCCGGTCAGGATCTCATCAAGCAGATCATCGAGATCTCTAAGCAGGACCGTTTCCTCGGCAAGATCGTATTCGTGCCAGGATATGACATCACCCTCGCCAAGAGACTCGTCCAGGGTGTTGACGTATGGATGAACAACCCGACCCGTCCACAGGAGGCTTCAGGTACCTCAGGCGAGAAGGCAGCCATGAACGGTGTAATGCACTTCTCAGTCCTCGACGGATGGTGGGTTGAGGGTTACAAGCAGGGCGCAGGCTGGGCTCTCCCACAGGAGCGTACCTATGCTGACCAGCGCTACCAGAACGAGCTTGACGCTGCTACCATCTATGGTATCATCGAGAACGAGATCGCACCTGCATACTACGCAAAGGACCCTAACACCGGACGTTCAAAGGAGTGGATCGGCTACATCAAGAACACTATCGCCAAGGTTGCATGTGACTTCACTACCAACCGTATGCTCACTGACTACTGCAACCAGTACTACAATCCGCAGAGCGAGCGTGCTGCACTCCTCAAGGCAGACGACTACAAGGTCGCTCGCGAGATCTCTGACTGGAAGAAGAACATCCGCCGTCAGTGGAACAACCTCGGAGTGGTTTCATACACCCAGCCAGATACCTCATACAGCCTCTCTGACAACAACATGATGAAGTCAGAGGTGGTACTCAACCTCGGCGAGCTCAACCCACAGGAGATCGGAGTGGAGATGCTCTTCACTACCACCGATTCAAAGGGCCGCATGGCTATCCAGGAGGTATGTCCATTCTCACTCGTAGACTGCAAGGACGGTGTTGCTACCTACCAGGCTGCCATCCTTCCTGAGAAGACCGGTATGTACCAGGTTGCTACCCGTATCTATCCAAAGAACGAGAAGCTTCCTCACCGCCAGGACTTCCCACTCGTTAAATGGTTGTAGTCGCAACAGGATTCTTCGACGGTGTCCATCTCGGACACCGTCAAATCATAGACACTCTGGTCAGAACGGCGCGAGAGCGCGGTGGCCGGAGTGTCTTGATATCTTTCTGGCCTCATCCCCGCACCGTTCTCCAGAAAGATGCCCGTGATCTTCGTCTTCTGACGTCCAGGGATGAGAAAAGGGACATCATAATGGGTCTGGGTGTGGATCAGGTCGAAATAATGCCTTTCACCAGGGAGTTCAGCCGACTGTCGACAGAGGAGTATCTCCGCGACATTGTGATCGGACGTTTCGGCGCAGATGCAATACTGCTTGGCTATGACAACCGCATGGGCTTCGACTCGGGCACTCCTGATCAGATTGCCTCCATTGCCGAAGGCCTCGGCCTAGAGGTCATCCGCATGGATGCGGTCAGCCTTGAAGGTGGCCGGACGGTCAGCAGTACAAAGATCCGCACAGCCTTGGCTGAAGGAGACGTCGAGCTGGCAGCGCAGATGCTCGGCCGCAGATACAATCTGTTCGGTGTGACGGTAGCAGGAAACCGTCTTGGACGTACGATAGGATTTCCGACCGCTAACATGAAACTCTACGAGCCTCTGAAACTCCTTCCGGCTGACGGATGCTATCTCGTCGAGGTGGAAACCCTTGGCGGCAGGTACTATGGAATGACCAACATAGGGCACCGCCCTACTGTCAGCGGAGGTATCGGTGACGCTTGCCACCGGACTGTGGAGACAAACATATTTGACTTCAATGAGGATATATACGGTCTTGATCTGACGGTATCGTTCATCTCCCAGATACGAGAGGAAAAACATTTTCCTTCCCTGGACGCACTCAGGCGGCAGCTTGAATCAGATAGAGACTGGTGTATTGCGAAAATCAAAGAATAATCCGTATATTTGCGAAAGACATAAACGAATTCGGGTTCTGCCTTGATTGGCAGGACTCATTTTTATTGATAAAACCAAAACTATGGCAGAAACAATCTACATAACTGCGGAAGGTTTCGACAATCTCAAGAAGGAGCTTGCAGAAGCTCTTGCACAGAGACCTCTCATCTCGGCAGCTATCGCCGAGGCACGTGAGAAGGGAGACCTTTCAGAAAACGCAGAATATGACGCAGCCCGCGAAGCACAGGGCATGCTTGAGGCAAAGATTGCCAATCTCAAGAACACTCTTGCGAACGCCAAGGTAATTGACGAGAGCTCAATCAGTACTGACAAGGTAGGCATGATGAACAAGGTGAAGGTTATGAACCTTACTCTCAACCGTGAGATGGAATTCACCATCGTGGGTGAGACTGAGGCAGACTTCACCAAGGGCAAGCTTGCTGCCACCACTCCTATCGGCAAGGCTCTCATGGGTCATGCAAAGGATGAAATCGTCGAGGCGCAGGTCCCTTCAGGCGTAATGAAGTTCAAGATTCTCGATATCTCGATCTAGTATGGCAACCATCTTCACCAGAATCGCCAAGGGCGAGATCCCTTCCTACAAGGTAGCGGAGAACGAGGAGTACTATGCATTCCTCGACATCAGCCCTCTTGCTCCAGGTCATACCCTGGTAATCCCCAAGAATGTCGAGGACGACTACATCTTCAACCTTGACGAGGCAACCTACGAAGGTCTCTGGGCTTTCGCCCGCAAGGTCGCGCTTGCAGTCAAGGCTGCCGTGCCTTGCAAGCGTGTGGGAGTCGCAGTACTCGGCATGGAGGTCCCTCATACCCATATCCATCTCGTCCCTCTTCAGACCGAGGGCGACCTGGACTTCCGTAAGGAGAAGCCTCAGGTTGGCGAGGAAGAGATGAAGAACATTGCAGCATCAATCCTGAAAGAATATGAAAAGCTCTAAGATAATCCTTCTGGGCCTCTGTGCCCTTGCAGCCGTTTCATGCGCAAAGCCAGGCGCAAAGATCCAGGGTGCCGTTGCCGGTGCTCCTGACAGCCAGATCATCGCAGCGAAGCTGGACATGAACGTGTACAACATTCTCGACACCATCAAGACCGACGCGAATGGAAAGTTCAACTACAAGATCGAGGTGGCTCAGGGACAGCCTGAGTTCCTCTATTTCTTCCACAACGGAACAAAGATCGCATCGCTCCTTCTCGAGCAGGGCGATAACGTCAGCTTCAGTGCCGACACACTTGGCAACTGGACTGTAGAGGGATCTGAGGAATCTGCAAAGCTCCTCCAGGTAGAGAAGGACTTCGCTGTTTTTGCGAAGAAGATGGATTCTTCAACCGAGAGCGCAACCCTCACACGCGCCTATATCGACTACTATCGCAGCCGTGTGAAGTACGTGATGCAGAACCCTTACTCGATGACTGTCATTCCTGTGCTTTATCAGGCACTCAATGCAGAACTTCCTGTGTTCGGTCAGGTGAACGACGCACTCCATTTCAGAGCAGCCGCTGATTCGCTCATGACAGTATACCCAGAGTCGAGATATGTGAAGGCTCTTGACAAGGAGGCTACCCGTCGTGCGCAGCTTCTGGACCTTAACGGCAGGCTTACAACTGCCACTGAGGCAAGTTATCCTGATTTCACCCTTAAGAATGACAAGGGCGAGAACGTTGCCCTCAGCAGCATCGATTCAAAGGTCGTTATGCTCTATTTCTGGTCTGTAGGTGTCGCTGAGCAGAAGATGTTCAATCTCGAAGTTCTGAAGCCTCTGTACGAGGATTACCACAAGAAGGGATTCGAGATCGTTGCTATCTCGCTCGATGGTGACAAGGCGGCTTGGGCAAGCACAATCAAGTCACAGGAGCTCAAGTGGGTCAATCTCATCGATCCTAACGGAATCTCTGCGGCTCTCTATAACGTAAGCGAGATCCCTGCAAGCTTCCTTCTCGTGGACGGCGAACTCTCCACCAAGAACATTTCCGGTGTGGCTGGTCTCCGTCAGGAACTCAACAAGATCTTAAAATAGTTTCTTTGCGCTGACAGTCGCAACAAACTGCTTGAGATAGAACGGTTCGAAGTACGCTGTATTTTCGAACCGTTTTTCGTTATATGCCTCCAGTGCGGGACGGATCATGGCTGATGCCTTTGGGCTGCACTGGGCAAAACGTGCGTTTGGATGGTTCAGGACAGGCTCGCACTTCGCGGCTCCGTCTCCGATGAAAAGGACCGGACCCTGCTCAAGGTATCCGGCAAAGCTGTTACTGTCCACTATGCATGGTTCAGTTTCTGTGAGCTGTCTTCCGTCTGGAGTGAAGACTGCACTGTACACCTCCATGCGGCGGGCATCCACCATCGGTACTATGAATCTGCAGCCTTCCGGAACCAGACCTTCGTCTGTGGCCTGGGCAACCAGGATATCCAGGGTACCGACTGCCATCAGAGGCTTCCTGGCACCGAAGCAAAGACCCTTGGCCGTCGATACTCCTACGCGGAGTCCCGTATAGGAACCTGGACCCTTGCTGACACATACTGCGTCACAGTCCGACAGGGCGATGCCGCGGCTGTCAAGCATTTCCTTGACGAATACTGCGGTCATGGAGGCATGGGCACGAGGCTCTGCGCTCTCTCTGTATTCAACAACGGCTCCGTCGGACACAAGTGCTGTCGAACAGAGTGCTGTGGAGGTTTCTATGAGGAGAATATTGCCAGCCATTCCTTGACGTATGGGAAGATGTGATTTGCGATTGTCTTGACAGGGTAGTAGAGGACAGACTCGTTGAGCTTGTCTTCGCTGACGAATCCGAACGAGGTGTTGAGCGACTCGAACAATGTGATCAGGATGCCGAGCACCACGATGGTGGTGAGCACGGCGAACGAGACGCCGAGTATGTGGTTGAGTCCGCCAAGGGCAAGATTGTCAACAGTGCCGTTGATTACCTTGCCCATGAAGCGCATGAACATCAGGACGCCGGTGAAGATGACGGCAAAGGTAAGAAGCGCCACGACCTTCTCCGAGCCTGTTACCAGCTGACCCATGAATCCGCTGAATACTGGGCTGAGCCTGAAGGCCACGATTGCTCCGATATACACGGAAAGAAGTGCTATCAGCTGGGTTATGAGTCCCTTGGAAAAGCCCCTGATGGCTGCTGGAATAAGACACAGCAGCATGATGATATCCAATGCGTTCATTATTTTGTTAGTAGCCGGAAATTCGTTATTTTTGCAAAATTCAGATAACTGCCCCAAGGCGGTACCGAACTTTGCAAAATTAGACAAATAAATATGACTTTCAAAGAGTATAAGGCTTTGGATCTGGTATCCGTAGGAAACGGAATGCTGGACAGATGGAAGAAGAATCATGCTTTCGAGACTTCCCTTGAAGTAAGGGAAGGTGCCCCTGAATTCATTTTCTTCGAGGGACCTCCAAGCGCAAACGGAATGCCTGGCATCCACCATGTCATGGCTCGTTCTATCAAGGACTCGATCTGCCGCTACAAGACCCAGAGAGGCTACAAGGTGAGCCGCCGTGCGGGATGGGATACCCATGGACTCCCTGTCGAGCTTGGAGTTGAGAAGAAACTCGGAATCACCAAGGCTGACATCGGTTCGAAGATCACTGTCGAGGAGTACAACAAGACCTGCCGTACCGAGGTCATGAAGTATACCAAGGAGTGGGTGAACCTTACCGAGCGCATCGGTTACTGGGTCGACATGAACGATCCTTACATCACCTATGACAACCGCTACATCGAGACCCTCTGGTATCTCCTCAAGAAGATCTACGACAAGGGTCTCCTGTACAAGGGCTACACCATCCAGCCATACTCTCCATCAGACGGAACAGGTCTCAGCTCGCACGAGCTCAACCAGCCTGGCTGCTACAAGGACGTGACCGATACAACCGCAACATGTCAGTTCAGCGTGATCCGTGACGAGGCTTCCGAGAAGCTCTACGTGGGTGAGCTCCCTGTATACATCCTTGCATGGACCACCACACCTTGGACACTTCCTTCAAACACCGCGCTCTGCGTAGGTCCAAACATCAGCTACGTCCGCGTACGCTCATTCAACCCATATACCGGCAAGGAGGCAATCTACGTCGTTGCCGAGCCGCTCGTAGGAGCATGGTTCAATGCCAAGGCCGCAGAGATCGCCCTTGCTGACTACAAGCCGGGTGACAAGCTCATCCCATTCGAGATCCTTCCTGGTTCATTCAAGGGCACAGAGCTCGTAGGTATCCGCTATGAGCAGCTCATTCCTTGGTTCAAGCCTGACGGAGACGCCTTCCGCGTCATCTCGGGCGACTATGTAACCACCGAGGACGGTACAGGTATCGTGCATATCGCTCCGACTTTCGGTGCCGACGATAAGAAGGTGGCTACCGCAGCCGGCATCGCAGGCATCATGCCTGTAGACAAGGATGGCAATCCTCAGGCTCAGGTTGACCGTCAGGGCCGTTTCTGCAAGATCGAGGACCTTGATCCTGCATATGTTGCATCACATGTTGACCCTGCATACGCAGAGTACGCCGGCCGCTATGTGAAAAAGGGTTACAAGGGCTACTTCGAGGGCAATGAGGATCCACAGGAGCCTACACTCGATATCGACCTCTGCATGATGATGAAGGAGGATGGCCGTGCATTCAAGGTACAGAAGCATGTCCACAACTATCCTCACTCATGGCGTACGGACCTTCCTGTACTCTATTATCCGCTTGACTCATGGTTCATCAAGGCTTCGGCTGTCAAGGAGCAGATGGTAGAGCTTAACAAGACTATCCGCTGGAAGCCGGAGAGCACTGGTACCGGACGCTTCGGCCAGTGGCTTGAGAACATCCAGGACTGGAACCTCAGCCGCAGCCGCTTCTGGGGTACACCGCTCCCTATCTGGCGTACCGAGGACGGAAAGGAAGAGAAGTGCATCGGCTCGCTCAAGGAGTTCTACGCCGAGATCGAGAAGGCTGTCGCAGCTGGTGTCATGGCAGAGAATCCGTTCAAGGCCGCTGGCTTCGATCCTGAGGACATGAGTCTCGAGAACTATGACAAGATCGACCTCCACCGCCCATATGTAGACAACATCTATCTCGTCAGCGACAGCGGCGCGAAGATGACCCGTGAGAGCGACCTTATCGACGTATGGTTCGACTCAGGTGCCATGCCTTTCGCACAGGAAGGCCTCCGCGGCATTGACAGCAGCAAGTTCGGCTGCACCGCAGACTTCATCGCAGAAGGTGTTGACCAGACCCGTGGCTGGTTCTATACCCTGCATGCAATCCATACCATGATCAGCGGCACCCCTGCATTCAAGTGCGTAATCAGCAACGGTCTCGTGCTTGACAAGGACGGCAACAAGATGTCAAAGCGTCTCGGCAACGCTGTCGATCCTTTCATGGCACTTGACAAGTACGGTGCTGACGCTCTCCGCTGGTACATGCTTACCAACGCCCAGCCTTGGGACAACCTCCGCTTCGACGAGGCCGGTGTGGACGAGATCCGCCGCAAGTTCTTCGGAACACTCTATAACACTTACTCATTCTTCGCACTCTATGCGAACGTTGACGGCTTCGATCCAAAGACAGCAGAGAAGATCGCTGTTGCGGACCGTCCTGAAATTGACAAGTGGATCATTTCCAAGCTCAACACTCTCATCACCGACGTGCTTGCAGCTTACGAGGATTACGACGTCACCAGTGCAGGCCGCATGATCCAGGATTTCGTCTGCGACCATGTATCCAACTGGTATGTCCGCCTGAACAGAAAGCGTTTCTGGGGTGGCAAGATGGATGCTGACAAGCTTGCTGCATACGAGACCCTCCATGAGGTTCTTTCGGCTGTATCAGTACTTGCAGCTCCTATCGCTCCATTCTTCATGGACAATCTCTGGCTCGATCTCGGTCTTGCAAAGAATGAGGGTGACTCTGTTCACTTCCAGCTCATGCCTGAGCCTGACGCAAACCTCATCGACAAGGATCTCGAGGAGAGAATGGAGCTCGCACAGCGCTCAACCTCAATGGTTCTCGCACTCCGCCGCAAGGTCAACATCAAGGTTCGTCAGCCACTCGCAAAGCTCATCATCCCTGTCCTCAGCGACAGCGTGAAGGTACAGCTCGAGAAGGTCAAAGAACTCATCCTCGGAGAGGTCAATGTAAAGGAGGCCGAATTTATCTCTGACACCACAGGCATCATCACCAAGAAGATCAAGCCTAACTTCAAGACCCTCGGAAAGGTATATGGCAAGCAGATGAAAGAGATCGCAGCTGCATTCGGCACACTCGACCAGGCTACAATCTCCGCTATCCAGGTTGCAGAGGCTGCCGGTGAGGCATATGTTCTTGCTCTTCCTTCAGGAGATGTACAGCTCAAGGCAGGTGATTATGAGATTTCATCCGAGGATATGCCAGGATGGCTCGTTGCAAGCGAAGGCCCACTTACCATCGCTCTCGACATCGAGGTAAGCGATGAACTCCGCAGCGAGGGTGTTGCCCGTGAGCTCGTGAACCGTATCCAGAACATCCGCAAGGACAGCGGTTTCGACGTGACTGACAAGGTCGCTGTCGAGATCTATGCGGATGGAGAAGACAAGGCTGCTATCGAGGCATCTCTCGCAAGCTACTGCAGCTACCTCGCAGGCCAGGTGCTTGCTACCGACATCAAGCTCGCATCCATTGACGAGGCCAAGGAAGGCGCAGTCGACGTCGAGTGGAACGATGGATCAATCAAGATCAAGGTGACTCGATAATTCACATTCAATACAACAAACCAAACCTAATACTTTTTAGTCATGAACGAGAATAATCAGGAGTTTGTCGAGAAGACCAGATACAGCGACGAGGAGCTCGCCGAGTTCAAGGTCATAATCATGGACATGCTTGACAAGGCCCGCGAGGAGTACAGAACCCTCCGCAAGGCCGTTACCCGCTCAGGCAGCAACGATGTAGAGGATACCTCTCCTTCATTCCGCACAGTTGAGGACGATGGTGCAAGCCAGCTCAGCAAGGAAGAGGCAAGCCAGCTCGCACAGCGTCAGTATAAGTTCATCGAGAACCTCGAGGGTGCGCTTGCACGTATCGAGAACAAGACTTATGGTGTATGCCGTGTTACCGGCAAGCTCATCCCTAAGGAGCGTCTTCGCCTTGTGCCGCATGCAACCCTCACGGTTGAGGCCAAGGAGATGCTCTCGAAGAAATAAGACATGACAAAAGGGAAGAAACTTCTTGTCTTTGGAATTGTACTAGTTGTCATTGACCAGATCATCAAGGTTCTGGTCAAGACAAACATGTCACTTGGAGAAAGCTTCAATGTGATCGGTGACTGGTTCAGGATTCTCTTTGTAGAGAATGAAGGCATGGCTTTCGGAATGTCGTTCGGCGGCATGGTAGGCAAGTTCATCCTGAGTACATTCAGAATTGTCCTCAGCGGCGTACTTGTATGGTGGATTGCGAAGCTTTCCAAAGATGAAGAGAATAAGGTTCCGACAGGTTTCCTTATCGGCATGACAGCCATCACTGCCGGTGCCATTGGCAACATCATCGACTGTCTTTTCTACGGAATGCTTTTCTCAGCCAGTGACTATGCAGTCGTCGCCGAATTCGGCGGACATTATGCGGCTCCACTCTTCGGCAAGGTGGTGGACATGTTCTATTTCCCGATCATAAACACGACCTGGCCGGCATGGCTTCCTGTCATCGGAGGCCAGCCGTTCACCTTCTTTGATCCTATCTTCAACTTCGCCGATAGCTGCGTAACTTGCGGTGCTTTCTATCTGATTCTTTTTCAGTGGAAGTATATTTCGAAAGAATTTGGTGATTCTAAGGAAAAAAGTTTGGAGGAATAATAATTTTGCGTATATTTGCAATCCTTTCCAACGTCACTATGTGACAGCGGGATTGGAGAGATGGCCGAGTGGTTTAAGGCGGCAGTCTTGAAAACTGTTGATCTGAAAGGGTCCGGGGGTTCGAATCCCTCTCTCTCCGCACAAAAGAGCAGCGCTGACGCGTTGCTCTTTTTTGTGCTCCGTTCGAGGGATTCGGCCCTTCGGGCAGAATCTCCATTCCGAGGGGCTCTGCCCCTCTTATACCCCGCGGCCTTTGGCCTTTCGTCTGCTTCGCAGACACGGCGTCGGCCGGCGCGCTGATGCGCGCTTTGCAAGCCCCGCCGCAGGCGGGGAGGGATCACGGAGCGCATGCGACGTAATCCCAGAGAGAGGGATTCCTCCAATTCACGGCGTCGGCCGGTGCGCTGATGCGCGCTTTCTCACCGGCACCTGAATGATCGTGAGCCATTTCTCAGGGTCTTCCTGGTTCCAGATGCCATCCACGATATCCGGTTTGAGGAGCCCAATATCTTCGTAGTGTCTGAGCGTGCGCACAGTGACTCGTGCCAACTTGCTGAATTCTCCGATTTTGTACTTTGTCTTTTCCATGGCGCCTGGAATGTTAACTGCTGCAAAGATAAGCCATGACGTAAGGTACGAGTCAAGAGAAAAAGAAAAAAAGTGCTTGATCAGATAGTTGACCATTATGGTAAAAAATTGTATTTTTACATAGCTAATCTAATAACCATGAAAAAGTCAATCGCATTTTTCGCATTTCTGTGCCTTGCGGTGGGAACCACAAGTGCCAAGGGTAATCTGAACGACCTTGGGAGCGTCGTCGACAAGAAGACGGACAACCTCGAAGGAAGTTATGCCAAGATAGATACCAAACAACTGGAGTATACTATTCCTTTTATTCCGGTGGACAAGCGCGCCGGTATCCTGCCGAAGTACAATATCTGCTCTATCGCCCCTGCAGAAGAATCTTCGGACAATTTCATCACCGGCAACGGAACCCTGCGCCTTCAGGCTTCCGGTCAGCCTTATAACGAAGTGATGACATATACCCAGGAAGATCTCTATGAACCGAAGTGGGCTGAGACTCCGCTTCCACCAGATCTGCGTCCTATCATGCCTCGCGTCCGCCAGCTGCTGCTGGAGGGCAAGCCTAATGAGGCAAACGCCCTGGTAGACGAGGCTCAGAAAAAGGCCGGTTTCGAAAAGTACATGAATTTCGACAACGATATTCTGTACCCTGTAGGCGGACCGTCAAGGCACACAGCCTTCACCCTTACCTTCCGCCGTCCGGAGCAGACCGGTACCAGAGATTATCTGCGCTTCCTTGACATGCAGACCGGTATGATCACATCCCTGTGGACTGATGCACGCGGTTCATTCAGGAACGAAGGTTTCTGCGCCTATGACGGAGACGTCACAGTTAACCGCTTCTCTGCACCAAAGGGCCAGCTTGACCTTGAGGTGGAGATGCAGCTTCCAAGATTGGTTGGCAGCTCTCAGGATCTTAAGATCGAGGACGGTGTGATCACTCTTGCAACCGCATACAATCCGGAGTACGGCCAGAAGGGCTATGGTGTGGTCATCCGCTTCCTGCCTAAGGGCGGCACCATGAAAAAGACCGAAAAAGGCATGAAGATTTCCGGTGCCGATGGTCTGATGGTCGTTTCAAAGATCGTGAGGTTCGAAAACAACTTCAGCTTTGATAACATCAAGCCTGTCCGTGACGGACTGATGGCCATGAAGGTCGATTTCGACAAGATGCTCAAGGGTAACGAAAAGTACATCGGCGAGCGCATGGACCGTTCACGTATCCATCTCAGCTCAGACGAAGACCTCCTGCTTTCAGGCGAAGAACTCCTCCGTCGTGCACACAGCAAGAACGAGCTTGATCCAACCCTGCTTGAGAAGCTCTATGACATGGGCCGCTTCTTCCAGATCTACGAGACAGGTAAGAATATTCCTCCTTTTGTAGGCCAGCACAACATCAACACCAACCTCCAGGTCTGCGCAGGAAACAACACCGGTCTCTTCGACGAGATGGACATTTATTTCAAGTACTACGAGTCTAAGTTCGATGATTTCCGTACCAACGCACAGTTGCTCTTCGGCGCCCGCGGCCTTCTCGCCAGCGTCCATTGCGACCCGGATTCAGGACTTTACTATCACTTCTCACACACCTATCCTCATTACGCCTTCACCGGCGTCCTTGGTTGGGTATTCAACGAGTTGTGGGGCTACTACCTCGTTTCAGGTGACAAGGAGTTCCTTCGTACCCGCGTGATCCCTGCATATAAGGAAATGGCCCTCTTCTACGAGGATTATGCATGCGACCGCGGTCCGGACGGCAAGGTCATCTTCTATCCGTCATTCTCTCCAGAGAATCCGACACCTAACCCTGGCTACGAGACCGTCACCAGCCGAGACAGGAACCCAACGAGAATCAACTCTGTAATGGATATTGCAATCTGCCGCGAGATCCTTATGAACCTGATCGACGGCTGCAAGACCCTTGGCATCGAGAAAGAGAACATCCCACACTGGGAGGCTCAGCTCGCAGATCTTCCAACCTACCTTCTTGACCTGGACGGCGGCCTCAAGGAATGGGCATGGCCAACTATCGAGGAGAACTACAACCACCGCCACGTCTCTCACCACTATGACTTGTGGCCAGGTCGCGCGATCACACCGGAAAAGGATCCTGCACTTTCTGAAGCCATCAAGATTTCCAACCGTAAGCGCGCCCAGCAGGACGACTCTGCCCATGGTATCATCCACCGTACCTTCTCAGCTATCCGCCTCAAGGATATGGAGGAAACCGAGCAGAACCTCAGCCAGCTTCTCAACCACGGTTTCGTACGCCGCACCCTGCAGACCAGCCACTTCCCTTACAGAGGAGTGTTCCCGGATCTTACAGGTGCTGTACCTGCATTCCTTGTGGAGATGAGCGTATTCAGCGAGCCGGGAACAGTGGAATTCCTTCCTGCAATGCCTGACAACCTGATGCAGCACGGCGCAATCGACGGCGTATGGCTGTACACCTTCGCGAAGCTCAACCACATGGACTGGGACGAGAAGGGCATCCATGCCTCAATCACCTCAAATCAGGCCCAGACCCTTACACTTCGCAACCGCCGCGAAGGCTGCCGCATCCTCGTGAATGGCAAGGAACTGGCAAAGGATGGCGACCATGTACAGTACACCTTCAAGGCTAACGAGACTGCAAAGATCGATATCATCCTCTGATCTGACTGCAATCCATGATCAGACCATTATTAGACGTACATACACATTCCATATCATCCGGACACGCGTACAGTTCCATCCAGGAACTCGTCAAAGCAGCCGCTGAAAAGGGCCTTGAGATTATCGGTATCACCGACCATGCGCCATCCATTCCAGGTGCACCTGACGAACTCTATTTCTGGAACCTGAATGTCATTCCACGTCAGATGTATGGAATCCGGGTTCTCATGGGCTCGGAGCTCAATATTCTCGACACCAAGGGCACACTTGACCTGAGTGAGCCGTACTACAAGAGACTGGATGTCCGCATTGCCGGTCTGCATCGTCTCTGCTATGTCGGAGGAACCAGGGAAGAGAATACCGAGGCGATGATAACTGCAATCCGCAACCCTTGGACGCATATCATCAGCCACCCGGGAGACGGCACCGCCGACCTTTTCTTTGAACCGATAGTGCTCGCCGCAAAGGAGACAGGAACCCTGTTGGAGATAAACAACTCCACGATGAATCCGTACCGTCATAAGCTGACTGCCCACGACAACAACATCGAGATCCTTTCATTGTGCAAGAAATATGACGTGCCGGTCATCCTTGGCAGCGACGCGCATATCTCATTCTCGGTAGGCGACTTCAGCAACCTTTATCCATTGCTTGCCGAAGCCGAGTTCCCTGATGAACTCATCATCAATGACAAGCCAGAGGAATTCCTCAGGATGATAGGTCAGGACTCATAAGCCCCGGCGAATCTGAAGGAAACAATGTGTTCTTAGCCCAAAAGTGTAAAATTTCTTTACACTTTTGGGCTAATTCCAGTATCTTTGCTCAAGAACATTGGCTGGTATGAAAAAAGGAAAGATTCTGGTTGTTGATGATAATGCGGGGATCAGGGCGACGTTGAAGTTGCTGTTGCCTGCTCATTTCGCGGAGGTGGAGCTGTTGCCTTCGCCTGTGTCACTTGTGTCGAAGATGGATGCGTTCAGGCCGGATGTGGTGCTTCTGGATATGAACT
>JAKSJN010000005.1 GCA_024402135.1 Bacteroidales bacterium
ATCCTCTTAGACCCCAACCATTCGATATTTTTAAAATTTTGTCATGTGCTTAAAAATTTTTGTATAGAAATGCTTATTTAAACTAATATAGATGTATAAATATGTCTATTTTTGCACATTAGAAAATGGCAAATTATTAATGGTACGATGAGCTCCGTCTCATCAATAAAACAAACTTACAAAAGTATGAATAAGTCTTACAGCAAACCATCTACGACACTTCAGTCTCTCAAACTGGAGGGTTCGTTCATGAATTGTTCTGTCAGGGGCAAGATGGGTATCGAGTTCGAGGACTACAAGACCTTCGAAAGTTTCGACTCTCCAAGTAGAGTTCTTGACGATGGTTCTTGGAGCATTGGCTTCGATGAGTAACAACCAGTAAAAGAAAAATGATGATGAAAAACATGAAGAAACTCTCGCTGGCTGTTATCACAATTTCTACAGCTATGCTTTCAACCTCTTGTCTTAGAGAGGAAAATTTTGGAAAGGCTGACAGCAAGTTCATCTCGCTCAAGGTCTCAACCGAAGGTATTGCAGAAACCAAGGCTGGCCACGTTGCCGAGCCTCTCGAAGTCGTTGATCTTTCCCAGGACGGTCTCGACCTCTTCCTCTACGGTTCCGTAAAGGTCAACAAGATGTCTCCATTCGAGCCTATGACCAAGGCTGCTTCTCCTTATGGAAAAGATGATGCTAAGAATGTAAAGCAGTTCGATATCCAGATGAATAACATAGCTGGTTATGCAGATCGTGAAGAGCGTAATGATTTCTGGTACATTTATTCTAATGGAGAGAAGCTTACTTGGGAAAGTGAGACAGCCCCTTCTTTTTATCTGGCATACTATCCCCAAAATGTTGAAGGTGCAACTACCAAGGCTTCTTTTGCAAACTCTACAACTATCGATTATGTTGGCGATGGTACCCAGGATCTTCTCGTAGCTTATAAGGAGCACTCACATGTAGATTCTACATATCCAACATCTGATGACAACTATATTCCTCTTGTTTTTAGACACCCTCTCGCTCTCGTCAAGTTCAATGTGGTAGGTGTTGATGTTACCAAGATTGTTATCAATAACGCAGCCGTTTCTGGTGAGATTAATGGTGAGACACTCAAGTGTACCCCGGATGCTACTGGACCGGTTGAGGCAACACTGGAGTCTGACGGCGTTTATTCAGTTTACGTGATGCCAGGCGAATTTGGAGCGGACAAGATGAATGTTACTTTCTATGTTGGTGGAAAAGTTCTTACAACCCTCAATCTCGGTACTGATAAGTGGAATGGTGGTTTTATTTATAATTATACCATCGCAAGCGATACTGGAAAACTCGATATTGAATTTGTGGAAGAAGCAGAGCCTATTGAAGTCGCAAATACTCTTGCTACAGCCGTTTATCTCCGTGCTGCTGTTGTTGCTAATTGGGTAGATAATAAGGGTCGTATCGTAGAGTCTGCTGATCCTGTTACTTTTAATACTGACGGCTGGATAATTGGCATTGACGGATACCTTTATTATAAGACTCCAGTAATTGGTTACCAGCAGGCTGATGCTCTTATCAAAGAGATCGCTGATTCAGAGAACGGTGACCTTGAACTTCAGGTTGCAGTTGCGGTTCAGGCGGTTGAATATGATCAGCAGAAGAAGGCCGCAACAAGTGCTTGGGGATCTACTGCAGCTGGTTATCTTGGTACACTTTAATCAGTAGGAGGAAAAGTTATGAAAAAATCATTTAAAAATATACTTAGCGCAGCAGCGCTTCTCATGCTCACCGCCACCTCAGCCTTCGCTGATGGAGAAGATAAAGGTGTTAAGACTAACAAGTCAGTAAAAGACAACGGAGACGGTACTTATACTCTAACACTTGAAACTTGGGCAGATGGTGAGATTACCATTGAAACATCAACTGTACGCCAACCTATGGATGCTGTTCTTGTTTTGGATATCTCTGGATCGATGAATGAAACTTACAGTGGTAGTGGTAATAACAAAGTTACCAGACTCCAAGCCATGAAAACGGCTAGTAAGAAGTTCATTGATTTGGTAGCTGCAGATGCCGTTAAGGATAATGATAATATAGTTGATCACAAGATTTCTATTGTTGTATATTCTAGTGGTGATCATAACAAAATAGAAAGAGCCTTAACAGATGTTTCTCTTTCAGGCAATGCTGCTGCTTTGAAATCCGTTATCGATGGTTTAAGTTATGGTGGTGGAACTGAGCATGATGAGGGTCTTAAACTTGCTCAGAGTGCGTTGGGAACCAAGGATCCTAAGCGTTCTCGAGTAATAGTCTTTCTCACCGATGGTCAGCCTACTGGTTCAAATACTTCTTTTTTCGGATACACACGATGGGATGAAGATGTTGTTAAGAATGCTATTTCCACGTCTAATGACTTAAAGAAAGATGGAGTAACTATTTTTGCTATTGACATGGCTAGTGCATCTGAGGGAGGTGATGATGCGTCTACTTCTAGTGTTTATCTGGAGCATTTGTCCTCTAATTATTCGACTTCTAGTTACAGGAGGAATTGGGGCCGATATGAATTCTCTGGAACTAGCGCAGGAGCTTCAGCTGATTACTATAAGTATGCTTCCTCAGATTTGGATAACGTTTTCTCGAATATTGCTAAAGATATCACCAGTAATCTTGCTAAGACTGAACTGACTAAAGAGAATAGCAGTGTACGTGATTATATTACACCTCAGTTTAAGATAAATGGTTCTGCTAGCGATATTAGAACAAAATTGGTGGCAGCAACTACACTATCTGATAAGTCGTTAGGCTGGGGCAGTGTTATTAATTCGAGCGAAGACAATATTAAAGTTGAGGCACCTGATAATTCGGTGATTATAACAGGTTTTGATTTTCAAAAGTATGCCGTTGCTCAGAATCCTACAACAAAGCAGTGGACAGGAGCTAAGCTCGTTATTGAAATTGATATTGTGCAGAATGGCGACAACGCTGGTGGTGTAATTACTACGAATAAACCAGAGTCTGGTATTTATCATGGAGAAGGTCAAGAGGCAGATTTTGAATCAACCGGTATCGAGTTCCCTGTACCTCAGGCAATCAATAAGGCTAAGGCGTATCTCCATATCGTGAAAAATGATCTTGCTGTTGGCGAGAGCGCGATCTTCGAAGTTATGGTCAGTGGTGAGGTTATCAATACCGTCATGGTTCAGAAGACTAGCGATGATGCAGTTGCTGATGCTTATGTACTTGTTGATTGGCTTACTTCGGCTGGAAAGGCAAAGGAGTACACATCTGCTAATCCACTTACCTTAGACGATATGGTAAAGTTTGTTGTAGTTGAAAAAGCTGATTGGGCTTGGAATTCTCCAGATCCTGCCTCAATCACTTCAGAACTTTACGAGGTAAATTCAGATACCGATCTTTGGGAAGAGTATACCTTCACCTTCGAAGCAGGTAATCCTAAATATGAAGGTGCACACAAGGAAATCTCTACCGTGATAGAATAATATTCAAATCGAATAAACAAATCACAGTAACCAGTTTACTGTTGATACATACTTTAACTACTACTGAGCAGGGCCCGTTGCGAAACGAGCCCTGTTTCTTTTTCCGCTTTCGCCCTGACGCGAATGGCTTGGTGACGCACGAGGTCAGACCCTCTGCGTCACTCGCCTCCGTCTGATTGACGTCTCGCGTTCCTCTTATAATCGTGTTCTGCTACGAACACTCTTCAAAGTGTAGCGGAAACCGACGGTACCATACGATTTAGCTACGTCTAAGTTGTCATATGTGGCGGATTCTTGCATGTAATCACTAATTCAACCTACTAACACACACTTTTCCTCCCTTATCCTCAAATAATGTAAAATACAATCGTACATATTTTATAACACGATTTGTCGATTTCTTACTTGAAGATATGTTTTCTTGCCGGACCTTGCGTCCATGTGTAACCATCAAATCAAGCATGCGCTATGGCAAGAAAATATCGTCCTATCGTCTATGACGAGAATCAGAGATTCATCTACCCGACCTCGGACTGGGGTTTCAAGCACATCTTCGGAACAGAGAAGAACAAGGACATACTTCTCGGCGTTCTTCAAAGGCTGCTGCCCGAACTGAACATTGAGAGCATCGAGTATCTTCCTCGTGACATAACCATTCCTGTGGGAAACATGAAGGATACAAGATTCGATGTGTTCTGTCGGCTCCAGGATGGCAGCAACGTCGTAGTCGAGATGCAGAACTACGCAGACAAATCCTTCCTGGATCGGTCGCTCGTCTACTCCGCCTCCGCGATTCTCGAACATCACGTGAACTCGAAACTGAAGAACAAGAGATACAAGATAAGCCGGACGATCTTTCTGGCCTTCCTTGGTGATCCGCTGTTCAGGGATGTGGACAGGACACCGGTTCGACTGTCGCTTTGCGATATCGACGAAGTGACCACTATCGTCAGGAATGACAAGCTGTTGCAAATCTTTGTTGAATTGCCTAAATTCGCCGGAAGCCTTGATCAGGTGGACGAGAACACACCGTTCGTGGAGAAACTGGCGCATGTCATGATGGAGATGGCGGATTGCCGGAGCATGCCGGACAACCTTGGCGACCCGATTCTCGAAGACGTATTCAAGGCTGCGGACAGATTGCAAATGAGTATGGAAGAGAAAGAGAACTACATGATGTCGGTGCTCGGCGAGTTTGAGTACTACGCCAACATTGAAGAGGCTCGCGAGGCCGCCCGAGAGGAAGGCCTTGAAGAAGGTCGTGAGCAGGGTCTTGAAGAGGGACGTGAGAAAGGTCTTGAAGAAGGCCGCGAGAAAGGTCTTGAAGAGGGGCGTGAGAAAGGCTTGGAAGAAGGATTCGATCTGTCAAGGCGTGAAGTGGCCAGGAATATGAAGGCCGAAGGGTTTGCGCTTGACATCATCGCGAAATGTACAAATCTCGACCTGGAAATCGTGAAAACTCTCTGACGCCCCCATTGATGGTTACTTTGCCGTCCCTAACTGCCAGTTCTCCGACATCACAGTCCTTCCTTTCTCGCGTTCTGCTACGAACTTTCCTCATACTGTAGCGGAAACCTGCGTCACCCGACGAATCTGCTACGCCATAGCGGACAAACGTAGCGGAACCCTTTGACTGACATGAAAAGCCCCGAAACCTAAGCCGCCCGTTGCGAAACGAGCCCTGTTTCTTTTTCCGCTTTCGCCCTGACGCGAATGGCTTGGTGACGCGCGAGGTCAGACCCTCTGCGTCAGCAACAATGTTATTGATGAATCGTATGCGGGAAACAAAAAGAGGCAGCAACTCTTTGTGTCTGCTACCTCTTGGCTGATTCATTATGCGATATATCGCGACTGTCTTATTCTGACAGTTTGTTTGCAATTATTGTTTTACAACGCCTCTATTTCTTCGGGAGAAAGTCCGAGAGCTTCGGAAATCTTTTCCACTGGAACACCGACCTGCTTGAGGCTCTTCGCATTGGCAAGCCTCTCTTCCTCTTTGCCTCTCGCTTCGCCGATAGCAATGCCTTCCTCTATTCCCTCCTTGCGGGAATAGTACATGTCGTTGTTGTAGTCTCTTTCGTACATCATGGCCTTCTCGTACTT
Source organism: Bacteroidales bacterium (assembly GCA_024402135.1). Lineage (GTDB taxonomy): Bacteria > Bacteroidota > Bacteroidia > Bacteroidales > UBA932 > Cryptobacteroides. The sequence goes on from JAKSJN010000005.1 coordinate 5,583, forward strand.
GATTCGTTTATCTCCATCGAACAGGGCAATCTCGGCGGCGGTGTAGAGCGACGACATCTCCTCGGAATCGAACCCGTCCGGAACTTCATCCAGGGCATCCATGTGCTTGAGGCTGTACAGCCACTGGTCAAGCATGTCCACGCACTCATCGCTCCTCTTGCTGAAAAAGCCCAGTTGTACAAATGTACAAATAATTGTCTTCGGAGCAATCTCGTCCACATCTTTTCTCGCCATCGTGTATCTGACTATGCATTTGCTGTCGGTCACATGCGCCAGCTGCCCCTCCATGATGCCCAGGACATAGACCGGCGAAAGATTGTACATCTTCTTGCCTTTGTTGTGCTGAAGCGAATATACCTTGCTGCCGTAGTAGACGCTCCGCGTGTAGAAATCCTGGCTGTTCTTGATCTTCTGCATCTCGACCACAAAGCGCGCACCCGTGTCGTCCTTGCAGTGAAGATCATAGCGGACGCCCTTGGTCGTGAACGTCTCTCCCATCTGCTCGTTGTTCAAGAACTCGATCTCCACGATGTGATGTTCGCCGTCCAGAAATCGGTTGAGCAGGCTGATCACCACACCCTTGTTCCTCTCATCCCCGAAGACTGCCTTGAAGCCGCAGTCCATCAGCAGTGCCGCATAGCGGGACTCATTCTTTGTCTGTATCTCTTTCATGGTTTCATAAGTTTGTTGCCGGCAAGATGTGAACAACTATCCGTTTAACCCAATAAAACACGTTTAACGAAAAAAAACGCCGCTGGAGGACACTGAGAGTGCTTTTTGCTTATGACTCTTTCGGGGAATAATTGCAGAAATCAGACGCGGAAAGTCCGATATCTTGCGTTCTGCTACGAACTTTCCTCATACTGTAGCGGAAACCTGCGCCACCCGACGAATCTGCTACGCCTAAGTTGTCATATGTGGCGGAATCTTGCACGTATCATCAATTCAACCTACTAACACACACTTTTCCTCCCTTATCCTCAAAAAATGTAAAATACAATCGAACATATTTGAAAACACGATTTGTCGATTTCTTACTTGAAGATATGTTTTCTTGTCTGACCTTGCGTCCATGGATAGTTTAAATAAATCAATGGCGCCGGAGTCAGACTTCGAGCGCGAGCCTTCAAGGAAGGACAAGTATCAACATCTATTGATTGACGACGCGTTCAAGCGCGTCTTTGGAGAGGAGGGAAAGGAAGACCTGATGATCGGACTGATCAAAGCGGTGCTCCCGGAACTGGACATCGTGTCGTTGACATACATTTCCAACACCGCCCCACACCAAGGCACGGACACGAAGAAAAGCGTTTATGATGTGCGATGCAAACTCGCGGACGGGACGTATGTCATAGTGGAGGTACAGCAGAAAGACCAGTTGAACTTCATGGACCGCGCGCTCTACTACGGCAGCATGCCGATATCGAACCAGGTTGGCGATGGAGGTGAGTATGCCCTTGACCCTGTAATTGTAATCGCATTCCTTAATTTCAAGCTGAAGCACGGCCCCGAGTGGAAGCCGAGGATAAAGAGCCACTACATGCTCAAGGATGCCGAGGGCAGGGACACGATGACGGACAAACTTCAGTTCGTGTTCATCGAACTCAAGCGCTTCACAAAAAAGGTCGAGGAGTGCGAGACTTTCGAGGAAAAGCTATACTTTTGTATGCGGCACATGTTCAAGCTGGAGAACCGTCCCGAGAACCTTAGTGGAGAATACTTTGACAATCTCTTCTGGACCGCGGACACCGCGAACATGACGGCAAAGGAACACGAAGCATACGTAAGAGCCATGGCATCAGAACGCGACATAAGAAACCAGATCAAATACGGCATCCAGCAAGGTATCGAACAAGGTATCGAACAAGGAATCGAGCAAGGCATTCAGCAAGGTAAAGCTGAGGAAAAGCTTGAAACAGCAAAGAAGCTAAAGTCCGCAGGAATCGCCGCATCGATCATATCCGAATGCACGGGACTTGATATGGAGGCCATCATGGCTCTATAATAGAATCTTAGTGCGATAATAGTATATTAGAAAATAAAGTAATCCCGGTTCCAAATCTGGCAACCGAGATTAATTGATGTTTATTGTCGTTCCCCTGCGATTTGCTACGGCATGGCCGCCAAACGTAGCGGAAACCGGAAGCCACCAATGAATCTGCTACGCCAACGCGGACAAACGTAGCGGAACCCTTTGACTTACATGAAAAGCCCAGAAACCTAAGCCGCCCGTTGCGAAACGAGCCCTGTTTCTTTTTGCACTATTGCCTCTAGCGTAAGCATCCGAGTAAGCATTCGTAAGCATCCGACGAAGTACGTGTGACTTATCATAACACCGAAGTGGCAGCAACTATCGAGAGTTTGCTGCCACTTTCATCTAGAGACTGTCATTGACCGTCATTCGCTGTCATTGACTGTTACTTTGCCGTCACCGGGTGCCAGTTCTCCGGAAGTAGCATGGTGATGCCCTTTCCGGAGGGAAGACGTCTTACTGTGTCCTCGAACCACGACCTAATTTCACTATCGTGAGCCTTGCAGTAGGCGAACGATGATTTACATCATCATATTGACTATTTCTGAGTCAGAAATGATGGTGTTTGTTCAAAATTGTTCCTATATTTGCTGTGATGTTTGACTCGTTCAGGCAGCGGGGCCGTCGTCGGCCGGTAAAGGGTTACAGTTTCTGTAACTCTTTTCATTTTAAGACTTTCATGCCTAGTTCCTTTCCATCTGATACATAGATATTCTTCCTGATTATATCGAATGCAGGGTTTGGTGAGTCCGGCCTGAGGATGTGACATGCGCTCTGATGACACCCAATAGGTGCCTGTCTCCCTCAGCGTATTGTAACTCTGTGAAAGGGTCTTATCTTCTTCTTTCCCACGTCGCTCCAACATAGCTTCAATATAAGCCCCTACTCCGGTGTTTTTGTCATCCACATAGAATACGGCACGCTCCAACAAGAAAGCAAGAGACTGTGAGTAAATATCACCAAGTTTACCATATTTACGAATGTATTCATCTTTCAAGACAGCGCTGCTAACAATAACATAGGCGTCATTTGTTCCGAGTATGCGGTCCAACTCTTGATAGAACAGTTTCCTGGCATCCGCATCCTGGAGTATGGCAAACGCATTCTTATGGCGCCTTATTTCATGAGAATGCAGAATGATGCCTTTGTCGTTCCATATTTTCAGTTTCAAATCCTTCATTTCTTTCTCAAGGTTACGAGCCTGGTCACGGGATACGATGATTCCGCAGAGCGTAAAGATAGGAAAGTTAGCATCGTACTTTGATAGGCACTGATCACCGCACTCATCCGCAAACAGAAAGTATTTCTTTTTCTTCACCATATAGCTTGTTTCATTAATATAACTGCGTAAACCTGCGAGCTGTTTCTCATCTTTCTTTTTATTGATTAACCTTTATGGGGCGATTATCCCCATAATGAATTCGCCGCAACTATGTTCATATTAATGCTGGTAAGTTGAGAACAACTATCCGTTTAACCCAATGAAACACGTTTAACGAAATAAAACGCCGCTGGAGGACACTGAGAGTGCTTTTTGCTAATGACTCTTTCGGGGAATAATTGCAGAAATCAGACGCGGAAAGTCCGATATCTCGCGTTCTGCTACGAACTCTCCTCATACTGTAGCGTAAACCCGCGCCACCCGACGAATCTGCTACGCCAACGCGGACAAACGTAGCGGAACCCTTTGACTTATATGAAAAGCCCCGAAACCGAAGCCGGCCCTTCGCATGAAACGATGCGCGGGGGACATACCCTCCACGTCACTTGCTATTGTCAGGATTGCCTCCACATGACCTTTGTAATCAAAGACGAAATACCTATCTTTACATCATAAGCAAGCAAGATATGACTTTCTACGTGCCCCGCACGTGTGGAGTCTGTCTTGCTTTTTAGTTTAATGATCTTAATACTGTTAAAGATGGAGAACACTGGAATTGGAGAGACTGGAAGAGGAGCAATTGTCCTCTATCAGACGGCTGACGGCAAGACCAGCCTTGATGTAAAACTTGAAAATGAGACGGTGTGGCTGTCACAGGCGCAGATGGCGAATTTGTTTGAAAAAGATCAGTCTGTGATTGCACGTCATATTAAGAACGCGCTTGCAGAGGGAGAGATGGGGGAGAGTAATATGCAGATTTTGCATAATAGTCTTTCAAAGTACAGACCGACGACAGTGTATAATCTTGATGTCATAATAAGTGTAGGATACCGAGTGCATAGTCAGAGGGGCGTTCAGTTTCGCCGTTGGGCTAATACCGTCCTCAAGGACTATATCGTCAAAGGCTATGCAATCCGCAATGTCCTGTTGGAAGAACGTTATTATGAACTGCGCTCGCTCGTGGACACTATGGGCAAGGCGATGCAATACCTCGATACCGGCTACTCTGATCAGATCAAATCAATATTTGATGTCGTAAAAGATTACACCTACGCACTCGATACTCTTGACAGCTATGATTATCAGACGCTTGAAATTGCGTTCACGTCGGGTCAAGAAAAGATTCTTCCTCCCTTATCCTCAAATAATGTAAAATACAATCGTACATATTTTATAACACGATTTGTCGATTTCTTACTTGAAGATATGTTTTCTTGCCGGACCTTGCGTCCATGTGTAACCATCAAATCAAGCATGCGCTATGGCAAGAAAATATCGTCCTATCGTCTATGACGAGAATCAGAGATTCATCTACCCGACCTCGGACTGGGGTTTCAAGCACATCTTCGGAACAGAGAAGAACAAGGACATACTTCTCGGCGTTCTTCAAAGGCTGCTGCCCGAACTGAACATTGAGAGCATCGAGTATCTTCCTCGTGACATAACCATTCCTGTGGGAAACATGAAGGATACAAGATTCGATGTGTTCTGTCGGCTCCAGGATGGCAGCAACGTCGTAGTCGAGATGCAGAACTACGCAGACAAATCCTTCCTGGATCGGTCGCTCGTCTACTCCGCCTCCGCGATTCTCGAACATCACGTGAACTCGAAACTGAAGAACAAGAGATACAAGATAAGCCGGACGATCTTTCTGGCCTTCCTTGGTGATCCGCTGTTCAGGGATGTGGACAGGACACCGGTTCGACTGTCGCTTTGCGATATCGACGAAGTGACCACTATCGTCAGGAATGACAAGCTGTTGCAAATCTTTGTTGAATTGCCTAAATTCGCCGGAAGCCTTGATCAGGTGGACGAGAACACACCGTTCGTGGAGAAACTGGCGCATGTCATGATGGAGATGGCGGATTGCCGGAGCATGCCGGACAACCTTGGCGACCCGATTCTCGAAGACGTATTCAAGGCTGCGGACAGATTGCAAATGAGTATGGAAGAGAAAGAGAACTACATGATGTCGGTGCTCGGCGAGTTTGAGTACTACGCCAACATTGAAGAGGCTCGCGAGGCCGCCCGAGAGGAAGGCCTTGAAGAGGGCCGCGAGAAAGGCCTTGAAGAGGGACGTGAGAAAGGTCTTGAAGAGGGACGTGAGAAAGGTCTTGAAGAAGGCCGCGAGAAAGGTCTTGAAGAGGGGCGTGAGAAAGGCTTGGAAGAAGGATTCGATCTGTCAAGGCGTGAAGTGGCCAGGAATATGAAGGCCGAAGGGTTTGCGCTTGACATCATCGCGAAATGTACAAATCTCGACCTGGAAATCGTGAAAACTCTCTGACGCCCCCATTGATGGTTACTTTGCCGTCACTGGCTGCCAGTTCCCCGACATCACAGCCCTTTCATTCTCGCCTTCTGCTTCGAACTCTCTTCGTAGTGTAGCGGGAACCCACTGCTACCGACGAATCTGCTACGACATGGGCGACAAACGTAGCGGAAAACGGTGACTCACTTGGTATTTGCTACGACTTCATTGATATTCGTAGCGGAAAGGGCCTTGGCCTGACTCTCCTTTAGTTCCAGAGAGAGATGCCGGTTTGTTCCTTGGCGTCGAGGGATGTCTTGTGGAAGGCAGGTTGCTTGCCGGAAGACAGCTGGGCGACGTAGTCCTTGAGCAGCATAAAGGCGCGACGGCTGAGCGGCACGATTGCGATAAGGTTGCAAAGCGTCAGCAGTCCCATCATGATGTCGATGATCGTCCAGGCGGTCGAGAGGCTGACGAGCGAACCGAGGAATACCATGACGCAGACGAATACGCGATATGCGGTCATGAGCCATTTCTTTCCGGACATGAAGCGGATGTTTGCCTCGCCGTAGTAGGTATTGCCGAGCACTGAACTGAACGCGAAGAAAAGGATCGCAAGGGTCACGAAGAGCACGGCAGCGCCGCCGACCTCATTCTGGAGCGCACCCTGGGTCAGGTTGATGCCGTCAAGAGTTCCGTCAAGAGGTGCGCCGCTGACGAGGATGATGAATGCTGTACATGAGCATACGACGAGGGTGTCAACGAATACGCCGAGAGCCTGGACGAGTCCCTGTTCTACAGGATGATTGACGTCAGCTACGGCTGCCGCGTTAGGAGCCGAGCCTTCTCCTGCCTCGTTGCTGAACAGACCGCGACGGAAGCCCTGCATCACGGCAGCACCTATGCCGCCACCGACAGCCTGCTCCCAGCCGAATGCGCTTCGGAAGATGAGCGCGAGGACGTCAGGAATCTTTGTAAAGTTCGTGACAACGACGAAGATCGCGAGCAGCAGGTAACCGACAGCCATTATCGGAACGATCACCGAGCTGACTCTTGAGATGCTGCGGATACCGCCGAAGATGATCAGACAGGTAAGCGCGGCAAGAGCGATTCCACTGACAATCGGCTTGAATCCGAATGAATTCTCGAGGGCTGAGCAGATGGTATTGGTCTGCATCATCGAGTTTGCAAGACCGAAAGTCAGGGTTATGAGTACTGCGAAGATGATTCCCATCCAGCGCTTTCCGAGACCGAACTGCATATAGTACGCAGGTCCGCCGACAAAGGAATCCTTACCTTTTATCTTATAGAGCTGCGCCAGGGTCGACTCGACAAATGATGTCGCGGCTCCGAACAGAGCCATTACCCACATCCAGAATACGGCGCCGGGACCGCCGACGACGATAGCTGAAGCGACACCGGCAAGGTTACCTGTACCGACGCGTGAAGCGAGCGAGACCGCGAATGCCTGGAACGAGGAGATGCTTTTCTTTTCCTTGCCTTTCCCGGCCTGAGCATTCTCCGAAGCTTTTTCCTTTGCAGCCCTGTTGGCCTCGCCGCCAAAGAGCAGCTTGCACATCTGCGGGAACAGACGGAACTGGACAAAGCCGCTACGGATTGAGAAATACAGCGCACATGCAGCCAGAAGGCCGACCAGAAGATAACCCCAGAGGAAATCGTTGAATGTCTCTAATAACCTGAACATATCGGTAAAGGTAATGAAAAAGTCCCAAAACTAATCCGAGATGACCTCGGCTAGACACTTGATGAAATCGATGTAGCCGTTGACGCCGCGACGCAGCTCATTGACGGTGATAAACTCATCCTTATGGTGCGAACGGCGCGAATCGCCGGGACCCATCTTGACGGCCTCGCAATAGATACGTACCCAGTCTGAAGTGGTCGGAGAAGAAAACTGCTCAAGTCCGAGAAGACCGATAACAGCCATCAGCAGCGAAGACTTAGGAGTCGCAGAAGAACGATTCTTGAGATTGCGCGCAGTCAGCTTGCTCTCGCACATAGCCTGGAGCTCCTCAAGCAGCTCAGGATTTGAATACTGCTCGGTAGGGCGTATGTCGACCACGAACGAACAGGTTCCGGGAATGACATTATGAGCGCTGCCCGCATTGATCTGGGTGACATTCATCTTCACCTCACCCATGGTAGGGGAGACACGCTCGAACTTATGGGCACGCAGCTTCGCAATGTCGTCCATCGCGATGTAAAGCGCATTCCGACCCTCCTCTGCACGCGCAGCATGGCAGGTCACACCCTCTGCAACACCATCCAGAACAAGAAGACCACGCTCCGAAGTCGCTGGCTTCATTCCTGTAGGTTCACCGACGATAGCCCAGGTAGGATTGACGTTCTTTGGATGGATAAGTGCCATTCCACCATTGCCGGAACGCTCCTCCTCGGAAGAAATCACCACTTCGATATTGAAAGGAAAACTCTCGTCAAGCAAAGCGCGGTAAGCTGCAATCATGCTGACAACACAGCCGCCATCATCATTGCTGCCAAGTCCCGCGATGATATCATCGTGCGAATCAGCATCGACGGTGGACAGGTCAAAAGCCGCGGCGACGTCAGCAGCCGCAGGCTGATAAGGGTCGAAAGAATAACCGTCGGCGGGACTGACAGTGTCGCAATGGGCGCAGAGCATGAGAGTCTGGCGCTCTGGATCATGGTCGGGTCGACGGATGATAAGGCTGTTCGCGATACGCTCGTACTGCAGCCCCTTTGAATCGAGGAATCCGGCAATATGCGAACATACCTTCTCCTCCTCGAAGGTAGGGGAAGGTATGGCAATCATCTCGCGAAGGAGAGCAACGGACTCACTTAAAAGGTTCTCTATGTCCATTTTTATCCTACGATATCGGTTTGAAGAGAAGTCAGGATATTCGCAGCATGCTTGATCACGACTCTCTTTACGCCGGCATTGATAGCCTTGAAAGCGTTCTCAAGCTTCGGCAGCATGCCTCCCGAGACGGTCCCGTCAGCCTTGAGGGCCGCGAAAGACTCAGGGTTGATCTCGGCGATGACGCTGTTGTCATCCTCTGGATCAGCAAGGACTCCGTTCTTCTCGAAGCAGTATATAAGCTCGGCAGGCGCAAGAGATGCGATCTCTGTAGCGACTGACTGAGCAACTGTATCTGCATTGGTATTGAGCAGCTGGCCGTTGCCGTCATGGGTGATGGCACAGATGACAGGTACGATATCGGCGTCGATAAGTCTCATGAGCAGCTGACCGTCTACCTTGTCCACATCTCCCACGAAGCCGTAGTCAACAACCTCGCCGGCAGCCTCTGAGAAAACAGGAGGACGCTTGTGCGAACGGATGACGTCACCGTCGGCTCCGCTGAGACCGAGAGCGTTGCAGTTGTTCTTCTGGAGAAGGGCAACGACAGTCTTGTTGGTAAGGCCGGCATAGACCATGCTCACGATGCGGAGAGTATCGGCATCAGTCACGCGTCGTCCGCCGATCATGAGCGGCTGCATGCCAAGCTCCTTCTGCATCTTGCTGGCGATGGCGCCGCCTCCATGAACGAGCACCTTCGGACCAGGGATGGCTGCGAATTCAGCAGTGAAACGCTCCAGCATCTCCGGATTGTCGATGACGTTGCCGCCAATCTTGAATACCTTTATCATAGCTCGGGAAAACTAGAGTCCGAGAAGAATCTCCTTGATTATGGTCTGGGCTGAAACGACGCGGTTTGCAGCCTCCTGGATAACGATTGACTGAGGACTCTCGATCACGTCGTCTGTAACGATCATGTTGCGGCGGACAGGAAGGCAGTGCATGAAGTATGCGTTGTTGGTGAGAGCCATCTTGCGGGCATCTACTGTCCAGCTGCGGTCCATGCTGAGTACCTTGCCGTAGTTCTCTGCCTCGTATGCTGACCAGTTCTTGGCATAGATGAAGTCAGCGCCCTCGAATGCCTTGTCCTGGTCGTACTCGATGGTAGCGTTGCCGGTGAACTTAGGGTCGAGCTCATATCCGTGAGGGTGGGTGATGACGAACTCATAGTCGGTCATGTTGATACCCTCTGCGAATGAGTTTGGAACTGCCTGCGGAAGTGACTTTGGATGAGGTGCCCAGGTCATTACTACCTTTGGACGCTCCTTCTTCTTGAACTCCTCGATGGTGATGATGTCGGCAAATGTCTGGAGAGGATGCACGGTAGCAGTCTCCATGCTGAATACAGGCTTGCCGGAGTACTGGATGAACTGGTTGAGGATAAGCTCGGTGTAGTCGTCGTTGCGGTTTTCGAAACGTGCGAATGAACGAACGCCGATCATGTCGCAGTAGCTTCCCATGACAGGGATGGCCTCGAGCAGATGCTCAGGCTTGTCGCCGTCCATGATGACGCCGCGCTCGGTCTCGAGCTTCCAGGCTCCCTGGTTGACGTCAAGGACAATCACATTCATTCCAAGGTTCATTGCTGCCTTCTGGGTACTGAGGCGGGTGCGCAGGCTGGAATTGAAGAAGATCATGAGCAACGTGCGGTTGCGTCCGAGTTCCTGGTCTGCGAATGGGTTTGCCTTTACGTACAGGGCCTTTTCAACGGCCTGCTTGATGTCGCCAAGCTGGGTGATGGATGTGAAATGTCTCATTACTTTGTCAGTTCGTTGTATGCGTTGATGAAACTGTCTGCGGTCTCCTCGGAAACGGTGAGGGATGGAAGGATGCGGATTACTCCGGCTCCGGCTGCTCCTGTGAAGAAATGCTTCTCGAACAGGAGTCTGTCGCGCAGACCGATAAATTCTTCCTTGAGTTCAAGTCCGATCATGAGACCCTTTCCGCGGTACTCCTTGAGGCTGTGATGGCCCTCGAGTGCTGCTCTGAAGCGCTCTCCGATCTTTGCTGCGTTCTCTACGAGGTGCTCGTTCTCGATGATGTCAAGAACCGCGAGAGCACCGGTACATGCGAGGTGGTTGCCTCCGAATGTGGTGCCGAGCATGCCGTACTCAGCCTTGACCTTTGGCGAGATGAGCACACCTCCGATAGGAAAACCGTTAGCCATACCCTTTGCAGTGGTGACGATGTCAGCCTCGATGCCGGCGTGCTGATGTGCGAAGAACTTTCCGGTACGGCCATATCCCGACTGGATCTCGTCGAGAATGAGCATGGTGCCGAACTTGTCGCAGAGGTCTCTGAGTGATCTGAGGAAGTTGTCGGTAGGTTCATAGATGCCGGCAACGCCCTGGATGCCCTCGATGATGACACCTGCGTACTGGCCGCTTGCGAGCTCCTTCTCGACTGCCTCGATGTCGTTCAGAGGAACGAAGGTCACGTTGGAATTCTTGTTGAACGGAGCCTGGATCTTCGGATTGTCGGTCGCCGATACTGCACCTGAAGTACGTCCGTGGAAGGCCTTGCTGAAAGCGAGGATCTTTGGACGTCCGGTGTGGAATGATGCTACCTTGAAAGCGTTCTCGTTTGCCTCGGCTCCGCTGTTGCAGAGGAAGAGGCTGTGCTCAGTGTATCCGCTGACCTGGCCCAGACGGCTTGCAAGCTCCTTCTGGATGGAGTTCTGGACAGCGTTTGAGTAGAATCCGAGCTTGTTGAGCTGTGCGGTCAGCATCTCCACATAGTGAGGATGGCAGTGACCGACGCTGATTACGGCATGACCGCCGTAGAGATCAGTATATACCTGGCCTTTATCGTCCCAGAGGGTGGTGTCCAGACCCTTTACCGGCTCGATGTCCCAGAGTTTGTAAGTCTTGAAAAGTTCCATTAGAATGCTGATGCTTTAAGTTTGAGGCCGGTGTTCTCCGGAAGTCCGAAGATGATGTTCATGTTCTGGACAGCCTGGCCCGATGCTCCCTTGAGGAGATTGTCGATGACTGACGAGATGACGAGCTTCTTGCCGTGCTTCTCGACGTTGACGAGGCACTTGTTGGTGTTTACTACCTGTTTGAGGTCGATAGGGAAGTCTGCCACGTGGGTGAATGCTGCGCCCTCGTAGTAGTTGCGGTACAGCTGGAGAGCCTCTTCGCCTTCGAGCTCGCAGTCGACGGTCGCACTGACAAAGATGCCGCGTGCGAAGTCACCGCGCATAGGCACGAAGTTGATGTCGGCTTCGAAACCAGGCTGAAGGATGCCCATGTCGCGGCGGATCTCCTTGAGGTGCTGGTGCTCGAATACCTTGTATGTTGACAGGTTGTTGTTGCGCCAGCTGAAATGGGTGGTCGCACCAGGCTTCACGCCTGCACCTGTCGATCCTGTGATCGCGGTGATGTTGATCTCGCTGTTCAGCAGACCTGCGGCAGCAAGCGGAAGAAGCGCAAGCTGGATGGCGGTCGCGAAACATCCGGGGTTGGCAACGAGCTTCGCGCCGCGGATCTTTGCGATCTGCATCTCGGGAAGGCCGTATACGAATCCTTCGCTCTCGTCGCGGAAATCCTGGGCGAGGTCTACGACCTTGAGGTTCTCAGGACGCGCGTTCTCCTGCCAGAATCCAGCGCTCTTGCCATGCGCCGAGCACATGAAGAGAACGTCGATGGCGTTGAGGTCGAAACTGTCGCTGAAGAGCATGTCGGTGTCGCCGTAGAGGCCCTCGTGGACCTTCCAGAGCGGATTTCCGGCATTGCTCTCGGAATGCACGAATGTCACTTCCACCTCGGGGTGGTTGATGAGGATTCTGAGAAGCTCGCCTGCAGTATAGCCTGCACCGCCGATGATACCTACCTTGATCATATTAAATCTGCTCGTCCTTGTGGTTGCCGTAGTAAACGCGGAGTGGGGTAGAGGTGACCTTGATGAAGCCCTTTGCCTCCTCTGCGGTCCAGCCCTTCTGGGTCTCGCCATACTCGCCGAGCTTGCTCTTTACGAGGTCGTCAGCTGAATCTACACCTACGGTAGAGAAGCCGTAAGGGCGGAGTTCGAGGGTTACGGTACCGTTGACGTTGCGCTGGCTGTTCTCGAGCATGGCCTCGATGTCACGCATCACAGGCTCGAGATACTGGCTCTCGTGAAGGAACATTCCGTACCAGTTTGCAACCTGGTCCTTCCAGTACTGCTGCCACTTGCTGAGGGTGAACTTCTCGAGGAACTTGTGTGCGCCGATGATGAGCATTGGAGCAGCTGCCTCGAAGCCTACGCGGCCTTTGATTCCGATGATGGTGTCGCCGACGTGCATGTCGCGGCCGATGCCGTATGCTGCGCCGATCTCTTCAACAGCCTGGATGGCTGCGATCTTGTCCTCATAGTCCTTGCCGTTGACTGATGCGAGCTCGCCGTTCTTGAAGCCGAGGCTGAGGATTTCGCTGCCCTCGCGCTTTACCTGCTTGAGGTAAGCGGTCTCAGGAAGACCCTGACGTGAGTCGAGGATCTCGCCGCCGCAGATGCTGGTTCCCCAGATGCCGACGTTGTATGAATACTTGAGCTTTGCGAAGTCTGCGTTGAATCCGTTTGCGTTGAGGTAGTCCACCTCGTCCTTGCGGCTGAGGTTGCCGTCGCGGGTAAGGGTGATGATCTCCATGTCAGGACACATCACAAGGAAGGTCATGTCGAAACGTACCTGGTCATTGCCGGCTCCGGTAGAACCGTGTGCGATTGCTGATGCGCCGATCTCCTTTGCATAGCGTGCGATAGCCATGCCCTGGAAGATACGCTCCGAAGACACTGAGATTGGATAGGTTCCGTTGCGGAGGACGTTTCCATAGACCATGTAGCGGAGGCTCTTGTCATAGTACTCCTTGGTCACGTCGAGGGTAACGTACTTGGTTGCTCCGAGCTTGTATGCGTTCTCCTCGTTAGTCTTGAGCTGCTCCGGGCTGAAACCGCCGGTGTTGGCGCATGCTGCATGTACTTCATAACCTTTCTCCTTTGCCAGATACATCACGGTATAGGAGGTATCCAGACCGCCGCTGAATGCGACAACTACTTTCTTCTTGCTCATATGTCTATTGTTTTTTTTTATTCTACTGTAATTGTGATATGTTCCTTCGGGTCGAAGAGGAGGCCGGTGCAGATGCATCTCTGGAAGTTGTTCTCCTCGAGGATGTGATAGTTCTTGCAGCCCTGGCAGCCCTTCCAGAATTCAGGGTCGTCGGTCAGCTCAGAGAAAGGAACAGGACGGAAGCCAAGAGAATAGTTCATCTTCATGACTGCCGCGCCGGTGGTGATGCTGAATATCTTTGCGTCAGGGAACTTCTCGCGGCTGAGGTCGAAGATACGCTTCTTGATACTCTTTGCGAGTCCGAGGCCGCGGAACTTGTGGGCCACGATCAAGCCGGAATTAGCTACAAACTGCTTTCCGCCCCAGCTCTCGATGTATGAGAATCCGGCGAACTCCTCGCCGTCAGCTATCGCGATGACAGCCTTTCCTGCTTTCATCTTCTCGATGATGTACTCAGGGGTTCTCTTTGCGATACCTGTACCGCGCTCCTGGGCGGATACAAAGACCTCATCGCAGATGGCCTGAGCAAACTTTGCGTGGCTTTCGTCAGCCACCAATACTTCAATTTTCATATGTTGTCTTTACTTCTTTTCAGTTCGTTTTATTCAATACGTCCGGGCAAAAGACCGCCCTAACGGCAAGACAAACCTAGATTGTCCATTGCAATTGACGTGGGGAAAATGTGTTTCCAAGGGTATGGGAGGACAGGTTCCGCCGAACCTTCCTCCTATCTTCGGGCACGAAGAGAAGTGCCACGTATGTAACCTGAATTGGTCATAAGCGGCGCAAAGATAATCAATCCATTTTAACTTTTCAACCTATATTATAGGGAAAGTTACCTTTTTGACTTGAAATAGGAGCTTACAAGACCGGAACATTCCTCGTCCATAAGACCATTCTCGACCACTGTCTTGGGATGGAGAAGGGAAGGGGAGAACAGGCTGAAACCGCGTTTCGGGTCGGAGGCACCGTAGACGATACGGCCGATCTGGGCCCACGCAAGAGCTGCGGCGCACATGGGACAAGGCTCGACGGTGACGTATAATGTACAGTCGTTCAGATATTTGCCTCCTTTGGCTTCCGTGGCGGAAGTGATTGCGATCATCTCGGCATGGGCAGTTGGATCGTTGAGCTTCTCGGTCATGTTGTGGCCACGGGCTATCACGCGGCCTTTGCAGACTATGACAGCGCCGATCGGCACCTCATCCTCACGCATGGCCTCACGTGCCTCTGCGAGAGCCTCTTTCATGTATCTTTCGTCCTGTTCCATGGTTTCTCTTTTCATGACAAAGATAGTCAGAAGATGTTTTGAAACCTTCCTTTGTGCGTTATTTCGAAACAACTTCTTAATTTTGCCGTCATGAGAAAGACCCTGACAATCATCATCTGCCTTGTATGCCTGGCTGCATTTGCGCTGGCGGACATGCTGATGGGTGATGTCCATGTCAGTCTTTTTCATCCCGATGACCTTGGACGCACGCTGCTGCTGGATTTCCGTCTGCCGCGAGTCGTCACTGCGATTCTGGCAGGAGCCGGTCTGGCGCTGTCCGGACTCCAGATGCAGAGCATATTCCGCAACCCTCTCGCCGACCCTCACATAATGGGTGTCAGCGCCGGTGCCGGCTTCGGTGCCGCGCTGGTTTCGATGGCCATCCCTTCTGCGGGAATGCTGGCCCTCTCGGCACATGTCGGAACAGCAGTAGCCGCGATGCTTGGCGCAGCCCTTTCCTCTCTGGTCATAATCTTGATTTCCAGGCGTTTCGGTGACTCGTCGACCATGCTTGTCTTCGGCGTCCTGCTTGGGTATATCTTCAGCGCGGCAAGCTCCGTGATCAGCTATTTCGCATCGGCCAGGGACCTGAAGGTGTTCTACAGCTGGTCGGCGGGAAGCTTCTCGGCCAATTCGTGGGTCGCCATTGCGGTGCTGGCCCTGGCTCTGCTGATTTCTGTCGTTCTGGCTGTCATGAATATGCATGCTCTGGACGCATTGCTTTTCGGTGATGAGTATGCACGTCTTGGAGGCTTGAATGTCAAACGCTCCCGCATGATTTCCATCGTATCCTGCTGTGTGTTTACCGGAGCGGCTACGGCCCTCTGTGGTCCCCTTGGTTTCGTCGGCATAATCAGCCCCCATATCGCCCGTTCGATGACCGGATCATCCGTGCACAGTAACATGATCGTTCCTGTCATGCTTGTCGGTGCTGTCATCTGTCTTGCCGCAGATGTGCTGTCGCTTGCATGGAGTATTCCGCTTCCGGTCGGAAGTACAATGTCGCTGATAGGAATACCGGTTGTGTTCTATATATTGATAAAGGATAGAAATGCTTGATATAAAGGAACTTGTAACCGGCTATCCCGGCCGCGTGATGCCTACCCGGTGGAACTTTTCGCTGGGTTGTGGGGAATGCGTCCTTCTTGCCGGCTCCAACGGTAGCGGAAAGAGTACCTTGCTGAAGACGCTGGCCGGCCTGATCTATCCTGTTTCGGGTGGAATCCTGCTTGATGGCCATGCTCTTTCTTTTCCTTCCGACAACGGAACAATAATGCTTGTCCCTACCCGTTTACCCAAAGTCAAAGGCTTTACAGTCAAAGATTTCCTTGCGGCTGGAACCTTGGCGGGAAGATTTCTCGGGCGTCTGTCTCCTGAAGAGGCCGGTGCCATTGACGAGGCTCTGGATATGCTCGGAATCCGGAATCTGTCGGGCCGTGACATCTCCGGCCTGAGTGACGGAGAATTCCAGAAAGCCTGTATCGCTGCCGCCCTGTCACGCCGTCCGAAGGTCCTGCTGCTGGATGAACCGACGGCTTTCCTTGATGTCGAGAGCCGCATTTCAGTCTTGAAGACGCTGAGAAATATTGCTGACCGGGGATGCATTGTCGTCTTTTCTTCCCACGATGTTGTTGATTCACTGAAGGTTGCGACGCGTGTCATCGCTATTAGCCATGATGGCTCCCAGGTCGTTTCCGATACGACACCTGAGTCGATGTCCGCTGCTGTGGAGTCAAGCTTCAGTAATTGCTTTGCGTAGCAAATCTGTTTGGTCATTTTTTCATCACTCCTTGAAACCCCAAGAAAAACACCTATATTTGAAACTTTCGTGACAAAAAGTTTCAAATGACGGGACGCTTATTCCTCATAGACGGTCATGCGCTCATCTTCAAGATGTATTATGCGCTTCTTCGCCGTCCGATGGTCAATTCGAAGGGAACGGATACATCCATTCTTTTCGGCTTCACCAAGTATCTGCTCGAGCTAATCTGGCGTGAGAAACCAACCCATCTTGCGGTTGCTTTCGATCCTCCCGGGGGAACTTTCCGAAACGAGATGTTCCCCGAGTACAAAGCCAACCGTCCTCCGACCCCGCAGCCTGTCATAGATGCGCTTGAACCGCTCCAGCGTATTTGCCGAGCCATGAGCATTCCTGTCCTTATGGTCAAGGGATATGAGGCTGACGATGTTATCGGAACTGTTGCGAAAAGATCTGCCGCCCAGGGACTTACAGTCTATATGGTCACTCCGGACAAGGATTATGGCCAGTTGGTTTCACCAGGTATATTCCAGATCCGTCCGGGCAAGGGTGGTGGAGATGACGAGGTTCTTGACGAGGCTGCAATCTGTGCGAAATACGGTATTTCCGGTACATCACAGGTGATAGACATGCTTACAATCTGCGGAGATACGGCCGACAATGTTCCTGGTGTAAAGGGTGTCGGCGAGGTCGGTGCATCCAAGCTGATCATGAAATATGGCAGTGTGGATGGCATCTATGAGCATCTTTCCGAACTTACCGCACGTCAACAGGCAATGTTCGAGGAGGCCCGCGGACACATTGATCTCAGCCGCAGACTGGTGACGATCGATACTGACGTGCCTGTCGAGACCGGAGACATGAGCGTCGCAGAAGAATATGAGCATGACATCCTTGAAATAATTGATTACTACGAGCTTCCATCGCTCAAGAAATATATCTCCAAGGTCAAGCCGGCCCCGGAGGGACAGCCTGCCGCAATCGAGGAGAATCCTGCCGGACCAGCCATGCCGGACCTGAACAGGGTTGAACCTTCGGTATTGGTCATGAAAGCCCTTGCTGCCGGATGCTGCTCAGTTATCGTTGACTCCGTTCAGAGCGGGTTGCTCGCTGCTGCTCCATCCATTACTGCTGCATGCCTTGATTCCGGCCGATGTCTATGGTCTGATGGCCCTGTGGATGCGTTCCGTATGCTGCTGGAGGATGCCAGCGTCGAGAAGTGCGGTATGGACCTCAAGCGTCAGATAAATGTGCTGGAGGCCTGTGGAATAAGCCTTGCCGGCCATCTGGTCGATATAGAACTTATGCATTATCTGCTCAATCCGGAGCGCAGCCACGATCTGGATGTTCTCGCCAAATCATATCTTGGTATTGTCCTGGACCGCCCGGTGGAGCCTAAGCCGCTTATGTCGCTGTTTGATGAAGATCCGATGGATGATGATGGTGCGGCCTGTGACCAGAGCCTCCGCTGCGCAGCTGTGCTGATGCTGGCTGACAGGATCTCCGGCGAGATGCGCGATGCTTCGCTGATTGAACTGTACAACACTGTCGAAGAGCCGCTGATTGCGGTCCTTGCGCGTATGGAACGTACAGGAGTCCGCGTCGATCCTGCCTCCCTGATGGAATTTGCCGGTCATCTTCATGTGCGTATGAACGAGGTTGAGGCTCAGGTGCGTGAGATGGCTGGAGATCCTTCGCTGAATGTTGGTTCTCCGAAGCAGATCGGTACTCTCATCTTCGAAAAGATGAAACTGGATCCGAAGGCAAAGAAGAACTCAAAGGGCAGCTGGAGTACGGATGAAGAGACTCTTGCAGCGCTTGCGGATAAAAGTCCGATTGTCGATGCAATCCTCGAGTACCGTGCAGTGCGCAAGCTTCTTTCGACGTACGTCGAGCCGTTCCCGGGCTATATCTCGCCGGAGACAGGACGTATACATACGACTTTCAATCAGGCGCTTACCTCTACAGGACGCCTGTCTTCATCAAATCCTAATCTCCAGAACATTCCGATACGTACCGAACTTGGAAAGGAGATACGCAAGGCTTTCGTGCCTGGTCTTCCGGGGGCTAAGATTCTTTCTGCCGACTACTCCCAGATCGAACTTCGAATCATGGCTCATCTCAGTGGTGACGAGCATCTTATCGAGGCTTTCCGCAGTGGAATCGACGTGCATGCCGCAACGGCTGCCAAGATTTTCGGCATTCCTGTCGGGGAGGTTACTCCGGACCAGCGCCGTATCGCAAAGACTGCCAACTTCGGTATCATGTACGGCATTTCTGCATTCGGACTGGCACAGAGGCTGAAGATTGGCCGCGGAGAGGCAAAGAAGGTCATAGAAGACTATTTCGCGTCCTTCCCGGCTATATCCACTTTCATCGGGAAGACATTGGAGAATGCCCGCAGGGATGGATATGTGACCACCATTTTCGGCCGCAGGCGCTATGTCCCTGACCTGACCTCGCGCAACGGAACCGTCCGCGCCCTGGCTGAGCGAAATGCAGTGAATGCCCCTATCCAGGGAAGTTCGGCTGACATCATAAAGCTAGCGATGATAGCAATCGATCGCCGTATGCGTGCCGAGGGCATGAAGAGCCTCATGGTGCTGCAGATTCATGACGAACTGCTCTTCGAGGTTCCAGAGGAGGAGATGGAGCGTATGCGTAAGATTGTAATTGAAGAAATGGAAGGAGTGGCTTCTCTGGCCGTTCCGCTTACTGTTGAATGCAATTATGGCGAAAACTGGCTTGAATCACATTGATGATCTTGTACGTCAGGCTGTCGGTGGCGATGGCCGTGCCTTCACTTCGCTCTGGGACGAGAACATTGCGGCTGTGAAGCAGTATCTGCTGGGCAATTTCCACCAGATGGATGACTTCCTTCTGGACGATATCTGTTCCCGCAGTTTCGAGAAGGCGTTCCGCACCATAGATACCTACGATGCCTCAAAGGCTCAGTTCCGTACGTGGCTGACTACCATTGCCCGCAATACGGCCATCGATGTCCTCCAGAAAGAGAGGCGTATGGGAGAGAATGTCCAGTCGATAGACGGCGAGACCCAGCAGATAGTGAACACCACACCTGATATAATGGATTCTCCTATCGACGTGATTATCAAGAACGAGAATCAGGAGAAGATGGAGTCCGGAATCGAGGGCCTTCCAGACCTGTACAGGGACATCGCCAAGATGCGTCTGATTGATGGCATGCAGTACGAAGAGATCGCGGAGAAACTGGATATTCCGCTGAACACGGTCCGCACCCGTATCCGTCGTGCAAAGGAACAGCTGGAGAAGCTGATGAATGATCCGGAGGATTGAATATGATTTACGAAGAATTTGAAAAGATACTGCTAGGGGAGTTTCCTGATCTTGATGCAAAGGCACTGGAGCGTTTCCGCGCCATGGATGCTCTCTATCGTGAGTGGAATGCCAAGATCAACGTTGTTTCCCGCAAGGACATTGATTCTCTTTATGAGCACCATGTCCTTCATTCACTTGCGATTGCGTCTTATATCAGGCGCAACGGCATGGATGGGGGAGTCAAGACTGTCCTGGATCTCGGAACCGGTGGCGGTTTCCCTGGTATTCCTCTGGCTGTGATGTTCCCTGAGTGGAAGTTTACCCTCTGCGACAGCATAGGCAAGAAGGTCCGTGTGGCGACTGAGGTCGCTGCTGCTCTCGGACTTGAAAATGTTACCACTGTCAATGCACGCGCGGAATCCCTTTCTGGTCCTTTCGACTATGTGGTTTCCCGAGCCGTGACTACTTTGACCAACTTCTATCCTTGGGTCAAGGGCAACTTTACCGACAGCATTCTGTACCTGAAGGGAGGCGATGTCAATGCTGAAATTGCGGACCTGATGGGTACTTACAGGCTACCTAAGGGTTGCGTATCGACCTGGAACATAGACTCATGGCTTTCTTGGGATTATTTTAATGAAAAATTTGTCATTCAAATAAAAAATTCCTAACTTTGCCGTCCAATTTGTGAAAAAATAATAAAAACATATAACAATGAAAAGAACATTCCAGCCTTCAAACCGCAAGCGCGTTAACAAGCACGGTTTCCGTGAGCGTATGAACTCAGCAAACGGCCGTCGCGTGCTTTCTTCACGTCGCCGTCATGGCCGCAAGAAGCTTACCGTTTCTTCTGAGGAAAGATGGTAGTCCGATTCATTTCGGAAATGTAGCCCGGTTCGCCGGACAACGAAAGCGCAGGATCCACCCGGGTTCTGCGCTTTTCGTTTCCTGTACCTGGTGTCTGCAGGGCGAAAAAAAAGTATGCGGAAATTTGGTTTATAAAATAAACTAAGTATATTTGCACTCGGATCATTGAAAGTGAAAAGAGCGGAATGCTAGCTTGAGCAAGTGAGAGTCGACCTCCTTGCTTCTCTTTTTACCAAGATGGTTTATAAAATAAACTAATTATCAACCAAGGTATTCCTGAACAAGATAGGGGAGTGCCGAAAAAAAAGACCAAAATGGAAGAAAAAAGAATAAATGAGCAGGAAAGTCTCGCGCTCATTACCCGTATGATAAGTCAGACCAAGCAGGAGTCTGCAATAGGTTCAGGCAATGTTTTCCTCGTCTGGGGTTATCTCTGTACATTCATGTCCTTGGCGGTATTTGCCATTACACTTGTCACCAAGGGAGGTGGATGGGGATGGTTGTATCTCGCGATTCCACTGTTGGGCTTCGCCATCGCAGCCATCGTAGCCAGAAGAACCAGCAAGAAATACAATGGCCCGACCACCTATCAGGGAAAGAGCATCAACGCCATCTGGGGAGTTCTGTCATCACTGTTTGGCGCATATGCCGGTATATGTCTTGTTTCTACGATATTCAATTGGGGTGATGCTCATGTGTGGTCTGGAATGTTTCTTCTAGGACTTCTACTTCCCGGAATAGGAACATACGCTACCGGAGTCATACTCAAGGAAGGACAGGTCCAGTCGTGCGGACTCACAGGATGTATCATTGGACTCTTTTTCCTCCGCGAGTTCTGCAATAGTTCAGCAATCTCACCATCATGGTGTCTGGGAATGGCGTTGGCGATGGTCATCTCACTGGTGATTCCTGGTCACATTCTTAACGCAAAGGCAAAACAGGCTAACTCATGATGCAGGAACTTGATCCATTGCTTCACAGCCAGTTGAGGCTGGCTGTGATGTCCATCCTGCTGGGCGTGGAGCAGGCCGACTTCGTCTATCTCAAGGAGAAGACAGAGTCTACTGCCGGCAACTTGAGCGTCCAGCTGGAGAAACTGGCCGCGGCGGGCTACATTTCGAAGGAGACCGACGGCTCCGGTGCAAAGGCGAGGACCATATGCCGAATGACTGACACAGGCCGTGCGGCCATGCAGGCTTATGTGGATGCGCTGAAGACTTACTTTACCGGCCTTAATCAGTGATTTGTTATCTTTACAGGGTATTATTGACGTCTGAAAGACTGGGGAAATGGTGGAGTACCAGACAATCAATGGGCTTGAACTCTCGATCGTCAGGGTCGGGAGTCCTCGCGTATGCTGCATTCTTCTTCCGAGAGGGCTGATGGGTGATGGCGCTGATTTCCTTGAAAAGGCAGCCGCCAGATATCAAGTGAGTATAGTGGTCGTATCTGGCATGAACTGGAACGACGACTTGACTCCTTGGGCGGCTGATCCTGTCTTTAAACGTGAGAAACCTTTCGGGGGCAATGCTGCCGCTTTTCTCAGAATCTTGGAGGATGACATTATGCCCGAGGTTGAACGCACTCTCGGTTTTGTTCACTCAGGGTCGATGTCGCATGAAGACCAGAGCCCAATCAAGCGATACCTTGTTGGAATCTCACTTTCGGGTCTGTTCGCTCTCTGGGCTGCCCACTGCTCCGATTCGTTCGCTGGAATCGCTTCCATCTCGGGTTCATTCTGGTTCCCGCATCTGGAGAAATGGGTGCAGTCTAATCAACTGTCAAATGCAGTGCACAAGGTGTATATCAGCCTTGGCGACAGAGAGAAAGATACCCGGAACAATGCGATGACTTCGGTCGAGACAAATACAGTCGGTATCGTCAGTCACTTGAGGAAAACAGCCGTAGATGTAGAATACAGGCTTGAAGAGGGAACCACTCACTTTTCTCCTATTGTTCCGAGATTGGATGCGGCATTGGACTCCCTTCTCGGACCGACAGGTTCCCTTTGAATGCTTAATAAGTTGTTTTGAAATGAAGTGAATTTTATCAAAGCGGCTTTCCAAACCCGAAATATTATTATGAAAAGAATAGTCAGAACATCCATATGCATCGCGCTTTTCGTGGCGGCAGTATCATGCAGGAATGACAGTATTGACTGCAGGTCATACTATAACAAGGCTCTGGAGGAGATTTCCAGTGAGCAGAATTACGGCCGTTCGCTGTATAATGACGGTGATATCAAGGCTGCGAGGGTGATCATTGACCATGCGCTGAACATCGAAGGTCTGGTTCCGATGGGTGAAAATGCAAGAATCGCCAAGGTTCCTGCACGTCCGGAGTACAAGAGTGTGGTGAATCCGGGAGGAATCGCCAGATGGGACGCCCAGCCTGAGAATATGAGATATATCCCATATCTCCAGAATTTCCAGTTTGACATGAATGTGATGAGGGGTGATATGGCAGTCAGCTTGGACGGCAAGCCGCTCAGGGCGACCTGGGATTTTACGGTCAAAGAGTTCTCCCCGTCATGTCACGGCACGTTCAAGATTCTCGAGGTTCCTGATGATAAGGTGACCAGCGATGGTTTTGTGGACTATCTCAACAGTGGTGCATTCAAGGGCTGCTTTGCAGTCGTGAACTGGCAGCGGTATCTGACTCTTGATGCCCATCATTTCGAAAGATACCTTCCATATATTGGAAAGCTCGACCCGGATAAGATTTCCGGCATAATCATGAAGGACTCGGAGCTGTTCCCATACTTCAAGGCCAGAAGCTACTACAACAGTCCGGTTCCTGTCCTCATGATGACAGACGACGCAATTGCCGATGGCGGCAAGGAGATAAGTGTCGACATCGATGCTGAAATGATCAGCCAGAGAGATGCCCACAACATCATTGCATACCTTCCGGGCACAGACATGGACTCCCACGAGAGGATCACTTTCATCGCCCACTATGACCATCTGGGGCTAATGGGCCGCGACAACCTGTATCCCGGAGCCAACGACAATGCCAGCGGTGCTGCCATGCTTCTGACTCTGGCGGAGTATTTCAGCAGGAACAGACCTTCACTCGGTATCGAGTTCATCTGGCTGGATGCGGAAGAGGAGAATCTGCTCGGTGCATTCTACTACTGCGCGAACCCGACCATGCCGCTTGACGAAATAAGGTTCCTCGTCAATCTGGACATGATTGCCGACGATGGAGACATTCTTGTTTCTGAGTGCACAATGAATGGCACCGACCACCTTGCGACCATCGAAGCTATCAACTCCGACAATGACGGATATCCGCCATTTGAGATTGCCCTTCAGGACCTCTCTGATAACAGCGACCACTATGCCTTTGCCGAGAAGGGCGTCCCATGCATCTACTTTGAGACTGAAGGCAGCTGCTACGTGCACTACCACACCCCTCGCGATTCCTACGTAAACTCGACAGACGTTAATTTCGATCGCTTGTTCAGTCTCCTTGTAAAGTACGTGGAGTCCCAGCGATAGGGCGGCGGCAGGTCTTTTCCTCCGACGTCTCGCGCTGCTCGACCCCACCATTCGCTCCGCTCATGGTCCGTCCCTCTAGTGCCGAGGGTGGCATGTCTCCGGAAAAGACTGCCGTCCGCCCTCAGCCGCCATTTCTGATCGCCAGATATCTCGTTCTCGGGCGATTCCGTGCAATCTCCATTGTTGAGGCTAGGTGCTGTAAAAAAACTTGACCGAAGAAGCAATATTTGTGGTATTATTGCGTTTATATTCTAGAGACGTTGCTTTGTATATTTGAAAACGAAACGAATCATGAAAAAGATCGCATTGATTGCCTTTGCAGCCCTTTCGATTCTGACAGGATGCTCAAAGACGGAACTGGAAGTGAGCAATGAGACCATCCTTGGAGAATGGACCGAGACATACGAGAACTATCCGTATTTCATGCAGGACGGCTTTGTTGAATGGACATTCCGCCCCGACAGCAAAGTTGACATTCATGTCTATGATGTATTCGCTGGTGATTCCAACCTCAGCAGGTCTTTTGAACTGAAGGAGATGGACGGACAGACAATTATCTCTATCGAGGCTGGTACGCTGGAAAGCCACATGTATCCGGATTACATCATAACCAAACTAACTCGAAACGAGATGGAATGGCAGATGGTCGGCACCGAATTCACCCCGGGCACCGTCGGCTCGGACTTCAGGCATTTCACAAGAAAGTAGGTCCCTATTACGGCTTCGCGATACGGCAGCGGGACAATTTTGCACCGTCGGCGGGGGAGAGAATGCCGGCGGCGATGAGGGCATCGACAGTCAGCGACGAATTGGAGTTGTTGTTGCGGAACAGTACGATGCCGTGGGCGGCCCGTTTGTCGATGTATGGATGTTTCGCCAATGCGGCCTCGTCAAGTGTCCACAGCGACAGCGAGTCGGAAGGCCCGACCACGATCAGATCCGCCAGAGCGTCAAACTTCTTCTGATCAAACCTGTAGATATCCATCAGCTGCTCGGGATAGGAGTAGCCGCCAAGCTCTGCGCGGTGACTGACCATTTTGGCGGCGAAATACGGACCGATGCCGGGCAGGGCGTCGAATGCGGCCGAGTCGGCGGCATTTATGTCCAGAAGAGGAATGTCGATGAATGGTTCAAGCCGCTCGAAAATGCTGTCGGCGACGACATAGGACTTGGCGAAGTCGCTCTTGCGACGGAACTGACCGCCCTTTTCACGATAGTTCATGATGGATTGTGCCTGCCGCTCAGTGAAGCCAAGCCGCTGAAAGTCATCCATGGTCGCGGTATTCGGATTGAAGCGGAAACTCTCGACACGGCGGCTCGGAGAAGCATCGTAAGCCTTCCGCGCCAAATCGCTGTGGCTCCCGCTGCGGCCGATCACGACGCTTCCACCCTTCCCGTCGGAAATGGGCCCGTCGTTTCTCGGGTTGGAAATGGATCCGTCATTTCCCGACCCGGAATTGGAACCTCTCGCCCTTGAATGATCATACGAGCCATTCTGTCTCCGAGAGCCTCCGCTACCTCGTGAGCCATTCCGATACCCGGAATCTCCATCGGAGGGACTCCCTGAGTCCCTTCCGATAATCCGCTCCACAAGAGCCTCATCCGCTACGAATACAGTGTCCGGATGGTCCCGGTTGGCGGCTATCCGAAGCAGGGCTGCCTTGTGAATGAACAATGATGACTGATAACCTACGATGAGGAAAGCCAGAGCTATCGCTCCGACCTTGAACGAGGCCGACAGGCCTCTCTTGTTTTCTTTCTCCACAATCTCTCTCTCATATTATTGGCCTTGCGGCCGGTTCAAATGACAATGGTCTTCCGACCAGGTTGATAATAGGGGAATGCCTTAGGCAATTGATGATCAGGACTCCTCGTCAGCCTCCGCTGCGTGCTTCATCCTGTACTTGGACATTCTTCTGGGAACCTCAGGAACATCTTCGGCGATGACAGCCGGTTCCTGGACGTTTTCTCCTGCACCTTCGACGACAATCACGATTTCGCCTTTCGCTTCATTTTCCTTGAACCATCCGGCAATCTCGGCAAGAGTGCCGCGGTGATGGGTTTCATGAAGTTTTGAGATTTCACGGGCTACACTGCATCTGCGATCCGGACCGAATGCTTCTGCAAACTGCTCCAAAGTCTTCGCCAGCCTGTGAGGCGATTCATAGAATATCATGGTGCGGCGCTCGCTGGCAAGCGCCTGGAGTATGGTCTGGCGGCCCTTCTTCTGTGGCAGGAATCCCTCAAAGCAGAACTTGTCGCAAGGAAGTCCCGAAGACACGATGGCAGGGATGCAGGCTGTCGCTCCGGGAAGAGTCTGAACCTCGATTCCTTCGTCGGCGCAGGCCCTTGCAAGCAGGAAACCCGGATCGGAGATGCCCGGAGTTCCGGCATCGCTGACCAGTGCGACGTCAAGGCCTCCGAGGATGCGCTCCTTTACCATCTCCACGGTCTGGTGCTCGTTGTATTTGTGATGGGACTGAAGCTTGGCATGGATGTCATAGTGGTGCAGCAGGACGCTTGTGGTGCGTGTATCTTCCGCGAGTACGAGGTCTACTTCCTTGAGTATGCGTATCGCCCTGAAAGTCATGTCTTCCAGGTTACCGACAGGAGTCGGGACAATGTACAGTCTGCCGTGTCCGCGCGATGTCTTTTCCATACCAGTTTCAGTATATTTGCACAAATATAGAAAAAACTGTAGCAAATCGGAATGTGCCTGCGTCTAACGGGCAAAGAGTTTACAAAACAGATGAACGCAAAGGAAATGGAATTCACCAGGATGGTGAAAGAAAACAAGGGAACGATATACACGGTCTGCTATATGTTCTCGAAAGATCCTGCTGAGGTCGAAGATCTCTTTCAGGAGGTGCTTGTCAATCTGTGGAAGGGTTTCGAAAACTTCCGCGGAGAGAGCGGACCAGGCACCTGGATCTGGAGGGTGAGCCTGAACACCTGCATCTCACAGGACCGTAAGAGCAAGCGCAGACCGGATACCGTTCCTCTTACGATGGACATCAATCTCTTCGAGGACAATGATTCCGATTCAAGGCAGATCCGCCAGCTTTACTCGAGAATCTCGCGTCTGGGACCTTTCGACAGGGCAATCGTGTTGCTCTGGCTAGAAAGCATGACTTATGAAGAGATCGGCGACATCGTTGGATTGTCCGCAAAGAACATTTCCGTGCGACTCGTCCGCATCAGGGAAGAACTCAAGAAAATGTCTAACAAAGAGTAAACAGGCTTGATTATGGAAAACAACTTCAATGAACTCGAAGCATTGCGCCAGGATATGGCATTGCTCAAGAATAAACTCGATACTCAGGAAATCATCAATGAGGAGCTGATACACAGGACAGTCAGGACTTCTCTCAAGGGGATGAGCCGCGATCAGCTCATATGGATATTCATAGCACTGTTCGGCATTCCGTACTGCACATGGGTCTTCCACGGCGCCGGATTCTCCATGGCATTCACAATCGCAACTGCCATTTTCCTGGCCGTATGCGCGGTGATAATGGTATATAACAGGATTAAACTCGCCAACCTGATGGATGTTTCCGACAAGGACCTCCTGAGTTGCGCAGAGGAACTCCAGAAGATGAAGAAGCAGGATATGACCAGGATCAAATACAGCCTTTCTGTTGTGGCGGTATGGCTGATCTGGTTCTATTACGAGATATTCCGCATGGCTCAGGTAAGCGGAAATCCTGAGTACTACATAGGAATGGGATTCGGTGGTCTTGTCGGTGGTTTGATCGGAGGTTTCTTTGGAGTCCGCTACTTCATCAGATGCCAGAGGGAGATGCAGGAAAATATCGACAGCATCGAGGCATACAAGAATAATTGACAGATTTCAGCGTCCCCGCACATATTGTGTGGGGATTTTCTTATTTTTGCGTCAATAGCTTAAGAAACTGAACAACAAAACATCCGCTGACTGTCATGAATCAAGGCCTTCTGAAAAAGATTGCGTCAGTCGTAGTCGTACTGATAGTGATTTTTTTCCTGTGGTATTTCCGCGGGATCGTTCTTTATGTTGCACTTGCGGCAGTAGTATCCCTGATCGGACGTCCGCTGATGTCCCTTTTCGGGCACATAAAGATCGGCCGCTGGACCTGCCCGCCATGGATCTGCGCTATCATGACCCTGATAGTCATCGTTGCCGCTCTGGCAGGCCTTGTCCTGCTTCTCATCCCTCTGTTCCATCAGGTCAGCGCAAACTTCAGCGGCTGGGAGGTACAGGCTTCGAGAGGTATGCTGGCAGACCATCTGGACAGCTTGAATGAATGGATCATCACTACATTCCCTACTGCTCTTGGAGAGAACTTCACCATCCAGACAGCCCTGTTCGACTATGCCCGCGACCTGATCGGCGCCGGTGGCAGCGTTCCCGATATGGTAAAGGGAGCATTCTCTACTCTTCTCGACATTTTCATCGGGGCATTCTCGGTGGTGTTCATCTCATTCTTCTTCCTGTCTTACGACAATCTCCTTACCAAAACCATAATCAATCTGGCTCCGGAGAAGTTCAGCGACCAGATACAGCGTGCATCCGATTCGATCAGCACGCTCCTTTCACGCTATTTCGTGGGAATCTCATTCGAGGCTATCTGCATCGCCATTCTGAACAGCCTTGGATTCATCTTCATCCTCAGGCTGAACCCTTCATTGGCTATACTCCTCGCGCTGATTACAGGACTTTTGAATATCATCCCTTACGCCGGTCCATTCATCGGCCATGTGCTTGCCCTGGCTGTCAGCCTCATGACCTATCACTCAACCGGCATGTCTCTGGGAGTATTCCTTGCGGTTACTTTCGCGATTACAATGACAACCCAGCTGGTCGACAACTTCCTGTTCCAGCCTCTGATCTATTCCAGCAGCGTAAAGGCACATCCGCTGGAGATATTTCTTGTGATTCTTATGGCCGGTACGGTGGCCGGCATGCTTGGTGTGTTCGTTGCAATCCCTGTCTACACCATGCTCCGCGTCGTCGCCGGCGAGTTTCTCGGCCAGTTCCGTTTCTTCGAGAAGATATCCCAGAGCCTGAGGGACTAGGCTTTCGCTGCTTCCTGCTCAGCCTCGATGGCTGCATTGTAGCACTGACGGCAGAGCGGCTCGTAACTATCCTTCTCTCCGAGTACAACGAGTTTCTTCGATGCCGTGAGACGGTGTGAATGATTGGCGAGATTTCCGCATTTCACACAGATGGCGTGAACCTTCTGGACGTCTTCTGCTATTGCCATGAGTGCCGGCATGGGACCGAACGGCTTTCCCTTGAAGTCAGTGTCAAGGCCGGCGATGATGACGCGTAGGCCGCGATTCGCCAATGTCTGGCAGACTTTTACGATGGAATCTCCGAAGAACTGCGCCTCATCGATTCCTACAACCATTACATCCGGCTCCAGGTTCAGCATCTCCTCCGGCTCCCTGATCGGTGTCGAGGTGACGCTGTGGAGATCATGTGAAACGACTTCCTTGTCCGAATAGCGTGTGTCGATAGTAGGCTTGAAGATCGCTATCTTCTGGTTTGCAAACTGTGCGCGCTTGAGGCGACGTATGAGTTCTTCGGTCTTTCCCGAGAACATCGAGCCGCAGATGACTTCGATGCAGCCGTAGCGTATAGTGCTTTCTGAGAACATTCCTATGTGGTTATTGGTTGGTGCAAAAATAGCAATTTTTGTATTTATCGGCTAGAATCCATACCTTAGTGACAACTATATAACCAATATCATGAAAAAGATACTTGCATTGGCAATCGCCACAATGCTGTGCATGCCTTCTTATGCACAGAAGCCTGTGACCTTCACGGCCCAGGAAGATTTCCAGAACATGCTCGACCAGCTGGGCATCAAGTCTGTAAGACCTGGCTTTGATGCTGACCAGAGCAGCCCTCGGGCAGCAAATTATGATGAGTCCAAGGCAAATCCATACCCAGTAATCCCTGAACTCATGAAGACAAACAAGGGAAAGAAGGTCAAGACCGCCAAGGATTGGTGGGAGGTCCGCCGTCCTGAGATCAAGGAAGGATTCGAAAGTGAAGTATATGGCCGTCTTCCTGAGAACATCCCTGGAGTTACATGGACAGTCGAGTGCGAGGAAGTAGAGAGAGTCGGCATGATCGCTGCAAAGGCAAAGAAGCTTGTCGGCCATGTTGACAACTCGGCATGCCCTGAGATCAACGTCGACATCCAGATGGTAGTAGTCACTCCTGCTGACGCAAAGGGTCCCGTTCCGCTTCTCATGATGTTCGGCGGCGCCAACCTGCCTAACCCTGTGACACCTGCAAGAGGTGACATGGAGGTCATCAACAAGGTGCTCCGCCAGATGCTTGCAAGCAATCCTGAGACAGCCGAACTTATGAAGAAGTACCCTGCATGGCAGCCATTCGAGGCCGCAAATCCATTCGCAGGCTTCGGAAGGCAGCAGCTCGCACCAGGTCAGGATCCGCCTTCAAACCAGCAGCTTCTCGCGGCAGGATGGGGATATGCAATGATCGATCCTTCCAGCATCCAGGCTGACAACGGTGCAGGCCTCACCCGCGGCATCATCGGTCTCGTGAACAAGGGACAGCCACGCAAACCGGACGACTGGGGCGCACTCAGAGCATGGGCATGGGGTGCTGCACGCGGCCTCGACTATCTTGAAACAGACCCTGACGTAGATGCTAAGCACGTCGGTATCGAAGGTGTATCACGTTACGGAAAGGCTGCTCTTGTCACCCTCGCATTCGAGGAGAGATTCGCAATGGGTCTCATCGGTTCATCAGGCAAGGGTGGTGCAACCCTTCACAGAAGGTTCTTCGGCGAAGGCCTCGAGAACCTCGCAACCTCTGGTGAGTACCACTGGATGGCTGGAAACTATATCAAGTACAATGCAGTAGAAGGCAAGAAGGGACCTGGCAACGCAGACCAGCTTCCTGTCGATTCACATGAACTCATCGCTATGTGCGCACCACGCCTCGTATTCATCAGCTACGGTATTCCTGAGCAGGGCGACGCACAGTGGCTCGACCAGTACGGCAGCTGGCAGGCTACCATTGCGGCAGGTGAGGCTTTCACTCTCCTTGGCTCGACAGACCTCGGACTCGGCAATGACTATCGTTCAGTCCCTATGCCAGCCGTAAACCAGGATGTCCTCGAAGGTAACCTCGCATGGCGCCAGCATGACGGCGGCCATACCGACGCTCCGAACATGAAGCACTTCATCAAGTGGGCTACCGCCAAGATCGGCTACGAATACAAGAAGTAGTATTCATTACATAATATTTGCGAAGATTTGGTACTTTGTATTGCATAGTACCAAATCTTTTTCATATCTTTGCATCAACAAATAGAACCTTAATAACAAAACTATGAAAAAAGTCATTACAGTATCAGTTGGTGGAAAGAGTTTCCACATGAATGAAGAGGCCTGTGCGCTTCTTGAAGCATATCTCGCGGCTTTTCGTGAAAAGGTTGGGCAGGATACCCAGGTCGAGGACGTGATGAATGCCATCGAAGAGCGCATAGCGGAACTGTTCAACGAGTCCGCTCCTTCATTGAATTCAGTCGTGGATTGCAATCTTGTACGGCGTGTTGCAACCCAGTTGGGAATGCCGGACGGCACTGCGGCGTTCGGAGAAGGTGCGGTTGACAACCGTATGGTTGAGCTGCCTCCTGTACACAGATATTACAGAGATCCTGACGGAAAGAAACTGGGGGGAGTGTGCAGCGGCATATCGGAATATCTGGGCATAGATATCCTTCTTGTCCGCATTCTGTCGGTCATTCTCTTTTTCGCCGGTACATTCGGTTTCTGGCTCTATATTGCTCTGTGGATTCTTGCTCCTGTCGCCGAAACTCCTACACAGAAGTGCGAGCTGCGCGGTCTGAGACCTACGGCGGATAATATACGCAGGTTTTCGAACATTTAATCGATCCGGCTATGGAAGTCATTGAAATAAATGCTGAGAATGTAAGGGTCCAGATGCGCAAGGGCATTCTGGAATACTGCATACTCCAGATTCTGGCACATAAGGATGAATACCCTTCTTCATTGCTGGCGGCACTGAAAGAGGCGGATATGATAGTGGTGGAAGGGACCATCTATCCGTTGCTCATACGACTCAAAAACCAGGGCCTCCTGACCTATCGCTGGGAGGAGTCGACCCAGGGTCCTCCACGAAAGTATTATTCCATTACTGAAAAGGGCCGGGCCCAGCTTCGCGAGATGGATGCGGCATGGGATGAAATGGTTGGCGCAATATCGAAATTGAGAAACAGTTAAACTATGAAAAGCACGATAAAAGTCAGCATAGGAAAGCTGGCATTCACTCTGGAGGAAGAGGCATATCAGGAACTGAAGGCATATCTGGATTCTCTGGAACATCATTTTGCAGACAATCCTTCGGGCAGGGAAATCATGGAGGAGATTGAAAACCGGATCGCCGAACTGCTCCAGGAGGGACTGTATGATGGTGATGCGGTAAGCGTTTCCAAGGTCCGTGAGATCATTACAAAGCTTGGCAGTGCTTCCGATATGGATGGAGAACCTGAATCAAAGACTGCTGGAGCTGCTCCGGAAGAGACCCCAAAGGCTTCGAAGAAACTTTACAGAGATACAAAGGACAAGGTTCTGGGTGGAGTCTGCAGCGGCCTGGCCGCCTATTTCGGCAAGGAGGCTTCGCTTTTCCGCATTCTTTTCGTCGTATTCACGCTGGGTTTGGGATCCGTGACGGTATTCTCCCATCATCTTGGGCCCGGTGCCGGTACATGTGTCCTGATTTATCTTGCAATGTGGCTGATCATACCGCCCGCCAAGACGGTGGATGAGCGCTGTACCATGCGTGGTGAGGCAAACAATGTCGACAGCATCCAGCGGAACATTGAAACCGGCGCTCACGAGATAGAACAGGCTGCCAGAGATTTCAGCAACAGCCATCCCGGTTTCTGGCAGGGATTCGCGCGTTTCTGGCAGATTCTTTTCGGTCTGGTATTGATCCTTGTGGCATTCGGATATCTCTTCGCGATGCTTATGACATCGCTTGGCGTGTCTGTCCTCATGCCTGCAACGGTATCGCTGGCATCTGCGGCGATGCTTGGTCCGACCTGGGAAATGGTCTTCAGCATCTCCATATTTCTCGCGGCTTTCCTGCCTGTGATAGGAATGCTGTACGGAGGCGTCCAAGGTGTGACCGGCTTCAAGTCTCCAAAGTGGCAGCCGGGGCTGGTTATTTTTCTTCTGTGGCTGGCGGCTCTTGTGGTGGTTGCCGTTTTCATAGTGAAGATCGCCCTTGTGGATCCCGGCCTCCTCGAACTGCTGAGGAAGGATATAATCGAAGCGGTCGAGGACCTGCGTGGCTTCCGGTTCATGTCCATTTAGACCTAGAGTACTTGTCCGTCCGATAAGGGGATCGACAAGTACTTTTTTTATGGGCAATGCAAAAGTTTTATCGTATATTTGCTATGTCGGAAGAACCGCGACAAAACTAAACAAGTACATTCATTATGGCTAAGGAAAACGAAGAAGTCAAGGCTGCTGAGATCAATGCTGCGAAACTGAAGGCATTGCAGGCAACCATCGACAAGATTGAGAAAGATTACGGAAAGGGTACGATCATGAAGCTGGGGGATCAGCCACAATGGGACGTGCAGGTTATTCCGAGCGGCAGCGTGGCTCTCGACCACGCACTTGGAATCGGTGGATATCCGAGAGGAAGAATAATCGAGATCTATGGACCGGAGTCCAGCGGTAAGACCACCCTGGCCATCCACGCTATTGCGGAGGCACAGAAGCAGGGCGGTATTGCTGCCATGATCGATGCCGAGCATGCATTCGACAGAACCTATGCAAAGGCTCTTGGTGTAAACCTTGAGACACTGCTTATTTCTCAGCCGGACAACGGAGAGCAGGCGCTCGAGATTGCCGACAACCTCATCCGTTCGGGTGCCATCGACATCGTTGTAATTGACTCGGTTGCTGCTCTTACCCCTAAGGCAGAGATCGAGGGTGAGATGGGCGACAACAAGGTCGGCCTCCAGGCACGACTCATGAGCCAGGCGCTCCGCAAACTCACTGCAAACATATCAAAGACCAATACATGCTGCATCTTCATCAACCAGCTCCGCGAGAAGATCGGTGTCATGTTCGGCAACCCTGAGACCACCACCGGTGGCAACGCCCTGAAGTTCTATGCTTCGGTACGTCTGGACGTCCGCCGCACCACCCAGCTCAAGGATGGCGAGGAGGCTACCGGTAACCGTACACGTGTAAAGGTTGTGAAGAACAAGATGGCCCCACCTTTCAAGAAGGCCGAGTTCGACATCCTCTTCGGCGAGGGTATCTCGCATACCGCAGAGATCGTGGATCTCGCAGTCGAGCTGGACATCATCCACAAGAGTGGAAGCTGGTTCTCTTACAATGGAGAGAAGCTTGCCCAGGGTGGCGCCGCTGTGAAGCAGCTTATGAAGGACAATCTCGAGCTCTGTGAAGAGATCGAGGCAAAGATTCGCGAGGCACTCGCACAGATTCAGGACTAAATGGGAAAGATCATCTTGACAGGAGACCGTCCGACCGGACGTCTGCATATCGGTCACTATGTGGGATCCCTGCGCCGCAGGGTAGAGCTCCAGAACAGTGGCCAGTTTGAAAAGATTTTCGTCATGATTGCCGATGCACAGGCCCTTACCGACAATGCCGACAATCCTGAGAAAGTCCGCCAGAACATCATCGAGGTAGCTCTCGACTACCTTTCTGCCGGCCTTGACCCTGAGAAGACCACCATCTTCATCCAGAGCCAGGTCAGCGAACTTACTGAACTCACCTTCTTCTACATGAATCTGGTGACCGTACAGCGCCTTCAGCGCAACCCTACCGTGAAGCAGGAAATCGCTCTCCGTGGCTTTTCCGAGAACGAGGGTGACGGTAACGAGAACCGCAAGGGAATCCCTACAGGATTCTTCTGCTATCCTATCAGCCAGGCTGCGGATATCACAGCATTCAAGGCTACCACTGTTCCGGTAGGTGAGGATCAGGAACCGATGATTGAGCAGACACGCGAGATCGTCCGCAAGTTCAATTCCACCTACGGAGAGGCACTCGTGGAGCCTGAAATCATGCTTCCGGACAATGCCGCCTGTCTTCGTCTCCCTGGAACCGACGGCAAGGCAAAGATGAGCAAGTCGCTTGGTAACTGCATCTATCTTTCAGACAGCGCCGAGGAGGTATGGGCCAAGGTGAAGGGCATGTTTACCGATCCCGGTCATCTTCAGGTCAGCGATCCTGGCAAGGTTGAGGGAAATACTGTGTTTACTTATCTGGATGCATTCTGCAAGCCTGAGCATTTCGACAAGTATGCTTCATGCTTCGTGGGCAAGAAGGTAAGCTTCGAGTTCCACTCGCTTGACGAGGTGAAGGCTCAGTACCGTGCAGGCGGTCTCGGTGACATGATGATAAAGCAGTTCCTCAATGCCGTGCTTAACGACACCCTGGAACCTATCCGTCAGCGCCGTCACGAACTGGAGCAGAATCTTCCATATGTATATGAGGTCCTTAAGAAGGGTAGTGATACTGCCAGGGCTGTCGCAGCAGAGACACTTGCTGACGTCAAGAGAGCCATGAGAATCAACTACTTCGACGAAGGAGTCCTCGAGCAGCTTATCAAAGAGCAGGCTGAGAAATACAGTGCGAAGTAAAACCAGTTAAAAAATAATGATGAGAAACAGATCAGTTCTATTCTCCATCGTCATGACTGTCATCGCATTCACTTCATGCGATGACAGATTTTTAATAGACGATATCAAGAGTACTCCAAAGAAAAGGACGGACATTGTCCTTACCAAGGCACAGCAGGAGATTGTTCCGGCAACCAGGGAATTCACGTTCGACCTGGTGAGAAATGTCGTGTCGCAGGATGAAAAGAACGTGTTTGTCTCTCCATTCAGTTTACAGGCAGCACTTGCGATGGCTTCGGTGGGTGCGACAGGTCAGACTCAGGAGGAAATCAATGCCGCCATCGGTCTGGAAGGCTTCCAGACTTCCGACGTTGCATCGTTCTACAAGATCCTGGTGCCCGCATTGATCAAGGTTGACAATACTGTTGAGCTGGCTATCGCCAATTCGGTATGGGCCAGTGAACGTGCCGGCATCAAAAAAAGCTACAAGTCTATTCTTGAAGATGATTTCCATGCATCGGCTCATCCCCTTGACAAAGACTCGCGGTCGGCAATCAACAAGTGGGTAAGCAAGTCGACCAAGGGCATGATCAAGGGCCTTGATGTGGATCTGTCCCAGGCTGAGATTCTGCTTCTCAATGCCATGTACTTCAATGGTATCTGGTCTGATCCTTTCGAAAAGGAGTCCAGCCGCATGGATACTTTCGTGAACTATGATGGAAAATCTACGCAGACCATGTTCATGCATATGAGCAAGTACCTGCGTTATTATTACGGTGATGTTGCATCGGCCGTCAGTCTTCCGTATGGAAATGGAGCATTCCGTATGACCATAGTAATCCCTACGGATGAAGAATCGACCATTGATGATGTTCTGGACGTGCTTGACGAAGATATCTGGGCCGAGATGGTCAATCCTTCGGCTTCCGGTAAGGTATCGTTATCGATGCCGCGTTTCGAGAGTGAGTACTCTGTCAGCATGAATGACGCCCTCAAGGCAATGGGTATCAGACGTGCGTTTACAAATGATGCAGAGTTCGGAGAAATGGCGGAAGAGCCTCTCAAGATCAGCGAAGTCGGCCAGAAAGCCAAGATCAAGGTTGATGAGAAGGGAACCGAGGCTTCGGTAGTCACTCATGTCGTAATGGGTGCTACATCGGCGGGTCCTGATCGCGATCAGTTCGTGTTCAAGGTGGATACTCCTTTCTTCTATGCGATAAGTGAGGTCAGCACCGGTACAATCCTCTTTGCGGGTGTACAGAAATGGATGTAATCATGAAACGACTGTTCTCTATAGCTGCTGGCATGCTGCTGGTATGTGCGTCAATGTCGGCCCAGACTCACGAGGCCCATCTCGGAAGCGGTCTGTCCATGTATGACGTTCTCGGTGTGCCGCTTCAGGATGGGATCGAATCAGTCGGCCCGGCCGTCAATATCGGCTATAAATATCTGAAACCGATAAAAGGAGGCCTCCAATGGTATGCCGGGGCGGATGTGTACGGACGCAGCGTGCACTTCGAGGGACCATGGTATGTCGGGGTCAATAAAATGAAGGATAATTCCGGTTTCTTTGTCAACATTCCAGTGGAGGCAGGTCTTCGCTACGGTTTTCCTCTATCGGGAAAGTTTTCAGCCTATGCGGATCTGGGGATTGGCTTGAACATAGACCTGGGTCACGAGACCGAGAAAGAAGGTCATGCCATAATTGACTATAATCCATATAACGGACTGCCAATCGAGAAGGACTACCAGAAGATGAGGTATAACAAGGGCATTCGTGTTGAGAATTCATTCTCAGGCATTCTTTCCCTCATGAATGATTTTCCATCAACCCTCTCAACCTGCTTTTCCTTCGAGCTGGGGGCAGTATATGGAAAGCATTGGAGTCTGGGACTGAGCTATGCCAATTTCGGCCTTGTTGAAGTTGAGAGATATCAGAATCTGATCGCTTCCAGCTTTGTTCCAGGTTTGGAAATAGAGTCTGAGATGATGGCATCCGCCTGCTCAGGGCGAGGCACGATGGTCCTCAGCTCTCTTTCGTTGAGACTTGGCTATCTTTTCTAGGCAATCGTTTCCGTGACGAACAGATAACGTGCGCTGCTGCGGTCCTCGAAGTCGCATCCTGCGCCGAAGATATGGATGTTGGATCCCGATCCGACACCCATTTTCTTTTTTAGTTCTTCGCTTGTCAGGGGAAGATTGCGGGCGCTGACCTCGCAACGTGGCCATTCCTTTGCGATGGCCTTGAATTCCGACTTGCCGAATGGACGCACAGACTTTATTGTAAACAGCTTGCCGAGATGACTAAGTTCGTCTTTGTCCAGTTCCTTTGGAGCCAGATACAGCTGTACGTTGCGTCCCAGCCTGGTCAGCCCGAAACGCTCTGCGAGCAGTCTGTATGGCCCGGCCTTCATCATTGCACTGCTTGGCTCGAACAGCATTGCCCCCGTGACAATGTCCATGAGCTCTGACTGACTGGCCGCGAACCTGACACCTGCCTTGGATTCTTCTTCTTTGGTGAAAGAGAAGGCATGTAGAGGTTCATCTGCGTCGATACAGACCAGTTGGGTGCCGTCTGTCCATCCGCGCTGCATCCATACCAGCAGTTCCTTGCATTCTCCGTGGACTCCGCCACTTCCGACGATATGTATTTCGCGGACACAGGATCCCAGCCTGTCGACAAGCATGCTGATGTCTGCCATCGGGGAAAGCTTTACAAGGGCATCACCTGCTAACTCGAGGAGGGCGTCCTTCAGTGTCATCAGATCAGGACTGCAATCCTCGAGCATGAACACCTTGCGGCCACTCTCGGAACGTCTCGCCGGATCCAGGTAGATGAGTGTCGGAGAGAACCCTTCCAGCAGCTCACGGACGTTGTCACGCCCGACCATGACCGATGTGAAAACCACGTTGGAAACACCCAGACGGGCATAATTGTGACGGGTTGCTGCGCACAGATCCGGGTTCATTTCGTTGTACAACAGCCTTCCGCAGACCTTTGAAAATTCATATGAGTCGGCACCAAGACCACCTGTGAGATCTGCAATCCTCCTGTCACTTTCCGCGACATCTTCGAGTATGCGTGAAGCCAGGATAGCTTTGTATGCGGCGGTGGACTCCGAACTGCACTGCTCGCCGCAGAGCCGGTTGGGATAGACCATTCCGGCATCGCTGTACCAGTGCGGAAGCTTGTTGCGAAGCCTTCTCCGGACCTCGATGGTGCTGACGCATAGATTCCGCGCGTCCAGCCCCTCGACAGGGGAGCCCGGCCACTCTGCGGAACTCATCAGAAGTCTCGCGCAGTCAGCATTTTCATTGTCTATTATGAAGTCCTCGAATTTCTTCACATCAGCACTGTTGAACAGTGCAAATTTAGTCTTTATTTTCCTATATTTGTGAATTGCAGTACAAGCCCATACTGAAACTGATAACATAAAAATCTATAGACAATGAAAGATTACAAAGAAGTTGCCCAGAGCTGGCTCGACGGTGATTTTGACGCCGAAACCAAAGCCCAGATCCTTGAGCTCAAGGAGAACGATCCTGCAGGATTCGAGGACGCATTCTACAGAAATCTTGAATTCGGTACCGGTGGTCTCCGCGGAATCATGGGAGTCGGCACCAACCGCATGAACAAGTACACTGTGGGAATGGCTACCCAGGGCCTTGCAAACTATCTCAAGGCAAACGTGCCAGGAGAGAAGAGCGTTTGTGTATCATTCGACAGCCGTAACAACAGCCAGGCTTTCGCAAAGATTACCGCTGACGTTCTCTCTGCAAACGGCATCCATGTATATCTCTACACCGAGCTTCATCCTGTACCGCTCCTCAGCTACGCGGTGCGCAGCAAGAAGGCTACCGCAGGTGTGATGCTCACCGCTTCGCACAACCCTAAGGAGTACAACGGCTACAAGGTGTTCTGGTCTGACGGTGCTCAGGTCATCTCTCCTGTCGACAAGGATATCGTTGCCGAGGTTGCAAAGATCACCGAGCCTTCACAGGTCCTCTTCAGCGCTCCAGACGGCAAGGAAGGCGGAATCGAGATGATGGGCAGCGAGATGGACGGACTCTACATGAAGGACATCATGACCCTCATGCTTTCTCCTGAGGCCCGCGCAAAGCACAACAACTTCAAGATCGTATACACCCCGCTCCATGGTACCGGCGTGCGCGTCGTTCCAAACTGCCTTGGATTCATGGGCTTCAAGAATATCATCCACGTTCCTGCACAGGACATTCCTGACGGAAACTTCCCGACTACCATTTCTCCAAACCCTGAGGAGCATGCCGCTCTCGAGATGGCTCTTGCAGTGGCTGACAAGGAAGGTGCAGATCTCGTCATGGCAACTGACCCTGATGCAGACCGTATCGGTATCGCAGTACGTGACAATGAGGGCAAGATGGTGCTCTTCAACGGCAACCAGACAGCTGCAATGCTGACCTACTACATCCTCACCCGCCGTCAGGAACTTGGTACTCTCGACAGCAGCAAGTATGTAGTTAAGACCATCGTTACCACCGAGCTCATCGCACAGATCGCAGCAAAGTTCGGCATCAAGTGCTACAATGTGCTTACCGGCTTCAAGTTCATCGGCGACATCGTGCGCAAGAACGAGGGTACCGGCGAGTTCCTTTGTGGTGGAGAGGAAAGCTACGGCTTCAATATCGGTGAGTTCGTACGCGACAAGGACGCTCCGATCACATGCTGCATGATCGCAGAATGCGCTGCGTGGGCTGCTGATCAGGGAATGTCGCTTTATCAGCTTCTTGAGAAGATCTACAAGGAATTCGGATACCGCAAGGAAGGCCTCACATCCCTCGTTCGCAAGGGCAAGACCGGAGCTGAGGAGATCCAGCAGATCATGGCTGACATGCGTGCAACCCCTCCAACCGAGCTTGCAGGCTCGAAGGTTGTAAAGGTTATCGACTACAACAAGCCGGAGGAGACCGGACTTCCTAAGTCAAACGTACTCCAGTTCTTCAGCGAGGTCGGTGATGTGGTTACCGTACGTCCTTCAGGTACCGAGCCTAAGATCAAGTTCTACTTCGGAGCTGCCGGAGCTGACGCCGATGCAAAGATCGCTCAGCTCAAAGCTCAGTTCGTGAACTAAGAGAATAA
Organism: Bacteroidales bacterium; assembly: GCA_024402135.1. Classification (GTDB taxonomy): domain Bacteria; phylum Bacteroidota; class Bacteroidia; order Bacteroidales; family UBA932; genus Cryptobacteroides. The sequence continues at coordinate 46,620 of JAKSJN010000005.1, forward strand.
TATCTACAGCATTGCTGCAGCCCGCAGTCGGAGCACTTCGGGTTGCGTGCAGTGCAGACATAACGCCCGTGGAGGATGAGCCAATGGTGAGCCGTTGCCCTTTTCTCCACGGGTATGTTCTTTTCAAGCTCGAAGCTCACCGCTTCGGGCGTTTTTCCGTCGGAGAGACCCATTCTGTGAGATACGCGGAATACGTGTGTGTCGACGGCTATGACTGGCTTGTCATAGACTATCGATGCCACGACATTGGCTGTCTTGCGTCCCACGCCAGGCAGGCTCATCAGGTCGTCGATGTCTGATGGGACCTTGCCGTCGAAGCGGTCGATAAGCATCTGAGCCATCCCTATGAGGTGGCGTGTCTTGGCGTTCGGATATGAGATGGACTTGACCAGCTCGAAGAGCTCTTCTTCCTTTGCGGCAGCCATTGATGCAGCATCGGGATAGTGCATGAAAATACGCGGCGTGGTCATGTTGACGCGCTTGTCTGTACACTGGGCGGAAAGTATGACCGCCACTATGAGTTCAAAAGGGGAGTTGTAAGCGAGCTCGGAACGGACCTCGGGCATGTTGGTCTCGAACCATTCGATGGCGAGCTCATAGCGTTTCTTTTTCGTCATACTACGGCTCTGTCGTCTCCGGCCTCAAGCTCGTGGCATTTCTCTTCCTTGCACTCGAAGACCCTGCCTTTGTATTTCTCGAAGATTGCGCGGTTATGCGTTACCATGACTATGGCTGTGCCTTTGTCCTTGTTGATGGAAGTCAGGAGGTTCAGGATGCCCTCCGCGGTCTCCGTGTCAAGGTTTCCGGTGGGCTCGTCGGCGATTATGACCTGAGGTGAATTGAGCAGTGAACGTGCGATCGCTATGCGTTGCTGCTCTCCTCCGGAAAGCTGGTGAGGCATCTTGTGTGCCTTTGTCTCCATGCCGACGGACTCGAGTACTTCCATGATACGCTTGTCTGTGTCGTCTTTTTTCCATCCTGTGGCGACGAGCACGAACTCCAGGTTGTCATATACCGTCCTGTCCATCAGAAGCTGGAAATCCTGGAAAACCACGCCGAGCTTGCGTCTCAGATGGGGGATGTCCCTGTTGCGGATTCCGTTCAGTTCATAGCCGCATACGGAGCCTTTTCCTTTGTGGAGAGGATTTTCCGCCGTCATGGTCCTGATGATGGAAGTCTTGCCCGTTCCGACCTTTCCGACAATGTACGCGAAATCTCCCGGGAAAATGTCCATGTCAAGTCCGTAGATGACAGTTTCTTCACCGTTTATGATGTCGGCTTCCCTGAATGAGATTATTGGCGTATTTTCCATAAAAATGAGTCGTTTAAGGCACAAGATTTGAACAAAGATATGGAAAAAAATGATTAAATTTGTGAGTTGATATCAAAGAAAAACCTAAGATATGAAAAATAAGATATTGATCTCGGCGGTGTCGCTGGCAGCCCTTGTGCAGCCCGCTGTGGCCGGGACTCTGACTTCGGTGGGTCAATTTGCTGTTCCTCAGGAGCTTGGCATCAAAGCTGGAGATCAGTTTTCACGTGCTCTGGAGCTTTATCAGAATGGTCTCTATCCGGAGGCCCGCAAGCTCTTCAGCTCGGTTCCTGTCCCTGATGCTCTGAGCGAAGGATATGCCCTGATGTGCTCACTGAAGATGAAGGATTCCGATTCGCGTTCACTTATCAGCGAGTATGAGACAAAGTGGCCGGAGTCATCGATGTTCGCCCAGATACATTATCTCCAGGGCTTGAATGAATTCGATGCTGAATCCTATGCTGCAGCGCGCGAGGAGTTCTCCCGCTTCGAACCTAAGCATCTTTATGCAAGCCAGGTTTGCGAATATACGTTCAAGAAGGCTTACAGCGATTTCTCTATGGGCCGTTATGACAGTGCCCGCGACGGTTTTCTCGAGGTCGAGGAGATGCCGCATTCGAGTTTCACTGCGCCTGCGCAGTATTCCATCGCATACATCGACTATTCAGCGAACGATTTCAAGGGTGCCATCGAACGTTTCGATCTTGCCGGCCGCGATCCACGCTTTGCCGACAACTCGGAGTATTACAAGCTCGAGTGTGAGTTCATGCTGAAGGATTACGACTATGTCGCAAAGTATGGCCCTATGGTATTTGACAAGGCTCCGGATGAACGCAGGGCACATCTTGCCCGCATTCTCTCCGAGACCTTCCTGGTCCGTGGCGAGAATGAACTTGCCCGCAGGTACTTTGACGACTACCAGGTTGACGGCGATACTCCGAAATCGCGCAAGGACTACTTCTATGCCGGTTCGCTCCTGTATGCGACAGGCGACTGGAAGGGTGCGGCAGAAAACTACGCCAAGATGACTGACCGCAGCGACTCTCTCGGCCAGATTGCATCTTACAATCTTGCTGACGCTTACATCCAGCTGAAAAACAAGGTTGCGGCTATGGACGCTTTCCGCGATGCTGCGGCTCCTGCGTACGATGCCGACATCAAGGAGGATGCTTTCTTCAACTACGCAAAGCTTGCATTCGACCTCAATCATGATTCTCAGCCGTTCCTCGATTACATCGACGCGTATGGCAAGAGCAAGCGCGGAGATGACATCTACAGCTATATGGCGCTTGCCGCGCTGAATAACCGCGACTATGCGGCGGCAGTAGAGGCTTACGACAACATCGATGAGTTCACTCCTGACATGAAGGGAAACTACATGAAGGCAAACTACCTTCGTGCGAATCAGCTGATCAACAGCGGCTCATATCGCGATGCGATCCAGTGTCTCAAGGCAGCGGCTTTCTATGCTGACAGGAACAGTCCTGTCGCTCAGCTGTCAAGCTACTGGCTGGCGCAGAGCCAGTATCGTGCAGGCAACTACAGTGCTGCCGGCGAGTCGTTCACGGACCTGTACAACCAGTCTGCGCTTGACTATAGACCTGAAGGCAAGGCGATCCCTTACGATCTTGCATATTGCTATTTCGACCAGGGTGACTACGTCAATGCTGCCAAGTGGTTCAACGTGTACAATGCGTCTGGTGCCAAGGACTTCCTCAAGGATGCGATGACACGTGTGGCTGATTGCTCGTTCATCGCTGCTGATTATCCGAATGCAATCACCCTGTATGAGAATCTTCTTGCGAAATATGACGACGTTAATGACGTCTATCCGTACTACCAGCTTGGTCTTGCATACGGCCTGAACCGCAATGACAAGAAGAAACTCGAAGTTCTTTCGCGTGTCAAGAAGGCTTCTCCAAACGCAATGCTCTATTCAGATGCTCTTTATGAGCTCGGACGCTCATATGTTGCGACCAAGGATCAGGCAAAGGCAATCGAGTGCTTCACCCTTCTCAAGGACAGTTCGAAGGACAACAACTTCGTTGCAAAGTCCCTCATCGAGCTCGGTATGATTTCCCGCAACAAGTCGAACTATGACGAGGCTCTTTCTTACTACAAGCAGGTAGTGGAGCGTTTTCCTGGCAGCGAGAACTATGATGATGCTCTCGTTGCTATCGAGTCTATCTACCAGACCAAGGGCGAGCCTCAGGCTTACTTTGCATACGTTGACAATATCGGAGGCAAGCGCAGCGATGCCGAGAAGGAACAGGTGTTCTTCAACTCAGCCGAAGAAATCTACGTTTCAGGTAACTATCAGAAAGCTCTTGTGCTCCTCCAGCAGTACATGGATGCATATCCGCAGGGTGACAAGATGAGCCAGGCGCTCCTCTATACCGCTGAATGCTACAAGAGCATCGGTGACAAGGAGAAGGCTTGCGACAACTACGCAAAGGTTCTCGAGCGCGAGAAGTTCGGCAATTATGCCGAGATGGCGCTGTCTTCATATTCTGCTCTGGCTTACTCGATGGAGCGCTATGATGATGCATACAGAGCTTACGAGCAGCTCAGCCGTGTCGCTCAGCTTGACGATAACAAGACCAATGCCGCTATCGGAATGATGCGTGCCGCATACCGTGGTCACGGATACAACAATGCAATCAGCGCTTCCGATGCCCTTATCGCATCCAAGGACAGCGATGCAGCCCTCAAGCGCGAGGCGCAGTGGACAAAGGCAAAGTCATGCCTGTCTCTCAGCCGTCGTGACGAGGCGTTCAAGCTGCTCGAGCAGCTGAGCAAGGAGCCATCTACCGACGAAGGAGCCGAGGCTGCATATCTCGTGATCCAGGACGCTTACGACCAGGGCCGATTCAACGTGATCGAGGACAAGGTTTATGCTTTCGCTGCCAAGGCTGGAAGTCAGAACTACTGGCTTGCAAAGGCGTTCATCGTACTTGGTGATTCTTTCGCCGAGCAGGACAACATCGCTCAGGCAAAGGCTACTTTCGAGAGCGTGGCAAACGGATATGAGGCATACGGTCCTGACGACGATGTCCCTGAGGCTGTCAGCATGCGTCTCAAGAAACTTGCAAACCTGTAAAACTGAAGATTATGAAAAGACTTGCGATATTTTTTGCCGGACTCGCAATGTGCGGAACTGCAGCGGCCCAGGGCTTCAATCCTGTGGTTGAGGTCACAAATGCCTACAAGGGAAAGCTTATGGAGGTCCACAAGCAGGAGATCCAGATGGCTGTGCCTGATACTCTGCTGAAGTTCGACTATGATTTCGACTATACGACATTCGAGAATCCGTACAAGGGCGCGTACGATTTCAGCCCTTACAAGATGAACATGACTCCCGAGCCCAGGGCTTACGATGGCCGCAACCTGTTCGTAAAGGCGGGAGCGGGCTATTCTCTTAATCCAGAGGCTCGCATCGTGTGGGCTCCCAAGCTCAAGGGGAAGGCCGGGGACAAGCTCAGTCTTACTTTCGAGGATGATTTCAATGGCTATTGGGGACAGTATCATGAACTCAAGTCTGTCAACAGGGATTCATGGAGTGTTCTGAAGAAATCCAATGTCTACAATAATGGTCATGATGCTGCCAACCAGTTGAGGATGGGTGCGACGATCAATGCGAGCAAGGCTCTCGTGACCGCGGCCTTTGACTGGAATCTTGTCAATTCCGCCTATGATGGAAGGAATCATTTTTCTCAGTCATTGGTCAATACCGTGCCTCGATATGGTAACAGCCTGAACAGTCTGGGTGGAACTCTTGGTGTCCAGAGCAAGGGACATGGCAGCACTTTCGCGGAATTCAATCTTGGATACCGCTATGGCATTGGTACTTCTACATTCACCGTCGAAAGGCTGAACGATTTGATCTATGAACACAATGTAAAGGCTCAGTCGCGCGTAGGAAAGCGACTCTCGCGTCCGGGAATGATGGCGTTTGTGGACATCGATGTGGAAAATGAAAACTTCCATTTGCTGCAGAATACCTGGTCATCGGCCATCGGAGATTTGGGACCTTTCCGTTCCAATCTGTTCCTTCTCTCCGCAACTCCGACTATCAGCGGACATACTGACAGGCTGAACTATTCCGCAGGTATCAAGCTCTCGATGACCTCGCGTGGCAGTGAGCCTGATTCGGTTTCTACCAGCATAGGCAAGGGACACATATTCTATCCTCAGATGCATATCGACTACGCGCTGGTCAAGGATGCTCTCAAGATTTATGCGAACTTTGGCGGTGGAGACAGAATTGATACTTACAATTCCCTTGTATCCCAGTATCATTTCCTCAATCTTTCTCCGGCGGATGGCATGGAGCACGTGGTTGATGTATATGATTTCAATGCCGGTCTCAGCGGCCGTGCCCATGCACGTTTCCAGTATGAGATAGAGGGTGGCCTGGGAAGGACTGACAATGCAGTCTGCGAGTCTATCGGTACGTCTAGGTTCATGCTCGTGAAGGATTATGTTCGAGCTAATGTATTCAGCGCGTATGCCAAGGCTTCCGGTGCGTGGACTTCCGAGGCGTTCGATGTGAAGGCGAACTTCATGTTCCGCAACAGCGAAGTCCTCGACGATACTCCGATGCTCCTTCCTTCACGTTTTACGGGTGGCTTCAGCGCGACCTGGAACTGGAGACAGAGAATCTACCTTGGAGCAACCATGGATGCGGCTTCGTACCGCAGGATGGTAAATGTTCCTGATTGGAATCTGCCTCTCTGGAGCGAGTACAATCCATACGACACCCCTGCAGCCCAGATACCTGGATACATTGATCTCGGCCTCAATGCGGAGTACCGCGCGTCAAGCAAGGTGGCTGTATGGGCGAAGGGCGGGAATCTCCTCGGAAACGCTATCCAGAGAGAGGCGATGTTCGCTCGTCGAGGTGCTTTTTTCACCCTCGGACTTAGCGTTAATCTCTAGTTTTTTTCGTAAATTTGCTTGATTTATCAAGTATCGCGACAAATGATTGAAAACGAAGAAATGAAGAAGGCGGAAGAGCAGTATTCCGCGAGCAGCATACAGGTCCTCGAAGGACTCGAGGCCGTCAGGAAGAGACCGTCGATGTACATCGGAGATATCTCCGAGAGAGGTCTCCATCATCTCGTCTATGAGGTTGTGGACAACTGTATCGACGAGGCCATGGCTGGCTTCTGCGACTCCATCGATGTGACTATCAACGAAGACAATTCAATCTGCGTAAAGGATAACGGACGAGGCATTCCTACCGGAATGCATCCAAAGGAGCATCGCTCGGCTTTGGAGGTCGTTCTCACCGTGCTCCATGCCGGTGGTAAGTTCAGCAAGGACAGCTACAAGGTTTCCGGAGGTCTCCACGGTGTCGGTGTATCCTGCGTGAATGCGCTTTCGGATCTCCTCATTGCCGAGGTCCACAGAGAGGGCAAGATCTTCATGCAGAGATACTCAAAGGGCAAGCCAACCTCGCAGGTCGAGGTTATAGGCGAGTGCTCCGATACCGGTACCACCATCACCTTCCTTCCGGATCCGACCATCTTCACCCAGACCACGGTCTACAAGTACGATACTCTCGCAAATCGTCTCCGCGAGCTTGCATACCTGAACAAGGGTATCCACATCAAGCTCACCGACCAGCGTGAATTCGTCGATGAGTATGTCCAGGACGAGAATGGTGACAGCAAGGCTACCGGCCGCAAGGTCCTCAAGGGCGAGGAGTTCTACTCTGAGAAGGGTCTCCAGGAGTTCATCCAGTACATGGATGCCGGTTCAGACCATCTCATCCCTGATCCTGTCTGCATCGAGTCCGACAAGATCATTCCAATCGACATCGCTCTCCAGTACAACAACGGTTTCTCGGAGAAGATATACTCATACGTAAACAACATCCACACGATCGAAGGTGGTACCCACCTCCAGGGCTTCAAGATGGGCCTCTCAAGATCTCTCAAGGCTTTTGCAGAGAAGAACAAGCTCCTTGACAAGTTCAAGGGAGACCTCGATCCTGCAGACTTCCGTGAGGGTCTGACCGCTGTGATCTCGGTCAAGGTGGCTGAACCTCAGTTCGAAGGCCAGACCAAGACCAAGCTCGGTAATCCGGAGGTTACTTCAGCTGTTTCCCAGGCTACTTCTGCAGCCATGGAGATCTTCCTCGAGGAACATCCGAAGGAGGGCCGCGTAATCATCGAGAAGATCGTACTTGCAGCCAATGCCCGTATGGCAGCGCGCAAGGCAAGGGAGATGGTGCAGCGCAAGACAGTCATGAGCGGTGCCGGAATGCCCGGCAAGCTCGCAGACTGTTCGGAGCGCGATCCTGAGAAGTGCGAGATCTTCCTCGTCGAGGGAGATTCTGCGGGCGGTACCGCAAAGCAGGGCCGTGACCGCCGTACCCAGGCGATCCTTCCACTCCGTGGTAAGATCCTTAACGTAGAGAAGGCTGCAGGCGGCAAGGCTCTTGACAGCCAGGAGATCATCAATATCTATCGCGCTCTCGGTGTTACTGTGGCAAAGGAGGACGAGACTGGCGAGAAGCACATGGACCTCAGCCGTCTCCGCTATCACAAGGTTGTGATCATGACCGATGCCGACGTCGATGGAAGTCATATCGCATGTCTTATCCTGACATTCTTCTTCCGCTACATGTTCGACCTTATCAAGAACGGATACGTATATCTCGCCACCCCGCCTCTCTATCTCGTGAAGAAGGGCAAGGAGGAAGTGTACTGCTGGACAGACGAACAGCGTGCTGAGGCAACCCAGCGTCTCGGAAACGGAAGCGACAGGGGAGTGACCGTACAGCGCTACAAAGGTCTTGGTGAGATGAGTGACGTACAGCTCTGGGAGACAACCATGAATCCTGAGAAGCGCCTTCTCCGCCAGATCACCATCGAGAATGCACTGGAGGCAGAGAGAACATTCTCAATGCTCATGGGTGATGACGTTCCGCCTCGCCGTCAGTTCATCGAGGAGAATGCTCACTACGCAAATATTGACGCATAACAAATTGAAAATTAAATCAAACCTGATATTATGGTAGATATTTTTGACAGAATCGCAAGAGATTCGGGCGGCCCTATCGGCCAGTATTTCGAGCAGGGCTTCGGCTATTACTTCTATCCTCGTCTTGAGGGAGAGCTCGGTCCACATATGACTTTCAACGGTACTCCGGTCCTTAACTGGAGCCTTAACAACTATCTCGGCCTCGCGAACCATCCTGAGGTCCGCAAGGCTGATGCCCAGGGCGCAGCTGACTGGGGTCTCGCATACCCTATGGGTGCGCGTATGATGTCCGGTCACTCTCGCTATCATGAGAAGCTCGAGAGAATGTTCGCTGATTTCGAGAAGAAGGAAGATGCATTCCTCTTCAACTTCGGCTATCAGGGAATCGTTTCTACAATCGATGCCCTTACCGCCCGTCATGACGTGATCGTATACGACGCAGAGTGCCATGCATGTCTCCTGGACGGTATCCGTCTCCACATCGGCAGCAAGTACAAGTATCGTCACAACAATATCGCTGACTGCGAGAAGGTGCTTGCAAGAGCATGTGCCGAGGCTGAGGCTGCCGGCGGCGGTGTGCTCCTCATCACCGAGGGTGTATACGGTATGACCGGTGCGCTCGGAAAGCTCGATGAGATTGCCGCTCTCAAGGACAAGTACCAGTTCCGTATCCTCATCGACGATGCACACGGATTCGGTCTTCTCGGTGAGCATGGCCGCGGTACTTCAGAACACTTCGGCGTTATGGACAAGATCGACCTCTACATCGGTGCTTTCGCAAAGAGCATGGCATCTATCGGCGGTTTCGTAGCCGGCCCACGTCACATCATCAACTACCTCCGTATGAACATGCGTTCACAGATGTACGCGAAGTCGCTTCCTATGCCGCTTGTCATCGGTAACATCAAGCGTATGGAGATCATCGACTCACCTGAAGGCGACGAGCTCCGCAAGAAGTGCTGGGCTATTACTCACGCTATCCAGAAGGGCTTCACCGACATGGGTCTCGATATCGGCGAGGCTGAGGCTTGCGTAACTCCTGTACATATCAAGGGTGGCGTAGGTCAGGCTACCAAGATGGTCAAGGACCTCCGTGAGAACTACAAGATCTTCTGCTCTATCGTGGTTTACCCTGTTATTCCAAAGGGCATGATCATCTTCCGTATCGTGAGCACCGCAGCCCACACCATGGAGGACGTGAACTATACACTCAACGCATTCAAGGAGATCAAGGCGAAACTCGATGCCGGCGAGTACGACGGCGATGACGTAGCAGCAATGACTGTCATGGAGTAAATCCTTGATCCATAACACCTTCAAATATGAAACCTGAGTTCTTTAAAGACAAGGTGATTATTGTGACAGGAGCCAGCTCGGGAATCGGGTTGGCTTCTGCCCGATTATTCGGTTCCTGTGGAGCGAAGGTCGTAATGGCCGCCCGCTCGTATGAAAAACTCCAGGAGCTGGCACCAAGCGTATCGTCGGATCCGGCAAAAGTCCTTTGTGTCAAAACTGATGTGACCAGCGAGGATGACTGCCGTGCTCTCATCGATGCTGCAGTCGAGCGTTTCGGCGGCATCGATATCCTGGTCAACAACGCAGGCATCTCCATGCGTGCCATGTTCAAGGATCTCGAGCTCAAGGTCATCCGCTCACTTATGGACGTAAATTTCTGGGGCACAGTACAGTGTACCAAATTTGCCCTTCCTTGGCTCTTGAAGAGCAAGGGCTCTGTCGTGGGCGTGATCTCAATCGCCGGATACTCGGCGCTCCCTGCCCGCACAGGTTATTCTGCATCGAAGTATGCAGTACGCGGATTCCTTGATACCATCCGTATCGAACATCTCAAGGACGGTCTCAATGTACTTGTTTTCGCGCCTGGATACACTTCTTCCAACGTGCGCAATGCGGCTCTTACCGCAGATGGAAGCGCCCAGGGAGAGACTCCTTTGGCTGAGGATAAGCTCATGAGTGCAGAGGAGTGTGCAATGCGCATGGCAAAGGCTCTCGAGCGTCGCCGCTCAGAGGTTACCCTTACCCTGCTCGGCAAGGCTACAATCCTGGCACACAGACTCTTCCCACGTCTGACCGACAAAATGACCTACAAATACATAGCAAGAGAGGCAAACAGCCCATTCAAGTAGTCCGATATGACCAATCTGCTCCGCAACAGACGACTTCTGATCGTTTTCTCCATCCTTACGCTTATTCTCGCGCTGATACTTCCACGCACGTCGAAGTTCAACTACGATTACAGGCAGGGATCGGTATGGAAGTATGACGATCTCGAGGCCCGCTTCGATTTTCCTATCTTCAAGTCCGCTGAACAGCTGGCTGCTGATGAAAGATATGTTTCATCGATAGAAACTCCTTCATACTCATATGTTTCTGATGCGGAAAAGAATAGTCTTGATAAAGTCTGGAATGCAGACCTGTGCAAGTATTCAGGTCTGCGCCAAGGCATAGTGAACGACCTGAGGAAGATTTATTCCAATGGAGTCGTTTCCGATGAGGGACTGAAGCTCAGCCGAAAGGCGGATATCGGCCAGTCAATCATCTATCTCAGCAAGGGAAAGACAGTCGAGCAGGTTCCGGCATCCGAAATCATCACCGTCAAGCAGGCTAAGGATGCTCTCTGCGAGTCTCTCGCCGAGAGGTCTCCGGGAGTAAATGCCGATTCTCTTCTCAAGAAGAGTGGCATATATGATGCTGTCGAAGCTGTTCTCCAGTATGATGAGGCTCGCACAGCCCTAATGAATGAGACCGCATATAAGGACGTATCTCCGACTGAGGGCTATGTTGAAAAATACGATATCATTGTAAAGAAGGGTGAAATCATTACAGAAGATATCGCCAGGAAGCTGGATTCGTACAAGGCTGAATACGAAAGACGTCGTACCGGTATTGAAAGAGATGGCTTTGACGGCTTTGACAAGTTCGCCAATGCTGTATCTCCATGGATCGGCAATTTCCTGATTGCTCTTGCGATTTCGGTCATTCTGTGCCTTTCGGTATTCTTTTCTAACGCTAACATACTTGACGAGATGGGCAGGCTGCTGTTCATCATCCTCGTATTCCTGCTTCTGACAATCGTGACCCTGATTGTTGACAAGTACAATTCTGCGTTCCTGTTCATGGTTCCGTTCACGATAGCGGCGCTGTGGCTTCAGTCATTCTACAGGCTCAGGGTGGTGATCCCGGTCTATACGGTTTCACTTCTTCCGCTTCTGATATTTGCACATAACGGTCCGATTCTGTTTGTGATGTTCCTCATGGCCGGCTATGTTTCGGTCTACGTATACGACATGTTCAACAGGGGACTGATGCAGTTCATGGTTTCCCTGATCTGTTTCGCCATGCTTCTGATATCCCTTGCGGGCTTCCGTATGATAGGCGCGCTCAGCGGTGGCATGGCCGGTCAGGTGATGCTTCTTGCTGTAGGCTCGCTTGTCAGTGTCATCGGTTACCCGCTGGTCTTCCTGTTCGAGCGTATGTTCAAACTCGTGTCAAGCGCTCGTCTCATGGAGCTCTGCGATACCGAGTCGAAACTCCTGCGCGAACTTGACGACAAGGCTCCTGGAACCTACAATCATTCCGTGGCTGTAGCCGGAATGTGCGAGGCTGCGGCCCGTGCAATCGGTGCCAATCCTCTGGTTGTGAAGGCTGGAGCTCTGTATCATGATATAGGCAAGATGGCCAATCCGAATTGCTTTGTCGAAAATGAGAGCGCTGAGGCACGCCAGGAAGGTGGATATCATTCCAAGCTGTCTCCAAAGGAGAGTGCCCAGGCAATCATCTCTCATGTCAGGAGTGGTATGGAACTGGCAGGCAACAATGGACTTCCACAGCTTTTGAAGGATTTCATTCTGACTCACCACGGAACGACCGTGACTGGATATTTCTACACCAAGTATGTCAATGACGGCGGTGATCCTGATGACAAGGAAGCGTTCACATATGACGGCAAGCGCCCTTTCTCCAAGGAACAGGTAATCCTTATGATATGTGATTCCGTAGAAGCGGCTTCGCGTACGGTGACACCGTCAAAGGAAGCTTACTCCGAGCTTGTCGAGAAGCTTGTTGCCGGCAAGATGAAGGAAGGACAGCTTGAGGATGCCGATATCTCGCTGAAGGAACTCAATATGGTGAAGGAGAGCATCAAGTCTTACCTTATGCAGTCGCACCACGAGAGGGTTGTATATCCAACAAGAAAGCGCTTCGGAAGAGGCCGCTAGGCTCCGTCCCGGGAGGTTGCGTATCCCGTTATTTTTTAGTATATTTGCCGCCCGGTTTTGTTCCGAGCTGGACAAGGCTGTGGAATGATATTGAAAGAAAAATATAAACATAAGATAATATGAACGTTACAAAACAGCAGATCGACGATCTGAACATCGAGCTGACCATCAACGTAGCAGCTGATGATTATGCTCCTGTAAAGAAGGAAAAGCTCAAGGAGCGCAAGAAGACCGCAGAGTTCAAGGGCTTCCGCAAGGGTATGGTTCCTATGGCTCTCATCGAGAAGGTATATGGCGACCAGGCTATGGGCGATGCAGTGAATGACATCGTTTCAAAGGCTCTCAACGGTTTCATCGAGGAGAACAAGCTCAACGTTATCGGTGAGCCTCTTACCAGCGAGAACCAGCCGGAGATCGACTGGACCGACGGCAAGGACCTCGAGTTCAAGTTCGACATCGCTACCGCACCGGTGCTTGACTTCGAACTTAACGCTGATGACAAGATCACTTACTACAAGATCAAGTCAAGCGCTGAGGCAAAGGAGGAGATGAAGAAGAACATGCTCATGCAGTATGGTGATCTTCAGCATGTAGAGAAGCCAGGTGAGACCTCATATGTATATGTTGACCTCGAGCAGGAGGGACGTGACAAGGTTGAGAACACTTTCATCTCAATGCGTGACGTTACCGAGGCAATGAAGCCTGCAATGCTTGGTGTAAAGGCTGGCGACAAGCTTACCATCAACATCAACGAGCTTCTCGAGAGAGAGGGTGACAGAGCTACCCTCATTCATGTAAAGAAGGAGGCTCTTGCAGAGATCAACCCTGAATTCACCGCAACCGTAGTGGAGATCAAGGATTTCTGTGCTGCCGAGGCAACCCAGGAGACCTTCGACAAGATCTTCGGTGAGGGCGTCATCACTTCTGAGGACGCATTCGACAAGGAGATTGCAAAGCGTCTTGCTGATAACTACAAGCAGGAGTCTGATTTCCGTTTCGGCAAGGATGCAAAGGATTATCTCCTTGCAAAGACCGACATCAAGCTTCCTGAGGCATTCCTCAAGAGATGGCTCAAGGCAATCAACAAGGACAAGTTCACCGATGAGCAGATTGATGCAGAGTTCGATGCATTCCTCGTTGACTACCGTTGGCAGATGATCCGCGACTACCTCATGACCAAGTATGAGCTTAAGGTCGAGGCTGCCGAGATCGAGGAGGCTGCTTATTCATATGTTCAGTATCAGTATGCAATGTACGGTATGAGCGGTGTTCCAGAGCAGTTCATCAAGGATTCAGCAAAGAAGATTCTCGAGGATCGCCGTCAGGTTTCCAACCTCGCCGAGAACGTTGCTGACCAGAAGGTGATCGAGAAGATCCGTGAGAATGTGACCCTCGCTGACAAGCAGATCTCAGTCGAGAAGTTCAGAGAGCTCAAGTAATATCATAACTGATATATAACTATAAAAAATCAGGATCCAGTATCCTGATTTTTTCATAATAGGCATATATGGCAAAAAAACCTGCACATTACTGCGTGCTCTGCGGTCGCAGCCAGTCTGAAGTCCCGATGCTCATGAGCGGTCTGGACGGACATATCTGCAGCGACTGCGCCAAGATGGCATATGAGTATGTGGTCGGCGTAGAGAAAGAAAACCAGGACAGAACCTCCGGAAAGCGTCTGGACAGCCTCCAGAAACCTAAGGAGATCAAGGAATACCTGGATCAGTATGTTATCGGACAGGACAGAGCCAAGAAATTGCTTGCCGTTGCGGTATACAACCACTATAAGAGAGTCAACCACAACATCGTTGACAAGGCCGGTGACGGAGTAGAGCTTGGCAAGAGCAACATACTTCTTGTCGGTCCGACCGGTACAGGCAAGACCTTGCTCGCCAAAACTATCGCAAAGCTCTTGAACGTACCTTTCACAATAGTTGATGCCACAGTCTTGACCGAGGCCGGTTACGTCGGTGAGGATGTAGAGAGTATTCTGTCAAGACTCCTCCAGGAAGCGGATTTCGACGAGAGACTCGCCGAGAGAGGTATCGTATTCATCGATGAGATTGACAAGATTGCCCGCAAGAGCGACAATCCTTCTATCACCAGAGACGTGTCTGGTGAGGGAGTACAGCAGGCAATGCTGAAACTTCTTGAAGGAAACGTGGTCAATGTACCGCCAAAGGGAGGTCGCAAGCATCCGGAGCAGGAGTTTGCACATATCAATACCGAGAATATCCTGTTCATCTGCGGAGGTGCTTTCGAAGGTATCGAGAGAAGGATAGCGCAGAGACTCAACACCAGTGTCATCGGCTTCGGTGCTGCAGCCAAGGACGTCATCGACAAGGAGAATCTTCTTCAGTATGTCGAGCCCGAGGATCTCAGAGCCTACGGACTCATCCCGGAGATCATCGGCCGACTTCCGGTCGTGACCCATCTTGACCACCTTGACAGAGAGTCGCTCAAGCGTATCCTTACCGAGCCGAAGAATGCGATCATCAAACAGTACGAGAAGATGTTCGAACTTGACGGCATGAAGCTTACTATCGATCCAGAGGTCCTTGACATCATTGTCGATACTTCTATCAAGAATAAGCTTGGAGCCCGTGGACTTCGTGCAATATGTGAGAAGATCATGTCGGACGTGATGTACGAAGCTCCGTCGTCAGACAAGAAGGAATACCATCTTACAGCCGAGTACGCCAACTCCCGTCTGGAAATGAAGTAAAGAAAAACAGCAATCCGAAAGGGTTGCTGTTTTTCTTTAACTTATCTCATTACCAGTGTACAGTTCGTAGTATTTTCCCTTGAGGGCGAGAAGTTCCTCGTGCTTTCCTCTCTCGATGATGCGGCCCTTGTCCATTACCATGATATAGTCGGCATTGCGTACGGTTGAGAGACGATGTGCAATCACGAAACTTGTACGTCCTTTCATCAACGAATCCATGCCTTTCTGGATCAGCTTCTCGGTACGGGTATCGATCGACGATGTCGCCTCGTCAAGAATGAGCACAGGAGGGTCTGCGACAGCTGCGCGGGCAATGGCCAGCAACTGGCGCTCGCCCTGGCTGAGATTGCTACCGTCAGCGTTCAGCATGGTCTCATATCCGAGAGGAAGGCGTCGTATGAACTGATCTGCACATACAAGTCTTGCAGCAGCCTTGCATTCCTCATCTGTTGCGTCCAGGCGTCCATATCGTATGTTTTCCATAACGGTTCCGGAGAAGAGATGAGTCTCCTGCAGCACGGTACCAAGACTCCGTCGGAGGGAATCCAGACTGATGCCGCTGACAGGGAAACCGTCGTAGAGTATGGTGCCATCCTGGATTTCGTAGAATCTGTTGATGAGGTTGGTGATAGTCGTCTTTCCTGCGCCTGTACCACCGACGAACGCAATCTTCTGACCAGGATATGCCGTCAGTGTGATATCATAGAGTACCTGCTTCTCGGGAACATAGCCGAAATCAACGTCCTGGAGGGACACGAGGCCCTCAAGAGGGACTTTCTTTTCTCCATCCTTCCACTGCCATGAGCCCTTGCCGTTGCTTTCGAGGGTAACATCTCCCTTGTCTTCCTGGGCGATCTCATCAAGCATGGCATAGACTCTGTCGGAACCGGCGGAAGCCATCACGAGACTGTTGATTTCATTGGAAATCTGTGATATCGGTCGGGTAAAATTCCTCTGGAGAGTAAGGAACGATACCAAGGTTCCCAGGGTCAGCATGGTGCCGTCAAGCCCACGGAAGAATGCACCGTCAAGACCTTTGATAGCGATAAGTGCACCGATGACTGCCAACAGAACGTATCCGAAGTTTCCGAGGTTGTGATTGACAGGCATGACGATGCTTGTAATCTTGTTCGCGTTGAAGACGCTTTTACGCAGTTTTTCGTTGAGCTCGGCAAACTGTTCCATCGCCTGTTTTTCGTGACAGTAGACCTTTACGACCTTCTGGCCCGAAACCATCTCCTCGATGAATCCGTTCACCGCGCCAAGATTCTCCTGACGCTGCTTGAAATATACCTTGGAAAGTGACCCCAGCTTACGTGTTGCATAGAACATTATTGCGGCAATGCCCATGGTGACGATTGTCAGTGGAATGCTGAGTGCAATCATGCTGACAAAGGTCGCGCAGAGGGTGATCATAGCGCTGAACAGATTTGGAACCGTGCTGCCGATGACCTGTCTCAGCGTGTCGACGTCATTCGTGAATGTAGACATGACGTCGCCGTGGGAGTGGCTGTCGAAGTACCTGAGCGGCAGTTTCTCCATATGCTGGAACATGTCCCGTCGCAGTCGCAGCATGGTTCCCTGGCCGACTTTGATCATGAGCATGCTGCTGAGATAGCCGGCGATTATGCCTGCCAGAAGGACTGCCGAGAGCCTTAGGATAGCAAAAGCCAAAGGACCATAGTCTGGTCCCACTCCGACATCTCCGAACAGGCCGCTGATGGCAGGAGAGTCCAGCATGGGCAGGATATAGTCGTCGATGAGGTTTCTGGTGAACAGGGCAGATGCTACAGAAGTCACAGATGATATGACGATGCACAACAGTACCGCAGCTATGCGTCCTTTGTACAGTTTCCAGATCAGCTTGAAAAGTCTTCCGACGCTGGCCGATTTCTTGAGATCCTTGAATGTGGCACCGGAGCCCCGCTCCATTCTGCCACCTGGCTGAAACTGTCTCATGCTGTAACCTCCTTCTTTGCAGCTTCGTCGAAGTCTCCTTCTCCGCCACTGGTCTGCATTTCGTGGATATCACGATATATCTCATTGTCCCTGAGAAGATTCTCGTGAGTGTCGAATCCGTTTATGCGTCCCTGCTCCATCACTATTATCCTGTCCGCGTCCTTGATGCTCAGGATACGCTGGGATACTATTATCTTGGTCACACCTGGAATTCTTGTCGCGAAGGTCTCGCGTATGCGGCTGTCGGTAGCAGTGTCGACTGCCGATGTCGAGTCATCCAGGATAAGGATCTTCGGATGCTTCAGCAGGGCTCTGGCGATGCAGATTCGCTGACGCTGGCCGCCTGAGACATTGACGCCTCCTTGCTCGATCATGGTATTGTATCCGTCAGGAAAAGCCTCGATGAAATCGTCTGCACAGGCCTGTCGGCACGCTTCGCGGCATTCTTCGTCAGTAGCGTCCTCCCGTCCCCAGCGCAGGTTGTCATATATGCTGCCTGAGAACAATGTATTCTTCTGGAGGACAATCGCCACCTGCTCACGGAGTGCGTCCATCGAGTAGTTGCGTACGTCAAAACCTCCAACCTTCACACTGCCCCTGGACACGTCGTAGAGTCGGCATATCAGGCTGACGAGAGTCGATTTTCCGCTGCCCGTTCCGCCTATGATACCGATTGTCTCGCCATCTTTTATATGGATATCGATGTCCTCGAGAACGTAGTCACCTTTCTTGAGGTTTGACGTGTCGTATCCGACAGCCTTGTAAGAGAATGATACCTTATCGAAATCGATGCTTCCATCCGGAACAATCGTCATTGCAACCTCAGGGTCGTCCATGTCCGGTTCTTCATCGATCACTTCCGCGATGCGGGCTGCACTGGCAGCACTCTGGGTCAGCTGGACAAAGATCATGGATAGCATCATCAGGGCGCCGAGGATGGTCGTGACATAGCTGAACAATGATGTGAGTTGACCTGTTGTCAGAGATCCGTCCACAATGAAATGGGCACCCCACCAGCTTATCGCGATGATGCAGGCGTTGACGGTCAGGTTCATCACAGGATGGTTGAGGGCCATGAGGTTCTCTGCCTTCATGTTGAGGCTGAAGAGCGAGAGAGCTGCCTTGTCGAACTTGCTAATCTCATGGCTTTCGCGGACGTATGCCTTTACAACGCGTATGGCAGATACGTTCTCCTGGATAACGGAGTTGAGGCGGTCATATCTCGTGAAAATTTCCTTGTATAGTCTTGCCACGCGGGAAATGAGAAAATACAGGAACATGGTCAGGAACACCATCGCCACAAGGAAGATGATGCTCAGCTGTCTGTTGATGAACAGGCACATGACCAGAGCTGATATCATGTTGAGCGGAGCGCGGAACGAGACTCGGAGAAGCATCTGGGTCGCTCCCTGGATACTGCTTACGTCGGTCGTCATCCTGGTGACCAGTCCTGCGGTCGAGAACTTGTCGATGTCGGAGAACGAGAATCTCTGGATGTTGGCGTACATCGCTTCGCGCAGATTGGCTGCGAATCCGGTGGATGAATATGCTGCAAAGCGTCCTGCCAATATGCCGAACAAAAGGCTCAGGCAGGCGATACCCAGCATCATCGCACCGTAGCGGAAGACGTTTCCCATGTCGCCGGCCATGACGCCCTTGTCTATCAGCGAAGCTGTGACATAAGGAATCAGGATGCCCATGATGACCTCCAGCGTAGTCCATATCGGGGTGAGTATCATCGCCCCTTTGTATTGCTTTACTTGTTTGAGGAGGGTTTTGAACATATCTGTCTTGTTCGTTTAGTACATTCTTTCCACTCGGGGAAGTATCTGTCCATCACGGCATAGAAACTTGCACTGTGGTTCGGGACAATAAGGTGCGCGAGTTCGTGAACGACTGCGTGCTCTATGCAGTCTTCGGGGAGCAGCAGCAGGTATGTGCTGAACTGTATCTGACCGGTCCTTGGATTGCATGCACCCCAGCGGGACTTTGTCGCCCTGTAACTGATCTCTTTCGGTCTTACACCCATTTTCTCTGAGTAGAGCATGACGATAGGGGACACTATTGCATCCAGTCTGGCTATCGCTTCTGTGCGCTGGGCTTTCGTGCGAAGTTCCAATTGGCTGTAGAAAGCATCGCGGGTTTCGACCTGGGCCGCAACCTTTGCCTTGGTCCTGACTATCCACGCCTCATGTTCTTTCACGAACCTTTCTATTTCCGAACGTGGAGTGAGGTATGGGGCGGAAACATTGACATTGCCATCCTTGCCTATTCTCATGGACAGTCGTGAGGTCCTGCGATATGTGACCTTTACCTGCATAGCGGACAATTGAAATAGTAGCCAAGCCCCATCTTCCTCCTTCTGGAAAGTCTCCACCATACTGTCGACCATGCAAGGGCAGGTATGCTCTTGTAGAATGAAGTCTGCCTCAGCGCTTTCATGAAAAGACCAGGGGACATTATCATTGAATAGAGATGCCTGTACAGTGCGTCGTCCGACCAGATTACACCTCTTTCGTGCATGAATGAACAGAGAGACGCATAGACCCAGGCCCTGTCCAGCATCTGCTTCTCTCCCGGCCGGCTGTTGCAGAGTGATGAAGCTCTGTGGATATAGCAGTAGAACGGTACGTCATGCCATTCGATCTTTTCTGCATGATACCCGGCTCTGGCTGAGAATCCCCAGTCGTTTGCGACAGATGTCTCGTCGAATGCTATGCTGTGCTTCTTTATGAATTCCGTCCTGTACATCTTGCACCAAGGCTCCGATGCCATGTACCTGAACATATACTCCCTTGCCTCGGGCTTGTCCTCGAAGTGGCTGAGATAATATGGGATCTTTGCCGGGCCTTCATGGACGCTCAGGTCCTCGTTGAGGTCGATCGGCTTGAAACATACAATGTCTGCGCCTGTGTGGGAATGCCTGTCGATGGTGGCATACATGCCCTCGGTGAAGAAATCGTCAGCATCGGCAAAGATGACCCACTCTCCTTCTGCATGTGCCAGTCCTATGTTGCGGGCATGGCCGGCACCTTTGCCGCTTTTGTCGAAGATGACGTCGATGCGGGGATCGTTCCTGCCGGGAAAAGCGTCAAAGTCCACGATATCGCCGGAACTGTTGTCGTCAACGATGATAAGCTGCACGTCGCTTTCCAGTCCGACGCTTTCGATGCATCTGGCCAGAAGGTCCGGACAGTTTCTGTGCGGAATGATGACCGTGAACCTGTATTTCTTGTCCATCATTGCTTGGGAAGGTACTTAAGGAAGATTTCCTTCGTTGTCTTGTTGGAGAATATGCTTCGTGTCGTATTCCTGTAGACCTGAAGCCTGGTCCTGTCCCTGTCTGTTCCTCCAATGATGCATCTGACGGATGCCTTGATACGCTTGCTCATCTCTGCCGCCCAGACCGGGATGGCAATGATGGCATATCGGATGACGGAACCCCTTGACAGGTGGATCAGACAGCCTCTTATCTCAGCTGGACGTATGCAGGCAGTCATTCTTGACGTCGAACCGTGGTACTTATGGACAAGATGCAGGGAGGAGTCCATATAAACGCCATATCCTGCCTTTGCGACAGCCTCGCTCAGTGCTATGTCTTCCGGGGTGAAGAAGAATCTCTCGTCGAAAAAGCCGAGCCTGCGGAAAAGATCGGTGCGGATCATGAAGCATGCTCCAGATACGTTCCCGACGCGATAGAGTGTCCGGCTGTCGACGGCAATGGACTCGAAACCATCGAAAGACGATGGGTTGTCGGCAAGATGCCAGGTATGCCGGATGTAATAGCCTGCGGAGAAGCCCTTGCGCCCACAGAACTGAATGGTTCCATCCTGATTGTAAAGAGGGGAGGCAATGATGCCGGCATGGTCGCCCAGGGCCTCGAAATCAGCCACCATGGTGTCGATCATCGGTCCGTCGAACTCAGTGTCGTCGTTGATGATCAGTGTGTAGGGTGTGTCGACTTTTCTGAGGGCGAGGTTGTTGTTTTCCGCGAATCCACGCCATTCGTCACTGACGATGAACTCCACCCATGGATACCTTGCGACAGCTTCTTTGAGCGACTCTTTGTCATACTTGTAAGCGACGACATAAGTCTTGCATTCGACACTTGTGTTTGTGCTGATACAGTCCAGACACGGATACAGGTTGTCCGGACGGTTCATGCAGACTATGACGATGCTGACTTTCATGGCGTGCTCAAGTGTTCTCGCGCATGTGCGCGTGCGTTCATGCAAATATATGAAATAAAACCATTATTGCTTACCTTTGGAAACCCTCAGTGAGGGACATCTAACCAGAACCGTAATATGAAACTGAAGTATCTTCTGTCGTCCATCGTCGCATTGGCTATCAGCACCGTCATGCTGGCGGACAACGTATATACAATCTATCCGATTCCCCATTCCCAGACGGCCCTCCGTGGAACTGCTTCGTTCACGTCCCGTGTCAACATCGTTGTAGATCCATCAGTCGACGATGTGACAATTGCCCGTGCCGAGCAGATACTGAACGAAAAAGGGCTTGAGACAAAAGTCCGCTCCGTGGCTGATTCGAAACTGTCGAATCTGTATCTTGGCGTTTCCGGCTCCAACGGAATGGCAGACCGCTACGCATCACGCATAAAGATCAACCGCAAGGCTCTGTCCGTCAAGGACAAATTTGACCGTCATGTCCTCGTTCTTTCAGAAAAGAATTCGCATGCAGATGTCCTCATCCTCGGAGAAAACACAGACGCGACATTCTGCGGACTTGCCTCTCTCGAGCAGATGCTTGACGATGGCACTGACAATCTTCCATGCGTAAGGATCGAGGATTATGCCGACATACGATACCGCGGAGTGATTGAAGGCTATTACGGCGTACCATACAGTGCCGAAGTTACCAAGGACCTGTTCCGTTTCATGGCAAGGTACAAGATGAATTCGTACATGTACGGAGCCAAGAGTGATCCATACCATTCCCAGAAGTGGGATGAGGCTTACCCTGACAGCATCACGGTAGAACAGAAAGCGATCGGCTACCTGACCAGCGACATGATGCGCGATATCGTGTCTGTTTCTCATGAGTGCAAGGTCAATTTCATCTGGGCGATCCATCCTGGAAAGGCTTTCACGGACCCTGATGACAACGTGGTCATCGACCGCATCATGTCCAAGTTTGATATCATGTATGACCTCGGTGTAAGGCAGTTCGGTGTGTTCGTGGACGATATCGGTGTCCCGAGTGACCAGCCTACCCTGGACCTGAATGCCCGTCGTATCAGCGAGGTTCAGGAGAGGATAGAAGCAAAGTGGAACAAACGTGGGGTCAATCCTGCGGATACAGTCAAGCCTGTAAATTTCGTACCTCAGCTCTATGCACATGGATGGGCGGACGATGAGAAGCGTGCCAGATTCTTCAATGCCCTTGGAAAGTCGCACCCAAGCGTCATCGTCTATATCACCGGAGCGGCTGTCTGGACAGTCCCTAACTCGGAGGATCTTGCAATCGTTTCCAAGGATCTCGGACGCAATCTTGCATGGTGGTGGAACTATCCATGCAATGACAACGATATGACAAAGCTTTTCGTCCGTGATACATATGCCAACTTTGATGATGAGAAGTGGATTGATGACGATGCAAGGCTACCTGAGAATCTTCGAGGAGCAAGTGCCCTCATATCCAACCCTATGCAGCAGGGAGAGGCGGCAAAGATCGCTCTCTTCGGTGTCGGCGACTTCAGCTGGAACAATGCCGCATTTGACAATGAGTCGGACTTCAAGGCTGCCGTCAAGGCTGCTGTGGGCAAGGATAAAGCTGCTGACTTTGAATATCTTACCCAGTATCTTCGCTATTATGACAATGAACCTGTTGCCAGCCTTGTCGAGGCATACAAACGTGATGGAAACAGTGCGCCTCTCAAGGCAGAGATGATAAAGATGCTTGAGGCGTGCCAGTCCATCGAGGCTATGGAAGAGTCGGGCAGCGAATCCGACAGCCTTTTCGTAGCGGACATAAGACCATGGCTCAACAGTCTGAGTGACATGGCCTTCCTCGCCATCGAAATGCTCAAGGCCATCGATGCAAAGGATAATGGAACATCTTCGGCCATGGATGCTGCCATAGCCTTGAAACTGAAGAAAGCTGTCAGGGACTTTGACAATGATGAAAGCTATACATTCAATGTCTTCCATGGCATGGGTGACGATATCCGTCTCAGCCAGCGTACAGCAGAACCTTCGGCGGTAATATTGCGACCTTTCCTGGACTATCTCGCAGGCCGTCTGTAACAGTACTATCTCATAGATACATTTAATTTTGAGTTGTTTTGGAATCGTATTTCAAAACAACTTCTTATTTTTGCGCCACGGTTAGAAAAAATAGAAAAATGAAGAAGATTATCATTGCATTTGCAGCGGCCATGATGGCCCTTGTTGCCTGCAACCAGACAGCAAAAGAAAACCCAACTGAAACCAATATGGAAGGAAACCGCAAGGTCCTCCTGGTAGTCGATCTCCAGAAGGATTTCATCGATGGAACACTCCAGGCTGCCAATGGCCGCGAGATCGTGCCTGTAGTAGACAGCATCAAGAACAGTTTCGACAGAATCTGTTTCACCCTTGACTGGCATCCGTCAAATCACTGCTCGTTCACCGATTTCGGTGGCATCTGGCCTGTTCACTGTGTGCAGTATACAGCTGGAGCATCGCTTCCTGACTGCATCCTTGCCGGTGTTTCATCAGACAAGTATGACATCGTGCTCAAGGGTCGCGACCAGGCGGCCGAGGAGTACGGCGCATTCGCTGCCGAAGGCTCTGTGGCTGAGGTATTCCACAATGGCGACGAGGTTGTTGTCTGCGGTATCGCAGCCGAGTACTGTGTTCTCGAGACCCTCAAGAACGTCATGAAGGAGGCTGAGAACCTCAATCTCAAGGTCAGCGTCTGCCTTGATGCAGTAGCTTACATCACTGAGTACACCCCACTTGTGGAGTATATGAAGGAAAACAACATCCCTGCATATGAACTTTAATTATTGCAATATGAAGAAGATCTTTTTGTCGATAGCAGCAGCTGCTGCACTCGTTGCCTGCGGCAGCAATGCTCCAAAGGCTCTCGCTCCAGTCGAGGGAACAGTCCAGTATGACAAGGCATACGACTGCGATACCTACACCACTGCTGAAGGCCGTCAGGTTGCCATCACTTTCATCAAGCACGGAACCCTCATGCTTGACATCGACGGCAGCACCGTTCATATCGATCCGGTTGCAATGTTCGGTACCGACTATGCAGCCATGCCAAAGGCTGACCTGGTTCTTGTAAGCCATGAGCACGGCGACCATCTTGATTCAGCTGCCGTTGCTGCAGTCATCAAGGAGAATACCGTAGTTCTTACCAGCGCAGCCGTTGCCGAGAAGATCGCTTCACAGCCTCTCGCAATCGGTGAAACAGTCGATATGGGTGGCTACACAGTGACCGGAGTCTATGCTTACAACTGCACTCCTGGTCACGAGAACTTCCATCCAAAGGGCCATGGTCTCGGCTTCGTTTTCGATGTTGACGACCTTCGCATCTATGTAGCAGGTGACACCGAGAATATTCCAGAGCTTGCCGAGCTCAAGGACATCGACATCGCATTCCTCCCTGTCAACCAGCCTTACACCATGACTCCGGAACAGTGCATCAATGCGATCGGAATGTTCAAGCCAGCCATCGTTTATCCATACCATTTCGGCGAGACAGATCTTACTCCTGTCACCTCCGCCTTCGAAGGTTCAGCCGAGACACGCATCATCATCCGCCAGATGCAGTAAGCTGGATATCCAGGTACATGACGTATAAGAAGGCGACTAATAAGGATTATTGGTCGCCTTCTTCGTAGATGGATGTGACTCCACGGCGAGGCTGCTCGCCTCTTTAGGAGTAAAAAGAGTCTGAGATTTTGCCGGATAGCAAAGTCTCAGACTTCTTTTTACCCCGCCTCAATCACGCCTGGCTAGCGCCAGCCACGGATTTCGGCACCCGCTTCCGTGCCGCGGGTGGCACGTCATTCGGAGGCGACAGCCTGCGCCCGTTCCGTTCTGCATCCATTAAGGAAATCAGCTTCTTTATGTTTTGTGCGATTGCCACTGTAACTATATCTGTACGTTGTAGCCAGGCTTTGTCTGGCCGTTGTTCATCGCATCCTCCTTCATGCGCATGAAGGTGGCATCGAGATCTTTCTTGTTGCAGCTGTTCTTCTCGCCGAGAGTCTCCAGCTTCCCGTCATACTCACTCATCTTCTCCGCATGCACGGCCTTCACCTCTGATACAGCCTTGCGGAGCTTCCTGTCGCTGATGCCGCGCCTGTCCATCTCGTCCAGTATCTTTGATTATGCATGTGCCAATCCACGTAAGTCTGGCAAAGATAATTACAAATCGGCGCGGCCTCAAAGCTTCTGTAATTGCTTGACAATAAATATTTTCAAAGAACTTTTATAAATATTTACCGGACACTGGTGAAACCATATATCGAAATGTAATGATTGACTATTCTCAAAATATATCTTGTTCTTCTTTCTGACTGCCAGACGGCTCATACCGGCTCCAGGTATTCTGGTTCATGATATTATCGTTGTCCACCAGTTTCAGGAATGCTTCGACGTTGTCCATACCTCCAGGGAAGATGGTCCACCATGAATCGCCTATGTAGTGCTTCAAGTTGTTAATAATGATTAACAATCCTCTCTTTATATTACGAAGTTTCTTTTTGCCTTCGACTATCTTGATCTGATTCTGCAGATTTTCATTATGGGCCTCAATTATCTCGATTTTCGCCTTTAGATTTCCATTCTCGGACTGGAGCTCAGCTATTTCCCTGTCCTTCTGCAGGATGGTTCTATCCCGGATGACTTCCTTGTAAGAGCGTCGATACATGGCGTCGTAAATCACGTCAAGTACCTCTTCCTGCTCCTCCAGCGAGGACAGTTCGTTGAATGCTTTCAGGAGATTATATACTGCCTGACTGCATACCTGTTTGGTGTCTTTATTGATATTGCTCATAGTTCTATTCTAGTATGGAAATTATGTGAAAAGAGAGATGTATCCGCTCTCCTGCAAATCTAGTCAAAAAGAAGGGTCGTTACATTCAATAAAGAGTTAATTCTATCTTCCGGATTCGATGTCCGATATGGCTTTGATGGCAATTCCTGCCACTGCCATTGCTGCTAGTCCTACACCCGCAATCCATTTTCCTGGTTTGTCACTGGATGTGACGTCGGTCAACGCTTTCCCGAATGCGTCGTTTCTTTTGAGTTGCTGGCCGTGTGATAATCTATCGACCTGATTGTTGTAATAATGTTTTGCCATGTTACTGTAGTTTGTTAATTATTAGATAATAAGAATAGCTATTTTATAGATGGCATATCCCACCGCTGCGATAAGGAGAGCGTGCCATAGGAAGGTGAGTACCGCTATGAGGATACCGAACAGCCACACAACCACATTCCAGAGTATGATGGTAATTAAGGCTCCGAGAGCGATTGTCGCAAGGATAGCAATAATCCGTAGGAACGGATTCTGGATACTCAATATAGTGTTTATCACGTATTGCACCGTGTTGAGTTCAGTATATGAGTGACCGTACTCAGATTTATCCCTCTGTGGTTCGCTTTTCTTCTTGTTCTTCTGCTTTTGGGTATTGCTGTATTTTCCCGACTTGCTCCCGGACTGTTGCCAACTATACTGAGAAGTTTGCTGCTTGCCATTCTGTCTTTGCTCGGAGGTCCCGAGGCCTGAAGAGTCGTTCCATTCGCCACTTGTCTCCCCATTGAGGAGTCCTTCGTAAGCCTGGTGAGCAATCTTGAACATCTCCTCTGCATACTTGCGCATCTTATCACTTTCGGAAGAATGCATGTCGGGATGCCATTTCTTGGCCATTTTCTTGAATGCGGCCTTAATATCCTCTGTGCTCGCACCCCTTGGGATTTCCAGGACTGCATAATAGTCTAGTACCATATGCTTTGGCTCTATATTGGTTGTTTCTTGTGTATGTTACAATTACCTTACATCCTACTGGTTGTCTGACACCATGTGGAAAGAGTCCTTACAGCTCTGGCATGACACATGGGGCAATGAACCGGCATGCTGTGGCTTGTGGCCCTCATCTCAATGTCCAGCCCTTTGAAAATGTGCACACACTTGGGACAGATGTAGTAGTATTCTCCTCGTACCATAGCCTAGCTCTTGAAGAAATCTGGGTGCGACTTGATGAACATGCTAAGCTGACGAACTGCAGAGAAGTAGTTCTCGTCGGTTTCCCAGCAGCCAGGATGCCACTCGTGGATTACCACGATTCCAGCGCTTTCTGAATAGTTTATGAAGCTGTACTCCTCTCCTGCATCGAATTTATTGAGGTCCGGGTACATAGAACGAAACATCTTCATGATAGAGCTCTTATCGTTTCCGTCCAGACATACGAAAATCTTTCCGTCGTATAGATTGAGCTGGCGTTTGATGAAATCCTCATCCTTCTTAACATACTCCCGTAACAATGCCTGCGGACACTTACTGCCTCCTGCAATCTTCTTCACGTTCATTCTCACGACTGCGCAAGAAAGGAAGTACTCATGGCAGTTTGCAGCAGCTTCTTCAATTAATGGTGTATCTCCTGTCTCAAGGTTCATCTTTCCAAGGCAATAGTTTAATATTAGGTAGCGCCTGAAGAAGTACGGTTCGATACGGCCGTTGACATTGTCGAGTCCACTCTCATCGCGTACGTCGACGCCCTCCTCGTCGCCCCTGAGGTTGTGGTCCTTACCAATGAATACCAAGCGGTTGCTCTGCCACCAAAGGAATTCCTCCATGTGGTTTCTGTCAATAATAAAGTGTTTGCCGTCACGCTTCACAAGCTTTCCTGTGTAGTGGAGGCCATCCGGACAGAAGAGATTATCGATGTCAAAGTCCGTAAGCATTCTCTGATGCTCCATCCACTCCGCGAACAGGGCATCCTCTTTCTCATGAATTGTCATAGTATTGTATTTTGTTGTGTGAAATCTGGTAAGATCCGTTGTGTTGCTGCCATAGATGCCGTCGCCCGGAGCTGTGAGGGATGATGCGTCCAATGGCAGCAGGGTTCCCCATATGTCATACTTGGAAGAAATCTTCAGTGATACGATATTTCTGAATGTGCTTTCTATCAGCCCTGTCATATCGTGGAAGTGGGCTGTGGCGGCAATCACGTATACACCGATGAGATGACCCCTGAGCCCGATGTAGACAAGGTCGCGGAGTGAACTCTCTTCCAGCCTGTCATAATCGTCGGCTATGAGTATGGTCTCATGTTCAAGCCTTTTCTTGCATTTTGACTGTTCAGCCAGCCTTTTGAGGTTCTCAGCATTGGCCTCGATGATCTCAAACTCGCCATGGAGACGAGCCTTGCACTGATTCAGTAAAGTAGTCTTCCCTGTCCCTTTGTCGCCAACCACCAACAGGCCTCCGTATCTGATGTCGATAATCAGTGCTTTGTCGTCTCTGGTCAATCCTAGCAGGAGACCAGGCTCGCTTATCTGAATCTCGCTATCGTCTATCGGAGGGAAATCCCTGGCGATTTCCAGAATGATGCGTGTCCTACCCCTGGTGAAGCGTATGCTATCTGTTCCTAAGAACTCAGCAAGCCTAGGAAGCATGTTTTTCAACTTTATAGGTTTTACTCCATCCTTCAGCTTTATGCTCGTTGTGTCAATCCAGCGGCCATGGTGCACAGTGATGCTGTCCGCGCTGATTCCATTGGATTCAAGATACGCCTTTATGTCAGATGCCTTCTTCATTGATTCTGCTTCATTTTGCGGTATAACAAAAAAACATCGCTCCTCGGATAAGGAACGATGCAAAGGTATGGTAGGAACACGGTTAGAAATATAGACGTCTATATGATTGTCCGACTATTTCAGGTTTGTCATATTCTTGATGAACTCCTTGGCCCACTTCTCACTGTTACCCTTCGACATTGCCAGTGATTTCTTGAGATCATCCAACATTGATCCTTTCTCGGACAGGATCAGATCTTCGAAATATCCCCAAGGAATACCATTTGTTTTCAGTCCATTCACCTCACAGTACTGCTTGATGAGTACTGCGACTTCCACGTTCTTGTGACCTCTAATTCTCCAGGCCTTCTCATATCTGTCATCCTTTTCGAAGATACCCATTTTCTCTCCATTGATGAAGAAATCCTCAAAGGCTTTGACTTGGTCTTCCCCATTGCCTTTGACATAAGTGCGGGCTTTCCTCTTGATTTCTTGGATTATGCACTGATATTTCTCCTCGGTGAAGTTTGGTATCTCTCTCACCGTCTCTTTCTTGTTTGTTTCCTGTAAAGGGGCTTCATTCGTGTTCTGGAAATGATGATATACTCTAGCCATCAGGCGTGTAGCACGCGCGGCAACGTCAATGATGTCCTCACCGGCGTAGAGAGATATCCAGAACGGCCAGTATGTCCTGTTGTTGGCGTTGTTTGTTAGCTGGAATCGTCCAGTGAAGTCAAGCTCGGGGAATGTGTTGTTCAGTACCTGGCAGACTTCGTGCTGAAGATTCTGCCATTCTTTATCGAAAATATGGATTTGTTCTTCCTGGTCGCCACCCATGATAAGTCCGCGGCATCCATAGTATATACCGTATGATGCATCATCGAAATCGAACTCTATCATAAATTCGTACCGTCTGAGTCCATCCGGACTTTCGAGATAGGTTTTTCTTTCCGTTCCGCACTGCAGCTTGTATGCCCTGTGGTGGCCAGATTCGATACCATGGTAGCTGTCATCACGGACAAAATCTGCTACGGTCTCCATCCTGTCCAGTTGGTCGGTAAAGGTCTTGATATACTTCCTGTATATTGTCTCGTGCAGTCTTTCTTCCAGTTCAAAATCCCTGTTAGGGACCGATGTAGCAAAGTCTCGTTCTATCATTTTCGTAAGTGGTTTGGCTATTTGATGCAACTTTTTTATTTCCCTGTCCATGTTGTACTATAGATGTTAATCGAAATTTGGGGCAACGATTTCTGTTAGCACTTACAATAGTTCCAGTCAACACCGACATAGGGAAGCGGTCTTTTGGGCAACCTTCGTTAACACTTCCTGAACGACCACGATATCAAACTGAGAATCTCTTATTATCTGACCGATAACTGACAAGCTTTAGAATTTCTTTGTCAGACCGATTAAAGAACTTGAACATATTGAATTATCCTATTTTATAGCTCATATTACGGAGAGAGTTCTGCATCTGTGAAAAAAGGAGACATTAGTAATCAAAGAAAAATTATAGTTTATTTTTGTTGAGGTTAATGCATTTTCACCGCTACGTTAGGGGCTATTCAAGACAGACTAGGCAGAACTAAAGGCCATTGAATTTCCTGAACATCTCAACACCTCCATGGTGAGGAAGGTTATCATGAATCTCACGTGGAACCAGAATGACTGTCTTACAATCTGAACATTCGTGGATAACAAGGTTATGCTGATCCTTATATGCCATCAATTCCTGCTTGGTCATACCGTTTTCATGGGCCATTTTCTCAAACATGTCATCATGGAACGCCGCTCTATTTGGCTTGTCACCTAGTAATTCCGCACGCGCCTTATCACTTATATCCTTATCGTAATCAATTGTTGTCTTAAGTCTGGCTACAGGTTCCAAATCGGGTTCTCCATTATGGAAGTTGATACCATCAATACCATTTTCATCCAAGATCTCGCCCCAGGTCTTATGATCTTTGTTGCTGTATCCTTTGTCGGCTGGTCTCACGTTTCGGTTTGGCTTCCATTTTGAATCACCTCGTGTTCCAGTCCAACTTCCGTTACTTGCAGGAACGCCTGCAAAGCCACTGTCAGAATACTTGGCACTCTGGTACTGATCGAGCAAAGCTCTGTCTTCATCATTGAGGCCATCATAATGCCTCTGCCTCTCCACCGGATCCGTGTATTTTTCGTTCAGGGACTTCGCTCTCCTATATTTCTCCGATGGAGATAGCTGCCTATCAGCTCTGGATGAAGCGTTCTTCCTCATTGCGTCCTGCAGCGAACTCATGGCACTCTCCGCCATCTCCTTTTCGCTTACAGACTTGGCTGCTGCCTGTCTCCCAATGTGCTCCAAAGTTTCATCCTCTGCACCAAAGATAGCGGCAGCAGTCATAGTTATTCCAGATACATCCTTGACTGTATTCTTCGTTACAGTTTTCTTTGCAGCCCTCTCCGTGGCTTCTGTAGCCGCACCAGAGACGGCATGTCTGACCGTCTTAGATATAGTTTCTGTTGTCTCTTTTTTAAGAGTCTTCTCCATTGCCTCCTTTGCTACAATCTTGACCTGGGCGGAAGAATCCTGTGCTCCGAGAAGCTCTAGGGCAAGGATTGAAGCAGTGGCGATTATTATGTGTCTAGTAATTTTCATTGATGTATTCCTTTATATGATTTTGTGATGATATAGTTATATCTACAATTCTGTCAAATACCTCGTCTATATAATCCATATATGTCGAGACAGTCTTTTCTGATAGCTGTTGTCCAAACTCCTCGAGTGCCTGTGAACTCAGTTCAAGGCACTTCATGTTTACGTAAATACCAGATATGATATCTGCCACTTCATAAATGGTAGACGCAATATGGGTATTAATGCTTTTCCTTTTTATACTTTCTGCATTCATTCCTGCGACAATGGATGCAACATCATAGTTGGTCTCTCTGAAATTCAACCTCTGTATATGCTCAATCTTCTTTAATGGAAGCTCAAGGCTGAAGTCTATTTCTCCGACCTCACTCGGATCCATCATCATGTCAGATCTTGTCAAGTCTCCAGGAATTATGTCATTCAGAACATAAAGGCGGTTTCTTAGTGCCGCATCCGAATACCTCTGTACCCAGGTAAGTACTGAGTCTCTTGTAGCCTTCATGTTCAGATTGTTGCCACATGCTTCGTATGCAATAGATTTCAGCCCCTTTCCGTCAACAAACTTACGGGCATGGCGTTCAACACTCAGAGCGATTTTTGTGACAAACGGCACCATGCTATTCAACGTTTCGGGGTCATCAGCAACTGCATCCAACATTTCCGTCACGGCGGATTTATCCAGCAGGGCTACGGAATCCTTATTGTAATGAAGAATAACTGCATCATTTTCCAAAGGCGTCGGCAACTTTAAACCTGAGACAGGATTGTGGCTGTTTACAACCGGTGTGCCCCATTTGAATTCTGACATTCCTGAAAGCGGCAAAAAAGGCCCACGTTCCTTGTAATAGAATGTGTTATATAACATTCCATTGTCAAACCAACTCAGGAAAGTGCTGTCTGTCGGATTCGAAACATACTCGACTCCTGCATCTATCTTGTCGTAGCTCCATGAGATGACTGTGTTCAAGCTTTTCGTCGCCTTGCTTGCAGCAGTCCTTATTATCTTGCCTGAGCTAGAGTCTTTGACGATTCTATCGAGTTCCTCACAGAACAGGTCTAGCAGATCTCCAATAAGGTTGTCGAAAGCCTCGTATGTACAGATCTCCATGACCTTGGCAAGCGCAGTTTCAAGATTCTCTCCAGTCTTCTCCTTGATTGTGTATCTGAGCTCCTCCAGAACTACTATTTCATTATCGAACTCAGGCTGTATGTAGGCCAGGGCATCAGAGACGAGGGAATCACGCAAATGCCTGAATTCGATGTCTATGCGCTCGCCGGCAGGGGTCCCGCTAAACAAGCTGTCCAACTGCCTGGACGCTGGGTATGGGAGGCTATTGACATTACAGGTAATCGTCTCGTCAAGATAATCCTCAAGGAATGTGAGGTTCTGGAAGTCTGACTTATAAAACATGGTAATTTCCTCAATGGTGCCCATGGAACCGATACGGGCGAACGCTTCATACCTCTTCTCGTCCATAGCGTTGCATATCAGCTCACCCAGGACGGGATTATCCGAGCAGACGTCCCTGTAGATATTGAGACGACTATATTCAAAATCGGAAAAATCCGCAGAACTGATCAGTATCGAATCAACGTAGTCACGAAGGGCAGGATATGTATGTCTGTCTACCACAAGCATCTCAAAGTCACCATCTGACAGGTGTCTCTCAATGATCTTCCTTGCCTTTGCGAGAGATGCTTTGACATCTTCCATGCTATCCCCTGTCCCGTCTGCAAGAGACTGGAGCCTATCCAGCTGTTCTTGAGTGATCTTACTCCTTGGTCCGGTTTCCTCTCCATCGTCAAGTTCTATCACAGCAAGAACAATCAGCGCCGGTATGATAAAGAGCATTACAGTTCCTAGGCATTTGAAAATCTTCGTGAATGACATACTTGTTCTATAATTTCCTGCATGAAAAGACTGACTTACAAACAAATTTATATCATTCCAGGCAGCAAATCAAATTCAGGGTACACAATTACATCGGTAATCCGCATTGTTTTTTAATTCCCACCTCGTTACATCCTTCCCATTATATGTCGGGAAATCTCACGACAATGACAATAATAAGATATGCAGATATGAGATGGGGTCTAAGGACATCATAGCATTCACTTCCCTCCAGGACCTATTACTTTAAATTTGGGAACGATAGACGTGTTTACACCAAGATTCTCCTAAATGATTGAAATCCAGACAAAAAAGTCTGGATTTTTTGTAAGATTCGGCTACTCTTAAGGTATAAGTATATAAAGAAACCTTAGAGATATACTATGAAACTTGAACTTCAGCATTTCAACTCCCTTATTTCACTCGCAAACCACTTCAACTCAGACAAACGTTGCCGTGACTTTATCACAGAGCAGCGTTGGCACGGTGAGGTGGTTTGTCCATTCTGCGGATGCAAGCACGTATACACTTGCTCCAACGGGGATAACCAGTTCAAGTGTGCCGAGTGCAACAAGCGTTTCTCTTGCTTGGTGGGCACTATCTTTCAGAACACCAAACTCCCACTTCAGAAGTGGTTTATGGCTATGTACCTCATATCTTCCCACAAGAAGGGTATATCCTCACATCAGTTAGCCCGTGACTTGGATACTTGTCAGAAGACAGCGTGGTTCATTCTCCACAAGGTGCGTACCCTGTTCGCTCAGGATGATTCCGTTTCCCTTGATGGTGAGGTGGAAATGGACGAAATGTACCTTGGCGGTAGAGAAACCAACAAGCACGAATCCAAGCGTACTGAGAAGACTCAAGGACGCTCCACCAAGACGAAGACTCCTATCTTCGGTATGGTTGCCCGTAAGGGTATGGCACACGCCTTTGTTGTTCCCGACACCAAGGCGGAAACTCTCAAGGTATATATTCAGCAGTTCTGTGCTGATAACGCCCATCTGTTCACGGATGAGTTGTCCTCATACTCTTGCATTGACAAGATGGGATATAAGCACTCTGTGATTGAACACGGCAAAAAGGAGTATTCCAAGGATGGAGTCACAACCAACAGCATTGAAGGTTTTTGGGGACATTTCAAGCGTATGGTGTTCGGTACATACCACTTTGTTTCCAAGGGTTATCTTCAGCCCTACATTGACGAGGCTATCTACCGATATAATACAAGAAAAGCGTCCGAATCCGAACGCTTTTCCGATATGTTTGCCAAGTCTATTGGCATATGTGACTACAAGGCAGTGAAAGCCTTGAAAGTGGCTTAACGATACAATGCTTCCCTTACGGCTTTGCGGATGAGGTTCTTCAATTGTGATTCTTTCAAATGCCAACCCTTTTCGTTGTCATATTCATATTTCGAATCCCTATTCCACACATTACGGTCGCCTACATGTTTTTTATACTCTGAATCCATTTTTTCGAATGTGTCAGTATCCTTTGGAAACTTGTTTTTCATAAAGGATGATGGGCGAGTGTAATATGCGTCCGCGCCAGTACTACCTCTCCATCCACCATAACCAGACATATTACCCTTTTTATCCATA
The DNA here is from genome assembly GCA_024402135.1 of Bacteroidales bacterium. Classification (GTDB taxonomy): domain Bacteria; phylum Bacteroidota; class Bacteroidia; order Bacteroidales; family UBA932; genus Cryptobacteroides. The sequence goes on from JAKSJN010000005.1 coordinate 81,733, forward strand.
CTTGATATGTCTTGGTATTGTACATCTCCCTTTGGTAGATTTTGTACTGGATGGAAAGTAGAAGGATTATTCCTATCAATATAAGCCACAGAATTTTCATCACCATATTTATCAATGAAAGTATCTTTCGCAGCATTTAAAAACTTCTCATAACGTTTATCTCCTTTCACAAATGCTTTATCTGCAGCGTTTTGGAGTGTTTTCCAATCAAGTCCACTAATTACTTCTGTAATCATATTTCTAAGTTGGCTTTCCGTTATTTTAATTCTATTTTGTTTCATATCTTTTCTTGTATTTGTTTCATTTATACTATAGGTGAACGCCATATCTAACAATGCTTTCCTAACAATTGAACGGATTAATGCTTCTTTTATAAATACTGACTTCAATTGTTTTGGCTTTGCTTTTCTCTCAATAGGTGGTTGTTCACCTTGCTGTTTAATGGCGTTCTGTAAGGGGTCGTTGAATTTTCCAAGACGTACTGCTTGGTAAAGCATATTAACAAATCCTTGGATGTATTTCATCCTAATAACAGAACTATCATACACATATTGCATTACCTGATATGTATGTTTCTTCGCCGTTGTTCCCTTAACTTGCTGTGGAACACATTGTGGTATATTACAGTCATTACAGTTTTGATTATCGTCACAATCATATGTAAGGCTGTCTCCGTTATCAATAAAGACAATTGAAAAATTGATACTAATCGATGGATCAACAAGTCTAACGTTACTATCTGCTTTATTAACTAAATCCGTCCATGTCTTTACATAAGTGCCATGATTTGAAATTCGAATCTGCACAGGCTTTCTATTTTTTCTCTTTGCCACCATATAATAGGATTCGCCCCCACTACTCATCTTGAAATATAAACCTCTTTCTTGGAAGTTCTTATTAAACAATGTGACTATAGAACTAATAATCTCATTAGAACGCATTTACATTATGTTTTTATATAAATACTTCTATGTGAGAAAAAAGTATTAAATTTGAAGAAAACAAGAATATAGTATGTATAGTAGATTTGTTAATGAGCCTATAAAAGGGAACCTGTATTCTGTTCAATTGTATTCGTTGGGAATAAGCGAACAAGACAAATGCCGTTATTTATTCCCTACTATAGCGAATGATTCGATTGTTATATATACTCCAAACAAAGGAGACATCACAATACTTGGTTTTTATTCATTGGATAAACAATCCATTACATCTTCCAAGTATTTTGAATCCCTTATAGAAAACACAAAGAGTATTAGCGGGGAGGAAGCAGGCAATGTTAGTATATTTATGACTATGCCCTGTTTTCATATATCAGAATGGATATTTGATGAATCACTGAAAGATGCAGCAAAACTAAATTCCATATTTACGATGCTGTTTGCTTCTTTGCATATAGAGAGGGACGCTATTATGTGGATAGACGAAGGGGAATTAATCTATTATCCTATCAAGAAGGATGATGTTGCTTGGGGACACTACAAAGCTATTTCCTACTTTACAGAGAGGTTCATGACTAAATAAAACGCACCCGAATAGGATGCGTTCTCTTTTTAGATTTAGTGTAAACAAGTCTATCGTTCCCTTAAATTTTCAGAGCTCTACGAATACAACGATGAGCATCAACTAACCGGAGGCTATGATGTCGTAAGCTCATGCTGTTCCAAGATAGGTCTGATGGTTTCTTCCGGACCTGTGGAATACACCATCTTCAGAATGAAAGCGGGAGTCCCCTCCAGCGCTTACTTCCTTGCATCCATAAATACGACAGTTGTCGGGACCCCGACTCCGCAGCCATCCGCATCTAGTAGTGATGTGAACCCCGAAAGTATCTTATCTAACTATCGGGGTTCACATCACTATTTGGTCGTTCTCTTTTTTGCAAAAACCTTTTGACTACTAATCTCTCAGATGCTCGATGTATGCTGCAACGAATGAGATTGTACAGTATACTCCTGTCTGAATCGTAAGGCATAGGATCAGGTCCTTGATCTGCGCAAGGTCGCAGCCTGCGGTATTCAGGTTGATGAATGCCGGACATGCAAATGAAGTCGGGAATATGTAAGAGAACAGCCTCCAGAACTTCGGGAACGCCGTCACAGGCCATGAGAAACCTGTCAGGAACATCACGATAGGTGAAATGAACAGCAGGGCGACAAGTACTGTCTCTCGCTTTGTGAACAGCGAGCTCCACGCTGTAGCGAAGAATACACAGTCGGTAACGAAGAACAGCAGCAACACGATGATGTCCCAGAAGTTGCCCCTCTGCGGCAGACCGAAGATTGCGGGAACCAGGCATGCTATATAGGTTCCGATGATCATGAACAGCAGCCAGTAAGCCGCGCCTCTTCCAAGTACGATTCGTCCGACTCCGGGACCATGCATCCTGCCGATCAGATGCGTGAAGCTTCGTCCTTCCTCGCGCGCTGTTCCAGCCAGCAGACTCATTCCGTAGAACATCACCTGCTGGATGATCAGCAGCAGAGCGGCCGACAGGAAGAAGATTGAATATGAGAACGTCCTGTTGTATGGATTGTTGTCTTCGTATGGAATAGCTTCGATAAGCTGTGAGATTTCCTGGTCAGACATTCCTCCCGCGCTGTATCGCTCAATCTTTATCTGCTTCATCTCGTCGAGCATGACGAAGTTCGTGCCCAGCATGAGGTTCTTGTAGTAGAGGAAGCTGCTCATGTCGGCATAGATTGAAAGCGTGGCTGTACGGCCTTCGTCAATGTCCCTGCCGAATTCAGAAGGGAAATAGATCACACCCTTGACCTTGCGGTCACGCATAAGAGTTTCGGCCTCGTCCATGCTCGAACATCGGAATGCGACATTCAGTTCCCTTGTCGAGTCGACCTTGCGGATATAACGTCGGCTGTGCGCGGTGTTGGACATGTCCACGACGGCTATCGGCGTGTCTTCCAGGACTCCATTGTGATAAATGCAGTTGTATAGCAGGGGATAGCCGAGTCCGGCCACCAGGAAGATGACCATCACTCCGCTATCGGAGGAAATTCTTTTCAGTTCGTGACGGCATACGCTCAGCGCGTCAGCGAACCATTTTTTCAGATAACCCATTATGAGTATTGTTTCGAACCCGTGAACGGCTAGTTCTTAGGGTAGTCAAGTTTGATATATGCTGATTTAAGTCTAGGCAGCAATACGAAAGGTGGAATCATGAACGCCAGCATCCAGAGTGCTTCCTGCCACCATCCCGCGAATCCGCTTCCGAACATCACCTCCTGCACCTCGAAGAGATAGTAGTGGCGAAGCGGGAACATGAATGGGAATCCCTGCATTATTCTTGGCATGACCTCTACAGGCAATGTGAATCCTGTCATGCTGAGTGAAAGCACGCTGAATATGGCTCCGAGGCTCAGGGCAAAGCGGCAGATAGGGATAAGGCTGATGATGAACACTGCGCATGCCTCGCTTGCAAATACGAGAAGCAGCATGTCCAGCATCATATTGCCCAGAGATCCGGCGATAGGGAAGTGCATCCAGCTGTAGAGAAGCACCTCGACGAGCATTCCCAGCAGTGTGAAGAACACTGTATACGGAACGAGTTTGCCAACAAGTGCGGTGATGATGGATCCGTCGCTTTTCTCCATCAGTTCCCTTGATGTCCCGTATTTCAGTTCGGTTCCCAGGGCATAGATGAGGATAAGGATGATCACCATCTGGAGCGTTCCAGGAAGCATGTTCGAAGACAGACATTCGTTGTAGCTGGTCAGCGGGTTGCCGATCTTGTGCACATCGATGTTGATGGGACGAAGCATTCCCTGCATCTGGGAGGCGGGTACGCCCTTCGCTTCGAGAACCTGTTTCTGGACGGCTCCTGAGGTGAGGTTGATCATGGTCAGCAGGTCTTGCCACGACAGGGCGCCACCAACAAAGTACAATCCATTGATGTAGATCGTCATCTTTGGCTGTCTGTTTGCCTGAAGGTCGCTGTTGAATCCTGAAGGGATGAGACATACGGATGTCAGCTTGCCGGTCTGCATATCGTTCCTGGCCTCCTGGAAACTGTCGTACCTGATGACCTTTCCGAGCTGGGTCGCATCCAGCTGGCGGACGAAGTTCCTTGATACGGATGAATTGTCGTTGTCGACAACTCCGATCGGAAGGTCGGATGGCAGACCATCGCCCAGAAACGTCAGATAGAAGACGCTGCAGAATGCCATGATCGCAAGAGGTGCGATGACATATATCGGACGCTTCCTCCATATGTCAAGTTCCCTCAGGATCAGGTTTTTTATAGTTTCAAGTCGCATTTTATTCAATGATTGCTGTCATTCCCGGAAGGATTCCTTCGATTGCCTGCTGTGGTACGGCGCGGACCTCGAAAGTCTTTGCATCGTACTGGCCGATTTCCTTGGTTGCCTTCCAAGTTGCGTATGAGTCGCGTACTGCGATATAGTTTACCACAGCCTCGCATTTTTTCCCGTCAAGAGCCGGGATGGAGAGCGTAATCTTGTCTCCTGTCTTCATTCCGTGCAGATAGTCCTCTCGTATGTTGAATGTGAACCAGACATCAGAGAGGTCGGTCACGGTCATTACAGGGGCACCCTGGCCTACCAGTTCACCGGCTTTTGGATATATAGACGAGATTATTCCATCAGATGGAGCGGTGAGGTAGAGCTCGCTGAGGTAGCCCTCGACTTCCTGGATAGCTCCGTCTGCCTGGTGAACGAGCGCGAGCGCTGCATCCTTGTCCTCCTGACGTGCACCATTCACAGCCATGTCGTACTGACTCTTGGCTGCAAGGGTCTGGCTGACGGCTGCATCATACTTGGCTTTCACTTCGTCATATTTCTGTGTAGAGATCACTTTCTGGTCATATAGGTTCTGTGTTCTCTCGAATGACTTTTTAAGGACATCCTCCTGGACTATTGCCTGCTGCCAGAGCTGATATGCTCCGGATATCTGCTCCTGACGTGCACCGTTTACAGCCTTGCGGCTCTGTGCCAACGCTGCGTCCCTGGCTGCCTTTGCCTGGGCAAGTTTCGCGCGGACTTCCGGAGAATCGATGAGGACGAGTGTGTCGCCCTTGTGGACCATGGATCCTTCTCTTACGAAGATTTCTTCCACTCTGCCAGGTACTTTCCCTGATACTCTGTATTCTGTGGCTTCAGCCTCGCCCTGGATGGTCATGGCCTTTGGCTTGGCTGTGATATATCCTGCAATTCCTATGATGACAAGCAGCGCGATGAGAGCTGCAAGACCGATGAAGACGTTGTAATGCTTTTTCATTTTGTTATCTATTTTTCTGAATTATACTTTCCTTCGGCACGATTGAGCTTCGTGTCGGTCATGAGCAGTTCGATGCCTGCGTCTATGCATTCGTTGTGTGCCTGGAGCCAGGCGGTCTGGGCTGCGAGGGCTGTGCTTGATTCGATGATGCCTTCCTCGAATCCCAGCGTCGCTGCTCGCAGATTCTCTTCTGCGCTGTCAAGATTGCTCTTTGCCATTTCCAGACGCTTGCCGGCTTCCTCCATCTGGGACTGAAGCTGAGAAATCTCGAGGCTGACCAGTTTCACGCTGTCATCGAACTTTGACTTATAGAGCTGGGCTTCAAGCTTTGCCTTCTGGGTTTTCCTGACTCCTTCGAGACCATGGAAAAGTGGAACCTTAAGCGACACGCCTGCCATGAAGAAACCGTTGAGGTCTGTGCTGAAACCATTTGTCATGCTTGGGCTCGTGAGGAAATAGTTGCCGGTCAGAGCAAGTTGCGGCAGGAAGTCAGCTCTTGCGACAGTCACTTTCTTCTCATAGATCCGTGATGCTAGATCCAGGCTGCGAAGCTCCGGACGTAAGGCCATTACCGTTGCCATATCCTCGGCCGGTCTTGCTGACGGTACTTTGACCGTCTCGCATCCTTCGTCAGCGAGCATGATATCGGAGTCGAGAGGAAGACCTATGAGTTCGCACAGGAGCATCTTGGCCAGGCTGAGGCCGTTCGTCGCTTTTGTGAGCATCATATCGGCTTCGTTGGCCTTGACCTTGACAGTGAGGGCGTCGGACTGGGTCGCTACACCCTCGTTGACTGCAACTTCTATATCGTGGAGCATTGTGGCCAGAAGGTCTGAATAGTTCTTCGCAAGTTCCTTCTTTGCTGCGATCGATACGATCTGCCAGTATGCCTGATCTATGTTCACGATTGCCTGGGCGTATTCTGCGTCATATTTGCTTTCCGCGAGTTCCTCTGCAAGGGCGGCTATCCTGTTTGATGCGATGATTTTTCCTCCGACGAAGAGTGGTTGCTGGACTGAGATTCCGGCCATGAGTATATTATGAGTGTCGGGGTGCAGAAGATCGTCAATCTGACTGCCAAGCCCGTTGATCGCCTGGGAAACGTCAGTAGTTGACAGTGCTCCGAGGACCGTCTGCCACATCGGGCTCTGCATATATTCCATTGCCAGCGCCGGGTTTGACATGATTGTCTGGGTCAGCGCTTCGACCTTTGATGCCAAGGACGACTGAATCAAGGAACCGGAATTCTGGAGCATGGCAGACATGTCATCGCTGATCAGGGCTACGTCCATGTTGTTGTACATGTATGTTCCGGACGCGGAAATCTTCGGGAAGTAGTTTGATCTTGCTATGGCTTTGTCGGCATGAGCCATGTCGACGCTAATCCGCGCCTGTTCGAGATTGCTGTTGCTGGATATCGCCATCCTTCGGCAATCCTCGAGAGAGAGTCTTTCCTGTCCCTGGAGGCTGGCTGTCAGTGTCAGGGATAGAATGACAAGTGTGGTTTTTAACAGTTTCATATAGTTGCAATATAAATCGTGTGACATTATTGCAAAAAAGAGTCCTGTTATTGTCTATTATGTATTATATTTGCCTTGCATATTATCCAAATGGCTCTTTTGGTGGTTAATGGATAATACGATGATGAACGTAGATATAACATTGCGGATGAAGGAATCCGGTATGTCAGTCAGTATTGGCATGACACTCCTGACAAGTATGTGTGATGAGGGGGCGATCCTGTCATGTGCGATGTGAAAAGCTTATATGCGATATGACAGAAAGACAGAATTTCAGTATACTGGATCTGCTCAGGCAGCTCCCTCCGGCCTCTTACAAGGCACTTGGCGATGATTTCTTTATCGCGGAACTCGGATATGACGAATCTCTCGAATTCATGAAGTATCCAGCCCGTTTCAATGGCTTCCTGGTCTTTTTTTGTATTGAGGGAAGTTTCACGATAGATATAAACCTGAAGTCTTATGAGGTGTCGGAAGGATCGCTGATCGTCTATACTCCAGGAAACATCGCAAGGGTAGAGGAAATGGATCGTGATGAACTGTCCAAGCTGCGTTTTATTCTGGTAGCCTCGACAGAAGCCTTCATCACTGGAGTACGGATGGACTTCAATCAGCTCTATGAGGACAGTCTTCTGGCCTTGGAGAATCATTGCATACGGCTCAATGACTCTGAGAGGCAGTTGATGAAAAAATATCGAGACCTTGCCGAAGCTCTCCTTACACTGGATATGCCGAACAAGGTGGAGGCTGTCAAGTCCCTTGGAACATCTATTTTCTATCTTCTGGGTACGATGTGGAGCAACCGCCTTGACGAGGCTCACAAGGAGCTGCCGGCAAGAGCCAAGAGGGCAAACGCTGTCTTCGCAAACTTCCTCAAGCTGGTATCAGCGCACCACAGGGAAGAACACAACATCGATTTCTATGCTGACAAACTCCTTCTGACTCCAAAGTATCTGTCAAAATTCATCAAGGAGGTCAGCGGAAGGACAGCCTCCGAATGGATAGATTCCTTCATCATACTCGATGTCAAGAACCTGCTCAAATACTCGGATCTCAGCATCAAGGAAATCGCTTATGACATGCATTTTGCCAGCGTTCCGTCCTTCTACAAGTTCTTCAACAAGATGACAGGGCTCACGCCGGCCGCCTATCGGGAACAGCAATAGCATATCAGCTGAGCTGGCATGAAAAAAGAGACGTTTCCACGTCTCTTTTTTCATGCATTCATGCTCATCATGGCGGCATCGGCATCAGGCAGGCATCCGAGCTCGAAACATGGAACCGTCATTGCTATCGCTGATGCGTTGGCGTTGATGGCGTCCATTATGTCATGGTCCCAGCGTATGCTTGAAGCTGATGATATTATCCCGACATAGGCCATGAGACCCTGTACCTTCGTTATTGAATTCTGTGGTGCCTGGTGCAGATTGACGATCTTTCCTACCTGAACCTTGACGTTTCTGTAGCATGGCGTCTTGCCGCTCCAGGGCGTTCCATAGATGAAGACGGCTTCTCCTTCGACACGGATAACCGGATTGTCGTCATTGATCAGGTCGGTTCCTTCGATGTGCTCAAGCCACAGACGGCTATGAGTGCTTTTGCCGGTCCCTGACACTCCAAAAAAGACATTCGCAAGACCATCATGACGTACCACGGAAGCGTGCATCAGGAGAGCTCCACTCGAAGCGCAGTTATATGTATACATCATCATCAGCGCCGTATTCAGGTGGAACAGCACAGAGTAGCTTCTCAGTGATTCCGAAGCACAGAACTCACCGTAATGGTAGTCTCCCGACACCTTCAGCCATGCAACTGCGTTCCCTTTTTCCGCCTCAAATGCGAATACAGTCTCGCCGGCCAGGTCATAGATATGGAAGCCGGGAGCTTTGTCGTCCACGCTGAGCATATGACTGAGCCTGTCGGAATCTATCCATCCCGGTCTGTCTGAGCGGATGGAGAGGCGGAATAGAACGTCAGTGTTCTCCTCGCAAAGGAATGGTTCGTACTGGGAAAAATCCAGGACGCGTGAATTGAATCCTTTGGGAAGCTCCTCGCAGCAAGTTACATATGTACGCGCTGGAACTTCGTCTCCCGCCCTCGTCGGCAAGACCTTCACCACCTCTCCGGACGCGGCGGTCTCTATCCTCTCGCGAACAGCCGGAACATAGTCCATGAAAGACCATGGCTCATCCAGGCTGACGCCGAAGCACAGCCCGCCGATCTTGTATTTTCTTTCCGAAACGGCCATTACGCTTCAAAGACTCCTGCCTCGATCAACTTGTCGGCAAGCGACTGGGAATCCGCAAGAGCAAGCTCTTTGCCGACCTCGTATTTCCCGCACAGAAGTTCTGCCATCATATTGACATCGAACTCCTTACCCTGAAGCTCATTCCAAAGGTATGCGGCAGTGTCGTTGAAATGGATCATCTTGCTGAAGTTGATGGTCTTGAGACCCTCACCCATCACCACTTTCTCGCCGCATACATCGCGCAGCACAAATCCTTCCTTGATTCTCATTATTTCTGTTTTTTCGTTCTTCCAAATTTAGTCATTCTTATAGAATATTCAGCGGTATAGAATGTCAAGTCACTCGATGATTCGTTGCAAGAACTCAGCAGGGGAGTAGACAGGTATTTCTGCCTGGGTGAAGTCCCTTTTGTTGATTGTGATTATGGCGTCGCATTCATTACGCTGGGCGCACGATATCTCGAGCAGATCCTCGAGGTCGCGGGAGTATTCCATGGATAGGGCCTCTTGAAGCTCGTCATTTCCAACTGGAAGGACCTCTATCAACGATGACAGGTCTCGGATGGCCTCAGGAATCAATCTCTTCGGAATGATCTTGTATTTTTCGAACAGGTATATGATATCGGATACACAGATCATGGAGGTACTTGCCTTGATCCTGCCGTCCTGTGCCATTGACAGTATCTGGGCAGTCTCCTCACAGTATTGGCGCCCGGAATAGAAGTCCATGAACACGTTGCAATCAAGAAAGACCTTCATCGTGCAAACATCCTTCGTAAACGTATGTCGCTGTCGATTTCCTCATCTGTGATAGAGGCGGCAATACCCTTATACTTCATGAAGCCGGCTGCATTGTTCTCACGTCTCACCGAAATGAAGATGTCAATGACATTCTTCAGCAGACTCTCGCGGGTCTTGTTTTCGGCTGCCGCAATCTCGTCGAATTCTTTCCAGTCGATCCCGACCGGCAGGGCTGAATCACACAGAGCCGATTCGCTGCCAGTTTGGCCGTAGCCCGATACGATAGGAGTACTTATGCTGTTATCAATCAAAGGCTCGACGATGTCCAGCCTGTCCAGTGCCCTAAGTATTGCGATAAGGCTCTGCATGGAAGTGTTCCGTCCATTCTCTATCTGGCTGATAGAGAACTGTGACAGACCGCTTGCCTCTGCGACGTCAGCCTGCAGCAAGCCGCGATCCATCCTGGCATTCTTTAATGTCCTTCCCAATCCGACCAGCAGTTCCTTTTCCGAGTATGTGCCAATGTCTCTCATGAATACAAATATATACAAAATATAGTATATATCAAAAACTGTACGATATGATAGAGATCTTCTATAAACTCGTGGTCAGAGGGAAATGGATACCAGTTCGCTACCGAGACGGTGAAGTGCGTTCTCGATCTTTTGTCTCTGTGCTTCACGTGGCTTTGAAAGCCCTTTGGCATAGTGCCAGAGCTGCTTCTGGTTGATGCCGGTAATCTTCTCAAGTCCCGATTTGGTGAAGATACCCTGATATATTGTAAGCAGACTCTGGATATCAAGCTCGAAGGTGATTTTGTAGCCGCCTTCCAATGCTTCTGGAATAGCGCAATCGAATTCCTTGCAGCTTGCCACGAACACGTCCAGGGCCTCGATTATCGAAGTCTTGATCTCGTCAATAGATGTTCCCGTTGCGGTTATTCCATCCACTTCACGGACGTATGCCGAAAAATTACTGTCTGCCCGCTCGATGATTACTGTCACTGCTCCCATGTTATTGCTTCTCTTATGGTTTTATTCTATATGCTTGCCTCTCTGAGTATGGACTTTAAAGTTCCAGCCGCAAGATCGTCATTCAAGTTACCAGGGACAACGATTGGTCTTCTGGCTCCTTCTTTCATATAGATCCTGTGATCTCCTCTAATCCTGACGAGACTCCAGCCACTCTCTTCGAGGAGGTTTATTACCTCCCTCACCTTTTTCGTCATAGGTAGAATCGTATTATTTAGTCCAATGCAAAAGTAACTAAAATTCTATTATTCGCAAATAAATAATAGAAAATTAGTTACTTTAAGAGAAGGCCTGGAGGATTCTAATCCTCGCGTCAGATTAAGACGTCACCCGAGCACCGTGGCGACGAGAATGCCGAGGTATGTGCCGATTGCATAACCTACGATACCGATAGTGAGACCGGCGGTAAGGGCAGCAGGATTCTTCATCGCAGAGGAAATGACTGGCACAGTCGGAGGGGCGTTCACGAATGCGTTGGATGCGATAACTGCCGTGTCCGCATCAATCTTCAGAAGCCGTGAGAACAGCATATGGAGCGCCAGAGAGATGAAGATGACGCATGCGAAGAAGCCGAGCAGGGAAGCGTTCTCCGAAAGCGACATGTTCCTGAAGTCCGCCATTGAGGCCACGGTGAAACTGAATACATACACCAGATACATTCCCATGTCGTATGAGCCCGGCCTTGAGTTGATTTTTTTGACGAATGACAATCCTATTCCAAGGGCTGTGATGACAAGTATGAAGACCAGCATGAACACACCTTCAGAGAAAAACAGAGTAGCCAGGTATGCTATCGCGCAGCAGAGTGCAGCCCATCCAAGGAAGACGATATAATCGACAGGCTTTGCCTTTACAACCTTTTCAGCATCGGTATTGCCCATAGCTACAGGAACTGTTCTTACAGGAAGTATATTTCTTGCCAGACGTATTCCGAATGCCAGCAGGCACAGGATATACACGCTGGAAACGGTCATGTCGTAGGTGTTGAGAAGAACGAATAACGCATCATCCGCTCCTAAAGCCAGTTTGACGGACGCCATGTTCATGGTACCTCCGGTCGCACAGCCTGAAACCATTCCGGCGACTTCTGGTCCTGGATGGAAAATGGAATAGCTGATTGCAACAGCGCTCATGGTAGCGACAAGGCAGCTCACGAATGCAAGCACCATGTCCCTTGTACTCTTCTTTGTGAGGTTGATCGGGTTGCCGAACAGTATGAGAGGAATCGCAACAGGGATGGTAGCGTTGGCGATAAGGTTCTGCATGCCGGATTTCAACCCCAGCAGACCTGCAACTATTCCAAGAGCATATAGAATTATGACAGGTCCCAGGGCATCGAGTCGAGGGTACTTCCTGCATATGTGAATAACTGCTGCCGGCATCGCGAATGCCAGCAGCAGTGTAAGGATTTCCATCAGGATGCTTCCCATTTCCTTATTGAAAGATTACTTGCTGAACTGCCACCAGTCAAGGTCGAAGAGCTGCTCGTCGTCACCTCCACGGAAGAGGATGTAGACGTTGTGCTTTCCGCTGACTTCACCGCGTACAGGTGCTGTGATGACCGTGCTTCCTTCCTCCACGTTGATCGTAGCGATAGGACGCACACGCTTTTCCTGGATGTAGAGGGTGTCAAGATAGAACTCGGCACGTCCAGGGTGCTTCACATTGAGTACTTCTGCAGTAAGTTCCTTCGGCTGGTCTGTGCCGAAATCCACCTCGCGGATACAGATCCAGTCCCCCTGATGGATTGATGTGATGTAGTGTCTCTTGCCTGCGAGCCTGTCATTCTTCACTCCATACGACTGTGCCATGGTCTCACCTTCGACCCTGTTGTATGGGTTGAGCGTGCCGACAGGTGCGACGCCTTCAACGGTGGCAGGAATGAACGGGATCGATCCGTCCTGATTGAACTTGAATTCCTCCACGCATGCGCTGCGGCGGTAGCTGTTTCCGTTCGGAAGCATTCCGCTGTGGTAGAACATATAGTCGTGACCCTTGAAATTGACGTTACCGCCATGGATGGTGAAACTGTTAGGAGCGATCTCCATGATCTTGTCACCGTATGTCCAAGGACCATTGATATTCTTCGCGGTAGAGTATGCCATGTGCTCGGGAACACCACCGGCAGGGTAGCTCATGTAGTAGATGCCGTTGCGCTTCATGACCCAAGGACCTTCCTCATAGCCGACCATCATCTCCATCTCGCCCTTTCCCCAGTTCATTTTCATGACTGCAGGGCCGAAGCACTTAGGATCATGGAAGCCTGGCACTTCCTTGAATCCGTTCTTGAATGAGATCATGTCAGGGTTGAGCTCGCCGTACCAGCAGCCCTTGTTGCCCCAGAAGAGGTATGCACGGCCGTCATCATCGACAAAGACCGTAGGGTCGATGAAAGAGCCCTCACCCTTTGCGATAGGACCTCCGATGGCATCTTTCCATGGTCCCATAGGGTTGTCGGCCACAGCTACTGCAATCACCTGTGCCCTTGTAGCTTTCTCGATGATGCTTAGGTACCAGTACCACTTCCCGCCGACCTCTACGGCCTGGCTGGCCCATGCGTTGTCTCCCTGGACCGCCCAGTCAAAGGTTGCAGTTGACACCTGTGCTCCGAGATGTGTCCAGTTGACCATGTCCTCAGTGCTGAAGACATGCCAGTCCTTCATGAAATAGAAGGTCGCATCGGGCTCGTCATGGTCGACGAAAAGGTAGACTTTACCGTCGTGGACGTAAGGTGCAGGATCCGGTGCAAACATACCGGTGATGATAGGGTTCTGGGCATTGGCTGCGAAACACGCTGCAGCCAGAGCGATGGTTGTGTAGAGCTTTTTCATTATTCTGCGTGAAGTATGAATGAGTAATGATATGGTTTGTTGCCGTCTAATGTGTATTCGTCAAGGGTGCGCGCACCCCAGCCGTCGTTTCCGCCCACACCGTGGATGTTGAGATCGAGGTTGATGTTTATGAAATCACGGGTCTTGAGATCCTGAGGATGTCTGGCAGCCTCGATGTCCTCTTCGCTCCAAGGCCAAGCCCTGAAACAAAGCGGCTGGATACCATCGACACAGATCTTGGACTTGCCGTCATTGAAACTTATCCAACGGACGTCGCAGCGGTTGGAATTGTCCTGCGGAGCAGGGTAGTTGACCACGAACTCGCTGAGCGGGAGTTCATTGAGTCCTATGAGATAGCCGTTCTTGCGGTCAGGATAGTTCTCCTTTTCTCCGCGTCCATACCAGGTAATCCGGTCCATTGACGGTCTGATGCGCATGCGCATGCCGAACTTAGGCATGAGCGCGATATTCTCCGCGTGCGGCTTGTAGTCGGCACTGACCTCGACTCTGCCTTCGCCATTTACGCGGTATGAAAGTGTGTAGTCGGCACCGATTTCCATCTCATTCCTGAATGTCAGTGAAAGTATGCCGCCATCTGTTGAAGTTTCTGTGCCGACGAGTTTCATTTCGCTTCCGGCATTACGCCATGGACCGAGTCTGCGGTTGTAATTATTATGCTTCTGATTCTCGGTCGCAGGCTTCCAGAAATATGGTTCCAGCACTCCTGCCATGATTTCGTTGCCGTCATGCATCCATGAAACGAGGTGTCCGTTTGCCTTGTCGACAAGAATGACATCGGAACCTGCTGTTACCTCAAAGCAACCATCGACAGTCTTGAGAACTGGTGCTGAACCCTTTGCCTGAAGCTTCACAGGAGCGGCATCGGCCAACTTGAACTGCTCTTTTGCAACAACGAAGCCGGCATCAGCCCATACTGCAGGTCTGCGCAGCTTGGCGTAAACATTGAGGAAAACCTCGCCCTCAGTGTCTCCGAAAGCCGGAATCTCGAGTATGCTGTTGGTGTTGAGAGGTTGCTCTCCGGAATATACCACCTTGCCGTCGTCGACAAACTCATAGAAATAGTCGAACTCGTCGGCATAGGTAAAGCTGTAACCGTTGTTGACCTTCACATTGCTTGAGGATACCAGCTCGAAGCTGAGGAACTGATTGACTTTCTGGACCTCATAATACTGAGGATAAGGAACTCGGTCGGCGCGGACGATTCCGTTGATGCAGGTCGTCCCTGACTCCGGCTTGTCTCCGTAGTCGCCTCCATATGCGAAGAACTCGTCAGCCTCGAGCTTCAGAGATGAAGGGTTGGTCCCGTATCTCATGACATTGCTTCCGATTTTCTTTGCAAGGCCGTGGTCGCACCATTCCCAGATTGCGCCGCCAAGTATGCTCGGGTCGGCTGCAATCACATCGGCATATTCCTGGTAGTTGCCCAGAGAGTTGCCGCCGGCGTAGGCATATTCGCGCATGAAGAAAGGCCTGTCTGTTATTTCCTTCGCCAGTTCGGCAGTGCGCTTCGGAGGCAGATATCCGTCGTCATAGATGTCCGAAATCTCGCGGTCGGTGTCGCTGAACACCAGTCTAGTGTTGTCCAGACTGCGGACTGTCTCCGCCATGGCGATGGAATTGATGCCCTTGCCGCCCTCGTTTCCAAGGGACCAGAATATGATGCTCGGATGGTTCTTGTCGCGCTCAACAAGAGCCATGGCTCTGTCCACGTGGGCTTTTGTCCAGTCAGGATTGTCGCCAAGCTCTCTGTTGCGAAGGCCATAGTCATGGCTTTCCTGATTTGCCTCGTCCATGACATAAAGGCCATAGATGTCGCACAACTCGTAGAACAGAGGGTCGTCAGGGTAGTGCGAAGTACGCACCATGTTTATGTTTGCCTGCTTAATAAGCCTGAGATCCAGCTCCATGGTCGCCCTGTCGATGGTACGGCCTGTATGAGGGTGGAATTCATGTCTGTTGACACCCTTCATCTTGATCGGTTCGCCGTTGAAATAGAACACTTCTCCGCGGGTCTCGACCTTTCTCACTCCAAGATGGTTCTTGAAATGT
This sequence comes from Bacteroidales bacterium, assembly GCA_024402135.1. Lineage (GTDB taxonomy): Bacteria > Bacteroidota > Bacteroidia > Bacteroidales > UBA932 > Cryptobacteroides. The sequence goes on from JAKSJN010000005.1 coordinate 97,426, forward strand.
TCAATCTCGACACCCTTGCTGCTGAGAATGATGTCCACGTCATAAAGGTTAGGTTTTTCGGACGACCAGAGCGCAGGGGAGTCCATGTCAAATGCAAGTTCAACGGCAACATTTCCCTGCGGATCCAGTTTCTTGACAAGCTGGCCTGCTGAATAGATCACAGCCTTGCCACGCTTGTCCTTGCCACTGACTTCCACTGTCAGGTCGAGATTCTTGGCAGCCTTCGCGGCACTGTTCTCAAGAATGATCCTGACAGAGGCGTCGGCCTTTGAGAAGTCGGCATTCGGTTCGGCATTGATGGAATAGTCCCTGATATGGGTTTCGGGACGGGTCCAGAGATCCACGGAACGGAAGATGCCGGAAAGGCGCCACATATCCTGGTCCTCAAGATAACTGCCATCCGAGAACTGATAGACCTCTACTGCAAGCGTGTTCTTGCCATCGATGACATATTGTGTGATGTCAAACTCAGCCGGAGCCATCGAGTTCTGGCTGTATCCGACTTTCTGGCCGTTTACCCACAGATACATTGCCGACTCCACGCCTGCGAAGTGGATATAGTATCTCTTCTTTTCTTTCTTGATGTCGAAGGTGGTCACATACTGTCCTGTAGGGTTGCGGTTCTCGTAAGTGAACCAATCCTTTGGAGGCTCTGTCATTACGAGTGGCTGGTTCTTCTTGAACGGAAGCGTCCAGTTTGTATAGATAGGGATGCCGTAGCCCTGAAGCTGCCATTCTCCCGGAACGACGATGTCGTCCCATCCGCTGACATCGAATCCGTTCTCATAGAAGTTGAGGATTCTCTGCTCAGGTCTCGGATACCAGTGGAACTTCCACACTCCGTCCAGAGACGTACACTCACCGCAGTCATAGCGCTGTGATGGAAGTGTCAGGGTAGCATGATATGCCTCCTTGTTTATTCCAATGTCATCAGGATTCTCCCAGTCATTCACACTCTGTGCGAACGCCATGGCACTGCACAACAGAGCAAATATGGTGATATGTGTTTTTTTCATAGATTATTCAGCGAGTTCGAATCCGAAATACTGGCCCTTGCGGGTCTGAGGAACGCCGGTGACCATCCATGCAGGAGCCGGTGCGCCCTTGAGGTAATGGTCGAAGAACTGCTGCAGACGTCTGCTGAGATCCATGCAGTTTCTGCGCTCGACAAGGTTGTGTGCCTCGTCGTTGTACTGGAGCAGCCATGCAGGATTGCCGAAGCGTCGGAGTGACATGAAGAACTCGATGCCCTGATACCATGGAACGGCGCCGTCAGCGTCGTTGTGCATGATGAGTACCGGTGTCTTGACCTTGTCTGCATGGAATACAGGGGAGTTCTCGATATAGAGGTCCAGACCTCCATCGGCCCAGAGAGAGGTTCCGATTCGGCTCTGGCCGTGTTCATACTGCATTGCGCGGACCATTCCGGATTCCCAGCGGATACCGCCGTAAGCACTGGTCATGTTGCCTACCGGGGCTCCTGCTCCGGCTGCCGCGAACATGTCGGTACGGGTTACAAGATATGCGGTCTGGTATCCTCCCCAGCTCTGTCCCTGGATGGCCATTCGGCTCTTGTCGATGAACTTGAACTGTTCGCACATGGCCTCGGCTCCTGAACAGATACAGTTGTAAGCACTCTCGCCGGGATGACCGTCGACGTATACAATGTCTGGGATGAACACGATGTATCCATTGCTTGCGTAGGTAGGGAAGTTGACGGTAGAACGGCTAGGTGATGGAGTTCTGTACGCGTTGAGCTCATTGCTGTATTTCTCGTAGAAGTATACCATCATAGGGTAGCTTCCGTTTACATCAAGGTCCTCTGGTGTGTAGAGAAGTCCCTCCAGCTCAGTTCCGTCATATGCGTTCCATTTTACAAGCTGGACATTCATCCAGTTGAAATCCTTCTGCTGAGGATTGATGGCTGAATGACGCTCGCTGCTCTTCCAGAGGTCTGTGGTTGTATAGATGTCAGGTGAGTCCTTGACATTTGATTTCTTGAACACTATGGTCTCCGAGTTGCTGGCCCTGCGTGGAGATGCGTATGTGTTCGCATCTGCGAAGCAGGTCTTGAGTCCTGGCTTTGCAAGGCTGATGCTGGCGTATCCGTTATCCTTGGTGTTTCTGTCGAATACGCTGAGCATGACGTCACGCTTTGAGTTCACGAGGTTGTTGGCGCCAAGACTGGTCATTGCGCGTGATGCAAGGTTCTCCTCGATATTGACATATTTGAACTGGATGTTGCGTCTTGCACCTTCCTTGGCGGTAAGACATACAGCCTTGCTGCCGTCGGCACTGATTTTCCAGATGTCGAACTTGTCTGCAATGAGGAAACTGTCTTCTCCTTCAATCCAATGTGGGCTGTCGCTTGCCGGTTTGTCGTCCGGATGGTCGTCTTCATCGTCATAGAAGATACCGTCCAGCTTCGATGTAAGGTCGCGGATGCTTCCGTCTGCCAGTCTCATGCTCTTCCATGAAAGGTCCTTGTACTCGAACCAAACTATGTAGTTGCCGCTAGGGGAGAGCCTTGGAGTGCTTGATGAAAGCTTCTCAAAGAGCAGCTTGCGGCTTCCATCGCGGAGGTTTACGGTATAGACATCATTCCATGGGTTGCTGTCCCAGGTCGAGCTGATCATATATGGTGCTCTGTCTGTTACCAGGGCGATGTCGCTGTCGCCCAAACGTGCGAACTGCGCATTCTCGAACTGGTTGCCGATGATGCGCACGATGGTGTTCGGATTGCTGTCAAGGTTGATGACGCTCCTGAAAGTCTGATTCCTGAGCTGCGCGAGACGTGCCTTCTGCATAGGAGGAGTCATGTAGATATCGTAGTTCCAGATATCCAGGCTGGCGGTTTCAAAATCGATTATTGTGGTATCTTTCTCAGGCGCACACTCGCCTATGCCAAGAAGGATGCGGTTTCCGCTCTTGGTGAATGAAGGAGAAGCATTCTCATTCACACACAGACCGTCTGATGACCAGGTCTGCGGGATGAGCTCGCTGATACGGAAATCCTTGACAGCCTTGCGGCCCTTGCCCTTGATGACTTCCTCGTAGAGGTTGACGGAACAGTGCTTTCCTCCGGTCTTGGCGCTGTCGATGGATGCTAGCCAGACGAGCTTGCTGCCATCTTCGGCAAACGCAGGCATCGAGTAGAACTCCTTGCCGCCATCAAGCCTGCGGCTGGTCATGCTTGCAAGATCGTAGAGATGCAGGGCATTTTCGGTGGTCGAGTCTTTCTTGTCCTTCTCGAAACGGATTGCCATCTGCCTGCCAGCATGATCGAAATCGAATGCGGCGACATGTCTGAGGGTGTCACGACGGCCATTGGTCATGTTCATGATGACGGTGATGTCCTCTTTCTTCTCCTTGGTCTTCGCCACGGTGTCTGCCGGGATTGTCAGTTTCGACTTGTATACTGCAACAGAGCCGTTTCCACTGACGGTAAACTTCTGGGCATCATTGATTCTGAGCAGCTCGAAAGTCTTCAGGTCAACATACGCGGCGGTATCCTTCGGCATGTCATCACCTTTCTTCTTCTTGATCTTTGCCTGGCGGGTCGCCTGGAAAGGTGCCTTTATGCTGAAGAATGCCCAGCGTCCGTCGCTGGTTATCGTAGCGTTGGTTCCACGCTCGATCCTGAGTTCCCTTCCATCGGCCCTGTTCCTTATCACAAGTTCTCCGTCACCTTCCTGCGGGTTGACGGTGAACGCGACGATATTGCCGTCCGGGCTGAGGACCGGAGTTCCTGTACTCTGCCATGCGTCGTAGTCCTCGATGGCAATTGTCTTCTTTGTGCTGTTCTGGGCTGCTGCGGTCAATGCAAGCAGCATGGAAGCTATTGTGAAAAGCTTTCTCATCTATGCTTTCATTAAAGGTGGTCGGTGAAATAGTCTGCAATTTTCTGGTTGAGATGGACTCTCCAGTCGCCTGCGACATTGTGCTTGGTGCGTGGATACGGGAAGTAATCCAGCTGGATATTCTCCTCAATGCACTTCTGCACGAAGCTGAGGCTGTGCTCCCATACCACGGTGTCGTCAATCGCGCCCTGGCATATGAGCAGCTTGCCTTTGAGATTCTTTGCCTTGTTGATAAGGCTGACCTTGGCAAATCCTTCAGGGTTGGTCGCTTCAGTGTCCATGTAACGTTCGCCGTACATGATCTCGTACCACTTCCAGTCGATGACAGGACCACCGGCAACACCGACCTTGAAGACGTCTGGATAGGTGGTCATAAGTGAGATTGTCATGAATCCACCATAGCTCCATCCGTGTACGCCCATGCGGTCCTTGTCGACATATGGCAGACTGCGGAGCATGTTGATGCCGACCATCTGGTCCTGCATTTCGGCAACTCCGAGCTGGCGGTTGATTGCCTTCTCGTATGCAGTTCCATGGTATGGTGTGCCGCGATTGTCCTGGACGTATACGATGTAGCCCTTCTGGGCCATGAGCATCTCGAGCATGCGGATCTGGCCGAGCCAGCTGTCATTTACAAGCTGGGTATGAGGACCTCCGTAGACATATACCATGACGGGATATTTCTTTCCCGGGTCGAAGCCGAAAGGAAGTATCATGCGATAGTGGTTGTCATAGAGTCCGTCTGCGCTCTTTAAGCTGCCGAAGATGACCTCGCCGTGGCGGTATTCGGAAAGTGGGTCGGCAGCCTGGAAGAGTACCCTGGTAAGCGAACCGTCCGATACCTGGCGTATCTCAGTGGCAGATGGATTGTTGAAGCTGCTGTAGCTGTCGATTATGTACTTGTAGTCGGGACTGAAGCTTACTCTGTGGACTCCGCGTGCACCGGTAAGGCGTACGGGCTTTCCGAATCTTGCCTGTGCGACATTCTTCTTCATTCCCTGGCGGATCTCGACACGGCATACATGCCTCTCGGCTGGAGACACCTCCGAACTCCTGTAGAATACTGATGATCCGTTATTGTCGAGATACTCGATGTCGGCGTTCACATTGACGATGCGGCGAACTGTGCCTAGGGTGTCGCAGAGATACAGGCTCTTGTAACCGTCTCTGTTGTCGCTGCTGTAGATGAACTGGTAGGTTCCCTTGAGGAAGTGCAGCTGAGAATATGGTTCTACCCAGGCGTCATTGTCTTCGGTAAGAAGGGTGCGCACGAAAACTCCGTTGTCGGCGCGGTACATGTTGAGGCGCATATGGTGCTGGGTACGGTCAAGTACCTGGATGAACACGTATTTCTCGTCAGGAGACCAACTGATGTTGGTAAGGAAACGTTCCTCGGTGAAATCATCGGCCTTGACCCATACGGTCTTTCCGGAAGAGAGATCATATATTCCCAGGGTGATGAGCTCTGAATCCATTCCGTTCATAGGATAAGGGATGTTCACAAGCTCACCGGTGCGTGTGTCGATGTCAAGAAGAGGGAAGTCGGTGACCTTCGCCTCGTCCTTGCGGTAAAAGGCTATCTTGCGTCCCATAGGCGACCAGTAGATTCCTTCGCCTATGCCGAATTCGTTGCGAGAGACACTCTGGCCATAGGTGATGCGCTCACCTTCGCTTTCGGCAATCAGATGGCTCTTGTCAAATGAATCGATATAGTAAAGGCTCTTGCCGACTGTATATGCGGCCATTGACCTGTCGGGAGATGAGGTTACGTCCGCTGCATTTTCGGGGAGTCCTGTGTGTCTTGGTCTTGCACTTGCCTGGGCATCCCGTGCAACAGGCAGCTCATTTCCTTTCACGTCGAAACGGTACATCTTGTTGCCGATGTATCCGGTGATGAATCCTTCGCTGTCCCAGCCGAGAGAAGCCTGGGTCGGGTAGATGCTCCTGTCAAGAGTGATTGACTCTGTGGTGAACTCCTTTGTGCCGCTGGCGTTTGCAGGATGTCTGTCGATGATTCCCTGGAGCACCTGTGCTCCAGCTGTCCCGCATGCAAGCAGGATCAATGCTGCCGATATTGTCTTTTTCATGATTTTAAAGTTCCTTAAGGTCCCAGCCTGTCATTGTCGCGATGTATGGTGCTATTGCGTGTGCCAGCTTGTTGTGTGCAATCTGGTTAGGATGGTAGCTTGCTCCGAGCTCGTCGTTGTTCTCATGATGGACGGCATCGAAGAATCCGAGATACTCGACATTCTTCATTCCGCAGTCCTCTGCCACGCGGCGGACATAGTCGAACATGAGGTTGCGCTTTGATGCTACACAGAGGATAGGGTGGTTCTCGCCATAGTTTGCCTTGACTTCCTCGAGAAGTCTGATGTATGCTTTCTCGAAATTAGGGAAGTGAGGCATGAGTGAGGTTGAGAAATCGTTGGTGCCGAGATAGATGACTGTCATGGCTGGCTTGAATCCGTTGGCGGATGCGTCCCATGCCGGCTCCTTGATCTCGTCGAATACCTGGAGGTAGCGCTCCGGCATGGCATAGCCTGGGAACTTTGAGTTATAGTTGCGGACGATGCCCATTCCGGAGTGAGCCACGGTGACATAGTCGGCCTGGAAGCAGCGGGCTACAAATGATGCGTAGGTCTTGCCGCTGTTCTCAGTCTCGGGAGTGAATGGATCGGTAGAGATGCTGTTCTCTGATCCGTATCCACATGTGTAAGAGTCTCCGATGAACTCTATCATACGCTCGTTGAGGCCTGGTGCCTGTAGCATTCTTCCTGTGGTGTAGAATGTGTGGAAGGTAGCTTTGCCCTGCTCGCCTTCGGTGCGCTTCTGGATGATGGCGGTATGGCTGACAGGCCCCTTCTTCCCGTACTTCTCCTTGAACCATGCAGGGTCAGCAATGGTGATGAAGTCGTTCTCGCCTTCGGTCGCAATGACTATGTCAGCTTCGGTCACAGGCATCTTGTCGATCCAGACGTTCCAGTAGTTCTTTTTGGTGTCAGATACTTCAATTGCAAGGTAGTTGCCTTCGAATGCGATCTTTGCATAGGTGGCACTCCAGTCGCATGATACATCGTTACCCTCGACGAGGGTCCTTCCGACCCAGGTGATACGGCTGTCTGACGCTGCAGTAGATGTCAGCCCGTCACTTGCCGAGAGTCTGGTGCTGCCGGCTGCGAGAAGGATCGCACAGGCGATGATTGTGAAGATTCTTTTCATATTCTTGTCGTTTTATTATTTGCTGTTACCTAAACTTACAAATTTAGCCAAATTATGGTAATCAGGCAATCGTGCGCGCGTTGCCATATCGCTGGATTTTTGATAATTTTGCAAGATATACGCTTGAATTATGAAAATAAAGCTTTTGGGTAAGACCCCTGCCGAACTGAAGGCTGTCGTGACATCTCTCGGGCTGCCAGCTTTCACCGCAAAGCAGATAGCTGACTGGATGTATTCCAAGAGAGTGCACAGCATCGATGAGATGACGAACATCTCGAAGGCAGGACGCGAGAAACTTTCTGAAAAATATGAAGTTGGTGCCGTTGCACCAGCCGGTATGGCATTGTCCTCGGACGGTACCAAAAAGTATCTTTTCCCAGTCAGCTGTGTCCGCAAGTCCGGTCTGAATGCATACGAGAATGCACAGCCGGAAGATTTCGAAGACGCAGCGATCGAGGCCGTGATGATTCCGGATGCGGACCGCAAGACTCTCTGTGTCTCATCGCAGTCTGGATGCCGTATGGGCTGCAAGTTCTGCATGACAGGAAGACAGGGTTTTCATGGCCACCTCTCTGCTGCGGACATTCTCGCACAGTTCATATCGATCGATGAATCCCAGGAACTCACTAACGCGGTGTTCATGGGCATGGGAGAACCTCTTGACAACTGGGAGAATGTCTCACGTGCCATAGAGGTCCTTACCGCAGACTGGGGTTTCGGCTGGAGCCCTAAACGCATCACGCTATCTTCTATCGGTGTCCTTCCAAATCTGCGCAAGTATCTGGAAGAGAGCCGTTGCCATCTTGCCATCAGTCTCCATGACCCATTCCCGGACGAGCGCGCATCGATGATGCCCGTCCAGAAAGCGTATCCGCTGGATGAGGTGATTGCCATGATACGTCAATACGACTTTACCGGTCAGCGCCGTGTCAGTTTCGAGTATACAATGTTCGCCGGTTTCAATGATACCAAGCGTCATGAGGACGGTCTCATCCGTCTTCTCCGTGGCATGGAATGCCGTGTCAACCTGATCCGATTCCACCAGATTCCGGACTTCCCGTACAAGACTTCATCGGATTCCATCATGGAGTCTTTCCGCGACAGGCTGAGCGCTCACGGAATAACATGTACAATACGCTCGTCAAGGGGCGAAGACATACTTGCCGCATGCGGAATGCTTGCCGGCCAACACAAAGAGAATCAGTAGTATGAAAAAGTTGATCACAATTCTTTTTGCGGCGCTTCTTCTATCTGCCGCAGATCATGCAGGCGCACAGGTCGTAAAGCAAGGTCAGACAGTAGGTCTGTCGTCGGTAACTCCTGATGTTGACCATGCTGCAATGCTTGACATGCGCACCAGGATGGATGTCATAAGACAGACGGAAAACCGCAGGACCGTTGCACTCGTCCTGGGTGGAGGTGGTGCCAAGGGTGGAGCGCATATCGGAGTCATGAAGTACCTGGAAGAACAGGGCATTCCTATCGACATGGTGCTTGGAACAAGTATCGGAGGTCTCATGGGCGGTCTTTGCGCCATGGGTTACAGTCCGACCTGGATGGATTCGCTTATGCGCTCGCTGGACTGGGGTGTCATCATGAGTGACAAGATTCCGGTCACGTCGCTCTCATATAATGAGAGACTGTACAAGGAAAAGTACATCTTCAGCGTTCCTTTCTACTACAAGAGGGATGATTCCGACGAGAAGGAAGGTATATACCTCGGTGCGGATTCGGAGGAGGGCGCCTCCACCATCAAGGAAAACCTGATAGGCAGTCTTCCTTCGGCATACATTACCGGACATAATGTGAGCAACCTGATCAACAAGGTCACCGTGGGCTATCATGAAGACATGAGCTTCCTGGATTTCCCGATTCCATTCGTGTGTGTCGCAACCGACATGCTTTCTTACCGCGCCAAGATATGGCACAGCGGAGATATTACCACTGCATTGCGTTCGACGATGTCCATACCAGGAGTCTTCGCACCTGTCAAGACTGACGGTATGGTGCTGGTAGACGGAGGTATGCGCAACAATTTCCCTGCAGACATCGCGCGTGAGGCAGGTGCGGATATCGTAATCGGAGTGGACCTTTCGGACAGGGCCCTTGGCTATGATGAAGTCAACAACCTCGGAGACCTGCTCAATATGACCATTGCCATGCTTGGACGTGACGCTTACGAGGCCAATGTCGGCATCCCTGACGTGTTCATCAAACCAGACCTGACCGGCTACAGCATGATGAGTTTCGACAAGCAGAGTGTCGCCGATATCATCGACCGTGGATACCAGGCGGCTGTAAACAATGCAGATGCCCTTCGCAGGGTCAAGAGAATGGTCGGACCTGCCACCAAGAAGCTGCGCAATACCCCGGCGATTGACATAGGCGGCACGGCTGTCGCTGTGGACAGAATCTGTTTCGAAGGCCTTTCAGTGAAGGATGAGAAATACATTCTCAGGAACATGCCTTTCGATGTCGGCCCGGCGATCAGCTATGAGGACATTGAGAGTGCGGTCGCTATGATATATGCTACAGGAGCATTCCGTTCGGTGACTTATGAACTCCGTGGTATGGATGAACCGTTTGAACTGGTCATCAAGTGTGAGAAGGGTCCGGTTAACCGTCTGGGAGGTGGAGTCCGTTTTGATTCGGAAACCACTGTGTCGGCCCTTTTCAATCTCGGATTCAATACAAACTCTGTAAGCGGCTCGGCTTTCGACGTGACCACCAAGGTCGGATCGAACCCATATGCCGACCTGCATTACAGACTCAACAGCACCAATGGAGCGACTGTCAATGCTGATGCGCTGTTCGAGTATACCGATGCCAGAATGTTCAATTATGGCAGCAGTACACCGGACTTTGACGTTGATTTCTGGAGATTCAGGCAGAGATTGTATTTCTCCAATGTCCACTGGTCGCGCTTTGATGTAAAGTTCGGAGCACAGAATGAGTTCATGAAGATCATGTCCTTGATAGGTGAGAAACCTGCCATGGGAGCATATTCGGCGGATCTGCCTTCTGCATTTGTGGATGCCCGCTACGACACTACTCACAACTCCTATTTCCCTGAGTCGGGTCATGAGTTTGGCTTCAAGGCAAGCTGGTCATTCACTGATCTTTATGAGAAGGGACTCCAGGTCGGCATCGTTCAGATGGACTGGAAGAAAGTACAGAGGGTGGGCAGCAGAGTCAGCCTCATTCCCCGCTTCAATGCAAGAGGTCTGCTTGTCCACAAGGATGGCAGCTGGTCCGCAAGTGTGCCGGCTTTCTATACCAACCTGATCGGAGGAAGCATGGCTGGACGATATCTTGATCATCAGGTCCCTTTCGTCGGAATCAATTATGCCACTCCTGTCGGAAGATATGCTGCGGTCCTTCGTGATGATCTCAGGCTGAAGGTCGGCAAGGCACATTATATATCTGTAATAGCCAACTGCGTGCTTGCTGCCGAGGGGTTCCGTTTCGGCGGGGATGAGAGTTCTTTCTTCAAAGAGGGCGCTTTTCACTATGGTGCCGGTCTCGAGTATGCATATGACTCTATCATAGGACCGCTCAAACTGGATGTCCATTGGTCGGATATCAATAAGAAGGTTGGCGCCTACTTCAGTGTAGGCTTTGATTTCTAAGCCATGGAGGAAGGCCGCAGCGAAGCATACAGGAACGCCTTGTCGGCGTTGCAGACTCTCTGTTCCCGCAGGGAGTGCTGCTCCTATGACATACGCAAGAAAGCCTTGAAACTCATGGAAGGGGATTCCGATTCCGCAGAATCCCTGGTTGAGGATCTCAAGAGAGATTCTTTTCTTGATGACTCTCGGTACGCATCGGCTTATGCCCGCGAAAAGTCTGCCATCAGCGGTTGGGGCCCAGCCAAGATCGCAACTTTCTTACGTGCCAGATTCATTGACCGCAGCATCATCAGTGCGGCATTGGAAGAACTGGACGGAGATGTCGCTGACTCGAAGATGGTGAAGGTCATGGAAGCAAAGTGGAAACTGCTTGAAGGTGATCCGTATTCCAAGTTCAAGCTTATCCGCTACGCTCTGTCTCGTGGCTATGATTATGACAAGGTCGCCCCTGTGGCGGAGCGACTTTCAAAAAAGCACGATTAAGAAGTCGTAAGAAAGCATCTTCGGAGCTATTTGACTATATTTGCAGTCATGCAGGACAAGCCGATCATATATCTGTACACTGACGGAGCCTCGAGTGGCAATCCGGGACCTGGTGGATATGGTGTAGTCCTCAAATGCGGCGAGTATAGGAAAGAACTTTCCGGAGGATTCATGAAGACCACCAATAACCGTATGGAACTTCTTGCGGTGATTGTCGGTCTGGAGACCATAAGGTGGCCGCATGCGCATGTTGAGGTATGGAGCGATTCATCTTACGTCGTAAAGGCAATCAATGAGGGTTGGCTGAAGAACTGGGAACTGAAGGGCTGGAAGAAGGTCAAGAATGTTGATCTGTGGATACGCTTCAACAGGATATACAAGCTCCATGACGTGCATTTCAACTGGCTGAAAGGCCATGCAGGCCATCCGGAGAACGAACGATGCGACGCACTTGCCGTCAATGCCGGAGCCGGCGCATACGCAAGGGGAGAGCAGCTCCCCGAAGATTACGGATACGAAGACAATACTTTGATTTAGATAATATGCAGAACGGAAAAATAGTAGTAGGCATCACCCAGGGTGATGGAAACGGAATCGGATATGAGGTGATCATCAAGGCTCTCGCAGATGCAAGAATCCTTGATTCTTTCACCCCTGTCGTCTATGGTTCGTCAAAGATCATGGGCTTCTACAAGAAGACCATTCACAATATCGAGAATTTCGATACCAATGTCATCAGTTCTGCGAAGGATGCATTTCCAAAACGCATCAATGTAGTGAACTGTCTTCCCGACAACGTATATGTCGAGCCAGGTCAGCCTTCTGCAGATTCAGCAAAGGCTGCCATCACTTCGCTTGAGTGTGCTGTAAAGGAACTGAAGGAAGGTCTTATAGATGTCATCGTAACAGCTCCTATCAACAAGAAGAACATGTCAAATCAGGGCTTCGAGCACACCGGCCACACGGAATATTTCCAGAAAGAGTTCGGTGTCAAGGACGTAACCATGTTCATGGTCAGTGAAAACCTGAAGATCGGTGTCGTTACCGGACATATTCCACTCAAGGATGTTCCTTCCAGCATCAGCGAAGAGAAAATCCTGACCAAACTTCGTCTCATGAACGAGTCGCTCAAGAAGGATTTCTGTGTAGACAAGCCAAAGATTGCAGTGCTCAGCCTCAATCCGCACAGCGGCGACGGTGGTCTTCTCGGTGATGAGGAGCAGACCATCATTTCACCTGCAATCAAGAGAGCAGTGGAGGAAGGTATTGACGCATTCGGTCCTTTCTCACCTGACGGCTACTTCGGCCTTCATCATTATGACCGCTTTGACGCGACTCTGGCAATGTATCATGACCAGGGGCTCGCTCCATTCAAGGCTCTTGCCTTTGAGGATGGCGTGAACTTCACTGCCGGTCTTCCAGTGATCCGTACATCTCCAGACCACGGCACTGCATTCGAAATGGCAGGACGCGACGAGGCCGACCCTCGTTCAATGAAATCGGCCATCTATATGGCAGTGGATATCTTCAAGCGCCGCCAGCGCTACGAGGAACTTCTTGCCGGAAAGATGCCGGAGCGAGAGAAACCTTCACGTCCGGAACGCAACGGACGTCCACAAATTGCATAATCCACCGACCGGTCCTTCTGAACCGGTCTTTTTTATCGGGTTTGTTCGCAAGACGATCGGCTGTCTCCTCCGGGACCTGTGGCCGCCCATGGCCACATGAATGGGTGGATCGAGCGAAGCGAGAGACGGGATGGAGCGAAGCGGAAGGTCTCCGGAGGAGAGCAGCCGATTTATTATAAGAAGCCTACTTGCAGACCATGATGTCCAGGATGACGCGGTCGGTCTCCTTCATACCGAAGGATCCGATGCGGCCCAGGTTGGCGATGGTCTTCTCGATGTCGTCCTCGATGATTCCGTCGTTGGACGATACGCAGCGGTTCTCTATTGCCAGCATAGCCGACTGGATTGCCACGCTGACTCCTGATGCAACCTTCATCGCACAGCCGACCTTGGCACCGTCGCAGACCATACCTGTGATGTTTCCAATCATGTTCTTGATGGTCGCGCAGACCTGTTCGTAGCTTGCACCCTTGAGCCAGGCGATGCCGCTGGCCGCGCCAGTCGATGCCACTACGCAGCCACAGAGAGCTGACAGGCGGCCGAGATATGCCTTGATGTGGATAGCGACGAGGTTTGCCATGATCAGAGCGCGGGCTAGTCTTTCGTCATCTATGCCATAGCGCTCAGCGTATGCGATTACAGGCATGCTGACAGTGATGCCCTGGTTGCCGCTGCCGGAGTTGCTCATTGCCGGGAGGGTGCATCCAGCCATGCGGGCGTCGGATGCCGCTGCGGTGAGGAACATGGCGTAGGTCATGAAGCTGTTGCCGAATAGTGCCTCCTTGTCGTCCGATATGGTCTGTCCGACGCACAGTCCATAGCTGCCCTTCATTCCCTCGCGGGCGAGAGCCATGTTGAGGGTCCTGTCTTCAAGAATGAACTTGATGTCGTTGTATTCAGCTGTCCCGGCGAAGTCGTATATTTCCTTCACGGTTATGCCGTAATCGCCGCAGGCGTCGCTGCCGCCATCTTTTTCGTCATCCTCGGTCCTGAAGATCACCTTGCCGTCAACGTCACATTCGATTATGTTGTCATGGCTGTCGCGGATTATGGCGTCTGCTTCATGCTCATCGGAAAAGGCGCATGCCTTGACATACAGGATATGCGGGTCATCGGAAACAAGAATCTCTACGTTTCCGCAGTCAACCATTGCCTTGGCAGTCTCGACTGCTACGCCATCTACATCTTTCAGTACCTCAAGGCCATATTCGGACTTGCCGCATACGGCTCCGAGGGCAGCTGCGATGTGCAGACCTATCATGCCGGTGCCGGGGATGCCGACGCCCATTCCGTTCTTGAGGATGTTCGGGCTGACGTATACCTTGAGCCTTTCAGCCTTGCCTGCAGGCAGGTTCTCTGCCGCCTTTGCGCATGCAAGTGCCACAGCTATCGGCTCGGTGCATCCGAGCGCCGGTTTAACTTCGCGTTTGATCAGTGAGATGATTACATCGCTTCTTGAATCCATTATCAATCAACTAAAGGTTAAACTAATCTGCCAGCGTCTTGAGCGCTGATTTGATAAGTTCGTCTCGCATCGATTCATCCTTTACGGTTTCAAGGGGGAATCCGTAACTGATGACCTTGTACTTCTTCATTTCAGCGCATACCGCTGCGCTGATGCCGTTCCCTGTGTAGCGGAGGATCGTGCTGGCGTTCTTGCCTGCAGGAATGATTCCGTCAGGGCTTTCCACGGAGTAGATACCGGCATTGATGTCCTGCCAGAACTGGATAGGAGTCCGGGTCTGGATCTGGCTTCTGCTGTTACGGACTCTTTCGAATGATCCGGTGTAGCAGGCGTGGTTGGTCAGCCAGTTGTATCCGAGGACATCCTGGATGAATTTTCTGGTGTTTTCCACATGGACGGCGTCCTTCTTGATAGGATATATCTCGTCCCAGGCGTCGGTTCCTATGTAAGCTCCTGAGATGATTATGCTGCCGCCCTTGGAAGTATAGCTCCTGATGGCGCTCTGGAGGGCATCGGGGAATACCTCGTGACGGGCTGGGACCGCGTCACGTCCGAGAGCTGTGGATATCTGTTTTCCACAGATGATGTCGGCTGCAAACGAACCGTCGGCTATGGCCGGGTTGCTTGCGAAAGCGGCAGAGCTTGACGATGCAAAGCTGTATCCGGCGTTCATGATTGAACGTCCATGCATGATGGCGAAATCGAAGGTGTTGCCAGGAATGAGCAAACCGGCATGAGTTGAATGTGATGAGCCGAATCCAGGATTGTCATCGTCCGTCCATTCCATCTTTCTGCGGTTCTCGTAGTTCTCACCGATGTAGTTGATCTCGTATCCGTATGCGACACCCTTGTCGATGTTGCCGTCAAAACCTGCGTACTCAGGTGTATCGAACCAGGATGGCGCACCGACCCTGGTGAAATTGTTCACGACGAGTACCTTCTTTGCGTTCTTTGAAGCGATTCCGGCACATAGAGTCTCTGATGGGAAGCTCTTTCCTCCGTCGTTGAATGCTACGATACGGAATGAATAGATGTGGCCTGCATCCATGGCAACTTCGGTGCTGAATCTGTCCCCGTCTCTGCGTACATTCTCGAGTATCCTGCCCTGGTCGAACGCACCGTTGTCGATTCTGGTATAAAGGATATATCCCTTTGCGTCAGCAGTAGGTTCCTTCGGGTCATCCGTGTTCTTCCAGCTGATTCTTGCCTTGCTGCCATCCAGGAGAACGCTCATCGAATTGACTGGAAGAGGCTGGACTATGTATGGTGTGCGGTACAGGTCGCTCAGGTATTTGAGCATTCCCTTGTAGATTGCGCGGCATACGGCGAAACGGAATGAAGGGTCCAGGCCGTATTTCATGTCAGCGAAATTCTGGTGCGAAAGGAGCTCGAGCAGCATCGCCGGGACAGTCGTGGTGCGTGATTCGCTGTAGTTGCGGTCCCAGAGCTGACGTCTGTTCCACGCAGGTTCGTAGTCAGCCCGGATGTCGTCGACAATCTGCTGCTGAACAAGGTCGGTGAGATGCCTTGCTGTGATTCGGTCGCGTCCGTCAGGAAGCTTTGAACTGCCGTCAGCCATCAGCGTGTAGATTGCAAGAGTCCCGACAATCTCATCATCAGGAGTCATTCCCGCGTCGGTATGGAATGCAAATGACAGGTCGAAAGGAATACCCTTGTTCTTCATGTATTCTGTCCAGGCACCGCGGCTGGCGTAGTCTGTTGTATAGTCGTTGTAGTCCCATCTGTTCACGACCGTGGTATCAACGCCTGACCATTGCATGTTGTATACGGCACCCTCGACAAACGCCGGCATTCCGGACAGTTCCCAGTCCTCTGCAGGGTCGGTCTCTACACCGCGGGCAACCTTGCCCATGCCACCTCCGAACCTCACTGCATCAGCTGTGACTACACTGCCGACTACTGCGCTGCGTCCTTCCGGAAGGATGTTGTCCAATGTGACGAAGGCATCGCTGCCCGGAGCAAACTCGAAGTTGCCGAGGCAGATCCATGTACCGCCGCCGATCTTCTGATTGACCAGGAATTCGGTCGTTCCTCCCATATGGTGTACAGTGTAATGGGCATCTTCGCTGCTGTTAGGCATGGACTTGTAGGCTACATATACGGCGTAGTTGCCACGCTCGGGAATGTCTGCTGTCCAGCGTGCTTCAGCTCTGTTCCAGTTTTCACGGGAACTGATGCAGTCTGCCATACGGACGGTTCCCATCTCGAAAGGATTGTCCAGTCTGGTGTAGACTTCCTTCATGTCTGCGAATCCTACTCCTGCGCTCTTCCAGACGCCTGTTTCCCTGTAGCTTCCCTGCAGACGTACCCCCTGGCCGCGGGTGCCTGTGAAAGCCTTGTCGTTGTCACATACGACCTCGTTCCTCTGGGTATCGGTCTCGCGTGGAGACATTGTGTATGCGCCTGCGTTCTGGAGCATCGGGATGAGGAAAGGAATCACGTAGCTCTGGGTGTACATGTCCTCCACGGTTCTCTGGACGGTGGCTCTCTGCCATTCCCAACGTCCCGTCTTCGCTTCGAAATAACGGCCATGGCTCTGCCAAAGTGCGATGTATCTTCCGCTCAGTCCACTGTGGAAGGTCTGTTCGCCTACCTTGCGGATGAAAGGAGGGTTGACAGGAGCGGTACAGGACTGGTCATATTCTTTCGGACGTCCGTCATTGCCGAGCCCTGGAGTGACCATGGACTCGAGCGTATGGTTCTTGTATCTTATCTCGCCGACACGGCAGTTTGCGTACTTGGCAGGGAAGAGATCCTTCAGGGTCTTCTTGAACCATGCGACATCCTCCTTTCTCCACGAGAAGTCGCTGAGCTCCTGGGTGAAGTAGAAGTCGAGGTTGTCTCCACGGCGAAGCACCCTGTCGATTGACAGTGTCGATTTCACGGTCGTGCGTTCCTTCATGAGGACACGCAGCGAATCGCTAGCCTGCTTGAATTCGTCCTTGATTCTCTGGGCGTCTGCACTGAATGCCGAGAGGCATACGAGCGTGCCTGCTATGATGAGTCTTCTAAGGTTCATTTTCTTAAGGATCTGTATATGTTGAGGAAGATTACCAGTATCGTAGAGATGATGACTGCAAGGCAGTCGGCCCTGTAGTCTGCTACATCGCCGACCCGCCAGTCGGTAAGCATGTTCTGACCGATCTCGGTCAAGGCTGCGCTTGCCATGCCTATCGCGCCAAGGATCAATCCGATGCCGATGCCGCTCTGCCATTTTTCAGGTCGTCGTCCTATCGCCCAGTTGCAGAGAATCGCAAACGGAAAGAACATGCAGAAATGGACGATCTTGTCGGTGGGAATGCCGAAGTATGACCACTTCACACCCTGGACGTTGTCGAAATGCCCGAAGCACAGATATATCACTGCTGCGATATACAGCAGGAATACGATTCTGAAGAATATGACGGTTCTGCGCTTCATTGCTACAGGCTCTGCATGTCGTTGAGTTTCTTGTATATTCCACCAAGGTTGATGAGATCGTCATGCCTTCCGCGCTCCACTATGCGTCCTTCGTCCATCACGATGATTTCGTCGGCGTTTCGTACTGTCGAGAGCCTGTGGGCTATGGCGATGGTCGTCCTGGTGCTCATAAGTCTGTCCAGAGCTTCCTGTACGCTGCGCTCGGATTCGGTATCCAGGGCAGCTGTCGCCTCGTCAAGGATAAGGATAGGAGGGTTTTTGAGAATTGCGCGGGCTATGCTTATCCTCTGACGCTGTCCACCGGACAGTTTTACTCCACGGTCGCCGACATTGGTGTCGTATCCATGCTCCTTCTCCATTATGAAGTCATGGGCATTGGCGATCTTTGCCGCTTCAATTACCTGCTCCATCGTGGCGTTCTCCACTCCGAAGGCTATGTTGTTGAATATCGTGTCGTTGAACAGGATAGGGTCCTGATTGACATTGCCCATCAGGCCTCTCAGCGACTTGAGGCTGATGTCGCGTATGTCTGTTCCGTCTATGGAAATGCTTCCCTCGGCCACGTCATAGAAGCGCGGAATCAGGTCGACAAGGGTTGACTTGCCGGCTCCTGAAGCACCCACGATGGCAACGGTCTTGCCTTTTTGTATCTCGAGGTTTATGTTGTCCAGTACCTTGCGGCTTCCGTCGCGGTAAAGGAAGCTGACGTTGTCGAATCTGATATTCCTCTCAAGGCCGCTGATATGTTTAGGCTCGGCAGGATCGGTGATCGTATTGACACTGTCCAGTATCTTGTCGATTCGCTCCATGGATGCCATTCCTTTTGGAATGCCGTAAGCTGCCTTGGAGAGGTCCTTGATAGGCTGGATCACGCTATAGAGAATGACCATGTAGAAGATGAAGGTCGGTGCATCGAACGGTGCATGCTCGCGAAGGATAAGGCTGCCGCCGAACCACATGACGATAGCGATCATGACGGTTCCCATGAACTCGCTGACCGGATGGGCCAGAGCCTGACGTGTCGCGACCTGGGAATTCTTTATCCTCATGGCATCAGTGACATTCTCGAACCTGCTGCTCATCTTCTTCTCGGCAAGGAACGCCTTGATGACGCGGAGTCCTCCGAGAGTCTCTTCCACCTGGCTCATGGTGTCGCTCCAGAGAGTCTGCGCAGCAAGAGATTTCTCTTTCAGCTTGCGTCCGACTGCGCCCATTATCCAGAGCATCACAGGGGCAAACAGAACTGTGAAGAGGGTAAGCTCCCACGAAATGAAAATGAGGGCTCCGAAATATCCGACAATGAGGATCGGATTCTTGATGAGCATGTCAAGTGCTCCTGTTATCGATGTCTCAACCTCTTGGACGTCACCGCTCATGCGGGCTATGATGTCGCCTTTCTTCTCCTGTGAAAAGAATCCGAGAGGAAGCGAGAGGATCTTGTCGTAGATTTCCATGCGGATGTCCTTGACTATTCCGGTTCTGAGCGGAATCATGATTGCGGACGCTCCAAAGTAGCAGGCAGTCTTTATCGCTGTGAGGACACAGAGGACCACGCAGAGGATCAGAAGGGTATTCCCGGCTCCGTGCTGTGTCATGAACTGTGACACGTAGAAATACATGTTGTTGACGATGACATCCTTTGTGTCTATCTTCTCGCCGGCGAGCTCGACTGTGCCCCACGGGATGAACTCATACACCTTGTCATTGAGGCTGAACAGCATGTTCAGGATAGGTACCAGCAGGGAAAATGAGAAGAGGTTGAACACAACCGAAAGGAGGTTCAGAATGACCGAGCCCCCGAGATATCTGTCATACGGCTTCACGTATCGCCGCAGGATTTTCGCAAAATCTTTCATCTGTGTGGATAAACACACAAATATAGGAAAAAATCTTTATTGAAGGGAGCGCTCCAGCCAGTGGAAAATGAGACGGACGCGTCTTAGAAGCACTTTGTAGTCAAGAGAATCTGGATTGTCGTCAACGCGGTTGGTCTTCATGGTGATTCCGGAGGTGAACATCACGGATGGCACCTTGTTCTGGAGGAATATGCGCTGATCGCATATGCGGCGGTAGAACAGGTCGGTAAAATCCTCGCTGCCATAATAGTCGAATCCAAGTTCCATCCTTGTCAGGCCGGACATGTTGATGGTTCTCATTCTGTCGCGTTGGACATTGTCTCCGCCGAGCATGATGAGGAAATCGTCGCGTCCGTTCGTGAGAGGAGCCAGTGTGGATCCAAGGATGTCAAGATTCACGAACATGTCTATCTGCGACGGAGTGATGACGGTCTTGCTTACAGGATCACGGAACTGTCCGCTGGCTATCTTCGTGTACAGAGCTTTCGACCCTGCCATGCTGAACTGCTTTCCGTCAAGCGCGACGAAGATGATGTTCGTGTCGTAGCTGCAGCCCATGGACCTTGCTGCCTGGAACATCTTTGCGATGCTGAGCAGCGCGCTGACTCCGCTGGCGTTGCTGTCTGCTCCCGGGTAGAGTATTCCGTTCAATGTCCCGACATGATCATAATGAGAGGCCACGATGATGTATCTGCGGGTCATCTGGGAAATTCTGCCGGGATAGAATGCCACGATGTTGTGGCCGATGTGGCCTTCCTCGGAAAAGCTTGAGACATATCTGCCGTCGAAAGGCATCAGGCCAAGATGACGGAACTGTCTTGTCAGCCAGAAACCTGCCTCTGAAGAACCGGAAGTGCCCATTGCGCGGCCGGCACAGAGGCTGTCGCAGAGGAACTCGACATTGTCGCGGATGCTTTTTTCGCTGATGATATTGTCAACGGCTATGTCGGAATATTGTGCGGCCGCCTGAAAAAGAGGACAGAGCACAAGAATGATTGACAAAAGCGATATTTTTAGCTTCCTGTTCGGCATTCGGGCACGATTAATGATTATATTTGCAAAATATGGCTATGTGCGCCACGATTGCAAAATCCTGTCAAAAATAGTCATTTCAGCCCGTATATTGAAATTTATGAAAAGGTTTTTACTTGCAGTTCTGCTCGTTATGGCTACTATCATGCCTGTGCGGGCACAGTACGACAGGGACGTCTTCTACTTCAGGGGACGTTCGGCCCTCGCTGACGGCAAGTATGCCGCTGCCATCGAGCAGTTCAATATCCTCACAAGGCTGGATACGACGGACTACTGGAGTTTCTTCTTCCGTGGCATCGCGAAATACAACCTCGGAGACATCCGCGGTGCCCAGACCGATTTCGACAATTCCGTAAGGCTCAATCCTGTGTTTACCAACGGATACCACTATCGCGCAATCACTTTGAGCCGTGCCGGACACTATGAAGAGGCGTTCAAGGATTTTGACAGGGCGATAGAACTTCGCCCGGGCTATGACGGAGTCTATTTCAGCCGAGGAGTGACATTTTTCCTCGCCCAGCAGTTCGACAAGGCCATCGCTGACTTCGACCATTATATCAGGAAGGAACCGAGAGACCCGTCCGCATATCTCAACCGAGGAGCTTCCTATCTGTTCCTCGGCGATACGCTAAAGGCGATAAACGACTATAACAGAGCGATAAAGATTGACAGATTCGAGCCGGAAAGCTATATCCGCCGAGGCCGTCTGTATGCTGAGCAGAAGAAATACGACGAGGCCATCGCCGACATGGACATGGCCATTGACATCGACAGATACAACACTCTGGCATATTTCAACAGGGCGCTCATGTATTACGAGAAGCATGATTACAATGCCGCCATGGCGGATCTGAACAGGGTGCTCGAAGACGAACCTGGAAACGCGCTTACGCTATACAACCGAAGTCTCATAAATGCCCAGGTCGGCAACTACGAAGAGGCTCTGGCCGATATGGACCGAGTCATAAACATCAATCCAAACAATGTCCTGGCATATTTCAACAGAGCGTCTTTCTTCATCGAAATGGAGAAGTGGCAGGATGCTCTCGAGGACTATGACCGTGCCATCGAGCTCTATCCTGACTTCGCAAAGGCTTACATGAACCGTTCATACGTGAACAACATGCTTGGCCGCACCCGTGCATCCAAGGCTGACTATGATACAGCCCAGGCAAAGATCCGTGAGTACAGGGCACGCAACGCCAGCGGAGCTTCTTTCGCAGACACCACCCAGAAATACAGTTCGCTGCTCGCTCTAGATGCAGAGTTCGCAAAGAAGGATTTCGACAATGAGCTGCTTCAGCACAGAGATATAGATATCCGTCTGCGCCCGCTGTACAGGTTCGCGCTCAAGTCTGAGAAAGACAATGTCTATGCTCTCCAGAACCGTTATGAGCATTCGCTCGTCGACCGTTTCATCGGCGACAGCCCTGTCCCTGTGACCGTGTCGAATTCGGACAGCCTTCTCCGCAGACCTCTGCTCGTAGATGTCGCAGCGTCCTCTGAGTCCGTCTCTGAGGCTCGCAGACGCTTCCTGATGGGAATGGAGAACGTTCATAACCGTCAGTTCAGTGCTGCTTTGACTGACTTTGACGCGGCCGTGAAAGAAGCTGAAGCCGACGGAGACCGCTACGGAAAGTACTATAAGGCTTTCTATCTCATGAACAGGGGAGTCCTTCGTGCGGAGATGATCGACTTCATTGCATCCATCAGCAGCAATGTACAGACATTGACCATGGATGACGCCGGAACCACCCGTGCCAGGGTCAGCGACCAGGTTGACCGTACATATGACTATTCCGAGGCAATAGAGGACCTCGAGTCGGCAATTCAGGAAGTCCCTGATGTGCCATATCTTTACTTCAACCTGGGTAATCTCAACTGCCTCTCGTCACAGCTTGTCAATTCTATTGAAAACTATACACGCGCCATCGAGCTCTACCCGATGATGGGTGATGCATACTTCAACCGCGGCCTTGTCCAGATATATCTCAAGGACAAGGAGAAGGGATGTATCGATCTGTCCCGTGCAGGAGAACTCGGAGTTGGGGACGCGTACAGTGTGATTTCTAAATACTGCGAGGATGACTGATTCTGAAAAAAAGATCAGGTTCTTCAGTCTCAGCAGTGGCAGCTGTGGAAACTGTTATTTCATTGCATTAGAGGAGAATGGTGAGGTCACGGCATCGGTGCTGATCGATGCTGGTGTCAGCATAAGACGTCTCAAAAAGGAACTTGAGGCAAAAGGATATGCCATGGACAGTTTTTCGGCTATCCTCATCACTCATGACCATATGGATCATATCCGCAGTCTGGGCTCATACTGCAAGAAGCTTCCGGTTCCTGTCTATGCGACGAATACCCTCCACAACGCTCTTGCCCATCATACATTTACACGAGACTGGATTGCTGACCATCGCAAGGATCTCAAGGATGATGACTGGACGGAAATCATCCCCGGCAAGATCATGGCCAGGTACTTTGTCGTGCCTCACGATGCGACACAGACGGTTGGCTACGCACTGTGGATCGATGGATACAAATTCACGATAATGACGGACCTTGGCGCAATGACCCCGGAGGCCCTGTCATATGCGTCTCATTCCGATACCGTGGTGGTCGAGTCGAATTATGATGTCGACATGTTGCTTGGCGGAACCTATACCTATGAGCTGAAGATGAGAATATGCAAGGGCAACGGTCATCTGAGCAATGAAAACTGTGCCGATGCAATTCGCAAGTTCTGGCATCCGGGACTCAGGCATATCTTCCTTTGCCATCTCAGCGAGAACAACAATACTCCGCAGCTTGCTCTCGAGGCTAATAATGCGGCTCTTGAGTCTCTGGGATTCAAACCGTCATATCCCAAGGCTCCGCTCTTCCTCAAAGGCGATGAGGAACTGACCCTGTATGCCCTTCCGCGCAGGACTGCCTCATCCTTATTCACTCTTTTGTAGCTGCTTCGTGCTTTTTTTATCGATCGTTGGTTTTTCTTTGTAACATTCGGGTAATTCTTCAGTATATTTATACAGATAAACATTACCGAATTGATGAGACCATTCCTCAGGCAGGTCGTGGACCACTATTACGAGTCTGCCTCTATCGAGAAAACCGTATTCATCTTCCCGAACAGGCGTTCTCTCGCTTTCTTCAGGAAGTACCTTGCCGATGCAGTCCGGGAGTCATCCACGGACAGACCGCTGCTTGAACCGCGGCTGCTGACGATCAGTGATTTCTTCGGCCGTCTCAGCGGCCGGACATCGTCGGACCGTATCACCCTCCTTTTGAAATTGTATGACTGTTATGCCGTTTTGAATCCCAAGGCGGAGAGTCTTGACGATTTCATCTACTGGGGCGATGTCCTGCTCGGTGACTTCGACGATGTGGACAAGTATCTTGTCGATGCCCGCCAGCTTTTCCGCAACATATCCGACATCAAGGCGATCCAGGATGACTACTCGCATCTGAGCGAAGAACAGACCAGGGCAATCGAGAGACTCGGAGCCGTGAAGGCTCTGGCTGAACACTTTACACCGGCCAGAAGGAAGACTGTCGAGGCCGGCAGGCCTGACGTCAAGGAGAACTTCCTGATGATTTGGAACATACTGTTTCAACTGTATGAGTCGTTCCGCAACAAGCTCGACGATGCCGGCCTGGCTTATGAGGGTATGGTGTTTCGCAGCATTGTGGACAGGCTTGTAAATAAGAGTATCGTAGACCTGCTCAGTCCCGTCTTCGGCCAGGCAGACCGATTTGTCTTCGTCGGGCTAAATGCGCTTAACGAGTGTGAGAAGACAGTCATGAAAAAGATGCGTGACGCCGGTGTTGCCGAGTTCTGCTGGGATTTCCCTGGCGAGATGATCCGGGACAAGGCAAATGCCGCCTCGCATTTCATGCAGACCATGAACGGGTCCAACCTGGAGCTGTTCCCTAACGCTTTAGAGCCGGAAGATGGCGGTGGCAAGCCAAGGGTCAATGTGGTTGCAGTGCCTTCCGCTACCGGTCAGGCCAAGCTTATCCCTGGACTGATAGAAAGTGTACCGGAGACTCAGCGCGCGCTTGATTTCGCCGTGGT
This sequence comes from Bacteroidales bacterium, assembly GCA_024402135.1. Lineage (GTDB taxonomy): Bacteria > Bacteroidota > Bacteroidia > Bacteroidales > UBA932 > Cryptobacteroides. Next base: position 122,114 of record JAKSJN010000005.1, read on the forward strand.
ACTCCCTGACGAGACCATGCTCATGCCTGTGCTGAACAGCATCCCCGACGGAATCGAAAAGATCAACATAACCATGGGCTGCCCTCTGGCGACAAGCGAGTTCTCCACCCTCATGCGCGAGGTCCTCGCGATGCAGCTTCACCTGCGCAAACAGGGTGACAGTGTCTATTTCAACCATAAGCAGGTCTGGGCAATCCTTTCCACCGGTATCATGAAGTCGGTGATGAACAATGATGAGCGCAGGCAGTTCACTGCAATCAGAAAGGCTGCGAAATTCCATATCCCCCAGGAGGATTTCGGAGACAGCGAGTTGTTCAGGATTCTGTTCCGCCCGGTTGTGACTGACCAGAATGCCGTGGATGCATCCCAGATAACGTCGCTTGCTGATTACCTTCTCGAGGTCGTGAAGAAGATAGCCGCATATCTTCGCGGCAGCGACAGCGACGACTCGGGAGACGAGAAAATCGCCCGCCAGCCGCTGCAGCTGGAGTTCGCCCGGCAGTATTATTGCTGCATCAATGCGTTGAAAGACAAGAGTCTGGCTATCCGGCCGCAGACATGGGCACATCTGGTCTCGCAGATGATTGCCGGCCAGTCCGTGCCGTTCATTGGAGAGCCGCTCCAGGGCCTCCAGGTAATGGGCCCACTCGAGACCCGCGCACTGGACTTCCGCCATATCGTGATTCTCAACTGCAGTGAAGGTGTGTTCCCGCGCCGCAACGTAAGTTCCTCATTCATTCCGCCAGAGTTGCGTACGGCCTTTGGATTGCCGACATATGCATATCAGGATGCTGTCTGGGCTTATTATTTCTATCGGATGATAGCCCGTGCCGAGAACGTATGGATGATATATGATTCCCGTACGGAGGGCTTGAAGAGTGGCGAAGAGAGCCGATATATCAAGCAGCTCAGATCACTTTATGGAGACAAGGTCGAGTTTTCCGAAAGCATTGCAAAGGCTCCGTCCGGGAATCCGGTCAGGGAGGACGGGATTGCAAAGACTGATGAAGATATCGAGAAGCTTAGAACCATGACATATTCCGCAAGTACAATAGAAAAGTATCTTGCGTGCCAGGCACAGTTCTATTATTATGCGGTAAAGGGACTCAGGGCCGAGAATGAAGTGTCTGACACCCTTGATCCGGGAGCGGTTGGAAGCATCTGCCATACGATTCTCGAGAAAATATATGGTTCTTCGTTTGCGGATGGCGGTGTTGGAAAGGTCGATGAAGCGTTCCTCGAGTCCTGGATGGGTCGCGAGGACGAAATCAAGGCTATGGTCCATGACGAAATCAGGTCGAAGCTGAACTGTATCGATGTCTCAGGCAAGAACCTCATAGACGCAGAGATAGCTCTTCGTTTCATCCTTAAGGTGATGGAACGTGATATTGAAATCATCCGGGAAAGGAAGTCTCCGCTCTCCATTGTCGGCGTCGAACTCAAGTATGGAGGCAAAGATGCCGCCAAGGATACTGTCGAGATATGTGGCCATAAATTCAAGGGTACCATTGACCGCCTGGACAGTTTCCAGGACGGAACAGTCCGTGTCGTAGACTACAAGTCCGGCAAGGACAGTCCGGATTGCCTGGGAAAGCCTGATGTAGACCAGCTGTTCAAAGGAAATACGGAGACCAAGGCGGCTTTCCAGTTCTATGTCTATAACTGTTTCGTGAAGTCGGACAAAGATATTGAAAGCGTAATCCTCTTTGATTCCATGTACGCGATGTCGGACATCTTCTCGCATAAGGTCAAGTCTGAACTTGCCAATCCTGATCTTCTGCCCGGAGGCAGGATGGAACAGAGTCTGACGACGATGTTTGCTGAGATGGAGAGCAAGGAGATTCCTTTCAAGATGGCCGACGAAGACAGCAACCACTGTAAATATTGTGATTATAAGGTCCTTTGCGGCCGCTACCCAAAGAAGAAATGACGCAAGAAGAAATAAAGGCAAGGGAAGAAGCGATCAGGAAGGTGCAGCAGAATGGTGGAGTCGAAGTCATGATGGCCTCGGCAGGATCAGGAAAGACATTCTCCCTCGCTCGCGAGTATATTCGTCTGCTCATGACTCCGGATAAGGACGGAAGACGAAATGAGAGAGCGTACAGGCATATTCTGGCGGTGACCTTCACGAACAAGGCGACCGGCGAGATGAAGGCCCGTATCATCAGTGAACTCGGGAAATTGAATGCCGACCCGGAAAAATCAGATTACAGGGATTACCTGATGGAGCGCTGTGCCTTCGGAAGCGTGGAAGAGATGCAGAAGTGCGCAGGAAAACTTCTGTCGGCCATCCTGAATGACTATGGTTCGTTCTCGGTCAGTACTATCGACAAGTTCTTCCAGACCACGCTCAGGGCGTTTTCCCGCGAGATAGGCCAGTTTTCTGAATACCAGATCGAACTGGACAGGGATTCGCTGGTCAGCGAGTCGGCTGCCCGCCTGCTCGAGAGCTTGTCGGAGAATGACGGTCCTATGCTGAAATGGCTGTCGGACAGCGTGATCGGTTCATTGAAAAATGGAGGTGAATACAAGATTGACAAAGCGCTGGACGAGTTCGCTTCCGGCTACCTTTCCGAGTCCTATGCTGACTCGGTGAAGTCTTTGGGAATCAACGAGGATCTGGCCTTCTCCGAAGAGAATATCAAGAACCTGAATGATATATGCAAGACGGTGATGGAGGGTTGTCAGCAGGATTTTGTGACGGCGGCTTTGGATGCCGTAAGTCTGGCTGACAGTCTTCCTGGATTCAATGGCAGGTTCAAGTCTACGCTGAATGCTCTTCCTGGCAAGGACCTCGGAGACAAGAAGGAAGCCCTTACGGATGCATTCATGAAGAAGATAAAGTCTCCGGAGGACTGTTTCAATGCGGGAAAAGGCACTTCCGATGCGATTTCGCAGATACATTCCGCTCTTGTCCGTATCCTGGACATAGTGAAGAAATACAACACCGCCAAGGCGCTCTCCCGTCAGTCGTACATCTTTGTCGTTGCCAAGCAGCTGAAGGAAAGATTCGCCGAGCTTCTTAAAGAGAAGAATGTACTCAGCATCGACGACACCAACTCCATACTTCGTGACATCATCGCCGGTTCGGACGCTCCGTTCATCTACGAGAAGACTGGCCTTCGCTACAGTCATTTCCTTCTGGATGAGTTCCAGGATACAGCCCGGGTTCAGTGGGATAACTTTCTGCCGCTGCTCCAGAACAGTATCGCGGAGGGCTGCTACAACCTGATCGTAGGCGATGTGAAGCAAAGCATCTATCGCTGGCGAAACAGCGACTGGAAGATTCTTGCCGAGGAAGTCAAGGAAAACCTTGACCGTATTGCGGAGAATCCGCTTGACAACAATTTCCGCAGCGCCGAGATTATTGTCGAGTTCAACAATGCCTTCTACAAGGACCTGGCGGCCCGCATGGACTCCCAGCTTGGCCGCGGGGACAACAAGATAAAGACCATCTATAATGAAGTCCACCAGAATGTCAGGAAGCCTTTCAAGGGATGGGTCGAGACAACCTGGTGCGATAAGGACAATATCGTGGACAATGTCGTCCTGGCTGTCAAGGATGCGCTTGACCGGGGATTCTCGAAGAAGGATATTGCTGTCATCGTCCGTACCAACAAGCAGGGTGGGGAGATGGCGAAGGCCTTGCTGGCAGCTGGCATAGATGTCGTTACCAATGACTCACTGCTGATCGGTTATGGCGAAACTGTCCGCAGACTGGTGTCGCAGCTGTACTCTTTCAATGATTCGGAGGATAAGATCCATTCGCTCTATGCAGATTCTTTTGACAGGGAGAAGCTGGTGGACGCCGATTCCCTGACCGATATGGCAGAAGAACTGCTGCGACAGGGCGGAACCGACGGTGACGATCTGTATGTGCTTGCGTTCATGGACCTTCTCCGAGAGTTCGTCGAACGTAACGGCAATGCTCTGGATGCTTTCCTGAAGTACTGGGAAGAAGAGGGAGCCCGCCGCAGCGTGTCCGCGCCCGAGGGCAGTGATGCCGTCACCATCATTACCATACACAAGGTGAAGGGACTGGACTATCCATATGTCGTTCTTCCTTTCCAGAAAAGAGGATTATTCATGAAGGGTGATTCCAGGTACTGGGAGATGCCTGATGTGAAGGGGACCGAGTTCGCTAAAGCCGAGAAGGCGCTGTATCATGTCGGTCTGTCTGAACAGTCGGAGAAGACCCTGTTCAGTGAGAACTATCGCCGGGAGCTGCAGATGGCATATATCGATGATGCAAATATGTGGTACGTTGCAATGACACGCGCTTCGCAGGCAATGCATATCATTGGCCCTAAGCCTGCTGACAAATCCGACAAGTCCAAAAAGGACACGAAAGACTCGAAGTTTTCCAATACAGGAGAAGCTCTGCGCATGTTCATCAAAGATCGGCTGGACATCTTCAAGACCATTGATCCAATGGCAGAAGGCAGTGGAGACGAGCATTTCGTTTATGGAGACAAGGGTGTCAAATACGTGTCGGACAAGAAAGAGAAGAAAGGACCGGAAACCATTGAACTCCGATGGACCAGCGGAAGCGGCAACACGACCGGAACCAGACTCAAGATCAGTTCGGACTCGAAGGATTTCTTTTCACCGGACGGAGAAACCGGAATAGCTGCGTCAAACCGTCTTCGCGGAACAGCACTGCACAAGATAATGGAAGGAGTGCGGATTCCGGAAGATCTGCATGGAGAAGTCCTCAAGGCAGTGGCTTCCGGCGACCTTGATGCGGTCCAGGGCAATGAGTCCGAGAATCTGCTTTCAAAGGCGATTGCCGATGTGACGGAGTATGGCTGGTTCGAAGGTGATGCGCGGGTGGAATGCGAACGTGGAATCATCGACACTGATGGCGAGAGCTACAGACCTGACCGCGTTGTCATCTTTGGCGACCATATCGACATCATCGACTACAAGTTCGGCAAGGAGGAGAAATCCTACACAAAGCAGATAAGAAACTATATGAATCTCTACGGACGAATGTACAATGGAATGGCAATCAATGCCTATCTTTGGTACATCGGTGACAATCCAAGAGTTGAACCAGTAAAATAGACAGATATGAAACTCGATTATTCAAAGATTGAAGAGCAGTCGCTCCCTAATTTCAAAGGTGGTGAGAAAAGCATGGAGGCAAAGATGTTCTTTGACGGCAAGTGCCGCATTCTCAAGGCACGCCTCCAGCCGGGAGCATCCATCGGTATGCACAAGCATGAAACCAATCTTGAGGTCATCTATGTCCTCAAGGGAAATGGAACGTTCATCTATGATGGAGAGAGCTGTCCGATTGAGGCCGGAAATGCCCATTATTGCGCTCAGGGTCACACCCACTCATTGATCAACACGGGAACAGAGGACCTGGAGTTCATCGGTGTCGTTCCTGAAGTTCAGGCTCAGTAGGTAAGTTTCAGCCTGTACTTGAGATTGCCTTCGACAGGACAGTCTTCCTGGACAAATCCAAGTTTTTCATATACGCCTCCGTCAGATCCGGCGGGGGCGTAACTCATGATGTCATCAGGGGAAACTTCATCGATGAAGGCCTGGAGGATCTTGCCCATGCCGCCCACTACACGCACGTCGGGAAGGGAAGCGGCACGCACCCATTCGTATGAACGCACGGTTCTGTCGCCCTTCACCCATTTACGCGCGCCTGAGAAGCATCCGACTGCGACCATGGTTCCGTCAGGAAGTTCGGCTGAGCCGCAGCGTCTTATGAACAGTCCATAGCGGTAGCGGCTGCCTGTGTCTCCAAGCCAGTGGCAACGGTCCAGGAATGGCCCTGCCGTAGCCTTGTCTATGCGTCTGACCTCGCAGTTGCGGGCATATATCTGCCAGTATGGACCTGTCCTTTTCACGCCTTGATCTCTTCGATGGAATAGATTCCGTTGCGCGACATGATGACCCTTACGCGTCTGTATTCTATCCTGTCGCCTTCGCGCAGTTGCTGGACGATGTTGATCGGGTAGTATTTGAGTCCTTTTGTAGAACTGTAGTTCCCGTTCTCGTCCAGGATAGGTATCATCTGCTCGGGGTTGTCCATCTTCTGGGTGAATCTGGACAGGTGTATGCGGAAGATGTCGTTGATTCCTTCGATAGGGTAGGAACCTATCTCGTCAAGCATGTCGGGATATATGCTGACATGCTTGCGGTAGAGTATGATGTGCTCGTCGAAGAAATCATCTCCCTTGCGCAGCACTGAATTCCTGTTGCGCAGCTCCATGACCACGCCGGGCGTGCGGCTGCTGCTGATGAAGTCCAGACCTTCTTTCATCATTCCGACGACCTTGCCTTTGACGAAGATCTTTGACTTGTTGTCAAAATAGTGCGCGCTGAGCTTGTGGACGAACCAGTAACGGCTGAGCTCCTTGATTCTGTCCTTGATCATATATGAGAAGATCAGGGCGAAGAACAGGGGAATCGACAGGGAACCGTAGGCGCGTTGGACTGAGAACGAAACAACTGTCGCGAAGATCATCGCAAGGCCGGCCGCAATGGCATAAAGGGTCTGCTCGAACGCTACGCCGTCCTTTTTCTTGTCCAGACTGACGAACAGTCCGCTCTCGAAGAATTTCTTGAGGACGCTGTGCCTGTGCACGAGATTGTTGTTCTCGACCTGGTTGCCTTCTTCTGCGACAGGGAATCCTTTAGCTTTCCTGTCGCTGTCGACCTGATTGACAAAGCTTCGACAGAGATCTCTTACTCCGGACTCCGGATCTGTTTTCTCTATGTGGGATAACAACTTGAGTGAATGGTACTTTGCCAATGCTCCAAGATACTCGTCGCCGAAGTCGTATACTGTCTTGATCTCTTGACTGGCAAGCTTTGTGACATCTTCTTCGAGCCCCCAATAGGCAACCATGCAATTCTTCAGGTCTTCGATGAACGCCTTTGATGCGTCCTCGTATGAAGCGGCTTTCTTCACCTTCGCATGCCCTTCCCTCATGGAACTCTTTGATATCGAACAGAACATCTTCATGTAGTATTCGAAATCGTCGGTCTCGGTCTTGCTGATGCCGTTTTCCATGCGCCCTATGGACTCTTTAAGATAGGAAAGTGGCGTGCCGGTCACATCGCGCAGCTCAACCTCCGGCGTAATCAACCTGAGATTGCTCTTGATGTCACGCCAGAACTGTGTCTTGCCGTAGGTCGCAGAGTTGATGTCCAGCGAGCTTGGCACGAAGATCCAGGTATTGACAACGAAATCCTTGCGCTTCTCGCCGGTCTTGAACCCGGACACGAAGCTCTGCTTGAACTCAACGGAAAAGTTGTCGTGAATCTTTGTCTTGACTTCTATCATATCCCCCAGTTCTTGAAAGGATTCTTTGTCAGATATGAATTGTAGAAATGCCTGTCTCCGGTCACTTCGTCTCCGAGCCAGTCGGGTCTTTCGAAATCCTCGTCCTCGCTGTTCAGCTCTATCTCTGCCATGACCAGTCCCTCGTTGTCTCCATGGAATACATCGACTTCATATGTATGCTTCCCTGCTGGAATGAGATGCCTTGTCTTGTCGATGGCTCCCGGTTCACATAGCTTGAACAGGTCGTTTGCGTCCTCGAGGCTGATTTCCTTTTCCCATTCGAATCGGCTGAGTCCGTTGTCCGTGCTCGCCCCTTTGATTGTAAGGTAGCCCTTGTCATCCTTGATACGTACACGAACGCTGCGCCCTGGTAGGGTACAGATATATCCCTGGGATATACGCATGGATTTCACTACTTTGTCCATGAACTCGCCATTGACGAGAAATTTTCTTTCAATTTCCTGTGCCATAAGTCATTCCTAAAGATAAATGCTCCATGTTCTACTGATCTGGAGATCGGCCATTTCCCAAAAATAACGGATTTTCCTTATATTTGGAAACTGATACCTGCTAATTCTATTCAATATGAAATACCAGTCACGTATGCTGCCCAACACCAGAATCGATGTAGCTGACGCACTTCGAGGATTGGCTGTTGCGGGAATCATTCTCTATCACTCAGTCGAGCACTTCAACATCTTCGGTGGAAAACCGGTTCACGCTCTTGCCAGCGACAGAACGGTGTTTGACGCTCTTACATGGCTCCTGTCTGGAAAGATGTACGGCATCTTCGCCCTCCTTTTCGGTCTCAGCTTCTTCATCATGAACGACAACCGTCAGCAGAAGGGCAAACCATTTGCAGGCCGTTTCGCATGGCGTATGCTTCTGCTTTTCGGATTCGGCGTCATCAACATGTCTTTCTACGATGGAGACATCCTTACTTTCTATGCCATCTTCGGCTTGTTCCTGATTCCTTGCAGTTTCTTGCCGAATGCAGCCGTATGGGCAATCATAGCATTCCTTGCAATACAGCCTGTCGAGCTTTTCTCGCTGATCAGCGGCCACCATATCAGCACTGCGGCCATGGGCAAGTTCTATGGCGCGATGGGTCAGGCACATACCAGCGGTACCATCTTCGACGTTGCTGCAGCAAATCTGAAGTATGGATTCCTGGCATCGGGACTGTGGTTCGTGGCAAAGGGCCGCATCACCCAGACCATCATGCTCTTCCTCCTCGGTATGCAGCTTGGACGTCACAGATTGTTCTACAACGAGGGCAACAACATCAAAATCTGGAGAGGCATCTGCGCCGCTTCAGTCGCACTCGTGATTGGCGGCAGCCTTTTCGAGTTCGGCAAGCTTAACGCATGGCTCCATCCTATCTACAACCTCTTCATTCTGTTGATGATTGTGTCTGGCGTAGTCCTTCTCTGGTACAGATTCGGAGGATTCCGCAAGGCCATGGGACATCTCGGAGTGTTCGGCCGCATGAGCCTTACGAACTATCTCCTCTCATCAATCATCGGCGGCTTCATCTTCAACTACTATGGACTTGATGGATGCCACCAGATAGGAGAAACCTGGTGCGCGCTTGTCGGCGTCGGAATCATTCTCGTCCAGTACACATTCTGCCGTCTCTGGGCGCTCAAGCATGACCGCGGTCCGGCCGAGACTCTCTGGCGCAAGCTTACATGGATCAACAACAAATAACCGTATATGAAACGAATCTTTACTCTTTTTGCTGCTGCGCTCGTTGCAGCTGCAGCAGCTTGTTCATGCAGCAATGCCCCTGTGGCTGCTGACGGCGGCAACGCGGCTGTCGAGAATATGATGAGCCGCAAGAGCGTCCGCAGCTTCACTGACCAGAAGCTTACTCCGGAGCAGATCGAGACCCTTCTCCGCTGCGCCATGGCAGCACCTTCAGGTTCGAACATCCAGCCATGGAGCTTCGTAGTTCTCCAGGACAAGTCCCGCTATGAGAAGATTTTCGAGGGCAATTTCAACCTCAAGGTATTCAATCAGGCAGCCGCTGTATTCGTCCTCTGCGCTGATACCACTGTAACCCGCCAGTCTCGTGACGGCCAGGGAGCGCCTGTGACCATGCCTAACGGCACATGGCGTGACGATATGGGTGCTGTTACCGAGAACCTTCTCCTCGCTGCCGAGTCTATGGGCCTTGGAGCCGTATGGACTGCAGGCTATCCTTACAAGGAACGCTATATGACTGTAAAAAAGGAACTTGGACTTCCGGATAACGTTCTTCCATACTGTATGGTACCTGTAGGATATCCGGCAGGCGACGACCAGCCTAAGGACAAGTGGAAGCCTGAAAGGATCCACTACGAGAACTGGTAATCTATTATTGATCTTTTTCAGCATTTTGGGCCTGTCACTTGCTCATGTAGAGAAAACTACACTCCCGCGTTCCAGACCCAAAACTCTTGAAAAATCTCTAATATTAAAGATCGAAGCTATTTGAAGGAGGCTCTACCTCCTCTGTGCGTTCATCCAATCGAATAGGTTGGCATGACCCTGAGGAGCGATGGAGCCTCCTCCGTTGTTGCTTGGAGCCCATGCGCCGGCCTTCTGCTCCTGGGATGCGGTGACCTCGTCGTTGAAGACGTACACCCATGAGAAATGTCCCATGTACTTCGCGCCAGGAATGTCGCTGCCGGTCACGTCCTCGAACATGCTGTACCAGACATTCTTTGCGCCCTTCTCCATCAGTCTGTCGTATGTAGCCATTCCGAAATCCTGCGGCTTGACTGTGGTGTCGTTGAATGCCTGTACGAACCAGATGTTCTCGTTTGCGAGATAGCCGATCTCCGCGTCGCTGATGTTGCTGTCGCTGTATGCTTCGCAGACAGGATAAGCTGCAGCGAAGAACTTTGGATGACGGAGGAGAAGGTTCATGGTCATGTAGCCTCCGTTTGAGCAGCCGCCGACATAGATTCTTGATGGGTCAACGTCAGGGTTCTTCGCAGTTACGTAGTCGAGGATGGCATTGAAGAGGACGTCGCTGTAACGGGAAGGAACGTCGCCCATCGACATGCCCTTCATGGAATCCATCCACATGGTAGGACTCTGGAGAACGAGCACGTATGCACCGTCAGCACCGCCGTCGGTGGTGAAATGAGACTGGATACCGTCGCGGATCAGCGAGATGGTCTCGTTGCCCATGAGAACGATTCTAGGGTCGGTTCCGCCTTCTCCCATTCCGTGGAGCCAGATGATGAGAGGGTTCTTCTTGCCATCGCTGAGAAGCTCCCATGGCTCGTATGCAGCGGTTGCGATTGTCTCGTCCTGTGCAAGTCCTGTGGAAGGACCTGTGTATGTTCCGCGGGTCATGATGTCTGACTCGGAGATGAATCCCGGAATCATGTTGTCGGAGGCACAGTCGATTGCGCTGTACTTGACTCCGCCGACCTTGATGGACTTGCCCTTGGCAAGGCTGATGCTGACAGGGAATGCCTTGACCCAGTTGTTGAATCCGGTCTTGCCGTCATAGACCATAGGGGAGCCTCTGCGGCTGAATTCCAGTCCGAAAGCGAGATACTGTCCTGCAGCATTGAACTCTCCGCGCTCGTCGCAGCGATAGATGCCTGTAACCTTGCGCTCGGCGCCGTTTGCCTCCACTGTGTAGACTGAAGGGTCCAGCACGTCCGGCATAGCCTCAGGCTGTACTATGATCAGGTTTGCAGAAACCGAAGCCTCGTAGGTGTCGATCCTGATGCGCTTCGGGGTCATCTTGAGCGGCTCGCTGCTGGTGTTCGCCGCAACGGCGATCAGTGTCGCCGAAGTGATTGCAATGATGCTTGCGATGATTCTTTTCATGGTTATCGGTGTTTGTTTATTCTATCGATGTGAAGCTTTTGTATGATGAAGGACAATACTTGCGAGTCTTTCCGGTCTTTTGGTCGATCAGGAATGGTGATTCTGGAACGTCGGGTACGAGATCGGCCATGCCCTCAAGATTTCCGCATGCCCTCAGAATCTTGATGAGAGTACCTACATTCAGATCGGTGATTGTTCCAGCCTCTATTCTTTTGATGGAAGCGATTGAAACACCGCTTTTCTGGGCAAGCTCAGTCTGAGAAATACAGCAACTGCGTCTCAGATTCCTTACTTTCCCGCATAGCTCAAGAATGATGGCTTCATCGCTGAAGTCATATATGGTGTATCTGTCAAAAGCGACTTCCATGTTCGTATCATTTATGATACAAAAATATGATAATATAATTGGAATTTCATACCATCACACATAAAATAGTTCATATATGATACCGATGTCCGCTTTTCTCACCTTTTACTTTTGCCAATTGCGATGTTGCTTGTTTTTTTGTAAGTTTGCGAAAGAAGGACTCTTTATAATAAACCTGATTATGTCTATAGTGTGTCAAAGTTGTAGGACTTATAATCCCGACAATGCCAGGTTCTGTAATAACTGTGGCAAGCCTTTGTTTAAAAAATGCCCGGCCTGTGGAAGTACTGTCTTTTATTCAACAAACTTCTGTACTAATTGTGGTTGTAATCTAAATCAAGATTTTGTGCTATATGATTCAATTGAGCCTCTTGGGACAGACCATTTTAAGGTAAAAATGTCATTAGGCTATAAGGTCTTTAGCGCTGTGTCTCTCCAACCTGTCAATGACGAGGTTTATGAAGGTGTATGGGGACCTTGTGAAGGCTTGATTGTGGTAAGTAAGAATAATAAAACAGGGCTCCTGGTGCTTTCTGGGTTAAAACAAGTACTTCCAATAGTGTATGATAGTATATCTCTGCGTAGAATATACGATAATTGCATAAATGCAGCTTCTTCTATTGCAATAGTTGGCGATTCAATCGGGAAAAGAGTGTTTAATCCAAGAACTGGTACTTGGTCTAGTTATTATGAACGAATTGTGTCGGGTGGCAAGAAAATTTTTGTAGGAAAGCCATACTCGTTCAGACAACTGTTTTGCCATTCCAATGGTCGTTTTACTGAATTTACTAAGGAATACAGATACGAGGATATTTTCGAATTCTACGATGAAAATTGGTACGTAAAAGAAGGGAATTCTGCCGTTAAACTATCGGATAATGGAATAATAGATGAGAAGTACAGATACTATTTCAAAGAGCAGTGGGAATACAACCTGAAATCTTTCATACCATATACAGTACCTCATTATCGTATTCTTAATTATCCATGGTTATCTGACTGTGGGGTCAAACATGTAGTAGTGAAGGATTACGAAAAAAGAAAGAATGATGACCCTTATTATAGATTTGTGGATAGGAATGGCATCTTTTTAACAAAGCCAGGGCGCTACTCATATACAGATTGGGAAACAACATCGGATAATGTATACAAAAAACATCGCATCATCAGGATTGACATAAAGCAAGACCTCCAACCTGGAGAAAAATTTCGAAAATCTAAGTATACTTTATTGAAGGTTAATTCTTTGCATGATTTGTCAAAGCTAGATGCCCTTGCAGATATGTAAAAGAGAGTCATGATAAGACTAACTTTGAGGAAGAATAGATGCTATCAGTGTGATAGTAAAAACTAGATGTAGGCACACTCATCATCGTGTGCCGAATAACCCTAAAACAATTAATTATTATGTCAAAATTTGATGTCGTATTAATTGCTTGATGAGTGTTTCGCATAGCCTCAGGTGCGGTCGCTTTGGCAACTGGCACAGGCACTATTCTGACAGTTGTTGGAATAATGCGTGCGACCAATAAGTTGGTAAAACGTATCAAGCGATACTATGAGAACTAGCGAAGTCAAGTTCTGGCTATCCCTAAATTGGGATAGCCTCTTAGTTTATTATTATACATACTTTAGGGATTGTTTTAATGTTTTCAGTTTGAGCGAAGCAGCGACTGGTCCCATCCGTTTTCTGCGTTCGGCTCATCAAAAATACGTTTTTATATCTCATTCCGTCCTCTTCGGCCGGATTTTCCGTCTGTTCTCTGTAGCAGAGACATAGTTCCCCCACAAAAGCACTCTTCATGTGCATGTTTTCGCCTCAGGCAGCCGCCGACTGTGCTCGTTTCTCGATCCTGTCTGCCAACTGCACCACGTTTGCCGTGTGGATGCCGAAGAAGATGTACAGCGTCTCCGTCTTCTTTGTCCTCGCCTTGACACGTCTCAGATCGTAGTGCTCCTTCTGCGTTCCGAAAGAGCCCTCCATCTCCGTAGCTCTGACTCTGGCAAGCTCTTGGCGGACAGCATCTTTCATCTTCTCCTCGCCGAACGGCCTTCCTCGCTTCACGAAAGAGGTCTGTATCCCGTTCTCCTTGCAGAAGTCCCTGTTCTCGGTGCCTGCATAGCCGGTGTCGCCGCCGATCTTCTTCACGTCAACTCCGAACAGTCTCCTGTGGAGCGTCGTGCAGTGCCTCAGCCTCTTCCCCTCGCTGAACGGATTGAACGAGAGCTTCTCGATGAACGAGATCCCGTCGACCAGTATGTTGTTGACCTTCGCACCGAACTCCACGCTCTTCACCTCCTTGCCCCTCACTATCGGCCTCACATACGGCTTGCTGATGCTCACTATCCTGTCCGGGATGCTCTCCCTGCTGTCCCCGCTCTCGAAGTGGTTCCTCTGCTGGCGGTACATCTTCGTGATGATGTCCAGCCCGTTCTTCTCCCTGATTGACAGGAGGCTTTCCGCTTTCTCATCGTTGCGTTCAATCTTTCGTATCTCCTTCAGTATCTTTCCGAGCAGATCAAGCAGCCTGCGTGTCATCTTCCTTGTCTGACCCTTGGTGTGCTTGCGCTGCTTCCTGTATGTCAGATTCGCCTTCTGGACATCCAGGTACTTGGTCCTCGGGCGGTGGATGCCAAGTCGTGCGCTCAGCTCGCACATCGTGGCGTAGCTCTTCTCGATGCCTTCCCACAGCAGCTTGGGATCTGTCGGATACCTCATCTCGCTCTCGTAGCAGGTCGCATCCGTGTACAGCGTGTCGAGATTCTCCATGTAAGGTTTCCACATCTCCGCCAGGATGTCCTGCTGCTGTTGGATCCTCAGATTTCCGGCTAGCTCCAGCATTACGTCATCCAGAAGCTTATAGTTCGTCAGCGGACGGGTCGGATCGATTATCACGTCGCAGAACATCTGGTAGTGGATGTTGCCGTTCAACTGCTCCATCAGCTTAGGGCAGCCAAGGCCGGTGTACATCTTCAGGAACATCAGGGCCACCTTGCCCTCGGGTGTGAAGAACGGTTTCCTGCCACGCTTGGGACTCAGACTCCTGCTGACCAGTCCGAACTTATCCGCCATCTCTCGAAGCGGCAGCAGTTCCTTCATCCTGCCCAGTTCGCTCTTCTCAAATGTTGACCTATAGAGGTCGTAAAAGTTGAACTCCGAGAACGGAAGATTTGGAGTAATCTCAGCGAATTTTCGTACCTTAGCCATGCAGATTAATTTTTGCGATACCTCCAAAACAAGCTTTCCTAGGGCGGTTGGAGGTATTTTTTTATCTACATCTAAGTTACGAAATATTTAATACATTATCAATCAATTTGTTGGGAAATTTTCAGTGTTTCTTGACAGTCCATACTTTAAACCTCTTTTTGAAGATGTTGAGTTCTCCTCTTTTTATTCATCCGATGTCAAGATTGTAAATATGGAATCAGTTACGATTACGCTTTTTCTTAAGTGAATTACGATTAGTTACAAATAAAATTACTATGATCAAAAATGCGATTGTAAATTGAATCAGGCCCGAATATGCACTAACATATACGTTGTCTTCAAGAGTATAAACTATACAATCGTGTACAGTGATGTAATGGCTATTCCTTATTATAAACGGAATGATAAAAAAGGGTAGCTGAATCAGTGCTGTAATAATGAATGCTCTTCTACTAGTTATCGCCCTATTAATTCCGGCTGCGGTTTTATCATCAACTTCTAATCCAGCACTGCAATAGAGAAGGATTAGAACAAATTCTACAAACTCAACAGCAATCGCCCTAAAAACACCTATTGGCATCAATACACAAATAATCTTAAGTATAATGATGAAGACGCTGTAATAGATACTAATACGAATTCCTTTTTCTGTTGCTTTTAGCTTATCTTGATCCTCTTGATTCGGATTCCTTGAAGGTAGTGAAATATCAAATATGCTAGCGTTTGAATGCATCCTATAATGCATTCTCGGGGATTTCGATAGTCTGAGAGAAAAGCCATGTTTTGCTTCATAGCCCACCTTCTTTCGAGTGGATGGATATACCCTAGGCTTTGAGGAAATGCCTTTCATATTGTTAGATTGTTACACGGAACAGAACAAAATGTGTCTAATATAGATTATCCTAATATAGGGACTTGGTTTCAGCGTAGCCTAGCCAGTGAATGCTTTTGTTAATCTGTGTTCCAAATGCTATCGTAATCACCATTATATGCTTCTCTGTAACCGTCTTCAATGTATGAGTCCCTTTCGTATTCATCTTCTTGATGAGCATAAACCCAGCCTTGGCTGGAATCATAACGTGTGTATCCACCTGGTAGACCTTCCAACTGTTGTATTTCTTGTAGAGACCAATCGATAAGGTAATAACGTTCATCTCTTTTAGCAGCAGCATATTTGCCGCGGAAGCGATGAGCCTCATCGTATAAAGATTGAGATTTAACTCCTGTCATGAGGTTGCAGAATCCATACTTTGCACCTGTTATTCTAGCTTTCTGTTTACCTGCACTTATATAATCTTCCAATTTTCGAGTAAACATGTGCTCCCTATATCCATATGTATTTGAACAATATAAACTACTTACGTTGCGTGGAGGATTGAATTCGATGTTTATGTTGTATGCTCTATCAAAGAATGGATACAATCTTTCGACATCGCATTCTGATTCTATCTCTCCACCTACCATATAGCAAGCCATGCTCGTTTTTCCTCCAATGGCCATGAGGCTAACAAAAGTATATATGTTTTCAAGATACTGTCTACCGTTAACGTCATACAAACCATAGAGTCCATCCTTTCTTGTCCTGATATATTTGTCAAAAACCCTGAATGAATCATAAATGTCTGGTATGATGACATTCCCTGAAAGATCCATAAAACCAACCTGACCATCATGAGATTTCAGGTATCCAGCACTGTCACCTTCTACGACAGATTCGCCAGACGTTGAAAAACACATACCTTGAACTTTGAATTTGTTCACCATGCTTTCTTCGGGAACATCGACGAATCCCAGATATGTGTATTTTGGCTCAATTATTATTCTGCCATTGAAATCTATAAGACCGAAACGAAGGCCATCGACTTCCTTTACCTCATTATAGTTTTCATTAACGGAGTAATCTCCTTCAATACATATGATTTCGAGACCTTCCTTATATTGTAGATGTTCACGCAATTCGGATTCTCTCTCATATTTATAATTATTATCATAGAAAGGCTGGTGTACTATTCTGATTCTGCCAGTGGCCTCTAAAGAATTAGACCATTGACTATCGATTAAGTATGAACCGTCTTCAAAAGTGCCGATAAAAAAGTTGTCTTTCTCTTTGCAAGATGAATAGATGGGGTTGATTATTATTTTACCATCCCTATCGGCGATTCCGAATTCTCCGTTTGATTCAACTATGCTTTTCCCATTTTTACATAACCTGATACTATCCATGGTAAACGGAAGAACAATGTTTAGATCCTCATCAATCAGTCCGTAACTCCTTTTTTGTGTGATTGGATTAGTTACATATGCCACCTGCAGGCCATTCGAGAAAACATGTGCAATAAACGATTCCGATAAATAATCATACCATGCTCTAGGTATTTCAACCTTGTACAACGTGAACAGATAGCGAGATCCTTTCAGAATGTGGACATCATAGCTTTCACTATTGAAAGAGGATTTGTTATTTGTTATAAAATAGTGCATATCTGTATCTTCAATCCTGCCAAAATTACTTATGCACTCACTTAAGCCGCACACAATAAGATCTCCTTTATACAGTATTCCTCTTCCCTCTCTTTCATTATGAAGATTCAGGACGTGGTAATCATCGTATATCTTACAATCACAGAAGAGTCCTTGCCATTCATAATGCTTCTGGATCAGTTCCATCTGCATATCATATTCTAGCCAAAGGTCGTCAATGAAGAGAAGCACCGAATTCGGTAGTGATACCTGAAATCGTTTACATAAATCTCTCTCGGTTTTATAATGAAGGACAAGTCCTTCTTTGTCGCTTACATAAGAGATGTGTTTGTATTTACAATAGCCTCTCCCTACCTGTACCAATTCAAGAAGATGATCATTAATCAGAGTAGTTTCTAGTACATAGTCATACTCTTTTTCTTCCTCAGTGTAAATTACATACCCGTGATTGTCCACTACTATTATCAATCGATCACATACATAGCCTCCTTGGCGTTCTAATGACACCCTGTAGACTGAGAACTGTCCAACCTGAGTGAATTTCTTAAAGTGCCATGTGTCGGAGTACTTAGAAGATATATGTTTCTCTTCTGGTAAGATGTCCTCATCGAAAAGAACCGAAGGAAGCCTATTAGAATACGAGTTTGCATTCTTATCCGAGAAAAGTGTCTCAGAATAATAAAAATGGTCCTTGGAAAGGTGCCCTTGATAGTCAGAATAGTAGCACTCCTTGCGTTCTTTAGTGATTTTTACGTCAAATGACTCTAGTTTTATTACTCTTACCACCATATAGTATTTCCTAAACATTCAACCTCTTAACAACGAATACAGTATCATTCCTTTTTCTAACTTCGATTATATGACCCTTTTACTATGCTACGTATTCCGGAGCATGGTCGGCCAGTAATTCCAGCTTTAAATAGGCCAAAATGATGCTCGTCTACCTAAAAAAATGATATGTAAAATATGCAAAGACCACTTGAAATCGCCGCATCGCTCTATCTCCCCGGAGCATTGTCGATCACTTTGCAGGAACTCCTGAAAAAACTCAAATGGCTCCATTCTTTATCAACAGATGAAAGCCAAAAGAGTAGGTAGTGTTCTTTTATTGCTAATATAGGAAAAACCCTATTCATATGAAAAGCTTAGAAAAACAAATAAGATAGGTGGCTGTCTCGTCAATATTTGCTATGTATAGAAAAAACCAAAATCAAACAATTGTAATTGTCTGAGTCCACGAAATCTTACGTATAGAATGTAGAGTGAAGAGTGTTACAGTGCGAAGATGTGCATTAGAAGATTGTAAACTAATTAAGGCCTAACCTTGGCTTGATGATAAGATGGCTAACACAAAGGCAAAAAAGGAAAAATCCCTTGTAACATAGCAATTGTAATTGAATAGTTGTAGCTTTGTAGCTAGATGAAGTGCTGAAATCGTGAGAGTGTGGCCATAAAACCTCATATGAAATCCATGCGAACCTCTTTCCATTCCGAACAGAGAAGTTAAAACTCATAGAGCCGATGGTACTGCCTTATCAGGTGGAAGAGTAGGTAGGTGCTACAGTAGATAGATGCTGATTGAGGCCCAGCAGTAATAATTAAAATTCCTCTTATGAGAAAGATTAATAATTATTGAGTCCCTGTCGTATGCCTTGTTTTTTCATACGTAGGGCTTTGTGGGCTTGTTCCCACTTTATTAGCAATAATATTTGATGTTGTTTGTATCTGTTTGACGATACTCACAACAGAATGAAGAGATGCTGATTCATTATGAACACTGTTCTGCATCATATGTACCATACTAGGTTGATGACAACCCTACATTGGTGTATTTGGGTTCGCACTCTCTACGTTTCTTCTTTATGTTAGTCGAGAGCTCTACGTTCAAGGGAGGACAGGGTAAAACTCATCTATCGAGCAGCACTGGTATGGGTGCTGCTTTATTGTTATATGCTTCAGAAACAATGAAGCATCTTTGAAAGAATAAACAAAAGTCATCTGTCCAGACTCCATTTTTATAATAGACGGACACGCGTGACATATGTGATTCAGACTAATGTAGTTTCTTGTAAGTTTACATGGTATTAGTCCACAATCTTGTGAACTTTGGCTTCGATAATACATACAAAAGGGAACTCAGCCCGACAAACCTTGAATCCAAAGATTTTGTTATATATTTGCTTCAACAAAAAAGAGCGGATTATGATTATTCTCAAAGATAAACTCACTGTACAGCAATTGTCTGATATGGCAGCGGAGATATATGGCGATATGATCAAAGCTGTGGTGGATGTACGAGAAGGCATTCTCGCCATAGATGCCGATCTCCATTCTGACCTTGAGAGAATGCTTTTAGAGAATGGATCAAGGCAGGAGGACTTATGGGGATTCAACATATATCCTGAGGTGGAAGGAGATGATTTCATAGAGTTCGACTCACTTATCAATATCCGACCTCGACAGAACAACCACAGCAGAGGTGTAGAAGACGAGTCGATTCAATTGAGAATAAGAGAAATCGTGGACAACTTCGTGATAAGATAATGGAAGGAATCGATCTTGAACGCTGGCGGGCTCTGCCTCTGATAGAGCAGATGGCCAATATCGGCAGCGAGGTGGGAAGAACCAGAAAATGGACTGAAAAAGGTAACCAACGCATGGCAGAAAGCGCGTTCCTGCGTGCTCTGGATCTTATCGATGCCACTATCCAGACTGGACGATATGGCCTGAACTCCAGAGGCGCCCTTCTTAAGGAGATTTTACGTGCTAGAGATCTTTTTACGGAGTCGTACATCTCATCGGATTGCCAGACTCTCTCTTATCTGGACAAGTATTTTGGACAATTCGCCCTTGCAGTCAGACGCAATAAATAAAAAATCAGGAGGAAAGCGAAAACTTTCCTCCTGATTGATCTCTGATAGGATATAACTTGTGAAGATGGCATTCAGGCAAACAAGTCATCAAGTAGAACTTGGGACTGAACGCTGTTGCTGTACATGTTCCTTTTTACTCCGTAGGTTGTAATCATTGTCAGGTGCAGTGCCTTGCGGGTCCCTGTCTCTTCTTTGAATACCTGTATTTTGTTGCGAAGGCTCTGGTCATATTCTTTGTCGATGGTGAACTCGTTGATGGAGAACTTCATCTCGCAGATGTTGATGACTCTGTCTCTTCTGTCAATGAGCAGGTCTATCTGTGCCCCTCGCTTGTTATCGCCCTCTCCTTTGCTGAACCATGCGGAACATTCGCACTGTACGGCAGATATGCCGATGCTTTTGCGAATCTGATCCAGATGGTGCAGACAGAGCTGTTCAAAGGTGTAGCCGGCCCAACTTCGGCGCAATGGCAGATCGACACTGTTTGACCAGAAATGCTCATCCCGACCGTAGTTTTCCTTTATGTAGGTGAAGTAAAACATGGTGTAGAAATCGGCGAGCTGGTAGATTGTGTCGCGCTTTTTATTCCCGAAATAATTGTATGGACGTATGAACTCGTTGTCGACAAGGTTCTTTATAATCTTTCCGAAAGCACCGTTGTCTGAAATGCCGATCTCCTTGACAATCTCCTTTCTGGTCATGCCCATCCGCTTCTTTGACAGTGCTTCTACGACTGCAATATATGTGTCGGCATTTTTGAATAGAGTATTGTAAAGGTGGTCGAATTCATCCCACAACAGTCCCTTATCCTTGAAAAATATCATGTCGATATTCTGGGCAAGGGTCCAGCGGGGGGTCATCTGCTTCAGGTAGAAAGGAATGCCACCCATGATCATGTAGCACTCCGCAATGTCATATCGGGTAAGCTCGAAACCTCTGGATATGAGGTACAACTCTGTCTCCTTGAGGGTGAATGGTCGGATGAATATCCTTGTGGCCGATCTATTGAATAACCCTCCCTGATCTCCAAGGAGTTTGTCCGTCATCCATGATGTAGCACTTCCGCAGGCAATAAGGACGATGTTTCCTTCTGCAGATGCCCAGCCGTTCCAGAATGCCTCCAGAGCCGAAACGAAATCTGAATTCTCGGTATCGAGCCACGGCATCTCGTCAATAAAAACGACCTTTCTTTCAGTTTTGATGGAACGGAGATATGCTTTAAGCATGTCAAATGCTTTATACCAGTTTTCCAGAACGGACACAGCACTGCCTGTATAATCTTCTATAGATGCGGCAAAACGTTCCAGCTGTATCCCTGTGCCTTTATTGAAGACACCGGTATGTTTGAAAGCATAGGTATTATCAAAGTACTGGTTTATCAGGTATGTTTTTCCGACACGCCTTCTGCCGTATACGATAACCAGTTCAGACTCGTTTGACTTCATTACGTCATCGAGCAGATTCCATTCGTATTGCCTTCCAATCAGTTTCTGTTCCATCACAATCATGTTTCTAGTGGAACAAAGATACTGAATTTTCTTTTCCCGTTGTCATTATCTATATATTTTATGCGACATAATGACGAAAATCACGCTGAAATTTGTCATTATCTCGGTATTTTGTGGGACATAATGACAAAAATGGAAGGAATTCAGTAATGGTTAAAGAACTATTTAGGAGGCTTTTCAAGTTTTGTTAGGTTACAAAAAACAGAGCACCTATCCAATTAAGAATAAATGCTCTGTATAGTTTTTATCGAACGTATGTGAGGCGCTTATCTCTCACTGTCGATGCATATCACAGGTTCAAATATACAACATTGTTTTTAAATGGCAAATTTATCTATCTGCATGTAGTAGATCTATTGCTGAGTCATGCATCTCATCTGATTGCCAGACTCTCTCTTGTCTGGACAAATATTTTGGACAATTCGCTCTTGCAGTCAGGTGAAATAAATAAAAAATCAGGAGGAAAGCATTCGTTTTCCTCCTGATTGATTTTATCTCGCGAAGCGAATCCGCATCAGCGGATCGGCCGTGCCGTGTATTTGTGAGTTTACGAACAAATACGGAAAGGCGAAAAGGCCGTGGGGGTTGCAGGGGGAGTGTCTCCCCCTTATTTTACAAACTGTCGCCGAAGTCTTCCTTGAACTTCTCGACGAGCTTCTCCTGCCAGTTGCCGATTTCCTTCATGCGGCCGAAGAAGAAGCGGAGAACCTCAGGCTCCTCTGTCCACTCGAGACCGCCGATGAGGTTTCTGTTGTCCCAGAGCCACTTTACGCGGTCAGCGACATACTTGATCTGTGAGAGGGTGAATACACGGCGAGGGCAAGCGAGACGCTGGAGCTCAAGCTCTGCATAGCGCTCAGTTCCGTCCGGCTCGCGCTGCTCTGAAACTGTACCACGCTCCATACCGCGGATACCTGAGATGATGTAGAGTGCTGTACCTACAGCTGCTGCTGGATACTGGTTGTGCGGCATGTCAGGAACGAAAGCACCTGCGTTGAGGTGGCAGCCGAGACCGCCTGCAGGGAGGATTACAGGAACGCCATAGTCAGCAAGTTCCTTTGCGAGAGCCTCGATGAACATAGGTCCCTGGCTGATATAATCCATATCCATAGACTCGTAGAGACCCTGTGCCATAGCCTCCATGGTACGTACGTCGATACCGCCATAGGTGAGGAAGCCCTCGTAGAGAGGAATGAATGGCTGGAGCATCTTGGTCCACTTAGGATCCTTAGAGCAGATGATACCACCCTTAGAGAAGCTGAGCTTACGTGCAGAGAAGTAGATGAGATCGAAGTGATCGGCAAGGAGATGATAGATGTCCTTGACCTCCATATACTTGCAGCGGGCCTCACGGGTCTTCATGAAGTAGATGTTGTCTTGGAGAAGGGATGCGTCAAGAACTGAGAGACATCCTGTCTCGTGGCAGATATCGGTAACTGCAAGCATGTTCTCGAGTGAAACAGGCTGACCGCCGATGAGGTTGGTACCAGCCTCGACACGTACGTATGCCACATTCTCGGAACCGATCTCGGCGATTCTCTTTCTGAGGAGATCGAGATCGTAGTCACCCTTGAAAGGATCGTCGCTCTGAGGGATGAGACCCTTAGGCTGTACGAGCTCCTCGACAGTAGAACCTACACGTGTAGCGTGAGCCTTTGTGGTAGTGAAGTGGAAGTTCATGAGAGCGACCTTGCCTGGACCGCAGAATGCCTCAGCGAGGATATTCTCACAAGCACGTCCCTGATGGGTAGGAAGCACGTTTCTGCATCCGAAGAGCTCATCCACTGCGTCAACTACGCGGTTGAAAGTCTCACATCCTGCGTATGCATCATCAGCCTTCATCATTGCAGCGAACTGCAGATCGGACATGGCGTTTACACCTGAATCGGTGAGCATATCGAGGAATACGTCCTTGTTCTGGAGAAGGAAGGTGTTGTTTCCGGCCTCCTGCATCTTTCTGAGACGCTCGTCAACAGGAAGGAGGTTGAGCTTCTGTACCATGCGGACCTTGTGCATCTCGAGAGGCACCTGGTTCTCGCTCTTGTAGAATTTTACTGCCATTGTGTAGTATTGGTTATTGGTTTAGTGTAATTATTGTGCTCTTCTTGAGTAGCCTCACAAAGTTACTCTTATGTGGAACTCGATGCCTACCGCCATCAGCCTTTTTTCTACCAAAATTGATGATAGGGTCATTTTAATACCCAAATCATCTACCAAAATCAACGATAATTAAAGATTTTAATTATTTTTGTACCATAATCAACTACCAAAATGAGTTTCAACGTAGTCAGTAACCTGGACCGCTTCAACGCCTTTTTCAGCCAGCCGACACTTCATCCAATGGTCGGAATAGGAGACCTCTCGAAAGCGGACAAATCCATATTCGAACCGACGGATTTCACCTCATATTGCGTCATTCTCATGAATTCCAATTGCGGCGAGATGGTCAAGTCTGGCAGGTCAATCCAGTACAGGCAAGGTACAATGGTGACAGTGCGTCCCGGCGACATCATATCCATGAAACTCGCCCCGGATGCCCACCCTGCGGGCATGATGCTTCTGTTCCGTCCGGAAATGATTGAGAATACAGGCCTCGGACGCGACTTCTACATGTTCAATTTCTTCGACTACGACGTGGGGGAGGCCCTCGAACTTACGGACAGGGAACACGAAGTCATGATGAACTGCTTCGCCAATATCCAGGCTGAACTTGATGCCAAGAATGATGAGCTGACGGGTCACATGCTCCGTCTTGGCATAGGCCAGATGCTCAGCTATTGCAAGCGCTTTTACGAGAGACAGTTCGATACCCGCAAGTTCCATAATTCAGACATGATGGTTAAACTGGACGCCATGCTTGACTCATATCTTGCGGGGGAGGGCGGCCTGATGGAATCCTTGGGATACCCGACAGTTGCATGGTGCGCATCCCAGTTCCATCTTACGCCCAATTATTTCGGCAACATGGTGCGCCGCCAGGCCCATGTCTCGGCCCAGGAATACATCCAGAACAAGATGGTTGAAAGGGCAAAGGAGCTGCTGGCCGATCCGGCCCTGTCGATCGACGACATAGCTTTCAGGCTGGGCTTCACCTATCCGAATCATTTCACCCGCATGTTCCGGAAAAAGACAGGTCTCGCCCCTTCTGCATATAGAAAAAGATAAAGTCGACCCTCATAAAGGCCGACTTTAATATTACTGTTCATTCCTATACTATGACATCAATCAAACCATGGCCGCCCATGGCCATGTGAATGGGTGTCACGAACGAAGTGAGTGACGGGACGGAGCGAAGCGGAGGTTTGAGGATGTCATAGTATAGGAAATACTACTTTACTGGATAGGAGAGTTTGGAATAGATCGAATCGCGCTGAGGCTCGACCTGGAATCTTTTGAAAAGTTCAGGAACTGTCACGAAGGTGTAACCCTGCTCCTTGAACTCAGGAATGATGGTCTTGAGCATCTCGACAGTATTGTAGTTCTCGCCGAAGTCATGGAGAAGGAAGATAACACCGTCGTCCACGATGCGGCGCATGCCTTCGATACGCTGCTCGGTAGTAACCCTGCCTTCCCAGTCCATGCAGTTGAGACCGTTGATGAAGGTAAGGTCGACAAGGTCGTGAAGGCGCTGGTCGTGGTTGATGAACGGCGGACGGAAGAACTCCGGACGCTTGCCGATCACATTTTCGATGGCAGCGGAGGTCTTCTCGATCTCGTCAAGAATCTCCTCGTCGCTGAGACGGGTCATCTGCTTGTGGGTGAAGGAATGGTTCTCGATGTCGCAGCCGAGAGACACAGCCCTCTTGATGTACTGCTCACGCTCCGGAACAATCTTCTCGCCCCAGAGGAAGAAAGAAGCCGGGATGTCATACTCTTCGAGAAGGTCGAGAATGAGCGGGGTGGTTGTTGGCTCGGGACCGTCATCGAAGCTGAGAGCGATGTATTTTCCAGGGACCTCCGGAGCCTCCTCCTTCGAACCCTTGATCATCTTGCCGATGCCATAGCCGACAGCAAAGCATCCTGCAATAAGAACGGCCGGAATGATGATTGATCTGGATTTCATGGCTATTATTTTCTTCTAGGCCTTCCGGTGAGGAAATCGATGTATTCGCGGATGGACTTGTCGCATACAGGACAGAACTCGTCCTGGGTGTGCATCCAGTTCATCATGCAGTTCGGCATAGGACGGTAGATGCCCTTGTCGAGGTAGCCGCCGCCTTCGTATGCACCGAGCTTCCACTCGCTCATCTGATGAACCTGGTCGCGGTCATAGTCCTTTGCGATAGGAGTAGGAACAGGGGTCTTCCTTTCAATCATGTCCTGCCACTTTGCCTTGCCGCCAGGAAGGATGGTGAGGTTTGCCTCCCAAGGCTCGACGTCAAGGTCATAGAGAGCGGTCTCGCTGCCGCCGACATATTCGTCACCCAGGCCGAGGAGAAGGTGGCCGAACTCATGAGCATAAGTCTTGCGGACTGACTCTGGACGAGAGAAGATGTGGGCTGCGCTGATACCGTACCAGTTGTAGATGGCACCGCCGCCGTACTTCTGGCTGTTGGAGATGATGTAGATGTACTCGTATGGCGCGTTTCCTGCGATGTCGCGGAGGTTCTGCATATCCATGGTCATCTGGTAGCGCTCGGAATCGAAGGTGTAGTACTGAACCTTGCAGGCGGTGTTTCTCCAGACATTCTCGCCAGGGATGCTGACGCCGGCATCCTGTGATGGTGCCCATACAGCGCGGACGTTGAACCTGCCCTTGTTGTCGCCGTATGGTGCATAAGAGAACAGGTAGTCAGCGAACTTGTGGCAGTCCTCCTCGAAAAGTGCCTTGTCTGCCTCGGTGTAACCCTCAGGAATGAGGACGAGGTCCACGCAGTGGTCTGAATTGCCCTGGTATGCGATCTCCATGGTCTGGAGGCTTGGCTGAGACTTGCGGATGAAGTAGCTCTCAGGATCGATGTCATAGGTGTAGAGCTCATGGAAGACATTGCGTCTGTCGCGTGCCTCGATGACGAGCTTCACCTCCTTGCGAGGATATGGGAAAACGATGCTCTCTGGCATTGCCTTGCTGAAGATCTCAGCCTCGGGGATGGTACGCCATTCCTTCATGAGGTTGTCGTAGCCGCGTCTGTAGATGAGCTTGCCGCTAGCCTTGTCATAGAGGCTGAAACGGTAGTTGCCGTATCCGAAGTCGTCGATGAGGTTGGTCTTTGAACCGGCATAGTAAGGCTCCTCGATGATCTCGTCGAAGAAGAGATACTCGGTGGTGGCAGAGCCGGCATGATAGTAATCGAAACGCATGGTCTTGTTGTAGAACCAGGTGCCGAAGTCGTCGGCATAGATGTTTACGCATGCGAACAATGCGAGGACGCAGGTGAGAATCGTTTTTCTGTTCATGTCAATCGTTAGTTATGAGTGCCTTGTGGCGATGCAAAGATAGTATTTTTGCGCTATCTTTGCATTTGGTCGTGCGCATGCGCGATACAAAAGAAGTACAGAAAGAATGAAAAAGACTACAATTATGGCAATGGCTGCAGTACTGGCCTGCTCATGCAGCGCTCCGAAAGAAGAAAACGCAGCATCATCATGGAGCATGGACCGCTTTGCGGACATCGAGGTGCTCCGCTATGAAGTACCTGGATTCGAGTCGCTCTCGCTCCAGCAGAAGAAACTTGTATACTATCTTTCCGAGGCTGCCCAGTGGGGCCGCGACATCCTCTGGGACCAGAACTGCCGCTACAACATTCCTATCCGCAACATCTGCGAGGATGTGTTTGTCAATTATAAGGGCGACAGGAACGATCCTCAATGGAAGGCCTTCGAGCAGTACATGAAACAGATATGGTTCGCCAACGGTATCCATCACCACTACAGCAATGCCAAGTTCAAGCCTGGCTTCAGCCGCGATTGGCTTGCCGCCCAGGCCGGTGAGATTCCTGCCGACATCATGGACGCCATCTTCGACCAGGCAGTCATGCCTATCAAGGTCAATCAGGCTGATGGTGTTGACGTGATCAAGGAGAGCGCCACCAATTTCTACGAGGGCGTCAGCCAGAAGGAGGTCGAGGCATTCTACGCTGCAATGAAGGATCCGAAGGACAAGACTCCAGTGATGTTCGGTCTCAACTCAAAGCTTGTGAAGGAAGACGGAAAGCTTGTCGAGAAGACCTGGAAGATTGGCGGAATGTACGGAGAGACCATCGAGCATATCGTATACTGGCTCGAGAAGGCTTCCGAGGTTGCTGAGAACGCAGAACAGAAGGCTGTCATCGAGAAGCTTATCTCATATTACAGGAGCGGAGATCTCAAGGAGTTCGATGAGTATTCCATTCTCTGGCTCAAGGACCTTGATTCCAAGGTGGATTTCGTCAACGGCTTTATCGAGAGTTACGGTGATCCTCTTGGTCTTCGCGGCTCATGGGAAGGCCTTGTCAACTTCAAGGATTCAGTCAATACTGCCCGTACTGTCGTCATCTCGGACAATGCGCAGTGGTTTGAGGATCATTCTCCTATCGACGACCGCTTCCGCAAGCCGGTCGTAAAGGGCGTTACAGCAAAGGTCATCACTGCAGCCATGCTTGCCGGCGACAGCTATCCATCGACAGCGATCGGCATCAACCTGCCGAACTCGAACTGGATCCGTGCCGAGCATGGTTCAAAGTCAGTCTCTATCGATAACATCACCGCCGCATACGATGCTGCATCAGCAGGCAACGGTTTCGGCGAGGAGTTCATGTGGAGCGCAGAGGAGATCGAGCGCGCAAAGAAGTTCGGTCACTATACCGACAATGTGCATACCGACCTTCATGAGTGCCTTGGACACGGCAGCGGTCAGCTTCTTCCAGGTGTTGACCCGGATGCTCTCAAGGAGCATGGCTCAACCCTTGAGGAGGCACGTGCAGACATTTTCGCTCTGTACTACATGGCAGATCCAAAGCTCATCGAGCTTGGCGTGATGCCTGATCCAGAGGCATATAAGGCTGCATATTACCAGCAGATGATGAATGGTCTCATGACCCAGCTTGTGCGTATCGAGCCAGGCGAGAATCTTGAGGAGGCACACATGCGCAACCGTGCACTCATCGCATACTGGACACTTGAGCGTGCTTCAAAGGACGAGGGCACCCCGGCTCTCGCGTTCGAGAAGAAGGACGGCAAGACATATGTCAAGATCAATGATTACGAAAAGCTCAGAACCTATTTCGGCGAGCTCCTCGGCGAGCTTCAGAGAATCAAGTCAGAGGGAGACTATGAGGCAGGTCGTCAGCTTGTCGAGAACTATGGCGTCAAGGTCGACAAGACCCTCCACGCAGAGGTTCTCAGCCGTTATGCAGCTCTTGATCTCGCACCATACAGAGGATTCGTGAATCCAAGATACGAGCCTGTATGTGACGCTCAGGGCAACATAACCGACGTAAAGATCGTATATGGCGAAAGCTATGTGGATCAGATGCTTCGCTACTCGAGCGACTATTCAGTGAAATAATATCCGCAGGGAAGGCCTCCGGCTGAAACCGGAAGGACTCCCTGGGCTGGAAAGACATTCTGCACGACCTTCGCTGCCGCCTTGGCATTGAAGGTCGTGTTCTGATATGCGATGATGAATGTGCCTAGTCTTCTCCATTCTATGCGGTCAAGGATATATGGATTGCCGAAATAGACGCTGGTCAACCTGTCCTCGGGGAGACTGTACATGAAGTTCATTACCTCCTCGGGAATATCATAGACGTTCTGCTTGCGTATGTTGTAATTGTGGTAGCCGACAATGATTCTGTCATAGCTGCGTACCGACTCGAGCTGCTCCGGAGTACCGTCGTACTTCATGAACTCGACTGAACCGTCATACTCTCTGAGAGTCTCCAGGAACATATCTGCTGTCTTCTCCGGGTTGAGGCCGGGATAGCCTCCGATACCCTCGAAGGATCCTTCCTGGGCGCTTGTATCCATATAAGCCAGATAGACGGACCTCTGTCCGGCGACGGGCTTGGACGGATTTCCGCTCACAAGCGTCATCGTTTTTTCGGCAATCTCATCCATGAGTTCAAGATTCTCATTGCGGATGCTCCTCTCCCGTATGCCATCGAGTGATATCCTTCTGTCTTCGTCAAAGAGGCCAAGCTTGGCTTTCAGAAGAAGTATCCTGCGGACCTTCTCATCAAGCTGCTCCATGGTGATGACTCCCTTTCTCAGTGCCTTGCGGATAATCTTCATCGATGCCATCATGTCTTTGGACATAAGCAGGATGTCGGCTCCCGCCATGAAACTGGCAAGCGGGATCTCGTCCTGGGTAAGGTCGGAACCGTTTACAAGTCCTTTCATCGTAAGCGCATCTGTGCAGATGACCCCCTTGAACCCCATTTCGTTCCTCAGCAGGTCGGTAAGCATAGGTCGTGAGATTGAAGATGGCGTGCCGGTGGGGTCGAGCGCGGGAACGCTCAGATGTCCGACCATTATCATGTCTGCGCCAGCTTCGATATGTTTCCTGAAAGGGTATAACTCAAGGCTGTCAAGTCTGGTACGGTCAAACTCTATTACTGGAAGGCCCTTGTGGGAATCTACATTGGTATCTCCATGTCCCGGGAAATGTTTGGAAGACCCTGCAACTCCGGCTGATTGCATTCCAAGCATATAGGCAATAGAGAACCTGGTGACTTTGTCCCTGTCTTCTCCGAAAGAACGTGTGTTGATCACAGGATTGCCCGGATTGTTGTTGATGTCGACTACAGGAGCGAAATTCACGTTGAAACCGAGATCACGGCATTCCTTTCCGATAAGCTCTCCCATCCGGTAGATAAGGGACTCGTCGCTGAGGGCGCCCAGCTGCATCTGGCGCGGAAATGACGGAACGCTGTAATACCTCATGCCGGCACCCCATTCACCGTCGAGGGCTATGAACAGAGGCGTCTTTGCATCGTCCATGAACTCGTTGAGCTGTCGTGACGTGGCCTCAATATCACCATCATCTATGATGATTCCTCCTATGCCCATACGTACGGCTTTCTTTCTTATTTCCAGATCTTTGCCTGTCTGGAAATCCCCGTACGCGAAGCAGAACAGCTGAGCGATCTTCTCTCTTGTGCTGAGACTCTTCAATGTCTCCTCGACCTGTTCTTCTGCCTTGCCGGCAGATGTGCCAGCTGCGGTATGAGCCTGAGTTGCTGCGCCAAACAAAGCAATCAATGTGGTTGAAATGATCTTTCTGTAAGTTTTCCTTTTCATGGAGTATCGGGCATCTCTTCCAAAGTTGCCATTTTTCGCACAAATATATGTATATTTGAAAGATGTACATCAATTGCTGAAAAGTACACAACCAAAAGAAGAAAACTGACTGAACAATGGGAAAACTGTATGACGAACTGGCTTGCGACTACCGCTTCAAGGAAGGTTTCAAGACCTGTATAAACTGCGGCACCTGTACGGCGGTATGCCCGGCCGCAGAGTTCTACAAGTATGATCCCCGCAAGATTCTTGATACCATCCAGAGAAAGGATGACGCCCAGATCGAGGAACTGCTCAAGAGTGATACCATATGGTACTGTGGCGAGTGCATGTCATGCATGACCCGCTGCCCTCGCGGAAACGCCGCCGGCATGGTGATCATGGCTCTGCGCAACCTCTCGATAAGGAAAGGCTATTTTACATATTCTGAACGTGGAAGGCAGGTATATCCGCTGTCCAAGGTGTTGGTCGGCAATATCCTCAAGTACGGCTATTGCGTATATCCGGATACTTTTGCCTTTGAGGACCATGTCGAGTCAGGACCCGTTTGGAAATGGTTCCTCGAACATAAGGAGTCAGGCTATGCCCGTCTCGGTGCAAACTACAAGGGAAAAGGACCGGGAGCGCTCCGTCTGATTGCCGATGAGGATCTTGCGGAACTCAAGGCAATATTCGATGTCAGCGGTGGTACTGCCCAGACAGAACAGATTGAGCATTGCTCGGAGGAAAAGGCAAAGGAAATGGGCATGACGATGGAGGAATACCTCAGGCACACGTTCGAGTATTGTTCACCTAAACATTTCAACGGATGATCTACCAGGGAAAACAGAAGATATGGTCCGACTACCAGAAGGATATTCCGGACGATCATTGGTTCTATGCACGCAGCTGCATACGACAGAATTTCTTTCCTGCTTCGGAGAAGTATTTCCTTGAAATCACAAAGGGACTTCTCGGAAAGGACATCTGTGACAACGAGCATCACACTACCTGCGGAGGTATAGCATACCACTCTGATACCATACCTCAGGAAACTGCAATGACTATCGTTGCGCGCCAGTTTGCGATCATGACCGAGTGCGGCTATGAGAACCTCGTCGTATCATGCATAACCTCGTTCGGAAACTACAACGAGACCATCGAAACATGGAGAGAGTTTCCGGAGCTCGAGGCGAAGATCAGGGAAAACCTGTGGAAGGCATGCCGTCGCGAGTTCAAGATTCCAAAATATGTCGCACACGCCAGCGACCTGATCTACAAGTTCCGCAACGAGATTGCGGCAAAGGCGGTCAACCGCCTGGTAGACAGGAATACAGGAGAACCGCTGAGGGTCGTGGAGCACATCGGCTGCCACTACTCCAAGATGTTCCCGCACAAGGGCTTCGGCGGTGCCGAGTATCCGTGTGTGCTCAGCGGAATGGTCGAGAGCTGGGGCGGACGTGTCATCGATTACCCAGAACGCCGTCACTGCTGCGGCTACGGTTTCCGTCAGTACCATGTCAAGGCGAACAGGGGATACTGTGTTTCGAATACATACAAGAAATTCGAGTCCATGGAACCGTTCCATCCGGACATGATCATAACCAACTGCCCTGGATGTCCATATTTTCTGGATCGCTGGCAGTATGTGATCAGCGAGCAGACAGGCAAGACATATGGTCAGAACGGCTACGGTATTCCTGTGCTGACTTATGAGGAACTGGCAGGACTGATGCTTGGCTATGATCCTTGGGACCTTGGACTCCAGACCCACCAGGTAGCAGTCGAGCCACTTCTCGACAAGATCGGCGTCAAATATGATCCAGCTGCCAAGTATCTGGGCGTCAATAAGGAAGATATCATGAGACCGGAACTGCCACAGTTCCTTAAATGCCATTAGAAATGAGACCTAATGTTGTCATAATAGGAGGCGGTATCGCAGGAATGGAGGCGGCAAAACAGCTTCTGTACCTGGGTTATTCGCCCATACTGATAGAAAAGACAGCCAGACTGGGAGGCCATGTCGCCGACTGGTACAGGCTGTTCCCGGACATGACGCCTGCGAGCGAGGTGATCGAGAATCTCAAAAAGGACATTCAGAATGCGAATGTGTTCCTCGAGACAGGCGTACAGTTCATAAACAGGCTGAGAGATACCTACAATGTCATGTTGACCAATGGAGTCAGCATAAACTGCCATGCGATTCTCTTTGCGACGGGTTACGATCTTTTCGATGCCCGCAAGAAAGAAGAGTATGGCTATGGTGTTTACAATCATGTTGTGACCAACCGTGATCTGGAACTCTGGTTCGGCGGAAACAAGGACGTCCGTATTCCTGAGAGGCCGAAGTCAGTGGGATTTGTTCATTGCGTGGGTTCCCGCGACATGAAGGCAGGAAACATGCAGTGTTCGAAGGTATGCTGCATGACGGCCATCAAGCAGGCGATCGAGATTAAGGAAAAGTTTCCGGAGTCGGAAGTATACTGTTTCTACATGGATCTCCGTCTGTTCGGAAAGAAATACGAAGATTTCTATATCAGCGCCCAGCGTGATCACGGCGTCCATTTCATCCGTGGACGTGTGTCCGAAGTAGGGGAGAACATAGATGGAACCTTGCAGGTCAAGGCCGAAGATACATTGAATGGCAAGCCTTTGAAGGTCAGTCTGGACATGCTTGTCCTGATGGCAGGAATGCTTTGCGGCGAAAAGACAAGGGAACTGGCAGACGGTGTCCGGATGGACGTCGATACCGATGGATTCTTCAAGAGCCGTGACAATATCTACAATGTGACAGAGTCCAGCCGCAACGGCATATTCTTCGCCGGTGCATGCACAGGCACCAAGACTGTCCCGGAAACCGTATCCGAAGCCCGTGCGGCCGTACTCAGCATCCACAATTATCTGCAGCAGAAATGATGGATTTCGGATTTGTCCTAAGCAAGAGTTCCACTGTCGACCTGAATAAGGTTGATCTGTCGATGTACAGGCAGCTGGAGAAACTGTCACCTGACGTGCGTACATGCATGGCCTGTGGCAGCTGCAGCGCTACATGTACGGCGGCACCATATTCCGGCATGAGTGTACGCAAGGTCATTCTGGGATTGCAGCGAGGCAATGATGTCTCGGCGATGCTGTCCAACTGCATGCTCTGCGGCAAGTGCACCATGGTGTGTCCCAGAGGAATCAATACTCGTAATCTGATCCTGAATCTTTGCAGGATCCATGAAACAGGAGGTCGGAATGACAGATAGGATTGCATCGGGATTCCATCCTTTCGTGCTGCCGTTCCTGATCGGCATGGCGTTCGTGCTGAGCTACTGCCTGTTCGGAATGATAAGGATTATTCTCCAGCTGTCCAAAGAGGACAGAAGGAAGTTCTTCATGTCTCTGATAACCCCGAAGATACTGCTGAAGGATGTGAAGGACATCTTCCTGAACTGTCTCATACACGTCAAGCTGTGGAAGCGTAATCCGGTTCTCGGATATATGCATTCCAGCATTGCGTTCGGCTGGTTCATGCTCATCGTGCTGGGTCACATCGAGGTGATACTCTTCGTGCCGGCAAGGGCCAAACTGCTATACTATCCTATTTTCTTCAACTATTTCGTGTCGGAGAACGAGACCACTCTGAGGGGCGCTGTCCTGTTCTTCCTCATGGATTTCTTCCTGCTGGTCGTGCTCAGCGGCATCGCCCTGGCAATCATCAAGCGCTTCCGCTCCAGACTGTTCGGCATGCGCCGGACGACCAAGCCCGCAGCTCTCGACCTGGTTGGACTTTATTCGCTGTGGGCTATCTTCCCGCTTCGACTGATTGCCGAGAGCCTTACCGCGGATATCAGCGGAGGATCTTTCCTGACCCTGCCGTCCAACTGGCTGGCACATCTGTTCATGGGTCATGAACTGTACCCGTTGCCGGCCTGGTGGGCGTATTCCATCGCACTGTGCATATTCATGTGCGTGCTGCCGTTCACCCGTTACATGCATATCCCTGCCGAGATGATGCTTATTCCTATGAGGAATGCCGGATTGAAGATCCGTAATCTCAATAAGGGTTTCGCCAAGGTAGAGGTGCTCAGCTGTCCTGGCTGCGGAGTATGCATCGACGCCTGTCCTATGATCGCCTCGCGTTCGAATGTCAAGGACTGCACAGTTTATCTCAACCGCCAGCTCAGGCGAGGCAACGATAAACGTATCGACCAGATTTCCGACAAGTGTCTTCTCTGCGGTAAGTGCCAGGCTGTATGCCAGGTAGGCGTACAGGGGCCTGATCTTCGAGTCGCCCGCCGTTCGACACGTGGTTATGGCATCAATCAGGACTATTCGAACATCAGTGCAACTCCGCTTGAAAAAGGTCACAAGGTGCTGTATTTCTCAGGGTGCATGTCGCAGCTGACGCCTCGCATAGGCAAGGCTGTCACGGCAGTGATGGACAAGGCTGGAGTTGACTACGAATGGATGGACAGGGATGGAGGCCTGTGCTGCGGACGTCCGATTCTGCTGGCCGGCCGTAAGGAGCAGGCACGTCAGCTCATTGCAAAGAATACCGAGCTCATCCTTGCCAGCGGCGCTGATACGCTTGTCGTGAACTGCCCAATCTGTTACAGGGTGTTCAGGGAGGAATACAATCTTCCGGGAGTAAGAGTCGTACACCACAGCGAGTTCTTTGCTGAACTCGTATCCAAGGGGATGCTGTCGCCACAGAACGGTATCGGGAAGATATGCTATCACGACCCATGCGAGCTTGGCCGCGGTTGCGGTGTCTATGATGCACCGCGTGAATTGCTGTCCCGATGTGGCACGCTGGTCAAGGCTGGACATGAGAAAGAACTCAGTATCTGCTGTGGCGGAAGCCTTGGCAGCCTGAGCCTGAACTTCTCTCAGCGCGAAGCGATCACACGCAATTCATATGCGGACCTTACAGTGGCTGACCCTGATGTAATAGCGACAGCCTGTCCGCTCTGCCTGTCGACTTACTCGCGCTATGCAGACCGTCCGGTAATGGACATAGCCGAGATACTGATGAACCAACAATGACACAACCATATGAAAAAAGCAAATGCAATCCTGGCAGCTCTATGCTGCATTTTCACCATTTCAGGCTGCGGCATTCTATCCTTCCCTGTTCAATCAGGTACTGAAACCTCTGCTGATTCCGCAAGCTCAGAAAGCGAGTCCGGCCTCGGATCCATTCTAGGAAGCGTCCTGGGATCCCTGGGTGTATCGACATCTACCCAGATTACCGGTACATGGGTGTATCAGGAGCCTTCAGTCCAGTTTACCAGTGACAATCTGCTTGCAAAGGCAGGAGGTGTAAAAGTTGCTGCCGATGCAGCGAAGAAACTTGCCCCATACTATGAAAAGGTCGGAATAAAGCCAGGCAAGATGTCCATCACTTTCAATGAGGACAAATCGCTCAGTTTCGTTCTCGGCACCAAGAAGTATTCCGGTACTTATGAGTATGACAAGTCCAAGGGACAGGTCAATATCCATACAGCTCTGTTTGCGTTCCCTACCGCATACGTTACAATCGTAGGCAACAACCTTTCTCTTACATTTGACTCGACTAAGCTTCTCGCTCTGGTTCAGTCGACCCGTTCGCTCCAGAGCACGAATTCCAATCTCGCTGGCATTTCCGAGATCGCGGAGTCATTCGACGGCATGAAGACAGGTTTCCTCCTTGTAAAGTAAGGTCATCATGAAAAAGCTGATTACATTCATTGCATCTATATTGGTATGCATCGCAAGCTTTGCGCAGGATGCCGAGGTCGTAACTGTATGGGGAAAGGCTGTGGATTTCATTTCCGGTGAACCTCTTTCCCGCGCTTCTGTACGTGTTTCCGGCGGTAATGTCGGTACGGTGACCAATTCAGAGGGCGTTTTCTCATTGAAGATACCTGTCGCCTATGCTGACGGTATATTGTCGGTTGACTTTCTGGGTTACTCGATGTGGCATACCGAGGTTTCCAGGATGGTCGGCTCGACCGAAGAGAATCCGCACAGGATCGGTATGATGAAGACATACTTCAGGATCGATTCTGCGGTGGTACGCTCGATCGAACCACTGGAGCTTCTCAAGTATGCTTATTCAAGAGTATATTTCAACTATCCTAACCATCGAGAGGCTACGACTGCCTTCTATCGTGAAATAATCAGGAAGGGAACTTCAAAGTATCTGAGACTCAGTGAAGCAGTTATCGATATAGACAAGTCTTCGTATGTAGGTTTCGGTACCGACAGGGCTGCGGTGTACAAGGGTAGGACCATGTCGAACTACGATGCGACGGATTCCGTCCTGATCAACTATCAGGGTGGTGTAAATGCCGCTCTGTCGCTCGACCAGGTGCACAGTCCTTTTGCAGGAGTTCCATGGAATCATGTGGATATGTTCTATGACTTCAGGATGGAAGAGCCACGCAATATCGGAGACCGTATGTTCTATGTCGTTTCATTCGACCAGAAGCCGACAGAGAAAGACATGCTCTGCCGAGGCAGGGTGTTCATCGATACTGAGACTTATGCTATAGGCCGTTTCGAGGGCTGGGACAATGTCGAGGGACGCCCATATGCATATACGGAGTATATCAAGGACAAGCCAAAAGACGCCCAGGTCGGCATGAAAGAAGTCGCCTGGGTCATGAACTATAAGGAATCCGGTGGTAAATGGTATCTTGACTACAGTTCGCTGTCCTTTCAGATGAATGTGCGACGTGCTGGCAAACTTCTTCGCAATACATATTCAATCGTTTCCGAAATGGCGGTCACCGACCATTATCCGGGCAATCTCGAGATCACGGGCTCCGCAAGGATACGTCCAAGAGATCAGATTGCCGAGCTCGTGAATGACTTCACGGACGATGCTTTCTGGGGAACCTACAACATCATCGAACCTGACCAGTCTATCGAGGATGCAATCCGCAGGATCATCCGCAGTCTCAGACGCCGTAGATAATGTGAAACCAATGAAGAGCGGAGAATGAAGAGAAAGACGGTTTCAAGCTGTGTTCCATCGGTTCCGCTGACCTTGTCGAGGATGCTTCAGCATTCACGAACTACCTTATGGCTGGTGCATATATCCGTCCATTCACAGTAGAGCTGGGTATCAAGGTCGATATCTAGGAGTATTCCAGAAATATTGATAAAGCATCAACTGCCGTTTTTCTACGCGGACCGAGTGTTCGTCTATGAAAAACGGCAGTTCGTCTAAACGACCCGAAAACGCGATTTTTTGGCTGCATTTTCGCAATTGGTATAGTCAGAAAAAACAAAAAACACTATACCATGAAAAGAATCGCAACAATCGCAATCGCAGCACTCGCATGCTTCACATCATTCGCTCAGACACGCGTAAAGGGTCTTGTTCTCGACTCTGCTACCAATGAACCTGAGATCTATTCTGTAATCCGCTTCTACAGCTCGGCAGACATGAGCAACCCTGTCGTATATACAACAACCGACGAGAACGGAATATTCAACATGAATATCAAGGACAATGGAAACTATGTGATGGTATTCGAGAACCTTGGCCGCAAGACCATCAATATGCCTTTCACCGTAGCCGGCGAGAACGAGGTCGACCTCGGCAGCATCAAGGTTGAGGATGACGCAGAACTTCTTGAGGCAGGAAAGGTAGTCGCTCTCCAGAACCTCGTCAAGATGGACGTCGACAAGATCTCGTACAAGGTAGAGGAAGACATCGACTCGAAGTCAAGCACTCTTCTGGATATGCTCAGAAAGGTTCCTATGGTTACCGTTGATGGATCTGACAACATCACGGTCAATGGAAGCAGCAACTTCCAGGTGCTCGTGGACGGCAAGCCAAACGTCATGATGAGCAGCAACCCTTCACAGGTGTTCAAGTCAATGCCTGCAAGCTTTGCAAAGAGTATCGAAGTTGTCACCAACCCAGGTGTGAAGTATGATGCCGAAGGCGTAGGCGGTGTGCTCAACATCACTACCAACAAGGCAGTCACAGGCGGACAGTCAGTATCTATGGACGGCTACAACGCAAGTGTGGGCGTAATGGTGAACAATAAAGGCTATAACGGACGTGCATTCGTAAGCGGCCAGAACGGCAAACTCTCGTATAGCGCAAATCTCAGCTACATGGAAAGTACGATTGACGGCAATGAGAGCTACTCGAAGCGTCAGCAGCTCGATGCAGCAGGCAACGTAGTTTCAACCATGGAGAGCACTTCATCAAGCCAGATGAAGACCCCTTCGAAGATGGCCAGCGTCAGCCTTGGCTACGAGATCGATGAACTCAGACTCGTATCGGCATCGGTAGGTCTTACCCAGTTCGCATCCAACAACACCAGCCTGAACCAGACCACAATCAGCACTCTTGGCAACAGCTTTACATATGGCAGCCAGACCGAAAGCATCTGGGATTCAAACAGTATCACCGGAAGCCTCGACTACCAGAGAAGTTTCAAGAACAATCCCGACCAGATTCTCACTCTGTCATATCAGTTCAACTCAAGCCCTTCAGTGACTGACTCAAAGAGCATCTTCGACGCTGGCAATTCCATCCTCAACTTCACCGACAGATATACTGACGGCTCGACCAATACTCTCCAGAATACCCTTCAGCTTGACTATGCTGCCAGACTCAGCCAGTCACTCAGCATGAATACCGGTGTAAAGTACATCAACAGACTCAACAAGTCTGATCAGACCCTCTATCTTGACGAAGCAGGCTCATGGCTCGCAAACCAGGACGGAAGCATGATCTACAGACACAACAACAATATCGTGGCTGCATATGGTGAGGTATCGTTCGCAAAGAACAACCTGAGCGGAAAGGCTGGCGTACGATATGAGCATACTCTCCTTGGCGTCGAGTACAAGCTCGGAAACGGAAGTGACTTCAGCCTTGACTATGGCAACCTCGTTCCAGCAGCAAGCCTTCAGTACAATTTCGGCATGAACCAGAATATCGGCCTTACCTACAACATGCGTATCAGCCGCCCTGGTATCACCTACCTCAATCCATACGTAGATGTATCGGATCCTACCGCAAAGAAATACGGCAACTCATCACTTGAGCCAGAGAGCGCACATAACCTCAGCCTCGTTTACAACTACATGTCCCAGAAGGTCATTGTCAACTCGACCCTCCGCTATACCTACTGCGGCAACTCGATCAGCAGCTATACCTTCTACGACAATGACGGTCTGCTGAACATCACCTACGGCAACAATACCGTAAAGCAGAATGCCGGTCTCAGCACCATGCTCATGTGGAACGCAAGCAATTCAACCAGAATCGTCCTCAATGGTGGTCTCAACTACATGGATATGGGCAGCAGCAGCCTTGGTCTCAGCAATGACGGATGGTCAGGAAACGTGATGCTCAACCTCCAGCAGACTCTTCCTTATGACATCAGATTCAGCGGCAACCTTATCTGGAGCTCAGATAACAAGACCCTTGATGGAAGCTCAAGCGGCATGACAATGCTGATGGCTGGCCTTACCAAGACCTTCTTTGATGACAAGCTCAGCGTAGGTGTGAACTATATGGGACCTGCAACTCTCTCGACCACCATGGAGATGAATACCCACAGCGCAGGCAAGGACTACATCAATGACTCAGTAAACAAGATCAACATGGGTTCAGTAGTACTCAACGTCAGCTACAGCTTTGGCAACAACTCAAGGGCTAATGTAAAGAAGACCCGCAAGACCATCGCTAACGAGGATGTCATGGATATGAGCAGCGAAGGACAGCAGATGAACTCAATGATGGGTATGTAACTTACGGATCGTAAGCAAAGTATTTGAATTGACTGAATAATTGGATAACTTTGTTACATGCGTGTTAACAGAATTCCACTTCTGACCTTAAGCATCCAGGTAGTTGCCTGGATGCTTATCGTCATGACGGTCCCGGTATATGTATACCTTATGAGCAATGACATGTCGGCTGCCTTGAATTCCATCTCGATGGGTTTGAGAGGCATCGCTCCATGGTTCCTTATCTTCTATATCAACTATCTGCTTCTGATTCCTAAGGGACTGTTCGAGGACAGGAAGTGGCTGTTCTATGTCGGAAATCTTGTCCTGCTGGCCATACATCTGTACCTGAATATTACCCATATGCATCATGGACGCCCGCCAGGACCACAGATGCCGCCGTTCAATCCGAATCTCATTCTGGGCATGTCGTGTACCTTTGTGGCTACCTTGCAGCTGCTCATAACCCTGCTTGCTCTGGGATTCAGGTTCATGATACGTTACTACAGACTTAAGGAGAAGTCGGCACATCAGAAACAGGAGGCCACCGAGGCTGAACTGCAGTGGCTGAAAAGCCAGCTTAACCCTCATTTCCTGTTCAATACGCTCAACAACATTTCATCGCTTACACAGATCGATGCAGACAAGGCCCAGGACAGCATCGGCCAGCTGAGTGAACTTCTCCGATATGCCATGTATGAAACAGCCGACGAGTTTGTTCCATTGGGACGTGAGATGCAGTTCATGAGAAACTATATCGACCTGATGGCTCTCAGGTGCAACGAATCCACGGCAATCACTGTAGATTTCAGCATGGATCCCGATTCCCTGATGATTGCTCCTCTTCTTTTCATATGTCCGATCGAGAATGCATTCAAGCATGGAGTGAATGCCAGGATGGCTTCATTTGTGGAAGTTTCACTCAGTATGGAAGGCCATGATCTCGTGTTTGTCTGTCGCAATTCTGTCAATGAACATGCGGAGGAGGACCGGGCAGGTCATGGTATCGGTCTTGCAAATCTTCAGAAGAGGCTT
This sequence comes from Bacteroidales bacterium, assembly GCA_024402135.1. GTDB lineage: Bacteria > Bacteroidota > Bacteroidia > Bacteroidales > UBA932 > Cryptobacteroides. The sequence continues at coordinate 163,659 of JAKSJN010000005.1, forward strand.
GATCTTATCTATCCTGGACGATATTCGTACCTTACCAAGGTAGAATGCAATGTATATACTTGTGAAATTAAAATCAAGGGAATATGCTAAGGTGTGCTGTAGTTGATGACGAGCCTCTGGCTGTCAAGATGATAGAGAATTTCATCTCGAAGACTGATTTCCTTGAGCATGCCGGCTCATGGAACGATCCCGTCGAGGCATTGTCCAGAATCGCTGACATTAAACCGGACCTGGTATTCCTCGACATCCAGATGCCAGACCTGGATGGTCTTCAACTGGCCTCCATGCTGCCAGAGGAGACCAAGGTCATATTTACGACGGCATTCAAGGAATACGCCTTTGACAGCTATGGAGTGGCTGCTCTGGACTTTCTTCTCAAGCCAGTCAGGTACCAGAGATTCCTTGAGTCTGCCACCAAGGCAAAGGAATGGTTTGAAATGAGGAGTGCATCTGCCTCCCGAACAGTCGTAGATGATGGCAGCATCTTTGTCAAATCTGACGGAAGTCTGGTAAAGGTTATAAAGAAGGACATCCTGTTCATTGAAGGCATGAAAGATTATGTGGTATTCCACGTGGCGCCGGGACGTCAGGTCGTCACCCATCTTACGATGAAGGCTGCCGAGGAGATGCTTTCCGGTGGCGACTTCCAGCGTGTTCATCGCTCCTATATAGTCAATCTTTCTAGAATTGATTCCGTTACTTCAACCGGAGACCTTGTGATAGGGGAGAGGTCAATACATGTTTCGGACGCCTACCAGGACGTCCTTGATGAATTCCTGACCTCCCGCCTCCTCGTCAAGTAATATCCTGTTTCAGCTATTGGGCTGTGGCAGTCTTTCCCGGAGCCAATGCCACCCTCGGCACTAGAGGGGGGACCATGAGTGAAGCGAATGGTGGGGTCGAACGTAAGTGAGACGGCGTAGGGAAAGAGCTGCCGCAGCCCGAACCGGATGAAAAATAATAAAAGAGAGGCTGGCCAGTGTGGTCAGCCTCTCTTGGTAAAGTATTTCAATTGAAATTACTTGGCAGGCTCGATGACGCGGTAGTTGCCGCTCAGGTGCATGAATGCGAAGAGGCGGAGGATACCGTCATAGTAAGCATCGAAGTAGCCATCCTCGTATGGCTCGTTCTTGCTGTTCCAGAGTCTGTCCACGAATTCGATAGCGATGTCGTTGTCTGCTGCAAGTGAAGCTGCTGCAAGTGTTGCCACGAGACCGACTGAGTGACGGGTACCATTGCCCTGGTACTGACCCTGTCCTGCACGCATAGGATTCTCGATATCGGTTCCATCTACGTTGTACTGGTCAGCGAAAGTGTCGATGCCCTTCGAGTAGAAGAAGTTCTGGATGGTGTTGGCGTAGTTGTTCTGCCACTCCTTGTCAGCGCAAGCCCATGAATAGTCGAGAGCCATGTTCATAGGAACTCTCCATGAATCGTAGCGGAAAGAAGGCTTCATCACGAAACGGCCGAATCCACGGGTCATGTTTGAACCATCGTAGTTGTTGTAGTCAGAGTTGAGACCGGTCTCAGGATCGATCGACTTGTGGAGATACTCGCGGCTTGCCTTGGCACACTCGCGGTAGAAATCTGCGCGGCCGTCGTCAGCCCAGCGTGCCCATACCTCATAGAAGGCAGGGAGGTGGTATGAAGGGTCGGTGTAGTTGACACCCATTCCGTCAGGAGTGAAGGTGATCAGGTGATGCTCCTTGTTGATGAAAGGCATGATGCCAGCTTCGCTGCCATCCTTCTCCCATGAACAGTTGAGGATGTTCTGGGCCTCTGCGAGATAGTTGATGTCTCCATCGTTGCCCCAGCGGTTGGACGCAAAGATGAGCGAAGTGATGAAGTAGAGCTCTCCGTCGGATGCTGGACCTCTGCCCTTGATTGTTCCGTCGGTGGCAAGGCTCCATGCGAAGTATCCCTTCATAGGGCCGTCCTGGTACTGCATGTACTTCTTGGCCCATCTCCAGATACGGTCGAAAACGTCCTTCTTGTCAAGCTGGACAGCAATCATAAGACCGTATGACATACCCTCGGTACGTGCGTCGAAGTTCTTGATGTCAGATACATATCCGAGAGAATCGCCAACCTCGAAATAGACCTTGTTCGGTCCTTCGAAAACCTCCTTGTAGATCTCGTCAAGCTTTGCGTCGATCTCAGCCTGGGAATGGCCGGCCTCCTTGAATACGTTTCTGTACTTGCCGGTTTCAAAACCGCCCTGGCTCCAAGGCTCCTTGAGGGAAGGCTTGCATGAAATTGCCATTGCGGCAATCGAAAGAAGAATAAGGATCTTTTTCATATTATCTGTCTCTGAAATTCCACTTTGAATTGTCTGAGTTGAAGTCGTACTTGCCGAGAGCCACGGTGCTGTCACCGGTGCTGACGATAACGTACTCTCCATCCTGGCCAGGAACGCTCTTCGCCATGATTCTGAAGGTTCCGTCTACGAGCTGCTCGATTCTCCAGAGCTGCTCGTCAGCGCCTGTGTACTCGGGAACAGTAACGAGTTCAGCGTCAGCTGTAGCTGCAAGAGCTCTGTTGGTGCCTTCGATGGTGATCTTGTAATAAGGAGCGCCAAGGTAGCCGCCCTTGTCAGGAACTGCGGTCACGGTCCATCTCTGGTGAGGACGGAACATATAGTCACCTGCGCGAAGGTCGATCTCGCCGGTTGGCCATCCGCTGATGACCTCCTCGAGTTTCTGGTTCTCAAGAGGCTTCACAGGCTCGTCCGCTCTGATGCCGAAAGCTCTCATGCCAGCGTTCATGCGAACGAAATCGACAGCAAGCTCGAGAGAGTATCCGCGTCTTTCAGACTCGATCTCGTAAGTACCCTCCTTGAAAGGATCAGCTGCAACTGGCCAGTCGTTCTTCCAGAGAAGCGAGCTGATTGCGAGTACGCTGCGTCCGCCACGCTCGAAATCTGCCTCCCAGTGGTATGACATCTTCTCACAGCCCTCGTCCTCGACATAGAGTCCGAAATGGCCAGGACCGGTAGCTCTGTTCCCTGCAGAAAGAACCATCTTGCCGCCACCTTCGAGCATGTCACGGCCCATATTGTCAAGATAAGGTCCGGTAACTGATCTTGAACGTCCGCAAACGATGTTGTATGTAGAGTTTGCGCCGTCGCAGCATGTTCCATGAGTTCCGAGGAGATAATACCAGCCATTGTGGTACATGAGTGCTGTAGCCTCGCAGTCGATGGCGATGTCCACAGGCTCGTTGCCAGGCATTCTGGTACCGGTCTTAGGGTCAAGCTCAACGATACGGATTGCTCCGAAATAAGTACCATATGACATCCAGAGACGGCCGGTGGTAGGGTCGAGGAGGAATGCCTGGTCGATTGCCCAGCAGTCATCATCCGCGCCTGCCCAGGCAACGAGGTTCTGCTCTGAATATCCGAAGTCTGGAGAGTTCGGGTCGAGAGTCTTTGTCCAGACTGTGATTACATCACCCTTGGTATAACCTCTGGTTCCTGGATAGTTTGAACTGTAGCCGACAAGATATCTGTCGCCGATCTTGATAACGTCAGGGGCAACTCCGCCACCGGTTCTTACTGCACCGTCGGTCCAAGTCCATCCGTCCTCTGACATGAGTCCGCCGGAACCTGTTCCGAAGGTATAGTACTTGCCATCACACTTTACGATGGTAGATGGGTCGTGGATATATACGTTTCCGACCTGGGCGTTTGCTGAAAGTCCCATGCAGCAGAGAAGAATGCTGGTTGCTGCGAGTATGTTGATATTTCTCATGGCTGCAATCATTAGTTGTTGGTGATGGTAATGTTCTTGACCGGCTTTCCGTTCTCGTCAAGGAAGCGTACGCAGAAGTCACTCATGCCAGGACCGTTGATGACGGCTCCGCGGAGGACGTTAGCACCTGCCTTGAGGGTGATCTTCTTCGATACACAGTCGTCAACGACCATTCGGCGGTCGCCTGAGAGAAGAAGAACCTCCTCGCCGTTGAGCCACCACTGTGATGCTGAGTTCGAGCCGACAGCGAGTCTGACGGTCATATCCTCGGGAGCATTGATTACAGTAGTCGCTAGGAAGAGGGCCTCGGTAGGATGGAGGCCGAGTCCGGTAGCAAAACGGTAGAGCTTCACATTGTAGCGCTTGCTGTCATAGAAATGCCACATGGTGAATTCCTTCTTGCCGAGCTTGATTTTCTTTCCGTCCTTTGGCGCTGCGCTGAGAGCGTCAGTCCATACCTGCGAGAATGCATCCTTGAGGTAGGTGTCGGTAAAGATTGCGTTTGTTCTGATTTCCGGTCTTGGAAGCGGTTCGAGAAGAGCCCATCTGAGGATGAATCCCTTTGCGTCAGGGCTTGCAGGAGCAGCTGATGCAGGAGCGAAATAATCTTCGAGAACCGGTTTGGTTACGTCCATGAAGTTCTGGGCGTCGGCTCTGTTGGAGAATGACAGGCTGAGCGCGAGCGCAGCAGCTGCAATCTTCAGCAGTGAGCCTGAAGAGAAGTGCTTGTTCATGATTATTGGTTATTATGGTGTATCTGTGTACGCACAACTGGCGTTGTACTTCAAATTTACGCGAAAAAACCGAATTGTTTTAGAATTCGAGGAAAAACATTTCTATATTTCGCCAAACGTTATTGAAAACATGAAAAAGATAGTCACTTCAATCTTGGCGGCGCTTGCATTCTGCTTCGGGGTGAATGCGCAGGCAGTCTATCCTGTCCCTGATCTTACTGTCAAACTGTGGCCGAATGGTGCTCCTACGTCAAATGGAATCACCGAAGCCGAGTACGATTATGGAGATCATGTAACCAATGTCACTGAGCCTACGCTTTCAATCTGGATCCCGGAGAATCCATGTGGACTTGCAATAATCTCTACCCCTGGCGGCGGCTATCGTGACGTCTGGGACAAGACTGAAGGTTATTCGCTTGCAGAGTGGTACAAGAGCATGGGTATAGTCTATGCAGTTCTCAAGTACAGACTTCCTAACGGTCACAAGGAAGTTCCTCTTGACGATATCCAGGAGGCAATGCGTATCATGCGCAGCCATGCTGACGAATATGGATTCAAGTATCTTGGTGTACAGGGTAATTCGGCTGGAGGACATCTTTCTGCAATGGCATCGACCCACTATACAAATGCGCTCAACCGTCCTGACTTCACCATCCTGTTCTATCCGGTGGTGACCCTCGACAGCAGCTATACCCATAGGGGAACCCAGGTAAATCTCCTTGGAATGAACGCATCCAAGGAACTCATCGATGCGTACAGCAACGAGAAATGTGTAACTCCGGATACCCCGCCTGCATACATCATGCATGCTACGGACGATAACCTCGTCCCGGTAAGGAATGCGATCGAGTACTATAACGCTCTTCTTGCAAACGGCGTGAAGTATTCAGCAATGAACATCATCCCGTCTGGCGGACACGGATGGACCGACAGGGAATTCATCTACAGAAAGGCATGGATGAATGGCCTTCAGGCGTGGCTTGAGGGACTTAAGGACGCTCTTGACAATAGATAGCTTGCAAGCAGACATAAAAAGAGACGCGGAGGAGTGATCCTTCGCGTCTCTTTATTTATCGGAGATTTAGTCTCTCTGCTTAGGCTCGCCTGTGTAAGATGCCTTCACGTCGTTCTCGTCGAGGCAGAATACACGGAATGATGGGGTAGCGCTGGTGTATGGAGTCCATTCGCCACCGTCAGGGCCGTTAGGGTCGCCATACTTTGCGAAGTTAGACCATGCGGTGATCATCTCTTCCGAGAGATCCCAGTCACCCTGGGTCCAAGGTCTCCAGCAATTCTTGAGAGACTTGAATACGAACCAGAGGTCAGAAGAGTGGAATGCGCCCTTGAGACGGTTGGTGACAGCTGGATGCTTTCCATCGTCAGGAAGCGGACGTGCAAACTGGTAAGTGTAGGCCTTGCCGCCCATCTCCTCTCTGTTGAGAGCGAAGTCTGCGATCTGAGGAGCCATGTTTCCTGAGTCATGGAGTGTGAAACCGATCATGTATGGAACATCAGCGAGAGATCCGTCGATACAAGCCTGGTCGAAGGTCTCAGGAAGCACATAATTGTCAATGTAAGGAGCGATAGGAGATGCACTGAGGACGCTGCGCTTTCCGGTAACCTGGGTGTAGATTGTGCCGAGTGCGTAGATGGTCTCGGTTCCTGCCCTGCGGAGAGCGTTGATGTCCTTGAGGTTGGCCCAGTCGGCAACTTCCTTGATGCTCTGCTCTGCCTGCTCGAGGGTAAAGTGGCCATTGACGGCAACAGGACCGCTCTGCTGAGGCATTCTGAATCCTGCAGGCATTCCAGGCATGGCTGGCATTGCAGGTGCAGGCTTGCGAGGATCAACGAAACCGCTTCCTGACATGATGACTGCCTTGTTGAAGAGACCCTTGGTAAGCGGTGAAGCTGAAAGGAACTTGACGCTTCTTGAACCTGCGCTCTGGCCGAAGATCATTACATTGTCAGGGTCGCCGCCGAACTGTGCGATGTTGTTCTTGACCCACTTGAGTGCTGCGATCTGGTCGAGGGTTCCCCAGTTGCCGGTAGCATGCTCAGGATCTTCTGCTGAAAGGTCAGGATGTGCGAAGAATCCGAAAGGTCCTACGCGGTAGTTGAAGGTTACAAGCACGACGTCCTTGTTGGCCCACTCGCTGCCTTCGAACTCAGGCTCGGAACCCCATCCTTCGCGGAGACCGCCACCAAAGATCCAGAGAGCGACAGGAAGCTTCTTGCCGGTCTCGCCAGGATTCTTGGTATAGACGTTGAGGTAGAGACAGTCCTCGCTGTATGCCTTCTCCTCGCCGTAGCCCCACTCGTCGGTATATCCACCAGGATAATGTGCGCCCTGGAAAGCAGGATGGCCGAACTGGTCGCAAACCTTGATACCTTCCCATGGCTGTACAGGCTGTGGAGCCTTCCAGCGGAGGTCTCCGATAGGAGGTGCTGCATAAGGTATTCCCTTGTAGACGTATACGCCTTCGATATCTCCGGCAACGCCCTGAATCTGTCCACCCTCGATGGTGAGGACTGGATTGTACGCCTCTTTGGTCGAGCAAGCAGCCACGACTGCGAGTGCGCAAAGAATGAGTGAGATTTTTTTGAACATATTGATGATTGATTAGTATTTAGCTATTTCCAGAGAAGCTGTGCGAACTGGTACAGGCTTCGGCGCCATGTCTGCCACTCGTGAGCGGTCTGATCTGATACATAGTACACAGCCTTGGTGCCTGATGCGTTGAGTTCGTCGGTGAGGACCTTTGGATCGCCACCCTGGCGTCCGCCTTCAACCTCACGTGATCCATAGCTTACGAATGTGAGTCTGTTGTTCTTGCGGAAACCTGCTGCTGCGTCAGCCTCCTCCTTGCTGATGGTGCCGCCGCTGAAGATTCCGAGCCAACCGAATACGTCAGGACGTCTGAGACCGATTTCCTTGGTCTCCATGCCGCCCATTGAAAGACCTGCGAGTGCGCGATGGTCCTTGTCGGCAATTGTTCTGAAGTTCCTGTCGATCATAGGGACGATGTCCTGGATGAGGGTGTTCCTGAAACCTTCGGTCCAGTCCTCAGGAAGATTCATTCCTGCGCCCTGACGACGAGGTCCCATGTTGAGAGAAGAACCGTCAGCTCTCTTGAAGCTGGTCCATGTGCCATTGTCCATCACAACGATGAAAGGAAGAGCCTTGCCTTCTGCAATGAGATTGTCGAGGATTATGCCTGTCTTGCCCTGCTGAGCCCATCCGTGCTCGTCCTCGCCGCCGCCATGCTGGAGATAGAGGACAGGATAGCGCTTGGTGAGGTTATAGTCATAATCGTATGGAGTGTATACGTAGCAATGACGCATGGTCTCGTTATATTCGGACCAGTAGTAGAGTTCCCGGATCTGGCCCTGAGGGACGTTCTTGAGCTGGTAGAAGTCCTGGTCTGCGGCAGGAACGTCGATTCCGCTGCCCCAGCGGCTGGTGCCATAATAGTACAGAGAGGATGGATCAGGAACATTTCCTCCATCGATGACGAGCTGGTAATAGTGGAATCCCTCGTCCTGTGGGGCTGATTCGCCTATCCACTGGCCATCTTCTCCCTTTACAAGGTCGTATCTCACGCCACCGATGTCAAGCTTTACGGATTTTGCCTCCGGAGCATTGACCTTTACCCTGACGCAACGGTCGGAATTGACCATTGGATACTGCTTGCCTGGCTGGGCGTTCGGAGAAGTGACGAAATCTTCCTTGACTTGAGCATTGGCACCGAGAGAACCGATGCAGAGCGCTGCAGTGAGCGCAAACATGAACTTGTTCATAATGTGTATCTGCGGTTAGTTGTTTCAATAGACCACAAGATACGGATTATTCCGGACAAAGAAAAAACCGCAGCGGTAATGCTGCGGTTAGCCCTGTAGTGTATTCGGCAAACCTGGACCTCCCGGCGTCGGCGCCGACAGGGACTGATTTGCTTAACTACTACTGATTGTTCTGTGTCAAGGTACAGGTAGTAGCAACTCCATTGCTGATTGCCTGGATCTTGATTTCTCTATTTGACTTTGAATTGTTTTCGTTGAGAGTGATGACTACCTGATTGCCATTCTTGGTTCCTGTGATGGTGAACCAGTCTCCGTCACATTCGAGAACGTTGCCTGGAAGATACTGGCAGTCGATATAACCTGTATCATTATTTGTGCGTACGCCTATGAACTGGATAGGCATGTTGGTGTCAAGGGTGACAACCTGTGCGTTGGCGTCGCAAGACTTTACTGTCTGATTGAACTCGATGTAGGTGCGCTCTGTGCATGATACGAATGAGAATGAGATGAGCACAGCTGCGAGGATGAGGGTGAACAATCTTTTCATGATAGCAAATTTTTTAATGGATTAGTTAAAGCAAATTTTATAAAGCAAATTTTTAATGGTCTGGCCGTATGGAAAACCGGTTGGTTCCGTTTTCCGATTGCAAAGATATTGCGCTCTTCCCCAACTTAAAGTACGGATTTGGTCAAATCGGCATTTGAATCTGTCCAGAGGCCGTTTTTTGGATATTTTCCTAATGTCCTTGATACTTTTTCCCGGGTTGCTGGACGTTTTTTTACCAAAAAGTCCTACTCGTTTTTTTTCGAGCAGGACTTGAAATGACTATTTTTTTACTGAAGATTGGTTCGCTCCCTTCTCTGAATCGAGCTCATTTGAACTTAGCGCTCCGATTATCGTATGAGGGCGATACGGCTCTTCAATATAAAACATATCCTCTTCGGAAAGGGTGAAATCTACAGCCCGGACTGCGTCATCGAAATGCCCGATGCTGCGGGCTCCTACAACAGGTGCGGTAACTCCACGGCCGAAGTGCCATGCCAGGCCAACCTGGGTCATGCTCACTCCGTATTTTTTTGCAACCTCGTCAACCCTGGCGATTATCTCGAGGTCATTCTCTATTGCATGGTCGTACTTGGACTGGATGGTCTTGTCCGTGCGGCTGCGCAGACTGTCGCTGTTCCAGGTGTTGCGTGTAAGGTGACCGCCTGCGAGAGGGGAGTATGGGATCAGGCTGACTCCATACTGCTTCGCTACGGGAATAAGTTCGCGCTCATCCTCACGGTACAGCAGGTTGTAGTGGTTCTGCATCGTCGAGAACATGGTCCAGCCATTCTTCTCTGCGCAGTTCTGGAGATTGTGGAACTGGTATCCATACATTGCAGATGCTCCGAGAGCACGGACCTTGCCGGCCTTGACGAGCGAATCGAGGGTCTCCATCGTCTCTTCTATCGGAGTCTCGAAATCGAATCTGTGAATCTGATAGAGGTCGAGATAGTCTGTGCCGAGTCTCTTCAATGTCCCGTCAATCTCGCGGAGGATGGCCTTGCGTGACAGGAACCCTTCGTTGAAGTACACCTTTGACGCAATCACGACCTTGTCGCGTGGAACACTGAGATTCTTTAGAGCTTTGCCGAGGTATTCCTCACTGGTTCCATGGCTATAGCAGTTCGCTGTGTCGAAGAAGTTGATTCCCTGGTCGATGGCGTGTCCGATCATCTTCGTGGATTCGTCCTGGCCGAGAGTCCAGAGAAGAAAATCTTCTGACGGTTTTCCGTACGACATGCATCCAACGCAGATGCGCGAGACTTCAATGCCGGTATTGCCAAGCTTGGCGTATTTCATATGATAGTGATGTCTGATTTCGTTTAGAGACTCTTGATGATGGCCTTGACGGCGTCTGAATCAACAGGTATATCTGTGTGCTGGCCTTCCTTCATGCTGATTGAATGGAATGGCTCGATCAAAGGAAGCTCTTTGCCAAGTGCCTCGCTTACAACATTGATAAACTTTGCGTAATGGGCAGTTGACAGCCAGAAACCGTCAGCACCTGTGTCCTTGGTCGCAAGGTATCCGGTCGCGCTGTGTGGGCAGCTGAGATAACCATAGCGGTCATTCATCTCTTTGATGGCTGCGCGGATTGCGTCATCATCGTAGCAACGTCCCTTTATATCCGCACTGATGCTCGGATAGTCGTTGCCATAGAAACAGAGAATGCGCTCGAAATTGCTTGGCGCAGATACATCCATAGCATTGGCGACAGTCGGTACTGTCGGAGTAGGCGCATATTCTCCGCTCTCGAGGTATCTGAAGAACGTGTCGTTACTGTTGTTCGCTGCAACGAAACCTGCGATAGGCAGACCCATGCGCTTGGCAAGCACGCCGGCGGCAAGATTTCCGATATTGCCGCTAGGAACAACTACGGTAGGGCAGACCTTGCCCGTCCTGGACTTCCACTGCTTGTAAGCCCAGAAATAGTAGAAACTCTGTGGTATCCAGCGAAGTATGTTGATTGAATTCGCCGATGTAAGCCTGTAGCTATCGTGGAATTCCTTGTCGGAAAGAAGCTTCTTGACGATTGCCTGACAGTCGTCGAAGCAGCCTTCAACAGCAACTGCATGGATATTGTGGCCAAGTGTGGTCATCTGGCTTTCCTGGAAACGGCTGACCTTGCCCTTGGGGTAAAGAACAGTAACGTTGACCCCGTTGACTTTGTAGAATCCGTTCGCTACCGCGCTGCCGGTGTCTCCGGAGGTCGCTGCAATGACATTGATCGCCTTGCCCTCGTCGGCGAGGCGGCCCATCATCTGTCCCATGAAGCCGGCACCGACATCCTTGAATGCGAAGGTAGGACCATGGAAAAGCTCGAGCGTGCTGAATCCCGGTGCGATTTCATTCAATGGTACATCGAAGCAGAAAGCCTTGGTGGTCATCTCCAGAAGCTCTTTGTCGGAAAACTCCCCGAAGAACTGCTTTGCGAGATATGCCGACATCTCAGGGAAAGTCTCGAAAGACATCACCTTGTCGATATCTACTTCAGGAATAGTCTCGGGCATGAACAGTCCACCGTCGGGAGCAAGTCCCATTATTGCGGCATCCTTGAGAGAGTAGAATGCCTCCTTGTTTCGTGTGCTGTAGAATCTCATTTCCCGTAATTTCTAGAAGATTACCCTCGCGCCTCTGTTGTCGCCGTGTGCGACAAGCGAATCGGCCTCGATTCCAAGGCTCTCGAAATGATCCGACATGATCTTGCACAGTTCCTTCGCCTTGTCCTCGTCGTCGCAGAGAGCAAATACTGAAGGACCCGATCCAGAGATGTTGAATGCTGTGGCACCTGCCGCGGCGAGCTTGCTGCGGAGATCGTCGAAACCTGGAATAAATCTCTTTCTGTGCGGCTCGACGATGACGTCGCGCATGCTCCTGCCGACCAACCCCATGTCCTTATTCATGAAACCGGCCACAAGACCTCCTACATTCGCCCACTGAAGGATTGCGTCGTGCAGAGGAATGTCCTTTGGAAGGACGGCACGGCTCTCGGATGTCTTCACGGTGATGCGTGGATGGGCAATGGCTGCACAGAATGTCTCAGGGAAAGGAATCCTGATATACTCGAAAGGATGGTAAGAACAGATCAGCACGATGCCGCCCAGGATTGCAGGGGCGACGTTGTCGGCATGCTTAGCGCCGCCGCTGGACAGAGCTTCGCCTTCCATCGCGAACTCTACCATCTCTTTCTCGGAGAACCTGTTCCCGAGGAGGTGGTTGAGAGCAACGACTGCGCCTGCAGCTGACGCTGCGCTGGAACCGATACCGCTTCCAGGCATGATTTTGCACATCAGGGTGATCTTTATGTGTTTCCTGACACCTGCAGCCTCGAGCATCGCTCTGATTGAAGGTGTCATGACGTTGTCTTCTACTGTGGAAGGAATATCATAGTCCGTACGGTTGATTATCTCGATGCCGTCTCCTTCGGACATTTCCATGCTGAGGATATCTCCGGCGCTTTCGACAGCCATTCCCATGATGTCGAATCCGCATCCCATGTTAGCGATCGATGCGGGGATGAATACTGTAACTTGTTCCATTTGTTCGTCGTTCGTTTGCTATTTTCGCAAGATACGAATCATTTTTTATATTTGCAGAACGACAACACGTATTGACCCAAAAAACACTTGATAAAAATGAGCAAGAACATTACCCGACGTGAGGCGTTGAAGCAGATGGTTGCTTCCGCAGCAGGTATCGCTGCAGCCGGAACCATCCTTGAGTCCTGTGGTCAGAAGAAACCAGCAGAGGCTCAGTTTGAAAAGACAGCCAAGGAGGGTGCAAAGATTGTCAGCAGAAATTGGGCAAACCTCGGAGAAACCGTGGGTCTGCTCGGACTTGGCTGCATGAGACTTCCGAAGGCTTCTGACGGATCCATCGACCAGGAGCACACCAACAAGATGGTTGCATATGCCATCGAACACGGAATCAACTATTTCGACACAGCTTCGGGTTATGCCGGCAGCGAGGAGGCCATGGGCAAGGCTCTCAGAAGCCACCCAAGAGAGTCTTACATGATCGCTACCAAGCTGTCGAACCACCGTTCTCCTGTGAAATCGCTCGAGGATGGCCAGAAGATCTTCAACAGCTCATTGCAGAAGCTCCAGATCGAGTATTTCGATTTCTATCTACTCCACAATCTTCCAAGTGACGCAGCTCTCCACGAAAGATTCGTAGACAACGGTCTTCTCGACTGGCTCATCCAGCAGAAGAAAGAAGGAAAGATACGTCATCTCGGTTTCTCTTTCCACGGAAACGACAGAGAATTCATGAAGATTCTTGATGGAAACTACTATGACTGGGATTTCGTCCAGATCCAGATGAATTATCTCGACTGGGAGAACATGGGCTCGAAGAAGCCAGCTGCACCTGGACCGAACGACAATTCTGCAAAGTTCATGTATGAGGAACTCGAGAAGCGCGGCATTCCGATCACAATCATGGAACCTATCCGCGGTGGCGCCCTTGCCAACGTCAGCGACGGCATGAAGGCAAAGCTTGCGCGCCGCTTCCCGACTTTGAGCCCAGCCGGTGTCGCCCTGTCATACGTGGCTTCCTATCCGAACGTGATGTGTACGCTGAGCGGAATGTCCAACATGGAGCAGCTTGAGGAGAATGTCGCTACTTTCTCGGAATTCAAGCCATTCAGCGCTGAAGACAATGCGTACCTCATGCAGATTGCCGAGGAGTACTACTCAAACCCTCACATCGCTTGTACGGGCTGCGAGTACTGCCTTCCTTGCCCTAACGGGGTCAACATCCCTGGCAATTTCAAGGTATTCAACACGACTTCTGATGAACTCAACATTCCTGATCCAGACAACCAGGATGCTGATTTCAAGAAAAAGAAGAAGGTATTCCTTACCCGTTACAAGAAGGATCTCAAGGACGGCATGAGGGCAGATGCCTGCACCAAGTGCAACGTATGTCTGGAGAAGTGCCCTCAGCACGTCAGAATCCCTCAGCAGCTTGAAATGATCAATACTCTCGTCAAGAAGCTTGGCTAAACTTGATACAGATAAACAGTCCCGCCGCCAGTTCCTTTCAACAATTCTGCAGGCGGGACTTTCCATTCAATCCGCCTGGGCCCGTTCCAAGGTGGATGGTCTCTATGGTGTCCCTGAGAAGGCGAAGCGAAAGACGGCGGTTTCACCTCCCGGATCCGTCAGTCATGAACATCTGAATTCTCTGTGCAACGGCTGTCAGGCATGCATAAGCGAGTGTCCGGCCAAGGTGTTGAAGCCGTGTACGTCGGAGTATGGCATGGAAGGCATTCTCCAGCCTGTGCTGGATTTCTCGAAAGGTTATTGCGATCCGGGGTGTACACGTTGTTCGGAGGTTTGTCCGACGGGTGCCATCGAGAAACTGACGGAATCTGCCAAAGATGAGCTTCAGATAGGCAAGGCGGTGCTGGTCAGTTCTTTGTGCATAAACGCATCGGACGATGGGATATGTTCGGTTTGCGAGGAGGTCTGCCCGTGGGATGCCATCAAGATAAAGGAGGATTATACCAGTGCGATGGCAGGGGAGGGGGAGACCAGACATTTTCACAGATTCCCTGTCATAGAGGATATTCTCTGCACAGGTTGCGGTCTTTGTGAGTATAAGTGTCCATCTGCGCATGCCAAGGCGATTCACGTCGAAGGTCTGGCCGTCCACGAAGAATCCTAGAAACTCAATACTGATCAGAATCGAAAAAACATTTCTAAACTCTATGATAAGTATGAAATCGTTCAAGTTCCTTTTAGCCAGTGTCTTTGCATTTGCGGCTGTCGCATGCGGAGGTCCGAAGGAGACACATGTCGTTTTCGAAACAACTATGGGAGATCTCGACTTCCTGCTTTACGAGGAGACTCCTCTTCACAAGGCGAATTTCATCGAGCATGTCAGCAATCATGATTATGACGGTATGACATTCAACCGCGTGATCAAGGATTTCATGATTCAGGGCGGCATTTCTGATGTTGAGTACGAGACAAATCCTCTGTATACTTCACAACCGCGCGAGAACTATTCAGTGCCGGGTGAATTCAGACTAGAGGACGGGATATTTCATCGCAAGGGCGTGCTTGGTGCAGGCCGTGCGGACAACGATGTCAACCCGACCATGTCCAGCTACCAGATGCAGATCTATGTTACCTGGGGAAGGGTGTTCGATGATGCCGGTCTGGACAGGACGCAGGAACGTATCGACCGCGAGACTGGCGGCAAGATAAAGCTCACGGACGAGATGCGCGAGGTTTACAAGACCATCGGCGGAACTCCACATCTTGACGGTCAGTATACTGTATTCGGCGAGGTCGCTGAAGGAATGGACGTTTTCGAACGTATCATCAATATCCCTACCGACTCTCTTGATGCCCCTCTCACCCCGGTTGTTATCAAGAGGGCGTACGTGAAGTAGTCAGCAAGTTTTAGCTGGGCGTTCTATTAATCAGTAAGCGCCTCCACTTGGACGTCGTAGCAGTTGCACTTATGACGTTCATGGCAGCACTCTTTGTCGCATATGCTGCTCTAAAGCTCTATGATGA
>JAKSJN010000006.1 GCA_024402135.1 Bacteroidales bacterium
CTGACTCTTAATCAGGGTGTCTAGGGTTCGAGCCCCTAAGGGACCACACGAAAAAAGCGATGATCAACCCGATCATCGCTTTTTCTGTGTGGTCCCAGGACCATCATTCCTAGGGGCTCTGCCCCTATAATACCCCGCGGCCTTTGGCCTTCCGTCTGCTGTGCAGACACGGCGTCGGCCGGCGCACTGATGTGCGCTTAGTCGAAGAAGTACTATCACAATTGCGGTGGCTTTTTTCGTGTGGTCCCCAGGACGTCTATACCTAGAGGCGCTGCCCCTATAATACCCCGCGGCCTTTGGCCTTCCGTCTGCTGTGCAGACACGGCGTCGGCCGGCGCACTGATGTGCGCGTTATAGCGATTTGGCGGCGCTGCGGCCGGCGAGGGAGCCTGTGCTGAAGGCGAGCTGGAGGTTGTAGCCACCTGTGTCAGCGTCGACGTCGGTGACTTCGCCGCAGAAGTAGAGGCCTGGGACGACACGTGACTCCATAGTCTTGGCAATCATGTCGTCGTTGGATACACCGCCGGCAGTGACGACACAGCGTTCATAGCCGACGAAACCTGCAAGCTCGAACTCCCAGCATTTGAGACAACGTGCAATCTCGTTAAGGCTGACCCAGATCTTTGTGTTGGTACGGCCTCGATGCTCGATGGTTATTATTCCAGGATTGCCCTCCAGAAAGCCCGGGATGAGATCCCAAGGCATGAGTTTGCCTAGAAGTATCCTGCATTTCTCCTTGTCGCTCTTTCCGCGGCTGCGGGGATCCTTCCCCACCTCGTTCCAAAGAGCCTTGACGCGCTCCGTCACATCCTCTATATCAATACCATGCTTCAGGTCGAGCCGCAGTGTCACGCGTGAACCGTTCACCATCGCCTTGACACACTTGCGGCTGAGCTGGAACCCTAATGGACCCTCGATGCCGCCGTCTGTGAAGTCAACGTCTCCGAATTCCTCCTGGGCCACAGTTCCTTCAATCAGTGAGGACAGGCCGACATTCTTCAGCTGAATGCCGCACAGCAGCTTTCCATACTCGGAGAGGGGAGTGCTGCGGTCAATATGGCACTTTCCACGAGAAATGATTTCATCAACCTTGTAGCCCTTTGGTACGAGCGCTGTCAGTGAAGGAAAACACTGGCTGATCTTATGGCCTGTACTCTCAGCCCAGCGCAGTCCGTCTCCGGTAGAACCTGTGGTGGGGTAGGACAGACCTCCTGTCGCTATGATGAGTTTGCGGCATGTCCAAATGCGGCCGTCCTCGCAGCTGACAGCAAAACCGCCATTTTCAAGGGCTTCAATGCCTTCTACAGAGCACTCGGTGATGATCTTGACACCATACCGCTGCGCTGCGTTAACAAGGGCGTCAACCACGTCTGAGGCGTGATGTGACTGAGGAAAGGCACGGTCTCCACGCTCAACGACTGTAGGCATACCCATGCCTTCGAAGAAGTCGATCACAGCGCTGCTGTTCATGTTGTAGAAAGCAGACTTGACGAAGTTGCTCTTCGAACGTACGTGTGCGGAAAAGTCGTTCCAGTCTTTGAGGTTGGTGAAGTTGCATCGTCCTTTGCCGGTAATCATGACCTTGCGTGCAGGACGAGGCATCCTTTCAAGAACGGTGACCTGCGCTGGATTGCCGTCCTCTGCAAGTGTTCTGGCTGCCGTGTATGCAGCCATGAGACCAGATGCTCCAGCTCCTATGATGGCTATTTCGGTTTTCATGGTGGCAAAATTACAATAAAATATCTATCTTTGCGTCTCTCAATGCCACTTTAGCTCAGTCGGTAGAGCAGCGCATTCGTAACGCGCAGGTCGTCAGTTCGAGCCTGATAGGTGGCTCTATTATAAGGAGGAGGCGACTCCCCCTGTAACAAATACAAAAGGAGGAGGATGATTTCCCCCTCCTTTTCTTTTTATCGTATCCCCGGACTAGAGACCGCGGTTCTCAAGGAGACCCTTGATTTCAGGCTGACGGCCGCGGAAGTTCTGGTACATCTTGCTTCCTGAATCGATGCCGCCGGGAGTGAGTACATACTTGCGGAATCTTTCTGCAACTTCCTGGTTGAAGATGTCGCCTGTCTCTACGAATGCCTGGAATGCATCACAGTCGAGAACCTCTGACCAGATGTAGCTGTAATAACCGGCAGCATAGCCTCCGCCGATAGAGTGGCTGAAGTTGGTCACACTGTAACGTGGAAGGATCTGTGCAGGAATTCCTCTCTGGTTCATTACCTCGGTCTGGAACTTCATCACGTCAAGGTCTTCAGGAACGTTTGCAAGGGTATGGAGATCCATGTCGACGAGAGCAGCCGCTACAAGCTCTGTGGTAGCGAAGCCCTGACCGTACTTGCTGCTGGCCTGGATCTTCTCGATGAGCTCATCAGGAATGGTCTCGCCGGTCTTGTAGTGCTTGGCGTATACCTTGAGTACCTCTGGCTCGAATGCCCAGTGCTCGTTGATCTGTGATGGAAGCTCTACGAAGTCACGCTCGGTTCCGCTGGTACCGCTGTACTTTACGTTGCGGAAGAATGAATGGAGTGCATGGCCGAACTCATGGAACATTGTCTCTACGTTGTCGAGGGTCTGAAGAGCAGGCTTGTCGGCAGAAGGGAGGGTCATGTTGCATACGTTGGTCACGATCGGCTGTACGCGCTGTGCACCGTCATAGGTCTGGCCGCGGAAGCCGCCGCACCATGCACCTGCGCCCTTGCCGTCACGAGGGAAGTAATCACTGTAGAAGATGGCGATGACGTTGCCGTCCTTGTCGATAACATCCCATGACTTGGCTGTAGCCTCGTACTGTGGATAGTCCTCGGTTCTCTCGTTGAAAGAGAGACCGTAGAGCTTGTTTGCAACGTAGAAGATTCCCTGCTGGACAGCATTGATCTCGAGGTACTCGGAAATCTCAGCCTCATCAACGTTGAACTTTGCCTTCTTTGCCTTGTCGAGGTAGTACATGTAGTCCCATCTCTGTGGCTGTCCCTTGACCTTGTCTGCCTTCATCATGGCCTTGATGTCGGCAATTTCCTCCTGTGCCTTTGCAACGGCAGGAGTCCATACCTGGTCGAGGAGGTTGTATACGTTTGCTGCGTTCTCGGCCATCTTGGTACCGAGCTGTGAAGCTGCATAGTCGGTGTAGCCCATGATCTGTGCCTTGCGTGCGCGGAGGCGGATGATCTCTGCTGCGATGGCCTTGTTGTCATACTGGTCACCATGGTTGCAGCGGTCGTTGTACATGAGATATACCTTCTTGCGGAGCTCGCGGTTCTTGCAGTACTGGAGCACAGGATTGCAGCTCGGACGCTGCATGTTGAACGCATACTTGCCCTTCTGGCCAATCTTCTCGGCGAGTTCGGCTGCCTGGTCGATATTTGCCTGTGGAAGGCCTTCGAGCTCCTTCAGAGACTCTGCGATGACATAGGTGTTGTTGGTGTCATGGAGCAGGTTCTGGCTGAACTGGAGCTGGAGGTTGGAAAGCTCGAGATTGATCTTTGCGACCTCGTCCTTCTGGGCCTGGCTGAGGAGTGCACCTCCGTTGACATATCTGTCATAGGTCTTCTTGAGGAGTGACTTCTGCTCGGCGTTGAGGTTGTACTTCGCCTGGTTGTCATACACGTACTTGATCTTTGCGAAAAGATCGGAGTTCATGCTGATGAAGTTGCTCAGCTCTGACGACAGAGGAGACATCTCCTGGGCGAGTGCCTGGAATTCAGGGGTGGAATTGGAACTGTTGAGAGTGCTCCATACGCTTCTTGTGCGGCTGAGTGTCTCGCCAGCCTTGTCGAGAGCGACGATCACGTTCTCGAAAGTCGGCTCATCCGTGTTGTTGATGATGGCAAGGATCTCCTTGCGCTCCTCGTCCATTCCCACGAGCATGCCTTCACGGTAGTTGTCCATGGTGAACTTCTCGAAAGGAGGAATCTCATAAGGTGTTCCGTACCTTTTCTGGAGGAAAGGATTCTGTGCAAGGGCTGAAATTGACGCAGTCGCAAGTACTGCGCATAGGAGCATTCTTCTGTTCATATTGTCTTTGTTAAATTATACGAGGTGTGCGATGAGTTCCTCACGGTCGCCGCAGAGCATATCGATCACAGGAATCTCGATCATGGTGTATGCACCAGGCTGCTGCTTCATGGAAGCACGCGCTACGTTTACGAGAACCTGAGCGGTGAGCGCAGGGTTGTTGATCTTCATGTTGAACTCGAACATCTGGTTGTGGGTCTTGCCTGACACACCCTTGCGCACGAGGTTCACACCGTGCCCTACATCGTTGAGGTCATCTACGCATGCAACCTGCTGTACGTGGGTCTCGTCATTCACAAAGTATGGGTCTGCCTTGATGGCAGCTTCTACGGTCTTGAAATCAGCACCTTCCTCAAGCTCTACGTATACCATGCGGCGATGGATTCCGGTGCCTACAGGAATGGTCATTGAAAGAGCGTCACGAACGCCTTCGATAGCGCGGACTGCAACGCTGTGACCCATTGAACGGCCAGGGCCGAAATTGGTATATGAAACACCCTTTGGTGCGAGGCTCTGCATAAGAGAGCGTACGATAGAGTCTGATCCTGGATCCCAGCCTGCAGAGATCACGCTGACAGCGTTGTTAGCCTTGGCAACAGAGTCGAGGCTGCGGCGGAGATCTACGATCTGGGTGTGGATGTCGAAGCTGTCAACGGTATTGATACCGAGTGCGAGGCACTTCTTTGCGTACTCTTCAACCTTGCGGGTAGGGGTTGCGAGGATGGCCACGTCAACGTCCTCAAGTTCTGTGATGTCCTTCACTACCTTGTATGAAGCGAGCTCAGCTGGCTTGTTATCAGCGCCTGCGCGGCGCACGATACCTGCTACTTCGAAATCTGGAGCTGCCTCGAGTGCATCGAGGGAATATTTGCCGATGTTGCCGTAACCGACAATGGCTGCACGGATCTTTTTCATGTGTGTCTAGAAAGTTAATTGGTTGTTAAGTCTCATTTTGATGTGCGGAGATTTCCACGGACGCAAATTTACGATTTTTTGCGTAATTACAGATATTGTCCGGTGATTGAGCTTTGCGATGCGGCGAGTTGACCGGCGCTTCCTTCGAAGGTGATTTCTCCTCCCTGTTCTCCGGCACCTGGACCGAGCTCGATGACATAGTCGGACTGCTTTATGACGTCTGTGTTATGCTCGATGACGTAAACAGTGTTGCCGGCGTCCACCATGCTGTTGAACAGACCGAGGATCCGCTCGACATCGCTGAGATGAAGGCCGTCGGTCGGCTCGTCAATCACGAATATCTTTCCCTTCTCGCCAAGGTGTGATGCCAACTTCATACGCTGGAGTTCACCGCCCGAAAGTGTTGACAGTGCCTGGTTCAGGTGTATGTACGACAGGCCTGTGAGCATCAGCGGCTTCAGCTTCTCCGCTATCACTGTCCCTGCGAAGAACTCGCTGGCCTTTTCTATTGAAAGATCCATCACCTCGGCGATATTGAGCCCGTTATACCTGTATTCAAGAGCCTCGGGAGCGTATCTGAGTCCTCCGCAGGCTTCGCAGACAGTCTCGATGTCATCCATGAATGCCATCTCGGAGACTATTACGCCCTTTCCGCCGCAGACAGGACATGCGCCCTTGCCGTTGAATGTGAAATAGTCGGCCTTGACCTTGCCGGCCTTCGCGAACAGTTTGCGTATGTCTCCCGCAACATCGATGTATGTGGCCGGTGTCGACCTCATTGAAACACCTATGCTCTTCTGGGATATGTATACAATGTCTTTCTCTTGCCTCATGAAACAATCCATAAGGCTGCTCTTGCCGGAACCTGCCACGCCGCATACCGTGACGAGAACCCCGAGGGGGAGTCTTGCAGATACGTTCTTGAGGTTGTGGAAAGAGGCATTCTCAATCTGGCACCAACCGCTGGGAGTGCGTGGATCGCTTTTGATGCCGCAGGCTGCGCTCATCATCCTGCCTGTCGCAGTTCCGCTTCCAAGCAGTTTTTCGTAAGGCCCCTCATACAGAACCTCACCGCCGGCAGCTCCCGGCCCGGGGCCCATGTCCACGATGTGGTCTGCGATACGTATCATCTCCTTGTGGTGCTCTACAAGAATGACAGTGTTGCCATGATCCCTGAGACGGCGCACAGAGTCGGTCATGAGACGTATGTCGTGATTGTGCAGCCCGACGCTCGGCTCATCCAGTATATACAGTACGTCAGTCAGGGATGAGTTGATGTACTTGGCAATCTTGCATCGCTGGGCTTCGCCGCCGGAAAGAGTTCCGATAGGGCGGTCCAGGCTCAGGTATCCCAGGCCGATCTGTTCCAGCGCATCCAGGCGCTGGCAGATGGATTCTTTCATGTCGACGGCCAGAGGGTCGCTTATGCTGCGCATCCATCGGTTGAGGGCGCTGATCGACATCGCACAGACCTCGGCGATGTTCTTGCCCTCGATGTGGCAGGCAAGCACGCGCTGCGCCAATCGTGTTCCACCACAGTCGGGACATACTCCCATGGTCAGCATAGGGTTGAGCACGCTGCTGTGCAGCAGGCCTTCCTCGCTGTTGATGATGCTTCGGTACATACGCGGTATGAGTCCTTCGTACTTCGCGGTGCGAGGCCAGTTCGAAGGTGGGTTCTTCAGTTTGATCTGCGGTGAGTTCAGGAACAGATCCAGCTCTTCGGGGGAGTAGTCCCTGATTTTCTTGTCCAGGTCGAACAGACCGCTGTGGGCATAGCGTATCCATCGCCATCCTCCCTTGTGAAAGGCTATGTAGTGGATGGTGTCTTCGTCATTCAGACTCTTGTCGAAATCCACGAGCTTGTGTATGTCGAGCTCGCGTATCTCGCCAAGTCCTGAGCATCTTGGGCAGCTGCCCTGCGGGTGGTTGAATGAGAACGAGTCGCTGTAGCCTACGAAAGGCTTGCCTACGCGCGAGAAAAGGAGACGCACCAGCGAATAGATGTCTGTGTAGGTGCCGAGGGTGGACCGGCTGTTCTGTGCCGGCTTCTTCTGGTCTATCACGATGGCGATAGGCAGACCTTCTATGCTGCCTACATGCGGACGGCCGTATTTTGGCAGATACTGCTGTACGAAAGCCGGAAAGGTGTCGTTGAGTTCGCGCCTTGACTTTGCGGCTATGGTGTCCAGGACGAGGGAACTCTTGCCTGAACCGGATACTCCTGTGAAGACGGTGATTTTTCCTTTTGGTATCTCTATGTCGATGTGCTTGAGATTGTTCTCGTACGCATCACGTATGATTATCTTGTCCTGTGACATCGGATTTCAGTTTGCCGTCCAAAATTACTCCAAAAACTCAAAAGAGAAAAGCGGCCCATATGGACCGCTTCCCAAATATATGTCTATATCAGAATACCTGTTATCGTACGAGGTTCTTGAATACAGAGCTGAAGTTGATGTAAGAGCAGTTACCTGCGATGGTACCCTCGTTCTGTCCCCAGAGGAATGGCCACTCGTCATAGTTCTCGAAATGGTCAGGGTGACGGAAGAGGAGACCAGGAGCGACATTGCCAGGGATTGCGGCGAAGTCTGCTCGGTTGTTTCCGTAGAATACGTTCTTTGGACGGGTTGCACCTACTGTAGCCACGAGAGAGTAGTTGTGGTACATGTGACAGCCGTAGAGGTATGCAGCAGCCTTGAAAGCGTAGCTCTTGTCGATGATGTCAGGGAAGTAGAGGCTTGCGAAGCTGGTGGTAGAACCGAAGCTTACAACGTTGCCGCTGCCGGCCCAGTTGCCGAGGCCGATAGGAACTCCGTAAGGGTTGTCCTCGTCGAGGCTGTCAAGATACTCCTTGTATTTCTCGATATATGGACGGAGTTTCTCCTTGTACTCTGGTCCGAGGTAAGGAACTGCGTCGAGTGCGGTAGAGATGCCGAAGTTGACGCCACGCTCGTTGCTGAGAGTAGCCCAGATGCCCTCCTCTGCCTTGTCGAGGTAGCTCTTGTCGCCGGTAGCCACATAGAGCTGGAGGTTGGTAGCTGCGTCATTGCCGGCCATGCGGTTGTTGCCGTTGCCGCCCTGAGGACGCTGAGGCCTGTTGGCGAGAAGCTCGTTAGCCTCCTTCTGAAGTCTCTTGGACTCCTTGAGTGCGCGTGCAGCGAGTTCGTCGTTATAGCCCTTGAGAGCGTGGCTTGCAGCTGCGAGTACGGTAGCTGCACGGAGGTCGAGGCTAGGGTTGCGGGTAGTGAATGCCCACATGTCGTCAGGAGTACCGCTTGACTTGCCGTCTGCTGAAACCTGGTATGGCTTGAGCCTAGGGTCATAGTGACGTCCGTCGGTAAGTGAAGCTGCATCGCCGAGGTGGTGATAGTTGTCGAGTACCGAGTTGGAGAGGGTCTGGCTCATGTGTCCGATCTTCTCTGCCTGTGCGACGATGTTGAGGGTACCATGCTCGATGTACTGGAGCATGTCTGGCTTTCCGTCTGGACGGTGGAGGTCTACGTAGCGCTGCTCTTCGTCGACGAAGGTCATGTCACGCATTGGCTTGAACTGCTCCCAGATGGTGCAGAGGCTCTGGATAACGCCGATGTTCGAACCGGTCTCGATGTCGAAGTCACCTGCGTCGAAGTATCCGCCGACGTTGAGGCCAGGGATGAGCTCGAGTGGCTTGTACTTGGTATCGATGCTTGGACCGGTGCTGTGGAGGTCGAAGTGATCCTGGTTTGCAGGAGCCTGGAGGTATCCCTCTCTGAATGGCTCACCGTGCCAGATACGGTATCCCTCGTTCACGGTCATATGGTTCATGTGGATAGGAACCCATACGTCGGTGGTAGCGTCAGAGATCTTGTCGTATACGCTGTTGTCGATGATGAAGTTGTTGGTCTTGGTGTCGCCGTACTTGATGTAGTATACGCCGCTCTCGGAAACCTGAGAGAAATCGAACTTGGCGTAATTGTACTTGTAGTAACGTCCCCATTCCTTTACAGGACCGCTGTATGCAACCTTTTCGGAACCGTCGTTGTTTACCTTGATGACCTCAGCCTTTGCAAGAACCTTGTCAACCTTGTCAAGCTCGATGACAGCGGTCTTCGGCTGGGTTGGGAGGTAACCTACCTGTGAGAAACCGATGTTCGGCTCACGTACCCATCCGTCGATAGCCTTAGGCTCGACAGTCCAGGTGAGGACCTTGCCGGTCTGGCCTGCAGGAAGGAGGCTGCGGAGAACGAACCAGCCGTTCTGGGCGATGATACGTCCATCGTAGAGCATGAGCTCGCTGTCTGAAGAAACCTTGATGGTCTCGACAGGATCTTCCGGTGCCATGAGGATCTCGTGACCGGTAGCCATTGGAAGCGGATCCACGAATTCGCCGGTACCGCGGTCGTCGTATGTGCGGAAGCCCTTGTACTGCTTCATCTTCTCCTCGTTAGGACGGGCTACGGTCTCGCTTACAGCATAACGAGGGAAGCGCTCAGGCTTGCCGTCCACGATGTATGACTTGTTCCAGTAGTGAGCAGGGAGGAACTCGAGGTTGAAACCTGCATCGCCGATAAGCTCCTCAGGGAGCGGCTTGTCCAGATAAACAGAGATCTCGACTGCCTTGCCCTTTCCTGTTACGACTACGCGTGAATCGAAATCATAGTCCTCGTAGCGGAGTGATACCTCGATAGAGTTGTCCTCCTTGCTGACGGTACGGGTTGGGGTTGCAGGAACGAGGTCCCACTGCTCTGGGGTGTTGCTGAGACGTACTGCACCACCCTGTACGGTACGGACACCGTGGTGGATGATCTCGATACCGGAGTTCTTTTCATCATTGAAACCTCCGGTGAAGAGGTTGCTGTACACGAGGACGTTCACGCCCTGATTCTCGAAGTACTCGAGATCGTTGACCTTGAGGTCTCCGGCTGGTTTTCCGGAAGGCGCACATGATGCAACGAGTGCCGCGATAAGCGGAAGGAATGCTATCCTTTTCATTTGGGTTGATGGTTAGAAATTATTATTGATAAAACGTTTTCTCCAATCTGCGAATATAGATATTTATATTGTATGCTGAAATATTTTCCTTGTACTATAGTGCAATACTATTGTACTATCCTGTTTGCCGATATGGCCAAGTTGGACTAATTTTGCACTTTGGAAAGTAATTTAAAACACAATAGCATTTATGAAGAATCTTCTTGTTTCGGCATCGATGGTCGTTGCAGCGCTTCTTGCGGGTTCCGCAACCGCTTCGGCAATGGAATCACCGGCTGCCGCTGCAAAGGCTGAGAAAGCCGCAAAAGTGAATGGAAGAGAGATCGTGGCAGTCGCTCCGATCGTCGTCGAGAGCCCGGAAGGAACTGCTCCACGTCTTCCATACCGCATCTGGACAAGCTACAGTGATGGCAAGTCCGAGTTCCGCCAGGTCCGCTGGACCAATGACGCCCGCAGTGAGGAAGAGGCCGAGGCCGCAAAGAAGGCAGGCTCCGAGTACACCGTAAAGGGTTACATCATCGGTGACAACACCACGGCTGACGGTTATCCTGTCGAGGCCAAGGTGAAGGTTGTCAAGGGAGGTTACAATACTCCTTCTGCAAAGCCTGTAGCCAATACAATTCCTCTCGACCAGGTGCATATCGAGGGAAATAACAGACTTACCTCGAACCGTGACATGGCAATCGAGCATCTTCTTGAACTCGATGTGACCCAGCAGCTTTACAACTATCGCGATACATATGGTCTCCCTACCGAGGGCTATACCGTAAGCGACGGCTGGGATTCACCTACCACCAAGCTCAAGGGTCATGGTACAGGTCATTATCTCTCCGCTCTCGCTTTCGCTTATGCAAGCGCAACCAATCCAGCCCAGAAGGCTGCTCTTTACAAGAACATCAAGAGAATGATCGACGAGATGCGCGAGTGCCAGGAGCGTACCTTCGTATTCGACGAGAAACTCGGCCGCTACCGCGAGGCACGCGATTATGCGCCAGAGGAGGAACTCCGCGAGATGAAGGGTACCTGGGAGGCATTCGATGAGCACAAGAAGCATTATGAGGAGTACGGCTACGGATACATGAATGCAATTCCTGCGGCACATCCTGCTCTCATCGAGATGTACCGCGCATACAACAACTCCGATTGGGTATGGGCTCCTTACTATACCATCCACAAGCAGCTCGCGGGTCTTATCGACATCGCAACCTACATGGATGACAAGGCTCTTGCCGACAAGGCATTCCTCATCGCGAAGGACATGGGTCTGTGGGTATGGAACCGTATGCATTACCGCACCCACGTCAACGCCGAGGGTGACCAGGAGGCACGCCGTGCAAAGCCTGGCAACCGTCTTGAGATGTGGAATATGTATATCGCCGGCGAGGTCGGCGGTATGGAGGAGTCTCTCGCACGTCTTGCCGAGATGGCTACTGACCGTGAGGAGAAGGAGAAACTTCTCGAAGCTGCGAACTGTTTCGATGCTCCAATCATGTTCAACGCCCTTTCGAACAATATCGACGACATCCGCACCCGTCATGCAAACCAGCATATCCCTATGATCGTCGGTGCTCTCCGCAGCTACATCGGCAACGAGAATCCATACTATTACAATCTGGCGCTCAACTTCTGGAACATGATCCAGGGTCGTTACCGCTATTCCGAGGGTGGTGTCGGCAACGGTGAGATGTTCCGCGAGCCATACACCCAGATCCTTTCTATGGTGACCAACGGTGTGAGCGGCAACGGCGGCGAGGCAAATCCTACCCTCAATGAGACCTGCTGCGCATACAACCTTGCAAAGCTCACCAAGGATCTCGCCTGCTTCGATCCTGACAATGCCGAGTATATGGATTATTACGAGCGCGTGCTCTACAACCAGCTCGTCGGCTCTATCGACCATAACCACTTCGCAGTTACCTATCACTATGCAATGGGTCTGAACGCTTCCAAGCCATTCGGCAGCGAGACTCCTGGCTCGACCTGCTGCGGTGGTACCGGTTCAGAGAATCATGTGAAGTACCAGGAGGCTGCATATTTCGCAAACGACAATACCCTCTGGGTGGGTCTCTACATGCCGAACACCCTCGACTGGAAGGCTAAGGGCATAAAGGTCAAGGAGGATTGCACATGGCCGGCCGAGAGTGCGAAGTTCACTTTCGAGGGCAACGCCAAGTTCACTCTCAAGCTCCGCGTTCCATACTGGGCAACCGAGGGCTTCCAGGTGCTTCTCAACGGCAAGCCTGTGGCTGACAGCTATCAGCCAAGCAGCTATGTCGTGATTCCTGAGCGTACATGGTCGTCATCCGACGTGATCGAGGTCACCATGCCTTTCGACGTTCATTTCGATTTCGGTCCTGACAAGCTTGAAAATGCTCTCGCAGCAGATGGTTCAAAGCTTGACGCAAAGTGGGTAGGAACCCTTATGTACGGTCCTCTCGCAATGACCGCAACAGGTGTACATAACTGGGAGGAGGCTACTCTCAATGTTGACAGCCAGCTCGCTACCGTTGTCGCTAACGGTCATGGTGCGGTCACCGAGGGAACCACCGGAAACCTTTACACCCTTACCCAGGGCGCATTCACCTTCCAGCCAGACTACTACCGCAACGAGAACACCACCCACTATTTCCGTATCAACTGGGTTGCTGATCCAAGCGAGGAGTTCAAGGCTATGGCAGCTGCCAAGATTGCAAGCCTCGAGGTTTATAATCCAAAGAACTATACCAAGAAGAGTTACAAGGCGCTCATGAAGGCCTGCAAGCCTGCTGTCAAGCTTCTTTCTGCAGCAGAGGTCAGCCAGGCTGAGGTTGCAGCCGCAATCGACGCAATCAGCGCAGCAGAGAATGCACTCAAGGCAATCAAGCTAGACAAGAGCGTCCTCGAAGATGCTGTGAAGGCAGCAAAGAACCTTTCAGGCAAGGATTATACATGGGACAGCTGGAATGCATTCAATACAGAGCTTGAGGCAGCAAGCCACGTCCTCAGCCACAGTGAGAGCCAGCCTGAGATCGACCGTCAGGTAAAGGCATTCGCAGATGCTTCTGCAATGCTCGTTCCTGTCAGCTCTATCGACCGCAGCAAGCTCAAGGCTGTTCTGGATATCGCTCAGCAGAGAATCGACGCACAGCGCAAGTGGAACGCACTCGAGGTCAAGGTTCCAGAGTTCGCGCCATGGGCTAACGGTGGTTTCCGCCGTCTCTCTTACAACATACGCTACGCCGAGGAAATCATGAACAATGTGGAGAAGAACTACAACCAGTCCGAGGTTGACGAGATGACCGCAGACCTTAACTCGGTCATCAGCAGCATGCGTCCTGGTAATCTCGCTGAGATCGAGGATCTTACATACCTACGTGCTCTTATCCGCGGAGCTGAGGGTGTGGCACAGACCGACGAGGTCAAGGAGGCCATTGCATACGCCCGCATGGTCTACAGCTATGTTGAGGATGGCTCTGGTACCCACGACATGATCCGCAATGCCGAAAACCGCCTTAAGGAGGTCGTTGGCGAAAACTAGCCGTTTTCGGCTCATAATAAGAGGCCGGGGGTGTAAACCCTCGGCTTTTTTCGTATATTGCGCAGACATGGCACAGACACTTTGACTTACGACCAACCAAATATGAATAAGAAACAACTAGTATCCAGCGCGGTTCTGGCGGCTGTATCAGCTTGCGCATTTGCCCAGAACCCGATCATCAGCACGATGTACACCCCAGATCCTGCACCTTATGTCCATGGAGACAAGGTGTGGCTTTTTGTCGACCATGACGAAGACGATGCCACCTACTTCCTAATGAAGGATTGGCTGGTCTATTCAACTGAGGATATGGTCAACTGGACCTATCACGGAGCACAGGTGACCACCGCGACCTTCGCATGGGCGCGTCAGGGTGACAAGGCATGGGCTTCACAGGCTGTTGAAAGGAACGGCAAGTGGTACTGGTACCTCTGCTGCAGCAAGGCTGACGGTGGAGATGCACTTGCGGTTGCAGTTGCAGACTCTCCAGAGGGACCATGGAAAGATGCTCTGGGTGCCCCGCTCGCCGAGGGCTTCAGCTTCATCGACCCTACTGTATTCATCGACGATGACGGCCAGGCATTCCTTTTCTGGGGCAACAAGGGCCTCTGGTACGGCAAGCTGAATGACAATATGATCTCTTTTGTCGACGGCTACCGTCAGGTTCCCGGCTATACCGATCCGAAATCGTTCGGAGAACTTCAGTCGAAGATGGACTGGAGCATCGGCAAGGAACGCATGATGACCCAGTACGAGGAAGGACCTTGGGTCAGCAAGCACAATGGAACATATTATCTTTCATATCCTGCCGGCGGTGTCCCAGAGTACATGGCATATTCAACAGCTCCGACCATTCACGGACCTTGGACTTTCCACGGACGCATCATGGACGAGGCAGAGAACAGCTTCACCATCCATGGCGGTACAATCAGCTTCAAGGGACATGAATATATGTTCTACCACAACGGAGCCCTCCCTAATGGTGGCGGCTTCCATAGATCGACATGTGTGGAGGAGTTCAAGTACAATGAGGATGGCTCGATTCCGTTCATCCCGTTCACCAAAGAGGGTGTGGATCCTGTCGGTACTCTCAATCCATACAATAGGGTGGAGGCCGAGACCATAGCCCAGAGCTGGGGTGTCAAGGTAGACCGTCAAGCTGGATCCGAGCATTTCGTGACTTCAGTCCACAATGGCGACTGGGTAAAGGTACGCAACGTCGATTTCGGTGAGAAGGGTGCTGCCAAGTTCACTTTCGCGGCCGGAAAGTTCTTCAATCCTGGCCGTGTGGAAGTATGCCTCGACGCGCTTGGAGACAGAGCTGCCGCTACTGTAAGCGTGGACGCTTCAGGTACAGTAAAGACAGTCGAGCTTCGCCGCAAGATCACCGGCATCCACGACGTCTATCTTCATGTTCGTGGCGTGGACGGAGAACTTTTCGACCTCGACTGGTGGAAGTTTGATGAATAGGTCTAGAACCTGAATTCAGTGATGAAACTGCTACGGCCGTTGCAACGGCCTTCGACTATGAAGCGGCGTCCTTCCTGGGCGCTGCTTTCTATTTCAGCGGAAGGAAGCTCTGCGCGATAGAGCTGTACGGTTTCGCCGCGATGAACCTCGGCGTTGTAGTTGACGACCAGTTCCTTGAGCGGCTGGCTGTAGAGAAGTTCCTCGGGGAGGCAGTCCATTGCCCACTCAATGTAGCGGGTGTTGTTGGCGTGGCCGATGAAATCAACGTCCGAATAGTGGACGCTGTGTTCGCGGATCAGCTCAGGTTCCACATCTTTTGGAAGCACGATCTTTGGTGCTGGCTCCTTGATGGCATCGCCAGGGCACTGAGGCTCGGTAGGAATCAGTCCGGTAAATCTGTCGGGACGGCAGAGGCGGCGCTCGGCTACATCCATGATAAGCCATGAACTGGTGGCGCTCACGAGAACGTTGCGTTCGGCGTCAAGCATCTCGAAGTCACGGAGGAACAGAAGTCCGTTTAGGGCTTTATGCCAGGTCTCGAAACGTACGTCATCCTTCCATTTAGGCATTTTCTCAAAGATGATGTGCATGCGTGAGAGTACCCATGTCGCACCATGCTCTGCCATAGGGTCGTGGCCGAAACCGAGGCAGTCTGCACCATGCTGGGCAATCTCCTGGGCAAGTTCCATGAAAGACACCGGTTTGAGCCTTTCAGCCCAGTCGGTCATATAGCTTGGAATGTGGATATCCTGGGGAATTCTGTTCATAATTAGTTCGACATTTGGTGGGGCAAATATAAATATAATTCTTATTTTTGTATGGATATAGCTCTTATTGCCATGGCGAATAAAACATTGCTCAAGAGCCGTGATTCCGAGGTCCTCATCGGCGACGGAATCATACTCGATCTGGGCCGGAATCTGCCGGTTCCTGCCGACACGGATGTCATCGATGTCGGCAACTGTTTGATTTCCTCTTCATTCGTTGACGTACACGTTCATTTCCGTGAACCAGGATACAGCTACAAGGAGACAATTGCAAGCGGTTCACGTGCCGCTGCCCGTGGAGGATACGGCGCAGTCTGCACAATGCCGAACCTGGATCCTGTACCTGATACACCGGAACATATCGCGGTTCAGCAGGAAATAATTGACCGTGACGCGGTTATCGACGTTTTTCCTTATGCATCCATCACAATTGGCCGCAAGGGCTCCGAACTGGTCGATATGGATGCTCTCAAGGATGCCTGCATCGCGTTCTCTGACGACGGCAGCGGTGTCCAGGATGATGAGATGATGCGTGCCGCAATGAAGAAAGCCGCGGAAATTGACGCCATCATCGCGGCTCACTGCGAGGACAATTCACTTCTCCGTGGCGGATACATCCATGACGGACGCTGGTGTGCTGCCCACGGACACAAAGGTATCTGCAGCGAGAGCGAGTGGGGGCAGATTGCACGCGACCTCAAGATTGCTGAAGAGACAGGCTGCCGCTATCATGTATGTCATATCTCGACAAAGGAGAGCGTCCAGCTCATAAGAGAGGCAAAGACAAGGGGAGTGAAGGTTACCTGTGAGACAGGTCCTCATTACCTTGTGCTATGTGAAGATGACATGCAGGAGGAAGGACGCTTCAAGATGAATCCGCCTCTGCGCAGCGCCGAGGACCGCGATGCGCTCGTCGAGGGCCTTCTGGATGGAACCATCGACGTGGTTGCAACCGACCATGCGCCTCATTCGGCGGAGGAGAAGTCCCGCGGTCTGGCCGGCAGCGCGATGGGTGTGGTAGGCATTGAGACTGCTTTCCCTGTGCTTTATACCGGCCTTGTAAAGACCGGACGTATGACTATGGAACGACTTCTTGAGGTGATGAGCGCTGCTCCAAGACGTCTTTTCGGCATCGGTGGTGGACTGGAAAAGTTCATGCCTGCCGATCTGGTTGTAGTTGATCTGGAAGATAAATACACTATTGACACTGCCGATTTCCTGTCCATGGGCAAGGCTACGCCTTTCGAGGGTGCCGAGGTCTATGGTCGTGTCAAGATGACCTTCAAGGACGGCAACATCGTATACAAAGCATGATAAGAAAAGATTTCTATACCGTTGTTTCGAACGTCCAGGAGGCTGCGGATACGTTCCGCATGGTCCTGGAATGCCCGGAAATGCCTGAGCTGCATGCGGGACAGTTCGTCGATATCATGATTGACGGCAAGTACCTGCGCCGCCCTATTTCGGTATGCCATGCCGCAGAGGGCAGACTGACACTCATGTACAAGGTTGTCGGAGAAGGTACTGCTGTAATGTCAGGAATGGAACCTGGCACAAAGCTCGATATCATGGCGCCTCTTGGGAACGGTTTCAATGTTTCTGCCTGTGAAGAAAGTGCCCTTCTTGTAGGCGGAGGCCTTGGAGCGGCACCTATGTACTTCCTGGCAAAGGAACTCCTCGCCCAGGGTAAGAAGGTTAACGTCGTTCTTGGTTTCAACCGTGCCCCTGAGCTTGTCCTTATCGAGGATTTCCGTGGCCTTGGCATCGAGCCTATGGTTGCTACAATGGACGGCTCTGTCGGTACAAAGGGATTTGTGACTGACGCGATTGCGCAGAACAAGCCTGAATACGACATTTTCTACACCTGCGGTCCTCTGCCTATGATGAAGGCTCTGTGCGCTTTCACAGGGATTCACGGTCAGTGCAGCCTTGAGGAACGCATGGGCTGCGGCGCCGGTTTCTGCTATGGCTGTGCATGCCATACAAAGTCGGGTGGCAAGCGAGTATGTAAGGATGGACCTGTTTTCGACAAGGAGGAGATCATATGGTAAAGGATCTTTCAGTTAATCTCTGCGGTATCGACATGGTGAACCCTGTCGTTCCTGCAAGCGGCACCTTCGGTTTCGGTCTGGAGCTTGCCGACAGCATGGATCTCAACAAGATCGGCGGAATAAGTCTCAAGGGTACGACCAGAGAGGCAAGATATGGAAACGAGAGCCCGCGCATCGCGGAGTGCCCTTCGGGAATGATCAACTCCGTAGGTCTCCAGAATCCAGGCATCGACGTGCTGGTAGAGGAGAAGGCTCCGTCACTCCGCAGAATATATGACAACTGCATCATTGCAAATATCAGCGGCTTCTCCATCGAGGAGTATGCCTACAATGTAGCCAAGGCGGACAAATGTTCTGAGATCGACATCATCGAGGTGAACATTTCCTGTCCTAACGTACATAATGGCGGAATGGCCTTCGGTACAAGCGCAGAGTCTGCTGCCCAGGTCACTGCCGCCGTACGCAAGGAAACGACCAAGCCTCTGTTCATCAAGCTCAGTCCTAACGTGACAGACATCGTCAGCATTGCAAAGGCTTGCGAGGCTGCCGGAGCAGATGGCATTACCCTCGTGAACACATTCCTTGGCATGCGTATCGACATCAAGAAGCGCAAGCCTGTAATAGCCAACAAGATGGGCGGTTTCTCAGGCAATGCGATTTTCCCGATAGCAGTACGTATGGTTTATCAGGTGTCACATGCCTGCAAGATTCCTGTGATGGGCTGCGGTGGCGTGTCATCGGCCGAGGATGTCATCGAGATGATGATGGCAGGCGCGACCGCTGTACAGGTCGGAGCCGAGAACCTTCGCAATCCATGGGCATGCCCTGAGATTGTCGACGCCCTTCCTGGTGTAATGGAAAAACTTGGAATAGATTCACTTAAAGATATAATCGGAATAATAGAATAATATGGCAAAGGACGTAATCATAGCATGCGATTTCGCAAGCAGCGAGGCTACCATGGCCTTCCTCGACAAGTTCAATGACTGTGCTCGCAAACCATTCCTGAAGATTGGTATGGAGCTTTACTATGCTGCGGGTCCACAGATAGTACGCGACATCAAGGCTCGTGGTCACAAGATCTTCCTCGATCTCAAGCTTCATGACATTCCAAACACTGTACGCAAGGCAATGACAGTGCTTTCTTCGCTTGACGTTGATATGACCAATGTACATGCTGCCGGTACTGTAGATATGATGAAGGCGGCGCTTGAAGGACTTACCCGTCCTGACGGCACCCGTCCTCTGCTCATTGCCGTAACCCAGCTTACTTCAACAAGCGAGGATCGTATGCGTAACGAGCTCCTTATCGATGCCAGCATCAACGACTGTATCGTTAAGTATGCCCAGAACGCCAAGGAGGCAGGTCTGGACGGTGTCGTTTGCTCACCGCTTGAGGCCGGCATGGTAAAGGAAGCATGCGGTTCTTCATTCTCGACCATCACTCCGGGTATCCGCTTCGCTGATGCAGCCAAGGATGACCAGGTACGTATCACCACTCCGGAGAAAGCTCGCGAGATCGGTTCTGACTATATCGTGGTCGGCCGTCCTGTGACCGCTGCGGAAGACCCTGTTGCAGCTTATCTCCGCTGCTGCAAGGAGTTTCTCGGAGAGTAGTCCAGCATCCATTTATAGAACAATATAGATACATAATATGATCACTGAACAGATTATCGCTGCCGACCTTCTTTCTATCGGCGCTGTATTCCTCAGACCGGAGGAGCCGTTCACATGGGCAAGCGGCATCAAGAGCCCTATCTACTGCGACAACCGCCTCACACTCTCTGCTCCGGCAGTCCGTGCACACGTAGAGGAAGGTCTCGCTGAGCTGGTCAAGAAGTACTATCCACAGGCTGAGATGCTCATGGGTACTTCTACTGCAGGTATCGCTCATGCTGCCATCACCGCTACCATCCTTGACATGCCTATGGGCTATGTTCGTGGCGAGGCAAAAACCCATGGCCGCAACAACAAGATCGAGGGCAAGATGGAACCTGGTACCAAGGTCGTTGTCATCGAGGACCTCATCTCAACCGGCGGAAGCTCGATCGAGGTGGTTGAGGCTCTCCGTGAGGCTGGCGCTGATGTCCTCGGCATCGTAAGCATTTTCACTTATGGAATGCAGAAGGGCCTTGACAGAATCTCTGCAGCAAATACCGAGAATCATTCTCTCTGCAATCTCGACGCCCTCGTAGAGGTGGCTGCCGAGAAGGAGTACATCCGTCCGGAGGACAAGGCACGCATCCTTAAGTTCAGGAACAATCCAAGCGACGAGTCATGGATAAAAGAAGCTTAGTAACCATCGCTGAGCATTCTCGTGAGAAACTTATGTATCTCATAGAGATGGCAAGCGAATTTGAGAAGCATCCGAACAGAAGGTTGCTTCAGGGCAAGATCGCTGCGACTCTTTTCTTTGAGCCAAGTACACGTACACGTCTCAGCTTCGAGACTGCCGCAAACCGTCTGGGAGCGCGTGTCATCGGTTTCGCAGACCCTAAGGTGACAAGCGGCACCAAGGGCGAGATCCTCAAGGATACCATCATGATGGTTTCGAACTATGCCGACATCATAATCATGCGTCACTACCTCGAGGGTGCAGCCAAGTATGCAAGCGAGGTTACTGATGTTCCTATCCTCAATGCAGGAGATGGAGCGAATCAGCATCCTAGCCAGACCATGCTTGACCTCTATACCATCTATCAGACCCAGGGAACCCTTGAGAACCTGAACATATACCTGGTCGGAGACCTGAAGTATGGCCGTACTGTCCATAGCCTGCTCATGGCTATGCGTCATTTCAATCCTACATTCCATTTCATCGCTCCTGATGAACTGGCGATGCCACAGATCTACAAGGATTACTGTGACGAGCATGGCATCAAGTATTTCGAGCACCAGGATTTCAATGCCGATACCATCGCTGACGCCGATATCCTCTACATGACCCGTGTCCAGAAGGAAAGATTCTCGGACCTCATGGAGTATGAACGCGTGAAGGATGCATATCTTCTCAAGAGGGATATGCTCGTGAAGGCTCGCGACAACATGAAGATCCTCCATCCGCTCCCACGCGTGAACGAGATCGAGTACAGCATCGACGATACCAAGTATGCATATTACTTCCAGCAGGCCAAGAACGGTGTATATGCCCGCCAGGCACTCATCTGTGACGCTCTTGGAATCACTTTGGAAGATGTTAGGAACGACAAGACAATTATCGACTGATGGAAAGAAAAGAACTCCAGGTCGCCGCGCTGAAGAACGGCACCGTAATCGACCATATCCCTTCTTCGAAACTGTTTCAGGTTGTTTCGCTGCTTCATCTTGACAGGATGGAAGCTCCGGTGACCATCGGTTACAATCTCAAGAGCGGCAAGATGGGCAATAAGGCCATCGTCAAGGTTGCAGACAAGTTCTTTACTGATGAAGAACTGAACAAGCTTGCAGTCATCACTCCACAGGCTACTCTCTGTGTCATCCGCGACTACGAAGTTGTAGAAAAGAAGGACGTGCTTCTTCCTGACCATCTTGTAGGCATCGTTAAGTGCAACAATCCGAAGTGTATCTGCAACAACGAGCCTATGGCAACCAAGTTCGACGTTGTCGACAAGCTCAACCGCGTCGTGAAGTGCCACTACTGCAATCACGAGCAGAAGCTTGACAAGTAGCGGCAATACTTGATAAGCAATAAGCCCGGAAGTCGATTGACCTCCGGGCTTTTCTTATGTGTCAAGTACATCTCTAGCGGGCTCCTGCAGGGAGGTGCTCGAGCCAGTACTTAAGCATGGTCTGGTAGAGGTGGTGTGAGGTGTTCTCACGCTCCGAGATGCCGTGGGTTCGCATAGGGTAGGTCATGAGGGAGAACATCTTATCCTGCTTCACGAGCTCGTTGACGAGCATCTCGCAGCTCTGGTAGTGGACGTTGTCGTCACCTGTTCCGTGGATGAGGAAGAGGTTGCCCTTGAGACCTGCGGCGTAGTTGATAGGGGAGCCCTCGTAGTAGCCCTTAGGGTTGGTCTGAGGCAGACCCTGGTATCTCTCTTGGTATATGGTGTCGTAGAGGTACTGTGAGTATACACCTGCTACGGCGATACCTGTGTTGTAGATGTCAGGGTACTTGAACATGAGGTGCGCGGTAGATGAACCGCCGCCGCTCCATCCCCATACGCCGATACGCTCTGGGTCCACGAAGTCGAACATCTCTTCGATCTTCTTCACTGCCTTTGCATGGTCGTCGATCGCGAGGGCTCCTACCTTGCCGTAGATGCTCTTTCTCCATTCACGTCCGCGATAGTTGTGGGTTCCGCGAGGGTCTACGCTCATGACTATGTAGCCGTTCTCGTTGAGGACGCGGTTGTAGATGTCGGTGCTCCAGCTGTTCTGGACAGTTGAGGATGCCGGCTCGCCATAGACATTGAAGATAACTGGATACTTCTTGCCAGGGTCGAAGTTCCTAGGCTTGAGCATCCATGCGTCGAGCTCGATCTCGCCTATGTTGACCTTGAAATACTCGCGGTAGTTGAATCCCCATGAGTCGAAATCGGCCTTGACCTCTGCGCCGTCGGTATAGGTTACGACAGTCTTGTGGTTCGGAAGGGTGATGAGCTCGCTCTGGGTAGGGGTCCATGCATTCGAGAAGCTGTGTACGGCGTACTTGCAGTCCTCGGAAATCGAGTATGTATGTGAACCGACAAGTCCTTCGGGGGTGAGGCGCTCGTCCTTGCCCTTGCCGTCCAGGCGGCTGCGGTAGAGATACTTCTCGGTTGCGTTGAACTCTGATGCCATGTAGTATACATAGCCGCCCTTGGTGTCGATGCGGAGGATGCCCATCACGTCGAATGCGCCCTTGGTGATAGGAGTCTCGCTCTTGCCGTCACGTGACATGCGGTAGAGGTGGAGCCATCCGTCCTTCTCGCTTGTCCATGTGAAGTATTTGCTTCCTTCCATCCATACGATGTTGTCGTGGATGTCAAGGAATGCATCGTCCTTGTCGGTCAGGAAGTTGTCAAGCTCCATGGTTACAGCGTCTCCGTACCATACGGTATTGGTGTTCTGGAGTCGGTTGAGCTGCTGGATCATGAGAACGCCGGTTCCGCTGTCCGGAACGAAATCCATACGGGCGATATAGTTGTTGCGTGGGTCGCCTGGGATGTTGAACCAGCGGGTAGTGCCATCCTCTACTTCAACGACACCGACCTTGACCGCGCTGTTTGTGGTACCTGCCTTAGGATAAGGGAAAGGCACTACGAACGAGTACACTGAGTCGATGTTGTTTATGATGTTGAATACTCCGGTACCTTCAGTGTCGGAGTTCCAGAAAGCGATACGCTTGCTGTCAGGACTCCAGCGGAATCCGTCTCGGCAGCTGAGCTCCTCTTCGTATACCCAGTCGAATGTTCCGTTGATGATCACGTCGTCACCGTCGGTGGTCAGAGCTTTCCTTGCGCCGGTAGCGAGATCTTCTACGTAGATGTTGTTGTAGTATACGTATGCGGCCTTGGTTCCGTCAGGGGAGATTTTCGCAAACATGAGACGGCTCTCGTCAAGACCTTTGCCGAGCTGGGTAAGCTTGTCTGTCTTGAGGTCGAGTACCCAGTAGTCTCCGCGCGTATTGTAACGCCATACGCGGGCGGTGTTGGTGAAGATAAGAAGCTTGCTGCGGTCGGTTGACCAGGTGTAGCTGCTTACGTTGAGCGGCTTGCTCGCGCCTTCCGGTATGAGCTGCTCTGCACGTACCAGGACCGTCTTCTTTCCGGTCTTGATATCGTTGGATACGATGTCCATGCCGGCATCTATTCCTGATGCGCTCCTGTTTCCTGCCACGGCAGAAGGCTGGTTGTCATCCTGTGCCGCATTGGTTTTCTTTGCGGCATCTGTCACACGCTGGCTCGGCTCGAATGTGTCATATGACGAGCCGGTTGTCCAGCTTATCCTTGGTGCGGACTTGCCTGGAGTGAAAGGGCTGCGGCCGAACATCGCGTCAAGGGTAAGGACTTTGTCCTTGTTTGACTGCTGAGCTGGCTGAGCGGTGAGAGAGGCTGCTCCTATGAGGATTGCAGCTGCACTGATGATCAGTTTTCTTGTATTCATTTCGATAGGTTTTTCTTCCGTTTCGCGGCCTTTTGCTGACTTTTGGGCAACAAAAAAGGCTGAATTGAATTCAGCCTTAAAATTAGCATATATTTCCCAATAATCCTCACAATGCCTTGTGGCATGGTCTCTCGCGAAGCGAATTCGCATCAGCGAATCGGCCGTGCCGTGACTTTTGCGATAGCAAAAGTTGGAAAGGTGGAAAGGCCGTGGGGGTTACAGGGGGAGTATCTCCCCCTTACATACAGGTATATCCGCCATCAACTGGGAGGATGACGCCGTTTACGTAAGATGATGCAGGTGAAGAGAGGAAGATTGCAGCGGTGTCAAGCTCGCCTTCCTTACCGTAACGTGACATAGGGATCACGGTCTTTGCATACTGTACGAAGAAATCAGAGTTGAGGGTCTCCTCGGTGAGTGGGGTATAGAAGTAACCTGGGCAGATTGCGTTGACAGTGATGCCTTTCTCTGACCACTCTGATGCAAGGGCACGGGTAAGGTTTACAACGCCACCCTTTGCAGCATGGTATGCTGATGATGGAGCGATCTTGTTACCTACCATACCGTACATTGATGCGATATTGATGATACGGCCATAGCCGGCAGGAATCATGGCCTTCTTTGCGATTGAGCGAGCCATCTTGAAAGTTCCAAAGAGGTCGATGTTCATCTCGTTTGCGAATACAGCGTCTGGCATGTCCTCTGCTGGAGTCACACCACCGGTGCCGGCGTTGTTGATGAGGATGTCGATGCGGCCGAACTTTGCGAGAATTGTGTCTACAGCAGCTTCTACGCGATCGGTATCGGTGATGTCGCAAGGAACGCCGATGGCTTCAACGCCGAACTCGGCGGTGATGCTTGCAGCTACTTCCTCGATGAGGTTCTGTCTGCGTGCGAGTGCAACGATCTTTGCTCCCTGTGAAGCGAGAGCCTTTGCCATCTGTACACCAAGACCGGTTGAACATCCGGTTACTACGGCTACCTGGCCACTAAGGTCAAAATAATTCTTCATTGTAAAGTGGTTTGATTATTTTAAGTTCGTTTTTGGGGCTAACCTACCTTTTACAAATGTATTGAATAAAAATGTAAAAAGCAAATCGGTCATTATCGGCACGATGCTAAGTCATTCTTAAAAAGAAAGGCGACCGCCGAAGCGATCGCCTTATAAGATTCCGAAGGGGAAATTACTTTGTGATGACCTTAGCCATTTCACAAACCTTGTTTGAGTAACCCCACTCGTTGTCGTACCATGAGCAAACCTTAACGAAGGTTGGATCGAGCTGGATACCTGCCTTCTCGTCGAAGATAGAGGTACGAGGATCGTTGCGGAAGTCGGTAGAAACAACAGCGTCAGCGGTGTATCCGAGGATGCCCTTGAGCTCGCCCTCAGAAGCCTCCTTCATTGCAGCGCAGATCTCAGCGTAGGTAGCTGGCTTTGCGAGCTCGCAAGTAAGGTCAACGAATGAAACGTCTGATGTAGGAACGCGGAGTGACATACCGGTAAGCTTGCCGTTAAGCTCAGGGAGAACCTTACCTACAGCCTTTGCAGCGCCGGTAGATGAAGGGATGATGTTCTCGAGGATACCACGACCACCTCTCCAGTCCTTCTTTGAAGGGCCGTCAACGGTCTTCTGGGTAGCGGTAGCTGCGTGAACGGTGGTCATGAGGCCGCGAACAACGCCGAACTTGTCGTTGAGAACCTTGGTAAGAGGTGCGAGACAGTTGGTGGTGCAAGATGCGTTAGAGATGATCTTCTGGCCAGCGTAGGTGGTGTGGTTAACACCGTATACGAACATAGGAGTAGCGTCCTTTGAAGGAGCTGACATGATGACCTTCTTTGCACCAGCGGTGAGGTGAGCTGAAGCAAGCTCCTCGGTGAGGAAGAAACCGGTAGACTCAACAACAACGTCTACATCGAGAGCACCCCAGGTGATCTGTGAAGGATCCTTCTCAGCGAATACCTGGATCTTGTTGCCGTCAACGATGAGGTAGTTGCCCTCAACAGCGATGTCGTGGTTGAACTGACCGTGTACTGAATCGTACTTGAGCATGTATGCGAGATAATCTGCATCGAGGAGGTCATTGATACCTACTACCTGAATGTCTGCGCCGAAGTTCTCGACAGCTGCACGGAATACCATACGGCCGATACGACCGAAACCGTTAATACCAAGTTTTACCATTTTCGTGTGTAAAAGTTATAATTGTTAAACAAAAATTCGCTTTATTTGATTTCAATTGAAATCCGCGCAAATTTACGAAATAAAGTCCATAATTCAATATATTTGTACAAAAATAATACAGCATGAGGATACTGCTTACCAATGACGACGGCTACAAGGCGCAGGGCCTTGCCACTCTGGTCAGGATGATGAAAAAGTACGGAGAAGTCACCGTTGTCGCCCCTAAATATCCACAGTCGGGAATGTCGTGTTCAGTCCCTCTGGGTCTTAAGCCTATCGCGGCTAAGGACCTGGGTGTCAGGGATGGAGTACGCTGGGCATATCTCGATGCCACTCCTTCGAGCTGTGTCAAGTATGCCTTGGACGTGCTGATGCTCGGCAACGAGCCGGACATAGTCATAAGCGGTATCAACCATGGGTCCAATGCGGCTACCGCTTCGAGCTACTCGGGCACTTTGGGAGCGTGTATGGAGGCTGCGATCGATTTTATTCCTGCAGTCGGCGTCTCGCTCGATTTCATGCATCATACAGTGGATCTTTCGGCTGTCGAGAAGTTCTTTCCGGAGATCCTTGAGCAGATCATGGCTCTCATGGATGGAAGCTATGGCGTTTATTACAATGTCAATTTCCCTAATCTCCCGGCAGACCGGATCAAGGGCGTGAAACTTTGCAGTCAGGGCAGAGGCCATTGGGTGCGTGAGTTCGATCCATGGGATGAAGGCTACGCGGAAAGGCACGGATATGATTTGAAAAAGCACGGATACGAGCATCCGGAAGTTCATGCCGAGGAAGGTGAGAAGCTCTACGTTATGGCAGGCGTATTCGAGGATGCGCCGGTCAACCCTGCCGATGCCGACCATCATGCAATGGCGGACGGATGGATTACCGTCAGCATACACAATGTCGACAGTACAGACCGTGCCCAGCTCGCGCGGAGCCAGGCGCTTAACCGTACATTCTAGGATATGAGGTACTACATCATTGCCGGAGAAGCTTCAGGAGACCTTCATGGTTCCAACCTTATGCGTGGTCTGTATGCCGAGGACGCCCAGGCGAGCATCCGCTTCTGGGGAGGCGATGCCATGTCCGAGGTGTGGGCTGAAAATGAGAATTCCGGCGATGGGGGACTGGTGCGCCATTATCGCGGTACGGCTGTGATGGGCTTCACAGATGTCCTCAGAAAGTTGGGAAGCATAAACCGCAACCTCAAGGCATGCCGTGCGGATATTCTCGCCTGGAAACCTGATGTGGTGATACTCATCGACTATCCCGGGTTTAATCTCAAGATGGCGGAGTTCGCTCATTCCAAAGGAATCAAGGTTTTCTATTACATCGCTCCCAAGGTGTGGGCGTCGCGCGAAAGCAGGATAAGGAAGATCAGAAAGTCTGTAGACAAGCTGTTCATCATATTTCCGTTCGAGATACCGTATTTCGAGGCGAAAGGTCTGGACTTCGTATACAAGGGCAATCCTCTTGTCGATGCAGTGGACCGTTCTCTGGCGGGCAGTCCGTCCAGGGGGGGCTTTCTGGCGGCCAACGATCTGCCTGATGCGGATTATATCGCCCTTCTGGCCGGTTCCCGAAAGGGCGAGATAGATTCCATGATGCC
The DNA here is from genome assembly GCA_024402135.1 of Bacteroidales bacterium. Taxonomy (GTDB): domain Bacteria; phylum Bacteroidota; class Bacteroidia; order Bacteroidales; family UBA932; genus Cryptobacteroides. The sequence goes on from JAKSJN010000006.1 coordinate 27,597, forward strand.
GAAGTATATGGAGTTCGCAAAGATGCTTCACGGAATGGATCGCTATCGTGACATGCATTTCATAGTTGCCGGAGCTCCTGGACGGGATTCTGATGATTATGCTCGCTGGACCGCAGGAGCGGAGGATTATGTCCACGTTGTGTTCGGCAGGACCCATGAGGTTCTCAGCCATGCAAGGGTGGCGGTAATCAACTCCGGAACAGCCTCGCTCGAGGCTGTGCTCACGGGTACTCCTCAGGTCGTGGCTTATGCGATGTCTCCGGTTACATATGCGATTGCTAAACACATCATAAAGACCCGGTATATTTCATTGGGTAATCTTGTTGTTGATAAGTTGGCGTTCAAGGAGTTGATCCAGAATGACTTCACTGTCGAGTCCCTGTCCGGCGAAGTCCTTGAACTGCTTGAGAACGAACAGTATCGTGACCGTATGCTCGGTGACTACGCAGAGATACGCGCAAGGCTTGGTGGAGGCGGAGCTTCCCGTGCCGTGGCTTCGGCTATGCTTGCTCTTCTGCGTTAGAGGATTTTTTCCTATCTTTGCACCCCAATCCGCATATAGATGTACAAGATAAAGATAACGCCTGAAGAGTTGGAAAAGCTTGAACTGGTCTCTTTCCCGGGACAGATTCAGGTCATAGACGAGATAGGAAAGGACTATTACAGGGCCATTTCGTATCTCAAGAGACAGAAGGTGATAGGCTTTGATACCGAAACCCGTCCGTCGTTCGGACCGGACCAGCCGCATTACGGAACTTCGCTGCTCCAGCTGTCCGGCTCGACCAAGGCTTTTCTTTTCCGCATCAAGAAGATCGGCATTCCGAAGGAACTCAGGTCTATTCTTGCAAGTTCCAGAATCGAGAAGATCGGGGCAGCGGTCAATGACGACATCCGTGGCCTCAAGAAGAACGTGGGATTCACTCCAAAGGGTTTCGTCGACCTCCAGCAGATCGTATGGGAGTATGGCATAAAGGACAAGAGTGTCAAGAAGATGAGTGCCATCATTCTCGGCATACGTATCTCCAAGACCCAGCAGCTTTCAAACTGGGAAGCTGAGGAACTCTCGGAGGCGCAGCAGCGCTATGCCGCTACCGACGCCTGGGTTTGCCGCGAGATGTATCTCAAGCTTATGAAATCCGAGAAGCACCCTCTTACCCCGGAGCAGATGCTTCCTAATCCTCCTAAAAGTGCAGAGCCAAAGATCCTCGAGATTCCGGATCCGTCAATCCTTCCAGAAAACTTCATCCTGAACAAAGTATGACAAAGATATATCTTCGCAAGGGCAGGGAAGAGTCTCTGCTGCGCTTTCATCCATGGGTGTTCTCAGGTGCGATAGGCAACATCGTCGGCAATCCTGCCGAGGGTGAACTTGTCGAGGTATATGCCGCAGACGGCAGCTTCATGGCAGTCGGCCATTACCAGATCGGCTCGATTGCAGTCCGCGTCCTCAGCTTCGACGATTCGGCTCTCAAGCCTGATTTCTATGAAAATGCTCTGGCCAAGGCCCTCGAGGTGCGCAAGGCCGTGTGTCTTACAGATCCTGCCAAGGGAACCAACTGCTACCGCCTCGTTCATGGTGAAGGCGACAACCTCCCTGGTCTCATCATCGACTGGTACGACGGTGTCTGTGTTCTTCAGGCCCATTCCGTCGGCATGTTCCGCGCGAAGCACCAGATCTGTGAGGCACTCAGGAAGATATACGGAGAACAGCTCAAGGCCGTATATGACAAGAGCTCGGGAACTGCTCCGTTCAAGGCCGGCCTGGATCTTATCGATGGATATATCTACAAGGCGGAAGGTTTCTGCGATGACGAGCAGACCGTCCTCGAAAATGGACACAAGTTCATTGTCAACTGGACAGAAGGCCAGAAGACCGGCTTTTTCCTGGATCAGCGTGAGAACCGTGCCCTCGTAGGCCGCTATGCCAAGGGACGCAGGGTGCTGAACCTATTCTGCTATACCGGAGGCTTCTCCATTTACGCGCTCGCAAACGGCGCGCTTTCGGTCGAGTCTGTCGACAGTTCGGCCAAGGCAATGATGATGGTGGACCGCAATGTCAAGCTCAACTTCGACGAGGAGACGGCTGCCCGACATACAAGTCTGTGCTGCGATGCAATCGACTATGTCAAGGCTGCGCCGGAAGGGAAGTGGGATCTTATGATCGTTGATCCCCCGGCATTCGCAAAGCATCGTGGCGTGTTGAAAAATGCTCTCCGTGCATATCAGAGGCTCAATGCCGCGGCTATCTCCAAGGTTGCTCCGGGTGGTCTTGTCTTTACCTACAGCTGCTCTCAGGTTGTTGATAAGGAGGCTTTTGCTCTTGCAGTGTTCTCTGCTGCCGCATCAGTTGGCCGCAGGGTGCGCATTCTGGACCGTCTGAACCAGCCTGCCGACCATTCTGTCAACATCTATCATCCCGAGGGAGAGTATCTCAAGGGTCTTCTCCTGTACGTCGAGTAGGTCATGTTTCAGGTCGCAGTAATTGTCTTTGCTTTTGCGACTCTTGCCAGTTTCATCCAGCGGGTGTCGGGGTTCGGCTTCGGCATCGCCATAATGACGGTATTGCCGTTCCTTCTGCCGTCCTTCGGTGAGGCTACGGCGCTGTCGGGCATGCTGGCTATCGTCACGGCTTTGCTGACGGCTTTGCGTATGTTCCGCTACGTGCCATGGCGCAAACTGTTGCCTATCCTTGCCGCTTTCCTTGTCGTGTCGTTCATTGCGGTTGGCATGCTCGGCCGTGTGGATAACGCTGCATTGAAGAAGGTTCTTGGAGTTACACTGATACTGGTCAGTCTGTGGTTCTTTTTCTTCAGTTCCAGAGTCCATCTGCCTGCGTCCATGCCTGTGCAGCTGAGCATGGGAACTCTGTCGGGGCTTATGGGTGGGCTGTTTGCCATGCAGGGCCCTCCAGCCGTCATTTATTTCATCTCTGCATCCAGGACGAAAGAGGAATATATCGCGTTGACACAGTGGTATTTCCTTGTGGGTAATATAATGATGACCTTTTTCCGCGCCGGCAATGGTTTCGTCACTCCGGTCGTGTTGAAGCTATGGGCTGTGGCTGTCCCCGGAGTTCTGGCCGGTCTGTGGATTGGCGGGAAAGTGTACAGCCGCATCGATATCGCCCTGCTCCGCAAGATCGTCTATGCCTTTCTGGCTGTGGCAGGCGTGGTTGCGTTGTTCTAGAATTTCATTTTTGCCATAATATAGGTATATTTGCAAGTTACACAGACTGAAAATGAAAAGTTCAAGTATACTTGCATTCGTTGTTTCGACCCTCGTCCTGATCGTCGGCCTATGGTTTGTCATGCCGGCCGAGGGACTTGCAATAGGCCCGGCAACCATCCGTTTCGCTTCGCTGGAACAGGATCTTGCCGAGGCTGGGGAGACCAAGGTGGACGTGGACGCCGTCCTGGCTGAGGCTCAGCAGCGCCTTGAAATCATCTCTTCATCGCGAAGAGATTCCGTGAAGTACTTCAAGTCATTCATCAACGAGAGTCCGGAACGCTTCTATTTCCCTGGTGACGACTATCATTTCTTCGACGATATATTCCGCAGCTTCGAGAGTGCCCGCAGAATTGGGAAGACCTACAGAATAATGCATTACGGTGACTCCCAGATCGAGATGGACCGTATCAGCCTTGTTCTCCGTGACAGTCTCCAGGCCCATTTCGGTGGAACCGGAGTCGGTCTCATTCCTGCCGTGCAGCGTGTCCCTACCTATTCGACCAACCAGAGCTGGTCGGGAAGCATGACACGCTATATCGTCTTCGGCGATTCGACAACGGTCCGTGCACCGCACAAGGGATATGGCCTTATGGCCCAGTTCTCCCGCGTTACAGGCTCCGCCACCGTGTCGGTCCGTCCTACCCGCAACAAGTCGGCAAGCGAACGCGTCAAAACCTTTTCGCGCATCAGCATGCTGGTCGGCAATTCCTCGGGAGACTTCAAGGTCAGCATAAAATGCGATACCCTCAAGCCTATTGTCCGAAATACAGAGGTCGCAGCAGGTTCGGTCGATCTTCTGACCTGGGACCTCCCGCATAATGTCAGCAACGCTACGATAACCATGACCGGTTCTGCCGACGTGTATGGTATCATGCTTGACGGCAAGGGAGGAGTCGCAGTCGACAATGACGCACTCCGTGGCTGTTCTGGAACCATCTTCACCCGCGTAAGCAAGGAATCTATGGCTGGAGCATATGCCAAGAATGATACGAAGCTGATCATAATGCAGTTTGGCGGCAACATGGTTCCATCCATCAGTTCGGCCAAGAACATCAGTTCTTATCTGGAAAACCTGAACAAGCAGTTCGCTTATTTCCGCGAAGTCGCTCCAAAGGCAAAGATACTGTTCATTGGACCTTCGGACATGAGTTCGATGCAAGGCGGCAGGATGAAGACCCGTCCTCATCTTGTGGCGCTGAATGATTCGCTCAAGGTTAATGCTGTCCGTAATGGTGTTGCGTACTGGGATATGTTTGCGGCTATGGGCGGCGAGAATTCCATGGCTCAGTGGGTTTCCCATAAACCAGCATACGCCGGTCCTGACTACATCCATTTCACTCCGCTCGGTGCCGAGTACATGGGAGGCATTCTCAGCAAGGCGTTCTTGAACTGCTACGATTTCTACAGGCTCCGCAAGAAGGTCGGTGACGACCAGGTAAAGAAGATATGGCGCGAATCAAATTGATATTGATTGCATTGCTGGCCATGTCTTTCGGTCAGGCCCGGCTGTCTGCCGGAAGCCCCGTCGTCCACGGGGATTCGCTGTACCGTGCCGTGCCTGATCTGAGTTTCGCCCGTCTGGACAGGAATACAATTGTCCTGCCTGCGGACAGTACAGCTCTTGAGCCGTTCTTCCTCAAGCTTGACACCTTGCTTTCCGCCGGCGGCCGCAGCCTCAATATCGTGCATGTAGGTGGTTCGCATGTCCAAGCGGGAGTATTGACCAGCCGTCTGCGTGAGAATATCTCTACCATGGGAACTGATATTGCCGGCAGCCCCGGACTGGTTTTCCCTTTCACGGCAGCCAAGACGAACACCCCTGTCACATACCGCAGCCGTTACGGAGGAGAATGGTCAAATGCAAAGTGCACCCAGCGTGCTCCTGATACAAGGCTTGGAATGACAGGAATGAGCGTCACCACAAGCGATCCCGATGCCTATCTGAGACTTCTCAGCCGCGACCGCAGGACCTGTCCTGACTCTTCTTTTGACAGTGACTATCTTTTTGACAGGGTATGTCTCTTCGGTCATGGCAGCGATAGCCTCTGTGCTCCTGTGCTGGACCTGGATGGCAAAATGGTAATGGGACTTCCAGACGGTTCCCGCAGTGTCTGGTCGTTCATCCTTCCGTACCGTACGGACAGTGTGGACGTGAAATTCCGAGGTCTCAGGGATGGCCATTCCTTTACCGTGGAGGGCCTTCTTCTCGAGACGGACAAACCGGGGCTCAGCGTCCATGCCATAGGTGTGAATGGTGCCAGTCTGGTGTCTTATTCGCGATGTGACGCATTCGAGCATCAGCTTCAGTATCTGAATGCTGATCTTGTAATATTCGGTGTCGGCATCAACGATGCTTCCGGCAGCCGTTTCGATCCCGAGGTATTCAAGACCAGATACGACAGTTTCATCTCGGCATTCCGCCGGGCAAATCCGGACTGTGCATTGCTTTTCATAACCAACAATGACAGCTACCGCCGTGTACGCCGCAGTTACGTGAACAATCCGAACGGAGCTGTCGCTGAAAAGGCTTTCCTCGAGATTGCGGACAAGTGGGGTGCCGGAGTCTGGAATCTGTTTGACATCATGGGCGGACTCAAGTCCATGGCGGCATGGGAAAAGGCCGGACTGGCAAAACGGGACAAGATACATTTCACGAATGAAGGCTATGAACTGCTCGGAGATCTTCTGTTCAACGCCATCATGGAAAAATATGAAGAACATTTGAGACGATGCTCCAGCTTGTAAAGGAATTCATACAGCAGCTCTTTTCGTTCAGCCAGGACAATCCGCTGCTTTTCACCCAGTTCCATTTCTGGGTGTTCTTCGCGTTGGTGCTTGCTCTGTTCGCGCCTCTTGGCAGACGCTGTCTCCAGCGTAACGCCTGGCTGTTCTTCGTCAGCGTGTTCTTCTACTGGAAGACCAGTGGTCTCTTCACCCTGATCCTCCTTTTCCTGACCTTCTACAACTTTTTTGCAGGCAAGGCAATCTCGGGCAGAAAGACCGATAGAGGACGCACGGCTGTGCTGATAATCAGTATCATAGTCAATCTGTCAATCCTGTGCTACTTCAAGTACGCATATTTCATCACCGATCTTGTCAACAGGCTTCTGGGAACCTCGTTTGCCGTGTTCGACGTGTTCTCCTGGGTCGGAAATGCCGTTACGGGATCGACCAGGTTCAGCGTTGACAGCATATTGCTGCCTGTCGGAATATCGTTCTATACATTCCAGGCGATAAGCTACATCATGGATATCTACCGACGCAGGATTGCTCCTGTGCATAATATCCTGGATTTCGGCTTCTATGTCAGTTTCTTCCCTCAACTTGTCGCAGGACCTATCGTCCGTGCCAGTGAGTTCATCCCGCAGCTCTACAAGCCGTTCTTCCTTGGACGTCGACAGTTCGGCATCGCGGTTTTCTGGATCCTGAACGGTCTTGCAAAGAAGATTATACTCAGTGACTACATCGCAGTCAACTTTATTGACCGTGTGTTTGACAATCCTACTCTCTATACCGGTTTTGAGAACCTCATGGCCCTGTTCGGTTATTCGCTCCAGGTCTATGCCGATTTCTCGGGCTATACCGACATAGCCACAGGTGTCGCCATGCTGATGGGATTCTATCTGCCTAAGAATTTCAATTCACCATACAAGGCTCCCAACCCTGGCAATTTCTGGAAGAGGTGGCATATATCGCTTTCAAAATGGCTCCAGGATTACCTTTACATCCCTCTTGGAGGTAACCGCAACGGCACATTCGCTACCTATGCCGTGATCATCGCCATCGCTCTGATAGGAACGTTCCTCAGCGGCAGCTGGATCGTAGCGGCAGTGGTTGCTGTGCTCGCCGCAGCCATCGGTGCGGTTGCCTGGCTCCATCCTGAGAAGCGCCGCAAGATAGTTACCAACCTGAATTCCATGGATACGATGCTTCTCGGCGGTCTGTGGCATGGTGCGAGCTGGAACTTCATGATCTGGGGTGGCCTGAACGGCCTTGGAATGGTCGTATACAAGTTCTGGAAGGACTGGAATGTCTATACAAGAACGGCTGTCCTGATGATTGTGTGCGGTGCTCTTGCAGCCTTGACTATGGTCTATCCTCAGCCTGTGTTCAACATGTTCCTGGTCTGGGCAGGTATCATACTTGCAGGTACTCTTGTCCGGCTGTTCTACAGACTGTCCGGAGGTACAGGGGAGTGGAAGAAACTTGAGAACTGCTGGGCTGTGTTCCAGACATTCGTTTTCATCACATTCACACGTCTGTTCTTCCGTTCAGGCTCCAACCTGGATCCTGCTCTTGCGAATGAGACGGCATGGGCTACGGCCCGCAATATGGTCGGACAGATAGGCGGCCCTTGGGCCGTTTCACAGATTCCTGTAATATGCTGGGAGTACAGAAATGTCTTCCTTCTCATCATATTCGGCATGCTCATCCACTGGCTGCCGGAGAACTTCAAGCGCAGGTACCGCATCTGGTTCGCCAAAATGCCGCTTCCTCTTATGGCCGTGTCTGTCGTTGCTGTGGTAGTGATTATCTACCAGTTCATGACAGCAGACTTCCAGAAGTTCATCTATTTCCAATTCTAAAAAACTAAAAAACCACAAGATATGAAAGCACTGAAATCAATCTTTCTTTCGTTTGCATTGCTGGCAGGTCTTACTGCCAATGCAGCAAAGGACCAGGGTGTAGTAAAACTTGTTGCCGGAGGTAACAACATTACCCTGACTCCTGTGAATGACAACGCTATCCGCGTCCAGAAGGTTCCTGTCGATGCTCCTGAGGTGCGTCAGCTGCCTGAGTGGGTCTATGTCGACGGCGTCAAAACTCCTGATTCTTATGTCAAGGACTACGGCGAGTATGTCATGCTGAGTGTGAAGGGTGTACGCGCGGAGGTCAACAAGCGTTCAGGAAGAATCACCTTCTTCTCGAACAAGACCACTCCGCTTCTCGAAGAGAAGGAACTCTCTATCGATAACGTGAAGGTTCAGGGCGAACCGGCACTTTCTGTACGTCAGACTTTCGTATCACCGGAGGATGAGTATCTCTATGGTCTCGGCCAGTTCCAGGACGGTTATCTCAATGTCCGCGGCCTTACCCGCCGTCTGACCCAGGTGAACACCCAGATTTCCCTCCCATTCCTCCTTTCGTCAAAGGGCTATGGTGTCCTCTGGAACAACTATGGCATGACTGACTTCAATCCATGCACTTCATCGGTAAAGCTCGACAAGGCCGAGGCTGTCGGCGACGAGCATGTGGTTGACGTTACCTCTACTACCGGCGGACAGCGTGAGATGCGCAGAAACAACCGCTTCGAGGGCAAGTTCCGTGTCCCTGAATCGGGAGAATACGCAATTCTGCTCGATGTCGGCCAGGCAATGGCACGCCGTCATCATCTCGTAATCGATGGAAACACCATCTTTGAGGTGAATAATACCTGGCTGCCGCCAACCAGTTCGGCTATTGTACACCTTGAGGCAGGTGAACATGCAATCGTATCGGAACTTACAATGAATGATAATCCTACTGTAAGCTTCCGCAAGATTGACAATACTACTACATTCTCGTCTCCAGTGGCTTCTGCTCTTGATTACACCATCATGGCGGGTTCAGCCGACCAGGTAGTATCAAGCTACCGTACACTTACCGGAAACATACCTATGCTGCCTTCATGGGCTCTCGGTTATATCCATTGCCGTGAACGCTATCACTCTTCTGCCGAGATACTTGAGAACGCATCTATCCATCGCGAGAAGAATCTCCCTATGGACGTCATCGTCCAGGATTGGCAGTGGTGGGGCAAGTATGGATGGAATGCCATGCAGTTTGACGAGGAGTACTATCCGGATCCTAAGGCACTCACTGACGGCCTTCACGAGATGGGCGCAAGACTCATGCTTTCCGTATGGTCGAAGATCGACCATAACTGTGAGGTTGGCAAGCAGGCAGAAGCTGCAGGATATTACATTCCTGATACCGACTGGATTGATTTCTTCAATCCGAAGGCGGCTGGTTTCTACTGGAAGAACTTCAGCGAGAAGCTTGTCCCTACAGGAATCGATGCATGGTGGCAAGACGCTACAGAGCCTGAGAACGATGATCTCAATGGCCGCAGAGTCATGAACGGTGAGCTCCCTGGCGAGATGGTCCGCAATATCTATCCTCTGTTCGTCAGCAAGACTGTCAACGAGGGTCTCCGCGAGGCCAAGCCACAGGAGCGCAGCATGATTCTTACCCGTTGCGCCTTCCCAGGCATGCAGCGTTATGCGACAGCAACCTGGAGTGGCGATGTCGGCAATGATTGGGAGACCCTGCGCCGACAGATTGTAGGTGGTCTTGGCATGATGGCAAGCGGCCAGCCTTGGTGGACCTACGATGCAGGTGGATTCTTCCGCCCTCGCAATCAGTATGATGACGCTGAATACCAGGAGCGCATGCTCCGCTGGCTCCAGGCTTCGGTATTCCTCCCTCTTATGCGAGTTCATGGTTACATGTCGAACACCGAGCTCTGGCGCTATGGCGCTGATGTCGAGAACATCTCCCGCAAGGCACTCGAGCTCCGCTACAGACTCATGCCTTATATCTATTCTCTCAGCGCATTCGTCAACCAGGATGGTGGTACTCTCATGCGTCCTCTGGTCATGGATTTCGCTGGCGATTCCGAGGCACTTGACCAGGACGATGAGTTCATGTTCGGCCCATCGCTTCTTGTAGCTCCTGTGCTCCAGGATATGGCGACCATCAACGCAAACGGCGGCAAGATGAGCGTATATCTTCCTGAACACGCTGGTGGATGGTATGATTTCCGTGACGGTACACATTACGATGGCGGAGAATATGTCAAGGTTCCGGTTACAATCAATGACATCCCTGTATTCGTCAAGGCCGGTTCTATCATTCCTATGGCATCTAAAGTCGGCAAGAATGTCGAGGAGACTCTTGCTTCCGAGGTTGAACTTCATGTATATCGTGGCGCCGACGCGCGTTTCAGCTACTATGAGGATTCCGGCGTTGATTTCGGCTACGAGAACGGCGAGTATGCACTTACAGATATCACTTGGGAGAACTCACGCTCAAGAATCCGCATAGGCAAGCGTCACGGCTCATATCCAGGTATGCAGAAAAAACAGAATTTCAAGGTAATAGAGCATTAGAAACATGAAAAGAATTGCAGTACTCGTTGCCGCGATGGCAATGGCGCTCTCATGCGCAAAGGCACCCGAGGGTCAGGTAAAAGTAACCGGAGGTCTTGTCCAGGGAACGGTTCTCGAGGATATGACTATCTATAAGGGTATTCCATTCGCTGCACCACCTGTCGGAGACCTTAGATGGAAAGCTCCGCAGCCTGTCGAGGCGTGGGATGGTGTCAAGGACGCTACACAGTTTGGCCCAGGCCCGCTTCAGGGCGGCAGAGGCAACCATAGCGAAGATTGCCTTTACCTCAACGTATGGACTCCGGCAAAGTCTCCAAAGGAGAAACTTCCGGTGCTTGTTTGGATCTATGGCGGTGGCTTTGCCGGTGGCGATACTGCGGATCCAAGCTATGACTGTGAGGCTCTCGCGCGTCAGGGTGGCATTGTGCTTGCCAGCATCAACTATCGTGTAGGCAAGTTCGGCTTCCTTGCACATCCTGAGCTCAGTGCGGAAAATGCGTCCGGAGCGTCAGGCAACTGGGGACTCATGGACCAGATTGCAGGTCTTGAGTGGATCCAGAAGAACATTGAAAAATTCGGTGGAGATCCATCAAAGGTGACTATTTTCGGCGAGTCTGCCGGAGGCATATCTGTCAGCATGCTCTGTGCCTCACCTCTTGCCAAGGGCCTGTTCAGCGGAGCTATCTCCCAGAGTGGCGGTTCATTCGGCCCTGCCCGCCCTACCACATATCCCGGCGAGAACATGAAGACACTTGCCGACGCCGAAGCTGATGGTGTCGAGATAATGAAAGCGGCTGGAGCATCATCGCTTGCAGAGATGCGCGCTATGGATGCTTCGAAATTCGAGAGCCGTGGTCTGACGCCTGGCGGCGGCTGGCCTATCGTTGACGGCTATGTCATTCCTGATGACCAGTTCGTGCTTTATGAGAAAGGTCAGTACAACGATGTTCCTGTGCTGATCGGATACAATTCGGACGAGGGTGCAAGTTTCTCCGGAGGTGGTACTGTCGAAGCGCACAAGGCTTCAGTCGAGCTCCGTTACGGTCCATATGCCGAGGCACTCCTCGCTGCATATCCTGTCGATGGCGACAAGGTCGGCAAGACTGCACGCGACCTCATGCGTGATGCCGCTTTCGGCTGGCAGACCTGGAGCTGGGCACGCCTTCAGTCAAGGACCGGCAAGTCTAAAGTCTTCCTCTACTACTTTGACCAGCACCCTGAGTATCCTGAGGATTCTCCACGCTACGGTTACGCTTCTCCTCATGGCCAGGATGTCGCATACGTATTCCAGCACATCGGAGAGAATGCCGCACAGCCTGAGTCGGACAAGGCACTTTCAGAGATCATGGGTCTCTACTGGACGAACTTCGCCAAGTATGGAAATCCTAACGGCCCTCAGGATCTTCCTGAATGGCCGGCCTTCACCGAAGATGATCCTAAGTCGATGTATCTCACCGGCCCAAGACCTTTCGTAGGGGAGGTCCCTGGTCAGGCTGCCATGGAGGTTCTTGACGGCTATTTCCAGTGGCGTCGCAGTGACGAAGGCAAGGCCTGGGCAAAGTAAAGCATGGGTTTATAAGAAAGTATATGATGAAAAAACTTCTGGTGATTCTGTCTTTGATGCTGTCAATGGTTGCAGCTCAGGCAAAGATGCACTACAGACTCTCGTTCAATCCTGAGTCCAATAACGTTCACGTTGAACTGACCGTCGATGGAATAGGTGCAGGAGTGACAATGCTGAGGATGCCTGTATGGGCTCCGGGTTATTATCTTATTCTTGACTCTCCACAGCATCTTTCTCATTTCAAGGTCACGTCGACCAACGGGGATGCGATTCCTTGGGTCAAGGTCGGCAAGGACGGATGGCGTATACAGAACGGCTCGCGTACGGTCCTGAATGTAAGTTATGATGTGTTCGCTGACCGGCATTCAGTCGGTGAGGCGAATGTTACTGAGGAGTTCGCATTCCTTCCTGGAAACGAGGTGTACATGTATGTGGATGGCCGCAAGGATATGGCATCGGATGTCATGGTCGAGCTTCCATCTTCATGGTCATCGTCCTGCTCATCTCTCAAGCCTCTAGGCAAGAACTGTTATGAGGCACGTGATTTCGATGAGCTTGTTGACTGTCCGATCTTTGCCGGAAATCCGCTGATCCGTGATTTCGAGGTCGATGGCAAGCCTTACAGCCTGTGTGTGGCACGCCCCGATGGATTTGACGCAGATATGTATGTCGAGGAACTGTCGCGTATGGTACGCGCCGCCGGCAGCCTGTTCGGAGGCAAGCGCCCTTATGACCGTTACGTTTTCATGTGGCTTGAATATGGCAGGGGAGGTCTTGAGCACCAGTCCTGCCAGTCATGCATGGCAGGCCCTTCAATGGTCTCGAAGGACCGTGCAGAACACTTGTCATGGATGTCATTCGTCAGTCATGAGTATTATCACCTGTACAACGTGAAGTCTATCCGTCCGTTTGAGCTCGGACCTTTTGACTATTCAAAGGAGAACTATACCGGACAGTTGTGGATCAGCGAGGGTATGACCTGCTACTATGAGGACATCATTCTCGCCCATGCAGGTCTCTGCTCGTCCGAGGAACTCCGTGAAGCGCTGCTGGACTATATACGTTCTACCGAGCAGACTGCCGGCCGCAAGGAAATGTCCATGTGGACATCAAGCTACGACATATGGCTCAATTTCTTCAATTCAGATGCAAATCACAGTGATGTGACCATCTCCTACTATGTCAAAGGACCTGTAGTCGCATTCATGATGGACCTTGCCATACGCAATGCATCCCAAAACCGCGGTTCGTTGGACGATGTGATGCGTATACTCTATGACAGGTATTATGAGCAGGAGGGCAGGGGATTCCATCCGGAGGAATTCTGGGCTGTTGTCAAGGAAGTCGCAGAGGGTAAGGATATCTCTGACCTGAAGGCTCTGGAGATGACAGCGGACGAGATAGACTATGACAGGTATCTTGGCTACGCCGGCCTGTCCCTTGACCGCGAGAACTGGAAGTTCGTGGAAACAGAGAAACCTTCGGCACTCCAGCTTGCCATCCGCAAGGGTGTCTTCGTAGAATAAATATTCCATTTAATACTTATTTCAAGACCGCTTCAAAGAAGTAATCTTGTTTATATGATAAGAATCAGGGACTTCCGAAATGGAAGTCCCTTTCTTTTTTTCAAAATTTCTGATTATACTGAAAAGAATTTCTCTTAATTTTGCAGTTTGTTACCGGTTGAAGTAATCTTAACAATATTATAACCATTGACAGATGAAGAATCTTAAAGCAATCGCAATCATTGCTGCAGCAGCTGCAACAATGTGCTCATGCGGCCCTAAGGACCCAGGTCTTAAGGACGCCTACAAGAACTATTTCAAAATCGGTGTCGCTGTTACCGGACGTAACATCGCCGATTCTCTTACCTCGGAGATGATCCTCAAGGAGTTCAACAGCATCACTGCCGAGAACTGCATGAAGCCAGGTGAGCTCCATCCAGCTCCTGGCGTATGGAACTTCGAAGAGGCTGATAAGATCGCTGACTTCTGCCGCGCAAACGGCATCAAGATGCGCGGTCACAACCTCGTATGGCACAGCCAGTTCGCTACTTGGATGTTCCAGGCACATGACGAGAATGGTAATCCTATCGTCGAGCGTGACGAGAAGGGTGACACTGTATTCGTAGAGCAGCGTGTATTCGGACGTCGCCGTCCACAGGGCCAGCCAGGACAGGCACCTCAGTTCCAGCCTGGTCAGATGCCTCAGTTCGAGACCGTGATGGTTCCTAAGTATGTAGCAGCTTCAAAGGAGGAGTTCTACGATTCACTCCACGCTCACATCAACACCGTTGTAAACCGCTACAAGGATGTTATCTACTGCTGGGACGTTGTTAACGAGGCTATGAGCGACGCCAACAATCTTGAGGCTACCTACGAGGAGTCATTCCGCAAGTCACAGGCATACCAGCTCTGTGGTGATGAGTTCATCAAGAACGCATTCATCTGGGCTCACGAGGCTGATCCTAACGCAGGTCTCTTCTACAACGACTACAGCGCTTGGACTCCTTCAAAGAGAACCTACATCTACAACATGGTGAAGAAGCTCCAGAGCGAGGGTGCTCCTATCACAGGTATCGGTATGCAGGGCCACTACAACATCTATGATAACCCTACCCTCGAGGACTTCGAGACTGCTATCAAGATGTATCTTGAGCTTGTTGACGATCTCCAGATCACTGAGTTCGACATCCGTATCAACGAGGAAGCAGGTGGACAGCTTCAGTTCAGCCGTGGCGAGGGCCAGGTTTACACTGAGGAGATCCAGGCTAAGCAGCAGCAGAAGTACGCTGACCTCTTCGAGATCCTCCGCAAGTACAAGAACAACATCTCTTGCGTTACCTTCTGGAATGTCAACGACTCAGTTTCATGGCTTGGCGCTAACAACTTCCCACTCCTTTTCGACAAGGATAACCAGCGCAAGGCAGTTTACTACACCGTACGCGACTTCAAGAATCAGAAGTAATTCATAGTACGTGTTCAATAGAAGAGGCGACCCATCAGGGCCGCCTCTTTTCATTTCTGGTGCAGTGGGGAATGCTCCCCATTGACATTATCTGAAGATCTTCTGTGCGAAGTTGTAAAGGCCGTACTTCCATACAACGAAGTTGTGACCCTCGCCAGGATACTCGATAAGGGTGCAAGGAACGCCCTTCTCGTCGCAGTATGCCTTGAGACGTGAGCTGTTGTACATGAGACCGTCCTCAGATCCGCAGACCATCCAGAGGAATGTCTTTGCCTTGTTGAATTCCTCTACGCTAGGAATGAGTTCCTCAGGCATCTTGGTGTTTGGAGCTGATGAGAAACCTCCTACATATGCGAACTTGTCCATGTGGCCGAGACCGAAGTTGAGGGACTGGCCGCCACCCATAGAGAGACCTGCCACGGCACGGTTCTGCTTTCCAGGAAGCACCTTGTAGTGTGACTCGATGTAAGGGATAAGGTCATTGAGGAGGTCATACTCGAAGTTTGCGAATGCCGCAGAGCCTGCATATACGTTACCTACTGCGCGGTCATCCTTCTGGGCACGTCCGTTAGGCATGACGATGATCATGTCCTTTGCCTTCTTGTCTGCATAGAGGTTGTCCATGATTACGTTTGGAGCTCCGCCGTTGAGCCACTCGACCTCGTCACCACCGATACCGTGGAGGAGGTAGAGAACTGGATACTTCTTGCTGGCCTTGTACTTAGGAGGGAGGTAAACTGTTGCCTTGCGTACTGTACCGACGGTCTTTGACTCATACTCGATGGTCACTACCTGACCTTTCTTCACACCTTCGCGAACCTGGTCGAAACCTTCTGGAGTCGCTACGTATGGGTCGAAGTTACACTTGATCTCGGGCATCTGGAAACCCATGCCGCCACCCATTCCTCTTCTTGGGATGTCTGGTTCCTGTGCGCTGAGAGCGGCACAGCAAAGAAGGGCGGAAACCGCCAAAACTGTCTTTTTCATAATAGTAGTGTTATTTAATGTTTGATCTGTCTTTGATTGCCACAATTATTGTTCCAATTCCTGGCTGACTGGTCTGGAAATGCTTATTTCAGCTTCCCCAGATTGGAGTCCATCCAGTTGAGCTTCGAGCTGAAGCCTTCCTTGATTCTGTTGACGGCCTGCTGGAAGGTCATGGTCTCGTCGCCATTCTCCCTGTTGCTTATAGGCCACAGTTCATGGTTGACCTCTTCCGATAGCCTTATCTTCTCCGCCATCTCATCGACGTATGCAGCAAATCCGGCGAACTTCTCCTTATCCTTTGCCCACAACTCCATCATCCTTTCTCTGAACTTCTCGTCCTTGATCAGGGCAGGGTAGTAAACAGTCTTCGTCACTCCGGCCCACTGATGCGACAGGGTAGGGACGAAACCATGGTAGTCAAAGTCCCAGAGAGGACCTGTCATGAGCTTGCCTCCTCTGTCCTTGTGCATGTAATAGCTGTGAGGACCAGCCTGTGGCCAGGTATTGTAGAAGTCCGTGTTGTTGGCGAGTTCCTGGACGAACATGAACTCGATTGCAGAATCCACGTCAAGGAATTCCTCATATTCATGATTAAAGAGGCGGTCATTGTCCTTGAGGATGGCCTCGAGATTGTTTACATAGTCGATCATGTACTGCTTGGCGGCAGGTGAAAGGCTTTCCTCGTCAGGC
Source organism: Bacteroidales bacterium (assembly GCA_024402135.1). Lineage (GTDB taxonomy): Bacteria > Bacteroidota > Bacteroidia > Bacteroidales > UBA932 > Cryptobacteroides. The sequence continues at coordinate 44,184 of JAKSJN010000006.1, forward strand.
TCCTTGAACTGGAACGGCAGCTTGAAATACTTCGAACGGAATTTGTTGACCTCGTCATAGTATGTGTCCAGCTCCATGAGGAATCCTCCGGTAATCTTCTTCGGGTCGGTTTCCATAGGATCCATCTCCTTTATGTTGACTCTGTTCTTGTTGATCTTGATCTGCTCGCAGAGATAATAGTTGCCCATGTGCCTTCCATTCAGCTCCAGTTCCACAAACTGGCCGCGGACGGTGTAGTCAAGACCGGTCTGGCGTGAAAGGAAAAAGGCTGCGTCGTTTCTCAGGAGAGTTCTGTCCTTCCAGTTGGCGAGCAGTACCCATCTCTTGTGTGCCGGCATGCCAAGCACTTCTGCCTTCTCGTCAAACTTGAGCGCATACGGCTTCTTCGGATATGTCCAGGTTGAGTTGCCACGGCCGCGGATGCTGGTCGGCCTGGTGTCAAGGCTGACCGTGCCGTCGGGCATTTCTATGCGTATGCTTGCTCCTTCGGTCCAGAAATCCTTGCTCTTGATATCCTTTCGTGATGGCGTCTCGATACGGACGACAGGAAGGCCGCTGTTACGTACGACAATCTTGTATTCTTCAGTGACGTTTCCGCATTTCACGGATATGGTTGCCGGTTTGTCGAAGTTGACGTCGGTCTGGCCGTCCATCTCGATGCCGTTGATGAATATCGCGTCTCCGTGAAAGTTGTAATTTACCGGGAGAGCCTTGAAGTCAGTTGTCGCAGGAAGTGTAGCGTAGAAGGTGTCCCCATCCAGAGTCGCACGCCTGTCCTTGATGTACAGCTCTTTGATGATGGCCCGCATCCTTTTGATCATGAACGGCTCGGAAAGGACCTCCTTGTGGTCGAACTCGGCCTTGAGAATGACTTCTTTCTTGAGGTCGCTGTCCTTCTTGAATGAAATCTCGGCAAGCCAGCGGCCATTTCCCTGGTCTTTCAGTGATGCCAGGGAACAGTCGACCATGATGCTGTTGGAGTGCGACACGACCATCGCAAGGACGTGACTGTTGCTGAAAAGATCCTTCGGCACGGTCTCGACCAGAACTTCCGCGTTCTTTCCGTCCTCCATGTAGACTGTGTTTCCGGACAGAATCCTGATCTCGGCCTTTTTGGGGTTGATATTGGCTTCTTTCTCGCAAGCAGAGAAACAAAGCAGGATGGCCAGCGCCATCAATATTCTGGTAAGCGATAATTTACGGTACATGAATGCAATTTAGCCATAATCCACCAAAAACGGTCATATGATTTGATAATTGCATCACTTGAGCGATACTTTTTGTGTCATTTATGGGAAAAATGCTATCTTCGTCACAAACAACCACAAAACAACATGAAACTTAGATCAGTATTTGCATCTGCTGCTGTTCTCGTGGCCGCATCGTCACTGAACGCACAGAACCCTATCATCCGAGACAATTTCTCGGCTGACCCTTCTGCCCATGTATTCAACGGAAGAGTCTATGTCTACCCATCACATGACATCCCTGCACCTGCAGACTATGCCCGCAAGGACTGGTTCTGCATGGCTGACTACCATGTGTATTCATCAGACAACCTCGTGGACTGGGTTGACCATGGTGTCATCGTTGACCAGAAGCATGTTCCATGGGTAAATGATACCAGCTACAGCATGTGGGCTCCTGACTGTAACTATTACAATGGAAAGTACTATTTCATATTCCCTGCTGGCCAGAAGCCTCAGCCTGGCCAGAGATTCGCAGGCAACGGTATCGGCTACGCAATCTCGGACACTCCATACGGACCTTTCGTTCCAGAAGAGAAGCCTATCCAGGGTATCGGCGGTATCGACCCATGTCTCTTCATCGACGACGATGGCCAGGCATATCTTGCATGGCAGGGACGTGGCCTTCAGGTACAGAAGCTCAGCGATGATCTCATGTCAGTTGTAGGCGAGCCTTACAATATTTCCAACATTCTCCCTCATCGCGGTCAGGAAGAGGGCCCATTCCTTTTCAAGGCAAACGGCAAGTACTATTATACATTCCCATGGGTTGACGACAAGCGTGAGTGCATCGCATATGCTATGTCTGACAAGCCGCTCGGACCATACAAGTTCGTAGGCAAGATCATGGAGCAGGACGGCGAGGAGTATTCTTGCTGGACCAACCATCATTCAGTTATCAACTTCCAGGGCAAGTGGTATTTCTTCTATCATCACAACGATTACTCTCCAAAGTTCGACAAGAACCGTTCAGTATGTATCGACGAGCTCCACTTCAACCCAGACGGAACAATCCAGCTCATCACTCCTACCAAGCGCGGTGTAGGTGTCACCAAGGCTACCGATCTCATCCAGATCGACCGTTACTCAGCACTCATGGAGTGCCGCAACGTAGAGATCGCTTACCTCAATGCTGACCGTCCATTCGACGGCTGGAAGGTAATCTTCTCCAACTCACATCAGGACAAGGGCGCATTCTGGGCAGAGTATGACAGAGTTGACTTCGGCAAGGAGAAGCTCAGCGGCATCCAGGCCAGAATCTTCTCTCTCGCAGGTGGTACCCTCGAGGTTAGAGTTGACTCACCGGAAGGAGAACTCCTCGGAACTATCAACGTTGGTGGTGCAGAAGGCTGGCAGGATGTCAAGGCTGTTCTTGATACATGCCCTACCGGCATGCACAACCTCTATGTGGCTATGACAAACGGCAGCCGCATCGACGTTGACTGGGTAACATTCAAATAAGGGGGAGAAACTCCCCCTGTAACCCCCACGGCCTTTCCACCTTTCCGTATTTGCTCGTAAACTTACAAATACAAGGCACGGCCGATCCGCTGATGCGGATTCGCTTCGCGAGAAATGGATGGTCAAATCTTGCCGCGGTCAGTGGAAATGAAAAACAGGGCTCTCGGATTCGAGGGCCCTGTTTTTTGTGGAATAATTGCTATCTTGCATTGATAAACGAATAACGGCAATGGCAGATCTCAAATATCTGGAGCTTCTCTCAAAACAGTTTCCGACGGTACAGGCCGCATCGGCTGAGATAATCAATCTTGAGGCTATCCTCAAACTACCGAAAGGAACGGAACATTTCGTGTCCGACCTCCATGGAGAGTATCAGGGTTTCCAGCATGTTCTGAGAAATGCGTCCGGCGTCGTACAGCGCAAGATCAGCGAGGTGTTCGGCGATACGCTTGAGCATCAGGAGAAAAGAGATCTCTGTACCCTCATCTGCTATCCTGAGCAGAAATTGAAGATGACGCCCAAGGATGATGAATGGTACCGCGAGACCCTTAGCCGCCTCTGCGCCATGCTGAACGAGGCGTCATCAAAATATACCCGTTCAAAAGTCCGCAAGGCACTCCCATGTGAGTATGCTTATATCATAGAAGAGCTTCTGCACCAGTCAGAGGGCGTTGATGCACGTCGCCGTTACTATGAGACGATCTTCAACTCCATAATCTCTACAGGAGAAGCGGATAACTTCATCTGCCAGATGGCCGAAGTGATCAAGCGTCTTCTCATTGACACTCTCCATGTCATAGGAGATATATTTGACCGTGGCCCTGGTGCACACAAGATCCTGGACCTGCTGTGCAACTATCACAACGTAGATGTACAGTGGGGCAATCACGATCTGGTCTGGATGGGTGCTGCGGCCGGCAATGGTGCATGTATAGCCAACGTCGTGCGAAACAGTCTCTGCTACGCCAATATGGAGACCCTGGAGAATGGTTACGGCATAAACCTGATTCCTCTTATGACCTTTGCCATGGAGACCTACGGAGATGATCCATGTTCGCAGTTCCTCCCACGTGTAGAGGGAGCAGAGGACAGCCGCCAGATGCAGCTCATGGCAAAGATGCACAAGGCGATTGCGATTATGCAGTTCAAACTTGAGGGCCAGATTATCCGCAACCATCCGGAGTTCCGTATGGAGTCCCGTGATCTTATGTCCCGGATAGACCTTGAACGCGGAGCAGTCCGTATCGACCGGAAGTGGTACAAGCTCAATGACACCAATTTCCCGACACTTGACCCATCAAACCCTACGGCCCTGTCGGCAGGAGAGCAGGAAGTCATGGACGGTCTGAGCTTCAGCTTCCGTCACAGCAAGCTGCTTGCAAAGCATATGCGCTTCCTCTATACCAACGGAGCCTTCTACCTGGTGCGCAACGGCAATCTGATCTTCCATGGATCGATGCCTCTCAAGGAGGATGGAAGCCTCAAGGAACTGACCGTGATGGGGCATAGATACAAGGGAAAGGCTCTCTTCGACAAGATCGATCAGGTCGTTCGTCTCGGCTACTATGGCGAGAAGGGCTCTGCAGAGAAAGCGTATGGGGTGGATTATATGTGGTTCCTCTGGGGCGGCTCGTATGCGCCACCTTTCGACAAGGACAAGATGACTACCTTTGAACGCCTGTTCGTGGATGACAAGGCAACCCATGTCGAGCATAAGGGTTATTACCAGGATCTCAAGAATGACAAGGCAGTCTGCGAGATGATTCTTAAGGAATTCGGCCTGGAAGGGGAGCATACCCATATCATCAACGGCCATGTTCCGGTAAAGAAGGGAGAGTCTCCTATCCGTGCAGAAGGCAAGCTGCTGGTCATTGACGGCGGTTTCTCCAAGCCATACCAGGCTACCACTGGAATCGCCGGATATACCCTCATCTACAACTCGCACGGCATGCTCATCGCAGAGCATAAGCACTTCTATTCTGTCGACCGGGCACTCCAGGAAGGCAGCGACATAAAGTCGTTCCAGTCCGTAGTAGAGCATCTTGAGCACAGGACAAGAGTCGCCGATATAGATGACGGCAAGGTGATTAGTGCTCAGGTCGAGGATTTAAGAAAGCTCCTCGACGCCTATCGCCAAGGAGCTATCAGAGAAAAGAAATAGTCTTTTAGAGAGTAGGGACGACCGTCTTGATCGTTCCGTCCTCGTTGAATTCCATCTTGTCGATGCAGGTCTCGCGGTTGTAGCCTCCTGACATTCCCATCTTGACACCCTCAGGACGGGTGTATCTATGATATACCATGTACCATTCGTCCGTTCCTGGGATGTTAAGTACCGAGTGGTGTCCGGTTCCGAAGATCTGGTGTTCAGGAACCTGATGGAGGACGACCTGTTCTTCAACCTTTGCAGGCTTTCCATTGCGGATGAATTCGGTAGGGGACTCGGAGATCAGGTAGCGCACCTGGTAGAAGGTAGAACGTGTCCTGTTCTCGGACCACATGAAATAGTAGAGGCCATTTCTCTCGAATACGTAAGATCCCTCGAGATAGTGATACTCGCCGATCTTGGACCTTGGGATGAGTTCCTTCATGGTGCCAGGTACGAATGAGACCATGTCGTCGGCAAGCTCCGCCATCCACATATATGAATTGCCCCAGTAGAGATAGTACTTGCCGGTAGCAGGATCCATGAATACATCAGGATCTATGACGTCGTTAGGTGTGCCTGCCTCTTCCTTTGTTATGAGCGGCCTTCCGAGTGCATCCTTGAATGGTCCTTCGGGGCTGTCAGCGACTGCCACACCGATGGTCTTGTTGGCAACGAAGTAGAAATAGTACTTGTAGCCCTCGATCTTCTTGTGCTTCTTGTCCTTGTATATCGGTTTCTCGATGATGCACGGTGCCCATGCGTACTCCTTGCCCCAGTCAAGGTCGCGGAGGTCCAGGATGACACCTTCATCCTTCCAGTTCTTCAGGTCGCTGGATGAGAAACAGTGGAAGTCGTAATTGTGCCAGCCGAATACGCCGTCGGTGGTAGGGTAGATGTAGTACTTGCCGGTCTTCTCGCTATACAGTGCCTCAGGGTCTGCATAGAGGCCAGGGAACACAGGATTGTTGACATCTCTTTCGAGATACCAAGGCTCAAGACTGTCGCTCCACTTCTGAAGCATGTCATATTCTTCCTTTGTCACTCTCATGAATGAACCATGCTGAGGACCGTCGATACCCTCGATAGGCTGCGGGTTGCGGAAGTTGCGCATGTTCTTGTCTGCGGAGCATATCCTGTAGTTGCGAGGATTGCTTGAGTACTCGATATATCCGATCTGCCAGCCTTCCTCTCCGGCTACCTTGAACGCGGAAACGCCCTCGCAGAGCTTGTTGCCCTCGAAACGGATGTAGTCGTTCTCGTCCGGCTGTGGCCATGGACCTGTCAGAGCTGGAGCGGAAGAAGTGAAGAGACCAGGCTTTCCGCCTTCCTTCTTGATCATGAGGTGGTACCTGCTGTCTGCCTCTACCCAGTTGATGTCAGCATCTATGGTTGCATAACCCCAGTCGAAGAGGATCTGTGGCTGGGTCATCTGCGTGAAGGATGCATCAGCATGGCAGTAGTACATCCTGTCATATTTCTCTTCTGCGCGGTTGAGCATCGAGAAATAGACCATGTAGCCGCCCTTGCGGCCGTCAGCCCATATATAGTCATCGTCCCAGATAACCTGAGGTGCCCATACACGACATACCTTCGACCAATCCTTATAGACAGAAGCGACCTTGTCAGAGCCGTCCATGAAGATGTCAAGTCCCTTGCGGAAATCGAAAGTGGTTGACTTCCAGTTCAGGAGATCGTCGCTGCGCAGAAGATCGATTCCGTAGTTCTCCCATTCGCTCGACTTGCCGAGCTCCCTGGTCTTGCTGTTGTTCATGTCAGTGGTCACCATAAGGTAACCGCTGCCGTCATGGGCCCTGAAGATGTAGGCGTCGCGGGTTCCGCCCTCGATTCCGGCCAGCTTTGTCTGGTCGAAGACAGGCTTGCCGCTGATAAGGTCGTGGAAGTGCAGACCATCCTGGGAGAGCGCGTATGCGGTCCACTGGCCGTGGTCTGACATGTGACAGAAGAGATAACCATAGGTAAGGTCATCGCTCAGTTCAAGATTTCCTCTTGAAGACTGTGCCTGGGCAGCACAGCATGCTAGGCCCAGGCACAGAATTGCAGATAATATTCTTTTCATGTATTAGAATTTCCAAACCTGGATGGTGTTCTCACCTGGCTTGAGGTTCTCGAACGGACCAACCTTAGGGCTGGATGTGTTACGGGCATTTCCGAAGAAGTCCTTGTCAAGGGTAAGAGGAGTACCGTCAGGGTTCTCATAGTAACCGTTAGAGTAGTAGGTCTTGCCAAGGAAATCGGTGGTGATGAGAGGAGTCTTGACGTTGTTGATGGCTCCGTCTGCGGTGATCTTGATGAAGATACCCTCGGCAGTCTTCTCGAGCGCGATCTTGGCGTCAGCAGCGGTGCTTACTGCGTCTTCCTCATACTGATAATGCTTTACGCCGTTCATATATACGTTTGAACCGACGTGCATTGCAAGCGCGAAGCGTGATGACTGGCTGTTGCCCTGTGCCATCTGCTCGACGAAGCTCTTAGGGAGGGCGTCGGTCTTGCGGGTGTTCATGTCACGGTAGATTCCAGGGTAGAATGGAGGTCTCTCATCGTATACAGAGGTACCTGCAGCCTTGTTCTCAAGCTTTGAATCAGGAGCGATGGTGAAGATGTTGTTGTAGTAACGGTCGTCACCGCCAGGGAAGTTCATCACACCTACGATCTTGGTTGAGTGAGGAGCGTGGTATGGAGTGTAGCGGTCGAGTACAGGATGGAAGGTGATGTATCCTGATACGATGTTGTGTGCGAAGCAGGCGCCCTGGCCCCACTCGAGGAATGCGTTAGGAGAAAGCATCACGTTGTTGTCAACCATGCAAGGTCCGTGGGTAACCTCAGTCCAGAGGTCGGTGTGGTCGTTGTCGAAGAATACGTTGCTTGAAACGCGGGTTCCGATGCCCTGCCAGTCAAGCCAGAGACCATTGTAGCCGTTCTCAAGGATATTGTTGCGGATGATGCAGTCGATTGCTGCGTGGAGCTTGATACAGCCGACCTCTGCACCTGCATACTGTCTCTTTGCATTGATGTCATGGATGTAGTTGTTCTCGATGATTGAGAATACGCATCCGAGGTGACCTACGACACCGGCCTGCTCGCAGTCGAAGATCTCGTTGTTGCGGACGATATGTGAACCGATGTTCTCCTTCTTCCAACCCATGTCCTCTGCCTGGAAGATAACCTCGAGCTCACGGTTGAAACCTACGAGTTCGCGCTCGATGGTCCAGCGGTTCTGGCCTGACTGTCTGTCCTTGCCGAGGCTGACGCCGACGCACTTCGAGTTGCTGATCACGTTGTTCTCGATGATCCAGCCCTTAGACCAGTGCGGACCTACGAGACCCTGCTGGAATGCGGTAGGAGGAGCCCAGTTGGTAGCGGCCTGGCTCATGTGGAAGCCTCTTACGGTGATGTAGTTCACACCTGGAAGAGCAGGGAAGAATACAGCTGGACGTGCATTAACCTCTACGAGTTCCTTGTTAGGGTTCACGCCAGGACCGAAGTTTGCCCAGATGGTGGTTGTAGCATCGGTAACTTCTACGTACCATGCAAGCTTTGCGTCCTCCGGCTTCTTGGTGTTTCTTGGAATCTCAGGATTCTGTACGCCCTCGAGTGATGTAGCCTGGAAGAGTGACTTGTTGTTGAGGTAGACCTCACCTACGACATACTTGTCGCTGGTCTGGCTGAGCCAGTCACCTACGAGTGGTTCAGCGAATGGGTTGAAATCCTTGAAGAAAGAGTTTGGAAGGACAACCTTCCAGATGTCTGACTTCTTCTCCTTTACCCAGCCGGTGACTACCTCGGATCCCTTGATCCAAACTTCTTCTCCTTCAGCTGCCTGATAGGTGATGCGGCTGTATACGTCTGCGCCTGAGTTGCGAGGCTGTACCCACTCACGGTATACGCCTTCGTGCACGGTTACGGTGTCGCCGGTCTTGAGGACCATTGCTGCCTTGGAGATAGTGAGGAACGGAGCCTCAGCTGTGCCAGGATTCTGGTCTGAGCCATTCTTGGCAACATGATATTCAGTTGCGAAAAGGCCCTGTGCCATCAAAAGGGAAGCGATGGCGATAGAAATTAGCTTTTTCATTATAGGTGTTATTTATGGTTTGATGCTCTAAGATATATATTATTCATAACATCGCATAAAAAAACAGGAGTGATTGACGTTTCAATAACTCCTGTATCTGTCTGTGACGATGTTTTTATTAATCAGGAATCTTGTCGAAGAGAGCAAGAGTGGTGACTTCGTCCTTGGTCACCAGGATAGTGTCCTTGTAGCTGTGCTTGTTTGCTGCGATGACGATTTCCTTGTCTCCCTTTGCTGCAATTTCATCCTGCAGTTTCTTTACGAGTTCTGATGCTTTCATGATTATGTGGTTTAGTTTTGTGTCGATTTTGTGTGAAGATAGTGTTTTTTCGGACAACTGCAAAGCCCGATTGTGGAAACTCATAAGAAATGATATATTTGCAACCGGACACTGATAATTATAACCAATATTATATGAGAACATTAAGACATCTTATCGTAGCGGCGTTTTTTTTCGTGGCTACAGCCTTTTCTTCAATCGCGGCTGATCAGTTCGTCTCTTTCAGCAAGCAGGACGGGGGAGTACTCCTCATCTCCGGCGGTGAGACGGTAAAGATCCAGGTTGACGAAAGTGAGCATCAGGGAGTCCTCCGCGCGGTCGGATCCCTTTCCGAGGATATCCTTGAAGTCACAGGAAGCGCATCCATGATCGGACAGTTCAATGATGCGAGAATCATCATCGGCTCGCTGGACAAGAGCACAACCATCCAGCAGCTTGCAAAGAAGAAGATCATAAACCTCAATGATCTCAAGGGAAAGAAGGAGAAGTATATCATCAAGACAGTCGGCAACCAGCTCATTATCGCGGGTTCCGATCTCCGCGGTACCGAATACGGAATCTATGAGTTCTCGAAGCAGATCGGTATCTCTCCATGGCATTGGTGGGCAGATGTACCGGCAGAAAAGCATGACAGGATATATGTTGCCAATGGAACCTTCACCGATGGAGAGCCTGTCGTGGAGTATCGTGGAATCTTCCTCAATGACGAGGCTCCTTGCCTGTCAGGCTGGGTAAATGAGAAGTTCCCTGATGCAGAGTGCGCATCTGCCGACCCTAACCTCGCTCATGGTTTCAACCATCATTTCTACGAGACGCTGTTCGAGCTCCTCCTCCGTCTCAAGGCAAACTACCTTTGGCCTGCGATGTGGGGCAATGCATTCTATGCTGATGATCCTATGAACAGTGCAACAGCAAAGGAGATGGGTATCATCATGGGAACATCCCATCACGAGCCTATGGCACGCAATCACCAGGAGTGGGCGCGCAACAGAGGTGCAAACGGCCCATGGGACTATGACGCGAATCCTGAAGTCCTTGACGAGTTCTTCCGTCAGGGCATCCGTCGTGCGAAGGATACCGAAGACCTCATCACCATCGGTATGCGTGGTGACGGCGACGCGGCTATGGGCGGCAAGGTCGGTCACGACGACGAGTTCCAGACCCAGGACGAATACTATATCAAGCTTTACGAAAGAATCTTCGACGCTCAGCGCCGCATCATCCAGGAGGAGACCGGCAGACCTGCATCGGAGCGTCCGCAGATGTGGGCAATCTACAAGGAGATGCAGCGTTACTACGACCTCGGTCTCCGCGTTCCTGATGACGTCCTCATCATGCTCTGTGACGACAACTGGGGAAACATCCGCTGTGTCCCTGGCTCATCGCCGGAAGGAACTCTCGAGTATGACAAGACCAGGCTGGCAGCGCGCAAGGGTGGCTATGGCATGTACTACCACGTTGACTATGTCGGTGCTCCACGTAACACAAAGTGGGCGAACGTGACCCCTATCGCACACCTCTGGGAGCAGATGAACCTCTGCCACCAGTATGGCATCGACCGTCTGTGGATCCTCAATGTCGGCGACCTCAAGCCAATGGAATATCATATCGATCTCTTCCTCGAGATGGCGTGGAATCCTGACAAGTATTCCGAGGCTGGCTCATATCTGGGACATACCAGGGAGTTCTGCGAAGTCGCATTCGGAAAGGAGAACGCAGACGTGACCACCCGTCTCATGGAACAGTATCTTATCTATAACGGTCGCGTCACTCCAGAGATGCTGTCTTCAAGAACCTATAACCTGGCATCAGGCGAGTTCCTCCAGGTTGTGAACGAATACAAGGCTCTCGAGGCAGAGGCTCAACGTGCATACTATACCCAGATCGGACCTGAATTCCGTGACGCATTCTATCAGTTGCTTCTCTATCCTATCCAGTCGATGTCCAACCTCTACGAGATGTACTATGCCCAGGCAATGAACCACTGGTGCTACGAGAGGGGAATCGCAGAGGCAAATGACTGGGCAACGGTGGTTGAGAAGTGCTTTGCGCGCGATTCATACCTTACCGACCAGTATCACTCGCTCAACGGTGGCAAGTGGAACCATCTCATGGACCAGAAGCATATTGGCTACACCTCATGGCAGGAGCCTCGCGAGCAGGTCGTTCCTGCGGTATATCGTCTCACCGACGAACAGCTCCGTGACGGCGGCTTTATCTTCTCTTCGAAGAACGGCTACATCGCAATCGAGGCTGAGCATTACTATTCCAAGGCAGAGGCCGCAAAGGCTTCGTGGGCTGTCATGCCAAAGTATGGCCGTACAAAGTCGGCTATCGCTCTCATGCCTTATACTGCGGCATGCGAGGGTGCATCGGTGTCTTACAGGGTCGAGCTCCCTGCTGACGTAAAGGACATCAAGCTCCATGTGATTACCAACTCGACTTTGCCATACCTCCGTACAAAGGGACATCGCTATGCCGTATCGGTCGATGGCGGTGCGCCGGTAGAGGTCAACTATAATGGCGATTATACCGAGGAGAACGTAAACCTTACTTTCAGTGTGGTTGCTACGCGTGTGATCGAGACTGTGACTGACTTGAAACTTGGCAAGGGCGATGCAGCTGAGGAATCGAAGGTTGCTCACACTGTTACCGTCACTCCGATTGATGGCGGTATGGTTCTCGAGAAACTTGTGGTGGATTACGGCGGCTATGAGCGTCAGCACCTCTTCGGAACCGAGAGCAGTTTCCGCAATGAGAATCCGAATGAGATTCCACAACCTGCCAGAAGGTTTCCTCCTAGACAGCAGTAATACAATCTCAGGAATCAATGTATCAAGCCCCGAAGGACGTATGTCTTCCGGGGCTTGTTGATCTTTTGCGTAGGTTCAGTAAAGAAAAATGCCCTTCCAGATAGTGGAAAGGCACGTTATTTGTTTTTAGTGGGAGCTGAGGGAGTCGAACCCCCGACCCTCTGCTTGTAAGGCAGATGCTCTAAACCAACTGAGCTAAGCTCCCAAATCGTTTCGGATTGCAAATGTAGAGATAAATTTTGATTCCGCAAATTTTTGGAAAAGAAATTTTCAATTTTGTGTGATTGTTTTTAGATTTGTAAAAAAGAGAGTACTATGAAAAGACACTTCAACTTCATTCTCAGCATGGTTGCTGCCATTCTTCTTGGCACTTCGTGCGTATACCGTATCGGTAATGATAACGGCACACATGGCTCAGGCCACACAAGATATCCAAACGAGTTTTATTTGAGCGAGTCTTCTGCTCAGTACTGGGGCAGCTATTATAACGGTCATGTCTCTTACGATAATATCGATAACTATACATTGAAGCTTTCAAGCGGTCGATACAGTGCCAACGGAGACTTCGTCGGAGAAGGAGTCGAGCTCGTGCTTGACCTGCTTGCAAAACCTTCAAACAACATGATGATCACTGCGGGTACTTACGTGATTTCTGGCTACGGTGCTACTATACCTATGACATTCCTGAATGGCTATGAGGAAGACGGCATGGTTTATCCTTCTTATTTCTATGTTAAGTACCGCAACGGAAACTACCTGCTTGAAACTATCAGCAATGGTTCTGTGAATATAAGTTATCGTGGTGGTGAGATGATCGTGGATGCAAGAGTCTATACCCGCGACCGCAAGCTCTACAAGTTTACCTATCAGGGCGTTGTAAAGGTAGAGAACCACTCAGGTGAGGTCAATCCTGGAACAGGCGGTGGCTCTGGCTCGGGTTCTGGCACAGGCACTGTCAAGGGCAACTACAAGATGGACTTCGTTGCAGGAGCCTCATTCAAGGGCACAGAGTTCAGCAATGATACTCACAACTATTCTCTTACCCTTGCCAGCGGTCAGTATGCCGATAATGGAGATTTTGTCGATAAGGGTGTCGAGCTCGCAATAGATTTCCTGTGTAAGACTTCGTCGACCATGGCGCTCCAGGCAGGTACCTATACCTGCACGTACGATGACTACAAGCCAATGCGTTTCCTTGAGGGATTCTATTCTGAGCAGGATCAGACAACCTATCCTACTTATGTCTATATCCAGTACGACAACAAGGGCAGCTACGATTTGCTGAACGTCATTGACGGAACCATCAAGGTGTCATCTTCCAACGGCGACTACACCATCGCGGCAGACCTTGTCGTAGATGACGGCAAGAACAGCAGATACACATTCGATTACCAGGGCCGTATCAACTTCAGCAATGATGCATCCCGCGTTTCCACAAAGGCAGGAGGTGTCCGTCGAGAGGATATCCAGAAGGGAAGAAAGGACATCAAAATCCGCACAAAGTCTTCTGCAAAGGTTGAAACCGATGCGAAAAAGGCTTATATTTGCCGCGAGATCCATTAGGTCTCATTTCTGATCGATAATAATGAGCCGCTTTCGGGCGGCTCTCGATATGGGGATGTTTTGGTTTTGACAGCATCGATGTCGGTCAGTAAGCACGTCGGGAGCCAGTGCCCCTCCCGTTAATCCCGGACGCAAAAAATTAGTTGGCAACAACTCTTATGCACTCGCTGCGTAATTGACCAAGTCGATTACCTTAATCCGGTCCGCCAAGGCTGCGGGCCCGACGAGTATCCCTCCGAACTTTAGGCCGGTTATGGTCGGATCCAGGGGTATCATCTAAACCGGATGCTCGGGCCAGACGCCTCTAAGACCCGCTAAGACTTTCGAGGATAAGCTTTGGGTAGCCTGTCTTTCGGCAGCCCATCGTCGAAAACCAAAGGAAGAATAAGCGTGTAGAAAGCTGATTGGTGCGTTGTTTGGACGGCGGTTCGAGTCCGCCCATCTCCACAAAAATCGGTCTCTCAGATATCTGGGAGGCCGATTTTGCGTTTGGTTACCACATTTTTAAAGGCGAATGCTCGTTTGAAATCATATCTATTTGAGGGCCTCAATCAACTTGTCGAGGGTGGATACAAGACCAAGGAATTCCTCTGCGGTCATTCCGGTTCCGACTATTTCCCTGACAATGCAGTTTGGAACATCCTTTATTTCCTCTTCGAGATTCTTCCCTTTATGGGTGAGAGATATAATGCGCTGACGGCTGTCGGCCATGCTCTTCTGCCTTACAATAAGACCCTGCTTCTCCATTCTCTGGAGGAGCGGGGTTATTGTATTGGTCTCAAGATGCAGCCGTTCCGTTATCTCGCTGATGATCCTGTTATCCCTCTCCCACAGCATCATAAGAACCAGATACTGGGGATAGGTAATTCCGAACTTCTTGAAGTAGGGAGTATAGGTGGACGTTATCAGACGCGCAGCAGTATAAAGACGGAAGCAGAGCTGATTATCCAGTTTTAACTGTTCGTAGGCCATTGTGGATTACTTGAGGTATTTCATGATTTCCGGTACCATCTGCTCTTCTGTCGCAGTTGGCTCGAAGCGGGCAACAACATTGCCCTTCTTATCGACGAGAAATTTAGTGAAATTCCATTTGATATCTGCGTTTTCGCGCCAACCTGGCTGGTTTTTGTCGAAATTTGTCTCAAGAATCTCGAACCCTTTCCTGTTCAGTTCCCTGTACATGGCCTCGAGTTCCTTGTACTGCGGGGTGAATCTGCAACGGCTTGCGGTGTTGACAATAAGAAGAACCTTGCCTTCGTATTCCTTGAGAGAAACCTCTTTGTCCGCGAAGTTCTCGCGACTGACAACTGTAAAATCGTAGATGTTCATAATTATATCGTTTGCGATTGTTTTATTATTACCGCGTGGAATTATTGCATTTCACACTGCTAAAATAAAACAAGCAACAATATATCGCAAACGATATACCTTGTAATTGCAAATTTTCCCATTGTGTACAGCCGTAGATGGAAAACCTATGCAAATTGAACCACTTGGAAGACTGGCTCACTTTTATTTAAGAAAACTGGCTCCCTTACGAGAGGGAAGGCGGCTAGGCTTTATGTCTTCGACTTCTCTGCCGGATTTTATGATAGACATTATACCGCTGAAGTGATATGAAAGTGTACTGCTGACGATTCGTCAGAGAAATCCTCCGGATGTTTAACGCAAAGTGCAGCGATGCCACAGGCGACAGGCCACATCTGCCGGAAAAGCAGGTCGGCCTGATCGTCAGTCAGCCCATATCCCTGGCCTGCGTGCGTCAGACACTCCCTTGCAATCTTTTCGGCGATCTCCGGACGGGCCCGTTTCCCAAGAAACAGCATCTGGAAGATGTTTGATTCATGCTTGGCGAAAGATACAAGTCTCATTCCGAACTCCTTGAATGCAAGGAAATAGTCGGTCACGCCTTCCATGTGGTCAATAAAAGATTGTTCGGCGGCGTTCCATATAGCATCCATGACCTCGTTCATGTCCTTGAACATGGTGAACATCGGACTTGACGATGTGCCGAGTTCCTTACCCAGCGATCTTGCGCTGACCGCCTCATATCCGCTTGCTTTCACGATCCTGAGTCCTGCAGCAACTATGTCTTCTTTTGAAAAGCGTGGTTGTCTAGGTATATTCCTGACAGGTGTTATATAACATGGTGCAAATATATGTTTATTTTACGGAATATAAAATAACGTTTGTTGGATAACAGGTGTTGTGGGAAATAATGTCTATATTTGCATCGGATTCCAATATACAGTGAACATGCATATGATTCATGTTTTTTTTATAACGATGGCAGTGGTAATTACTGCCTGCATGATATAATTTTGATGTACTATGAAATACGAGCTGATAAACCTGCAGGATGTGCAGGTAATAGGAATGTCAAAGGAAATTGCTTTCAATAATCCGTCCGAATGCTCCAGGTTCTGGGGTGAGTATGTAGAGCGCATAGTGAAGCCGGTGTATATCGAAGGAAAGGAGCCTGACGAGTTCCAGAAAGCGGCAGTGGAGAACAATGTCGGAGAGTTAGGCCTTTGTACCTGCACAATCCCGAATCACAACTGCGGTACATGTGGAGCCGTGAATTTCACCGCATGCAATACAAAGACATTTACATATGTGATAGGCGGATTTTACAAAGGTGGAGATGTCCCGGAAGGAATGTCGCTGTTTCCAATCAGGAGCGGACGCTGGCTCAAGGTACATTTCGAGGGAGGAATGGCCGCATTCCAGCAGCAGTTCGCAAAGTTCCATGATGAATGGCTCCCGGCTCATCCGGAATTCAGATGGGCGGACAATGCCTGCAGCCTGGAGTGGTACTGCGGCACCGACATCAATTCCACCGACTATCAGTGCGGAATTATGATGCCTCTTTCTGATTAATTACAAATCAAACTGCATTAAATGTCTATGAAAACTTGGAAACTGTCATCTTTTGATCTGTTCAGCCTCAGCATGACCATAAAAGGGGCATGGACTTACAAGGAACTTCCTGAAGCATCCGTGCTGCAGGTGTCACTGAATGCTGTTCTGATGCCTTATCCGCAGCTCTTGGGTAGATATGATGAGAAACAGAAGTCTGTGATATGGGATGGCCGTGAAGAGAAGATAAATCTGGTGGAGCTTGACCGCACGGGACATTCTACCGCCGAGGATATGTACGCTCTTGTACCGAAGTTCAATGTCAATGGTTTCAAGAGTGGAAAAACACGGGCATTGGAAGCATACAGGATCGTGCTTGATGATGGTGTAGCCATTGTGCTTCAGGGAGCTCATGCCATGATGGATGGTGCGACATTCTACAGAATAGCCAGTGACTGGGGAAAACAGACTGCAGGAATCCCTGTGGAAGCGATGACAGTTGACCAGAACCTTATACCTGATGCAGACGCGCTTTCGGAAGAACAGACTTTGGCCCGGATTCAGGAACTTGGCTGGAACAAGATTGAATTCAGATCCATGTTCGGCATGATGTTCAATCTCATGTCTATGAAGTTCATCAAGAAGCCTTATGTAATAGAGCTGAGCCAGGATGAGATTTCGCGCATGCGTGATGAGACCGGAGCCGGAACGAATGCAGTCCTGTGCCGATATGCTGTGAGCAAAATGCTGGAGAAACTGCCATCAAAGGAGAGATTTACACTTCTTGAAGTGGCCGATCTTCGCGGCAGGGCCTGCAATGTGCCGGAAGGCTTCTGCGGCAATTTCTCGCAACCTGTCATTCTCGGAGAGTTCGGCCGGGATGTAGCTGCCTCCGAAATTCAGAAGGCTGCATCTGCCATTCTTAACGATGGAAAGAGCCTCAGCGAGAACGTTCAACTGTCAGTTTGTTCTACGCGATACAGCCTGCCATATTTCATGTTCGATGCAAGCGACATGAACAGCCGCGACCCAAGACTGTTCTATGTCAACAACCAGCTCAAGCTGAAGGCATGCGAAGTCGATTTCGGTACAGGAAAACCTTTGCGTGCGCAGCAGGCGATGCTGCCTGACATGATAAAGTTCTGGCAATCCGAGCCCGACGGACCGGTGCAGATTATCTACGGAGGATTTGCAGCAAAGATAATGAGAAGGAAGTGAGTATGCGGATATTGGAAACAGCAAGGCTGATTCTCAGGCCTTGGCGCGAATCGGATGCCGATATGCTGTTCAGATATGCATCAGATCCGGATGTAGGGCCGCGCGCAGGATGGCCGCCACATAAATCGGTGGCTGAAAGTCTCGAAATCATCAAGACCGTCTTCTGCGGCGAAGGTATGTGGGCAGTAGAACTGAGGGACACCTCCGAGGCTATAGGATGCGTGGGGTATCTTCCTGCATCAGACTCGAACCTCGAGATAGATAGTGACCATGCCGAGGTAGGGTACTGGATCGCGAGGCCATACTGGGGCAAGGGCCTCTGTACCGAGGCCCTGAGAGCTGTGGTAGACTACTGCTTCAACGTCAAAGGCTTTACGGTTCTATGGGGAGATTATTTCCCCGAAAATCCAGCATCCGGCCGTGTGATGGAAAAATGCGGGTTTGTCGAAACAGGATTGGAAGTGCTCTGCCCTGGCCTGGAAATCGGTGGTGACAAACCGGTCAAAGTAATGAGGCTTGACTACGCTCTGAGCGAATGAGTCCTGTCCCCATAGTAAAGAAAGCAGATGTGGGTTGCCCATGGTAAAATAGTGAGAATATTGACTATCTTTGCCGGGTATGCGTTTTTTTAGATCAATAGTGGAGGCAATGGTGATTGCCTGCCTTGCAATGTCTTGCGGGCAGGTGACCTTTACGGAGACCGATGCTTTTCCGGATATCTTCCCGGACTATATCGGTGTGACCATTCCTGAGACAATGGCGGCTCCTGTCTTCCAGATGATTGACGGAAGAGAGTGCAAGGTGTCACAGACCGTAGAAGGTGATGTCATCTGGGTCAGTGTTTCCGCGTGGCGCAAAGGAGAAAAAAGCGGAACGTCATACAAGCCATTCCCTATCTACATTTCCCACGATCCTATCGATCCTTATATCGCGTATAGACTCATCGAACCGTGCTACGAGAGCTGGCATGACATGGGTATATACCAGAGGGAACTTGCCTCATATAAGGAAAAGCCTATCGTGACCAACAGGGCGAATAATAATGGCTGCATGAACTGCCACACCTTCGCTTCCGGAGATCCTGAAAAGATGGTGTTCCACGCCAGAGGACAGGGGGGAGGCACGGTTTTCATCAATGCAAAGCCTTCGGGGACACAGGAATCGGTCAGGCTGATCAACCTCGCTCAGACAGGACCTGGAAAGCAGGGCGCATATACTGCGTGGAATCCTGATGGCCGCCATCTGGTCTTCTCGTCAAATACAACACATCAGAGTTTCTACACATCGTCGCTCCAGCAGATCGAGGTATATGACAATGCCTCCGATATCATCATGATGGATCTTGAGACCGATGAGATTACGGTGCCGATCGAGACTGAAGACGAACTCGAGACGTTCCCGGCATGGTCTCCGGATGGAAAGACACTATATTACTGTTCTGCCCACGATCCGGGCAATCATCCTTTCAACCGCTCCGAGGTAAGGTATCGTCTGATGTCCATGGCGTTTGAAGACGGACATTTTGCTGAGCCACAGACAGTCATTGACATAGACAGCCTTTCAGTATCCTTCCCTCGTGTATGTGGCAACAGGATTCTGTTCACGGCGTCATCGTTCGGTACATTCCCGATCTGGCATGATGAGGCAGACATCTGGATGCTTGACCTCAGCGACGGCAGTGTCCGACCGGTAGAAGAGATCAACAGTGAGGATACGGACAGCTACCACTCGTGGTCAAGCAATGGTAAATGGGTTATTTTCTCCAGCCGAAGGATTGACGGCCGGTATACCCGACTCTTCATATCCCATTTTGAAGACGACGGAACATTTACAAAGCCTTTTCTCCTCCCGCAGAAGGATCCTAAGGAGAATCAGCTGCGACTCAAATCGTATAACATTCCAGAGTTCGTCAAGGGAGAAGTCCCGGACAGACAGGACGCTGTGGCTAAACTGTTCAGCAAATGAAGCTTAGAAAGGACAAGATAGTCTCAATGCTGGAATCGCTTGTTTCGCCAGTCGCCATACTGTTGACAGTATGGTATGTCACATCACGTATTCTGCGCTACACGCTTCTCATGCAGGAGCAGAAGGGCATTTTCCTCTGGACTCCGGATTATCTGAGGCAGACGTTCTCGGATCCGTGGCCGCTGACGACGCTTATCAGTGATTTCCTGGTACAATTCTACCAGAATGCCAGCGACGGAGCCTTGATCACGGCAATCATAGTCACGTCCATATATTTCTGCGCCAGCCAGGTATTGAGGTTCTTCAAGTTCAGAAACCTTGCAGGGCTGCTTGCTTCATGCGCGAGCTGGTACGTCATTGCTCATTCCAACACTCCGCATACCGGAGTTGTGATTCTGGTTTTCTCTCTGGCTGCGTGCCTCATCAGCACATTCCTCCCATACAGGAGATCTGAAAAGGGAGGCAGCAAGGTATGGATGCTCCAGATCGTTGCGACTGCAGGATTGCTGTTCGGTACAACCTTCCTCCTTGCCAAGGACAAGGAACTCAAGGACAATGAAAAATGGTACGCTGTGGAGTATGCATCAAGAAGCCATGACTGGAATCTTGTGCTCAGGATTGCGACGATAGGCACTTGCAAGTCAGATGTTTCGTATGTTCCATACGCTCTGCTGGCGTTGAATGCGACCGGTCAGCTTGGTGAAAAGATGATGGATTATCCAGTCAGTGGACCGGAAAGTCTTGGCGAGGATGGCACTGAATCCTGGAGCAATTATTCACTCAACAGCCTGATCTATGAAGTGACTGGTTGCCCGAATGAGGCGATTCACATGACGTATCAGTATGGTGCTGCCATGCCGCATGCGACCAGTTTCGGCGCTCTCAGGCAGATGATCAGGCTCCAGACTGAGAATGAAGACTTCACATTAGCCAGAAAATATGCGGAAATTCTCATGCGCAGCCCTCGCAACAGGCAGATTGCAGAGAACGCCATGAAGACGATTGCCAGGATGGAAGCTGAATCCACGGGAGAGCCGATGAGCAATGTCAGCAGGGTTGAGGACAGCATGATCTCGAACAATCCGGTTTACAACATGAGCTCTATCATAAGCAACTGCCGCAACTCCACTGCAGCGGCAGGAGACAGGCTCCTTGCCCATCTTCTTCTTTCCGGCAAGCATGCGGAATTCTGCAGCACTCTTGAACACGTCTACGATACAGGCAATCCTGAGCGTCTGCCCAAGTATTTCAGGCTCTTATATCTTCAGTAAACTCGTTTGAAACGATAATTAATAAAAACAGATATGAAAAAGATCGTCCTTTTTTCGGCAGTGGCAGCTGCATTCGCTGCCGTTGCATGTTCAAGCAACAATGAACTGGTAATCAACGGAAACATCGATAGCGGAGCGGAAAACGCTTACGTCGTGGCAGATGGCGATACACTCGCAACTGTCCCTGTTGTGGATGGAAGCTTCAGTGTCAAGGTCCCTCTCAGCGAGACCATGGCTGTAATCTATGTCCGCGATCTTCCTGGAACTTCTTTCGCTACCGTCATAGCTGAACCGGGAACTGTAAACTACGTCAAGAACGGAAATGCTGTCAAGGTTACCGGCACCCCTGTGAATGACATCTACCAGGAGTACCGTGACAAGATGAACGAGTTCAACGATGCATACCGTGCAGCAGAGACCAGGGAGGCAAAGAATGCAATAGCAGCAGAGGCTGATGAACTCGACAAGAAGCTTTACGAGGACAACCTTGACAACTATCTTTCTGTCATCCAGCTCCAGTCCATGCAGTATGACATGGATGGCTATGCACTTGAGGAAGCTCTTGCAAAGGTCAATCCCAAGTTCGCTGCTACCAAGGTCGTGACCAATCTTCGTGACAGGGCAGAGATTCTCAAGAAGAGTGCTGTCGGTCAGCCATATCTTGAGATCAACCTTCCCGACGCCGAAGGCAATGCACTTCCTCTTTCAAGCGTAGTTGGAGAAGGCAAGTGGGTGCTCCTTGATTTCTGGGCTTCATGGTGTGGTCCATGCATGGGTGAGGTCCCTTACCTCGTAAGTGCATATGGCGAGTATCATCCTAAGGGATTCGAAATCTATGGCGTTTCTCTCGACAGGGACAGGGAACCATGGCTCAAGACCATCGAGGATAACAAGATGAACTGGATCCACGTAAGCGATATCAAGATGTGGCAGTGCGAGGCTGCTGCAACATATGGAGTGAATGCGATCCCGGCCAACTTCCTCATCGGTCCGGATGGAAAGATCGCCGCGAGGAATCTCCGTGGTGAGGCGCTTGCTGCAAAGCTCAGCGAAATCTTTGACTAGCAATACGTAAAGGGTGGGTCGATGAAGATAATAGTAGCGCTGACGGTCCTTGTTCTTTCTGCTGTTTCAGCCTGGGGACAGCGGATTGGCTGGTCACTTGATTTCCAGTACTATTTCGACAACCGTGAATTCGACCTTGGTGACGAGGCATTCACAGAGTCTATGACCCTTCATGCGGCCAGAATCACTCCATATCTTACAATCGACCTCGGGAACAGCTCGTTCAGGAGGATAGGCCGGACAGCCAGCCACCGGCTTGCCGCCGGCATCGACCTTTACAAGGATATGGGAAGCGGTGCGAAGAACATCGACCTCTTTGACGAGATATCCTTCTTCTATGAATACAATAAGTCCGGGAGAAAAGGACGGAACTTCTCGATGGCGGCAGGTATCCTCCCGAGAACCCTGACCGAAGGCTATTACTCGCGTCTCATCTTCTCCGATGCGACACGCTTCCTGGACCATAATGTCGAGGGCCTGCTGCTGAAGTACAGGACCCGCAGTTTCTTTACGGAGCTATGGTGTGACTGGATGGGGCAGTATGGCTACGACAGGCGGGAGCGCTTCCAGGTCAATACGGCTGGCAAGTGGGATCTCGGTCATGTCATCTCTGCCGGCTGGAATGCCAGCCTGTATCACTTCGCCGGTTCCGAACTGGAACATTACGTGGTAGATAATTTCCTGGCCAATGCATATCTGAAGTCCGATCTGGCTTATATGACGGACATGCAGGTGTTCAGCATAAAGGTCGGTGCCCTTGCCGGCTATCAGCGAGACCGGAGGGAGAAAGCGTTCGACGTGCCTGTGGCGTTTGAGAATGTCACTGAACTCCGCAAGTGGAATCTGGGTGCCGAGAACACCTTCGTCTATTCTCCTGACATGATGGTCAACTACGACCTGCTCGGATCGGATCTGTATTTCGGGTCTCCGTTCTACCATACTGGAACGGATGAGTTCCGTCCATATGACAGGCTCGAAATATACTGGCAGCCAAGGATGGGAGAGAACGTGCATGCGCGTCTTTCCGCAGTATGTCATTTTGCAGATGGTGAGTCCAGCCATTTCACCTATCAGGGAATGCAGCAGAGATTCTCACTGATCGTTGATATCAGGCCGTTGAACCGCAGGCCGCTGAGAAATCTATGATTGACCGCAACAGGGTTGAACAGGCATATTGTTTCTTTCACCAGAAGTGGAAGGTCTATTCAGGCAAGTCGAGCGAAACACAGCGAGACGACATCGAGTATGCCATTTCATCATATGTCGATGTGATGGATACGGATCTGTACGCCCACCTGTCCGGGGGAAATCCTTCATTTCTCCGTGAGCATGTGAGTTTTACCGAAGACATCGTCCATGCCCTGGAAATGATGGGAAATCTTCTCCGGCAGTGATCGATATCCTGTATTGATTACCGGATCTGGATCCTGCCTATGTGACCATGGCTGCCGGCACCCCAAACTATGTCGTCGGCAGAGCTGAGGGCATGGTAGCCTTTGACACCTTCCGGGAGACTGGCGGTAATATCTTCCCATGAGTAACCGCCGTCCTTGCTGAATGAGATTCCGTCTGAACCGCTTGCAACATAGTACGCGCCGGACTGCTTTTTCCGGACTGTTCTGTCTGCGTTGACCGGAGCAACGGCTGATACGAATCCATGGATTCCTTCTTCGCAGAGCTGCCAGCTTCTTCCGCTGTCTATTGTCCTTGCAAGCACGCCGGTCTTGTTGCTGACATATTCATAGTTGCCTCCGTAGAGGAATCCTCTCTCTTCATCAGACATCCAGACTCCATAGCATCCGTCACAGCCATTGTCAGCCCCCTTTGTTATAGGCGTAGGGATGGTTGACCATTGCTTTCCATCGCCTATATGGACCTCCGAACTGCTTGCTGCGATAAGAATACGTGATGAAGGGGTCATCGTGACGCATGTGTTTGAAGCAGCGAACATTCCGCCGGCATTCTCCGGACCTTGGATTTCTGTCCATGAATGGCCTCCGTCATCGGTGGTTATGACGAAGATATGCCCGTCAAGAGGATCTCCTACAGCGACTCCGTTCAAATCGTCCGAGAAACTGACACTGTCGATGAACATGCCCTGAGCAGGGTTGTAATAAACCTGATACCAGCTTTTGCCACCATCATCAGTCCTGTAACCGATGGCAGGGGAGTCTATGGTGAAGACCAGGGCAGTGCTGGCGTCCCAGGCCATAAGGCTGCGGAACTCGGTCTTCAGTGAATCGCCGACCGTGAATACGTCCCAGCTCTCGCCTCCGTCCAGTGTCCTTGCAACTGTATTGGCCGAACCGGCTGCCCAGACTGTGTTCTCATCGATGGCTTTGATGGCCCTGAAAGTGGCTGTCGCTGGTGTGTCTGCGGATTCTATCACCGGCGTCAGGTGCTTTTCTGCAGGATTGCTGTTGAATGCCTTTACGAAAACGAACAGGGCAAATGCGGCGTACGCCAGGGTCATGTAATGGGATGGTTTCATGGCTGTTTCTTTCTGTGCGCAAATTTAAGAAGCTGTTTTGAAATATTGCTGATGAGCAAGAAGTAATTACCTGAAGTAAAAAGCGTACATTTGCATGAAACCAGCAAGAAACGCAATCATGAAAGTAATAGTAACAGGAACAACCGGATATGTAGGTGAAGGAATCATGCACGCCTGTCTCGATGACGCCAGGATAGAGAAGGTCCTCAGCGTGAGCCGCAGACCGCTTGGCTACTCGCATTCCAAGCTTGAGGAATATATTGTTCCAGACTTCATGACGCTGCAGCCAGGAGATCCTAAGCTTCAGGGCTATGACGCAGTCTATTTCTGTGCCGGTATCAGCAGTGTGGGCATCTCTATGGATGAGTACAAGGTCATCTGCGAGGACATACCAGTCCATTTCGCGGAGGTCGTGGGTCCGAAGGACAGAATGGTGATCACTTATGTGAGCGGCATGGGAACCTCGGACTATAACCCGCAGAAGTGGTCGCGTATCAAGACGCGCACCGAGCATGCTATTATGACAATGGGATTCCGTGGGGCATACGGGTTCAGGGTCGCCCTGATGTATCCGCATGAGCGTCAGCAGTTCCGCCAGGAGTTCCAGGCCGCTACAAGGAAAGCCTACCGCGTCAGCCGTTTCCTTGGCCTGGCAAATACCATCACTGAGGTCGCGCAGGCAATGATTGCGCTGACAGAAAAACCTGTTTCAAAGAAATACATAGGCGTCCGTGACGTCAGGAAACTATCATCGGATAAGATATGACACAAATTTGGATCAGTGCTGCAGGCCTAAGTCTTGCAACGGTAATAGGCTCGATCATAGGCTTCGGAATCAAGGAAGTCCCGCATAGATGGTATGACACGATATTGGGTTTCTGCGCCGGAATCATGCTGGCTGCATCAACTGTCGGACTGATACTTCCTGCCGCAGAATCGGCCGGTCTTGGCCGATGGTGGCTGATACTTGCTGGAGTGGTGCTTGGTATGCTGTTCCTTAATCTGCTTGACATGGTCACGCCCCATCTCCATAAACTTACAGGTCTGGATGAGGAAACCCACAGGAACAATGCGTCGATCAATCATATCCTGCTGTTCGTTATGGCGATAGCCCTTCACAAGCTTCCTGAGGGTATGGCTGCCGGTGTCGGATTCAACTCAACCGAGACTTCGGATGCCTGGGCGGTCACTCTTGGCATAGCAATCCAGAATATTCCAGAGGGCATGGTTGTAATTGCACCGTTACTTCTTGCAGGGGTAAGCAAGCTGAGGACTTTCATCATCTCGCTGTCCATAGCACTTCTTGAGGTGGTCGGCGTCTGGATAGGCTACGGCATCGGTTCCATCTCCGAGGTGCTGCTTCCTGTCATGCTGGCGTTTGCCGGTGGTGCGATGCTCTATGTTGTAAGTGACGAGATGATTCCGGAGACCCATGCCCACGGTTACCAGAAGATGGCAACATACTCGTTGATCCTAGGATTCGTTTCACTTGTTTTCCTGGACATGGCGTTCTAGGCACAGGAAAAAATAAGCCTCCGGAGAACCGGAGGCTTTCGCTTTTATTATCGGGGTCTCTCTACTAGAAGCCGCCGCCGAACTGCTCGCGCATCTTCTTCTGCTCCTCAGCGTACTTCTTGTACTGGTCTGCAGTAAGAATCTTCTTGATCTGCTCGTCCTGCTTCTTCATGTTCTCCTCCATCTTGCTCATGTCTGGCATGCCGCCACCTTCGAACATCTTCATCATCTCTTCAGACTGCTTCTTGAAGAGATCGAGTAGCTTTGCAGCCTGGTCCTTGTCGATTTTGAGAGACTCTTTCATCTGGTCAACTCTCATCTGTGCCATCTGTGCAGGATCGAAATTGAAATCCTGTGCACTTGCCTTAGGAGCAGCTACGAACATCATAACTGCAGCCATGATTGCAAAAAAGAAACGTTTCATAATTAGTTGATTAGTATAAAAATGTTGTTAGTAGCCACGGATTTGAAAATTGTCCGCGGATAGTGATAATTTGTAACATAAATTGTGCCATTCGGTGCATTTTGCCGGTGAAAATAATCATAATGTGTTGATCCATCGCTGTTCCTATTCAGTGGAATAAAGTGAAAAATTGTTATATTTGAGGAATAATACTTCCCCTATATGACTCAACTTGAATCATCCATATATAAAAGCATAGAGGCTCTCGATGCCGTCGATGGCATGGCAGGCGAGGCCAGCGTATCTGTAGACAAGGTAAAAGAGGTCGTAGAAACAGTCAAATCCATTGTCTTTCCTGGCTTTTTCGGCGCAACTTCCGATCTCCGGACCAAGCTCGAGCTTCTCCATTTCCTGCTCCGCGGCCAGATCAAGCTTGCACTCGTCGATGATGAGAATGGATACGAGCGTTCCGAGGACCTTTGCTGCAGTTTTATCGAAGGCCTTGCTGAAATAAAGCGGCTTCTTTATACTGATGTCCAGGCAATCCAGGACAATGACCCTGCAGTGAAGAACATCAGTGAAGTCATCTCCTGCTATCCGGTGGTCCAGGCAATGCTGCACTATCGTACGGCACATGCACTTCTGGTCCTTGGAGTCCCTGTCATTCCAAGAATCATGACAGAGCTGGCGCATTCCAGAACCGGTATCGACATCCATCCCGGAGCACGTATCGGCGAATATTTTGCCATCGATCATGGTACTGGTGTCGTGATCGGCGAGACATGCATTATCGGTGACCACGTGACTTTGTACCAGGGTGTGACACTTGGCGCGAAGAATTTCTCATATGACCAGGAGGGCCGTCCTGTCAACAAACCTCGACATCCTATAGTCGAGGACCATGTGACGATCTATTCTAATTCTTCAGTCCTTGGACGGGTGACCATCGGCCATCATTCCGTCATAGGTGGTAACCTCTGGCTTACCCATGACGTTCCTCCTTGCACGAAAGTTCTTCAGGGACGTGAACAAAAAGCCTGATCTGTCAGTTGATGTGTTGGATTTGTGATTAAGATTAGCGAACTTTATCGCAAACGAACACTATCAACTGATTCCAATGAAGAAACTCCTTCTTGGCGACGAGGCAATAGCCCTCGGAGCTATCAATGCGGGACTAAGTGGTGTATACGCCTATCCTGGAACTCCGTCCACCGAGGTTACGGAATTCATCCAGGGTAATCCGCTTGCCATAGAACGCGGCATCCATAGCCGCTGGTCCACCAACGAGAAAACTGCCATGGAGGCAGCCCTTGGCATGAGCTACATGGGCAAACGTGCCATGGTCTGCATGAAGCATGTCGGACTGAATGTCTGCATGGATCCATTTGTCAATTCAGCCATGACCGGAGTGGGCGGCGGAGTAGTCGTGCTTGTCGCCGACGATCCTTCCATGCATTCCAGCCAGGACGAACAGGATAGCCGCTACCTCGGCTCGTTCGCCATGGTCCCTATACTCGAGCCACGCGATCAGCAGCAGGCATATGACATGATGGCTTATGCTTTCGAGCTCAGCGAGAAGCGCAGCCTTCCGGTCCTGATGCGTGTGACGACAAGAATGGCGCATTCGCGTGCTGTAGTCGAGGTTGCAGAGACTGCTGCGCCTCAGAATGAACTGAATTTCAATTCCCAGGCTAAGGACTGGGTTCTCCTGCCTGTAAATGCCCGTCGCAAGAACGATATACTGGTCGGTCTGCAGCCATCTCTGGAGGCTGACGGCGAAGCATGGAACAAGCTGGCGATAAAGGACAGCAAGCTTGGCATCATCACTTCCGGCGTCGGCTGGAACTACGTCATGGAGGCATTCGGAGGAGACTGCCCGCATAGCGTACTCCATATCACACACTATCCTCTTCCACATGCGGCAATCGCTCAGCTTTGCGAGAATTGCGAGACTGTCCTGGTAGTCGAAGAAGGTCAGCCTTTCATCGAAGAGAAAATCCAGGGCATGCTTCCACAGGAACAGTGGAAGGTAATCGGCAAGCTCAATGGTGCATACCTGCCACGCACGGGAGAACTCTCGCCTGACTCAGTGCGTGAGGCTTTCCGCAGAATCGACGCAGAGGTGACCGGAACTGAGTATAAGCCTGTACCTGAGGTCGCAAAACCGGAGGTTGTCGTTGCACGTCCGCCTGCACTTTGCCAGGGCTGCGGCCACAGAAGCGTATACGAGGCGCTTAACCTCGTCCTGAAGGATTATGAGAATCCACGTGTATTCGGTGATATCGGCTGCTATACACTCGGATTCCTTCCTCCATTCCGCGCACTCCACAGCTGTGTGGACATGGGTGCAAGCATCACCATGGCCAAGGGCGCCGCTGATGCAGGTCAGTTCCCGTCTATCGCTGTAATTGGAGATTCAACCTTCACCCACAGCGGCATGACCGGTCTTCTTGACGCAATCAATGAAAACGCAAATATCACGGTCATCATATCCGACAACCTCACTACAGCAATGACTGGTGGTCAGGATTCTGCCGGCACAAGCAAGTACGAGGCCATCTGCACCGGACTCGGCGCCGATCCGGCTCATGTACGCGTGGTGGTTCCTCTCCCACAGAGTATGGAGGCCATCACCGCGACAATCCGCGAAGAAATCGCATACGAGGGCGTGAGCATCATCATCCCTCGCCGTGAATGTCTGCAAACCCTTAAACGACACAAGAAATGAAACTGGATATTATTCTCGCAGGAGTCGGCGGACAGGGCATCCTGACCGTCGCAGCCATCATCGGAGAGGCCTGTATGAACGAAGGCCTCCTCATCAAGCAGGCCGAGGTTCATGGCATGAGCCAGCGTGGAGGTGACGTCCAGTCGAACCTCCGTATTTCCGACAGCCATATCTACAGTGACCTTATCCCCAAGGGGGCAGCCGATGTCATCATCAGCCTGGAGCCTATGGAGGCACTCCGCTATCTCCCATGGCTTAACCCGGAAACCGGATGGATAATCACTTCATCGGCCCGCTTCGTGAACATTCCTACATATCCTGCCGAAGATGCTCTTGAAGCTGCCTACAAGAATCAGCCTAGAGTCGTAAGCCTGGATGTGGAGAAGCTTGCCAAGGATAACGGCATTCCTCGTTCTGCTAACATGATCCTGCTGGGAGCTGCCCAGGAGGCTCTCGGTATCGAGTATTCGAAGCTTGAGGATGCGGTACGCAGACTGTTTGCCCGCAAGGGAGAGGCTATCGTCGAGGCCAATCTCAAGGCTCTCGCAATCGGACGTGACGAAGCAAAGAAATAACCATGAAGATATTCTCAGAAGAACTCGTTGCGCAGGTTGCGCAGGAACTGCATATCACAGACATCGAGCGGGCTTCCATCGGTGAGGTCCTCCTCATCGCACAGACATTGGAGCAGCGTACCGGCATCCCGTTCATCCGCATGGACCAGGGCTCACCAGGCCTGCCTGCCAACATGATCGGCCGCGCGGCAGAGAAGGAAGCAATCGACAAGGGAGTGGGCCAGCATTATCCCGCTGCGGCCGGAATTCCTGAGCTCAAGAACGCCACCGAGAAGTTCATCAAGGCATTCATGAATCTGGACATCCCTGCAAAGTGCTGTCTTCCAACTACCGGAAGTGTTGCAGCGTCTTTCGGCTCGTTCATCATCTGCACCCAGCTGGATCCGAAGAAACGCAAGGTACTGTTTATCGACCCTGGTTTTCCTATCCAGAAGACCCAGCTTCGTGTGATTGGTGCCGAGTGGGAGGAATTCGATATCCATGACTGGCGTGGAGCTGCTCTGGAGGATCGTCTGGAAGCTATAATGAAGGGTGGAGAGATTGCTGCAATCGTGTACAGCAATCCTAACAACCCTGCATGGATATGTCTTGAGGAAAGCGAGCTTGAGATCATAGGCCGTATGGCTACAAAATATGATGCGATTGTACTCGAGGATCTTGCATATTTCTGCATGGACTATCGCCGAGACCTCAGTCATCCTTATGAGGCTCCATACCCACCTACTGTTGCCCGCTATACAGACAATTACATACTCATGCTTTCGTCGTCGAAGATATTCAGCTATGCCGGCCAGCGTGCAGCAATGGCATGCATGTCCCCAAAGCTCTTCGACCGTACATATCCAACCCTGGCAGAGCGTTACCATGACGCCGGGCACTTTGGTACCACCTTCATCGCGAACGTGATGTACATGATCACCAGCGGTGTGACCCACAGTACCCAGTTCGGCTATGCAGCGATGTATGAGGCGGCTGTCCGTGGTGAACTCAACTTCGTGGAGGATACCCGAGAGTATCAGATCCGTGCGGCCAGGATGCTGGAGATATTCAAGCGCCACGGCTTTACCATGCCTTATGACGCGGACCCGACCATGGGACCTGTAGAGGGTGGATTCTTCTTCACTGTAGGCTATCCAGGCCTGAAGGGCGGAGAATTGATGAAGGAGCTTCTCTATTACGGAGTCTCTTCCATCTCTCTCTCGACCACCGGCAGCGACCAGCAGGGCATCCGTGGATGTACCAGCCGAATGCGGGAGGAACAGTACGCTATGCTTGATGAGCGCATGGCGGAATTCAACAAAGACCACAATTAATAAAACGAATAACCAAATGATCTTCAACCCCGAAAAAGAATGCATGAGTCGTGAGGACCTCCGCAAGCTGCAGAGTGAACGACTTGTCAAGATTGTAAAGCACGCCTATGACAACGTGCCTATGTACAAGGAGCGTATGGACGCACTTGGAGTGAAACCTGAGGATATCAAGAGTATCGATGATATCGTCAAGCTCCCATTCACAACAAAGAAGGACCTTCGCGACTACTATCCAGACAAGCTTTTCGCTGTCCCACGCAGCGAGATTGTCCGTTTCCATGCATCCAGCGGTACAACCGGCAAGCCTATCGTGGCAGGATACACAGCACATGATGTTGAGAATTGGGCTGAGGGTGTAGCACGCGTTCTTGCTGCCGGCGGCATGTCCAAGGAGGATACCGTCCAGGTCAGCTACGGATATGGCCTGTTCACCGGCGGCCTCGGTGCCCATGACGGTGCAACAAAGCTTGGTGCAGCCGTGCTCCCTACAAGTGCAGGAAACACATCAAAGCAGATCATGCTCATGGAGGATCTCCAGACCACAGGTCTCTGCTGTACTCCATCATATGCTCTCTTCCTTGCTGAGGAAATCGAGAAGGAGGGCAAGAAGGATGCTATCAAGCTCAAGAGCGGTTTCTTCGGTGCAGAGCCTTGGACAGAGGGTATGCGCAAGGAACTTGAGGCAAAGCTTGGCATCAAGGCTTATGACATCTATGGTCTTACCGAAATCAGCGGTCCAGGCGTAGGTGGTGAGTGCGAGTGCCAGAACGGCACCCACCTCTGGGAGGATATGTTCTACCCTGAGATCATCAATCCGGAGACCGGAGAGCAGCTTCCAGACGGCGTCGAGGGTGAACTTGTATTCACTACCCTTGACAAATGGGGAATGCCTATGCTCCGCTACCGTACCCGTGACCTTACCCACCTTATTCATGAAAAGTGCGAGTGCGGCCGTACACTCTGCCGTATGGGACGTATCCTCGGCCGTACCGACGATATGCTCATCATCCGCGGTGTGAATGTATTCCCTTCACAGGTCGAGAGCATCCTGCTCGAGATTCCTGAGTTCCAGGGTCAGTACTACATCACTGTCGACCGTGTCAACAATGTCGATACCTTCGATATTGACGTGGAGCTCCGCGAAGAGTACTACAGCGACGACATCGCTGCCATGAACAGGCTCGCAGACAAGCTCGTCGGACGCATTGTCAGCGTGATCGGAATCAAACCGAAGATCCATATCGTGGAGCCAGGCAGCATTACGCGTTCAATGGGCAAGGCAAAGCATGTGACCGATAACAGAAAGTTCAAGTAATATATCAATATCATGATCATCCAGCAGATATCAGTGTTCCTCGAGAACCGCGCAGGTCGTACCGCTGAGGTCGCTAAGATCCTCGCAGAGGCCAATATAGACATCCAGGCGTACAATATCGCCGAGAGCAATGACTTCGGTGTGTTCAGACTCATCGTGTCAGATACTGAAGGTGCTGTGATTGCCCTCAAGAAGGCAGGCCTGGCTGTCGTGCTTACCACAGTGCTTTCAGCATCATGTCCTAACACTCCAGGCTCTCTTACCAAGATCCTTGATGTGCTTGCTGCAAAGAACATCTCGGTGGATTATATGTATTCATACATCCACGGGGATGCAAATCAGGCAATCATCCGCACAAAGGATACCGAGGCTTGCCAGGCTGCGCTCATCGCGGCAGGAATCGCATAGACGATGACATTGAAGGAATTCTTCGGCAAGGACCGCTTTGCGGCCGATGCCGGATGCGAGATTGTCGAGGCCTCTGAGGGTCATGCGGTAGTGCGCATGACTGTTGAGGAACGGCATCTGAATGCAGGCGGAGTCTGCCAGGGTGGAGCTATCTTCACTCTGGCTGACCTTGCCAATGCGGTCTGTACCAACAGCCATGGACAGCTGTCCTTCTCAATAAACAGCAATATCTATATCATGCGTTCGGCCAAGGTCGGCGATGTACTGACTGCTGAAGGCGTCGAGGAAAACCATCACAAGCTTCCATTCGTGGATGTGAAGGTTAGGAACCAGGACGGCGAGCTCATCGCCATTTTCACTGGCCAGGCATACCGCAAAAATATAGAACTGCCGATAGACTGAAATCCCGGCATTTCGCTTATCTTTGCGCCCGCTTAAGAATGACTAAGGTTAGATAAGTGTTATGTTGACAGATGGCTCTTTGAAGAAGAGATGGCGTCAGCTGTCTCTTCCTCTTCTTGTAGATATCGCGCTCGTGATGATGCTGGGCACGGTGGACACATTCATGCTCGGCAGATACAGCGATGCAGCTGTAGCTGCAGTCGGTGTCGACAATCAGCTGATGTCGCTGATTTTCCTTGTGTACCAGTTCTTCTCCATGGGCTCAGCCATCCTTTGCTCACAGTATCTGGGAGCAGGGGAGAACAAACGTCTTGTCCAGGTTGTGGGTCTCTCCCTGATGATGAACTTCATGGTGGGACTTGCAGTAAGTTCACTCATCTATTTCAGGGCAGAAGGCATCCTGCATCTCATGGGTCTCCGTGAGACACTCATGAGCGAAGGTCTCGTCTATCTCAAGATAACAGGCCTTTTCTCGTTCGCCCAGGCGATATCCCTGGCATTGTCGGCATCGCTCCGAAGCGCAGGAAAGACCAACTACCCGATGATAGTCACCATTGTAAGCAATGTCCTTAACATCATCGGTAACTACATCCTCATATTCGGCAAGTTCGGAATGCCGGCGATGGGAGTCAAGGGTGCTGCCATATCTACAGCGCTGAGCCGTGGCATAGCCATGTGCCTTCTTATCTTTTTCCATACCAGATTCCACATCAAGAAGTTCCCTCTCAAGTGGTTCCGTCCTTTCCCTGTCGATGAACTCAAGAAACTCGTGAAAGTCGGCATCCCTGCAATGAGCGAGGAGTTGAGCTACTGCTCCACCCAGCTTGTAGGCATGTATATGATCAACCGGCTTGGTGATGTCCAGCTCGCTACCCGCGCATACTGCTGGAACATCCTTCAGTACTGCTGTCTGTTCTCGGCCAGTTTCACCCAGGGCGGCTCAATCCTCATCGGCAACCTGATCGGTCAGGCTAAGGAACGCGCTGCCTATATCTTCGGCAATCATATGCTGAAGGTCGAACTGAAAGTATGTGTATCTGTTGCAGTCATCATGGCACTCTGCAGCAGGTTTGTGCTCGCTTTCTTCACATCGAATCCCGAGATACTTCATCTGGGAGTCTATGTGTTCTGTATAAACGTTTTTCTCGAGATCGGCCGTACCAGAAACATCTATGCCTGCGGTGCACTGAGAGCTACCGGAGACGTGATCTACCCGGTTGTTATAGGCATCACATTCCAGTGGCTTATCGCGGTAGGTGTCGCTTGCCTGTTCGGTCTGGTATTCGGCTTCGGACTCCTCGGCATCTGGTTCGCATGGGCACTTGACGAGAACACAAGAGGTGTCATACTTACCCGTCGCTGGCGTAGCCTCCGCTGGATGGGACGCAGTTTCGTCTGATTTGACTATATTTGTACCATCAAACAGACCTGAGATGAATATCGTTGTAAAGACAGCAGACAATCGCTACATAGTACGCCCCGATACTACATGGGAAAGAGACAGCGAAGATTTCTATCCTCCTGAGTTCGTGACTGATCTCAGCTGGAGTCCTGTTCTATTTGTCAGGATCAGCAAGCCTGGACGCAGTGTCGGCGCCAAGTTTGCCGAGAGATACTACGATCAGGTCGGCTATGGTGTGCTGCTCTATCCCGAGAATCTCATCGACGGTTCTGAGACCGCATTCGCTGCAGCTTCATGTCTTGACCATACATCTTTCCTTCAGCTTCCGGCAGCGGACAGGATCGGTCTCGCTCCGATATCGCTAGACCTCAAGGCAGGGGAGACCGCATTATTCCATCATGAGGGCTTTGATGCGTCATTGATTGCAGCATCCATAGAAGAGGCTACCCGTTACATCTACATACGTAGCGGAGATCTTCTTGCCATCGAATTGCAGGCACGCAAGCCTCTCGACGTCGAGGGTACACTGGTAGTCACCGGTGACTGTGCCGGTGTACCATCATTCAAGTTCCAGATAATACGTTAATTCCTCTTTGAACAGTTCTGGATGAAGTATGACGGCCAGGTCTTTCAGAACCAGGTCGGGATGCATCGCGCCTCCTTCCCAGAAGTCATTGCCTCCGGCCTCATTGCTGCGAAGAGTATTGTTCCATAAAGAATGCGGTTTATCGGTGACCGCGAAAGAAGCGAAAAGCGGGTGTTCCCTGAGCAAAGCGTCCTTGCTTCTCAGAGTTCCAGGGTGCAGCCAGAAATCTGCCTGGCTTGAGAGGGTAAGCGCCTGTTCAACGCTGATGACTGATGATTCGCGTCCCTCCTTGCTGCCAAGTATCTCGCCGCCGGCGTCCTGGATGAACCTTGCCATGTAGCTATCTTTACCTGGAATGAACCACTGGTCGGCATAAGGAGTGTTCATGAGTACTTTTTTGACAGGAACATCGATGACCTTCGCCGCAATTGCGTTATATCTCCCGCATATCCCGTTGAACAGCGAGTCGGCCTTGTCCAGGTGACCGGCGATGCAGGCGAGAGGCCTTATGTATTCCGCTCTGGCCAGAGGATGGTTCTCGAAGTTGTCATATATCATGAAAACCCGTACTCCCAGACTGCGCAGCTTTGTGACGTACGCTGGAACGCTGGCTCCGGTCTGGGATGCGAGAACCACGTCCGGATTGATCGATATAATCTTTTCATAGTCCGGCAGCTCATCGTAGCCAACTTCCGAGACCTTGTCCCCAAGCTGCAGTAATCCAGGGGTCGAAATATATCGCAGACCTGACACTCCACGAATGAGGGAATCGGCGCCTACGGCATCAAATGCCGGGACGTGGGTCGATGACATGCAGACGACCTTGGTTACCGGCTGGCTGATGATGAGAGTGTCTCTTGATCCGTCAGCTGGTGATATTGATATCAGCATGTCGTCTCCGTCAGCTGTCTTTGATATCTCGAACAGCTCTGCGTATGCGTTTCCTTCGCCTGTGACGGCTTCGCTGCCGTTCCTTGCCGTACAGGAACAAATAATGAGCAGCAATGGGATTATCAACCTTCTCATGACGTAAAACCAAGCTTGTAGATGTGTATTTGCCCGGAAAAAGACTATATTTACAATCCACATAATGTAAGGTCAAAGTTAGTGATTTTTACACTTGCACCAAATTGAACAATAGCCATGGAAACCAGAGAATACCGATATACCTACGAGGTCTACAGCTCATTGGATGAATTGTCTGCCGAGGACAGGGAACTCGCGGATGCCGCAATTTCTGCCTTGGCTGGTTCGTATGCTCCCTATTCCGGATTCAATGTAGGCGCCGCCTTGCGTCTTGAAGATGGAACTGTCGTCAAAGGAGCGAATCAGGAAAATGCGGCATACCCGTCCGGTCTCTGCGCAGAAAGGACAGCTATGTTCTCTGCCGGAGCAGCCTATCCTGACCTGGCTCAGCGCAGTATAGCTGTCGCTGCATCCCAGAATGGCGTGTTGTGTGCCAGTCCGGCATCCCCGTGTGGCGCGTGCCGGCAGGTAATGGCGCAGTACCAGACCAAGGCCGGAAAGTCTATGTCCGTCATCCTGGTTGGAGGCGAGATGATTTACAAGTTCGCGCGGGTCGATGATCTCCTCCCTTTCATCTTCGACAATATTTAAGAAAGATAACAACGCCCTGGATTCCAGGGCGTTGTCTTTATCTCCTAGATTACTCCCGATCCAATCATCTCGTCGTTGTCGTACCAGGCCGCGAACTGACCTGATGTTATGCCTCGCTGCGGAGCCTCGAAGAGTATATAGAGTCCGCTTTCACGCATTATTAGCAACGCATCCTGCAGCGGCTGTCTGTATCGTATGCGCAGTTTGTAGCGTCTGATTTCGCCCGGTTTCATCTCAAGGTCGGGACGTATCCAGTGAATCTCGTCACGCGATATCATGGTGCACAGACGAGACAGACCCTTATGGGTATGGCCTTCTCCGACGTAGACTATGTTTCTGTCAATGTCTGTCGATATGACGAAAAGCGGGTCTGCGTGTCCGCCGATATTGAGACCTTTTCTCTGGCCTATGGTGTAGAACTGTGCACCTTCGTGCTGCCCAAGAATCTTGCCGAATGGATTATCCTTGTATCTGGTTTTCTTGATATGCTTCCTTCCGCTTTTGTATGTCTCCGTCTCGAACTTGATGGAAGAATAGTCGATCGGCTGGCTGAGCTGTGTGAAGACTTCATCCGGAGTCTGGGCTATCTTCTCGTATGAATAGTCATTGATTCTTGCAGAAGGGGCTGTTGCCTTGTCTTCGGAGATGTAGCTGGTGATCAACTCGGGCTCTTCGTCGCAATCTTTCAGCAGTGACTTGATGGCCGAACGGGTGAAGTCGTACTGGGGATTGTCTTGGTAGAAAGGATCGAAAACCTCTACTACGTTTCCTTCTACTGATTTGAGCTTCTGCTGCAGGAATACAGGAAGATCAACCTTTCCAACGAAACAGATTCCCTGAGAGTCCTTTTTGTCTGCTGAAGGCAGGTCGGCTTCACGTGCAATTTCGCGGACCTCTTTCTTGAGCAGATGGCCGATAGGGAACAGAGCTTGTGAAAGCTGCTCCTGGTTGAGCTGGCAGAGGAAATAGCTCTGATCCTTGCCAGGGTCTACGCCGGCCAGAATCTTATGCATCTCCTTGCCGTCAGGGCTCTGGATGGTTTCCTTGCGGCAGTAATGGCCAGTTGCGACCATGTCCGCCCCCAGCTTCTTTGCAGCCTCGAGGAATGCATCGAACTTTATCTCCCTGTTACAGAGTACGTCAGGATTTGGAGTGCGTCCTTTGGAGTATTCGTCGAACATATAGTCTACCACACGTTGCCGGTAGACTTTGCTCAGGTCCACGAAATAGAAGGGGATCCCGATCTTACGGGCTACCATTTCGGCAACAAAGCGGTCTTCCTCCCATTCGCAGTCTCCGTGAAGCGTGCCTTCTGTATCATGCCAGTTCTGCATGAACATGGCAAATACATCATAACCCTGCTGCTTGAGCAACAGGGCTGCAACGCTGGAGTCTACGCCTCCGGATAATCCTACGCAGATTTTCATTCTAGAAAAGGCTTCCGGTGAAATGTCCCTTCAGCATCTTTGCGGCATCAACAGTCTCCTCTTCGCTGAGAGGTTTCTCTTTCTGCATCTTCTGGGCTTTGCGCTCGTCGTCAAACTGCTTCTTGAGGAGTGCGAACTGCTGCTTTGTGTCCATGGTGAACTCGCCGTTCATTATCCATGCAAAGTATGAAGGTTCGGTGTTGTATATTTCTCGTGCAGTCTTGCCCTTGTGCTTGCCGAATGTGATGACAGCTTCGCCCTGTTCGTTGCGTGAAAGCCTGCCTGCATAGTCGACGAAATGATTGCGTGTCGCGAAGCTGGCAAGGAAGTCGACGTCGTTCTTGAGGGTCTCGCCGTACATGTCAAGCTGTCCCTTGAGAACTTCATATGTGGCTACGGTGTCAGCCTCGGCGGTGTGTGCGTCTTCAAAGTCCTTTCCTCCGCAATAAAACCTGTATGCAGCCTTGAGGTTGCGTGGCTCCATTGCATGGTAGATGTTCTGGACGTCCACCATCTTCATGTCGTGGAGGTTTATGTCAAGGTCTTTGTGCATGTAGTGGCGCACGCGTTCGATTTCCTCTGCGAGCATAGGCAGGTCGAACTTGGCTGAATTGAATCCGGCCAGGTCGCAGCCCTTCAGCCACTCTACAATCTCGTCCACGACCTCATAGAACTTGGGACAGCCGACAAGATCTTCGTCCTTGACTCCATTGACTGCTGATGCGCTTGGATTTATAGGGCGCTGGCAGTTCCTTTCATAGTCCCATGGAAGAATCTTCCATGTCTTGATACGCTCCTCGTTTCCGGGCAGTATCTTGACGAAACTGAGCTCGATGATGCTGTCTGTCGGGATAAGAAGGCCGGTACTCTCGATATCGAAGAATATCAGCGGTTTCTTGAGGTTCAGATCCATGTCTTAAACGAGTACTGGAATAAGGATGCCACAGATCTTCTCGCTCTCTTCCTCTTCCTCTGAAGGCATGATGATGGCAGCCCTGCGTGCATCGAGGAACTTCATGACGATAGTCTCGCATGACATGTTGTTGAGGATGTCT
The DNA here is from genome assembly GCA_024402135.1 of Bacteroidales bacterium. GTDB lineage: Bacteria > Bacteroidota > Bacteroidia > Bacteroidales > UBA932 > Cryptobacteroides. Next base: position 83,399 of record JAKSJN010000006.1, read on the forward strand.
GCAAGGAAGTTTGACTTGAAGCCGATCGAAAGGATGTCTCCGCTGTAATCACATGAAACCTTCTCGTATGCTGCGATGTTGAAGCCAAGATCCTGGGCGGTAACCTCCATCACATTGCTGTCGAACTTGAACTTTACGTTAGGAGTGGCCTTGTTGGCGCATACCGAGATACGGCGGATGGTATTGAGGAACTGAAGTCGGTCGATCCTCAGGATGTTGGAGTTGTTCTGAGGAATGACGTCGCGGTATCTTGGGTACTTGCCCACGATAAGTCTGCATACGAGGATCGTCCTGGCAAACTTGAACTGAACAGTGCTTGCGTCGAAAAGAATGCTCACTTCGCCGGCCTCCTTTGCAATGGCGCCCTTGAGGACTGCTGCTGCCTTCTTGTGGAGGATGAACGAGAGTGGCATCTCGGTCTTTGCCGCTGTGGTTGTATAGCAGATGAGCTTGTGGGAATCCGAAGCCACGAGGGTGGTGGATGATTCGCTCATGTCGAAGTAGATACCGTTCATTACCGGACGCATCTCGTCATCGCCGGTCGCGTATATTGTGCTGTTGATGCCCTCGAGGAGATCTGGGGCAGGGAAGGTCACGTTCTGGGCGTCCTCGCCGACATTCTTGATGTCAGGGTAGTCTGCGGCAGGGAAGTATGGAAGCTCGGAATTACCGCTGGTCCAGCTGCACTCGATCGAGTTCTCGTTGATGGTCCTGATGCCGACAGGCTGATCCGGAAGAGTCTTGAGAAGGTCTGTGAGGTGCATCGAAGATACTGCGATGCGTCCTTCCTCCTCGCAATTGTCGACCTCTACCTCGGTGATGAGGGTGAGCTCGGAATCCGATGCGGTGATGCGGAGCACGCCGCCCTGCAGTTCGAAGAGGAATGATGACAATATAGGGAGAGCCGGCTTCGCCGGAATGGCCTTGGATACATCGAGAATGCCCTTGAGCAACTCTGCGCTGGATACTTTGAACTTCATGTGTGGTTACATTTTTTGTTATGTGCAAACTTAATGAAAAAGTCCGAAAAACGCAATCGTTTATCGGACCCTTACTGTCGTCTCGTCGATTTCATCTTCAAGCTCCGGGACGTCTTCGTCCTGTCTGAAGATTTCCATGTAACCCGGTATGGCCCGGCCTGCATTCTTGTGCAGCTCTTTCTTGTCGTGAGTTATCGCGAGGACTTTTCCGCCAGGAGTTATGGTGAACCAGCTGTCGCGGTATTCGACCTCTCCGCTGTCACCGTATGCCTTGCCGGAGAACTTGTAATCGTAGTAAGCTATGTCATCAAGGCGGGACTCCATGCTGTTCATCAGCGAGTCAAGAGAACTATGGTTCCTGTTTGCCTTGGTCATTGCCTCCATGTGGACGGCGGCGTTCTTCGGCTTTCCCTCGGTGACATATCTGGCATACAGCTCGCCCTCCCGCTTTGACTTGACCTCAAAGACCTTGGCGCGTCTCTCGAACTCTGTGCGGAATGTTGTTGAATCAGTCAGTTCAAGTGTATACAGCCTGAACTTGCATGGCTCCGAGATACTCAGTTTCACAGCCTCTTCAAGAGCCTGTGCGACCGGGTCGGGCCGGCTGCCTGAACATGAGAGCATTATGGCTGCAGCTGCAGTCGCTATGAGAAGCTTCTTCATGGCCTAGAGGATGTTCATTGACTGCTCACGGATCTTCTCGAGTTCGTCCTTCATGCGGACAACGGCCTTCTGGATTCCGGCATGGTTGGCCTTGGATCCGGTGGTGTTGATCTCGCGGCCCATCTCCTGGATGATGAATCCGAGTTTCTTGCCCGGGTTTTCATCGCCGTCGATGACGCTCATGAAATATCGGCAATGCTCGCGGAGGCGTACCTTCTCCTCGTTGATGTCGAGCTTCTCGAGGTAGAATACCATCTCCTGCTCGAAACGGCTCTCGTCGGGCTTCTGTGCGAGGTCCTCGAGATTCTTGAGAATGCGTGCACGTACGGCCTGGATCCGCTCTCCTTCAAGGTTCTCGACCTCGTTTTCGAGTGCAAGGATGTTGGCTACACGAGATGTCACGTCGTTGTATAACGCGATGCCTTCGCGCTCACGGAACATGTTGACTTCGGCAAGGGTATTGTCGATCGCAGCCTCGACCTGCGCCCAGTTTTCATCGGTGATCACATCGCTCTTCCTGGCGTCCACGACATCCGGCATCTTGAGGGCGTCGTTGAGGAGGAGGGTCTTGGTGAGGTCCGAGTTGGGATCCATCATTCCGATCTCTTTCCTTATGGCCAGCAGCTGATTGTAATATGCCATCACCAGCTCGCTGTTGACGGTCTTCGCCGAGTCGCCTGCATTCGGCTCCCAGCTCATATAGAAGTCGATGGTACCGCGCTGGAGTGAGTTTGCAATCTTTTGGCGTACAAGAATGTCCTTGTCCTTTGGCAGAAGCGATGTCTTGATGTTGACGTCACATCCCTTGGCGTTGAGTGTCCTGATTTCTATTGTGAGCTTTCCGGCTTCGAGCGTCAGCCCTGACTTGCCGTAGCCGGTCATTGATTTTGTCATATAACAAGTGTTTTGACACAAAAATACGATAATTATTGTTATTTTTGCGTTTCGCATCACAAATAGAAAGATTATGATTGAAGAGACAGTCAACACTGCGGCTCCTGTCGAGGAGAAGAAGCTGAATTTCCTTGAGGAAATCATCGAGGAGGACCTCCGTTCCGGCAAGTACGAGAGTATCCTTACCCGTTTCCCGCCGGAGCCAAACGGTTATCTCCACCTTGGCCATGCCAAGAGCCTCTGCATCAATTTCGGACTCGCAATGAAGTATGGCGGAAAGACGAATCTCCGCTACGACGATACCAATCCGGTTAAGGAGGATACCGAGTACGTTGACGCAATCAAGGAAGATATCAAGTGGCTCGGTTTCGACTGGGCTGAAGAGAAATATGCATCTGATTATTTCGACCAGCTTTATGAGTGGGCCGAGGATATGATCAAGCGTGGCCTGGCATACGTCGATGACCAGAACCAGGAGGAGATGCGTGCCAACCGCGGTACCGTCGAGACCCCTGGAACCGACAGCCCTTACCGCAACCGCAGCGTCGAGGAAAATCTCCAGCTGTTCCGCGACATGAAGGCCGGCAAGTATGCTGACGGAGAGAAGGTGCTCCGTGCCAAGATCGACATGGCACATCCTAACATGATGTTCCGTGATCCTATCCTGTACCGTATCAAGCATGCAAGCCACCACCGTACGGGTGACAAGTGGTGCATCTATCCGATGTACGACTACACCCACGGCCAGTGCGATTCGATCGAGCATATCACCCATTCTATCTGTACTCTCGAGTTCGATGTGCATCGTCCGCTCTATGACTGGTTCATCCAGACTCTCGGCATCTTCCCATCGCATCAGTATGAGTTCGCCCGTCTGAACCTTACATATACCCTCATGAGCAAGCGCAAGCTTCTCGAACTCGTCCAGAAGGGTCTTGTAAGCGGTTGGGATGATCCTCGCATGCCTACGCTCTGCGGTGTACGCCGCCGTGGCTATACCGCCGACGCTCTCAAGATGTTCTGCGACAAGATCGGCGTCAGCAAGCGTGACCAGATGATGGATCTCCAGCTTCTCGAGTGGTGTGTCCGTCAGGATCTCAATGCCCGCTCGAACAGATATATGGTTGTCAGCGACGACCCGATCAAGCTGACCATCACCAACTGGGAGCCAGGCAAGGTTGAGTGGTTCGACTGTCCTCTCAATCCTGCCGATCCGGAGGGAGCAAAGAGAAATGTTCCATTCACCGGAGAACTTCTCATCGACCGCAGCGATTTCATGGAGGATGCTCCTAAGAAGTTCTTCCGTCTAAAGCCAGACGGAGAGGTACGCCTCAAGTATACCTACATCATCAAGTGCAACGAGGTTGTCAAGGATGAGAACGGCAAGGTTGTCGAGCTCAAGTGTACCTATGATCCTACTACCGGACGCGACGGCGAGTACCGCGCAGTCAAGGGTACGATCCACTGGGTTTCTACAGAGTATATGAAAGAAATCGAGGTCCGCAACTATGACAAGCTCTTTGTAAAGGAGGATATGAACGATATCCCTGAGGATAAGGACTACAAGGACTATCTCAATCCGGAGTCGCTCAAGGTGGTAAAGGGCTATGCCGAGCCGGCTCTCGTCGAGGACAATACAGGCATCGCCGTTCAGTTCGAGCGTGTAGGCTACTTCCATCGCGATCCGGACAGCACTCCTGAGCTTCCTGTATACAACAAGACAACTGCACTCAAGGACTCGTTCAAGTTCTAGAAGTAAAGTTCCCGATATTGAAGAGCGACCTTGTGGCCGCTCTTTTTTTTGCCCCTTTTTATCAACCTGAGAGTTTTGAAATGCAATTTTGAGTCTCGATAAGAATCAAATATTCAAATTACTTAATAATTAGTAAAGGATTTTATAAAAATTGCGCATATATTTGCATAACGAAGCCCAAACCGTGTTTTTTTGAACTAACAAATAGACAAGCATGAAAAGTAGAATTGCCTTTCTTGCTGATGCAGAAAGCAAAAACGCAATTTTAAAGAAAAAGATCATCCGTCTCTGTATAAAGGGAGGCAAATACAGTATCGCAGATTTCAGCCGCGAGATCAATGCCAGCGTTCCGACTGTAACCAAGCTCATCGGCGAGCTTATCGATGACGGTTTCATACTCGATCTCGGAAAGCAGGGAACCGCAGGTGGACGACGTCCAAGCATATTCGGTCTCAACCCCGGAGCCGGTTATTTCATTGGCGTCGACATCGGCCGCCAGCATCTTCATATGGGAATTGCCGATTTCAGCGGCAAACTTATGAATTATGTCCAGGACGTGGATTTCGTCCTTGAGGCGACGACCATGTCTTTCCGCTCCCTCTGTGCAAAGATAAAGGATACCGTCAGCAATACAGGAATCGCATGGCATGAAGTTCTGGCAGTCGGCGTCAGCCTGTCCGGACGTGTCAATCCGGAGAAAGGATACAGCCTGACCTATTCTGTCAGCGAGGACCTTCCACTCAAGTCCTTCTTCGAACAGGAACTCGGCGTCAATGTCAGCATCGAGAACGACTCGCGTGCAATGACATACGGCGAATATATCAGCAATCCGGCCAAGGCTAACCCAAACACTCTGTTCATCAATGTCAGCTGGGGACTGGGAATGGGTCTTATACTCGGTGGTGAGCTCTATTACGGAGTCAGCGGATTCTCTGGCGAGATCGGTCATTTCCCGCTGCTGCACAACAACAGGATCTGCCGTTGCGGAAAGATCGGCTGCCTCGAGACTGAAGCCTCCGGTTCTGCCCTCCATGCAAATCTCATCGAGCAGATACAGGCGGGAAGAACTTCATCGCTGTCCGAGATATACAAGGAAAAAGGCGATGTGTCCCTGGACGAGATTCTAAAGGCAGTAGAGGATGAGGATGTGCTTGCAATCGAGGGAATCGAGCAGATCGGTCATACCCTGGGCCGCAGCATTGCAGGTCTGATCAATATCTTCAATCCAGGAATGGTGATTATCGGAGGCCGCCTCATGGTCGGAAAGGATTACCTCATGCTCCCTATCCGTTCAGCAATCAACAAGCACTCGCTTAGCCGCGTCAGCAGCGATACAGTCATACGATTCTCCGAACTCGGCCGTCGTGCGGCTCCTTTCGGAAACTGCATGCTTGCGCGCAGCAAGTTCATGAAACTGATGTAGCATATGGCAAAGATACTGAAAAAAGAATCCAAGGCTTTGTCAATCAGAACCAAGCTCCGTCTGAGCATTGGTCTCATTGCTCTCGTCATGGTGGTGGCATGCGCAATCACCATGGTGATGTACAGCCGAATGAGCAACTATGTGTCCAGCCTTATCGCAGGAGACATTGAATGTATAAATATCGCCAGAAGTCTCTCCAATGACTGTAATGAATACCATCTGAAGGTACTGAATGTCGTAGGAGATGATGATATCAGCGCCGAAATTCCGGTTGCAGACCATTCTGTGACCTTCCATTCACGCATCGAAGACCTTAAGTCAAGAGTACGTTCCGAAAGGATCGGTCCACTTGCTGACAGTGTGCTCATGGCGTGGGACAGCTATATGGTCAAGACCAGGGAGCTCTCGAATGTGCTGCTTTCAGACTTCATCGATACCCGTGACTGGTTTTTCGGAAGTCTTCAGCCTGAATATGAGAAGCTTTCGCAGTGTCTTGATGACATGAGCGATGACATCTTCGCCGGCCTTCGACGCAGCTCTGCAACCTTCGACAGGGGATACTACCGCAGTGTGGTACCGGGTTTCGTTGCAATCGCCGCCGGCATCCTCCTTCTTTTCTGGCTGCTGTACTTCATCATAGCCTATTACGTCAAGCCGCTGAACAAGATGCTGAAAGCACTGAACGAGTTCAATGATTCTCACAAGCACTACGCATGTGAGTTCGACGGAGATGACCAGCTTTCTGAACTCAATTCGGCAATCAAGGACCTGACAGAGGAAAACAACCACATGCGCAGGAACTTCATAAAGAACCGCCATGCTGAACTTTAAGGCCATCAGCAGAAACGTGGGACTGGCGCTCCTTGCGAGTGCATTCTTCATGTTCCTTTCCATCATAGTCAGTGTCATGTATGGCAATGACAGTGCTCTCACGGCCATGGTCATATCGTTCCTGATCACAGCATCGGTCGGAGCCTTCCCGTTCATTTTCGTGCGCAAGGCGACTTCCATCACCCTTCGTGACGGTTACGTCATCGTCGTGCTGTCATGGCTGCTGTCTTTCATCTTCGGAGCTTTGCCGTTCGTGCTATGGGGAGGTGACCAGTTCACCGTCATAAATGCCTGGTTCGAAAGCGTCTCGGGATTCACGACTACCGGTGCGACCATACTTGACGATATCGAGGCACTGCCGCCGAGCCTTCTGTTCTGGCGCAGCTCGACCCATTTCATCGGTGGTCTGGGAGTCGTGGTCTTCCTTCTCCTGATCATTCCCAACTCCAGCCCAATCCGCATGAGGCTGACCAATATGGAGCTATCGTCTCTCAGCAAGGACACTTACCATAGCCGCGCCAACAAGACAGTGTTCATTTTCTCTGAGGTGTACCTTGGCCTTGCATTGGTTGCATTCGTGGCCTATCTGCTTGCCGGCATGACTCCGTTCGACGCGATCAACCACGCATTCAGCGTCTGTGCGACTGGAGGTTTCTCAACCAAGGCTCTGTCAATAGCGAGTTTCAATTCCAGATGGATAGAGGGCATCTCGATGCTCTTCATGTTCCTTGCATCCATCCATTTCGGACTGATTTATTCGGCGTTCGTAAACCGTTCTCTGAAGCCATTCAACAATCCGATACTCAAGTTCTATGCACTGTCACTCTTGTTCTTCACGGTCCTTCTTGCAATCTCTTTGAAGACCCGCGGGGTGATTCAGGCATGGAACACGGCTTTGTGGGACAGCGCTTTCCAGACTCTTGCAGTCGCTTCGACCACCGGTTTTGCCACGGTAGACAATGCCGAGTGGCCTATGGTATCCAGTCTGCTGCTCTTCTTCATGGCTGTCATGTGCGGATGTGCAGGCTCGACAACCGGTGGCGTCAAGGCTGACCGTGTGCTCGTGTTCGTCAAGACAATAGTCCGTCAGATAAGGATGACCCTTCATCCGTCGAACGTCATGGGCGTCCGTCTCGGTAACCACAGCCTGAAGGAGGATGAAATCGCTCCTCATATCCTTTATCTTGTGCTTTTCTCTTTCCTGCTGGCAGTTTCTGTTCTTCTTGCGCTCATGCTTGGAATATCGCCTCACAACGCTTTTGCCGGCTCGATCTCTTCGATGAGCAACGTAGGCCCTGCAATCCGTGAACTCGGAACGATGGGCAGCTATAATACGCTTCCGGCATCGGCGAAATTCCTCTTCTCGATAGATATGTTCCTTGGACGTATCGAGATTTATCCGGCGCTTGCCGTAGCCGCAATGCTGTTCAACCGCAAGAAGGATATCTAGAATGGACAGGGCAGGAATGCTGTGCAAGATGTTCATGGCGCGTCTGGCCTATGAACCGACACCCTGCCAGGAGAACATGCTGGCTGAAGCCTCGGAGTTTCTGACTTCCGATGATGCGGACATCATGATCGTGAACGGATATGCCGGAACAGGCAAGACCACGGCCATTTCGGCTATAATCAATACCATGCTCGAACTGAAGATGCCATGCGTACTGCTGGCACCAACGGGAAGGGCTGCAAAGGTATTGTCTCATCACTCAGGACGCAAGGCGTCGACCATTCATAAACACATATATCGCCAGAAATCGGTCGGCGATGCCGGATATGGCAACTTCAGTCTGGCTCCGAACAAGTCCAATGATACCCTGTTCATTATCGACGAAGTCTCGCTCATAGGGTCAGAAGCCGCTGAGCGGCAGGGATTCGCCGCATTCGGGTCCGGCAACCTGCTGGAAGATCTTGTGTCATATGTCCGCAACGGCTCCGGCAACCGTATGATCATGCTTGGAGACTGTGCACAGCTGCCTCCTGTCGGCCTTGAAACGAGCCCTGCTCTGGATGCATCGTTCATGGACAATTTCGGGGGAGTCCGCTATATCGAGCTTACGACGGTAGTGCGTCAGAAACAGGAGTCGGGAATTCTGGCCAATGCAACCATGCTCAGAGAGACCATCTCATACACTGAACCATACGAGACCATCCCGGATCTCATGCTGGACGTGGATGGTTACGCTGATATAGAAAGGATTTCCGGAGGCGACCTTATTGAGACGATAACCGATGCATATTCACGCTATGGCGAGGAAGAAACCATGATTCTGTGCCGTTCCAACAAGCGTGCGATACGATACAATCTTGGAATACGGTCGACTGTCCAGTATCGCGAGGAACAGCTTCTGCGCGGCGACAGGCTGATGATAGTAAAGAATTGCTATCAATTTCTCGAAGATGTCCCGGAAATGGATTATATTGCGAACGGTGACATGGCGGAACTTGTCCGTCTGGGACGTCAGGTCGAAAGATACGGTCTTCATTTTGCTGATGCGACCATGTCCTTCCCTGACTATGATGGACGCGAGATAACGGCAAAGGTGTGCCTGGATACGCTGTGCAGCGAGTCTGCATCGCTTACCTATGAACAGCAGAATGCCCTGTATGAGGGCGTGAATGCCGACTACTCCCATATCACCTCGAAGAAGAAGCGTTGGGAAGCAGTCCGTGAGGATCCGTTCTTCAATGCGCTCCAGCTTAAGTACGCCGCGGCGATCACCTGTCACAAGTCACAGGGCGGTCAGTGGCGATGCGTGTTCATAGACTGTCCGTTCTGGCAGGACGAACAGACCGTGGACGACCTGAAGTGGCTGTACACCGCCTTGACACGAGCTGTCGACAAGGTGTACCTGGTCAACTTCAACGACCGTTTTTTCATGTAGAAACAAAAGAACCATATATATGCAGCTCATACTCTTATCCGGCGGATCGGGAAAAAGCCTCTGGCCTCTTTCCAATGACGCAAGAAGCAAGCAGTTCCTTTCTCTTCTCGAGGCTCCCGACGGAGGCTCCGAGTCGATGATCTGCCGTATCGAACGTCAGATACGCAAGTCCGGACTTGATTGCGACATCACCATTGCTACCAACATTGCCCAGCGCGACCCTATCCTGTCCCAGCTTGGAGGCCGTGTCGATATCGTCACCGAACCCGAGAGACGCGACACATTTCCGGCAATCGCCCTGACTGCCGAATGGCTCAGGCTTGTCAAGGGCTGTCCGCTTGATGAGACAATCGCCATCATGCCTTGCGACCCTTATACCGAGGAGGGATATTTCGACGTGATTGCGGCGATGGCTGAATCTGTCGGCAACGGCGCTGCTGAGCTCGTGCTCATGGGTATTACGCCGCGTTACGATTCGACATCCTTTGGTTACATAGTTCCTCAGGAAGGGAAGGCAGATGATAATGGAATGCTCCATGTGACCCGTTTCGTCGAGAAACCTAGCGCCCAGTCTGCCCATGACCTGATCTCGGAAGGCGCATTCTGGAACGGTGGCGTGTTCGTGATCAAGCTGGGAACGCTCTGTTCATACGTATGGGAGTACGTAAAGGAGGATTCTTTCGACAAGCTCCGCGCACGATACTGCGACCTGCCAAAGATCAGCTTCGACTACGAAGTGGTGGAGAAGGCTGAGAACCTGGGAGTAATACCGTTCGACGGTCTGTGGGAGGATCTTGGAACCTGGAACGCACTTTCAAAGAGGCTCCAGAGCCAGGTCATCGGAGACGTCATAATGGGCCGCAATGTCAGACACGCTACAGTTGTGAATGAACTTGAGATGCCTGTCATGTGCGAAGGTGTCCGCGATATAGTCGTGGCCGCTAGTCCGGATGGAATCCTCGTTTGCGGCAAGGATCAGAGTGACCGCATAAAGGACTATGTGGCCGGTCTTAAGCGACGTCCTATGTACGAGGAACGACGTTGGGGAACATATCGCGTCCTTAATTACCAGAAGTATCCCGATGGTTTCGAGGAACTGACAAAGACCATTACGCTCAATCCCGGCTGTTGCATAAGCTATCAGGTCCATCACCATCGTTCGGAGGTGTGGACCGTTACCAATGGCCGTGGCATTTTCATACTAGACGGTGTCGCCCGTGAGGTCGGCAGGGGAGACGTGCTCGACATCAAGGTAGGACAGCTTCACGCAATCAAGGCACAGGACAGCCATCTTACATTCATCGAGGTCCAGGCCGGAGCTCCGCTTGTCGAGGAGGATATCGAAAGATTCGACTGGCCGGAAGTATAATTTTTGGTATTTATTTCCGTAAAATGTATTTTTACGATACGAACAGATAAAAAGACACAAGAAAATGGCATCTATTACCGACATCATCGCTCAGCAGGTCAAGGCGCAGGCTGGCGGTCTCAATCTTCCTGCAAACCTTCAGCAGACTGTCCTTAACGGTCTTTCAGAGTCTATCCTCGGCAGCCTTACCCAGACAGCGACAAAGGCTGGCGGCATCAATCTCATCAAGGAAATCCTTACCGGCAAGGCAAACGCAGCTGCAGCAAGCCCTGTAATCGACCTTGCAGGAAAGATCTTCAACGGAAATGCGAAGAATATGGGTCTTGACAGCAAGCTCGCCGGCAGTGTATCAGCAGTCATTCCGGTAATCATGAGCAAGCTTTCAGGCATTCTCAAGGATCAGGATGGAGACGGTGACGTCGATCTCAATGATGTCCTTATCACTCTCCAGGGCGGAGGCCAGAAGAAGTCAGGCGGCCTGCTTGGTACAGTACTCAAGGCTGTCCTCAAGTAGAAATGGTCGGCACAATCGTCAATACCTGCTGTATCATTGCAGGCAGCATTCTCGGTGCCGTACTCAAAAAGGGAATCAAACCACAGTACCAGGAGGCATTATTCAACGCGATGGGTATTGCCTCCTTGGCATTGGGTGCCAATGCTTGCGTACACAATCTCCCGAAGAGTACAGTACCTGTCCTGTTCATCATCAGCCTCGCGGTCGGCTCACTGGTCGGCTATATGCTCAAGCTGGATGACAGGTTCTCGCGTCTGGTAAACCGTGGAGACGGTTCGGGACGTCTTGCGGAAGGTCTGTCAACAGGCATCCTGCTTTATTGCATCGGCACATTCTCCATGCTCGGCCCGGTTCTCAGCGCGCTTCATGGCGATAATACATATCTTTTCACCAATGCTACACTGGACTTCTGCTCGTCAATGGTCCTTGCGTCCACATTCGGTATCGGAATGATATGGGCAGCACCTGTGCTGTTCTGCTGGCAGGGCATGTTCTACATGATTGCCAAGATATCCGAGACTGCGATCAGCGAAGAACTTGTGACCGAACTCAGCATCGTCGGAGGTTCTCTCATCCTCGCTTCCGGACTGAAACTTCTCAATCTCAGGGACTGCAAGACCCTTAACATGCTTCCGGGCCTGCTTGTGCCTGTACTCTTCTTCGTGGCAAAGGGAATCTTCGGATTCTGATTTTCTCTGTCTTTCGTATGGACAAGGACCTGGTACTTTCCCGTAGACGCGAGATGCTGGCCGAACTCGCCGGCAGGATGGTTGACTGCCGTATCAGCCAGAAGGAAATGGCAGATATGCTTGGAGTCAGCCCAAGTCAGGTGTCCCTATGGCTGAGTGCCAAGAGCAATGTCGGCCTTGACACATACATAAGGCTCGGACTAGCCTGTGATGAAAAGATGACAGGGGAGACCTTGAATCATGAGGTCGGGGAATGGCCTTCCATGCTTCAGGAGGAAGAGGTCCAGTATGGTTCAGTGACGCTTGGAGGCTTGATAAAGTCAGGCCTGCGCAATAAGGCTATATCCCAGAAGGAACTGGCCGAAAAGGTCGGAACAAGCCAGTCACGTATCAGCGAGTACATCCGCGGTACAGTCGTCCCTTCTCTAGGCGTGGCAGCACGCATATGCCGCGAGCTTGAGATAGACCCGGATGCGTTCCTGCGAGCCTGCAGAGGGCTCTAGCCTTTCCTGAACAGGATTGACAGCAGAGACACTGCTCCCAAAACGAAAGGATAATACAAACAAGATATGATGGCAGCTGCATCCTCTCCCGAGAGTGCGGTTGCCATCAATAGTTGTGCACCATACGGTATCAGGCCCTGGACCAGGCACGAGAATGTATCCAGAATGCTTGCAACCCTCTTCCTGTCCAGCTGGAACCTGTCGGCGATGTCCTTCGCTATGCCACCGGTGGTGATGATAGCGATGGTATTGTTTGCCGTGCACAGGTTCGCCAGGCTTACAAGTGCTGCAATGCTGAATTCTGCGCTGCGTCTGCTCTTGGCCTGTCGTGAGATTCCATTGATTACAAGGTCAAGCCCTCCTCCTCTGCGGATCAGTTCCATCATGCCTCCGGCAAGGAGAGTCACCGTTATGAGACTGCCCATGCCCTCGATTCCTGTTCCCATGGATGCCAGCCATGAGCTCCATCCCATTACACCTGTAGCCATGCCGATTGTGAAATTGATCACGATTCCGATACTGAGCGAGATCATCACGTTCACGCCGCACATGGCCATTGCAAGCACGGCGACGTATGGGAGCACCTTGTACCACTGTATGCTTGCTGTGACAGTTTCTGCGTGAACGCCGGCTCCGGCTATGATGTAGATGGCAGTAACTATGATTACGGCAGGGATGACGACGCGGAGATTGGCCCTGAACTTGTCTCTCATCTCGCAGTCGAGTGCCTTGGTTGCGGCAATGGTGGTGTCGCTTATGAATGAGAGGTTGTCACCGAAGAATGCTCCGCCGACTATTACGGCTGTCATGAAAGCGACGCTGCCGCCGGTCGATTCTGCTATTCCGGCTGCAATAGGGACAAGTGCCACGATAGTGCCGACACTGGTTCCGATCGACAGGGAGATGAAGCAGGCGGTAAGGAACAGGCCGGCAAAGAGCATTCCATGCGGAACAATCCTCAAGGCAAGGCCTACGGTCGCATCCACTGCACCTATGTCCTTGGCCGTCTGGGCAAAGGCACCAGCCAGAATGAATATCCAGATCATAAGGAGCACCTTGCTGTTGCCTGCACCCGATGAGAATGCTTCGAGGCGTTCGTTCAGGCTGCCTTCGGAGACTAGTACGGCATAAACCGATGCCACGAGGAATGCGGATGCGACAGGAACCTTGTAAAAGTCGCCAAGTATCAGGGATGTCGCAAGGTAGACGACAAGGAATACAATCAATGGACTGATGGCCAAAAGGCCTCTGATAATCTTTGATCTGGTTTTCATCAGGATAATCTTGTACGGCACAAAAGTAACAAAAATCCTCTGTTTGTTAATTGAAGGATAAAGTCTATATTTGCAATTCCTCGGAGCTGAAGCCTCCATTGAACGAACTTATTGGCAATATGAAACCTACCGCAATACTTCTCCTTCACTGCCCTGACCGTCAGGGTATTATCTCGGAGATTACCAAATTCATCACGGACAATCACGGAAACATCGTTTATCTCGATCAGTATGTAGACCGCGTTGATGGCGTTTTCTTCATGCGAATCGAGTGGGAACTTGACGGTTTCCTTATTCCACGCGACAAGATCAAGGATATTATCGATACTCTCTACGGAGTCCGTTTCGGAGTCGAGAGCAATCTTTACTTCAATGACGAGAAGCCTCGCATGGCACTTTTCGTCAGCAAGATGAGCCACTGCCTCTATGACCTTCTGGCAAGATACAAGGCTGGTGAACTTGACGTGGAAATCCCTTGCATCGTTTCCAACCATGAGGATCTAAGATACGTGGCAGAACAGTTCGGAATTCCTTATTATGTCTGGTCTATCAAGAAAGACCACAGCAACAAGGCCGAGGTCGAGGCTGCCGAGATGGAACTCCTCCGCAAGGAGAACGTCACCTTCATTGTTCTTGCCCGCTATATGCAGATCATCAGCGAGGACATGATCAGGAGCTATCCGAACAAGATCATCAACATCCATCACTCCTTCCTCCCTGCCTTCATCGGAGCGAAGCCTTACCACCAGGCATATGAGAGGGGAGTGAAGATCATCGGCGCTACCAGCCACTATGTCACTACCGAGCTTGATGCCGGTCCGATCATCGAGCAGGATGTGGTCCGCATCACCCATAAGGACACCCCAGACAGCCTTGTGCTCAAGGGACGCGACCTCGAGAAGATCGTCCTCTCCCGCGCAGTATCAAAACACGTCGAGAGAAAGATCCTCACATTCAAGAACAAGACGATCATCTTCAGCTAGATTGAAAATATAAGCCCCTCACTCAAAATTGAATGAGGGGCTTTATTGTCAGGTGACGCATTGGGACAAAGCCCTCGCGCCGCGGAAATTACTTCACGAGGGTGCCAAGGATAGAGCGGGCGAGGGTGCGGACTACGCTTGAAGTTGCGGACTTCACAGCCTTGTTGGTAGCTGACTTCTTGCCGTTTGCTCCCTTCTTGCCTGCAACGCTGTCAGCAACTGTGGTGCTGATCGAGTTCGCTGCAGAAGTGATCACAGCACCTACGGCTGCGCCGACGAGAGTCTTTCCGAGACTCTTGCTCTTCTTTGAAGCAGCCGGCTTTGCGGCCTTCTCGGCCTTCTCTGCCTCCTTGGCTGCCTTTGCCTCCTCCTTTTCCTTCTCCTTTGCAATCTTTGCTTCCTCTGCGGCCTTTGCCTCAGCTTCGCTCTCTGCCAGAAGAACCTCAAATGCACTTTCGCGGTCGATGGCCTTGTCGTACTTGCCGAAGAGACGTGAACTCTTGATACAGTGCTCGCGCTCGGACTCGCTGATGGCGCCGATCTGGCTCAGCGGGAAGAGTACGCGTGCGCGCTGAACTACAGCAGGAGCACCCTTCGCGTCAAGGAATGAAACGAGGGCTTCTCCGGTTTCGAGGGACATGATCGCTTCCTCTGTGTTGAAGTTTGGATTTGCGCGGAAGGTCTCTGCTGCTGCACGTACTGCTTTCTGGTCCTTTGGAGTGTAGGCACGGAGAGCGTGCTGTACGCGGTTTCCGAGCTGTCCAAGGACAGAGTCAGGAATATCGGTAGGGTTCTGGGTGATGAAGTATACACCAACACCCTTGCTTCGGATCAGTCGTACCACCTGCTCGATCTTGTCCAGGAGAGCCTTTGATGTGCCGTCAAAGAGGGTATGAGCCTCGTCGAAGAAGAACACGAGCTTAGGAAGGTCAAGGTCGCCGACCTCAGGGAGCTGCGCATAGATGTCGCTCATGAGCCAGAGGAGGAAGGTCGAATAGAGCTTAGGGTTCATCATCAGCTTATCGGCTGCAAGGACGTTCATTACTCCCTTGCCGCCTTCGCACTGCATGAGGTCATAGATGTCGAAATCTGGCTCGCCGAAGAACTTGTCCGCACCCTGGTTCTCGAGGGTGAGGAGGGCTCTCTGGATTGCGCCCACGCTCTGTGGAGAGACGTTTCCGTAAGTGGTGGTGAGCTCTGCTGCGTGCTTCGAGATGTATGTAAGCATGCTGCGGAGGTCCTTGATGTCGATGAGAAGCAGGCCGCGCTCGTCAGCGACGCGGAACAGCACGTTCATCACGCCCTCCTGGGTGTCGTTGAGCTGGAGGAGACGTGAAAGAAGCTGAGGACCCATGTTGCTGATGGTGGTCCTCATCGGGTGACCCTGCTCTCCGAATACGTCGAAGAAGCGGACAGGACAGCCGGCAAACTGAGGGTTCTCGATGCCGAACTCGGCGCAGCGCTTCTCGATGAAGCCGCTCATCTTGCCGGTCTGGCTGATTCCGCTGAGGTCACCTTTCATGTCGGCCATGAAGCAAGGGACGCCGGCCTGGCTGAATGTCTCAGCGAGTACCTGGAGTGATACGGTCTTGCCGGTACCTGTTGCGCCGGCAATGAGTCCATGGCGGTTGGCCATCTTTCCTGTGATGGAAATAGGACCTTCTGGTCCGTGGGCTACGTAGAGCCCCTGTTCATTGGTATACATGATCGGTGTGTTGGTTATTGTTTACTTAAGGTAGTTTCTGTTGTGGAGCTTGATGATTCTCCAGGAAATGCCGACCTGGGCGCTGGTGCTGCTGAATTCTACAGGAATCGTCGATGAGGAGAAGATATCCGGAGCTGTCTGGCCCTGGCGGATGGCGCCGCATGCGTGGAGGCGGATGTTGCGGTTTTCCTTGAACGGGTAGTATTCTGCGCGGAATTGATACTGGTTGATGTCGGATCCCTTTGCCACCATAGCATCCCTGAATTCGGTGTTGTTCACATCCTTAGCGTACTCGAATGCAATCTGGAGCCGGTCGGTAGGAACCCATGTCGCTCTGGCTGATATTGTCCAGTCGGCAAGGTCGTCAATGCTGATGAAACGGTCGATGGCGTCGAGGCGGAGCTTGAATTTGCCGAAGTTGTATTCGTCGCCGATTGCGACCATGCCCATATAGCTGTCCTTCTCGTACTCATGGGCGCTGAGTGACCACATCGCCGACCATTTGTCAGTGAAGCGGTGGAGGTAGAGGTTGTAGCCGATGAGGTCGGTTGCGTACATGCTCTGTGCAACCTGTACGCCGATGCGGCCCAGGTTGCCTGCCTGGCGCTCGGCTGAAGCACACCAGCGGAATGCTCCTACGTTATTTGAGAACTCGCTGAGGTAGTAGAAATTGATAGGGCGCTGGTCGTACTCGAAGCTTCCGAAGCGGTTGTCACCTTTTCCGGCAGCGAAGGTCCAGTTCTCGTCAGGAGAGTAGTAGAATTCGAAATAGTCGGATGCGTCGAAGAAGTTGGCTCCCTTCGACCAGTTATACATTCTGGTCCTGATTCGCATTGAAAGATGCTCGCCATATGACGCATAAAAGTTGGTCTGGACCTGCTGGGTTTTGTATGAGAGATCCTCTCCGTTGTACATGAGAGCGGCTCTTGATTCCATGTTGGCTTCATAAGAGAACTCCTGTGCGCGAGCCGAAAGCGCAGAGATCAGGAGAAGACCGATAAAAAATACTTTCTTCATATATGTCCTGGGGAGTTGCAAAGATAATGGTTTTTTGGGCTTTTTTTCTTACTTTCGCAGAATTGAAACAATACTTTAGAACAAATAATCAAACCACAATGAAAGTACTGAAAAACGGCATCGCAGGAGCTCTCATGCTCGCTTCTGCCCTTGGACTTGCCGCCCAGAAACCAATGAATGCACCGCGTGGAGGAAAGCTGATCAGCGACGAGCTCATCGGTATCTTCTTCGAGGACATCAGCTCTTCAGCTGACGGTGGTCTCAATGCACAGCTCGTGCAGAACGGATCCTTCGAATACAACCCTTCAGAGAGAGACGGATGGGGCCCTGGTACCCACTGGCGTGTACAGCGTCCTGGCCATTCGCTCGGTCTTCTCGAGTTCAAGCAGCAGGATCCTATCCATCCTAACAACCCTACCTACATGCGTCTCAATATCGAGCGCGTAGGACATTTCTATGATTTCAACGGCTGGACCGGTTTCGGTCTTTCAAATGACGGTTTCGACGGAATCAACGTAAAGGAAGGCGCAAAGTATGACTTCTCTATCTTCGTCCGCAATACTGATGGCGTAGACAAGGATCTCCGCGTTGCTGTCGTTGCTCCTGTAGTAAGAGGACCTTTTGTCCCTGGCGAGAGAAGAATGGGTCCTCCGGTACCTGTTGCAGTTGCAGACGCAACCATCAAGACCAGCGGCAAGGACTGGAAGAAGTATGAGGTTACCCTCACTGCTACCCAGGACTGTGAAAATGCAACACTCCAGATCCTTGCACTCGGCGAGGGTGTCATGGATGTTGACATGGTTTCACTCGTTCCTCAGGATACATATCACGGACACGGAATCCGCAAGGACCTTGCAGAGGCTCTCGAGGCTCTCCATCCTAAGTTCATGCGCTTCCCTGGCGGCTGCGTTGTTCACGGTGGTGGCGACGGCTTCTGGGATACATATCGCTGGAAGACCACTGTAGGTCCAAAGGAGCAGCGCAAGTCCCTCAAGAACACCTGGGGTTATCATCAGTCAATGGAAGTCGGCTACTTCGAGTACTTCCAGCTTTGCGAGGACATGGGCATGGAGCCGCTTCCAATCCTCCCTTGCGGTGTGAGCTGTCAGGGTACCAACGGTGGCTGGAACATGAAGGGCCACGCACAGGAGGCTGTTCCTATGGAGGAAATGGACGAGTGGGTAGACGAGGCTCTCGACCTCATCGAGTGGGCTAACGGTCCAGCAGACTCAAAGTGGGGCAAGATCCGCGCTGAGGCAGGCCATCCAGAGCCATTCAACCTCAAGTACCTCGGCCTCGGTAACGAGGAGGAGATCACACCTGCATTCGAGGAGCGCTTCAAGTATATCTATGAGAGAGTTACCAAGGCACATCCTGAGATCGTCATCGTAGGTACCGCAGGTCCTGGTTCACACGCAGATAATGTTGACTACCAGAACGGCTGGCGTGTGGCAGAGGAACTTGGAATTCCTATTCTCGACGAGCACTACTATGAGCAGAGAGACTACTTCCTCAACCAGCGTCAGTATGACAATTATCCACGCAACCGCAAGACCAAGGTTTACCTCGGTGAGTACGCAGCAAAGGACAAGAAGCTTATCGACGCTCTTGCTGAGGGTCTTTATCTCCTCCACGTTGAGCGCAACGGAGACGTTGTATGCATGACTTCATACGCACCTCTCTTCGCACGCAAGGACGCTACCAACTGGAATCCGGACCTCATCTACTTCGATAACGACAGACCATACCTCACCTGCAGCTACTACATCCAGCAGATGTTCGGTCAGTCAAGCGGTCAGTACTACTATGGTGACTGTGTGAAGATCGAGGACAAGGACATCCTCCAGGAGCAGTCAGTGATCCTCAACACCAAGACCCGTGAGCTCTATGTCAAGGTCGGCAACGCATCTGACACTGCAAAGAAGGCAACCATCAACCTCAGCCGCTTCAACATCAAGCCAAATGCTGTAAAGGTTACCCTCTCAGGCGATCCTCAGGCAGAGAACAACTATGACGCTCAGCCTATCGCTCCGGTACAGGAGAACATCAAGGTTTCAAAGAAGATGACTCTTGATCTTCCTCCTTACTCATTCCAGATGATCACCATCAAACTCTAGTGATAAGTTCGAATCAAAGCGGTGGCCAGAAAGATAGGCTGCTGCTGAAAATCCGAAACGGAGAAGAAATGACAATAGGGGAGCAGGCTCGTCTTGCTCTCCTTTTAAGCATTCCCGCCATACTGGCTCAGCTGAGCAGCGTCATGATGTCATATATCGACTCTGCCATGGTGGGAAAGCTCGGTGCTGCTCAGTCGGCATCGATCGGACTGGTGTCTACATCAACCTGGATCATAGGCGGCTTCTGCATGGCCTCCATCAATGGATTCACTGTCCAGGTTGCACACCTCATCGGTTCTAATGATCTCAGGAAGGCGCGAGGCCTGCTCAGGCAGGCTCTGGCCGTTATCCTGGTCATCGCCGCTGTAATTGCATCCATAGCAATGGCGATCAGCGGCGGCCTGCCACACTGGCTTGGAGGTGGAGAAGATATCTGTGCCGATGCATCAGCGTACGTCCGTATCTATTCATTGTTCGTTCCTGCATTTACTTTGAGCTATTTCGGAAGTTCCATGCTCCAGAGCAGCGGCAACATGAAGGTCCCGAGTATCCTGAACGTGATGATGTGCGTCATGGATGTATGCTTCAACTACCTTTTCATCTATGTGTGCGGCATGGGCGTCAGAGGAGCTGCTCTGGGTACCGGAACGGCAGAGGCTGTGACGGCCGTACTGATGCTCTATTTCCTTCTTGTGCGATCTCCTGAACTATCCCTCAGGAGGGAAGGTGGAAGCTTCATGCCTCAGTGGAACAGCCTGAGAAGGGCGTTCGGCATAAGCGGTCCGCTCTATATCCAGAACATTGTTACCCATGGAGCGCACATTGTCGCAACTTTGATCATCGCCCCTCTGGGTACAATATCCATAGCGGCGAACAGCTTCGCGATAACCGCCGAAAGTATATGCTATATGCCCGGATACGGCATCTCGGATGCGGCCAGGACTCTTATCGGACAAAGTCTTGGTGCAAAGAGAAAGTCCCTTGCCAAGCGTTTCGCCAGGATAAACATCTTCATGGGTGCAGGTATCATGACCCTGCTGGCCGTTCTGATGTTTGTTTTTGCGCCACAGATCATGACCATGCTGAGCATAGACAGCGACGTGGTCGCACTTGGTGCGAAGATGCTGCGCATAGAGGCTTTTGCAGAAACCCTTTATGCCTGTTCAATCGTCGCGTACGGTTGCTGTGTCGGAGCTGGAGATACCTTGGTGCCTAGTGCCATGAACCTTGTCAGCATGTGGGTTGTCCGCATCGGCCTGGCACTGTTCCTTACACCTCGTCTCGGTCTTACCGGCTACTGGGTCGCAATGTGTATCGAACTCAATGTCCGAGGACTTATCTTCCTGTGGCGAGTCCGTGGTGAACGCTGGATGAAGAATGTATTGACTTAAAGAATCATTCTCGGGACTTGTTCTCGAGAATATGCTGTAATCAGTTATAGATAAATGAATATAATAAAGAATCAGGAATTTGGCGGAGAGAGACCTCTCTACGCAAGCCATGACCTCAGGATAGAGGACGTCACCATCCATGTCGGAGAGAGTTCCATCAAGGAATGCTCCAACATCGAAGCGGAACGCTGTACCTTCGAGGGCAAGTACGTTTTCTGGTGCTGCGACGGTTTCCGTGTGCGCAACTGCCTGTTCCGCGAAGGCGCCCGTTCTTCGCTCTGGTATACCCGCGGCTGCGACATGGCAGACTCGCTTGTCGAGGCTCCGAAGATGTTCCGTTCCGCCGAGGACATCAAGCTCCGCAATGTAAAGATGACAAGTGCCCAGGAGACATTCTGGAGCTGCAGGAACATTGACATAGAAGACGTGGAGATCGACAAGTGCGACTACGTTTTCATGTACTGCCAGAACGTGAAGGTCCGCAACCTGAAAATCAATGGAAACTACTCTTTCCAGTATGCAAAGAATGTAGAGATCTGGGATTCAGACCTGCAGTCCAAGGATGCGCTTTGGGAAACTGAGAACGTAACCGTGTACAATTCTTTCATCAATGGAGAGTATCTTGCATGGCATTCGAAGAATGTCCGTCTCGTGAACTGCCGCATCGGTGGAACTCAGCCTTTGTGCTATGCAGATGGCCTGGTACTTGAGAACTGTACATTTGAGCCTGACGCCGATCTTGCATTCGAGTACAGCGACGTACAGGCTACCATATTAAACAACGTTCCGTCGGTGAAGAATCCGCGTACCGGCAGCATTCATGCTGAATCGATCGGCGAGATCATCATCGACGGAAACATCAAGGCTCCGGGTGACTGCAAGATTACCCAGGGCTAGATTCCGTATTCGGATTTAAGACGCAGGAGTCCTGCAACAATACGACGTGTGCCTTCGACGAGTCTCTCGCGAGGGCACGCGATGTTTATACGCATGTACTTGCCGTCGCCGTACATTTCTCCGCCATTGATCCAGACTTTCTCGTTCTGTATGAGAGACTCGCTGATTGCCTTGGCGGTAATGCCTTTCTCGACGAAAGGAGCGACGTTGAGCCATGGAAGGTACGTTCCTTCCAGATTGCAGATATGGAGCTCCGGCAGAGCCTTTCTCAGCTCGTCTCGCAGATGTACGTAATTGTCCCAGAGTACGTCATTCAGTTCGCTGAGCCATTCCTCGCCTTCCTTGGTGTAAGAGGCGATAAGAGCGTCGACACCGAACGGATTGACATCGCAATGCTCCCAGTCATTGATGACGCGGTCGATGCGCTCCCTCCATTCAGGACGAGAGGTCACGATGTTGGAAATCATCAGGCCGGCCAGGTTGAATGACTTTGAAGGGGAGTTGAAGCTGACACAGTTGTCCTGGTTCTCCGGACAGGTGGATGCGAATGGTACATAAGTGCAGCCAGGCATCTCAAGCTCGCAATGGATCTCGTCGCTGACGACAATCACGTTGTTCCTGCGGCAGATTTCTCCGAGTCTGAGCAACTCTTCGCGGCTCCAGATGCGGCCGGTGGGATTGTGAGGGTTGCAGAGGATGAAAAGCTTTGCGCGGGATTCTGCGCATTTCTTTTCTATATCATCAAAGTCCATCCTGAAGTCGAGCGTTCCGTCTTCATTCTCGGTGCAGATGAGGTCGGATGCAAGAGCCATGCATCCGTTGTTGCGTACACTGGAGAAGAAACAATTGTATGCCGGATTCAGGAAAACGACGGCGTCCCCTGGCTGACAGAAAGCCTTTACGGCAACGGAAAGTGCTGGAACCAGTCCTGCAATAGGCTGGATCCAGTCTTTCTCGATGGTCCAGTTTCTTCGTTTACCGAACCAGGAGATTACACTCCGGTAGTACTCTTCCGGGATATGCACATATCCGAAGACCCCGTGGTCAATGCGCTTCTGGAGCTTTTCGATGATGAAAGGAGCTGCCTTGAAGTCCATGTCGGCGACCCACATCGGAATCAGGCCGTCCTCTTTGCGCTCATCCCACTTGACCGAAGAGCTGTTCCTGCGGTCAACCAGTGTATTGAAATCGTACTTCATCTCTAAAGCTGGCTATATGCTGGACTGAAGGTGTCGCCCTGGTCTGGATCGCCACACTGGATGCCCTTGCGGAGCCATTTTGAACGCTGGGCTGATGTTCCGTGGTTGAAAGACTCGGGAACGGTATAGCCGCGGGCCTTCTTCTGGAGATAGTCGTCGCCGATCTTCGCTGCAACTGCTAGACCTTCCTCGACGTCGCCTCGCTCGAGCGAGTTGAACATCTGGTTGTCGTGGTATGCCCATACACCTGCATAAAAGTCTGCCTGGAGCTCCAGACGTACGCTGATCTGGTTGCTCTGTGCCTGCGAAACGCGGCTCATCTGGCTGTGTGCCTGCTGGAGGGTTCCGAGAAGATACTGAACATGATGACCGACTTCGTGTGCGATGACGTAAGCGTATGCAAAGTCTCCGTCAGCCCCGATCTGCTGCTTCATGCTGCTGAAGAATGACAGGTCGATGTATACCGTCTGGTCGGCGCTGCAATAGAAAGGTCCGGACGATGATGTAGCTCCACCGCATCCAGACTGGACTGCATTAGAGAAGAGGACGAGCTTTGGCGGTATGTACTCCAGGCCGCTTTCTCTGAAAATCTTGGTCCATACGTCCTCTGTACCGGCGAGAATCTGACTTGCGAACACTGCAAGCTCCTGCTCCTCGGCGCTAGGGGTATAGTCTCCTGTCTGGGTTGTTGTGATTCCGCCACCGTACTGCTGTACGTTGCGGATAACGTCGCTTGGGTCACCACCCATGAGGAGGGTGATAAGGCCGATGATTACGATACCGCCGAGGCCGAGACCTCCGACTTTACCCATTGAGGATCCGCCACGGCGGTCATCCACGTTTGAACTCTGTCTTCTTCCGTCAAGTTTCATATTCTTATTTGAATTATAATCCAGGATGCAAAAGTAAACGTTTTTCATTAAGTTTGCGTTGAAATAACTATCAAAGATGGCAGATAATTACCTTGAAAAAAGATACGACGAAGTGTTTGGCAAGGGCGCAAAGTCAGCCAGGCCTTCACGTCCGGGACTGGACGTGCTGCTGAAGAACAACCGCAGTTGCCGTGGCTATGACAGATCATATGAGGTCAAGATGCTTCAGCTCAGGCGAATGATCGAGGTCAATACCAAGATTGCCAGCGCAATGAACCAGCAGGTGCTCCGGTTCCGCCCTGTGCTTCGTGGTCCTGAGGCTGACCGCGTCAATTCCCTGATAAAGATGGGGGCTGCCCTCAAGGAGCTCAACCTGCCGTTCCCGGGTACTGAGCCGGAGGCTTTCATCGTCATCTGCTCAACCGTTCCAGAGTCGCGCTTCGTGGACATGGACCTTGGCATTTCAATGCAGAGTATGTCGCTGAAAGCTGTCGAGATGGGACTCAACTGTCTGATGGTTTGCAACTTCAACAAACATGACCTCAAGGAGGCACTTGAGTTGCCATATGATCCGATCGCGGTTCTTGCTGTGGGAAAGGGGTCTGAGAAGATTGAAATGGTTCAGGTAAATGAAGGACAATCACTTGCTTACTACAGAGTCGATGGTGTCCATTTCGTCCCTAAAATCAATGCTGAAGACCTTATTATAAAATAATGTAAAATCATTACTGCAAAGGGGCGCAAATCCCGAATTTTGTTGTAATTTCGCGCCCATTATTCACCAAACCAAATTTTATGGTACGAAATGAAGAAATTTGCAGTTTTGTTTGCAGCTTTGCTGCAGAGCTTCCTTGCGTACTCGCAAGAGGCTGAGTCCGATAACGGACAGTTTTTAGTCATTCCACGCGTTGACGTCAACGGTTTCTATTATCCATCTACTGACGGCGGCGATGAGAATGGTGTTGATTTGGGTGATTCTTCCTTCTACACTCTTCTTGAAGGAAGTTTCGGCGAAAGCGATTTCTCTTATTCAATTGCCAATCACTGGCTCTCAAGCGATCCCATGTCGCTGTACAACAACACACTCCGCTCAGATGATCTGAACTGGGTGGACTGGGCGTATGTCAACTGGGCTCCGGGAGCATTCGATTTCACGATCGGCAAGAATATGATCGCGATCGGTACCTTCGAGGAAGACGAGTATGATTTCAACTCGTATTCACCACTCAGTTCCATGCTTTGGAACTCTCTCCAGGCTTATCAGTGGGGCGCTTCTGTCGGCTGGACCTCTCCAGATGAGGGCAGTTACATCGAGGCGAACGTAGCCGCTTCTCCATACGGTGAAAGACCGTTCCAGAGCGGACTCTACGCCTATTCTGCCAGGTACACCGGAGAGTATGGTTTCTACAAGGGTATCTGGTCCGCACATATGTTCGATATGGGCGGGGAGTATCAGAAACTGTTCACCGCTGGCAACCAGTTCTATCTGAGCGATAACTGGACTGCTACTCTCGATGGTTATGCAATGCTTACTCCTGCGACCTGCTACGATGGTGGTGCAGTGCATGTTCTTAACTGGGGCCTTGTCCCATCTATTGCATTTGACAATGGTGGCAAGCTCTCTGTTGCATGTAAACTCATCATGGAGGACAAAAAACAGAGCGAAGGTCTCATGCTTTTTGAACACCCTACATTCGAATACGAGGACAACCTCGCACTCGGCGCTGTAGTGAACTGGTATCCGCTCAGTGACAGCCGCAATCTCCGTATCCATGGTCTTGCCGGCATGAGCGGCAACGATGGCTTCTTCGCAGGCATCGGTGCAACATATTTCCTCAATCTGAAACCACTTTTCCGTAGATAGCTGATGAACAGAGATGACATCATCATCAACATCGAGCACGTTTCCAAGTCATTCGGTGACAAGAAGGTGCTCGATGATATCAACCTTTATGTAAAGAAAGGAGAATTCATTACCTTCCTTGGCCCTTCAGGATGCGGCAAGACAACGCTTCTTCGTCTCATCGCGGGCTTCCTTGATGCTGATTCGGGCACAATCACCATGGAAGGAAAGGACATTGACGGAATTCCTCCATATATGCGTCCGCTGAACACGGTTTTCCAGCGTTACGCACTGTTCCCTCATCTTGACGTTTACGACAACATCGCATTCGGTCTCAAGCTCAACAATGTCCCTGAGGACGAGATAGAGGCAAGAGTGATGAAGGTTCTGAAGCTTGTGTCGATGAACGACTACGAGGACAGGGATGTGAACTCCCTCTCAGGTGGCCAGCAGCAGCGTATCGCCATTGCGCGTGCGATTGTCAACAGGCCTAAGGTGCTCCTCCTTGATGAGCCTCTTGCCGCACTCGACCTCAAGATGCGCAAGGATATGCAGATCGAGCTCAAGGAAATGCACAAGAAGCTCGGCATTACCTTCATCTATGTCACCCACGACCAGGAGGAGGCACTCACCCTCAGCGACACCATCGTCGTTCTCAATGAGGGCCGCATACAGCAGATAGGTACTCCTACTGATATCTACAACGAGCCTCAGAATGAGTTCGTGGCAGATTTCATCGGTGAGAGTAACATTCTCAACGGCACAATGATCGCAGACAAGAAGGTTTCCTTCATCGGCCATGAGTTCGAGTGTGTCGACGAAGGTTTCGGCGAGAATGTTCCTGTCGACGTCGTCGTACGTCCGGAGGATATCTACATCATGAACCAGCTCAAGGGTGCGCAGTTCAGTGGAGAGGTAAAGTCATGCATCTTCAAGGGTGTCCACTATGAGATGACAGTGGAGACCGACAACGGCTTTGAACTCATGATTCAGGACTACAATGCTTTCGAGGTCGGCAGTACCGTGGGCATGTTTGTAAAGCCTGTCGACATCCAGGTCATGAAGAAGGCCTGCACCGCGAATGTATTCAAGGGTGTGATGACTTCTTTGAACACCGTAGAGATTCTTGGCTGCGAATACGAGTGTCCGGAGACTCCTGGCATTTCAAAGGATGACGAGGTCAATGTAGAGGTTGATTTCGACAAGGTTGACCTTCTTGACAACAAGGACGATGCTCCTCAATTCGGAAACGTAAGCTTCATCCTGTACAAGGGAGACCGCTACCACCTTACTATCGTAACACCAGAAGGTTATCACGTGCTCGCCGATACCCATGACGTATGGGACAAGAATGACATCGTCGGCATAAAGATCCTTCCTCAGGACATGAAAATCACCAAGGCCTAATGAAAAGATCCAGCTGGGCTATCCCATATTCGATATTCCTCATGCTGTTCGTGGTTCTGCCGCTTGTTCTTGTGGCAGTGTATGCGTTCTCTGATGGTCACGGTGGCGTGACAATCTCGAACCTTACCACGTTCTTTACCGATCCAAAGATCATCGGTTCGTTCCTTGTGTCCCTGGAAGTGGCTCTGGAAAATACCCTGATCTGCATACTGATCGGATATCCGGTCGCGTACATACTTGCCGACAAGAAGTATAACAAGTCTGCAACAACGGCTATGCTCTTCATTGCGCCTATGGCCATCAACGCCCTTATGAGGACGATGGCTACCGCGGAGATATTCAACATGGCCGGTATCCCTCTCGGAAAGGGAACCCTCATCTTCGGTATGGTCTATGACTATCTGCCGTTCATGATCTTCCCGATCTACAACGTACTCGACAAGATGGACAAGTCCTACGTAGAGGCTGCGCAGGATCTCGGAGCGTCTCCGATGACGGCATTCCGCAAGGTGACCCTTCCGCTCTCACTCCCAGGAGTACTCAGCGGAGCAATGATGGTTTTCATGCCGACAGTATCAACCTTCGCGGTATCAGAGATCCTTACGAACAACCGTATCATGCTCTTCGGTTCAGTCATCAATGAACAGTTCAACAATCTGATGTGGAACCAGGGAGCGGCTCTGTCGTTCGTCATGCTGATCATCATCGGTATAACCATGTTCGTCGGCAACGACAGCAAAGAAGAAGATGCAGGAGGGCTCGTACTATGATGAAGAAGATATTTGCCCGCGCATATCTTGCATTTGTCCTGTTCCTGCTGTATGCGCCGATCATGTTCATTGCCGTATTCTCCTTTACCAAGGCGAAGTCTCTCGGTAACTGGACAGGATTCACTACCGATCTGTACAAGTCCTTGTTCTCAGGTGCAAGTGCCGAGTCCCAGAACATCCTTTCGGCTCTTGGAACTACTCTTCTGATCGCACTCGTGGCATCCGTGATAGCTACATTCCTTGGAACTCTCGCGGCAATCGGCATCTATTACATGAGAGGAAAGAAGAAGGCAGCGCTGCAGTTCCTGAACAACATACCTATGCTGAACCCGGATATCATCACCGGTGTGTCGCTGTTCCTGCTCTTTGTGTTCCTTCATATCAGCCAGGGCCTTGTGACCGTGATTCTCGCGCATGTTACGTTCTGTACTCCATATGTCGTGCTGAATGTCATGCCGAAGCTCACCCAGATGAACCCGAACATCTACGAGGCTGCTCTTGACCTTGGTGCAACGCCGCGCCAGGCACTGAGCAAGGTGCTCGTTCCTCAGCTTCTTCCTGGAATGTTCTCGGGATTTGTCCTTTCGTTCGTAATGAGTCTCGACGATTTCGCCGTGACTTTCTTCACCCGCGGCTCCGGTGGACTCGAAACCCTGTCGACCTTCATTTATGCCGATGCGCGCAAGGGAGGCCTTACTCCTGAACTCAAACCTTTGATGACTATCATCTTCCTTGTGATCCTGATTGTCCTCATCATCATGAATATCCGATCATCAAACAAAAACAAACATCTTTAATCCTGAAAATGAACAAGATTTTCAAGTCTGTCGCTGTGGCTGCAGCTATCATTTCAGCCGTGTCGCTTTCTGCCAAGGACAGAAAGGACATCCTCAAGGTCTATAACTGGTCTGATTACATCGCTGAAGGTGTGATCGATGATTTCGAAGCTTGGTACAAGGAGCAGACCGGTAATGATATCGAGGTTATCTACATGACTTTCGATGTCAACGAGTCTATGCTCTCAAAGATCGAAAAGGGCCATGAGGACTACGATGTTGTATGTCCATCGGACTACATCATCGAGAGAATGCTGAATAACGGACTTCTCCTTCCGCTCGACTTCGATGCACTCGAGAAGACTGGAACAGAGAACTATATCGTAAAGAATACCTCTCCGTACATCAGGAACATGTTCTCTCAGATCAATCCGAAGATCGATGCCAACAAGTACTCTGTGGCATTCATGTGGGGAACTACCGGTATCATCTACAACCCTGAGTTCGTAAGCAAGGAGGACGCGTCAACCTGGAACGTCATCAGAAATCCAAAGTATTTCGGAAAGATCCTTCTCAAGGATGCACCAAGGGACGTTTACGCTCCGGTGCTCATCTACCTCAAGCAGGATGAACTCAAGTCTGGAAAGGTGACCCTTCAGGAACTCATGTCTGACTCTTCTGACGAGTCGCTTGCGGCCGTTGAGGCAATGCTTATGGAGGCAAAGCCAGGTGTATGCGGCTTCGAGGCTGACCTTGGCAAGGAGCAGATGACCAAGAACCGTGCATGGGTCTCACTCAACTGGAGCGGCGACGCTGTATGGGCAATCGAGGAGGCTGCTGCAGTCGGTGTAACTCTTGACTACATTGTCCCTGAGGAAGGCTCTACCGTATGGTTTGATGGCTGGGTGATTCCAAAGTATGCGAAGAACACCGAGGCTGCCACCTATTTCATCAACTTCATGTGCCGTCCGGACATCGCTATCAGGAACATGGAAGAGACCGGCTATATTGCCGCAAATGGCGCGTGGGAGGTACTTGAATCCCAGATCGACGAGTCTCTTGATCCGGTTGACCTTTCATACTTCTTCGGCGAGGAGGCAGACAGCGTGCGCGTTGATCCTATCCTTTATCCTGACAGAGCAGTCATCGAGCGCTGTGCTCTTGAACATGACTGGGGCGAGGACACCGAAAAGCTTCTCGACATGTGGCAGAACGTAAAGGGCAGCAAGGCAGGTGCCGTTACATACATCATCCTTGGTGTCGCAGTCCTCGCAATTGCCGGCGCTGCGTTCGCAAGCAAGAAAAAGAAGAGCAGCAGACACTCAAAAAAGCGTAGATAGGATAGATTCCGCTACAATATAGCCCATCGACCAGGCGGCCTGAAGATTGAATCCGCCGGTGATGGCATCGACATCAAGCACCTCGCCTGCGAAATAAAGGCCGGGGTGCTTCTTGCTTTCCAGAGTGTTGAGCGATATTCCGGACAATGCAACTCCTCCGCAGGTCACGAACTCTTCACGGAACCTGCTCTTTCCATCCATTCTGAACCCGCTGTTCATAAGGGTCTCCACCAGCCGGTTGATGCCCTTCTTGCCAACCTCTGCGCATCTTATGTCTCCGCGCAGTCCACTGCGATCCAGCAGATATCCCCAAAGTCTTGATGGCAGTTCTGCCGGATGGACGCCTGAAAGCATCTTCTGGGGTGAATCTCCAAGCAGCTTCGAGAGCATGCCGCGGATATCCTGGTCATTCTTGCCAGGCATCCAGTTGACGCTTATTTCAGCTCTGTAGCTGTGTTCTGCAAGAATCCTGGCTCCATATGAAGAAAGTTTGAGAGCGGCAGGTCCACTGAGTCCCCAGTGAGTGATCAGCAGAGGCCCCTCTCCGCACAGTTTTGTTCCACACAGGCTGACTGCCGCATTCTCGACGACTGTGCCCATCAGAGCGCGCAGATCTTTGTCAGGCACATTGAATGTGAATAGGGAAGGGACTGGGTCAACCATCTCCAAACCGAGAGGGGAGAGGAATGACAAACCTTCACTGCGAGGGCTTCCGCCTGTGGTCACGATCACATAATCGGCAGTGAAAGGGCTTCTCTGTACGCCTGACGGCGATTTAGTGAATGATATGCTGTATCCGCCATCGGACTGCGCCTCTATAGACTCGACCCTTGCGCCGTAGTTGATGTTTACTCCGGCCTGACGCATGCCGCGGACCAGGGTGCCGACGATGTCCATTGCATCCTGTGACTGAGGGAATACGCATTGGTCGTCCTGAAGGACCAGGGGAACGCCTTCGTTCTCGAACCACTCCCAGGTATCATTCTGGCTCCATGCCTTGAGTGCTCGCGACATCAGTCTTTCGCCGCGTGGATAGACCTTGCCAAGACTGCGTGCGGCAGCGAAGGAATTGGTAAGATTGCAACGGCCTCCGCCTGTGATGGCGACCTTGGCCAGGACTTTGGGACCGGCTTCGAATACGTGGATCTCCAGTTCCGGGGCTTTCCTGCCCAGGTTTACGGCACAGAAGCAGCCTGCTGCTCCAGCACCGATGATGGCTACTCTCTTCCCCATATCGGTACGCTGTCGCTTTTTTTTACTTCTCCTATGACGAATATGCTATGAAGCGATCCCACGCAGTCCAGAACTCCGAGGCTGTCCATGACTATGCTGCGGTAATGCTGCATGTCGCGGACGTACAGCTTCATGAGATAATCGTAGTCTCCCGACGTATTGTAACACTCCACGACTTCGTCGACCTTCATGACTTCGTCCATGAATTCACGCATATGTTCCTTGCTGTGCTTCTTCAGGCTGACATTGCACAGTACAATAATGCCGTTTCCGACCTTTTCTGCGTCGACTACGGCTACGTATCTTCTTATGTAACCATCTCTTTCCAAGCGCTTTACGCGCTCGAAGGTAGGGGAGGGAGAGAGGTTGGCCTCGGATGCCAGCTCCTTTATCGTGAGTTTGGCGTTCCGTTGCAGCGCCCGCAGAATCAAAATATCTGCGCTATCAAGACTTTCTTCAAAATTCATTCTTGGAAAATCGTTTTACAAAGAATATTATTTTAGAAAATGCGTGTTTTGTCGCAAATTTAGAATAATTTACCGAATCGCTCCAAATATTTGCTTAATAATGTCAATCGTGCCATCTTTGCAATCCGATTTATTACCATGAAATATAGCGAATATACATACGAAAAGGCTTTTCAGTTCGAGGATGGTACATTGTTCCGCGGACTCAAGATAGCCTATCATACATCTGAGCGTGAGTATCGTCCCGGTGACAAGGTCATCTGGGTCTGCCATGCCCTAACTGCCAATTCAAATCCTGAGGAATGGTGGCCGCAGCTCGTCGGTCCAGGAAAGCTCATCGATACCGAAAAGTACTTCGTTGTCTGCTCGAATATGATCGGCTCTCCGTACGGATCGAGCGGTCCTGCAAACATCCATGAGGACGGTAAACCATATTTCTTCCGCTTTCCGGCTGTTACCGTCAGAGACATCGTCAATTCGATGATACTCCTGCGCAAGCATCTGGGGATCGAAAAGATAGATTTCCTGCTTGGCAGCTCTATCGGTGGTTTCCAGGCCATGGAATGGGCGGTAATGGAACCTGACGCAATCGCAAATGCATCGTTCATTGCCTGCAGTCCACGTGCAACAGCATGGGTGACTGCATATAACGAGTCCCAGAGAATGGCTCTCGAGGCTGATCCATCCTTCCGCGCATGCGAGAGTCTGGACGGTGGCAAGGCTGGTCTTAGATGTGCACGCTCAATCGCGCTTATCAGCTACCGAAGCTATGAAGGATACAATGCCACCCAGTCCGAGCCGTCCGATGATACCATCTTCGCGGACCGTGCCGGCTCATATCAGCGTTATCAGGGCAAGAAGCTTGCTGACCGTTTCGATGCCTACTCATACTGGTACCTCAGCCGCTCCGTCGACAGCCAGAACCTTGGACGTGGCAGGGGGGGGCTTGAAAAGGCACTCTCAAGCATCAAGGTAAAGCCGACCATCATAGCAATAGATACCGACAGGCTCTTCCCCCCACAGGAAATGGCTGCAGCGGCAAGCATGATCCCAGGGTCTGATTTTCATGTGATCAGCTCTGATTTCGGCCACGATGGCTTTCTCCTTGAATACGAACAGATAACAAATATTTTGAAAGAGATCTTATGCAGGTTTTAAAGTTTGGCGGAACCTCGGTTGCTAATGCCGAGAACATGTCCAAGGTCTGCGACATAGTCGTGAAGGCCGCGGAGAACGATAGGACCATAGTGGTCGCATCCGCAATCAGCAAGTGTACAGATACCCTCATCAAGATCGGTAAACTCGCTGCCGAGAAAGACGAGTCATACAAGCAGCTTATTGCTGACCTTCAGGAAAGACATAATGAGATCATTCTCAACCTTGTCCCTGCGGAGCGCCGCGAAAAGGCGCTCAAGGTCTGTGACGCGGAGTTCGATACTCTTCGTGGAATAGCTACAGGAGTATGTCTGCTCGGCGAGCTGAGCCAGTCAAGCCTGGATGCTATCCAGGGCCTTGGAGAATTGTTCTCGACCCGTATCCTTGCCGCAAAGCTTGCCTCCCTTGGTCTTTCGGTACTGTGGACTGATTCACGAAAGCTCATCCGCACCGTTAATAACGGCGAGAAGAATGTCGTGGATTATGAGACCAGCTATGCGAACATTCTTGCACACGTCGAGTCATGCCCTTCCGCCAACGTCATCGTTGCTCCTGGATTCATCGCGTCTGACGAGTCAGGCCGCATGACCACTCTCGGTCGTGGTGGATCTGACTATTCTGCATCGATCTATGCTGTCGGCTGTAATGCCCGCTCTCTCGAGATATGGACTGACGTGCCTGGAATGATGACCGCTGATCCGCGCATCGTTCCGACTGCCCGTCCTATCAGACATATCTCATACCGTGCAGCACTTGAACTTTCCCACTTCGGTGCGAAGGTAATTTATCCTCCTACCATCCAACCGGTTGTCGCACAGGGTATTCCTATTTATGTCAAGGATACCTTCAATCCGGAGGAAGAGGGAACGATGATAGAGAAGAATCCTCCTCGTGGAAACGGCAAGCTCATCGGTATCTCCAACTCGGACAAGATTGCACTCCTTTCGCTCGAGGGCAGCGGAATGGTCGGAGTACCAGGTTTCTCCTCAAGACTTTTCGATGCGCTCAGCCGCAGCGGCATCAACATCATACTGATCACCCAGGCATCATCGGTTCATACCATGTGCATCGCGGTTGCCGACTGTGATGCCCAGAAGGCAAAAGAGGCTGCGGACAGCTGTTTCGCCTACGAGATCTCTCTGGGCAAGCTCAACCCGCTCCGTATCGAGACCGGCTATTCGATTCTCTGTCTCGTCGGTGACGATATCCTTAACCAGAGCGGATCCACCGGACTTGTCCTTGCCGCTCTCGGACGCAACGGTATCCCGGTACGTGCAACTGCCCAAGGCTCATCGGAGAGAAACATCTCTGTCATCGTGCGTTCGGAGGATGCGAACACCGCAATCCGTCACATGCACAATGAGTTCTTCGACAGACTTCCATACCGTACACTCAATCTTTTCATTGCCGGTTACGGTACAGTCGGAAGCGCACTCATCAAGCTTATCCGCGAGAACAAGGACGAGATCCTTTATCGAACAGGAAAGCTTATCAACGTGGTTGCAATATCCAACAGCCGTCGTTTTGTATGCAACCGCTATGGTATCGACCTCGGAAACGTCGGTGAACTCCTTAAGAATGGACAGGATGCATCCCAGGAAGAGTTCTTCACCCAGCTTGCAACCCTCCATTATGAAAATTCAGTATTCGTGGACTGTACGGCAAGTGCCGAGGTATCATATCGCTATACGACCCTCATCCGTCAGGGCTACGGTATTGTCGCGTGCAACAAGATAGCCTTCGGTTCAGACTATGCTCGATACGCCAAGCTGAAGCAGGTAGCACACGAATGTGGTCAGGCCGTTCACTACGAGACCACGGTTGGCGCCGCACTTCCTGTAATCGAGTCAGTTGACCGTTGCGTATACAGTGGAGACAGCATCCACAGTGTATCAGCAGTCCTTTCCGGCACCTTGAACTATATTTTCAGCACATACAACGGCGCAGACGGCGTCACCTTCGCGGAGGTTGTGAAGGCTGCACAGGACGCAGGATATACCGAGCCTGACCCACGTCTGGACCTCAGCGGCAAGGATGTTCTCCGTAAGCTGCTCATCATCTCACGTGAGGCTGGAATCAAGCTGGACGAGTGCGATGTCAAGATCAACAACCTGCTCAGTGACGAGTTCTTCAAGGGCGATGTGGCTGATTTCTACAAAGCCCTTGCCGATAACGAGTCATATTTCAAGGACCTTGCAGACAAGGCAAGCGCAAACGGCTGCGTGCTCCGTTTCGTTGCAAGTCTCAAACGTCGCGAGGATGGCAGCTATGTGGCCAAGACCGGACTTGAGCATGTTGCTCCTGACAATCCGCTGTACAACCTCAAGGGCAGCGACAATGCCTGCCTCATAACATCAGACTTCTATCCGGAGGGACATCCTCTGGTAATCCAGGGCGCAGGAGCCGGTGGCCGTCAGACTGCTTCCGGTGTGCTTAACGATATCCTCATGTTTTAGTCAAGTTAGTTAGTATAAATATTTTAGAAGAGAAATGAAAGTTGCAATCGTAGGCGCAAGTGGCGCCGTCGGACAGGAATTCCTCAGAGTTCTGGACGAAAGAAATTTCCCAATTGACGAACTGATCCTTTTTGGAAGTCAGCGCAGCGCAGGAAGAAAATATACATTCCGCGGAAAAGAATATGAAGTCAAGCTTCTTCAGCATAATGATGATTTCAAGGGTGTTGATGTAGCATTCACAAGTGCTGGTGGCGGTACAAGCAAGGAGTTCGCTGAAACCATCACAAAGTATGGTGCAATCATGATCGACAACTCAAGCGCATTCAGAATGGACGAGGACGTTCCTCTTGTCGTTCCTGAGTGCAATGCAGAGGATGCTCTTTGCCGTCCTCGCAATATCATCGCAAACCCTAACTGTACTACAATCATGATGGTTGTTGCCCTCCAGGCTCTCGAGAACATCAGCCATATCAAGAGAGTTCATGTCAGCAGCTATCAGGCTGCCAGCGGCGCTGGTGCGGCTGCAATGGCAGAACTTTACGAGCAGTACCGTCAGGTCCTTGCCGGAGAAAAGCCGACAGTGGAGAAATTCGCATATCAGCTTGCATTCAATGTCATCCCTCAGATCGATGTATTCACCGAGAACGGATACACCAAGGAGGAGATGAAGATGTACAATGAGACAAAGAAGATCATGCACACAGACTGCGCTGTCAGCGCAATGTGTGTTCGCGTTCCTTCACTTCGCTGCCACAGCGAATCAGTATGGGCTGAGACAGAGGAGCCTGTAAGCGTCGAGCAGTTCCAGGAGGCTATCCGCAATGGCAAGGGTCTTCAGCTCGAGGACAATCCAGCAGAAAAGGTTTACCCTATGCCTCTGTTCCATGAGAATTGTGACGATGTATTCGTAGGTCGTGTCCGCAAGGATCTTGCAAACCCTAACGGAATCACTTTCTGGCTGGTAAGTGACCAGATCAAGAAGGGTGCGGCTCTCAATGCCGTCCAGATCGCTGAATACCTCATCGAGCAGGGTGAGCTTCCTTTAAAGAAGTAATTTTCATGCATCGGGGAGTGTCCCCGATACGTCAAGACAACAAGAGGATGGCTCGTATGAGTCATCCTCTATTTTTGTCTGCGGTATTATTACCTTATGAAGTTGGTTGTGATCCATGGCTCGCGGACCGGCTCCTTGGCATTTCCGCTAGCGAACTGCTTGAGCATGTAGGCCATGTTGTCGGCAAGTGTGCGTATGGTCTGGAGTCCCTCGGCGTCCTGAGACACCTCGCCTGGACCTGAACCGTACGCGATGTTCCAGTACTGCGATGTCACGATAGGCATGTTGAGCATCTGGAAAGGCATCTGGAGAGTCTGGAAGGCTGCCGATGCTCCTCCGCGGCGGCATACTGTGATAGCGGCTGCGGGTTTGCCTTGCATCACTCCGCTGGCAGCGTATGCCATTCTCTGCAGAACCGAAAGCACCTGTCCGGCAGGAGTTCCGTAATAGACAGGAGATCCTACTATGACAGCGTCACACTCGGCCATCAAGGATATGATGCCGTTGACCACGTCATCGTCGAAAACACATTTTCCAAGCTTCTTGGAATGGCATTGTCCACATGCAATGCATCCCCTTACCGGCTTGTTACCAACCTGGGCGACAACGCTTTCTATTCCGTACTTGGACAACTGGGCAGCGGCCTCCGCCAGCAATGTCGCAGTATTCCCATTCTTGCGGGGACTTCCGTTAATAAGCAATACTTTCATTTTTCTCTCTTTCTCGGGTTCTTTTGCGTCTGCCGTTAAACCCAGCCCTGTTGCTGCAACTGCAGTTGCAGCAACAGCCGAGCCCATGGTCCTGAGCGCTTCCCTTCTTGATATAGACTTGTCCAAAATGTTGATTGTTAGTGTTATGGACTCAAATATAGGAATTCTGTTCTGATTCTTGCCGATCTGCACTCAGATTAAGTGGAAAGATCGATTTGCCCCGTGACATTTTGCGTTTTATACGAGATTTCCTATATTTCGGAATTAACCTGAAAAATAAAACTAAAATGACACTTATCATCGTACTGGCCGTAGCCGCTGCACTTATCTTCTGGTTCATCAGAGTCCAGAACAACCTCGTAAGCAAGGATGAACTTTGCAAGAATGCACTCAGCCAGATCGGCGTTCAGCAGAGCAGCCGATGGGACGCTCTCACCGCACTCGCAGAACTCGTAAAATCATACAATGAGCATGAGTACAAGACCCTCAGGGATGTGATTGCAATGCGCAAGGGCATCAGCGGTACATCGAACGTAGATGACGCAAACACCCAGGAGGAACTCATGGCACAGGCTACCAAGATCATCAATGTAGTAGCCGAGCAGTATCCTGACCTCAAGTCCAACGAGAACTATGGCAAGGCAATGGATGCAGTCAATACCTACGAGAACCAGGTACGTATGAGCCGTATGGTATTCAATGATACCGTTACCAAGTACAACAAGCTCATTCGCCAGATTCCTGATTCATTCGTTGCTTCTCTCCTTGGATTCCAGTCTCGCGAGTACCTCAAGGAGGTCGCTTCAAAGGCTGACATGCCTTCAATGAACATCTAGCAGAATGCTGAAAAGATATCTCTTTATCATACTGGCAACGCTTATGGCGCTGCCGGTTTTTGCTGATTCGGCAGCCATAAACAATATCGACATCGATGTTGTTCTCAATCGTGACGGCTCTGCTGACATTACCGAGGTATGGGATGTCAATGTCGCGTCAGGCACTGAGTGGTATCTGACCCGCAACAACCTTGGAGACATCGACATTCTGAACCTTGCCGTCAGTGATGAACGTGGCCGCAGTTTCATTGTCGAGGACCGCTGGGACGTTCAGCGTACCATCTCCCAGAAGGAAGGCCGCTGTGGTCTGAACAGTACCTCCTATGGCTGCGAGATCTGCTGGGGTGTCGGCAGCTATGGACCTCATGTGTTCACCGTGAGCTACACCATGACCAACGTGGTTAAATCCCTCAGCGATTACGACATGCTTCATATGCAGTTCATCAGCCCGGGACTGTCAAGCGAGCCAAAGAAGGCAAGCGTGCATGTCCGTATGGAAGGGGAGAACTTCGATGAAAGCAATTCCCGCATATGGGGCTTCGGCTATTACGGAGACTGCAATTTTCAGGAAGATGGAACAGTCCTCGCCAAAACGTCAAAGTCAATCCCGCATAATGGATCGATGATTGTCCTGATGCGCTTCAACAAGGGATTATTCTCTTCGCAGAGCTTCCAGGACCGCAGCTTCGATGACGTCCTTGAGCGTGCCATGGTCGGTGCTGACTTCAAGGAACAGAACAGGGAAGATGACACAGCCGGTATCATCATAGGTATCTTGCTGGCAATCCTTGCTCTTTGCTGTCCTATACTTGCAGCAAGGGCTCAGCGTCGTTCAGTCATTGGCAAGATGAAGACCATCGACTGGTTCCGTGATGTTCCAATGGATGGTGACCTTGTAACTTCCGACTATGTCCTCAAGAAGGCTCTTCTTTCAAAGAATACCAACTCTCTTGCCTCTGCCCTGATCCTAAGGATGATCTATCAGGGATACCTGAACGTCACAAAGAATGCAGATGGCAAGGTTGATATTTCCTTCAACGACTATAAGTCCGATCAACTGACAGGAGTTGAGGCAAAGTTATACCGTATGATGAAGGACGCAAGCGGTATGGATCAGATACTTCAGGACAAGGAGTTCTCGAACTGGTCTCGCAGAAATACT
Source organism: Bacteroidales bacterium (assembly GCA_024402135.1). Taxonomy (GTDB): domain Bacteria; phylum Bacteroidota; class Bacteroidia; order Bacteroidales; family UBA932; genus Cryptobacteroides. Next base: position 122,567 of record JAKSJN010000006.1, read on the forward strand.
TCACGAGTCAGCGCGTGGGCCAGCTCGATCTCGACAGAAGGCTTGTCAAAGCTCATGACCAAGGGTTATGTCCGCGGTATGGGACGCTTTACCGACGAAGGTAAGGCCAAGGCGCGCGAACTGGTCGGATTCAAGAAATTCCTCGAGGAATTCACACTTGTGTCGGAACGTGAGACCATGGAGGTCACCATGTGGCAGGATTACCTTGTATTCGCATCGCTGTTTGGAATTGCCGACAAGGTTGCAAAACAGCTTCAGGATATCAATCCTCAGGCATTCGAGGAGCAGATGGTATACGATTACACGACCATGCGCAATATCCTTTATCAGACCCGCAACCTGTCTAATTCGATCACAAATGCCCAGCAGCGCGAGGCTGCTTCCAAGGCTCAACAGGCAAGCAAGGGCTTCGGTGGAGGTGCATCGTTCGGCGGTGGTGGAGGTTTCAGCGGCGGCGGCTTCGGCGGCGGCAGCAGATAATACTCACGGATATGCTTGAAGTCTTCAAAGGACGTCCAACCGATATTGGACAGCGGCTTGAACGCGAAGTCAGAGTCTATGACCTTCTTGATACCCTTGGGGTATGGTATGAGCGCGTCGACCACGAGCCTGCCATGACAATGGAGGTCTGCGCCCAGATTGACGAGGCGTTCGGCCGTGTCCGTGGTGCAGAAGCAGCCTCTATCGAGGACCGTGAGAGTCATCCTGTCATCTGCAAAAACCTGTTTCTGTGCAATCGCCAGAAGACCAGATACTACCTTCTCATGATGCCTGGTGACAAGAAGTTCCTTACAAAGGATCTTTCGGCACAGATCAATTCGGCAAGACTATCCTTTGCCGGAGATGAAGACATGCTTGCATTCCTCGATGTCACTCCTGGTTCTGTGTCCGTCATGGGTCTTATGAATGACAAGGAGAACAGGGTGCAGCTCCTCATAGACAGTGATGTCCTCAGAAGCGATTATGTAGGATGCCATCCGTGCATGAATACATCCAGCCTTAGACTCAAGGTCTCGGATCTTATGGACCGGATTCTTCCAGCAATCCATCACGATCCGATAACCGTTGTGCTATGACAATTCAGGTTATAAACCGGAATAAAAAGAGGATGACTCAGCCGAGCCATCCTCTTTTTTGTCGTATAGTGATAAGTAGATTACCAGTTCTTGCGGACAACGGTCCAGTTTGGATAGAATGCCTTGAGGACGTCATCGTCAAGGAAGAATGCACTATTGCTGATCTTGCCCTTGAGCTGCCAGTCGAGCCACTTGCGAACTGCTACTGCGTATGGACCACCATGAGTCTCATAGTATGTTCCTGAGTGACCGTCGAGGGTGTTGATCATGACGATAGGGAGGTGATTGATTCTCTCGAAGTCCTTAGCAGAGTTGCCATATGCAACATCGACAGGACCGCCGATAAGGTAGAAGATAGGAGTGTGGAGGTTCTCGAGAGCGCTCTTGGTTGCACCCTGCATCTCCATGTCACCGATGCCTGTATTGAGCATGACAACAGTCTTTACTCTAGGGTCGTATGCGATAGCTAGGGTCTGCGCACCACCGCAAGACTGACCCATTGCAACTACGTTGTCGAGGTCGATGCAGTGATAGTACTCGGAAGCCGGATTCGCGTTCTGCTCGGTGATCCAGTCCATTGCCTCAAGCATCTGCTTAGGATAGGTACGGAAAGGTGCTGGCTGAGGAGCTGCGTTCTTCTTTGACTTCTTCTGGGAAGCCGCTGCCTTTGCAGCAGCTTCACGCCTTGCCTGCTCAGCAGCCTGACGTGCTGCGATCTCCTCTGCGGTAGGAGGGGTGACGATCTCGCCGTTTGCAAGCATGCATATCTCCTTGGTCGAAGGATATGCGCTCTTGAGGACGCCCTTCCACTGCTCGTTCACGTCACGCTCGTCGTATGGACCGATAGCGATGGCGATGTAGCCGTAAGAAGCGACCTCATTGAGAAGGTAACGCATCTCGACATTGTTGTTAACGCATGCGCCGTTGGCGTAGAGGATGACAGGAAGCTTTCCCTGGGCCTTGACGGCTGCATCGATGTCCTGAGGACGATAGATGGTGTGGGTAGGAAGGCTTTCGTCTGATACCATTTCAGCCTTGTAAGGACCGGTACCGCAGTCCTCGATGAACAGAATGTTCTCGGTCTGCGCATTCATGGCGATGCCCATGAACATCATGGCTGCCAAAGAAACGATTGTCTTTTTCATTGTGTTATTGATTTAATGATCAGTTGTTCTTCTTTCTGTGCTTCTTCCGCGGCTCGGATTTCTCCTTGATTCCACGGTCGATCTGTTCGTCAGTTGCTTCGCTGACGCGGATGGAACGGCCTCTGAGGCGCAGTGATCCTAGTTCGCGCATTACCTCTTCCGCGTGAGCCTGGTCAACGTCAAAAAGGGAATAGCGGGTGAAGAGGTCGATGCGGCCGACTGAGATCTTTCCGTCTCCGGTCTTGCCGACGGTGTTGTTGATCATGCCGAGGAAGTCCTTGGGACCGAAGCCGTCCATCTTGCCGATGTTGATGAACAGCTTTGTGAATCCCTCCTCGCGTTTTACCTCGACATGGTTTCTCTCCCGCTTGGTCTGGAGCGTGTCTGACTCTGCGGTGAAATCCTCGTTGTCGCGGTAGTAGGCGATGATACGGTTGAACTCCAGGGCGACCATACGCTTCACAAGTTCCTCCTTGTCCAGCCATTCCAGCTTGCTGAAAACGGAAGGAAGGATATCGGAAATCTCTTCTTCGTTTACTTCCACCTTCTCGATGCGGTCCATGAGGTTGAAGATCTGCTTGCTGCATATCTCCTTGCCGGTCGGAATCTTGCCCACCTCGAAGGTCTTGTTGATGAGCTTCTCGATTGTGCGCACCTTGTGGGCTTCGCGCATGTTGAGGATAGCGATGGAGATTCCGGTCTTGCCTGCACGTCCTGTACGGCCGCTTCGATGCGTGTATACTTCGGTTTCGTCCGGCAGAGTGTAATTTATGACATGGGTCAGGTCGTCAACGTCCAGTCCGCGGGCTGCGACGTCAGTCGCTACCAGAAGCTGGATGTTGTGGATGCGGAAACGCTGCATGACATAGTCTCGCTGGACCTGTGACAGGTCGCCGTGGAGTGAGTCCACGTTGTATCCGTCATGGATGAGCTTGTCTGCGATCTCCTGGGTTTCAACCTTGGTGCGGCAGAAGATGATACCGTATATCCTCGGATAGTAGTCAATGATGCGCTTGAGAGTCTGATACTTCTCCGTTGACTTCACCATGTAGCATATATGTCGGACAGATGCGGTACTCTCATTTTTGCGGCCGATCACGATCTCGCGAGGGTCCCGCATGTAAGTGCGCGATATCTTCTCGATCTCGGCAGGCATGGTGGCGGAGAAAAGAAGGGTGTTCCTGTTCTCGGGCACTGCGGCAAGGATGGTGTTGATGTCCTCGGTGAATCCCATGTTGAGCATCTCGTCGGCCTCGTCCATCACGACGTTCCTTACCTTCGAGAGGTCGACATGTCCACGCTCCATCAGGTCGATGAGACGCCCCGGGGTGGCAACGATTACCTGGACGCCCTTCTTGAGACCCATTATCTGGTTCTTGATGCTTGCACCGCCATAGACTGGCAGTACATAGAGGTTGTCAAGGTATTTTGCGTAATCCTTCAGGTCGTCTGCGATCTGTATGCACAACTCTCTTGTAGGGCAGAGGACGAGAGCCTGGGTGTCCTTTGTGTCCAGGTCGAGTTTCTGCAGCAGCGGAAGGCCGAATGCGGCAGTCTTGCCGGTTCCGGTCTGGGCAAGGGCGACTACGTCATTATCGCCTTCCAGGAGGTAAGGGATGACCTCCTCCTGGATAGGCATAGGATGCTCGAATCCTAGTTCCCTGATTGCAGCAAGCAACTGCCCGCTCAGTCCGAGTTCTTCGAATGACTTCATCTGCTAGTCGATCTGCTCGGTGAAGTAAACGCTTCTGAGCGGCATGTGTACAGCCTTGCCGGTGAGCTCGATGTCGCTTGCAAGTCTGATGTCCTGTGATGAAGCACCGATCTTGATGCTGTACTTGCCAGGAAGGATCTCCCAGCCAGCCTCGGTATAGTGGCCGAGCTCCTGAGGAGACATGATGAAAGAGAGAGTCTTGCTCTCACCCGGTGCGAGAGATACTCTTCCGTATCCGTGGAGCTGGATAGGCTTCATCGCCTGGTCAGCAGAGGTAGGACAGAGGTAGATCTGTGCGATTTCGTCAGCCTTCGCCTCGCCGCTGTTGGTTACAGTGAAACTGATGTTGATCTTCTCTGCCGATGTCTTGACGCTGCTGTCTACAGCGAGGTCTGAATACTCGAAGCTGCTGTAGCTGAGTCCGTATCCGAACGGATACTGGATACGTGCATCCTGTTCGACTGAGGTGTTGTAGCAGATATTCTCGTCGTAGATCTCGACCTTAGGATAGCTTACGCTGAGCTTTCCTGACGGGCTGACCTTTCCGTAGAGGATGTCGGCAAGAGCGTTACCGCCTTCCTCGCCTGGATACCATGCCTGGATGACGGCTGCGCAACGGTCAGCGAGGTCGCCGAGTACCTGCGCGCGTCCGCCGAAGAGAATGAGAACTACTGGCTTGCCGGTGGCGATGAGAGCCTCTACATACTCCTTCTGGCGTCCTGGAAGTCCGAGGCCGCCGCGGTCACGGTTCTCGCCACAGAGGAGAACATTCTCTCCCATTGCAGCAACGATGACGTCGCTCTTTGCAGCCTTGGCGATGGCAGCATTCCAGTCGTTGGTTTCGCCGCTTTCTACGCGTCTTGCAAATCTTCTGAGCATTGCGAGTGCGCGTGCGTCGCCTGCGTTCTCGATCTTGGTCTCGTTTGCTTCTGTCCAGTCGCAGCCGCGCTCGTAGGTGAGTGACCATCCCTGTGGGAGCTTTGACTCCATAGCCTCCTTGAGAAGGCTGATCTTAGGGTTGAGGGCGCTAGGGTTCATATGATGCCAGAAATATACCATGGCCTGGTAGGTATAGTCGCCGACCATAGCCCACATCTGGTTTGCGTTAGGACCGGTAAGCATTACATTGCATGCATCGCCCTTGAGAGGAAGGATTCCGTTGTTCTCGAGCATCACGACAGACTGGGTCGCGAGTTCGTATGCTACCTGACGCTCCTCAGGAGTGTCGAAGGTGATATGGCCTTCCTTGTAGAGGACAGGATTCTCGTCGAGAAGTCCGAGGCGTGCCTTGAGGACAAGCACACGCTTCACTGCGGTCTCAAGCTGTTCCTGGGTCATAAGACCTGCGTCGATCGCTTCCTGGATGTGTGAGTAGTTTCTTCCCTGGGCGAACTCAACGTCGTTGCCTGCGCCGATGGCCAGTGCAGCCCTGCGTGCAAGAACATCCTCGGTCTTTTCCATAGGGAACTGGTCGATAGAGCCGTAGTCGCTGACCATCACGCCGTCGAATCCGAGATAATCGCGGAGAAGGCCTTCTGCGAGTTCATGGTTGATGACGCACTTGGTTCCGTGGTACTCGTGGTAGCCGGTCATGACCACCTTGCTGCCTGCGGTGCGGATCATTGCCTCGTGAGGAAGGAGAATCTCTTCCATCATCTCCTTGTCGCTTGCCATGTAGCCGCTTCCGTAGCCGAGAAAATGCTTGCTGGTTGTCGCTACACCCTTCTCGAGACCTCCGTCCTGAAGACCGCGTACGAATGCGGTTCCGAGAGTCGCGATGAGGTATGAATCCTCGCCGTATGACTCCTCATTACGGTTGAATGACGGGTTGCGTGAAACGTCCACCATAGGGGAGAGCGAAAGGAATCCACCGATGTCACGCATGTTGCGGGCAGTGTATCTTGTCTTTGCCTCGACGAGGTCAGGATTGAAAGAACATGCGATACCGATCTGCTGTGGATAGGTGGTTGCATACGGTGCGGCTACTCCTGAAAGCACTTCTTCGTGGAAAAGAGCCGGTGTTCCGGTGGTTGTGTTCTCCTTGAGCCACTGCTGAGCTTCTGCGACCATGTCGCGGAGACGGTCCGGATCAGTCTCAGGTGACGCATTGCTGGCATACTGCGAGAAATGACCGACTCCGTTAGGGATGAGCTTGCGGCATTTCTCCGGATCAAGGTGGCCGTTCTCGTCCTGAAGATCGTGGAGGTAAACGCCATGGAGCTGGGCTATCCTTTCCTCCTGGGTCATCCTGTTGTAGATTCCATCTACCAGTTTGTCAATCTTGGGATTTGACAGGGGCTCCTCCTTCGCTGCATAGCGGAATGACGATACGTTGCCATTGCTGCAGCCGATGAGCATTGCGCCAGCGAGAGGCAAAGCGCAGGCTAACTTTTTGATGTTCATATAAGCTGGTTTTGTATTATACAAAGATATGTTATTGACCACGATTTTCAATTATCTGTACCAGTCCACAGAGGTTTTGAGACCGGCCAGCCATACGGCGTCCCCGGCGGTGAAGTGGAAGTCGGCAGGAGGATTCGTCATCAGCTTGCCGTCGCGCATCACTGAAATCAATGTGCAGCCTGCATTCCTCATTCCGGAGTCTCTCAAGGTCCTGCCACAGAGATGCGATTCCTCGTTCAACGTGATCTCCTCGACTACGAACTCCTCGTCCTCCTTTGCTACATCAGCGGGAACAGTACTGCGTTCATCCATGAATCGGTGAAGGGCATCTATCTGTTCGGCAGTTCCTACTGCAAGAAGTCTGTCTCCAGGGTAGACAGGTTCATTTCCGGAAGGAATGAGTATGGACCTGCTTCCTCGGACGATCTTTACGATGTTGGCTCCTGTCTCGCTTCTGAAAGGCATTTCCTTAAGAGCTTTTCCGACAAATTCGAAATCGGGGCTGACAGTTATCGAATCAAGTTTTACGTCGTGTCCGGCCATCTTGTCGTTGACGGTGCTGGTTACCGGAGCGCGTCTTCTCTGCATCATCTCCTTTTCGTTGAGGTTGCTGAAGAAGCGCTCTTCGAGCCGGCTGAACTTATGTACGGAACTCTTCGCGGCGATGAAGAAAGAGAATCCGGCAATCAGGATGACGATGACGGTCCAGCCTGCAAGGTTGAAGTATCTGAGTACGACCATGAGGATGAAAATCATCGCGATCGCTATGCGAAGCAGCATGAGGGCAAGGATAGGCCACTGTGCATTGCGGTTTTCGCTGAGGAGCTTGTGTGCGGAGCGGCTGATGGAACCGTTGTTTACGGCTATTCCAAGAAGGAATGGAGACATGATCGCAAGGGTTCCTGTCGTGACGATGATTCTGGAAATGAAGTCTCCGAGAGAAGGCAGGACAGCAGCCAGAATCTTGCCGAAATAAAGGTTTGATGCCATCAGGATGGCGACAAGGACTACGCCGTACAGGCCGACACGCAGGGCGTATGCAGACAGCAGATTCTTCCATTCGCTGCGTTCAGCACGGGAATCGGTCGATGCCTCGCTGGGCTGCTCGACGCGGTCCAGGATACGCTGAGGCAACTTTTCGCGGAACAGTTTCAATGCGGGATCGCCAAGTTTGATGACATATGGAGTGGCAAAGGCACTGATGACCGATACTGCTATGATAACAGGATAGATGAAATCCCTGAGGACTCCGAGGTTGCAGCCGACGCCGGCGATGATGAACGCGAACTCGCCCAGCTGAGCCATGCTGAATCCTACATGGACGGCATTGTCAAGACCCTTTCCGGCAACGAGTACGCCGAGGATAGAGAAGGTGGCGAGTCCGGTCATCGTCATGATTGTGATTATCAGGACGGAACCCCAGTGCTCGCCGATGACGCCAGGGTTGATCATCATGCCGACGGATACGAAGAATATCGCACCGAACAGTTCCTTGATCGGGTTGGTGATGTGCTCGATGCGTTCACCTTCAATTGTTTCCGAGAGAATTGAACCCATGACGAACGCTCCGAGCGCTGAAGAGAATCCTACGGCGTTTGCTATGGCCACCATGCCGAAGCACAGGCCGATGCTGACAATCAGCAGGATTTCGTCATTAAGGAACTGATGGGCTTTCGTGAGTACGGTAGGAATCAGGAAGATACCTACGAGGAACCATAGAATCAGGAAGAATGCGAGTTTAGCGATTCCCATTATCATTTCGCCGCCTGCGAAGCTGTTCGATACAGCCATGGTCGACAGGAGGACCATCAGGAGAATGGCGAGAAGATCCTCTATGACCAGCGTACCGAAAACCAGGGGTGCATAGGGCCTGTCCTTGAGCTTCATGTCATCATATGTCTTTATGATGATTGTCGTCGAGCTCATCGACAGCATTCCTCCCAGGAAGATACTCTCCATCATGCTCCAGCTCATCGTACGGCCCATGGTGATGCCAAGGAAGAACATTCCGGCGAAGATGCAGCCTGCCAGGATTATGGCGCTGCTGCCGACTTTCAGCAGTTTCTTGAAGCTGAATTCAAGGCCCAGGGAGAAGAGGAGGAAGATGATGCCGATTTCGGACCATTCATGTACGGACTCGGGGCTGAACTGGGGAAAGATTCCCAGGTGCGGGCCGACCAGAAATCCTGCGACTATGTATCCGAGGATGAGTGGCTGTTTGAGCGCTTTTGATATGATGGTCATCACACCGGCCGCGATCAGAATGATGGCGAGCTGGGTTACAAGACTGACTTCTGCTGACATCTGTGTGGTTATTTAGAATTACAAATTTAGCAATAAGGTGGTGTTTTCCCGTGGTTTTGCTTACTTTTGTATGGTATGGACAGAATTTGGGATCCGCTGAGACGAAAGGAAGTCGCACTGACGCCTGAAGAGAAGGTTCGTCAGTGGTTCATCGGTCTTCTGCGTGACTCGGCAGGTGTTCCGGAACACCAGATGATGAGTGAGGTCGAGCTAGTCTGCCCGGATGGACACAAGGTCTACCGCGCCGACATCGTGATATACGGTCATGGTGGACGCAAGCTGGCAATAGTGGAGTGCAAGCGCCCTGAGGTCGCGATCGACCAGGGCGTGCTGGAGCAGGCGCTGCGTTACAACGCTCTTCTTGACGTCCCTTATCTGTTCCTTACAAACGGGACGAGGTCTTATGCCATTCATGTCGATGGAGGCAGGGGAGAGTACCTTGACAGGTTCCCGGATTATGAGATGATGAACGTTTGATAAATGTCGACAAAGGTTAGCGGTGGGTTCCTTGACAAGCCCATTTTCAAAACAGTTTCGGAAGTTGCGGCCGAGATGGGGGTGAGAGCCTTCGTCATCGGAGGCTATGTCCGTGACTGTTTTCTTGGCCGCCCGTCCAATGACATAGACATAGTCGTCGAAGGAAGCGGCATCGAATTCGCAAAGGCAGTCGGCCGCAAGACCGGTTCATACGTCTCTTATTTCAAGAATTTCGGAACGGCTATGCTTCATGCAGACGGCGATGAGATCGAGTTCGTCGGAGCACGCAAGGAATCCTATCGCCGTGAAAGCCGCAAGCCTATAGTCGAGGACGGGACACTGGAGGATGACCAGCTGCGCAGAGATTTCACTATCAATGCCATGGCGTTCAGTCTCCAGCCTGACAGCTTCGGGGAACTCGTGGATCCGTTTGGAGGAATACGGGACCTTGCAGCAGGTATAATCCGTACACCTCTTGATCCTGATACCACATACTCTGACGACCCGCTCCGAATGCTCCGCGCCGTACGGTTCGCGACCAAGCTGAGTACCCCTGAGATGACTTTCGAGATCGTCCCAGAATCGTTGGAGTCCATGAAACGCATAGGTGACAGGATATCGATTCTGTCCCGTGAACGTATCGCGGAGGAACTCAACAAGATGCTCGTCACCGCAAAGCCTTCGATGGCCTTCAGGATTCTTGACGAGGTCGGTCTGCTCGGACGCATCCTGCCGCAGCTTTCAGCCCTCAAGGGCATAGAGAATGTAGACGGCCGCGGCCACAAGGATAATTTCGCTCATACACTTGAAGTACTTGACAATGTCGCTGCCGTGACATCCGGCCCGGATTGCCTCTGGATACGCTGGGCGGCACTGCTTCATGACATAGGCAAAGCCGTCGTCAAGCGCTATGAACCTGAGACCGGATGGACCTTCCATGGTCACGAGGTGGTCGGAGCTAAGCAGGTTCCAAAGATATTTTCCAACCTGACATTGTCCATGGACGCTATGAAGTATGTCCAGAAACTTGTCAGGCTGCACATGCGTCCTATTGCTCTGGTCGATGACGGGGTAACCGATTCCGCTGTCCGCCGTCTCCTCTTCGACGCCGGCGATGACATCGATGATCTCATGCTCCTCTGCAATGCTGACATTACTTCAAAGAACCCGGCCAAGGTGGCCCGTCTCCGCAAGAACTTCGAACTTGTGAAGACAAAGCTTGTCGAGGTCGAGGAGAAGGATGCGGTACGCAACTTCAAGAATCCGATAACCGGAGACTATGTCATGGAGGTCTATGGCATCGGTCCGTGCGCAGAGATCGGCAAGCTCAAGGAAATAGTCAAGGAGGCGATTCTTGACGGAATCATCGAGAATAATTTTGAGTCGGCCGACAGACTCATGCGCGAGAAGGCGCCGGAATTCGGTCTGACACCGGTAAAATGATATCTGAATTCATAGAGTACATACGTACACAGCGCCGCTACTCGGCCAGGACAGCCGAGATATACGAAGAGGTGCTGAGGGATTTCGCACTCCAGTCATGTGGATGTGAGGATCCCGATGAAGCGTCTATGTGCCAGGTTCTTACACCTACCGGTCTGCGCAATCACATCGTGTACCTCATGGAGGAGAGGAAGCTCAATTCCCGCAGTGTCAATCAGCGGCTGTCGGTACTCAGCAGCCTCTGCCGCTGGCTTATGCACCGCGGCCTGCTGACATCCAACCCTGCCCGTCTGGTGACCCGTCCGAAACAGGAAAAACGCCTTCCTGAGTTCTACCGTGAAGAATCGATGGATTCTTGGTTCGCGAATACGGCCTTCTATGCCGGAGAAGAGTCTCTGGAAATGATGTCGGCGGACCCCGGCTCGGCTTTTTCCAAGGAACTTTACGGCAAGAGACTGTCCCGCCTTGTCGTATCCATCCTTTTCAGTACCGGCATACGTCGTGCAGAGCTTATTTCGCTGGACCGGACCTCAGTGGATTATGGCAGAAAGGTCGCGAGAGTCCGAGGAAAAGGCGACAAGATCAGAGAAATTCCTCTGCTGCCTGGTTTGATTGAAGAAATTTCCTTATATTTACGTGCAGTTGACACGATGGTTGGAGTGAGTGCCGATGCCGGGACCCCTCTGCTGATGACTCTGGGAGGCAAAAGGCTGTACCCGGTGTTTGTCGACAGGGCAGTCAAGGCCGAACTCGGAGAGAATTCCGACATAACCGGAAGGAAGTCGCCGCATGTCCTCCGTCACAGCCTGGCAACAGGATTGCTGAATGGAGGAACGGACCTGAATTCCATCAAGGAACTGCTCGGACACTCTTCGCTGGCTGCGACCCAGGTGTACACCCACAACTCCATCGAGAAACTGAAACTAGTTTATGATAACGCCCACCCAAGGGCAAAAAATGGAGGTAACTATGGAGATTAAGATCAAGACTCTCAAGTTCGATGCAGACCAGAAACTTATTGCTTTCGCAGAGAAGAAACTGGCAAAGCTTGACAAATTCTATGAGGGACTGGAGACAGTTGACGTGACTCTCTCCCTTCTCCAGGAACCTGACAACAAGAACGTCAAGGTCCAGATCCACGTTCCAGGACAGGAACTCGTCATCGAGAGAAATGCCAAGACCTTCGAGGATGCCATCAACGACTGTGCTGATGCCATGAAGGAGAAACTCACAAGAGTGAAGGAAAAGCAAAGCGAGGCATAGTTCCACCAAGCTTGAAAAGACAATTATTCATTGCTTCCCGGCTACCCGCCGGGATTTTTTTATGTCAGCTATTTGACGTATCTTTGTTTGATTATGGCGAAGCAGAAAATCGATAGTGCGGCAGAGCTCTCAAAGCAGCTTGTAGCAGAGGTGGAACAGGGACAGTTCCGCCCTGTCTATCTGCTTATGGGTGAGGAACCTTACTATCCTGACATGGTATGTGATGCCATAGTCCGCAACTGTATTCCGGAAGAGGAGAAGGACTTCAACGAGACCATCTGCTATGGCAGCGATGTGACTGCCGATATGGTGCTTGGTGCAGCAAGGCGCTACCCGATGATGGCTGAGCGTCAGCTGGTGGTCGTAAAGGAAGCCCACAGGATGAACGACCTGGAAGATCTGGCGTACTATTGCGAACAGCCTCTTGACAGTACTGTACTGGTCATCCTGATGCACAGGGCAAAGGCGGACAAGCGCCGTCAGCTCTACAAGAGCGTGTCCAAGATCGGCGTTGTCGTGGACTCGGCCCCTCTCCGTGATTACCAGATGAGCGGCTGGATCATGGACTATTACAAGGGCAGGGGACTGACTATCGATCCCCGTGCTGCGCAGCTTCTCGCCGAGTCTGCGGGCACCGATCTGGGTACCATCGCGGTCGAGACTGAGAAGATGCTCAAGAACATCCCCGAGGGATGCAAGGAAATCAAGGTCGAGGACGTTGAACGCAATGTCGGCATAAGCCGCCAGTTCAGTGTATTCGAACTCAACTCTGCGTTTTCGGAGAGGGATGCAGCCAGGGCGGTACGTATCGCCAGGCATGTCGGATCGGCTGCACGCTTCAACATGGCTCCGGCCGTGGCTGCCCTGTACGGACATTTCATGCGTCTGCTGAAACTCAGTGCCCTTTACTCCCAGAAAGGCTATCTGAGTCCTGATGACAAGGCCAGGGTGCTTCCGGGAATGAATCCATACTTCCACCGCGAATACGAGAACGCCATGAAGAAATGGAGCATGTACAGCCTGATGAACGTGATCAGCATCCTCTGCGAGTATGATTACCGTGGAAAGGGCGGCGACGGAGGTGACATCGACCAGGGAGAACTTTTGAATGAACTTACATTACGAATATTAAACTCATAGACGATGGGACTTATCGAATGCAGAAATGTGTCCAAGAGCTTCGGAGAGAAGATTGCTCTTGACAATGTTTCGGTTGACATTCCCGAAGGAAAGATCTTCGGATTGCTTGGCCCTAACGGTGCCGGCAAGACCACACTGATCCGAATCATTAACAGAATAACCATACCGAACGGAGGTGAGGTGCTCTTCAACGGAAGGCCGATCACTCAGCGCGACGTCGAGAAGATCGGTTACATGCCGGAGGAACGCGGACTTTACCGCAAGATGGAAGTCGGCGAGCAGGCGATGTATCTCGCACAGCTCAAGGGCATGAGCGCACGTGACGCTCAGCGTGAGCTCAAGGAATGGTTCGTACGCTTCGGCATCCAGGACTGGTGGAAGAAGAAGGTCGAGGAGCTCTCGAAGGGTATGGCCCAGAAGCTCCAGTTCATCACGACCGTGGTTCACAAGCCGTCATTGATGATCCTGGACGAGCCTTTCTCAGGCTTTGACCCTGTGAATGCCGACATCATCCGCAAGGAGATCCTCCGTCTCAAGGACGAAGGCGCTTCCATCATCCTCTCGACTCATAACATGGAGTCTGTGGAGGAACTCTGCGACGAGATCGCACTCATCAACAAGTCGAAGCTTGTCATCACAGGAGAGGTTGATGCGATACGCCGCGAGTATGGCAACAACAATGTCGAGCTCATCTATACCGATGCCGAGGGCAACCGTTTCACAGAGGTCCTTCCACGCGATATGGAAGGATCATCGACCCTCAGGACATATCTGGACAAGGGCGTGACCATCAACTCCTACAAGGAACTCATGCCGCGCATGAACGATATTTTCATCAAACTGGTAAGGGAGGGCAAGTAATATGAACACACACATCATCAATGTCATCATCAGACGCGAGTATCTCAACCGCGTAAAGAAGAAGTCCTTCCTCATCATCACCTTCCTCGGTCCGCTTCTCTTTGCGGCACTCTGCATCCTTCCAAGCATCATCATGCTTTCAACCAAGGAGGAGGCAAAGGTCATCGCTGTAGTTGACGGTTCAGGCATCGTCATGCCGTATCTACAGGACAGCGAGACCGTGACATACAAGGACTGCACAGGAACGGAGGTCGAGTCCATCAAGGCCGATCTCGCAGCATACGGCGCAGATGCGCTTCTTACCATCTCCGATCTTGACACTCTTGCGAAGACCGTCAAGGCAGAGGCATTCTCGAAGAAGCCTCTCGGCATGGACATGACCGAGAACATCGATTCGAAGATCAATGACGCGATCGAGGCATACAGGATCGACTCATACGCCATCGACAACCTCGATGCAATCATGAACGAGGTTCACTCGAATACCCACATGAAGACCTATACACTCGGTGACGACGGCAAGGAGACCATCTCAGAGTCTGGAGTGTACATGCTTGTATCAATGCTTCTCGGCATGATCATCTACATGTTCATCGCACTCTTCGGCGGCCAGGTGATGTCCAGCGTCATCGAAGAGAAGAAGAGCCGTGTGGTCGAGGTCCTCGTATCTTCAGTCAAGTCGACTGAACTCATGTTCGGCAAGATCATCGGAGTGGCACTTGTTGCGCTCACACAGTTCTCTCTCTGGATCATCCTTACTGTCGCAATCCTTGGCGTTGCTACCACAGCCTTCGGCAGCAAGATCCAGGATATGGTCGGCAGCGGCGATCCGACTGCCATGGTCGAGAACATGAACCCTGGAATCAATATGGGCGGTATGGATATGAATGCCGTTGTTGCCGAGTCAGTGGAAGAAAGCGGTCTCGGTGCAATCATGACTACCGTCCAGAACCTTCCGGTGGCACAGATCCTCATCGCATTCGTCCTCTTCTTCCTCTTCGGCTACCTGCTTTATGCATCGCTCTTCGCAGCGATCGGTTCGGCCGTGGAGAATGAAGCTGACACACAGCAGCTGCAGATTCCGCTTACAATTCCTCTCATGCTTGGATTCTTCATCGCACTCTATGCATTCAAGGCTCCGGACAGCAGCCTTGTATTCTGGAGCTCGATGTTCCCATTCACTTCACCGATCGTCATGCTCGCCCGTATTCCGTTCGGCGTTCCTGTATGGCAGCTTGGTCTGAGTGTGCTGCTGCTCATCGCTACCTTCGTAGGATGTGCAGTGGTATCAGCAAAGATCTACAAGGTCGGTATTCTCATGTACGGCAAGAAGTCTACTTTCAAGGATCTCTGGAAGTGGCTCAAAATGAAATAATTGATAGAATGAAAAAACTGTTTCTCGCATTTCTTGCATTGGGCGTTGCGGCAAGCGCCTCAGCCCAGAAGCTCGAATGGAGCACCGTCCCGATGGACGGTTCACGTACGGGTGTTACCGCCCCTAATGCCGACAATGTCAAGGAAGCGCTCGGCACTGTGAAGGGCAGCAGATACATCGCGCCGAACGGACGCGTATACCGCAAGGGATCGGCTCGCAAGGTGGCAAAGCTAATGATCGATTCCCAGGAGGATATGGCTTTCGTGAAGGAGGTCGTCGGATTTGCTCCACAGGCAATGGTGAAGCGCAAGCCGGAGTGCGAACTTTCCAACTGGTCGGCTGACATCCTCAAGGCTGCAGTGGAGAAGGAATTCGGCAGACCCGTAGATATCGCTCTGACCAACTTCGGCGGCATACGAGTAGATATGCCGCAGGGTGATGTCCTTCTTGATGACATCCTCTCGATGTTCCCGTTCAACAACTACCTCACATACGTTGCCATCCATGGCAGGGATGTTCGCAGGCTCTTTGAAATCATCGCAGGCAAGGGAATGGAGGCGGTTTCAGGTGTCGAGGTTACCATCCAGGGCCGCAAGCTCGTCGACCTCAAGGTCGGCGGTCAGCCTGTGGATGATGACAAGATCTATGGACTCGCTACCATTGACTACCTTCTCAACGGCGGTGACGACATCTTCGCTAAGAATAATGCCGAGGAAGTCCTGATCAGTGACAAGATCGTTTATGACGGCATAATCGAGCATGTCCGTGAGATCAAGGCTCAGGGCAAGTTCATTGAAGCCAAGGTTGACGGAAGAGTGAAGGTTCTCCCACAATAAAGGATACAGGACATGAAAAAGACAATACTCATCATAGCGGCCGCACTCGGCCTCGGCGTTTGTCAGGCGTCTGCACAGCGTCTTGTAATCGCCCATGTCAACGATACCCACAGTCATCTTGACGCCGAACGTGACGGACAGGGTGGCGTGATCGAGCGTGCGGTATTCATCGACAGTCTCAGAAAGGCAGAAGGCAAGAGCAAGGTACTTCTTCTCCATGCCGGAGACTTCAATCAGGGTACTTCATACTACACAGTTCTCAAGGGCAACCTTGAAGTCCAGCTCGCAAATGCACTCAAGTACGATGCAATGACCTTCGGCAACCATGAGTTCGACAATGGAATCGAGGATCTGTGTGCCCGTGTCAAGAAAATCAAGACGCAGTTCGTATGCTGCAACTACGACTTTTCTCCGTACGAACTCGGCAAGTATGTAAAGCCTTGCACCATCATCAAGAGGGGAGGAATGAAGATCGGCATCATCGGTGTCCTTACTGATATCTCCAAGGTCGTTGCACGCGAGACCGTTGACAGACTCAAGCCTCTTGATACCTCGGACGAGGTCAACCGCTGGGCTGACTATCTCAAGAACGAGAAGAAGTGCGATATGGTCATCCTTCTCAGCCATCTTGGATATGATGGCAACAACGAGTACAGCGACAAGGGTCTGATTCCTCTGGTAGAGAATGTGGATCTCGTGATCGGCGGTCACAGCCATACCTTCATGAAGCAGATCGACAACAATCAGAAGGACCTGAACGGAAAGGTTGTACCGATCGTTCAGGACGGTTGCTGGGGACAGAGCGTTGGCCTCATCAAGATCTGGTAATACGAATTCAGGTTAGTTAGTTATATTCAAACAATGCAAAATTTAGGTTTTCTGATCGATGGCGGAAACGTGTTCGGAGGAATTGCCGTCGGAGTGGACGCTTTGTCCCTCTGGTTCATGGCGATCATCTGTCTCGTATTCGTCGCCGGAGCATTGTATGGAACCGACTATATGAAACATTATCTGGAGCACAGCAGAGCGCTGGTGCTCCATATTGTCTCTTATGTGGTCTGTTTCCTGTCCATGCTCGCACTCTGCGTCCTTCGCAACGCCCTGGCATTTCTTGTCGCCTGGGAACTGATGGCCCTGAGTTCTTTCATCCTGATCATCTTCGAAAGCTGGAAGAAGGAAACAGTCGAGGCCGGCGCAAATTTCTTCATCCAGTCCCATATTTCAGTGGCTCTGCTTACGGCGGGCTTCCTCGGGCTGGCCGCAAAGTGCGGTTCATATGATTTCGATGCCATGTCGGCATGGTGCCACACCGCGGCCGGAGCACGTGAGAGCTATCCGTTTTTCATGCTCCTCATCGCCGGTTTCGCGGTAAAGGCAGGTTTCGTGCCTTTCCACACATGGCTTCCACGCGCCCATCCTGCTGCTCCAGCCCACATCTCGGGTGTAATGTCCGGAGTCATCATCAAGATCGGTATCTACGGTATTCTCAGAAGCATTTCACTTTTCAACCCTGACATGATGCTGACAGGCTGCATCATCCTTGCCGTATCGGCAATCAGTGGACTTTATGGTGTGATGCTCGCAATCGTACAGCACAATCTCAAGAAGCTTCTTGCATACCACAGTATCGAGAATATCGGTATCATCGGAATGGGAATAGGTGTCGGCTGTATCGGTGCTGGAATGGGAAGCAGTGTCCTCGCTGGGCTTGGTTTCTGCGGAGCCCTGCTCCATACCCTGAACCATGCGCTGTTCAAGTCATCGCTTTTCTTTACTGCCGGTAATGTGTATCATGCGGCGCATACTCTTGACATCGAGCATCTTGGCGGTCTTGTGAAGAAACTCCCGGCAACCGCAGCCTTCTTCCTGATCGCCGCTGTTGCCATCTGTGGACTTCCTCCGATGAACGGATTCGTTTCCGAGCTTCTCATATACATGGGTCTGTTCGACTGGATGGGAAGTGCCTCAGCAACCACAGCAGTAGGAGCTGCTTTCGCCATTCTCGCTCTTGTGATGATCGGTGGACTGGCAATTCTCTGCTTTACCAAGGCATTCGGTATCGTATTCCTTGGCTCGGCACGTTCAGAATTGCCTGAGATGAAGGAATTCGGTCTTCTGCGTACTCTTCCTCTCGGTGTCATGGCAATGGTCATGCTGTCGATAGGCCTCTTCCCGCAGTTCTATCTGCGCATGGTCTCAGACGCATGTCTTGCCGTATTCCCTGGTGCGTCTGTGGCTGAACTTCCGATCGGAATGGGAAAGGTCAGCATCGCAGCAATCGCTCTTGTCGTACTGATCCTTATCCTTCTTGGTGTGAAGAAGCTTGTGAACAGCAAGAGGACTATCGCCAGTGGACCGACATGGGGATGCGGCTATACCGCTGCGACTCCACGTATCCAGTATACTGCGACTTCGTTCGTGAAGACTTATGCCGACATGTTTACCGGCCTGCTCGGCTTCCACAAGGAATACAAGCCGGTCGAGGGCATCTACCCACAGGAACGCGGCTCATGGGAATCCGAGAACTATGACCGTATCGAGACCGGTCTCATCGAGAGACCGCTCGGCGTATACCGCCGTCTTATGGACAGGTTCTCTTTCCTCCAGAACGGCCATCTGCAGATGTACATCCTCTACGGCATCATCTGTATCGTGGTTACCATCTTGTTGACCTTTATCTTTGTCTAGTCCATGTATTCAATATTGTTGATATTCATAGCGGCGCTCTTCTTTCCGGGTATCATCACCCGCGTAAAGAGCATCTGCGCAGGACGCAAGGGACCGTCCCTGATACAGCCGCTGCATGATGTTGCCCGACTTCTCAGGAAGGGATCAGTCATCAGCGAGACGACCGGATTCGTCTTCCGCATCGCTCCTGCAATATACCTTGCAAGCATCATCATGGCTATCGCTACAGTTCCATTCGGAGACAGCGGTGCTCTCCTCAGCTTCAAGGGAGATTTTGTATTCTTCGCATATGTACTTGCCCTCGGCAAGTTCTTCAGCATCGTGGGTGCACTCGATACAGGTTCCAGCTTTGAAGGAATGGGAGCATCACGCGAGAGCCTGTACTCGATGCTTGCCGAGCCGGCATTCTTCCTGACCATCGGTTCGCTCGCTCTCATGACGGGTTTTTCTTCGTTCAGCGATATCTTTGCTTCGCTTCATCTCAGCGGCACGATGAGCTATTCGCTTGCAGTGATAGCTGCCGGCATACTGCTTGTCCTTGCAATGATCGAGAGCAGCCGACTCCCGGTAGATGATCCTAAGACACATCTCGAGCTGACCATGATCCATGAGGTCATGATTCTTGACAACAGCGGCTTCGATCTTGGAATGATTTTCAGTGCCGGCTATCTCAAGTTTGCCATGTATGGTGCACTTGTAGCCAATCTTTTCCTCGGCAGCCTTCCTGCCGGTATCGCAATCCCTGTATTCTTCGGTGTCCAGATACTCTGCGCATCCATAATCGGAATCGTCGAGTCCTTCATGGCTCGCTACAGAATGAACCATAACCCTCAGTTCATCTTTGCTCTGAGCTCAGTGGCAATGCTGCTTGTGTTCGGAGTTCTGATGCTCGCTGGCAAAATGTAACCGGACATGAAAGAATTGCTTCTCATCATATTCCTGGTGTCCCTGTTCTACATGTCGATTGCGAACAGAATGAGAAACTACGTGAAGATTCTCATCATGCAGGGAGCCCTCCTCTTCCTCGTGGCTGTGATACAGCTCCATGAGGTCAATGCATTCAATGTGGCGATGATATCGCTTGAGACCATTGTCTTCAAGACGATCGCCGTACCATATTTCCTCTTCTACATCATCCACAAGCACCACATCACACGTGAGGCAGAGCCTTTCGTGCCACATTTCGTGTCGCTTCTGATCACTGTGCTGATAGTGGTCGCCACCTTCCTGGTAGCAGAACGCGTGGATGATGCATATCTCGACAAGATTTTCTTCGTGACCGCTGTCAGCACGATCCTTTTCGGACTGTACTTCATCGTGTCGCGCCGCAAGCTTCTTTCCCATATCATCGGCTACTCCGTCATCGAGAACGGTGTCTTCGTACTTTCCCTTGCGGTAGGAAACGAAATGCCTGTGCTCGTCAACCTCGGCGTGCTGCTCGATATCTTCGCCAGTGTGCTCATCCTCGGCATCTTCGTCGGCAAGATCGGAGATGTATTCAAGGATGCTGATGTTGAACAATTGACTGAACTGAAAGACTGATATGCTACTGATATATATCGTAATCAACATTCTGGCGATCTCAGCGTTGCTTTCTTTGCGACGCAACGGAACCGCAGCAGTATCGGTGCTTGCCGTTTTTGCGGCACAGGTGGCATTGACAGCATATGCCTTCATGAACCCGGGCGCCACCGGACTGTCATTCTTTACATTTGATGCTACAGGTTCGCTGATGCTTGGACTTCTGACAATAGTCAGCCTTCCGGCATTCGTACACAGCGCCATCTATGTACGTGAACGCGACAAGGGAATCAAGGCCGCATGCAGCTACTTTGCATTCCTTATTCTTCTCCAGTTCGCCCTGGCTATGGGATATCTGGCAAACCACATCGCGATGACGTGGGTGTTTACTGAAGTGACCACTCTCAGTGCCGCAATGCTCGTATATCATCATCACGACAAGCTTTCACTCGAGGGCGCATGGAAGTACACCTTCATCTGCGCCATCAGCATCAGCCTTGTGTTTGTCGGCATTCTGTTCCTGAGCCTTTCGCTCCTGCATGCAGGGTCGTCAGATCTGTCATACGCGAGCCTGAGCGCTCTCAGCAACAAACTTGATCCATTCTGGCTGCGTCTTGCATTCATCTTCATCTTTGTCGGCTATACCGCGAAGATGGGTCTTTTCCCGATGTTCACCGCAGGAATCGACGCAAAGGACAATGCTCCTTCGCCTGCAGCTGCATTGCTTGCTTCTGTGCTTGTCAACCTTGGATTCGTCGGCATCTATCGCGCATTCTCCATTATCTCAGGATCAAGCCTGCTTCCATGGGCGAATACAATGATGATAACCATTGCCGTGATCACGCTCCTGTTCGCGTCAGCATACATGATAAGGGTGCGTAACATCAAGCGTATGCTTGCATATTCCGGTATCGAACAGATGGCGCTTGTCACCATCGGTCTTGCAATGGGTGGAGTAGGACGTTACGCGGCAATACTGCACATCGTTCTCCATACCTTCGTGAAGTCATCGCTCTTCTTCCATTTCGCGCAGCTTGCACGCACTTTCCGCAGCAAGATGCTTGACGACATGGGAGGATACTTCACTCTCAACCCATTCGGGGCTCTTGTCCTTCTCCTCGGATTCTTCAGCATTACCGCTGTACCGCCATCAGGACTGTTCGTCAGCGAATTCATGGTATTCAAGTCCATGGCCGTCAACGGTCAGTGGGTGCTTCTCGCTGCAGTCCTCCTTTTGCTGACAGTGCTCATATGGGCCTTTGCACGCTGTATCTTCAACATCGTATTCATGGCTCCTCCTGCAGTCCTTGCGGAGTCTCCAAAGGGTATTGATGCCAAGCGTTGCGGTCTTTGGGAAAACATCATCCAGCTCGTACTGCTTGTTGCAGCAATCCTGCTGGCATACTGCCCGCCTGCATTCCTTACCGATATCATCAACCAGGCTGCGGCTCTCTAATATTTCCAGACAATGAACGATTCTATATTCATAAAGAACGGGGAGTCGGTTGAACTCAAGTCCCTGCCTGTCGTAAATTACGAGCCTTTCTGTGAACTGCTTGTGGAGAGACTAGGCGGCAGTCATCCCGAGAAGCATTGTGTCAACTATTTCGGCTATTGGACCGGCCGCTCGGTAATCAGGCTCATAGCCTGCATCGCTGACGACCAACGTCACGACATCGAGATACTGACAACTGAGGTCATCAAGGATGAGTGCCTCCAGTCAGTTTCAGCAAAGGTCAACGCATTGGAGCGCTTCGAACGCGAAATCTCGGAGCAGCTCGGTCTTGGCTACAAGGGTCATCCGTGGATGAAACCTGTGCGCAGCTGCCCTGATGATTATCCATTCTACTCAATGGAAGGCGAGGAACTCCATGAGGTCGGTGTCGGCCCGATCCATGCCGGCGTAATTGAACCTGGTCATTTCCGCTTCATCTGCAATGGAGAGAAGATTCTTCACCTTGAGATAATGCTCGGTTATCAGCACCGTGACGTCGAGAACCTGATGCTCGACCGCGAGATGCTGTCACAGCGTGCGATGCTGGCCGAGAACGTTGCCGGAGATACTGCTGTAGGTCATGGATGTGCCTTCGCTTCCGTATGGGAATCTCTCTGCGGTGCAAAGATCAGTGAGCGTACCGCCCTTGAACGTACTCTTGCTCTTGAACTGGAGCGCATGGCAATACATACCGGAGACCTCTCTGCAATCTGTGGAGACATCGCGTATCAGCTCGGCAATGCTGTGTATGGCCGTCTTCGTACTCCGCTCATCAACTTCATGCAGTGCTGGTGCGGAAACCGTCTCGGCAAGTTCTGCGTGCGTCCTTTCCAGAACAATTATCCATTCACCGCTGAGCTGGCAAACCAGCTGGATGGCATCCTGAAGGCATACGAGCGCGATTTCGAGGAGGTGAGCACCCATCTGCTTCACTTCCCGGGAGCCCTCTCCCGTCTCGAGCGTACCGGAACAGTGACCACTGAACAGGCATCGGCCATAGGTGCCGTCGGCATGGCTGCACGCGCATCCGGCCTTGATCGTGATATCCGCAAGTCACATCCTTTCCTTGCATGGGGCAGCGCCGTTGAGGTTGATCCGGTCGTCAAGCATCATGGTGACGTATTGTCCAGAACTTCCGTACGCGTAAACGAGATAAGAAGGTCAATGGCATATGTCCGTGCCCTTGCAGCCAAGCTTGCAGCAATGCCTTTTGACGATATAGACAACGCAAAGCATGAACTTATGCCGGACCGCCTTGCCGTATCTCTCGTGGAGGGATGGCGTGGTGAGATCTGTCATTGCGCTGTCACCGATTCCAAGGGAAACCTTCTCCGCTACAAGTTCAAGGATCCATCATTCCATAACTGGATGGCACTCGCGCTTGCAGTACGCAATAACGAGATTTCCGATTTTCCTATCTGCAACAAGAGTTTCAACCTGTCCTACTGCGGACATGATCTTTAGTAGTTATGAGCAATAGACTGAGCATTCTTTTCCATCAGGGAAAGCAATATATTCCAGATCCGACCAAGGCCAAGGTGCCTGGTATCTTCCGTGGCCGTCCGGTGATCAGCACCGAGAAGGTCGACGAAGATGAACTTGTCGCTCTCTGCCCATGCCGCGCAATAGCCAAGGGACCGGTTTCCATCGATCTCGGCAAATGCGCATTCTGCGGCGAATGTGCAAGGAAGTATCCCGGCAAGATCCGCTTCACCGATGACTACAAGATGGCTACTAACCGCCGCGAACTTCTCATCGTCAAGGAAGGGGAGGACAAGCCTATCACATTGGACAAGGACGCCATCCGTCCGGAGATCAAGGGTATCTTCAAGCATTCCCTCAAGCTGCGTCAGGTCAGTGCAGCGGGCGACAACAGCTGCGAGTGGGAACTCGGAGCTACATCCAACGTCAACTTCGACATGGGCCGTTATGGAATCGAGTTTGTGGCATCTCCCCGTCACGCCGATGGAGTCGTTGTCACTGGACCAATCTCTGCGCATATGGCCGAGGCTCTTGACATCTGTCTCGAGTCCGTTCCTGAACCAAGGATTTCCGTACTTGCCGGAACCGACGCCATCTCGGGAGGTGTATTCGCCCTTGAGGAGAATACAGCGCTTGACCGTCACTATGTCGACAAGGTTCATACAGACCTTTATCTTCCAGGAAACCCCTGTCATCCACTTACTGTCATCAACGGCCTGCTTGACCTTACGAGAAACAAATAAGTTACCACGAAAAACCACGAATGAAATCACTTAAGGAAATTTATAAGATCGGTCGCGGACCTTCCAGCAGTCACACAATGGGACCGCAGAAGGCTGCAACCATGTTTGCCCAGAAGCATCTCGGAGCTTCTGCCTTCGAAGTACATCTGTACGGCAGTCTGGCGTCAACCGGCAAGGGACATCTTACCGATGTCGCAATCATAGACGCACTCCATAGCCTTACCGGAGCACCCGTCGAGATTGTATGGCATCCAGATCAGGTCCTGTCTTATCACACCAACGGAATGACCTACTATGCCAAGGATGGCGATGGAAACAAGTCAGAACCTTGGACTGTGTACAGCGTCGGTGGAGGAACCCTTTCAGAGGGCCCCGGATCGCTGATCGGTGAGGGAGAGGACATCTACGAACTTTCCACCATCAGCGATATCATGCTGTGGTGCAAGGAGACCGGCCGCCATTTCTGGGAGTATGCCGAGGAGTGTGAATCATCGGATATCTGGAACTATCTCAGCCGCGTATGGGAAGCGATGAAGGCCAGTGTTGTAAACGGTCTGGACGCAGAAGGCGTCCTTCCTGGCCCCCTCAAACTGTCCAGAAAGGCTGCGACATATCATGTAAAGGCAACCGGATACAAGCCAAACCTCCAGAGCCGCGGACTTGTCTTCTCTTATGCTCTTGCCGTGTCAGAGGAGAACGCTTCCGGAGGAACTGTTGTCACTGCACCGACATGCGGTTCATGCGGAGTTCTTCCGGCAGTGCTCTACCACCAGTGGCTCAGCAAGGATTTTTCTGAGCAGAGAATACTCCGCGCGCTTGCTACTGCAGGCATCTTCGGCAACGTTGTGAAAAGCAATGCCTCGATTTCCGGCGCCGAGGTTGGATGCCAGGGTGAGGTCGGTGTCGCATGCGCCATGGCTGCTGCTGCAACCTGTCAGCTCTTCGGAGGTTCGCCTAGACAGGTCGAGTACGCGGCCGAAATGGGCCTTGAGCATCACCTCGGAATGACCTGCGACCCGGTATGCGGACTTGTACAGATTCCATGCATCGAGCGCAATGCCTTCGCCGCAGCACGTGCACTTGATGCAAACCAGTACGCATCGCTTTCGGATGGCTACCACAGAGTGACCTTCGATGATGTCGTCAGAGTAATGAAGCAGACAGGACACGACCTTCCATCGCTATACAAGGAGACAGGCGAGGGTGGTCTTGCAAAGGGCTTCGATGAAGCATTCAGAATGTATTGATATGGCAAAGAAGAAACTGGTCGTACTTTCCGGCGCGGGAGTAAGCGCAGAGAGCGGAATAAGCACCTTCAGGGACAGCAACGGTCTCTGGGAGAATTACAGGGTCGAGGATGTCGCTGACATCAGTGCATGGCCACGCAATCCCGGTCTGATGCTGGAGTTCTACAACATACGTCGCCGTGAACTCAGGAACGTCAAGCCCAATGCGGCACATATCGCTATCGCAGAACTCGAGAAGGACTATGACGTGACAGTCATCACCCAGAACGTTGACAACCTCCACGAACGTGCAGGAAGCACCCGTGTGCTCCACCTTCATGGAGAGCTTACAAAGGTCCGCTCGGAGAAATGCTACAACGACGCTGACGGATACAGTACCCAGGGCGTCTTCGACATAGGCTACGAGGATATCCAACTCGGAGACAAGGGCGCCGACGGCGGTCAGCTTCGCCCGCACATCGTATGGTTCGGCGAGGCCGTGCCTAACATCACGAAGGCAATCGACTATGTCGAGGCTGCCGACATGGTGCTTATCATCGGTACTTCTCTGAAGGTCTATCCGGCAGCAGGTCTGTACGCATATGCAAAGCGTGATGCCAGGATATGGCTTATCGATCCTGCTGATGTAAACATTGGTGACAAGCGTGTCAAGCACATCAAGGCTGTTGCCACCGAAGGAATGGAAATCTTCAAGGACGAGATTAAATAATTATATTTGTACAACTATGATACGATTCCAATGCGATTACGCCGAAGGCGCACATCCAAAGATTCTTGAGCGTCTGGCCGAGACCAACTACTGCCAGACTCCAGGATACGGCATGGACGAGTTCTGCGACCATGCCCGTGCCATGATAAAGGAGGCATGCGAGGCTCCCGCTTCCGAGGTCCATTTCCTCGTAGGCGGTACTCAGACCAATGCAACTGTCATTTCAAGCATTCTTCGCCCATATCAGGGCGTCCTCTGCGCTTCTACTGGACATATCGCAGCTCACGAGACCGGCGCGATCGAGCATACCGGCCATAAGGTGATCACCCTTCCGTCATACGGCGGCAAGATCAAGGCACAGGATGTCCAGGATGCCTATACAGCCCACTGGAATGACGGCAGCCACGAGCATATCGTCCAGCCTGCGATGGTATATATCTCATTTCCTACCGAGTTCGGAACCATCTATTCAAAGAGCGAACTCGAAGAGATCAGCGCGGTATGCCGCAGGAACCGTCTTCCTTTGTTTATCGACGGAGCACGTCTCGGCTACGGTCTGACCTGTGATGCCTGTGATGTCACCCTTCCTGAAATAGCAAGACTCTGCGACGTATTCTATATCGGAGGAACAAAGCAGGGCGCTCTGTTCGGAGAGGCTGTCGTTTTCACTAACAGCGCTGCTGAACCATATGCCGACCTGAGTGACTGTTTCCGCTATAACATCAAGCAGAACGGAGGAATGCTCGCAAAGGGACGTCTCCTCGGTATCCAGTACGAGGTCCTTTTCGAGAAGACAGAGACTGGCTGGCTTTACACTGATATTGCTGCCAACGCAAACCGTCATGCAAGGACTATCCGCGAGGCTCTAGTTGCAAAGGGCATCGATTTTCACGTTGACAGTCCTACCAACCAGATTTTCCCTGTACTCACATCCGCACAGATGGAGAAGATCGGAAAGGATTTCGCCTATGAGGTATGGCAGCCGCTCCCTGATGGCCGCACCTGCGTACGTTTCTGTACCAGCTGGGCTACCAAGGCAGAGAACGTGGAGGCACTCGTAAAGGCAATCAATGAATTATAAAAAAAGACAATATACAATGAGCGAACTCAAACTCGGCACCAAGTGTGTGCAGGCCGGCTATCGTCCCGGCAACGGCGAACCACGCCAGATTCCTATCATCCAGAGCACTACCTTCAAGTATGAATCCAGTGCGGAGATGGGCAAGCTGTTCGATCTCGAGGCCAGCGGTTACTTCTACACCCGCCTCCAGAACCCTACCAATGACTATGTCGCAGCCAAGATCTGCGCTCTCGAAGGTGGTACCGCGGCAATGCTTACCTCTTCCGGCCAGGCTGCCAATTTCTATGCTATCTTCAACATCGCCAATGCCGGCGACCACGTAGTGGCTTCAAACTCCATCTATGGAGGTACATTCAACCTCTTCAATGTCACAATGCGCAAGATGGGCATCGACTTCACCTTCGTAAGCCCTGATTGCACCGAGGAGGAACTCGAGGCGGCATTCAAGCCAAACACCAAGGCTGTGTTCGGTGAGACCATTGCAAATCCTGCTCTTACAGTCCTCGACATCGAGAAGTTCGCAAAGGCAGCCCATGCACACGGCGTTCCACTTGTGGTTGACAATACTTTCCCTACACCGGTGAACTGCCGTCCATTCGAATGGGGAGCAGACATCGTCACCCACTCTACAACCAAGTATATGGATGGCCATGCAGCAGGCGTCGGCGGATGTATCGTTGACAGCGGCAAGTTCGACTGGACTGCATACGCCGAGAAGTTCCCAGGCCTCTGTACTCCGGATGAGAGCTATCACGGAATCACCTATACCGAGAAGTTCGGCATCGAGGGAGCATACATCACAAAGGCTACATCACAGCTCATGCGTGACCTTGGTTCCATCCAGTCTCCACAGAACGCATTCCTGCTCAACATGGGCCTTGAGTCGCTCCATGTACGCATGAAGCGTCACTGTGAGAACGGACAGGCAGTGGCAGAGTTCCTCCAGGCTCATCCAAAGGTTCTCTACGTGACATACTGTGGCCTTCCTGGCGACAAGTACCATGAGGTCGCGAAGAAGTATCTTCCTAACGGCTCTTGCGGTGTCGTAAGCTTCGGAGTAGTCGGCGGCAGAAAGGGAGCAGAGCAGTTCATGGCGGCACTCAAGCTCGGTGCTATCGAGACACATGTCGCAGATGCACGTACCTGCTGTCTCCACCCTGCAAGCGCGACCCATCGTCAGCTGACCGACCAGCAGCTCGTGGAGTGCGGCGTACGCCCTGACATGATCCGCTATTCTTGCGGACTTGAGGATTCTGCCGATCTTATCGCAGATATCGCACAGGCACTCGACTCTATCGAGGCGTAGGCAACCCAGGCTTAACTATGAATACTGAACGATACAGTTTAACCATAATAATACCCGTCTATAACGAGGAGGACAACATGCTTGCTCTCGAGCAGCGCTTCTCGGCGTTCCTGCCGACCTGCCGCGTACCGGCATGTGTCCTTTTCGTGAACGATGGCTCGAAGGATCGCAGCGGTGAACTCATCCGTGAAGTGTGTTCCCGCCACGAAGACTTCTTCTATCTCAGCTTCGCAAGGAATGCTGGACTGAGTGCAGCCATCAAAGCTGGATTCGATGCTGCCGGGTCCGAGTTCGTCGGGTATATAGACGCCGATCTCCAGACAGCGCCTGAGGATTTCAATCTGCTTCTTGATGCCATTGCAGACCATAGCATGGCCATCGGAATCAGGGCGAAACGCAACGATTCCTTCTCGAAGCGCTTCCAGTCCAGGTTCGCAAATGGCTTCCGCCGCATGATGACCGGCGACGATGCTGTCGATACCGGTTGCCCGCTCAAGATCATCCGCAGCGATGTCGCGAAGCGGATTCCGATGTTCAAGGGAATGCATCGTTTCTTCCCGGCACTCGTGATGCTTCAGGAAGGGGCTTCGTATGTCCAGATTCCCATACGCCATTTCCCTCGTACGGCAGGCGTGAGCAAGTTCAGCATGTGGAACCGTCTTGTCGGTCCGCTGATGGACTGTTTCGCATACCGTTGGATGAAGACAAGGTATATCAATTACAGCATTGCTGAAAGCAATATCGACTGATGGAAACCAAGTGGTTTGTATTCCTGCTGGGACTGATCGCCCAGGGACTTTTTTCGGCTCGTATCCTCGTGCAGTGGTACAAGTCGGAGAAGTCCAGGAAGCTGGAATCACCACTGTCATATTGGATCCTCAGCCTTGCAGGTTCGATGGTCTTCTTTGCGTATGGCTGGTTCAGGGATGATTTCTCGATCCTTTTCGGCCAGTTCATAACATACGCAATCTATATCTGGAACATCAATGCCAAGGGTGTATGGAAGCGTTTTCCTTTGCTAGCCAGAGCTTTCATCATTGTGTTCCCGTTTCTTGTTCTTGCTACAATGCTTTCGGATGTGCCGGCTTTCTTCCAGTCATTCCTGAAGAATGACAGCATACCGATGTGGCTGGTTCTTCTTGGAACCGCCGGTCAGACCATATTCACGTTGAGGTTCATATACCAGTGGATATATTCAGTCCGCAGAAATGAGTCCATGATGCCGGTCGGCTTCTGGCTGATCAGCCTGATAGGCTCGGGCACCATCATATGCTATGCTGTCCTGCGCAGGGATCCTATTCTCATTCTTGGTCATCTGTTCGGATTTGTGGCTTACGCCCGCAACATGATGATCGGCATAATGGCATCGCGTAACAGATAATGAAAGAGTTTGTCCGCAGATATCCGGTGGCTTCGGCCTTGCTGCTGTTCTTTGCAGCATCAATCCCTATGATGATACTGAGGGACTGGTCGCCTTCGAATGAGTTGCGCTATCTGAGCATTGCCGATGAGGCTATCGCCAATGGAAAGCTTTTCGCCTTCTCCAACCACGGAGCCGCATATGCGGATAAACCTCCGCTTTTCCTGTGGCTGGTAATGTTGTGCCGTCTTGTAGCCGGATCGCATTGCAGCCTTCTTCTGGAGTCCTTGCTCTGCTGGGCTCCTGCGGCTGTGACCGTCGTCGTTCTTGACCGCTGGCTCTGTGACGTTGCCCCTGAGAAGATGGATGCACGCAATAGGGGAGCGGCGGCATTGCTGACCCTTACCTCAGTCCTTTTCCTTGGCTGTGCTCTGATACTTCGTATGGACATGCTCATGACCATGTTCATTGTCCTGTCTCTCCGCAGCTTCCACAAATGGTACATGGCCGAGGCCGATGGCTCGTCATACAAGGGGAAAGAGCGCTGGCTGATGCCTCTGTGGATATTCATGGCGCTGTTCACCAAGGGACCGGTTGGCCTTCTCATGCCGCTGGCTGGAATCGCAGTATTTCTTGTCATCGAGGGCAGGTGGCGCCGGACAGGTCATTATCTGGGCATCAGGACCTGGGGAGTCATTGCAGCTCTCAGTGCCCTCTGGCTTACAGGAGTCTATCTGGATGGCGGTCCGGAGTATCTGAACAACCTGCTCTTCCACCAGACGATTGATCGCGCGGTTTCCGCCTTCGATCACAAAAAGCCATTCTGGTTCTACCTGCTTTATGTCTGGGTGGTGCTGCTCCCGTTCAGCCCTGTACTTATATGTGCATGGGTTCAGTCATTCCGCATCAGGAATAATCGTTCAAGCGCCGAGAGGCTGATGGCAGTGGCCTCGGTCATGACCTTCGTCATGCTGTCCTGCTTCAGCTCCAAACTGTTCATCTACCTTCTTCCGATTTGTCCGCTGATTACTGCGATGTATCCGCTGGTTCATGACAGAATGAGCTGGAAATGGGATTGGACAAAGCCCGTATTCATTGTCGCCGGTGTCATGGCCGCAGGTATACTTGGGGCTTCTCCATTCATGAACGGTATAAACTCGAAGTCTTCATACGGTGGGTTCTGCAAGGTGATCCCTGCTGATGAAGAAGTGTCTACCTTGTTCATAAAGAGGGCTGAAAACATAGATGTTTATCTCGGAAGAGAGGTTGAAGTATATGATACGGAAAAAGATTTCCTTGACGGATGGACCGGGGGAGTCCTGGCAGTGAAGATCTCCGCCCTTGAAAGCAGGGGAAGCGAGTCACTCAAGGCAAGGCTTGATACCCTTGGCCATCGTGATGTCGGGGCCTTCAGGGTTTATGATCCTGTGCACTAAAGCAGTTTTTTTCGTATTTTTGCAATCTTGAATCAGTAATAGACAAAAAATGAGTTATTTTTCTACATGGATGAAAAACGGCCGTTCTGCATCGCTTGTCCAAAGCGGTATGCCTGCAGTACTGGCTCTTGTCCTGGCTATCGGTCCGGGCTTTAATCTTGTGCTTGGACTTGTTGCCGTCATCGGTGCACTTGCCGCTCATATGGCAATGAACCTTCTTGACGATTATTTCGATTACAAGGAAGATATGCTGGCGGACCGACTTGATGTCGTCAGAAAGGGAATGAAGGCCTATACTGCCAAGTATCCATACCTGACAGACGGCTCGGCTACCGTGGCCGATCTCCGAAATGCTATCTATTTCTTCTCGGCTCAGGCCCTTATCTGCGGTGCCGTGGTGCTCGCATTCCGTGGCTGGCAGGTGGCAGCAATTGCAGCTGCCGGAGGTATCCTCGGCTATTTCTATTCAGGAAAGCCTCTCCAGCTTGGATACAAGGGACTTGGAGAGCCGGTAATCGGTGTGATCTTCGGACCGCTTCTCATGATAGGTGTTTACTTCGCTGCATGTGGCCGTATCGACAACCTGATCATCGCCATTTCCATCCCTGTAGGACTGCTCGTGACCAATATCCTCTTCACCCACAGCTTCCTTGACAAGGTCGGCGACGAGGCTTCGGACAAGAAGACACTGGCAGGTCTGGTCGGCAGCGACAAGGGCAACCTTGTGGTTAGCGCCATCCTGAACTTCCTTCCTTTCCTCGTTATTGCCCTCGCTTCGGCAACCGGGTATATCAACATCATGTACATCGCGGTCTTGGTGCTCTGTGTAATGCCTTTGTGGCTTTTCCGCTCGCTTATCGCTTTCGCAGACGGAAAGGAGTGGAATACCGCCAATCCCCCAAAATACATGGGCAATATGGGCAATCTTGAGCAGTTCAAGGCAGCCGGCCTGGACTGGTTCCTGGTCCGCTGGTTCTCTGCACGCAACATTCTGGCAAACTACTGCCTTCTTATCATAATTGTCAGAATACTCGTATTATTGTTCTTCAAATAAAATGGCATCAGGAATAACACAGCTTTTCCATTGCGCCAAATGGTTTATCGGCGCACGCATTTTCGGTCAGAAGAAGCCTCTCCAGAGTGTCATCTTCGTATCCGACAGATGCAACCTTTCATGCAAGCATTGCAGCGTCTACAATCATAAGAACCCTGTCACCAAGTCGTTTGACGCACTCCGCGAGGAGATGATGTACTGTTACAAGATCGGTTCCCGCTTCATCGACTTCGAAGGTGGCGAGCCTTTCCTCTGGCACGATGGAGACCGTAACATCGACGACCTGATTGACGAGGCAAAAAAGATAGGCTTCTACTCATGCACCATCACAACCAATGCCCAGAAACCATTCGCGGGTACTCATGCTGACAGCATCTGGGTCAGCATGGATGGCGTAGGGGAATATCATGAGCGCATCCGCGGCGAGGGAACATGGGCCCGTCTGGAAAAGAACATCGCAGAGAGCGGCCACAAGGCGCTTTCTGTCAATATGGCTATCAATACCCTGAATGCCGAGTCGGTAGGCAAGGCCATCGAGTATGCCAAGTCTAACCCACACATCAAGTCGATTTCGCTGAACTTCCATACTCCATTCCCTGGAACAGAATATCTTGCCCTCGATCCGGAAACGCGCCGCCGTGTCATCGACGAAATCATCGAATACAAGAAGAAGGGCTATCCTATCATGAACACCAAGGCAGGTCTGCGCCGTATGCGCGACCTCAAGTTCAAGCCTCAGTGCTGGATCACCAACTACATCTTCAGTGACGGTACCAAGAAACCTCAGTGCATAGGTAGCGAGGCTGGAGTCTGCGACAAGTGCGGCTTCTGCATGGCGGGAGAGATGGCTGCTCTGTTCGATTTCTCTCCGGAGACCATAATCGCGGGATCCAAGCTCAGAATCTGATGGGCAGACCTCTGTTCTTCGACATAGACGGAACTCTGGTGAGCTTCCAGACTCACGAGATACCACAGTCGACCATCGATGCCCTTACAAAGGCAAAGGCGGCGGGCTGCGGCATATATATAGCAACTGGACGTCCTATTTCGTTCATCAATAACCTTGGTGCCATAGAGCATCTTATCGACGGCTATATGACTACGACAGGAGCGTACTGCTTCGTCGGGAATCATGAGGTTCTCTGTGTCCCGATGCAGTCAGAGGATGTCGAGACCATCAAGGCAGACGCCTCGGCAAAGAATTACGCGGTGATTTTTTCCTGCGAGAAAGATATCTGCATCTACAACATGCAGCCAGTCGTAAAGCGCCTGTTCGAGGACGGACTCAACGTAGGAGATCTCAGTGCATATCCTCCACAAGAGAAGACCCTGTCGGAACAGAGGGTCCTCATGGCAACCGCTTTCATGGACCAGACCACGGAGGATTCGCTCATGTCACGTATCGGAAACTGCATTTCCGGCCGCTGGCATCCTGAATTTACAGACATTTCGCCCAAGTCTGCCGGAAAGGACAATGGGCTGCGCGCCATGGCTGACTATCTCGGTATTGACATTTCCGAGACCATAGCATTCGGAGACGGTGGAAACGATATTTCCCTGCTCAAGGCTGCCGGGGTCGGCATAGCCATGGGAAATGCGCGTGAGGATGTTAAATCGGTATCCGACTATGTCACCTCCTCCGTCGACGAAGACGGAATCGCCAACGCATTGAAGCATTTCGGGATTATATAAAGAAAAGAGCCGCGATAATAATTCGCGGCTCTTTCTTTATGCTGGAATAGTATGTCCTATTTGCTGAGGCTTACGAGCTTGCAGGCGTGAGGACGGAGCTCGTAGCTGAGGGAGCCTGATACTTCCTCTGTCTCGCTGCTCCAGAGATCCTTGACTTTGTAGCTGTCTGCGCCAAGGTCGAAGCCGAGTTTTGCGAGCTCTGTGCCGACGGTGGCGGTCTCTTCGCTGATGTTGAAGAGTGCTACATATGTAGCATCTGCGTCATGTGAAGCGACAATGAGGTGGTCGCCCTTCTCGTATGATACTGAATGTACGTCGGTACATTCGCGGTGCATCTTGAGCACGTCGCGGTTGGTAAGGAGTGAAAGGGTGAACTCGTCGTTGCTTGGAAGGTCGCCGCCGAACATGAGAGGAGACTTCATGATTGTGAAATAGCTCATGAGAGAGTACTGCTCATCTGGGGTGAGACGGGTCATACGCTCTTCGCCGCGTTCGCCACGGATGCTGATGCGTCCGAGAGGAATCATGTCGCAGTCAGGCCATGTACCAGGCTGGATGCGTCCATACCAGTCCTCGGCCACGTCCATAAGGTGTGGAAGGTCGCGCCAGATGTCCCATACGTCGTTTACCATGCGCCACATGTTGGCATGCTCGGCAAGGTGGTCGGCTGCGTCGACAGGGGTCTCGCCAGGGGAGAGGCTGAGAACGATAGGACGGCCGCACTGGTCGATGGCGTTGCGGACGAGCTCAACCTCGTCTCCGTGATATACTGGAGCTGACATGTCGTCGATCTTGACGAAGTCCACGCCCCACTCTGCATACATGTCGAAGAGGGAATTGTAATATTCCTGTGCGCCAAGGCTGTCAGCCTCAACGGTCTTGTTGTCGCGGAGCCACCAGCAGAGACGGCGGTCAGAACAGATCTGGTCGGCGGTGATGCCGTCAGTGCCCTTCACAGGAAGCTTCTTTGCGACAGCCTCCTTAGGAATACCGCGCATGAGGTGGATACCGAACTTGAGGCCCTTGCTGTGGATATAGTCGGCGAGCGGCTTGAAACCCTTGCCGTCAGCGGCAGAAGGGAAGCGGTTGACAGCAGGTGTGTAGCGGCCCCACTCGTCGATGACG
Source organism: Bacteroidales bacterium (assembly GCA_024402135.1). Taxonomy (GTDB): domain Bacteria; phylum Bacteroidota; class Bacteroidia; order Bacteroidales; family UBA932; genus Cryptobacteroides. Next base: position 157,543 of record JAKSJN010000006.1, read on the forward strand.
TAGCGAGGGTCGTCCTGGTTGTAACCACCTGCCTTGTCATTTTCGACAAACCAGCGGATGTCAACGACTACATACTCCCATCCGAATTCCTTGAGATGCTCGGCCATATAGTCAGCGTTTGCCTTGACCTCATCCTCGACTACGGTAGGACCATAGCAGTCCCAGCTGTTCCAACCCATTGGAGGAGTCTGTGCCCACTCCTTGAAAGTGCCTGGTTCGAATACGGTCTTTTCGGTCTTCTTCGTTCCGCATGAGGCGAGGGCTGCGAGAGTCATCGCTGCTGCGGCAAGATGCAGAATAGTTTTCTTCATGATATTGTTTTTTGTTGATATTTCGGTCTTCGCAAAAGTAACAAATATTAGCTAAATTTACGGGTTATAAAAAGACATATTATGAGACTGAACCGTTTACTTCCGATAATGCTTCTGGTGCTTCTTACGGCGCCATTCTGCCGCGCACAGGCATCTTTCGGAGAATCCACATTATTCAACCAGGGATGGAAATTCGAACTTTCTGACGCATCAGATGCTGCAGATGCCGGTTTTGATGACAGCCACTGGCAGCCTGTCGATCTCCCGCATGACTGGTCGGTCAAAGGTGTTCTCAGCCCGGACAACGCAAGCTGTACTGGCTTCCTTCCCGGAGGCATCGCCTGGTATCGAAAGCATTTCGACGGCAGCCAACTGACTGATGAGCATGTTTTCATCTATTTCGAAGGTGTCTACAACCGCAGCAGTGTATATCTCAACGGACATCTGCTCGGTGAGCGTCCGAACGGCTATGTGTCTTTCATGTATGAACTTACCCCGTTCCTGAACCGTGGAGGCGACAACGTCCTCAGTGTCCGTGTCGACCATAGCCGTATCGCGGATTCTCGCTGGTACACGGGATCAGGTATCTATCGCGACGTTTATATCATAGGCTCCGGAGATCTTCATTTCGCTCAGTGGGGACTCGGCTGGAAGCTGAAGAGCATTGATGGAAAGAATGCCACAGTTACCGTTGATGCGGCAATTGAAGGCCGACCGGGAAAGTCTGCCAGACTGAATCTGGAACTCGTTGATGCAGAAGGCAAAGTCGTAGCGAAGACTCAGACACCTCTCAAGGCATCGCAGAACGTTGACATAAGAATCAAGAATCCACGGCGCTGGAATCTTGACGAACCATATCTCTACACATTGAAGGCTTCCATTGTCGATGGAGGCAAGACCATTGACCGGTCCAGCTGCAAGGTCGGTCTCCGTACTCTTGATTTCAATCCTGACAAGGGTTTTGCACTCAATGGAGAATGGATGAAGGTGAAGGGTGTGTGTCTGCACCATGATGCCGGAGTCCTCGGCGCAGCAGTTCCGCGTGATGTCTGGAAGAGACGTCTTGAGAACCTCAAGGCTCTTGGCACAAACGCAATCCGTACCAGTCATAACCCTCAGACTCCTGCATTCTATGACCTCTGTGATGAACTTGGCCTTCTTGTCATGGATGAGGCGTTCGATGAATGGGAGTACCCGAAGCGCAAGTGGGTTGAAGGATGGAACGTGGGAAAGCCAGGATTCGATGGCACTTACGATTTCTTTGAGGAGTGGGGAGAGACAGATGTCCGCGATATGGTATGCCGCGACCGTAACCATCCGTCCATCTTCCTCTGGAGCATAGGCAACGAGGTCGACTATCCTAACGATCCTTATTCTCATCCTGTTCTTGCCGGCGGCAACCAGGATTTCAGCCAGCCTGCATACGGCGGCTACAGACCGGATGCACCCGATGCCATGCGCATCGGTGATATTGCGAAGCGTCTATCTGCCGCTGTCCGCGATGTGGATACATCACGTCCTGTTACGGGAGCCTGGGCGGGCGTCGTGATGTCAAACCAGACAAGCTATGCCGACTACATCGACGTTGTCGGATACAACTATACCGAGAGCCGCTACCAGATTGACCATGAGAGATATCCTGAGCGCGTTATCTATGGCTCAGAGAACAGCTCAACTTATGATGCATGGACGGCAGCACGCGACAATGAGCACATTTTCGGACAGTTCATCTGGACTGGAACCGATTATCTCGGAGAGTCGAATGAATGGCCTTCAAGAGGATTCTATACAGGTCTTCTGGACTTCGGCAGTTTCCGCAAGCCTCGCGGCCAGTTCCGCGCATCCCTCTGGAGCGACAACCCTGTCTGCTATATCGGAACCTATCCTTCAAGAGGCTCATACGACAGTACCGACGCATGGGATGTATGGAATTATGAGACTGGAGACATGATCCATGTAGTCTGCTATACCAATGCCGAAGAGGCTGAACTTTTCCTTGACGGCAAGCCGGCAGGGGAGCGCAAGCCATATGACCAGACTGACGGCATAATCTCCTGGGATATCCCATTCAAGCCTGGCACACTCAAGGCCGTTGCCTATGCTGACGGCAAGGAGGTGTCAGAGTACAGTATTGCAAGCTCACGTGCGCCATATCAGCTGATTGTCAGCACAGACAGGTCTGTTCTTGGAAAGGGCAGTGATGATGTAGCTCATGTAGTCGTTGAAATTCTTGACCAGGACGGCATTCCTGTGAAACTTGGCGACAATGAGATCAGGTGCGAGATTACAGGTCCCGGACGTCTCCTTGGCTTGGAGGGCAGCAATAACTCGGACATGACAGATTACAGCGATTCAATGCACCGCGCGTATCGTGGACGCCTTTTGGCATACATCGGCGCGACAGGCGCAAGCGGAGATATCCGAGTCCGTTTCACTTCGCCATACCTCAAATCTTGTGAAATCACCCTTAAAAGCGAATAACCATGAAAAGATTCTTTGTTGCACTTTCGGCAGTGCTTGTGTCCCTGTCCATTTCAGCCCAGTCCCGCTGGGGCGACCAGGGCAACGGAACATACATCAACCCGATTCTGTGTGCTGACTACAGCGATCCTGACGTAATCCGCGTGGGGGAAAAGTATTTCATGGTAGCGTCCGATTTCCATTTTCTTGGAATGCAGCTTCTCGAGAGCGACGATATGGTCAACTGGACTCTTGTCAATCAGCTTTACGACCGTTTCGATATGCCGGGTTGGGACACCAATTCCCACTATTCCGGCGGTTCCTGGGCTCCGTCGATCCGTTACCATGAAGGCCGTTTCTATGTCTATTTCTGTACTCCGGACGAGGGCCTCTTCATGACATCGACGGCCGATCCGTACGGTAAGTGGGAACCGCTTCACTGCGTCAAGAGCATTCCGAAGTGGGAGGATCCATGTCCGTTCTGGGATGAGGACGGCAAGGCTTATCTGGTCCGCAGCCAGCATGGTGCCGGTCCTATCATCGTCCACAGGCTCAGCGATGATGGCCGCGAACTTCTCGATGACGGTTTCACTGTGTATACAGGCCCTATCGCCGAAGGCCCGAAGGTTCACAAACTCAACGGCTATTACTACATCTCCATTCCGGAGGGCGGAGTCGGCACCGGCTGGCAGACCATCCTGCGCTCGAAGAATATCTATGGCCCATACGAGAAGCGTGTTGTGCTTGAACAGGGCCCTACCGATATAAATGGCTGCCACCAGGGCTCTATGGTTGATACTCCTGACGGCAAGTGGGCTTTCTTCCATTTCCAGCAGAACGGTTCCATCGGCCGCGTCGTACACCTCCAGCCAATGACCTGGAGCGAGGACGGATGGCCTGTGATCGGTGTTGATATAGACCGCAACGGCATCGGCAATCCTGTCTCAGTCTGGACCAAACCGATAGCCAGCGAAAAGGCCTTTGCGCCTGCTTCATCCGATGATTTCTCATCTTCATCTCTTTCATACCAGTGGCAGTTCAACCACAATCCCGTCGACGGTGCATGGAGAATCGATTCTAAACGTCATGCTCTTCAGCTGGATGCCCTTGACTCATCTAGTTTCAGGACAGCCCGCAACACCGTCACCCAGAAGGTCATGGGATTCAAGAGTCAGGCGACTGTGACTCTCGACGTCAGTGAGATTGCCGAAGGACAGCGCTGTGGTCTTGCTGCAATGGGCCACATGAACATGATGCTCGGAGTCCGTCGTGAGAACGGCAAGACTGAACTGTATAATTCAGACGACAAGACTGAGACTGTGCTGTGCCAGGTCAAGAGAAATGTCATTCTTCGCATTGACTATGACATGGACGCTCAGCGTTTCCAGTTCTCGTACAGCCTTGATGGCAAGAAGTTCGTTGATGCAGGAGAACCTTTCTATCTCCGTTTCGGTTTCTGGAAGGGCGCACGCACAGCCCTGTATTCGTATAACGTGACCGGAGCGGCTGGCCGTGCCTCGTTCTCGAACTTCGTCTATGTCCATGACGGACCATCGAAATAAAAAAGTGGCGCAAAAGGTCTGAACCCTCGCGCCATCTTGAACTGTAAAGGTCGGCTTTTGGGAGCCGACCTTTGCTGTTATTCGAAGTCGAAGTGATATCCGTGGAGGAATTCCTTCGGGAAAACGCTTTCAAGCACTTTGTAGAGCGCAGGATCGTATACCTTCAGCTGATCGCGTGTCTTGAGCTTGAATACTCCTGATCCATTTGGATTTGGAACTTCCATGCGGCAGGTGTTGTACCATGCCTGAGCGCCTTCGGCGAAGTATTCTTCTGAATTTTCCATCGAGTATGTGCCTTTCCAAAGACCGGAGTTCTTTGCGTTGTTGAATGCAGCAAGAAGGTCTCTTTCGAATGTCTTGTTGATGCGGCGCAGAGCAAAGTCCACGTTGTGGGCGAACTCGTGAACCAAAATGCTCTCCGAGTAATAACGCTCCTGGTATCCCTTCTCCTCGACCTTTACAATGTTCTCCTCTCCGATGGACATGACAGGGAGCGCGAGTGTGGCACCATTGCTCCACAAAAATCCCTCTCAGATTAGTCTGAGGGGGATTTTTCGTAGTTCGTCCAGCACGAACGTACTCTAACGGGTGAAAGTCCCTAAACCGCCCTG
>JAKSJN010000007.1 GCA_024402135.1 Bacteroidales bacterium
CCCGCGACCTCAACCTTGGCAAGGTTGCGCTCTACCAACTGAGCTATTTCCGCGTTGAGTACCCTTGCTTATCGCTTGGGATTACAAAGGTACGCCTATTTTTTAATTCTGCAAACTTTTTGAAGAAATTTTTCAAAAAAATTGCAATTAGACCTCGATGCTTGAATTGAACTCCTTCAGGAAGCGCATATCATTCTCGAAATAGTGGCGAAGATCGTTCACTCTCCACTTGAGCATGGCGATTCTTTCAAGACCCATACCGAAAGCGAATCCTGAATACTTCTTCGAATCGATACCCGAAGCCTCAAGAACGTTAGGATCTACCATACCGCAACCGAGAATCTCGAGCCAGCCGGTGCCCTTGCAGATGTTGCAGCCCTTGCCATGGCAGATGTTACAGCTCACGTCAACCTCAGCTGAAGGCTCGGTGAATGGGAAATATGAAGGGCGCATGCGGATCTCGGTATCCGGTCCGAACATCTCGCGTGCGAAAAGAAGGATTGCCTGCTTAAGGTCAGCGAAGGTGACATTCTCATCCACATAGAGACCCTCTACCTGATGGAAGATACAGTGTGCGCGTGCACTGATGGCCTCGTTACGGAACACACGGCCAGGACAGATGACACGGATAGGGAGCTTCATGCTCTCCATTGCGCGAACCTGCACTGAAGAGGTATGGGTTCTGAGAAGAAGAGGATTAGGATGTCCTGCGCTTACAAAGAAGGTATCCTGCATATCGCGTGCAGGATGGTTTGGAGGGAAGTTGAGTGCTTCGAATACATGGTAGTCATCCTCAACCTCAGGACCTTCTGCCACATCATAACCGAACTTGCGGAAAATATCGACAATCTCCTGGCGAACGATGCTTACAGGATGGCGTGAGCCGAGCTCGAATGGATCACCTGGCATGGAAAGATCAGCCGAACTGTCTGCAGCCGCAGCATCTCCTCCGAGGTTTTCCTTCATTGATTCGATCTTTTCCTGCGCCTTCTGCTTGAGCTCATTGAGAGTCTTTCCAAACTCCCTCTTCATATCCTTGTCGACTGTACGGAACTCATCAAAAAGAGCGGTGATCTCACCCTTCTTGCCAAGAAGTCTGACTCTGGCTTCCTCGACCTCCTTTGCGGTCTTGCATTTCAGCTCTTCAAGCTCTGCAAGGACCTTCTCGATCTTCTGTTTCATATCTGTTTACTTGTTTTTCTTTGCAAAATACTTTTCTCTGCTTTTCTTATCCTTGGCAGCACCCCTCTTGAGATACTTTGTCCACTGCTGCTCATCCAGAACCTTCTCGAGGGCAAAATAGACCTCGTCAAGCTTGCGGTACTGCAAGTCCTGATAGATGTCACGGTTGCCGACCTTCTTCGCAGACAGCTCCGCGAAGCCTTCCTGGAGCGAGAGATAGTTCGCAGTAAGGATTGAATCCACATAGAAAACCTGCCAGTCCGCAAGATCAAGATCGTTGGTCATCTGTTCCACCTGACGGTCAACGTTCTCAAGCATCTTCTTGACGTCATCTTCGGCAACACCCTCCTGGTTCTGCGCAGACGCAGAGAACCCATAAGAGAGCAATGCAAGAACGAGCAGAAGGTTTCCAATGTTTTTCATTAGCGATATAATTCTTATATTTGTAAGACTGACAAAAGTAATCATTTAATAGCAAAACAGCAAAATGAACGCCAAATCCTTCCTGTCCGTGGCGGCAGCCACCCTGTTATCCGTGACAGCCAGCCTGGACAGCGATGCCTGTACAAATGTCATCATCACTCCTGGAGCAAGTGCAGACGGATCGTCTCTCGTATCCTACGCCGCTGATTCACACGCACTTTTCGGCGAACTGTACTTCCATCCGGCCGCTGACTGGAAAGCCGGATCCCGCCTCCGCGTAGTGGACTGGGATTCCCAGAAATACCTCGGCGAAATCGCCCAGGCAGCCCATACCTACAAGACCGTCGGAAACATGAACGAGCACCAGCTCATCATCGGCGAGACCACCTACGGCGGCCGCGAAGAACTCTACAATCCCGAAGGTGTCGTGGACTATGGTTCACTCATTTACATAACTCTTCAGCGCGCAAAGACCGCACGTGAAGCCATCCAGGTCATCGTGAGCCTCTGCGAGGAGTATGGATATGCTTCCGAGGGCGAGTCATTCTCCATCGCCGACCCTAAGGAGGCATGGGTGATGGACCTGATCGGCAAGGGCCCCGGCCAGAAGGGACTTCTCTACGTTGCCAGACGCGTTCCCGATGGATATATCTGCGCTCACGCAAACCAGGCCCGCATACGTCAGTTCCCTCTCAATGACCCGGAAAACTGCATCTATGCACCTGACGTAATCAGCTTCGCGCGCAGCAAGGGCTGGTTCAACGGTGCAGACAAGGATTTCAGCTTCTGTGACGCATACTGTCCTATCGACTTCGGCGAGGTCCGCGGTTGCGACGCACGTGCATGGAGTGCGTTCAACATTCTCTGTGACGGCAAGTTCACATATATCGACGACAACGGACGTGAGGTTACCGCAGATGCCAGCGACTGGCTCGACTACGCTATGGGATACAACCTAGGACACCGCATGCCGCTGTTCGTGAAGCCTTCTCGCAAGATCACCGTCAAGGACGTGGCTGATGTCATGCGCGACCACTATGAGGGAACCCCTATGGATATGACCACCGATATCGGTGCAGGCGGCAACGCACTTCCTTACCGCTGGCGTCCGATGGGCTTCGAACACGACGGCAAGAGCTATATCAACGAGCGCGCAATCGCCACACAGCAGACCGGATTCTGGTTTGTCGGCCAGAGCCGTTCATGGCTTCCTGACGTTGTCGGCGGAGTGATCTGGTTCGGCACTGACGATGCCGCCACCTCTTATGTAACCCCTATCTATACCAATACAGACGCCGTTCCCGAGTGTTTCCGCGAGGGCAACGGAGACATGCTCCACTATTCGCCTACCTCGGCATTCTGGATGTGCAACCGCGTCACAAACGCATGCTACAAGATGTACAACCAGATGGCACCGGTGGTTCGCGAGAAGATCGACGCGTTCGAGAATGACCAGATGAACGTGAAGCTCAAGGCCAATGACGAGAAGCTCATGGCGCTCTACGGCAAGGGCGGCAAGGCAGCGGAAAAGAAGGTCCGCAAGGCTGCCACTGCGTATTCAGTCGAGACTGCCCAGAAGCAGTTCGCGGATTGGGTGGCTCTCGAAGAGATGCTCCTCGTCAAGTTCATCGACGGCAACGTCAAAGGTCAGAACCCTGACGGCAGCTTCAAGCATTCGGAGTATTCGAAGGGCCTTCCTGGCGAGATCATCCAGCCTGGCTACACCGAAAAATGGAAAGAAGCGGTCGCAAAGGACCATGGTTCAGTAATCGAAGAAAAATAATCTATACAAATGAACAAGGAATTGATAATGTCCCACATGAGGACAGTCAAGGATTTCCCTATCGAGGGCATCCTCTTCTGGGATCTCACAACAGTTTTCAAGAATGCCGAATGCCTCAACGAGCTCATAGACGCATTCTATGAGCAGTACAAAGACAAAGGCATCACCAAGATCGTCGGAATCGAATCACGCGGATTCATCATCGGTGCCGCGCTCGCTGCCAAGCTGAACGCAGGATTCGTACTCGCACGCAAACCTGGCAAACTTCCTGCTGAAACACTTCAGGAAAGCTACGCGAAGGAGTACGGAACCGACACCCTCGAGATCCACAAGGACGCAATCACCGAGGACGACGTGGTTCTCGTGCATGACGACCTGCTCGCAACAGGCGGAACAGCTGCCGCTGTGATCAACCTCGTCGGCAAGTTCCACCCGAAGAAGACCTATGCAGGTTTCATCGTCGGACTCAAGGACCTTCCAGGCTACGACGTGATCCGCGCCAAGACCGAACTCACAACCCTGCTCGACCTTTAGCGGCTCAGAAGCCATAAAGCCTCATTACCAATCATTCATCGACATTAAACCATTAACTGATACGGTTATGAAAAAGTACATCGTTGCCATTGCGTTCGCAATGCTCGCCCTTGCTCAGGGAGCAAAGGCCCAGACCAACCTCCAGACCCTCTACGACTTCGACAGAGGCCATTTCACAACAACCCTCGAGATGTTCAAGAGCGACAACTGGGGTAACACCTTCTTCTTTGTAGATTATGACTACGCCGAGAAGAACACCCCATCGGGAACCTACATGGAGATTGCGCGCTGCTTCAATTTCTGGCAGGACAGCAAGCTCGGAGCCCTCAGCCTCCAGGCAGAGTACAACGGTGGTCTTGGAATCTTCGGTCTTCCTGTAGGATACGGCGGATTCGCAGTCAACAGCGCATTCCTCGGTGGTCTCGACTACTTCCTCCACAGCGCAGACTTCAGCAACACACTCAATCTCAAGGTGCTCTACAAGGACATCCGCGGTATCAACTCCGACATCCCTATGCAGTTCACCGCAGTTTGGGGAATGGACAACCTCCTCGGCGTAAGCGGCCTCAGATTCTCCGGTTTCATCGATTTCTGGTGGGAAGGCTCTACCAGCATCATGATCTCAGAGCCTCAGCTCTGGTACAACATCGGCCAGCACATCGGTGTTGACAACCTCAACATCGGCGGCGAGATCGAGTTCTCGAACAACTTCGCAGGCTACGACGGTTTCGCAGTACGTCCTTGCATCGGTACCAAGTGGAACTTCTAATCCTGCCTGAGTCATGTTAGAGAAGCTTTTCGGTTTCAAGCAGGGCGTCCATAACGTCCGCACCGAGATCGTCGCAGGTATCACTACCTTCCTGACGATGGCATACATCCTTGCCGTAAATCCTAGCATCTTCGGCAACCTCGCATCTACAGGCATGGACACCAACGCAGTGTTCACCGCAACCGCTCTCGCAGCGATGGTCGGAACACTCGTCATGGCTATCTATGCAAAGAAGCCTTTCGGTCTTGCCCCAGGAATGGGACTGAATGCGTTCTTCGTGTTCACCGTATGCTTCGGAATGGGATATACCTGGCAGTTCGCGCTCACAGCCGTACTCATCGAGGGTCTCATCTTCGTCGTACTCACCCTCACCAACATCCGTGACCTCATCGTCAACGCGATTCCTGTAACCCTCAAGAACGCCATCGGAGCCGGCATCGGCCTGTTCATCGCGTTCATCGGTCTCCAGAATGCCGGCATCATCGCCAACGACGACTCTACACTTGTAGTTCTCGGCGACATCACCTCAGGCGCGCCACTCCTCGCAGTAATCGGCATCCTGATCACCAGCGTTCTCCTTATCCTCAAGGTTCAGGGAGCTCTCCTCATCGGCATCCTCGCGACCACCATCATCGGCATCCCTATGGGCATCACCAACTACGGCGGCCTGGTTTCAACCCCACCTTCACTTGCTCCTATCTTCTGCAAGTTCGAGCTGAGCCAGATCTTCACCCTTGACATGCTCGTAGTCGTACTTACCTTCCTCTTCATCGACATGTTCGACACCATCGGAACCGTCATCGGCGTTTCGACCAAGGCCAACATGGTTGACGAGAACGGAAAGGTCGAGGGTCTCAACAAGATGTTCATGGCGGATTCAATCGCTACCATCGCAGGCGCATGCTTCGGTACCAGCACCACCACAACATACGTAGAGTCATCATCAGGCGTAATGCAGGGTGGCCGCACCGGTCTCACCGCATTCACCATCGCCGTATGCTTCGCTATCTCACTGTTCTTCGCCCCTCTGTTCCTCGCCATCCCATCGGCAGCTACAGCACCAGCCCTCATCATCGTAGGTCTGTTCATGATCACTCCTATCATGAAGATCGACTTCGAGGATTACAGCGAGAGTATCCCGGCATTCATCACCATCATCATGATGCCACTTGCATACAGCATCAGCGACGGTATTCTCCTCGGCATGATCTCATACGTTGTGATCAACCTTCTCTGCGGCAAGTACAAGAAACTTAACCCTACCATGTACGTGCTTGCAGTACTTTTCATCCTGAAATACATTTTCATCTAGCATGAAGAAAACTCTATTGACCATAGCCCTGGCTGCATGTGCCCTCAGCGCATCAGCCCAGGGCTATCGCTTTACGGACATCGTCCGCAACGCAGCTACACCTGTGAAAGACCAGGCTCGCACCGGCACCTGCTGGTGTTTCGGAACCGTTTCATTCCTCGAGTCTGAGCTCCTCCGCACAGGCAAGGGCGAGTATGACCTCTCCGAAATGTCAGTCGTACGCCAGAAATATATCAACCAGCTCAACGACTATTATCTCCGTCGCGGCCAGGGCAGCCTCAGTCCCGGAAGCCTTCCTCACACAGCCCTCAACGCCATCAGAGTTGCGGGAATCCTTCCCGAGGAGGTCTACAACGGAATCGGATACGACTCCGACCACCATGACCACGGTGAACTTGGACGTTATATCGGATCACTCGCAAAGACAGCCGTTGATGCGAAGAAACGCAGCCCGGAGTATTACGAGATGCTCGAGAGCGTACTTGACATCTACCTGGGCGAGAAGCCTGCAAGCTTCAGCTACTACGGCCGTACATACACCGCCGAGTCATTCTGGAAGAACCTCGGGCTCAATCTCGACGACTATGTCGAGATCACCAGCTTCTCGCACAAGCCATTCTACACTGCAATCGAAGTGGAGGTTCCTGACAACTGGGAGCACGAGCGCATGTACAACCTCCCTCTGGACGAGATGATGGACGTGATGGACAAGGCTCTCCTTGCCGGCTACACCATCTCATGGGACGGCGACGTCAGCGAGAAGGGATTCGTCCACAAGAGCGGTCTCGCTATCAACCCTACCGAAAAGGCGATGGAAGAGGCTCTCACCTTCAAGAAGCCTTGCGAAGAGATCAAGGTTGACCAGGCAGTACGCCAGGCAGGATACGAGAACTTCACCACCACCGACGACCACATCATGCACGTCACCGGTATGGTAAAGGACCAGAACGGCACCATCTACTACATTACCAAGAATTCCTGGGGTCCGGACAGCAACTCAACCGGCGGCTACCTCAACATGAGCGAAAGCTTCGTCCGCGCGAAGACCATCTGCTTCATGGTCCACAAGAACGCCATTCCAAAGGAAATCCGCGCCAAGCTCGGACTGTAAAAAAGACGTGAGGAGTCTGCCACTCCGCACTACAAAGAAAACAGGGACGCCTCATAAGCGTCCCTGTTTCTCTATCTATCGGATTCGGTTATCATCTCCTTCAGCTTTACATTGAATTCATCAGCGCCGTAGACCAGCTTCTCGAGGGTGAGATGCATGCGGTAGCGCCAGTAGTGACGCGGAATCGCAGGAATGTTGATGCGCTCCCCCATCGGATCCTCGGCGCGGAGATCGGCATCCATTGCAAGCCAGTCCTGGAGCGGCAGCACGGTCAACATCGCAGGAGAAGCCAGATGCTGCCCGATGATCTGCTCACAGATCTCAGTCGTGGCGGCCTCAGGAGCATCACCCTCAAGTTCAAGCACCTCCTCGTAATACTTTTGGATCAGTTCCCTGTCCTCTTCCTCCCACCACATTCTCAAAGGACTCATATCATGGGTAGAAGTTGTGCAGACGCTCATATAAGGATAATCAGCCGGCACAGCGAAGGTCTGACCAAGTTCCTTAGGCATACGCTGGATCTCGAGAGAAAGCAGTTTCAGGTCATCCATCACCTCTGGCACGCATGCCGGAATCATACCCAGATCCTCACCGCAGGCAAGCATACCGGTAGCGGCAAGGAGGTCAGGGAGCTTTCGCATGGCCCTCTCCTTCCAGAATTCATTATGTCTATGATAGAAGAAATCCTCGTACAACCAATCAAAGGTCAGCTTCTGCTGGTCAGTAAGCGCGTCATAGGCCTCACTCTTCTTCGAACCGATGCCGGGATGCCACATATCCTTCTCACGAGGATCAGGCAGGAACAGTCCATCGGCAGCAGGGAGTCCGAAACGGTCCAGGTCGGCACTGCTGTACGGCAGTGCAGGACTGAAATGGCCCTTCATGCCACTCTTCTCCGGAACAGGGATCTCCCAGATGCGGAAGAATCCAAGAAGATGGTCGATACGGAACAGGTCGAAATACTCGGACATCTTGCCGAGACGTGCCTTCCACCACGCATAGCCATCCTTTGCCATCACATCCCAGTTATAGGTAGGGAAACCCCAGTTCTGACCATCCTCGGAGAACGGGTCAGGCGGAGCTCCAGCCTGTGAATCCAGATTGAACAGCTTAGGGTTGCACCATGCATCGGCGCTGGTACGGCTGACTCCGATAGGAAGGTCTCCCTTGAAATAGACACCCTTTTTGTGGGCATAATCAACCACGCCCTTCAGCTGACGGTCCAGGTGATACTGTATATAGAAATGGTACTCGACCTCCTCCTTGTGCGCAGCATAGTACTCCTTTGCCTTCTTTGCGCTGTAACGTGCATACTCGCCCCAGCTTTCGAAATCCACCCCACCATGCTCATCGCGAAGAGCACAATATACCGAGTATGGAAGCAGCCATTCCTTGTTCTCGCAGAAGAACTGACGGAACTCCTCACTCGCAAGGTCAGCCTTGCCGGCGGCAGAATAGTGTGCGCGTGTCATGGCATTCTTCGCCTCGTTGACAGCAACATAATCGAGCTTTGGCTGTGCATTCAATTCAGCCCGCATCTTCTTGAATGCCGAATCCTCCTTGATGCCCATGTCGGTAAGACGAAGGAACTGTGGATGTAGTGCGAACGAAGAATTGGCATTGTACGGATATGAGTCCATCCAGGTCCCGCTCATGGTAGTATCGTTGATAGGAAGGAGCTGGATGATGCTCTGGCCGGTTTTCTCCGCCCAGTCTACGACAAGCTTGAGATCCTCGAATTCGCCGACGCCGAAGCCTTTCTCGCTGCGAAGCGAAAACACTGGGACTGCAGTACCGGCTCCACGCCAGCCCTTCATGTCAAACTTGCGGCAGGAATGGCGTCTTAGGAATGGATTGGCATCCTCTGGGGTATCGATCCAGCTGTCACGCAGCTCGTCCATGCCCTTGCGAAGAACAGCATGATGCTCCATCCACTCGCGTCGAACAGTACGGCCGTCACGGATCACTTCGTAGGTATAACTGTCCAGCATGGACTGTGTGCAGCGAGGGATTTCCACTCTCCACACTTCTCCAGGGGTCCAGTTCATCGGGAAGCGCTTGCGGCCCATCACGAGCTCCAGGCTCTCGCCCCAGACAGTCTTATATTCGATAGAAAATGTCATATATTTGGTATATTTCAAGCAAAAATAAAAAAAACGCAAGAATGCGTTAACAATACGTTTCCGCATTCGTCATATAGGTGCTATGAAAAAACTGACACTTATCATCACCTTGACCCTGCTGAGCATTGCAGCATTTGCGCAGAACAGACGCGCCGCGGTCACCCAGAGCGAGCTTATGGATCTCGTCTCAGATTACAGAATGAATCCGGAATTCGAAGTCGTACAGTTCGGAGGAATCGCCATGAGTGCCGTCAAGACGCTCGTCCTCACGGCAATGGCAGGCGATCCGGACCCTGATGTCCGTGCCGCCCGCAAGCTCATCAGAGGCATCCGCAAGGTCGCGATCGTAGACTATTCCGACTGCAGCACCAACGTCAAGGACAAGTTCAACAGGAAACTTGACAGGATACTCAAGAACACCGATCCGCTGATGGAGTTCAAGGATGATGGAGAAAAGATGACCATCTACGGAGTGGTTTCCGACAAAGGAGACAAGCTGCAGAATTTCATTCTCTGCGACCCCGAGGACGGAACGCTGATCTGCCTTTTCGGCACCATTGATATTGACACTATTGCAAGATTCGCATCGGACACCATATGACACACGCGGAATTCAAGGCAAAGGTCCTTCCGCTTTCCGAACCTCTGTTCCGCATAGCAATGTATATGCTTGAGGACGAATCCGACGCTTCAGATGCGGTCCAGGACCTGATGCTGAAACTATGGCGTGAACGGGACAGCCTGGATGACAGGGACAACCTCAAGGCCTGGTGCTCGACCATGATGCGCAACCTCTGCGTTGACAGGATAAGAGCCGCGACAAGGAGAAGAGGGAACGGAAAGGAAATAGAGATGTCCACAGGCAGTCCGGAAAGCGGCTACGAGGACAAGGAAAGACTAAGGAGAGTCATGAAAGCCATGACAGACCTTCCGGAAACCCAACGCCGGATATTGCAGATGAAAGTCTTTGAAGATCTATCCTACGAGGAGATCGAAGAAAGGACAGGATTGGGAAATGCATCGCTGAGAGTGCTTCTCAGCAAAGCCAGAAAAACATTGAAAGCTGTATTATGAAAGATTTGAAAGATATGGAAAGACTCGGGCTCGAAGAGCTCATGGAGATCGCGGACGACAAGTCCGTGAAGGCTCCGGAGAATCTCGCCGGGTTCCTTGACAAGGCCATCGACGCCGAGGCTCTCATCGAAGAGGTCTCAAAGGACGAGGAGCCTGGAGCTCTCAAGTCAAAACCTGTGGCTCTGATGTTCCGCCGCATTGCACCTTATGTCGCTGCTGCCGCGGTCGTGGTGATGGCTTTCGTGGCCTATCCTTCGCACCCGAAGGACACCTTTGACGATCCCGCTCTTGCCTACGCTGAACTTGAAAAGACTTTCGCCTATATGTCCTCCAAGACTGGAAAGGCCCTGGATATGGCCCGTCTCGAAGGAGACCAGGCAATGGAAAAGACAATCAACATGTTAGACTTCTAAACACTTAACCTATGAAAAAGTATATCATCGCAGCCGTGATGCTGCTCATATCCATCACTTCATTCGCCCAGAGCGGCGAAGCACTGTACCGCAAGTACTCCGATGAACCCGGCGTAAGCGGAGTCTACATCTCCCCCGCCATGTTCCGCATGATCGGACGTCTGCCGGCCATGAGCATCAATGACGACGATGTGGACATCACGCCTATCATCCGCTCGCTCTCGGGTTTCTACCTCATCAACAGCGAGAACCCTGAAGTCAATGAAGCCCTCCGCGCCGAGATGCGCAAGGTCCGCGGCTCGAACAAGTATGAACTTCTCATGGAAGCCAAGGACGACGGCGACAAGATGAGCATCTATACCGCGAACAAGGGCGACCTCATAACAAGCCTGCTCTTCCTCGCAGAAGAGATGAGAGAATGTACATTCATCATGCTCGACGGCTCGATCTACCAGGATGACCTCGACAGGCTTCTAAGCAAGGCTCTCAACGACTAGACGGCAGTATCGGCAAAATATCCATGACCGCTATCGGGGAAACCCGGTGGCGGTTTTTCTGGTAGCATTTTTGTAGCTTTGTGTTTCGTCGTCAGTATAGAATTATGAGAAACAGACTTTTCAGATGGATGGCCATCTCTCCGGTCATCCTTATTACTTTATTCATGGCCGCAGGATGCTCAGGATCATCCTCCCCAAAGGTTATTCCAGATTACACACAGTACATAAGCGCATACACTGCCGGACTGATCCAGGACGACAGCGCAATAAAGCTTGAATTCACCTCTGAAATAGAAGGAGCCGAAGCCGGCAAGGATATCCCTGCCGGTCTGTTCAGCATTTCGCCAAGAGTTTCCGGCAAGGCCATATGGACATCCGGGAATTCATTGGAGTTCGTTCCGGACGAGGGATCCCTGGAACATGGTAAGGAATACAAGGTCAGGGTGGCGCTCGACAAGGTGTTCGACATCCGGGACAAGTCTTTGAGGACGATGGAATTCAGTTTCATGCTTGCAAAGCGCCAGGCAAGAATCAGCATCACCGACATGATCATCACCGAAGCCGAGCCTGACATGGTCGACGTGGCAGGAGAAATAGAGTTCAATTGCCGGATGCGCATTGACGACGTCATGAAATACACGTCATGGTCCCTCGGCACCAAGACGGAAGGTGCCGGAATAAGCATAAGCGAAGAATCCCCATACCTTTTCAGCTTCCGCACAGAAAACATCGGCAGGACAGATAAGGAAAACCGTTTCCAGATCAGTTTCAAAGGTCCGTCCAGACAGTTCGAGCACAAGGCTGAAGACAGCATCAGCATCCCGGCAAAGGGAGTCTTCGAAGTGGTACGCAGCCAGATATACCTGGATAATGACCAGAGGATAGAAGTTCTGTTCTCCGATGTCATCGGTTCCTCGGCGAAGGAAAAGGGAATGTTCACAATAGAAGGGGGCTCAAATGAAAAGGTCACCATTTCCGGCAACAAGGCAACGGTATGGTTCGACTCCGGCAAGGCAGAGACCCTTACCCTGCATGTGACCGAGACAGTCAAGAGCGCTTCCAGCCAGAGCCTCGGGACGGAATACACAAAGGTTTTCGATGCATTTTCGCCAGTGCCTGCCGTAGAACTGCCATTCTCCGGCAATATCCTGCCGGACCCTTCAAAGCTCGTGATTCCTTTCCGCGCAGTGAACCTTCGAGCCGTGGATGTTCGTGTAGTAAAGATCTACACTGACAATATCCTGAGCTTTCTCCAGGAAAACGACCTGGACGGCAGCGATAACCTGAGGAGGTCAGGACGTCTTGTGTACAGCAGTCAGATCCGTCTTGACACCGATCCGTCCAAGGATCTTGCAAGATGGCAGGACTTCTCACTCGACCTTTCAGGTCTTTTCCGACAGGAAAACGGCGCGATATACCGCGTCAGATTCCTGTTCAACCGCGACTATTACGTCGGATACCAGGGCGACATGAGCGAAGGAAAGAAAAGCAAGACGCAACCTTCCTGGGCTGCGGGAGACACTTCTTCAGAATTCGCAACAGACGCATACTGGGACATCGCCCAGCCTTATGCCTGGGAAGACAGCGACATATACAACTGGAAGGAATATGACTGGAGCGAGACGGATGACCCTTCCAAACCTTCATTCTACATGGAAGGGAACCGGTTCCCGGCAAGAAACATCATGACCAGCACCCTGGGCATAATCGCAAAACGTGCGGACTCGCCGGAGCTTGACATATTTGTGAACGACATTTTGAGCTCGAAGCCTGTATCGGATGCAAAGGTACAGGTCTATGACTATCAGCTCCAGAGTCTGGGCAGCGGAAAAACCGACAGGGATGGCCACGTCAGAATCTCCGCCAGCGGCAAGCCGTTCATCGTAACTGCCGAGGCCGGCGAGTCAAAGACGTACCTCAGGGTCAATGATGGAGAAGAAAACCTGCTCAGCCGCTTCGATGTAGGCGGTGAACGCATACAGGACGGCCTCAAGGGCTTCGTCTACGGAGAACGTGGAGTATGGCGCCCTGGCGACACCCTTCACCTCACGCTGGTGGTCGAGGATCCTATGAAGCTCTTTCCTGCCGCCCACCCTGCGACCATGGAGGTCTATACGGCCCTTGGCCAGCTGCACTCACGCAAGGTGGCGGCAAACAACACCGACGGATTCTATACATTCAGTGTTCCTACCGCGGAGACTGACCCGACGGGCAGCTGGAATGCATATTTCAAAGTCGGAGGCGCGACATTCCACAAATCCCTGCTCATAGAAACCGTCAAGCCAAACCGCCTGAAGGTCAATCTCAAGGTTCCTGAAGTCATTGACGGCATGGAGGCATTCAACTACAGTATCGAATCCAACTGGCTTACCGGCCCTGCCGCGTCCGGTCTGAAATACGAGCTGGAGATGACTCTCCGCGACGGAAGCGCCCTGTTAGCAAAGAAATCCGGAAATCTTGCCGGATATACATTCAGGAACCCGCTTTCGTCATTCTCGACCTCGGAGATTTCCGTTGCGAAAGGCACACTCGATGCTGCCGGCAAAGCGTCAGGTAAAGCCGACCGTAGCAAGGCGGTATACCAGGCTCCCGGGCTGCTGGCTGCAAGTGTGGTGTCCCGCGTATTCGAGGAGGGTGGCGACGAGAGCTTTTCTCTCACCGAGACTATCTACTCGCCATACAAGGTCTATGTCGGTGTAAAAGCAGAGACCGATGATTATCTGGAGACCGACAAGGATCATGATTTCAGTGTCGTGACGGTGGACTGCAACGGAAAACCTGTCGGAAACAGGGCTCTCGACTATACCATATACAAACTGGACTGGAGCTGGTGGTGGGAAAGTGACGCATCATCGCTTGACTCATATGTCAACGGCAGCAGCGCCAAGGTACACAGCCACGGAACGGTAAAGTGCGGTACGTCCGGAGCAAAGATTCCATTCCGCATCGACTATCCCGAATGGGGACGCTACCTCATTATAGTGAAGGACAGCCAAAGCGGGCATACGTCCGGAATGACGTTCCTGGCAGACTGGCCGGAGTGGCGCGGACGAAGCAGCAAGTCCGACCCGACAGCAATCACGATGATTACATTCTCGACCGACAAGAAGATCTATGAGGTCGGCGAAGAGGCAACCGTATATATCCCGGCCGCAGCTGAAGGCGGTCGAGCCCTTGTTTCACTCGAAGGTGCAGCAGGAGTCATCTCAAGTGCATGGGTCGAGACAGCCAGCGGCCGCGAGACACCGTACAGATTCAGAATCACAAAGGATATGGCTCCGAATTTCCATATCCATCTCACGCTTCTCCAGCCTCATGGCCAGACCGGGAACGACCTGCCTCTGCGCATGTATGGTGTACAGCCTGTGGAAGTGACCTCGAAGGAGTCCCACCTCAAGCCAGTGATCAGCATGCCAGACGCTGTCCGTCCTCTCGAACCGTTCACCATCAAGGTGAAAGAGTCCAATGGCAAGCCTATGACATACACGCTGGCAATCGTCGACGAGGGTCTTCTTGACCTTACCGGCTTCAAGACGCCTGACCTCTGGGGTGCCATGAACCGCAGGCTTGCTCTTGGCGTCCGGACATGGGACATGTATGACGATGTCGCCGGAGCGTTCAGCGGACGATTCTCTCCTATGTACAGCATCGGAGGTGACGAAGCCGTAATCAAGGGCAGCCGCAAGGAAAGCCGCTTCAACCCTGTTGTAAAGGTGCTCGGCCCATTCACCGTCGAGAAGGGTGAACAGAGTCACAAGATCACCCTCCCTATGTATGTAGGCTCGGTCCGTGTCATGGTTGTGGCCGGACGTGACAGAGCGTATGGAAGCGCAGAGAAGGCTGTACCTGTTCGCACCCCTGTGATGGTGCTCCCTACCCTGCCGAGAAAGGTATCCGTGGGCGAGAGCTTCAAGCTTCCTGTCAACGTGTTTGTCATGGAAGAAAGTGTCCGCAAGGTCAATGTCAAAGTCAGCGTCGAAGGCCCTGTCAAGCTTACATCCGGGACATCACAGGAAATCAGTTTCAGCGGAAGCGGAGACTCGATGGCAGCCTTCGACCTCAGGGCGGCCGACAGCGAAGGCAAGGCGAAGGTGACCGTAACCGCAACAGGAGGAAACTATACCGCCAGGGAGACCGTCTATCTGGATGTCACTAATCCCAACCCGGTAATCATTAAGACCGTCTCAGGATTCATCGAGGGCGGAAAGAGTATCACCTTGCCTTACACACCTGCTTCCGAAGGCGGCGTGGAGGCGATTATCGAGGCTGCAAGCTATCCGACCATCGACCTGGACGGCTGCTACAGCTTCATGGAGAACTATCCTCATCTGTGCGGCGAGCAGATCTGTGCCCGCGGAATCGCGTTTGTGGCGCTCCGCGATATGCTCTCGGACGAGAAGGCCGCAAAGGTCGATGCTCTCATCCCTGATATGCTCGGTAACCTGTACTCCCGTCAGCTTGGAAACGGCGGATTCGTGCTCTGGCAGGGTCAGAATGCCGCAGACCCTTGGGTGACTTCCATGGCAGGCCACTTCATGGCGCTTGCCGCAGCAAAGGGCTACAGCGTGAGCCAGAGTGTGCTCAACAGCTGGGCAGATTTCCAGCGCAAGGAGGCACGCAGCTATCGCAGAGTCGACTCTCAGTACGCGGACGGGTATGACATAGCCCAGGCTTACAGGCTTTATACCCTTGCCCTCTGTGGCAAGGCGGAGGACGCCGCAATGAACCGCATGCGCGAAGCTGCTTCTCTTACCGAGACAGCAAGATGGCTCCTTGCTTCGGCATATGCTTTCTCCGGCAAGAAACAGATTGCACAGACCATAGTCGGCGAAATCATGGATGCCGGCAGCAAGCCTGAAAGCGGTAGCGGAGTATGGGGCGTGACGTATGGCAGTCCAGCCCGCGACAAGGCGATAGCAGTCGAAGCTCTCGTCCTTGCCGAGCGCAGCGCACAGGCACTCACACTGTCACGTGAGCTTGCTGATGAGTTCCGCGGCAGCAGCTATTATACGACTCAGTCCACTGCGTTCGCGGCAGCTGCCGTAGCCAGACTTGCAGAGAAGATGGGCGACAACATCGTTTCCATCGAGCTCGGAGAGGGACGAAGAAAGGCTGTCGAAAGAAAGGGCCGCAGCTTTGTCAGCGCCAGCCTGGACCTCGACGAAAAGACTGTGGAAATCAGGAACACTGCCGACAATGCCGTATACCTAAACGTCATCTCGAAACTCAGGCAGCCGGCCGGTCAGAAGGTTTTGGCCACACAGGAGGGAATCAGCATGAACGTAAGCTACCTTGGAACTGACGGCAAGGCAATAGATGTGCGGCAGATCGCTCAAGGCACAGACTTCAGCATCAATGTCAAGGTTTCCGGCCTCACATCCGTGGAATCAGGCAAGAACATGGTGCTGACCATCCCTGTGGCATCAGGATGGGAAATATTCAATGACCGCCTGTATGGTACGGACAATCATTTGCCAGCCGATGCCGGCCACATCGATTACAGGGATGACTGCGTGAACATCTACTTCAGCCTGGCAAGCGGATCAGCCGCAGAATTCAGGATACGCGTCCGTGCTTCATACCAGGGCGAATTCACCCTCCCTGCAATCTCATGCGAGGACATGTACCATCCGGAGATCCACGCAAACACCGAGTCTGGAATCACAGTCGTCAAGTAACATGAAATGGACCCCGAGGCGTAGAACCGCCGCGATCATAGCCGGTGCCCTGTGCCTCGGGTACCTGTTCTGCCTGCCGCGTGATCTGTTCCGCGGGACAAGCTACTCGACCGTTGTCAATTCGGCCGAAGGCGAGCTGCTCGGGGCGCGTACGGCCGCTGACGGGCAATGGAGGTTTCCGCCAGCCGACACTATTCCGGAGAAATACAAGACATGTCTGATACAGTTCGAGGACAGCCATTTCCGCTGGCACCCAGGTGTCGATCCGATAGCCATGATACGTGCAGGATGGCAGAACATCAGCAGCGGTCGCGTCGTCAGCGGAGGCAGTACCATATCCATGCAGGTCATCCGCATGTCGCGCGGCAAGGACAGGACGATCTGGCAGAAAATGGTCGAGATGGTGCTGGCGACCCGCCTTGAACTTCGATACTCAAAATCATCGATACTGGCACTCTATGCTTCACACGCTCCTTTCGGCGGAAACGTCGTCGGCATACGGGCCGCTTCCTGGCGATATTTCGGTCATCCGTGCGAGGAACTGTCCTGGTCCGAGGCCGCGACGCTGGCGGTATTGCCGAATTCTCCTTCCCTCATGCACCCGGGAAAGAACCGCGACCTGCTGATGGAAAAGCGCAACCGTCTGCTTGGGAGGCTGCTTGAAAAGGGTGTGCTTGATACGCTGACGTACGAACTTTCCTGCGAGGAACCGCTTCCGGACAAACCTCTGCCACTGCCGGGTCTTGCGTACCACCTTGTGGAAAGAGCCCAGTACGACATGCCGGGACGCGAGATAAACTCCACCATAAGCTACGGGCTGCAACGATCCCTTGAGTCCATGACCGACAGGTGGCAACGTGAACTGTCAACCCAGGGTGTCAATGACCTGTGTGCGGTCGTCATCGATGTCCATAGCGGAAAGACCGTCGCATATGTCGGGAACGCCTGTCTGGAAACGTCCAGATACGGTTCAAAAGTTGATATCGCCGGCTCTCCACGCAGCACCGGAAGTATCCTCAAGCCTCTTCTGTACGCCGCGGCCATACAGGAGGGAGAGATTCTGCCTCACACTATCCTGCCTGATGTTCCAGTGAATATCAATGGTTTCTCACCCCAGAATTTCGACATGCAGTTCAGCGGCGCCGTTCCGGCAGACGAAGCGTTGGCAAGGTCACTGAACGTTCCTTTTGTCCAGCTGCTGCGTAACCACGGCGTGCCACGTTTCATGCAGGAACTGCAGAGACTGGGAATGTCAACCCTTGACCGCAGCGCCGACAATTACGGATTGTCACTGATTCTCGGCGGAGCGGAAGGAAAACTTGATGAGCTTACGGGGATTTACGCCTGTCTGGTCCGTTACTATCTTTACGGCGAGGACGAGGTCGATGCCTGCTGGCCGGTAGCCGCGACACTGCCATCAAATCCGCTGGAGGATAAGCTTGCCCTTGAATATACTTTCGATGCAATGAAAGAACTGACACGTCCGGACGGGGCGGACTGGAAGATGCTGTCATCCGCCCAAGCAGTAGCATGGAAGACAGGTACCAGCTTCGGCTACAGGGATGCGTGGTCAATAGGGGTCACTCCAGACTACGCGGTAGGAGTCTGGGCAGGAAATGCTGACGGCAGTCCGGCCGCAGGACTTACCGGTGCAAGGACCGCCGGCCATGTCATGTTCGACATCTTCAGCATGCTGCCGCGCGAGAGCAACGGATGGCCACAGGTGAACTGCGACGGCATCGAGGTGGAAATATGCCACCATAGCGGCATGCTGGCCGGGCAGTTCTGCGACCGGATCGACACACTTTATCTTCCCCGCACAGCTGTCAGGACTTCAGCCTGTCCATATCACCAGGCTGTACGAATCAGTGCGGACGGGCGCTATCGAACCGAGGGTCCCGCCCCCGGCTCGCACATGGAAAACCTGTTTCTACTTCCTCCTTCGATGGAATGGTTCTATCGCCAGAATCATCCGGAATACGTTCCGTTGCCGCCGCTCCCGCCCGGCAGCACCTCATCCGGCATGGTCAATCCGATGCAGTTCATCTACCCTGAGGCCGGATCTGTACTGTACCTTCCCGTCCAGCTGGACGGTACTCCAGGTGAGGCTGTATTCCATCTGGCTCATTCCGAGTCGGACGCGACGGTTTTCTGGTATCTCGACACATCCTACATGGGCAGTACAAAGGATGTCCATCAGTTTGCCATGCACCCGGATCCGGGCTTTCATAATGTCACAGCTACAGACAATTCAGGTAACAGCGTGTCTGTTTTTTTCTGTGTTTCCGAGCCCTGAAACCGACCACACATTACATTTTTTTACCACTTGATACGTTTTAATCCACGATTGATACGTTTTAAGTTATTAATTAATTTTAGAAACTATACGTAATCCATTTATTTTTCAGTACTTTTGCCCATGGTGCCAGAGAAGGTACCCTTAATTACGAACTGACAAAATCTATAATACTAATTATTATCTCTATGAAACGAATCATTCTTGGGATTCTCCTGACCATGATGGCGCTTACCGCGTTCGGTCAGTCGAGAGCCTTGACCGGAACGATCACGTCTGCCGTTGACGGTACCCCAGTTGTTGGAGCGACCGTACAGGACAAGACATCCGGCCAGTTCGCCATCTCGGATGTAGATGGTAATTTCACGATTTACGCATCAGAGAAGTCAGGATCACTCCTGATCATGTGCCTGGGCTTCAGAGACTATACTCTCGCCCTCACCTCAGCCAAGGACTACAAGGTTGAGATGGAAGCCGACCTCATGATGCTGGACGAGACCATGGTCATCGCCTATGGTCAGGGAAAGAAGACCTCTTTCACCGGTTCCGCTACTGTCGTGAAGAAAGAAGAACTTGAAAAGATCTCTACTTCAAACGTCTCTCAGGCTCTCCAGGGTCTCAGCGCCGGTGTACAGGTCATCAACAACTCAGGTCAGCCTGGTTCTTCAGGATCGATCACCATCCGCGGTATCGGTTCAATGAACGCATCAAGCAGCCCTCTTTATGTTGTCGATGGTGTAGCATATACAGGAAACATCAACTCTATCGCTCCTTCCGACATCGAGTCGATGACCGTCCTCAAGGATGCATCCGCTACCGCTCTTTACGGTTCACGTGCTGCCAACGGTGTCATCGTGATCACCACCAAGAAGGGTCAGAGCGAGGATGGCAAGGTAAACTTCCGCTCAAGCATCGGTTTCTCTTCACTCGCAGTTGCACTCCCTCGCCAGCTCTCTCCATCCGAGTACGCAGAAGGCACATGGCGTGCGCTCTACAACCAGAACATCGACGCCGGCTACCCTATAGCTGACGCAGGTGCTCTCGCAGCAGCGACTGTCGGCAACGAGTTCAAGGTTCATCCTTTCCCATCGGCAAACATCGTTGACCCTTCTACCGGAAAGCCTCTCTATGGCGACAAGGACCTCCTTTATTATGGAGATTGGAGAGGAGAGACCCTCCAGTCACGTCCACGTCAGGAGTACAACATCGACCTCAGCGGAAAGTCAGGCAACACCAGCTACTTCTTCTCAACAGGTTATCTTGATGACAAGGGTATCTTCACAACCCAGCAGTTCAACCGTATCTCTGCACGTGCAAACGTAACCACCAAGATCAAGGACTGGCTCGAGTTCGGTACCAACACTTCATTCGCACACAGCCTTACCGACTCTCCTGCAGGTGACTCTGTCGTATGGTTCCTCCGTACCATGCCTTCTATCTTCAGCATCTACCAGTACGATCCTGTAACAGGTTCATACAAGAAGGACGCAAAGGGCAACTACCTGTATGACTACGGTTCAGACCGCTCAGGCTGGGCAGGCTGGAACGTTCTCGCAGACGCTGCATACAACTCATACAAGACCTACAACGACCAGATCTCTACCCGTGACTACATCGACATAAGATTCATGCCGGGTCTCACCTTCCGCAGCACCGTATCCCTCGACTACTATATTTCAAAGTACGATGGTTATTCAAGTGCTGAGTATGGTTCATCAGCAGGTATCGGCGGTTCAGCAAGCAAGAACTTCAGCCGCAACGTATCCACCACCTGGACCAACCTCCTCACCTTCAACCGTCAGTTCGGCGCACACAACATCGGCGTACTCCTCGGAGAGGAAAGCTTCTCACGCGACTATGCAAACCTTTCAGCATCTCGTAAGGGATTCCCATTCGCCGGCCTTACCGAACTCTACTCAGCTGCCAATCCTGACAGCTCTTCATCATACTCAGACTACTACAGACTCCTTTCATTCTTCAGCCGTCTCGAGTATGACTACAACGACAAGTACTACATCTCAGGTTCCCTCCGTACCGACGGTACCTCTAGATTCTCTCCTTCTGCACGTTGGGGTTACTTCTGGTCACTCGGTGCTTCATGGCGTATCAACAACGAGGACTTCCTCAGCAGCGCCAAGTGGATCGACAACCTCAAGCTCAAGGCTTCATATGGTGCCGTAGGTAACGACAACCTCAACTCTTGGTATTGCTACCAGGGTCTCTACGCTACAGGCTACAACGATATGAGCAACTCTGGTGTCGTAATCTCACGTCTTCCTAACGAGACCCTTAAGTGGGAGACCAACCTCCAGCTCAACGTCGGTGTCGACTTCGCACTCTTCAGAAGACTCACCGGTAGCTTCGAGTACTTCGACAGAAAGTCTAAGGACCTCCTCTTCTCAATGCCTATGGCTCCTTCTACCGGTTTCAGCGGAATCGACCGCAACATCGGTGACGTGAAGAACTACGGTGTAGAGTTCAACCTCGACTATGCTGTCGTAAACAACGACAACTTCCAGTGGAACATGAACCTCAACGCAACCCACTACGAGAACGTCATCACCTCGCTTCCACAGGCTGAGATGACCTCAGGCGTATTCAAGTGGAGAGAGGGCCAGAGCCGCTACAACTTCTGGGGCTCAAAATATGCCGGTGTCAACCCGCTCAACGGTAACGACCAGTTCTACATGAACGTATACGGAACCAACTCGGCAGGCGAGAGAGTCATCGTTGACCGCGTAATCACCGAGAACACATCAGACGTTACCAGCGACGACCAGAAGCAGTATCTCGGAAGCTCACTTCCTGATGTATTCGGTGGTTACACCAATACCTTCAAGTTCTACGGTGTTGACTTCTCTGTAATGCTTTACTATTCTCTCGGCGGTCTCCTCTACGATACCGACTACTCACAGATGGTAGCTTACAGAACCGGTTTCGGTCTCCATCCAGACGCTCTTACAGACACCTGGACTCCAGACAACACCAGCGCAAAGCTCCCACGCCTCAACAAGAACGCACAGGAGACCTTCTGCGACAAGTATCTCTATGACAACAGCTTCCTTCGTCTCAGAAACGTAACCCTCGGTTACTCTCTTCCTAAGTCTCTCCTCAAGAAGGCCAACATCGACCAGCTTCGCGTCTATGTACAGGGTGACAACCTCATGACCTTCGGTTCAGCTGCAAAGCGCGGCACCGATCCTGAGCAGAGCATTTCAGGTACTACCAGCAACAGATTCCCTACAACCAAGAACGTCACATTCGGCGTACAGGTATCATTCTAATAATAGGAGATCAGACAATGAAAAAATTCATATACACAATAGCAGCAGCTGCTGCACTGATGTCCGCTGTTTCATGTGAGGATTTCCTTACTACAAATCCTACAACCGCCGTTTCTGACGCCGACGTGTTCACTTCTACACAGGGTGCTCAGGCAGCACTCAGCGGATGCTACAACCTCCTGTTCTACGGATACGGCGGCAGCCGTCCTGACACACAGGGTTACATGATGCACATGATGTCAAACGACACATGCGGCGACGATATCATCGTGGATGGTGGATGGTACGGCTATGACTACAACCACTGGGGACACCAGCGCGGAGACATCTTCAAGTCAAGCGGTATCTGGAACTACTACTACCCTCTCATCAACAACCTCAACAGCGTCATCGCATACACTCCGGTAATCGAAGGCGGTCTCCAGGAGACCAAGGATGCCATCCTCGGTCAGGCTCTCGCAATGAGAGGCTGGGCTTATTTCCAGCTTATCCAGACCTTCCAGCAGACATACGCTCTCGCTGCTCCTAGAAACATGCCGGGCGTTCCTGTTTACACCGAGCCATCAAGCGACCAGACTGAGGGTAAGGGTAGAGGCACCATCACCGAGACATACGAGCAGATTCTTTCCGACCTCGGTCAGGCTGAGAAGCTCCTCGCAGGTTTCTCAAGAACCCAGAAGAACCACTTCGACCTTTCAGTTGTCGAGGGTCTTCTCTCTCGTGTTTACCTTGAGATGAACGATTGGTCAAAGGCTGAGGCATACGCCAACAAGGTTCTTGCAAAGTATCCTCTTACAACTAACGAGCAGTGGTATGCAGGTTTCAATGACGCCAGCACCAGCTCATGGGTTTGGGGTCAGCTCACCGACACCGAGCACATCCTCGAGGGTGACGCAGCATACGCTCCATTCGCATTCTGGACCAACTACATCACCCGTAACGGTGACGATCTCTGGTCATTCAACTGCTTCTTCCTCAACGACAAGTTCGTAGAGATGTTCGACGCTGACGATATCAGAGCAAAGCAGTTCCACGTAGTTGCATCAAAGGGTTACTATATGTCTGACAAGTTCTACGACACTCCAGACCTTACCGGTGACTATGTATTCATGCGTGCTGACGAGATGCTTCTCAACAAGGCCGAGGCTCTCGCACAGCAAGGCAAGGATGTCGAAGCTCTCGCTGCTCTCAACGAGCTCCGTGCACTCCGTGGGGCAACTCTTTCACAGAAGAGCGGCAAGGCTCTCCTCGACGACATCTATGCCGAGCGTAGAAAGGAGCTCTATGGCGAAGGTTTCGCATGGTTCGATCTCCGTCGCGAGCAGAAGCCGCTTCTCCGCGAGGGTATGCATAACAGCTTCTCCGGAGGCAAGCCTATCCCTGCCAACTCTTGGAGATTCGTTTACCAGATCCCTACCGCAGAGATCCTAAACAACCCTAACATCAACTCCGACATCTGGCCTGCAGGCGATCAGAACCCATTCGGTGAGCCTTCACTTGTTCTCGAATAACATTCAAACTGACAAAGACAATGAAAACATCAAAGATATTCAAGCTTTTCATGGTTGCTGCAGCAGCGATTTCGCTTGCTTCATGCGACAAGTTTGAGGACCCATACACAACCAAGGGCAAGACTCCTCTCGCTGATCCTTCAAACATCACCGTCAATGCCGACTACAAGCAGGCGACCATCACATGGGATGCAGTTTCAGGCGCAGACCAGTACTACTATGAACTTAGAAATGCAAGCAACTTCGTATCAAAGAAGGGCTTCGTAAAGACAAACTCATACTATGCACCTGGTCTCAACCAGCTCACTGACTATACCTTCTATGTAAAGGCAATACCTTCAGCCGACGACGCTCCATCTGTAGCAGGTTCAAGCCTCGTTTCAGTTCCTTTCAAGACCGCAGACGCAAGTGCTTATCTCTGGGAGGCTAAGGCAAAGGTTATGGTCGGCGGTGTTGACACCGGACGTACCGCTATCGTTATGTACGAGTTCGCAACCGGACAGTACACCATCAAGGGATGGTTCGGCTATGAGGGCTACAACATGGTTATCAAGCTCTACGGTGAGGGTGACAACACCACCTGGTGCTGGGAGACTACCGATCCTGCTGACAAGCCATACGGCAACCCTGACTCTGAGACCAACTGCTTCTACTGGGCCGACTATCCTGCAAACGCTTACTGCTTCTATGATGGTCACTCAACAGGTGCAGGATACACCTGGTTCTACAGCCCATACACCGAGTTCTACGGATGTTCAAAGGAAAGCGGAAAGCTTCTCTGCTGGGGTTGGATCAACAACACCGATTGGACAAGCTGGTCTGTTGAATGGTAATTCAACGCTAAGCATATAAATCAAGAAAGGATGGCATCAGCCATCCTTTTTTGTCTCATGTATGTATCCCGATAAGGATGAATCCTAGAACTGTCTTGGACCCCAGATTGTTTCGATTGCGGCAAAAGCAATCGGGTCGTACTCCTTAAGCTGCTGATAATTGAACGGGAAAAAGTCATTCTCTCCCCAATATGCCTCGCTGAGCTCAGTGAAAAACTCTCTGTCGTTGTTCATGCAGTAGGCTCCATTCTTGGCGCGTTCGTAGTCCCACTCCTCTTCCGGGAGGTCTGTACGTGACCTGTAGGCCGTTCCCTTGTACATCTCGTTCTCACGGGCGTGCGCGTAGGCATCGGCAATAAGCTTTCTGTTCTCTTCGCTCATGCCCTGGTCATGATAGAGATGGCAGAGCTCGTGGAACACCATAAGTGGCTGGTTCCTGTTAGAAGACTCAACGTACATGTTGTAATTGGTGATCTCGAGACAGTCGCCCTTTGCTGCGAGGTCGCCGTTCTTCCCAGGCCATTCAGCATCCCAGTGATACCATGCGGCACTGCGGTTCTTAGGGTTGTTCTCCTCCATCCAGATAGGATTAGGACGCATTACTTCCAGCTTCTCTGCCGGGCAGAAAGACACGATGTTGTCCAGGTCTGCCCTCATCTTTGCGATTGCAGCCTGCGCCTCTTCAGTCTCGAGGACGTCCTCCTTGATCTTGAAGCTGAATCCCTGATGCTCGAAAGTAGCATAGCCGTACTCGTCAACAACGAAGTCGCTCTTTTTAGACGTAGAGCATGATGCCATGGCCATCAAGGCCATAGCTATTAAGAAATATTTCCTCATATGATTGATTTGTTAAGTTCCTAGAATCTCTTGCCCCAGATTTTCTCCATCATGGCAAAACCGACAGTATCGAATTCCTTGAGCTGCATGTAATTGAATGGATAATAATCATTCTCTCCCCAATATGCCTCGCTGAGCTCCGAGAAATACTCCCACATGGTATTCATACAGTATGCATCCTTGGTCTTCGTCCACTTGTCCTCTGTAGTGTAGCTGGCGTCAGACCTGTACCAGATCTCCTTGTACAGTCCGGTGTTCTTGGCGTGGTCGTAAGCGTTCTTGATATCTGCATTGGAATCTCCACCAAGTCCCTGATCGTGGTAGAGGTGACAAAGTTCATGGAAGACCATATAGGGCTGGTTCCTGTTCGACCAGTCCACATAGTAGTTGTAATTGGTAATCTCGACGCACTTGCCCTTAGCTGCAAGGTCTCCGTATGTGGTAGGATATTCGGCCCATGTGTGATACCAAGCCGCGCTGCTGTTGTGCGTGTTGTTTTCCTCGAGCCAGATAGGTCTGCCCTTCATGACCTTGAGGGCCTTTTCTGGAACAAAAGAAATGATATTCTTGAGATCGCTTTTCATGTGAGTGACCGCTTTCTGAGCCGCGTCAGTCTTGACAACGTCAGCTTTTACCTTGAAAGTGAAACCCTCGTACTCATATGTGGCATAGCCATACTGGTCGACGGTATACTCGGGGCCCGAGTTCGGATCGCCGTTACCGTTGCCATCACCCTTGGCAGGATCTATCGGACCCTCCTTTCCACATGAAACAAACACCATGGTCATGATGACCGCAGTGAAGATCATTCTAAGTTTCTTATTCATAGTTATTCCGTATTTATTTTAGAACAAAGAAATGTCTATATCCATAAACAGATCCGAAAAATAGCAAGTTTCTTAATCATATCCAATTTCTTCATATCTTTGCAAGGATATACAGACAGAATCATGAAAAGAATATTTCTCATACTCGCCGCCGTCATAGGGCTATTGACATTGAGTTCATGCACCAACAAATCTTTCGACGGATACTGGCACTGCCATGTTCCTACCGAGGACTCCCCTATGGGTTTCGCCTTCGATGCCTACTATGAGATCAGCGGCAAGGACATCAAGCATTATACTGTCATATACGACCGTGACCTCATCATGCTCACAGGAGAAGTCATGAAAGCCAAAGGCAACGCCAAGAAAGGCAACATGACGGCCAACTTCTCTCTCCAGGAGGTCTACAGCGCAAAGGCCGACGAGAGCAAGGAAATCCAAAAGATCTCCGATTACGCCATCCTCAACAACGTCCTCATCACCAAAGGCGCAGACCGCTATGTAAAGATTGACGCGGAACAGATGCCTGACATGGAACAGTACAAGGTTCACGAACATAACGAAGAATAATCATGAAAAAAGCACTTGCAGCAATCCTCCTCGTGGCGACCTGCCTCAGCGTTTCAGCACAGAACCGTTCAGCAAAAGGACGCGACTGGGCAAAATTCTCGACCTTCAGCGAAGCCAATGCGCAGCTCACCACCACCCCAAAGGTCGTATTCATGGGCGACTCCATAACCGAAGGATGGCCAAAGGCTGACCCTGACTTCTTCACCGACAACAACTTCGTCGGACGCGGTATCAGCGGCCAGACCACCAGCGAGAATCTCGTACGCTTCCGTCAGGACGTGCTCGAGCTCAAGCCCAAGTATGTCGCACTGATGATCGGAACCAACGACATCGCCGGCAACAACGGTATCATCTCCCAGAAAAACATGATGGACAACATCAAGTCCATGTGCGAGCTCGCAAAGGCAAACAAGATCAAGGTGCTGCTCTGCTCAGTCACCCCTTGCAAGCACTACTTCTGGGCACCTGACGTTGACTGCGCACAGCCTATCGTCGAGCTCAACAAGCTTATCAAGGCGTATGCCGACGCAACCAAGGGCGTTACATATGTCGATTACTTCTCTGTTCTCAACAACGGCCAGAACGCAATGATTCCAGAGTACACCCTGGATGAATGCCACCTCACCCCTGCCGGATACAAGGCCATCGAGAAGGTCATCATGAAATACATCCGTTAAACGGGGAATGGCCGGCACAACCAAGAACACTTCCCTTATCTGGCATATTGTCGCCATCTCGGTGGCAATCATCTGGGGTACCACCTTCGTCAGCTCGAAGATGCTGATAAACTCGGGCATGACCCCGGCCGAGATAATGTGCGTACGATTCATCATCGCCTATCTCTGCCTCCTGCCAATTTCCATCCGTGGCTGCATCAAAGAAGGACGCGGTCTGCGCGGACTGTTCTGCGACAATCTGAAGGATGAGATGGGAATGCTGCTGCTGGGCATCACAGGCGGTTCCCTTTATTTCCTCTTCGAGAACAGCGCCCTGGAGTACACCCAGGCGTCAAATGTATCCATCATCATCTGCACCACCCCGCTGCTGACCATGCTGGCGACAAGCTTCCTGGCGCGCAGGAGCCGCAGAAAGAGCGTAAGCGGAAGGACCTTCCTTTATTCCGCCATTGCCCTTCTCGGTGTGGCTATTGTCGTCCTCAACGGCGAGCTTGTACTGAAGCTCCATCCGCTCGGAGACATCCTGACATTCGGAGCATCTGCCGTATGGGTGATATACAGCATTCTCCTTCCAAAACTTGACAGCCGCTATTCCACCGACATGATAACCAGAAAGGTTTTCATATATGGCGTAATCACCATGCTTCCCGTGTTCCTGTTCCGTCCGTGGGCGACTCCGGCATCCGTGCTGGTTCAACCTGCAATTGCAGGAAATCTGCTCTTCCTTGGCCTCCTGGCCTCGTTTGCGGGCTACTTCGGCTGGAATGCCGCACTGTCAAAGATCGGCGCAGTAAGGGCGAACAACTACCTTTACCTCAACCCTCTTGCAACAGCCGTCATCGCGATTCCCGTACTGCACGAACGTTTTACCTGGATTGCAGGAATCGGCGCCATGCTCATCATACTCGGCATGGCTCTGGCCGGCAGAGAATCCAACAAGACCAATCAAGGGGCCTGATCCACACCCCGGTTACTTATATGACCATGAGAAAGATACTTGTTGCCGCAGCGGTCCTTGCGGCGTCCATGACATTGTCGGCCCAGCCGATGAAGCGTTACACCACAACCGAGCAGTCTGCCTGGCAGGAATCCCGCGCCAGCCTTTCTTCAAAGGGCAGCGGAGAAACCGTCATCTCACTGGACGGCAACGAAACAGGGACTGAATTCAGGGCATGGGGAACCTGCTTCAATGAACTGGACCTGGATGCATACAGAAAGCTCGACCAGGCGTCTCAGGATAGGATCATGCATGATCTGTTCGACCCACAGGGCGACCTGCGATTCACCGCAGGACGACTGACAATGAACGCCAACGACTATGCGCGTGAGTGGTATTCATGCAGCGAAGTGCCCGGCGACTTCGATCTCCGCTTTTTCAATATCGACCACGACAAGGCCAACATAATAGAACTGATTCACGCAGCACAGCGATATAATCCTGACATGGTGTTCTTCATGTCTCCATGGAGTCCTCCTGCATGGATGAAGATCAACAATGAGTATTCGGTAGTTTCAGGCAGCTACAACACCCAGGATCCAAGGAAAGACTACATCCTGTATAAGGACGCAGATGCTATAACCGACCCGGATGAAGTCAAGCTGCTCGGACCTCGTGACGGCGTATTCCCGCGCAGGCTCGCAACCCAGGATTTCTTCATCCAGGAGCCTAGATACCTCCAGGCCTACGCTGACATGTTCTGCCGCTTCATCGACCTCTATGCCGAGGAGAACATCCCTATCACCAAGGTGATGTACCAGAACGAGGCGTATTCGTACACCCAGTACCCAGGCTGCGCATGGACTGCCGAAGGCACGGTCCGTTTCAACGCAGAGTACCTCGCACCTGCACTGAAGGCAAAGCATCCCGATGTCGAGCTCTGGTTGGGAACATTCAACACCAACAGACTGGACTATGTCGAGAAAATCATCGACAATCCAGCTCTGAGATCACAGATCAAAGGCATCGGAACCCAGTGGGAGTGCCGTGAGAACCTGCCTGCAATACATGAAAGATATCCTGAGCTCCGCCTGATGTGCAGCGAGAGCGAATGCGGTAACGGTTCAATGGACTGGGCAGCCGGCGAACACACCTTCTCGCTCATCTCGGACAATCTCGGCAACGGCGTGGATGAATACTATATCTGGAACTTCCTCCTGCCTCATGGAGGTATTTCGACCTGGGGATGGAAGCAGAATGCCCTCATCGATTTCAACCCGGAGGACAACAGCTATCGCTATACAGCAGAATACTATGCTGTAAAGCACTTCAGCAACTTCGTAAAACCAGGAGACAAGATTGTCGGATACAGTGGACGCGAATACAGCAAGACACCCGTCATCGTCGTAAAGAACGAGAACGGTTATGTGGTCGTTGCAGCCAACTTCACTGACAGCCCGTCAAGCCTCAACGTCAAGCTCGGCAAGAAATATCTCAACATCAAGACCGCACCACACTCTTTCACGACCTTCGTGAAATAAACAGAATGACGCGAAGGAAGTTCCTTCGCGTCACATCAGGCTTTTTTCTGGGCCGCTGCACGTTCACGACAGGTCTGTTCCCATGATGGGAGCTTTGCGAGCCGTGACGCAAAGTCAGCCATTGCTGACGGAATGTCGATTTTCTGCGGACACATCTGGGCACAGGCACCACATCCGAGGCAGGCAGAAGGACGCTTATCCTCAGGAAGGGACTCCACCATCATCAGCGGAGCCAGGGATGTCATGACCCTCAGGTCGTTGTAGCTGGCAATCAGCCTTGGGATGTCCAGACCCATAGGACACTGGCTGCAGCAGTAGCGGCAAGCCGTACAAGGAATGGAGTCCTTGAGTTTCTCCGCTACGGCCATAAGGCTGTTGACGTCTGCGTCGCTGATTGGACTTTCGCTCTCGAAGGTCTTCAGGTTATCCTCCATCTGTGCAACACTGGACATGCCGCTGAGCACGACAGTCACATTCGGAAGGCTTTGGAGCCAACGGAATGCCTGCGCGACAGTAGCATCCTGCTGTCTGGCAAGAAGGCCTCCACGCAAAGGTTCCATCACCCATACCGGTATACCGCGCGAGGTCAGAAGCTCATACTTCGCCTTGGCGTTCTGGAGTGTCCAGTCCAGATAGTTGAGCTGTATCTGGCAGAACTCCATCTGGTCGCCATAGCGGTCAAGGAACGCTGTCAAGGTCGGAATTTCAGCGTGACAGGAAAAGCCGAGGTGACGGATGCGTCCCAGGCGTCTCTGCTCGATGAAATAGTCCACAATCCCCCATTTTGGATCATCATACACCTCATAGGACTTCTCGTAGACATTGTGTAGCAGGTAGAAGTCGATATGGTCGGTTCCAAGTTTTACTAGCTGTTTCTCGAATATGTCTGCAGGATCGTAGGTCTCCGCAAGCTGATGTCCCGGATACTTATCAGCGATATAATAGCTGTCGCGAGGATACTTCGCGAGAGCCTTGGCGATCGATGTCTCCGAGTTGCCGTCATGGTACGGCCACGCAGTGTCGTAGTAGTTCACACCTGCCGCCATGGCAAGGTCCGTCATCGTCTGGACAGCCTCCTGGTCTATGGTCTTGCTGCCCTCGACAAGGGGCAGTCTCATTGTGCCGAATCCGAGAGCCGACAGTTTTATCTCTTTGAAACTTCTGTATATCATATCAAACCCTATTTTTCAAACCGTGACTTATCCGGATATCTCTTCTCGAATGCCTCAATGATGAGGGCGCGGTCCTCCTGGAAACGCTCTTCTGTCATATCGACGTCGTTGATGCATGCAAACGGAAGGCTCGGGGCCGCGATATAGTCGGCGACACGCTTTCCGCTCCAGACAGCCAGAGATATATGCTTGTAATTCCTTCCGACAGGCGTCGTAAGGCCTTTATAGTAAAGATAGTCGTGGTAGATGTACTGGTTCACGCCTTCCGGGGTCCGCACAGGAGCCAGATGCTTCTTCAGCTCCGGCCACGATGCCTCGAAAATCTTTTCATTCTCGCTTTTCAGCATAGGCGAACAGCTGTGCTGCGGCCTCACATAGAACAGTCCCGGCTTCATCCCCAGAGCCTTTCTGGCATACAGGTCTCCGTTGCGGCTGCGGACCTTGTGCAGGCTGCCATAGAACAGCTGTCTGCGGAACTTTATCTTGACCTTGCCGCCCTCGAAGAAATCCTCGACCTTGCAGTCCATCATAGGATGCATATCATCATTGAAGTAGATGAACTGTTCGCTCAACCCAGGTATGCGATGAAGGAAAAGCTCGATGTCGCCGCTGTTGAAAGTAGGCAGATACTCCTTCGGGATGATATCCTCATGACAGACGATCTTCAGTTTCGGAGAAGCCCATTCAGGCACCTGGGTCGGACCTGAGACCACCAGGAACACATTCTCGATGAAAGGCATGTGCCTTTCGACTCCACGCATCCAGTATTTCAGTATGCCCCAGTCTCGGAAGCGCTTGGCAAGCGCCTTGCCTCCTACGGTCTTTGCATACTGCGCCTGCCATACGGGATCCAGGCCATTCACGAAAGTTACGACAGCATCCATAACATCAATCATCAAGGAAAGCGCCCTCCGACATAGACTGTCTGCGGAGGTCCTTATAGTCCGGCATGCCCTTCAACAGCCTGAACATATATTTCAGCGGCAGCAGTGTAAGATAGCGGGCGCAGAAAAGAATCATCGACAGTGGCTGTATCACTGCCTGGAAAGCAAAGCTGCGGTTAGGGTTCACCATGCCCGCAACGGCAGTCATGAACTTTCTCCACATATGCTTTTCCTTAGTATCAGGCCTCTTCTCACGGTCGTGAACGGCCTTCACTGTCTTCAAAACACCGACCTGGAATCCGTGATATCTTGCTCTATGGATAAAGTTGTTATCCTCGCTGTAGTGCGGGAAGGCAGGAGAGAATGCTCCGACCACCTTCAGTACGCGGACCGGAATCAGCCAATGCGCAGCCATGACGAAACGGACCGGGACGAGATTCCCTGCCGCTTCAAGGTACTTGCCGCATTTGCGTCTGAAGTTCCAGTCAAGCTTGTCCAGACCGGCCGTCATCTGCATAGGACTGATGATACCGAAAGTCTTGTCCGCCTCGGCAGCGGCCACAAGGGCGGGAATGGTATCAGGGAACACCCATGCATCCTGGTTGAGCAGATAGACATAATCGTAGCCATTCCCGACGGCATGCCTGAATCCCAGATTGTTTGCCTTGCCGAATCCCAGATTCTCCTTGCTTTCCACAAGCAGGACATCAGGACAATTGGCGCGGATCCAATCGGCAGACCCGTCAGAAGAGCCGTTGTCCACGACCATCACGTCGTACCCGGACACACTCCCCAGGACCTTTGGCAGCCACTTCATGCCATTATATGTGACGATTATCACAAGGACTTTCATACATTTCTCCTTACGACCTGTCCGGCAAGAGCACCGGTATGTTCTCCCTTGCTTATCGCATGTACTCCATTGACGAATACATGCTCGATTCCTGTCGGGAAAGTGTGCGGCTGTGCGTATGTGGCAACGTCCGCAATGGTATCAGGGTTGAATATGACCACGTCGGCATGGTACGACGGAACGAGCAGGCCACGCTCCTTTATATGGAGACGCTCCGCAGGCATCTGGGTGCACTTGTGGATGGCCTCGGCCATATCCATGACCTTCTTTTCACGGACGTACTGCTCGAAGAAACGAGGGAAGGTTCCATATGAACGAGGATGAGGGATCTCAAGTGACAACGGTCCCTCAGGAGAATACACGCTGCCGTCCGAACCAGGCATGGACAGCCTGTGTGCATATATCATCTCCAGGTTGGACTCCTTCATGGCGAAGCCGGCCATCTGGACGCCCAGGTTCTCGCTGAGCAGCAGGTGCCTGATCATAGGCCATACGTCCATACCTGAAATAGCGCAGCATTCCTCTATGTTCTTACCCGAATACATGCTGTTCTCAGGGTTGCTGCAGCCGGCGACAAGCACATTCTGCGGGCCTCCGAGCCTCTTCACGCGGCTGTCGCAGTATTCGGCGATGACCTTGCATGCCGCAGGATCGTTCAGGCGCGCCTTGATATCCTCGTCCGAGCCGTCACGATGGCTGAGCGGAATGAAAGAAGTGAAGCCTGTCGAGAAGGCTGTATATGGGTAGCGGTCAAAAGCTATGTCGATGTCCTTCGAAGCCTCGTCGATCATCGCGAGCAGCTTTGGAAGACGATGCCAGTTCGCCTCGTTCTGTGCCTTGAGGTGAGAAATTTCCAGTCTTGCGCCCGATTCCCTTGCATAGCGGATTGCCTCGGCGACCGCCTCTTCGACATGGTCGTCCTCGTTGCGCATATGGATGGCATACAGAGCGTCATACTCGGCAACGACCTTGTTGAGGGCGATAATCTCCTCGTCCGACGAATATGAGCCAGGGGTATATTCAAGGCCATAGGACAGGCCTACGGCTCCGACCTCGAGCAGGCTGCGCAGGATAGCACACTCCTTCTCTATCTGCTCCCTGGTGGCGGGCTGGTTCCTGTCGCCGACGGCAGCCATGCGGACATCTCCCTCGCCGACGAAGCTTGCCAGATTGATGCCCATCCCGTTCTTCTCGAGAGCGTTGAAGAAGCCGTCGGGTTCCTCCCACTGCGGGAAAGCGGCTCCTCCGCAGTTTCCGCAGACATCGGTCGTGATGCCCTGGAATATGCGGCTGTCACCCTTCGGGGCGACTAGAAGGTTGGTATCGGTATGTGTGTGTATGTCGATGAAGCCAGGGCTCACTATCATGCCCTTTGCATCTACCATATGGTCGGCACTGTCACCGAGATTGCTGCCGATTGCGGCAATCCTGCCGTCCTTGATCGCCAGATCGCCCTTGATGGGAGCCTTGCCGTCACCGGTGTATATGACGCCGTTGCGGATGATGGTGTCAAAATGGTTGCGTACACATGATACGCCTGCCATTCCGAGTCCGAGAGATGCGGCTCCGCCCAGCGAAAGCCTGAGAAATGTCCTTCTGTCCATACTTGCTGCACGTTGGTGAAAGCATAGTCTATCATTCAAATATAGCCATTATATTTTCATTTTATCTATCTTTGCCGTCCGAAACTTTGTGGATCTTTGATTCACATGCAATCGTAATTCCCAAAGCAGAAAAAACAATTACATATGAAGAAGATTTTCACAATCATGGCTACCGCTATGGTGCTCGCCGGCTGCGGCGAGAAGCAGGTGGAGAAAGTACCTGCAATCGATCTCGCGAATCTGGACACAAGCGTTGCTCCAGGCGAGGATTTCTATCAGTATTCAACAGGTGGATGGCAGAAGAGTCATCCTCTCGGCGCCGAATATGCCCGTTTCGGCAACTTCGACCAGCTCAGAGAGAACAATGTTGAAAGAATCAACGAGCTCTTCAAGGAGATGGCTACCCTCAAGACAACCAAGGGAAGCGTAGAGCAGAAGATCGCGGACCTCTACAAGATGGGACTCGACTCTACCAGACTCAACGCCGAGGGCGCTGCCCCTATCAAGAAATATCTTGATGAGATCTATGGAGCTGCCGACAAGGAGGGTCTCGTAAAGATCGTTGCAGACATGCACAACAGCGGCGAGTCTCCTTTCTTCGGCTCATACGTGGAGGCTGACCTCGCAAACAGCGACAACCAGATCCTCTATCTCGGCCAGAGCGGTCTTGGCATCGGCAACAGGGACTATTATGTAGACCCTCAGAACGCAGAGCTCAAGGCTGGCTACCAGAAGTTCCTCGAGAAGGTGTTCGGCCTCGCCGGCATCGAGAATCCTGAGACAGCAGCAGCAAACGCACTCGCAGTAGAGGACGTTCTTGCCGTCAACTCATGGACCAACGCAATGGAAAGAGACATCGAGGCACAGTACAATCCTATGTCTTCTGCCGACCTCTACAAGACCTATCCAGGATTCGATTTCAAGGCATATTTCACCCAGAGAGGCATCGCTGACCAGGACATCCTTGTCGTTGGCGAGCCATCATACTTCGAGGCATTCGCGAAGTACTTTGCATCGGCAGACCTCGCAGCCCTCAAGGACTACGTGGCAGGCCAACTCATCAAGGGCGCATGCGGTTCCATCAGCGACGATTTCACTGACGCTTCATTCGACTTCTTCAGCCGCCAGATGTCCGGCATCCAGCAGCAGAAACCACGCTGGAAGCGCGCAATGTCAGCGCCTAACAGCATCCTTGGCGAGGCTGTCGGCAAGATGTACGTAGCCAAGTACTTCCCAGAGTCATCAAAGCAGAGAATGACCGAGCTCGTGAAGAACCTCCAGATCGCTCTCGGCCAGCATATCGACGAGCTTGACTGGATGAGCGACGAGACCAAGGTCAAGGCTCACGAGAAGCTCAGCAACTTCACCGTGAAGATCGGCTACCCTGACAAGTGGAAGGACTACAGCAGCCTTGACATCGACCCTGAGAAGAGCTATTTCGAGAATCTCAAGGCCGCAAGCGAGTGGTATATCGCTGACAACATGACCAAGATCGGCAAGAAGACCGACAAGGAGGAGTGGGGCATGACTCCACAGACCGTCAACGCATACTACAATCCTACCACCAATGAGATCTGCTTCCCTGCAGCCATCCTCCAGCCGCCATTCTTCAATGCTGACGCTGACGATCCTGTAAACTACGGCGGAATCGGTGTAGTGATCGGTCACGAGATGTCACACGGATTCGATGACCAGGGACGCCTCTTCGACGCGAACGGCAACATGACCAACTGGTGGACCGAAGAGGACGATGCACGCTTCAGAGCAAAGGCAGAGATCCTCGTAGAGCAGTTCAACGCAGTAGAGATCCTTCCTGGACTCATGGCTGACGGACGCAACTCTCTCGGAGAGAACATCGGCGACCACGGTGGAATCAGCATCGCATACACCGCTATGGAGAACGCAATCGCCGGCAAGGAGATGCCGCTCATCGACGGATTCACTCCTGCACAGAGATTCTTCCTTTCATACGGTGCAATCTGGGCACAGAACATCACAGACGAAGAGAAGGCAAGACTTACCAAGCTTGATGTACACTCACTCGCAGTGAACAGAGTCAACGTATCAGTCAAGAACTTCCAGCAGTTCTACGATGCGTTCGGAATCAAGGAAGGCGAGCCTATGTACCGCCCGGAGAGCGAACGAGTACACATCTGGTAATATAGATAAATGAACCGAAACCTGAACCGCACCCCTTCGTCGGGAGTGATGATGTCCTATGGAATGGGACGTTTCCTTGCCGAGTTCCTGACCGGAGCCTACGGCATCATGGCCTTCTTCTTCTACGAGAAGGAGATGGGTCTCCCAACCATCTACCCTACCATAGCAACCATCATCTACAGCATCTGGAATGCCGTGAACGATCCGCTCATCGGCTGGATTACCGGAAAGAAGCCTGTTCTTGCCAGATATGGCAAGCGTCTGTTCTGGATCGTTCTCGGCCTCGTTCTATGTTCGCTGGCATTCCTGCTGATCTTCATGGTTCCGGAGGCTTTGCATGCCAACAAGGTAGCCGTGTTCGTGTGGATGGTGATTTCCGTCTGCCTGTATGATGCTGCGTACTCTCTCTGGGAGGTCAACTATCAGGGTGTATTCCCGGATAAGTTCCGCAGCCAGGACATCCGTCGCAAGACAGCCGTCACCTCCACCGCATTCGGTTCAGTGGGCATCGCTCTCGGAGCAGTGCTTCCTCCTCTGTTCTATCACTACGGAAACGTCGGCAGCTACGTGGTCGCAGGACTCGTGATCGCCGTGATAGGCATCATCGGAAGTGTCCTCATCATCCCAGGAGTGATGCAGAGGGCCGAATCGACACCTATGAACGAGCAGGTGCCCCAGGAAGCGGAACCAGGTTTCATCGATTCTTTGAAGTCCACTCTCAAGCACAGGGAATTCCTTATCCTTGCGATCATGCTCTTCCTCTACCAGAGCGCATGCATCTGCATGACCGGCAGCGTCAACTACGTCGTGAACGGAGTTCTTGGAATGCCTGCAGCGGCTTCCACTCCTATCTTCGCGGTTATGCTGGTGGGTGCCCTCATCTCGGTCGTGATCTGGTCAAGGATAGCAAAGAAGCTGGACAACAACTTCC
Organism: Bacteroidales bacterium; assembly: GCA_024402135.1. GTDB lineage: Bacteria > Bacteroidota > Bacteroidia > Bacteroidales > UBA932 > Cryptobacteroides. The sequence goes on from JAKSJN010000007.1 coordinate 37,817, forward strand.
TGATGCTGATCATCACGAATTTCTTCATGGCCGCAGCAGCTCTGCCTATGCTTTTCTGCCGCTCGCAGCTGACATTTGCGATATTCATGTTCCTCTGGGGCCTGGGATTCGGCGGATGCTGGACCTTCATCGCACCGGCAATGGCCGACGTCGTGGACAGCATCGTGCTGAAGGAGCGCAGGCGCAACGAGGGCGTGATAATGGGAGTCCGCGCATTCTTCATGAGACTCAGCTATGCCAGCCAGGGTATCGTCTTCTGGCTCTGCCACAGCCTCACCAGGTATGACGTGACCGTTCCGGGACAGCAGGCTCCGCTCGCACAGTGGGGTATCACCGCCCACATCGGTCTCGTTCCTTCGCTGTTCTTCCTTGCCGCAGCCCTGCTGCTTCTCATCGCGAAGCCGCTCCCTGCCGACAAGGCCCGCGCCAACCGCGAGGCACTGAAGAGCCTCGGGCTATAGGGTGGAATTCTATCGTATTATGGGCGTCTCGATTGAGGCGCCTTTTTTGCGCTCTATCGGGAGGGTGGATGGGGTTATTTATTCGAGTACTTCTCGACACGTGCATCCTTGATTATGCCGCTCCAGTTGAGTCCGTAGGCGAAATCATAGGTGTTGCCGTCGGAGTCGACATAGCAGTCCATATCGAATGGAACATCCTCTTTCTGGAGCTCGACGGTCTTCATGTCCCTAGGAAGCTGCATAGGAAGCAGTCCTGATGGCTCGTACGCTCCCGTGACGACGTCCAAGACAGCCTGGTTCTGGACACTGAATGCGACGACGATGGCGTCCACGTATGGTTCAACCTCGGCCATGACCATAGGACGACCCATGCTTACGACTGCGATGACAGGCTTGTCGCCCATAGCTTTTTTTGTATTGATTATGAGTTCGAGCTCGGAGTAGTTCGATGCCTTGGTGGTCTTGCCCTTGTATGTGCGGTTGGTGAAGGATTCCTTAGGGTCGCCGCCGGCCAAGCTGACCTCACGTGCATATTCTGCCTTGTACTCTGAATACTGCAGCGAGATCGGAACATATCCATTGCCTCCCTTGTTGCGATCGTTGACGTCGTAGCCGGGGCCTGTAGAAGGCTCGCTGATGAAGACGAGTGCCGCGTCAGCATCCTTTGCATCATCGACGAAGATGTAGTCGCTGAACCTGTCAAGAATCTTGCTGTCGATCTTCTTCGGGAGATAGATCTTGGTCTGTTCCTTGAGCGGAAGGGCTTTCTCGTGGTTCTTGATCATGACGATTGATTTGAGCTGGGCATTGTAGCCTTCAGCCATGAATTCAGGATTGCCGACAAAGTCGCTGCTCTCGGAAGGATCGAGGTAAGGATTCTCGAAGAGACCGGTGCGGAATATGTTGGTGAGCAGGCGTCGGGCCGATTCCTGGAAGCGCTTGTCTGCTGATTCCTTGCCGTATTTCTCTACCCACATATTGTATGCTTCGATGACCGGACCCTTGTCATTGTTGCCGCCGAACTGGTCAACGCCGGCCTCGATGATGTCGAAGTGACGCTGAGCGACTGTCTCTGTTTCCTTGCCCCAGCATGTGGTTCCGAAGGACTCGATTGCAGGATTGTCCGATGTCACACCCCAGTCGGTGCAGACAACGCCGTCGAAGCTGTATTCTCCGCGGAGCAGTTCGTTGATGAGGTAGCTGCTGTAGCTGTTGCCGGCTGTCTGCCGGTGGTCATTGAAACTGGTCGAGATGGTATAATATGGCATGACTGCCGCAACCATCTTTGTTCCCTTGGCGAGGTTGAGACCGCCGTCCACGAAGGCCTTGATATGGTCACCGTAGTTGGCGCCAGGATAGACTGCATACTTGCCGTAGTTGTAGTGAGCGTCTCGGCCAGCCTCCTCCGGACCTCCGGATGGCCAGTGCTTCATCATCGCGTTCACGCTCTTGTAGCCCCAGCCTCCTTCAATCTCGTCGGCGCCGTATGAAGTCTGGAAGCCGTCGATGTAGGCTCTGGCCATTTCGGTGTCAAGTTCAGGGCTTTCGCCGAAGGTGCCGCTGAAGCGCGACCATCTCGGTTCCGTCGCCAGGTCGATCTGCGGAGATAGGCAGGTCGCGATGCCGAGGGCACGATACTCCTGGGCAGCGATATGTCCGAACTTCTCCACGAGTTCAGGCTCGAATGTAGCAGCCATTCCCAGAGATGAAGGCCAGAGGGATATCTGACCGCCGGAACCTGCGTCATACTCGGCAGTTGCCGATGCGCTGTTTCGAGGATCCGAAGAGTTGTTTGCCGGTATTCCGTGTCCAAGGCCCTCAACGAACGCCTGGACATTGTTGTTCCATTCCGCTGCAACAGCCGGACTTTCGACCCTGGTGACGAGGACGTGACGGAGATTGTCCTCCTGAAGGAATTTTATCTGGGCATCGGACAGGTCTGATGCCTTTGCGCCGGACTCTGCAAACGACTTGCCGCCATAGGTGTTGCCGCCGAAACCGCGTGCCGAGAAACCGCCGGCCGGAATGGACTGATGGGCAGAGTAAAGCATGAGACCGGCAATCTCTTCAATGGAGAGCTGTTCCGCGAGATCCTGGGCGCGAACGGCTACCGGAAGCCGCCAGTCCTCGTACTTGTCAAGTGAACCGTTGCGGTTGAGGTCCTTGAAGGCGTATCCTTTGTCCGAGAGAATCTGTACTCCTGACGCTGGGGAGTATCCGAGTGTCTTTCCACCCTTCTGGGTGATGATGTTTATGCCATATCCGGTTTCTGTTTCCTGCCATTTCTGGCCGCCGCATGACGCCATTGCCAACAACGCCGCTCCTGCGATTATGAGGTTTCTCTTCATGGTTATCGTGGTTTTCTGCTAATATAGCATCAACTCTCGAGAATACACAAAAAAAGGCCGGGCTGTTGAAGTCCGGTCTTTCGTATTGAGTATTTAAGAATTACTTCTTGAAGAGGCTCTGTGCCATTGTGTAGAGAGCGCGACGCCAGGTAAGGAACTCATGTGCGGTGCCTGGAGATACGTGTGCCTCTGCGTTGTAGCCGGCTGCCTTGAGTGCATCTACAGCAGCGTTGATCTGAGCAGGAGACTCCTTCTCACCGGTGCTGAGGAAGATGTAGTCAACCTTGCGGCCAGCAAGCTCCTCAACGGTGTAGGTACCACCTGAAAGAAGACCGTAGCTGCCGAATACCTCAGGACGGGCGAGAGTGATGGCGTGGGTTTCCATACCTCCCATCGAGAGACCTGCCATTGCGCGGTGCTTCTTGTCTGCGATAGTGCGGAAGTTTGCGTCAACATAAGGAACGAGCTCGTCAACGAGAACCTTCTCGAACTGCTCAGCTACGATCTGACGACGGTTAGGCTCCTGACGCGAAACCTCGTTGGTCATACCATAGGTCATGACGATGATGAATGGCTTGATCTTGCCCTCAGCGATGAGGTTATCCATGATGAGGTTTGCGTGACCCTGATTATGCCAAGCATACTCGTTCTCACCCCAACCGTGCTGGAGGTAGAGTACAGGATACTTCACATTCTGGTTCTTCTTGTCGCCGTAGCCAGCAGGAGTATATACGAATGCCTTGCGGAGCTGGTTGGTGCTCTTTGACCAGAAAAGAACCTGCTGTACGTTTCCGTGAGGAACATTTCTTTCCTCATAGAATGCTCTGTCGTGTGCAGGAATCTCGATACCAGACTCCCAACGGGTTGAGCCGTAGTAGTTGTTGGTACCAGGGTCATTGAACATACCACCATCGATGAATACATGATAGTAGTGGAAGCCCTCATCCATAGGACCATCGGTTGTACCTTCCCAGATACCGTCACCGAGGTGCTTGAGAACGGTTCCACCCTGACCGCCGAGACCGAGGCTTACTCTTACCTGAGCAGCGCCTGGAGCGTTGATGCGGAAGCGGGCGTAGCCCTGTGAATTGACCATAGGATACTCCTGACCTGGCTGGTTGAGCTCGGATGGCTTGAAGTCCTCCTTGATTTCCTGTGCATTGGCGCCGAAGCAGATTGCCATGGCTGCCAATACTGAGAATACAGACTTTTTCATTTGGAAAAATTTTAGTTGTTAATTATGTGAGACATTAACTGTCGGTTTTACAAATATATAGAAAAGTCACGAATAACAAGTGCACAAAAAAAGACCGGGCCTCCATGACCCGGTCTATATTATCATGTCAGTTCAAGACTACTTGAAGAGACCCTGTGCCATTGTGTAGAGAGCACGACGCCAGGTAAGGAACTCGTGAGCGGTGCCTGGAGAAACGTGGCCTTCTGCGTTGTAGCCGGCTGCCTTGAGAGCCTCGACTGCGGCATTGATCTGAGCTGGAGACTCCTTCTCACCGGTGCTGAGGAAGATGTAGTCAACCTTGCGGCCCTCAAGCTCCTCTACGCTGTAGGTACCACCTGAGAGAAGACCGTAGCTGCCGAATACCTCTGGACGTGCGAGGGTGATAGAGTGGGTCTCCATGCCTCCCATTGAAAGACCTGCCATTGCGCGGTGCTTCTTGTCAGCGATAGTGCGGAAGTTAGCGTCGATATAAGGAATGAGCTCGTCAACGAGAACGGTCTCGAAGCCGTTATTGAGCATCATGCTCATGCCGCCTGCTGGACGTGCAGGGCGAGCTGCAGGAGCCTGGCCTGCAGGAGCCTGACCTGCTGCTGGAGCAGCTGGACGTGCAGCTGGAGCCTGACCTGCTGGACGTGCGCCTGGACGGAAGCCCTCATTGGTCATACCGTAGGTCATGACGATGATGAATGGCTTGATCTTGCCCTCAGCGATGAGGTTATCCATGATGAGGTTTGCGTGACCCTGGTTTGACCATGCATACTCGTTCTCACCCCAACCGTGCTGGAGATAGAGGACTGGATACTTTACCTTCTGGTTCTTCTTGTCACCGTAGCCTGCAGGAGTGTATACGAATGCCTTGCGGAGCTGCTTTGTGCTCTCAGACCAGAAGAGAACCTGCTGTACGTTTCCGTGAGGAACGTTCTTCTCTGCATAGAAGTCTGCATCGTGTGCAGGAATCTCGATACCAGACTCCCAACGGGTTGAACCGTAGTAGTTGTTGGTACCTGGATCGTTGAAGATACCACCGTCGATAGATACGTGATAGTAGTGGAAGCCCTCGTCCATAGGACCAGCGGTTGTTCCCTCCCAGATACCGTCACCGAGGTGCTTGAGGGTGGTTCCACCCTGGCCGCCGAGACCGAGGCTAACCTTTACCTCAGCAGCGCCTGGAGCGTTGATGCGGAAACGTGCGTAACCCTGTGAGTTTACCATCGGATACTCCTGGCCTGGCTGGTTGAGCTCGTTAGGCTTGAAGTCTTCCTTGATTTCCTGTGCATTGGCGCCGGCGCAGATAGCCATCGCTGCCAATACTGAAAATACAGACTTTTTCATTTGATCAGTGTTTTTTAGTTGTTGTTAATTATGGGCATTTGTAATGATCAGCCATACAGCTTCACAAATATATAAAAATTTGAAATCAAAAGAAAAGCCATGCACAGAAACAGCCCCAACCAAATTGGCGAGGGCTGTTTCCGGCTGCTGGAGGATCAATTGAAGAAAATGCTGAAGGCGCTGCCCGCATCGTTCTTCAGGGTACCCGATACAGGGTCTGTATCGGCATACATGGAACCGAATTTGTCGTTTGGGCGGAGCAGCGATGAGCTGTTGTCCTTGTAGAGACTGGTGCTGAACGAGCTCATCTGGCAACGGAAGGTGTGCCCTACCAGAGGATTGGACTCGTCCTCATCACCCCCGCAGGAAGTCAGGCAGAACGGAAGAAGGAGCAGGAGAGTATAAAAGAATTTCCTCATTGCGTTTAACTTCTTGGGGGTATTGTCCGTACTCAATGTGAATCGCTATATCTATTTACCTCTTTACGTACCCTTTCCAATGTTGCACGATTGAATACCACAGGTTCAAAGCCGAAACGAGAACAAGAGAAACGGGCACTCTTGACCCTTGTAAACCCTTCAACTACGTAATCGACACCTCTTATGGTCGTTTCATAATCGGGAAATCTTTCATCGTCACGATCGTGCAGTTCATGTTTGAGAATCTGCTTCTTTTTATACCAACCCATCTGATTTTTATAGGCATAATCAATAGCTTCTTCCAAGGCATCAATATTCGCATTGGCATCCTCGGCATTCTTTCCGATAGGGAAAACATCACATGTGTTCCAATCCCATGTGACAACATGAAAACGTTCGTCCTCATACTGAGGCTTATCGGCGGCATAAGTCTGAAAGTCATCTAGTTCCGTTCCCATTTCCAATACTCGTGTGCCTATCCTCTCATAATTGCATACTCCTGAGAAATCCACGATATTACTTTTGTCAAGGCTTACGCACGATGCCTTTTTTTCCGCTTCACCCTGATAGTCTTTGATAGCCTTGACATACGACTCTACGGTATCGCCTTCTATATAAGCCTTGTCAGTATAGCGTGAACGGAACAGGAAGAACTTCGCTGCCTTTGAGATCATCGACTTTCCCTGGTTTTCAGTCTTGACATATCTGATATATACATCGTCCTTATCCTCGTCTACCGTGGCCAGCTCGCGGTTCTGTCCCATGAAACGATATATCTTCTCTGAATAATCGCCCTTAAAGGTCCGGCTCAGGTTGAGGGGACGGGTTTCCTTTATATCGTCCAGTTTGTCAAAGAAATCCATTGCCTGCTCCTTCGTGAATCCAAGAAAGATATCAACATAGCCTTGTCCCTTATGTATGTTGACGCCAGACTTTACAAACGCAAATCCAGTGGAGATAGAATAACGTCTGTCCCACACTCCAGGGATGACAAGTTCATAGAACATATGACTAGCGTTCTCGGTCGAGTCGCTGACACACTCAAAGACATAATTGTCAAGGTTCGACAGAGGATCTCTTATGACAGACACAATCTTGCGGTAACCATAGGTACCGTCAACAGAAAGGCTGGAATAAGCAGAGGGAAGGCTGTCCTTTTCAACTGCCAAAGCGCTGATGCTTAAACATGCAGCCATTACCGATAGAAGGACTGTTTTCTTCATCTCACTCTTACTTTACCTCGCCGCTGCCGTCTACACACCGGTACTGGATGCCGTTATGGTCTCGGGGGTCTGCAGAAATAAGTTTTGCCCAATCGTTTTTCTTGAGGTTAACGCGCACTCGCTCGTTGGACCAACCATCGCCATTATATATACCTGATGTGCCAACAAACTCGACAGTTGCTTCGACGTAGATGTCCAGTTCTTTGCGCGGCGCACGGAACATGTAAAACTCGTAACCATCTATGGTCGTTGTTCCGAGACATTTATCCCAGACGTTAGAACCATAACCCTTGTCTTCGCCAGGAGGAAGGAACTTTACGCAATATATTTCGTAATGAAAAACACCTATACCACTTGGCTTTTCAATGAACAGATTGGCATTTTGAGGCATGCCGAGTTTTTCGCAACCGCAAAGCAGAACTGCGAGAAGAATGCATCCTAACGAAAAAAGAATCTTATGTTTCATGATGGTTGTTGTATTAGAATAAGTAGTGCACTGACAGCTTAGGTATATAAGCGCGCGTGATTCCGGCTCCATAGATTCCAATCAGGCTTGTTGCATCGCTGTCCGGATGGATACGCTCTGCTCTGTGAAGTCCGAGGATCGGGCGGAGATCCAATGAGACTCTGACCGGGAAGCTGTCAAAGGTGTATGAGACTCCTGCCTGGAGAGCGACACCAAGCATCGGACCAGTTCCCCAGCGATCATGGACAGTATAATGTGTACCATACCACGGATCTACATGTGTGAATGTAGAGAGCGACATGTCATATACATATCCGCCGGCGATGCCAAGTCCCGAGTACAGAGACCAGGAGCCCTGAGCTGTCAGTTGAGGCTTTGCGAGAACGATATTCATCATCAGCTCGCCCTTCACTCCAGAGTCACCGTCATTGTCGTCCTTTCCCAGATTAGCTTCAAAGAAAACTATGGATGACAAGTTGCAAAGATAGCTGGCCTCGAAAGTGTCTGTGCTGACACGAACACCGACAGCCCTGTCCTGAGCCTTCAAGCCTGATGCTGCGGCCAGGAATGATAACATGATGATGATTGTCTTTTTCATAGAAATTGATTTTTCTCTCAAAAGTAAGCCGCCGTTCCCGTCGCACCTTTATCAATTTGGCTTATCTCGCACTGATAATTGATAAATTGTCCAGATTCTAACCACTATTGTTTATTTTTGTACAATGGATTTTACCTTTCAGTCTTTTGAAATTCTCATTATAGGACTCATGGTCATGGGGCCTATCATGGCCATAATTCCTGTTGGCAAGAACGATGTCAGACTGAAGGGATACAGGATCGCACTACTTTTAATGGCGCTGTCCTTCGAGTTTCTCGGCTGCTACTGCCTCCTGAAGGCAAAGCTTCCGCGCGAGCTCCTGTTCATTCCATTCTTCATTTCCTCTCACATCCAGGTAGTCCTTCTCGGCCTGGCGCACCTGAATCTGATCAATCTGAACATAGTCCACCGCAAGCAGGTCGCGATCAACTTCCTGCCGATGCTGACATGCGCCGCGCTATACGGCATAAGCCGCTGCTTCTTCCCTTTCGTCCATCTATCAAGCTGGCAGGTGCTATTCTCATCCATGTCGAACCCGACCGTGCTGGCGAGGGTTCTGTGGCTGCTGGTCTATATCGGTCAGATTCTGTACTATGCCGTGGTGTTCTTCCGGGAAGAGAGGATCTACAGCCGCGCACTCGGCAACTGGACTTCCGACATGCCGGGATCAAAATACCGGCTGGCCCTCTTCAGTTTCATCGGTGCATTGCTGGCCGGATCGGACTCAGTCTGCATCTGCCTTACACTGGATGAGTTCTGGGGAGGAGTTTTCAACCTGTTGATGCTGGTATTCTATTCCGCGATGTGCGTCTTCTATATCCAGTACCCGGCTATCTTCTACAATATTTATGGTCTTATTTCCAAGGATGGAAAGGAAGGTGCCGACAATACTGTCGCGCAGCAGAGCGAAATGGACTGGGAAGAATCAAAGAACAGAATCATTGCCGAAAAACTTTATCTGACCGAAGGCCTGACCGTCGAACAGCTGGCAGGAACGCTCGGTATCAACAAGAACAGTCTGTCGAAGGCGATCAACACGATGGAAGGCGTGAATTTCAACACATTCATCGGGCGTCTTCGCATTGCCGAGGCTCAGGCCATCATGAACGAGGCCCCGTCAACCTCTTTTGCCGAACTAGCAATGATGGTTGGATTCAGTGAACAGAGCAATTTCTCCCGCCAGTTCAAAGCCATCACCGGCTTCACTCCAAGCGAATACCGCAGGAACCTTACTTCTTCCAATTAGACAATCACGCCTCGGCTGTTTATTTTTAAATAAAGTTTACATTTAGATAAACTTATTGTATGTTTGCATCATGATATCGAATGCAAACAAACGAAGGGAGACAACTGCGCGACAGATTGAAGCGGCGATGGAGAGAAAAGGGCTCAGCAGAAGTCAGCTTGCCGAGGCCATGGGGCGCAGCCGTTCCGAAGTGACCAAATGGCTTGGAGGAAATCACAATTTCACCAACGATCTTCTGGCGGAGCTGTCACAGGTGCTCGGAGAGGAGATAACCGGCGTTACGAGCCTGGTAACTGGATACGATCACGCCAGCCAGGAAGAGGCCGCACTCAATGAACCGGCTTACGGAGTAATATATCTTGACAGCCAATCATACAATCAGGCAGAACTCAATGCCAGAGTCAGCGGCATGGATGTCGTTTCCTATGTCAGGTCGCTTATAACCAAGGATTCCAGGAAACTGACCGCTTTGCCGAAAATTGATTTTGACAAGATTCCGGGAAGACTGGCAAAGAAATATTCAGGTTACATAGATTACAAGGCGGCAGATGCCAACCTTGACGATGAAAGATTCAACAGGATATGGAACAAATAAAAGTATTCCTTGACACGAATATCCTGTTGGATTACTTTACCGGCAGGATGGAGGACGGAATCGCAGAAAAGATAGTAATCGCAGGCGATGCTTCCTGTTTCCAGCTATGCATCTCTATACTGACAGGCGTCAATGTGATGTATGTCGCGAAGAAATTCAACAGACCGGTATCGGCATCTCTTCTACAGCGAATGTTCAAGATTGTACCGATGACGGCAAGTCAGTGGGAAAAGTCACTGGTTTCGGAAATTGCAGATCCCGAAGACGCACTCCAGATGGCGTGCGCGGAAGAAAATGACTGCCAGGTTTTCATCACGCGGGACAGGCACATCAGAAACAACCCGTCGGCTTATCTCCGAATCCTCTCCCCGGAGGAATTCATCGAGGAAATCACCGCATAGAGTCAATCAGACACAATGAAACAAGGATAAAAATAGAGTTGATTATACTAGTACGGAGCCATATGGATTAAATATGCAGTAATTATACCTTATTGCGTATAATATGGCAAAACATTTATCCCTCCATATTCAACACTCATCTTCGAGGTGGAGCTGCTGGAAGTGATTTGATATGTGGTAACAGCAGACAAAGCGCGCAACAGCGCGCCGGCCGACGCCGTGTCTGCACAGCAGACGAAAGGCCAAAGGCCGCGGGGTATGATAGGGGTGGAACCCCTAGGAATAAGAGACAATGTCTCGTCCTCGACGCAAAAAAGCCTGGCACGAATGCCAGGCTTTGTATGCGGAGAGGACGAGATTCGAACTCGTGGTACCCTAATCGGGTACGTCAGTTTAGCAAACTGGTGGTTTCAGCCACTCACCCACCTCTCCAATCCTAAACTTCAGTTATACCAAAGTGGGACTGCAAAGATACATATAAAAAACTGTTTTGCAACAATTACGACGATTTTCCGCAAAAATGGCGAATGCTGAAGTCACTGGCTAGCGCAGTATTTCGCCTGTCGCGGTCTCTATCTGGGTCGCAGGCAGCGACGATCCCGGCAGTTCTACCGACCATGGCGGAGTCTCGTTTCCGCTCAGTCTGACTTCATCGACATTTACCCGTACTCCGTCACGGAAAGCAACTATGTGGGCCGCACCATAACCAAGAAGACGGACTTTGTTCAGACGGGCAAGTGCAGAGGCGTATGTCGGGAACAGGCCGACCGTATATGTATACCTGAGGTTGGTGCCCATTCTCTCGAATACGGGAGCCATGCCTTTCAACTCAGATGCGGGCAGTTTATTTGAATCCGAGGATATCTCTATCTGGTATACCAGGCCGGCTGGCAGTTCCGTCGCGAACTCTGCCTCGTCAAGAATCTCGAATCTTACCGCAGCATCGGCCTGGTCCATCGCAAAAGCCGGACGCAGGACGGACCCTGGTCTGTTGTCCGGAAACTCGAACGGTTTTGTCGCTTCAGCGGTCTCGGCTCCCGAAGACAGGAATTTCATCTCTGTTTCCTGGAGGGCCTTCGTCGCCTTGTCCAGGCGGCCACGCATCTCCTTCAGCGAATTTTCGCTGTCCAGGACACGGGATGCCAGGGCATGCATGCTGTCGGCTGGAGCTGTCGCAAGAGACACTCTGAGCGCGTCATGCTTCGCTGTCGCCTTTGACAGGCTGTCACGCAGAATACGGACATCATTCATCCTTTCCATATACAGGCTCATGCCGTCCGAGCCCGAAGACTTGCGAGGCATCTCGAGATTGGAGAGCCTGCGCAGCTCCTCCTCGTCTGAAATCGAACGGCGGACCGGCATGACATCATACTCAAGAACAAATATGCAGACACTGTCGGCCGGGCATCCACGGTTGGATACCAGCACGCTGTAGCGGCCATCGTCCGTATTATAGAAGAGGTAATCGTCATACGGCGATGAGTACGGGAATCCAAGGTTGACCGGGGCGTCCCAATCGCGGAGCTCGCGGTTCCAATGCGCGGCATAAAGGTCATAACCTCCCATTCCATACAGGCCCTTCGATGCAAAATACAGTGTCCTGCCATCACGGGAGAGCATCGGATTGATCTCGTCACGATCGGTTGTCATCGACTCGTTTACCAGTCTTGGGGCACTCCAGAGGGTGTCGCCCGGTACCGTACAATATATGTTGCGGATACCTTCACTGTCCAATGATGAATAATACGTCGCACGGGCGTCAGCATATACAAGGTCTTCTCCGATCCTGTGCCAGCTGCCATCCGGCATCGGGCAATGCATAAGGAACTCATCGAGAGGATAGACGCGGCTTGCAACCATGGTCGGAGTCGTACAATAGCCCATAAGGCTCCTGGCGTTGCGAACCATGGACTCTGCCTCGGCGATACGGGCGGTCTCGGCTGAATCCGGGGCTGCCTTCGCGGCATTGGCAAGAGCTTCGATGGCGGAGGTGAAGCTGTACTGCATTCTGAGCGAATCCGCAGCAGCCAGCCATTGGGCAGCATTCCTGCCCGGCTTTTCAACCGGTTTCGGAGCATTCGAACCTCGGAGAGAATCTACCTTGGCGCGCAGCAGGTCTTCAAGGCTAGGGGCCACGACGGCAGTGTCGCGGGCTATTGCCAAAGAGTCGCTGACTGCAGTCTGGAGAATCAGGCTGTCGGGAGCACTGACGGAGACCAGGGTATCGATGACGGGAAGTGTAGACAAGGAGTCGGGAAGGGCCTGCGCGGCCGCCGTAAAGCCGACGGTTGCCGAAAACGCCAGGGTTAGGCCTGTGAAAATGCGCCTGAAATCCATCTTTCCCTTACTCAATGATATAAAAAGGACTACAAAAGTAAGAAATCAATGGCATAAAATTTCTTTCTTGGAAAAAAATTGTAAATTTGCACCCTATTTTACGGGTGTAGTGCCCTCATGTCAATCCGGGTCCCGTAACTGAACGACAAATATTTATTAAAAACAATAACAAAAATGCAAAGTAAAGGCGCTATCAGATTTGTAGCAATCCTGCTGGCACTCGCCTGCATCTGGCAGCTTTCATTCTCCGTTGTATCAAGCATGCACGGCAAGAAGGCAGAGAAGTATGCAGAGAAGGCAGCAATCGCTGCACAGCAGTCTGCTGCATTCAGCAAGCTCGCAGAGGGAGACAAGGCTTTCTATCTTGACTCCATCAAAAAGGCACAGAGCAGATGGTACACTGACTCCATCTCAGCCGAGAAGGTTTATTTCGGTTACACATTCAAGGAAGTACAGGCAAAGGAGATCAACCTCGGTCTGGACCTCAAGGGCGGTATGAACGTTATGCTGCAGGTGCAGCTCGAGGACCTCGTGAAGGCACTCGCAGGCGAGAACCGTACTCCTGAGTTCAACCAGGCAATCGCACTTGCCAAGCAGAACAGCGTAAACTCACAGTCAGACTTCATCACCCTCTTCGGTGAGGCTTGGAAGCAGGTCGGCGGCGGTCAGAGACTCGCACAGATCTTCGGTACCTACGAAATGAGAGACCGTATCAAGCCAGAGTCAAGCGACGACGAGGTTCTCTCTGTCATCAAGGATGAGTCAGAGAGCGCAGTTGCAAACTCATTCAACGTCCTCAGAAACCGTATCGACCGATTCGGTGTAACCCAGCCTTCGATCCAGCGTCTCGGAAACACCGGCCGTATCCTTGTCGAGCTTCCAGGCGTAAAGGAGCCTGAGCGTGTAAGAAAGCTCCTCCAGGGAACCGCTTCCCTCGAGTTCTGGACAACATACGACAACTCTGAGATCGCTCCTTACCTCGCTGAGGCAAACGCAGTGCTCGCACAGGTACTCGCAGCTGACGAGGCTGAGGCTCCTGCTGCTGAAGAGGCAGAAGAGGCTGCAGAGGCTGCAGAAGGCGACATCCTCTCACAGGAGATTGCAGGTCAGGACAACAGCGACGCAGAGATCGAGGCTTACCAGAAGAGCAACCCTCTCTACGCTGTACTCCAGCCTTCACAGAGCAGAGGTTCAGCCTGCATCGGTTTCGCTACCGCTGCCGATACTGCAAAGATCAACAAGTATCTCGCTATCCCACAGGTTGCTGACGTATTCCCTGCTGAGTTCAAGGCAATGTGGACCGTCAAGCCATCACAGATGTTCAACGTTGACAACATCTATGAGCTCGTTGCCATCAAGGCAACCTCACGTGACGGCAAGGCACCTCTCGATGGTAGCGCAGTTACCGACGCACGCGTTTCTTACAGCAACCAGCAGAGCGGTAACCCTACCGTTTCAATGACCATGAACGCTGAGGGTGCAAACGTATGGGCACGCCTCACCAAGGATAACATCGGCAAGCAGATCGCTATCGTACTCGACGGTACCGTATACTCATACCCTACCGTAAATACCGAGATCACCGGTGGTAACTCTGAGATTTCCGGAAACTTCGACGTAGAAGAGGCAACCGACCTTACCAACGTCCTCAAGTCAGGTAAGCTTCCTGCACCTGCAACCATCGTTCAGGAGCAGGTTGTAGGTCCTTCACTCGGTGCCGAGTCTATCCGCTCAGGTCTCATCTCATTCATCATCGCGTTCATCCTCGTGCTTCTCTACATGATCTTCTTCTATCAGGGAGCTGGTCTTGTAGCTGACTTTGCACTTCTTACCAACGTGCTTCTCCTCTTCGGTACCCTCGCATCATTCGGAGCAGTCCTCACCCTCCCTGGTATCGCAGGTCTCGTCCTGACCCTGGGTATGGCTGTGGATGCAAACGTGATCATCTACGAGCGTATCAAGGAAGAGCTCAAGGCTGGCAAGGGTCTTGGAAAGGCAATCGCTGACGGTTACAGCAATGCATACTCTGCTATCATCGACGGTCAGGTAACCACCCTCCTCACCGGTATCGTACTCTTCGTATTCGGTTCCGGTCCTGTAAAGGGCTTCGCTACCACCCTCGTTATCGGTATCATCACCTCTGTGATCACCGCTATCTTCATCACCCGTCTTGTACTCGACACCAGAGTCAACAAGGGTAAGAACGTTACCTTCGAGAACGAGATGACCAAGAACTTCCTGAAGAATACCAAGGTTGACTTCATCAGCAAGAAGAAGTTCTCTTACATGATCTCAGGAGCTCTCATCCTCATCTCTATCCTCTCTATCGGCATCAAGGGCTTCACCTATGGTGTAGACTTCACCGGAGGTCGTACCTACGTTGTAAGATTCGACCAGCCTGTGACCGCTGAGGACATCCGCGAGGCTACCCTCAACGCATTCAACGGCGAGGCTGTCGAGGTTAAGCAGTTCGGTGGCGACAGCCAGATGAAGATCACCACCTCTTACAAGGTAGAGGACGAGTCTTCAAGCGTTGACGCAGAGATCGAGCAGATGCTCTACGGCGCTCTCAAGGGCTTCTTCAAAGAGAACGTTACCTTCGAGGGCTTCACCTCAACCCTTGACAACCCTAACGGTATCATCAGCTCTGACAAGGTCGGTGCAACCATCGCGAACGATATCAAGAGATCAGCAGTTATCTCAGTGATCCTCGCTCTCCTCGTTATCTTCGCTTACATTGCATTCCGTTTCCGCGGCTGGGCTTGGGGTCTCGGTGGTGTAGTTTCACTTGCACACACCTCACTCATCGTGATCGGCTTCTTCTCACTGTTCTCAGGAATCCTGCCATTCAACCTCGACGTTGACCAGACCTTCATCGCAGCGATCCTTACCATCATCGGTTACGCAATCAACGATAACGTGGTTATCTTCGACCGTATCCGTGAGAACATCGGACTCCATCCAAAGTCTGACTTCAAGGAGACCGTTAACGGTGCGCTCAACGCAACCCTCACCCGTACTGTAAACACCTCAGTTTCAACCCTCCTCCCTATGCTTGCAATCGCAATCTTCGGTGGTGAGTCAATCAGAGGTCTTGCAGTTGCCCTCATCCTCGGTATCCTCATCGGTACCTACTCATCCCTCATGATCGGTACTCCTGTCATGTTCGATGCTACCATGAAGGCTAACGCAAAGAAGGCATCAAAGTAATCTTTACATAGAAAAAAAGATTCTCAATAAAAAGAGCAGCCGGACCGAAAAGTCCGGCTGTTTTTTTGTTACTTTGTTACGCTATGTCATTTGTCCATCTCCACGTCCATACCCAGTATTCGATCCTTGACGGATTGTCTTCTATCGGCAAGCTGTTCGACCGCGCCGACGAACTCGGCATGCCTGGTCTTGCCATCACCGACCATGGAAACATGTACGGTATCAAGGAATTCTTCAAGTTCGCAAAGAAACATCCGAATGTCAAGCCGATAATCGGATGCGAGGTGTATGTGACACGTCATTACGACCACAGGATCAAGGACAATGACCATAGGAAGTACTACCATCTCATTCTTCTGGCCAAGAATTACGACGGCTACAAGAACCTGATGAAGATTGTCTCCACAGGCCATATCGAGGGTATGTACTATGGAAAGCCACGTGTGACCCACGAGATTATCGAGCAGTTCCACGAAAACCTCATCTGCTGCTCAGCCTGCCTTGCAGGAGAAGTGCCAAAGGGCATCATGGAAAACAACATCGAGGCCTCACGGGAAGCGATCAGATGGCATAAACGCGTATTCGGAGATGATTACTATCTCGAAGTCCAGCTCCACCAGAGCGAGGTTCCTGGCCTTTCAACCGACGTCTATGACAATCAGGTCATCGTCAACGAGGAGATATTCAAGCTCGCCGAGGAAGAAGGCGTCAAGGTCGTTGCTACGAACGATGTCCATTTCGTAGAGAAAGAGGATGGTCCGGCGCATGACCGACTGATCTGCCTTACCACAAACTCGATGGTAGACGATCCGAACAGAATGCGCTACACCCAGCAGGAGTACCTGAAGACCGAAGAAGAGATGGCTGAGCTTTTCCCCGGCCATCCGGAAGTCATCTCCAATACCGTGGAAGTCTGCGACAAGATCGAAAGCTACTCGATCGACCGTGGCCACGTCCTTCCTAAATACGAGATCGACCCGGCATTCCTTGCGGACATCGACACGCATCTTGAAAAATACAAGGACATCATCGATGCCGGACGTTGCGACAAGAACGGAACATACAGAGGAGACGAATTCTGCTATTCAGTTGCGTTCCTCTGCCATATCACATACATAGGCGCACAGAAGCGTTACGGCGACACCCTGAACGAGGAACAGGCTGAACGTCTTGACTTCGAGCTCAAGACCATCTGCCGAATGGGTTTCCCTGACTACTTCCTTATCGTTCAGGATTATATTGCAGCTTCCCGCAACGAAGGATACTTTGTCGGTCCAGGACGAGGATCTGCGGCGGGTTCCGCTGTTGCATACTGTCTTGGTATCACGAATCTGGACCCAATCAAGTACAACCTCCTGTTCGAGCGATTCCTCAACCCTGACCGTATCAGTATGCCTGATATCGACGTGGACTTCGAGGACCTTGTCGTTGCGCACAAATATGTCGAGGACAAATATTCCAAGGACCACGTATCGCGCGTGATCACCTTCGGTACCATGCTGGCAAAGGGCGCTATCAAGGATGTAGCGCGTGTCAGCGGCCTCAGTGTCGACGAATCAAACAGACTCTCAAAGATGATTCCTGACCGACTCAGCGAAAAAGTCGAAAAGGAATATCCGTTCAATCCTAAGCTTGATGAGCTCAAACCGGGATTCAAGGCCATTGAAAAAGACGTAGAAATCGATGACCCAGATAACGAAGGAAAGAAAATAACCGTCAAGAAGTCGTTCCAGAAGGGCATGGAGGATGTTGACGTCAAGATAACCCTGAAGAACTGTTTCAGGCTCGTTCCTGAATTCAAAGACGAGCTGGAGAACGGAAGCGAGGTCAACAAGGAAGTACTCAAGTACGCACTGAAGCTGGAGGGATGCATACGTCAGGTCGGCGTACATGCATGTGCGACAATCATCGGCCGTGGAAACCTGACGGACTATATCCCGATCTCGATCGCGAAAGATAAGGATACCGGCGAGGACGTATGGATATCCCAGTATGACGGCCACTACATCGAGGACGTCGGCATGCTGAAGATGGACTTCCTCGGACTGAACACCCTCTCCATCCAGAAAGAATGCCTCAGGAACATCCAGAAGCGTTTCGGAGGCGATATGATCGACATCGAGGCAATTCCTATCGATGACCCGGAGACATACCAGCTTTACGCCCGCGGAGATACCGACAGCGTGTTCCAGTTCGAATCTCCAGGCATGAAGAAATGGCTCCAGAAGCTTAATCCGAACCGCTTCGAGGACCTCATTGCGATGAACGCCCTCTACCGTCCGGGGCCGATGGACTATATTCCTTCCTTCGTAGCACGAAAGCAGGGAACCGAGCCTATTACCTATGACCTTGCGGACATGGAGGAATACCTCGCCGAGACCTATGGCGTGACCGTATACCAGGAGCAGGTCATGCTGCTCAGCCGTAAGCTTTCGAACTTCACCAAGGGTGAGGCCGACAAGCTTAGAAAGGCGATGGGAAAGAAGCAGATCGCCGTCATGCAGGAGCTCAAGGAGAAATTCATGACCCAGGGTATCGCCAACGGCCACGACGAAAAGACTCTGGACAAGATCTGGAAAGACTGGGAGAAGTTCGCCCAGTATGCATTCAACAAGTCTCACGCAACATGCTACGCATGGGTCAGCTACCAGACGGGCTGGCTGAAGGCGCACTATACCGCTGAATTCCTTGCAGCCAACCTCTCTTGCAATCTCACCAGCATGGACGAGATCAAGAAGATCATGGCCGACTGCAAGGCCCACAAGATCAAGGTTCTCTCTCCCGACGTGAACGAGTCTGAGAACAAGTTCACCGTAAACAAAGCCGGCAATATCCGTTTCGGACTTGGCGGTATCAAAGGCTTCGGAAGCAACGTTGTCAGCGCTCTCATCAAAGAGCGCGAAGAAAATGGCCTGTTCACCGACGTATTCGACTTTGCCGAGAGAATGGCCGGAACAGTTAACAAGAAGGCTCTGGAGGCTCTTGCATACGCCAATGCGTTCGAGTCCTTCGGCATCCAGCGCAGTCAGTTCTTCGAACCTGGAAAGAGCGGAGACCTGTTCATCGATGAACTTGCACGCTACGCCGACCAGTATCGCAAGGACAAGGAAAACAGCGAGGTTTCGCTCTTCGGCGATGTCGAGGAGCTAAAGCCACAGCGCCCTGAGATTCCTGAGGCTCCCAGGGAAGAAGACACCATGGAATTCCTCCAGAAGGAAAAGGAACTTGTGGGAATGTTCCTTTCGGCACATCCACTCGATCCTCACGCGTTCACAATGTCGACCTTCTGTACCCATACCCTGCCGCAGATCGACCCTCTGATCAACAGCTGCGACAAGCCTGGAATGAACATTCCGCTTTCATTCGGAGGCATGGTCTCAAATGTTGACACGGCAACGACCAGAAACGGCAGCCCGATGATGAAAGTCACAATCGAAGATTTCGAAGGATCGTACGTAATCGCGCTCTTCGGAAAGGATGTCGAGGCATTCCTGCCATTCCTGTACAACCAGGCGAAGGTCTATGTCGAGGCCGAAATCAAGGAGAAGTACAGACTGCGTCCGGAGGAAGTCAAGGAAGGAAAGATGGCACCGTACGCTCTCAGGCTCAAGAAAGTCACTCAGCTCGGCAACGTCAATGAGGACCATCTTGGAGCATTCTGCATCCAACTCAGGACAGAGATGCTGAATCAAAAGTTCAGAAAGGGTCTCGCAGACCTCCTGAAGAGCTGCCACGGCAAGACTCCGCTGACCGTGAACCTGTATGATCAGGAGACCGGCTACAGCATAGACTTCCTGTCAAAGAAATACCCTATCGACGTGACCGTGGATTTTATCGCCGGTCTCAACGAGCTGGGAATCCCTTACAGGATAGAGAAGAAAGGCTAGTCGTTCCAGCCTTGGGCGCTCATGGGAAGCTCTACCCCGTCAGGGGTCACCAAAGCCGCGCCTACCTCGCTTTGGGCAAGGTGTCCTATGATCGCGAATGTCTGGAAGTCGTGGCGGAACTTGTCCAGCGCAAGGATAGGAATCGTGAATAGAAGCTGATAGTCGTCGCCTCCGTTCATTGCAGCTGAAATAGGATCTATGTCAAGTTCACGTCCGACCTGGAAACTGTTTCCTTCAAACGGAATCTTGTCCGCATAGATTTTTGCACCGAGGCCACTCTCGGCGCAGAGGCTTTTTACGGCATCTGCGAGGCCGCCTGTGACGAATCTGCCGACAGATGGGTATATTTCCTCGTTTTCAAGCTCCGCGACGATTCTAGGGCTTAATTCGGGCTTGAGATAAGCTCCGACCAGCATCTTGTTGCGACCTAATGTGCTTTCACGGTCTATCTGGGCACCCTTGTCGAAATTTGCCTTCTCATGCTCGAGAAGCTGAAGGCCAAGATATGCGGCTCCAAGCCTGCCACTGACACAGATGAGGTCCTTGCTCTTTGGCTTGGGACAGCGTACGGTCGTTATCTTAGAACGGATGCCTGTAACACTGACGCTGAGACTCAGACCGTTTCTGGACGGAACAAGATCGAGAGCGACAGATGAATAGCCGTGTTCACGGGCAGCGGTAACCATGCCTGCCCAAACCTCGCGGATCTGCGGCAGATCTAGCTTGGCAGAGACTCCTATCACGACACTGAGAGTCGCAGGATGAGCCATGGATGCGTACAGTTCTCCTGTTGCCCGCAGTATTGCCTTGTAGCCGAGATGTCTTAACGGAAAATAGACAAGATCGAAGTCAGTTCCCTCAAGCAGAGCACAAGATGCGTGAACAGCCCTGTCACCAGCAGAGGTCTCGACCTCCGGAGTCTGGAATGGCTTGTATGGTGTTCCATCAAAGAGTGCCTCTATTGCCGCGCGCTTGCCTATGTCTGAAAAACGGGTCTCGTCTGCCATGGTTGTTTTTGTCTATTCCGTGTAAACTTTCTATTTTTGACGGGCCTTGAAGGCTCCGACACACAAAGATACGAATATTATGAAGAAACTCACTCTCATACTATCTGCGCTGCTCTGCGCCATTTCATCATACGCCGGTCCAAAAGATCAGCCTGCTGCTGTTACAATAATGTCCTATAACATCCGCAACAGCAACTCCAAGGATGGCACAAACTCTTGGGATTACAGGTTTCCCGCAACGGGTCTTATGATAGACGATACAAAACCTGACATCCTTTGCCTTCAGGAAGCCATGCCTGACCAGATCGGGTATCTCAACCAGGCATTCACAATTTATGACCATATAGGAGTCGGAGAGGAGGATGGTAAGAAAAATGGCGAGTCTACCGCCATCTATTACAAGTCAAAGAGCTTTTCCTTGGCCAAGTGGGGAACATTCTGGCTTTCGGAAACGCCTGACAAGCCTTCTGCCTGCTGGGAGTCCGGCGAGACAAACAGCGTCACTTGGGCGATCATGAAAGACAAGAAAAGCGGTCGGCGTTTCATGGTAGTCAATGCCCAGATATGCGCAGAAAGCAGCGAAGCCCAGCAGGCTTCCGTGTCTTTGATTCTGGCCAGGATCGCTGAGATCAACAAGGAGTCGCTTCCTGTCATTCTTGCGGGCGATTTCCGTATGGAGGCCGGAGCGTCGGAGCTTGCCGGAATTCGCGGTGCAATGAAGGATGCGCGTGCAACCGCGGCGGCGAGCGACAGCAAGCACAGCCATAACGGCTGGGGTAAAAAGAATGAAACCGTCGACCATATCTGGTACAACGGTTTCAGTTCCTGCGTGGAATTCTCCACTATCGATAAGCCTTACTACGAGAGGAACTTCATTTCAAGCCACTTCCCTGTTCAGGCCAGACTGATCTTCTAGAGGTTTCTGAGAAGATTGTTCATATTCACCTTCTTGTCGATGAGGCTTCTGAGCTCAGCGATAGGAACTCTTTCCTGCTGCATGGTGTCGCGGTCACGTACGGTAACGCAGCGGTCTACGAGTGAATCATGGTCAACAGTGATACAGAATGGGGTTCCGATTGCATCCTGACGACGATAACGCTTTCCGATAGAGTCCTTCTCGTCATACTGGCAGTTGAAATCGAACTTGAGGTCCTTGAGAATCTCACGTGCGAGCTCAGGAAGGCCATCCTTCTTAACGAGAGGCATTACTGCAGCCTTGACTGGTGCGATAGGCGCCGGGATAGAGAGGACTACGCGGGTCTCTCCGTTCTCGAGAGCTTCCTCCTTGTATGAGTTTGAAAGCACTGCAAGAACCATTCTGTCGACACCGATAGAGGTTTCAACTACGTATGGAGTGTAGCTTTCGCCAGTCTCAGGATCGAAATACTGGATCTTCTTGCCAGAGAACTTCTGATGGTTGCCAAGGTCGAAATCGGTTCTTGAGTGAATACCCTCGAGCTCCTTGAAGCCAAATGGGAACTTGAATTCGATATCGGTTGCTGCATTTGCATAGTGTGCAAGCTTCTCGTGATCGTGGAAACGATAGTTCTCAGCACCCATACCAAGGTTTACATGCCATGCCATACGGTTCTTCTTCCACTGTGCGAACCAGTCAAGCTCGGTACCTGGCTTGATGAAGAACTGCATCTCCATCTGCTCGAACTCTCTCATACGGAAGATGAACTGACGTGCAACGATCTCGTTTCTGAAAGCCTTGCCGATCTGAGCGATACCGAAAGGAATCTTCATACGGCCGGTCTTCTGGACGTTAAGGTAGTTCACGAAGATACCCTGAGCTGTCTCTGGACGGAGATAGATGGTGCTTGCGCCGTCTGCAGTGCTGCCCATCGAAGTGCTGAACATAAGGTTGAACTGACGAACCTCGGTCCAGTTGCATGTTCCGCTGATAGGGCAGACGATGCCACAGTCGATGATGATCTGACGGTACTCGTTGAAGTCGCTGGCTTCCTCGGCGGCCTTGAAGCGGTTATGAACTGCCTCATACTTTGCCTTCTCGCGGAGAACGTTAGGATTGGTTGCCCTGAACTGCTCCTCATCGAAGTTCTCGCCAAACTTCTTGCGGCCTTTCTCAACCTCCTTGTTCATCTTTTCCTCGATCTTTCCGAGATAATCCTCGATAAGAACGTCTGCGCGATATCTCTTCTTGGAGTCCTTGTTGTCGATAAGCGGGTCATTGAATGCTCCGACGTGACCTGATGCCTCCCAGATCTTTGGGTGCATGAAGATACATGAGTCGATACCGACTATGTTCTCGTTCAAGCGGGTCATGGCGTTCCACCAGTACTGCTTGATGTTGGTCTTAAGCTCTGAACCCATCTGGCCGTAGTCATAAACGGCTGCGAGTCCATCATAGATCTCGCTGGAAGGGAAAATGAATCCGTACTCCTTGCAGTGAGCTACGAGCACTTTGAAAAGTTCATCTTGAGTCATATGGTTATCTATTTGATTATCTTTTTTTTGCCAAGTTCTCCTGTTTACTTCAGGATGGTTTCGTTTTGGAGCCGCAAATTTAGTCAATTTGTTTGAGAAGTTGACTAGAAATACTCCGGGAATGATGCCTTAAGTGAAGGTTTTGCTATCTCTCGGAGCGGGAACAGAACGAAATCGCGTTCAGATATAAGCTTGTGAGGAACCGTAAGACGCGGATTGTCTATCCTCTCATCGCCAAAAAACAGAATATCGATATCGATGATGCGGTTCTCATATATGCGCTTCCCTGTCTCTGGATCAAACACCGGTCCTCCTTCCCTGCCCATCTTCGACTCTATCGATTTGATCTTATCCAGCAGTTCAAAAGCTTGCTGCTCAGCCGGCACCGGTTGACGGAAAATACGGTACATCACCGCTGCGTTGAGGAACTTTGGACCGTTGAATCCCCATGAACGGGTCTCGATTATATGCGACAGCGACGTCCAATGGCATTCCATTGCGTCGTCCAGCAGTTCAAGGGCGCGGGAGATGTTTTCCTCGCGCCTGCCCATGTTGGTTCCCAGTGAAAAATATACGCTGACGAAAGCCATTGTTCTACATGGAACAGTCCTAATCAGCTATCTCCGGATCAAATCCAAGTGTGATCCTGGCCTCGTCCGAGAGCATGCTCTGGTCCCACTGTGGCTCGAATACCAGTTCTATTTCGCAGGAATTGATACCTGGGACGTCCTCTACGCTGCGCTTCACTTCTGCGAGCACCTCATCTGCCATTGGACAAGTCGGCGAAGTGAAGGTCATCTTGATGAAGACATCCTTTGTCTTTTTGATATTCAGCTCATAAATCAGACCGAGATCATAGACATTTACCGGAATCTCCGGATCGTAAACCTGTCTGATGGCCATTATGACATTATCGTAGTAGGGCGCCAGTTCCTTGACATCCTCGGCGGTAAGTACTTCGTTGTTGTTTTCGTTCATGATTCTACTTGCGTTCGTTAGCTGCTTTTCTGATTGTTTCGATCATCGATACAAGTCCATTTGCACGGGTAGGGGAAAGATTCTCCTTGAGACCAATCTGGTCCAGGAAAGAAAAATCATCAGAGGCGATTTCTTCTGCAGTCCTGCCCGAATACACGGATATCAGGAGTGAGATTATTCCTTTTGTGATGATGGCATCGCTGTCCGCGATGAACACCAGCTTATCCTTCTCCCTTCTACAGTCAAGCCATACCCTTGACTGACAACCCTTTATCAATCGGTCGTCCGTCTTCAGCTCCTCTGGATAGGTTTCAAGGTTTTTACCGAGATCTATCAGATATTCATATTTGTCAAGCCATTCATCGAACATTGAAAATTCGTCGATAATGTCTTGCTGTACTTCCTTTAAACTTCTGGTTTCCATTGTTTTATTACAATAGCATTGCTGCGGCCTTGTCAAGACTCTTGATGAAATATGCCGCTTCTTCCATCGTATTGTAGTGAGCGAAAGAAGCCCGGAGCATTCCTGTTACTCCGAATCTGTCCATGAGCGGCTCGGCGCACATCTGTCCAGATCTTACAGCGATGCCCATCTTGTCCAGAATCAGTGCAAGATCCTCATGATGAACACCTTCCATTGTAAATGAGAAAATCGATGTCTTTGTCGATCTGTCTTCTGGATTGCCGTAGAGATGGACTCTTGGATTGTTGTTCAAGGCATCAAGGACATAAGCAGTAAGCTGTTCATGATACTCACTTATCTCTTTGTCTTTCAGAGACTTTGCCATCTCAAGCGCAGGTTTGAGAGTTGGCGTGCCTGCCATGTTCTGGGTTCCTGCTTCGTATTTTCCAGGTAGTGGAGCGTATGTTGTACCGCTGAACTTTACATTGGCTATCATCTCCCCTCCTCCCATGTATGGCGGCATCAGGTCAAGCAGTTCTTTCTTGCCGTAAAGGACTCCTGTTCCGGGAGCAGCATATACCTTATGACCTGAAAAAGCATAGAAGTCGCAATCCATATCGCGGACATCAGCACCGTCATGGACGACGCCCTGGGCTCCATCTACGAGAACTTTGACTCCGTGTGAATGAGCGATCTTCACGATCTCCTTGACAGGATTTCTGATTCCAAGGACGTTTGAAATCTGTGCAACTGCAAGAAGCCTGGTCTTATCAGAAATGATGCTCTCAAGCAGATCGACACGGAGACAACCATGGTCATCGACAGGAAGGACCTTGATGGTGGCATTTTTTCTATTGCACACCATCTGCCAAGGGACTATGTTCGAGTGATGCTCACTTTCGGCAACAATGATCTCGTCGCCTTCATGTATGAAAGCCTCTCCGAACGAAAAAGCAACAAGATTTATAGAAGCTGTAGCTCCTGAAGTAAAAATGATTTCCTGTCGTGATTCTGCATTGAGGAACTCACGTACAGCATCTCTGGCAGTCTCATATTCCTCTGTTGCATCTGCTGCAATCTTATGGACGGCTCTATGGAGATTAGAGTTGCAATGGAGAGTAAGAGTGTTCCATTTGTCAACTACGGATCGAGGTCTTTGGATTGTGGCTGCATTATCCAGATAAACAAGCTGTTTACCATAGACTTTTTCATCGAGTAACGGAAACTCTGTTCTTATCTGCTCAACCTTCATGACTAGAATAATGAAAGGCAAAATTACTAAATCTCACTTTCATTTGACATATAAAAGACATATTTTTGCAGCAAACTGAGACAAATATGATTGACTACATAAGTGGCAGAATTGCCGAACTCTCCCCTACCCAGGTCGTCATCGACAACCATGGCATAGGTTACAGCATAGAGATTTCCATACAGACCTACAACGCACTTCAAGGTCAGGAAAGTGCAAAGATCTACATTCATCAGCATGTTTCGCAGAAAGAAGAAGTCGAAGTCTACTACGGATTCGCGTCAAAGGATGAACGTGCGCTTTTCGAATTGATCATAAGCGTGAATGGAGTAGGTGTTTCCTCTGCCAGAATAATGCTATCTTCAATGTCTTCTGACGAACTGAGAGAAGCGATAATATCGGAGAATGTTGCAAAAATCAAGAGCGTCAAAGGAATCGGACTCAAGAGCGCCCAGAGATTGATTCTTGAATTGAAGGACAAGATAACAAAGGGAGAAGGAAGCAACACAGCCATTCTTATACAGACCCCGGACAGCGAAACTGTCGAAGAAGCTTCAAGAGCACTTATGATGCTTGGCTTTGCAAAGCCAAATGTAAACAAGGCTATTCAGTCAATACTCAAAAACAACCCTACAGCCAAAGTCGAAGAGATAATAAAAGCCGCTCTGAAGATGCTCTAAACGACATCTCATACAAAGCAAAATTCTATTTCCTTCAAACAATAGAAACAAAAAGGATGTTCCACGTGGAACATCCTTTTTTGTTTAAGCAATATTTACAGCAAAGATAACATTCTATCTTCCGACGTAAACAAGCAAAACTTGAATATCTGAAGGAGATACTCCGGAAATTCTAGTTGCCTGAGCAACAGTTTTTGGAGCATACTTTTTAAACTTCTGGCGGCATTCAATAGAAAGACCCTGTATTCTGTCGAAATCGAAATTATCAGGAATAATCAGTCTTTCGAGAGAATGTAGTTTCTCTGCAACCTTCTTTTCACGCTCGATATAACCTTTGTACTTTATGGCCACTTCGACTGACTGAACAATTTCAGTAGTGAGATTTGAATTGATTGACTTATCAGCTTCAGAAAGGTCGATTCTCGATACAGGATAAGAACAATTAGAAGAAAGCGCAAGGTGTGCAAAAGATAGAGAATCTTGATTGTTGGACAAACGTTCAGAACCAAACTCATTTGACTGTAAACAGCTCAAATATTCTGTATCACATGTATACAATGAAGCATCAGGATCAACTGAATATTTAGACATTGTTCCACGTGGAACAAAATTCAAAAGATTCGAAAGCTCAAGTTCTGGACGTGAGGCAATGTCAGAAATCTTCTTTGAGTCAGTAAGAGGAGTAGAACCGATTGACTCAAGATAGGGATTCAAAACCTTGGCAGTAAGATTTACAGAATTGGACAGAACCTCATACTTCTCTGCTTCCTCGTATTTTCTCATGGTAAAGTCATAGCGGAATTTATCAGCAAGACCGACATTGAAAGAGAGAGGTGTAAGACGAAGATCCGCATTATCCTGCCTCAAAAGAATACGGTATTCAGCACGAGAAGTAAACATTCTATAAGGCTCATCGACTCCCTTGGTAATTAGATCATCAATAAGGACTCCAATATAAGATTGATCACGACCTAGAATGAATGGATCCTTGCCCTTAACCTTCAAAGCAGCATTAATTCCAGCCATAAGTCCTTGAGCAGCAGCTTCTTCGTATCCGGTAGTACCATTAACTTGGCCCGCAAGATACAGATTTTCAACTATTTTTGATTCAAGAGAAGATTTAAGGAACGTAGGATCGAAATAATCGTATTCAACTGCATAGGCAGGCTTGAAAATCTTTACATCTTCAAGACCTTCAATGCTATGGAGGGCATCAAGCTGAATGTTCAGAGGAAGAGAAGAAGAGAAACCCTGGAGATAATATTCATTGGTTCCCCTACCCTCTGGTTCAAGAAATACCTGATGGGAGTCCTTATCAGAAAAAACTCTGAGCTTATCTTCAATGCTAGGGCAATAACGTGGTCCCTTGCCATGTATCAGACCGGTGAAAAGCGGCGAATCCTGAAAACCTGAACGAAGGATATCATGAACCTTACTGTTGGTATGCAGAATATAGCATGGCATCTGGGGTGTGCCGTTCTGTGCTGTCGAAAGATAAGGAAGGAAAGAGAACTTATCAGGATGAGCGTCTCCATCCTGTCTTATGAGATTACCAAGATTTACTGAAGTGATATCAATACGAGGAGGTGTACCTGTCTTCATTCTGGCAGTTGCCACTCCCCTTTCAACAAGTTGTTCTGTCAGACCATAGGAAGACAACTCACCAATGCGGCCACCTTCAAACTGAGTACGGCCAATGAAGAGTTTACCGTTCAGAAAGGTTCCGGCAGTCAGAATAAGCGTTTGACATTTGAAAATTGCCCCAGTAGTTGTACAGACTCCTGTAATTTTTGAATTCTCAAAGAGGAAAGAAGTTGCAATATCGGCGTAAATATCTATGTTTGAATTAGTTTCAAGGATTTTACGCCAATTTTGAGAAAAGACAGTTTTATCACATTGAGCTCTGGGACTCCACATTGCAGGACCCTTTGAGCGATTCAGCATTCTGAACTGAAGAGTAGAAGCATCTGTTACGATTCCAGTATAGCCACCAAGAGCATCAATCTCTCTTACGATCTGACCCTTTGCTATTCCACCTATTGCCGGATTACAAGACATCTTGGCAAAGCCATTAAGATCCATTGTAACCAGAAGAACAGAAGAACCAAGACCAGCTGCAGCCATTGCAGCTTCACAACCGGCATGGCCACCACCGACTACTATGACATCGTAAACCTTGTGCATAATGCCCTACCCTCTTATAGCATCCTTTAAAGAAATATAATAGTCTTCTTTTTCACGCATGATCTTGATATCCTTCTTTGAGTGATCATCGTAACCGATAAGATGAAGGATACCATGGACCATGACACGATTCAACTCGGTCTCGAACTCAGTACCGTAATGAAGGGCGTTTTCCCTTACACTGTCAATGCTGATGAAAAGATCACCATTAAGCTTGTCTTTTTCACAATAATCGAAGGTGATAATATCAGTGAAATAGTCATGTCCCAGATACTTCATGTTTACATCAAGAATGTAGTTGTCGGAACAAAATATTATGTTAATATCACCAATCCTTCTAATCTCGCTTTCAGCAACAAGTTTGAGCCACTGGTTGTTAATAAGCTTTCCTTTAAGTTTAAATTCAATATCCTGGTTGAAATAGGAAATCATAGAGTAAAGTTTTGAGCAAATTTACTTCTATTAAATGAAAAAATTGTTTTTAATAGGAATTATTTATACCTTTGGGTGCTTATTGACAATAAAAGATAAAAAAGATATGGAAGTAAAGAAATCGCCAAAGGCAAATCTTGAAGACAAGAAGCTTCTCTTCACTGAAATTGGTTTGGTTTGCTCTCTCCTCATCGTATGGGGTGCGTTCAACTACACAACCAAGGAAAAGCAGACTTCAATGTTCGAGGAAGTTACAACCGAACTTATTGAAGAAGAAATCATTCCTATTACCCAGGAAGAGCTTCCTCCTCCACCAGAGGCACCAAAGATTCCTGTTCTTTCTGACCAGATCGACATCGTGGATGATGAAATCACCGTTGATGATGACCTTTTCGTAAACCTTGAGGATGATGCCAACATGGGTGTCGAGATCATGGATTATGTCGAGGAAGTTGAGGAAGAGGTTATTGAAGAGGAGGCTATTCCTTTCCAGCTCGTAGAGGAGAAGCCAAAGTTCAATGGCGGCGATGCTAATGAGTTCTCTAAGTGGGTGAACAAGCACCTTGTATATCCTGAGGTTGCAAAGGAGAACAACGTATCAGGTCGTGTAACCCTCCAGTTTACTGTAAATGCTGACGGTACCGTATCAAACGTAAAGGTTGTCCGTGGTGTTGACTCATCACTTGACAAGGAGGCTGTACGAGTAGTATCAAGCTCACCTAAGTGGACTCCAGGTCGTCAGAGAGATCGCGCAGTAAAGGTAACCTACACCTTCCCTGTAATCTTCCAGTTGAGATAATACAGCATAAAATATCTAAGAAAGGCTGTCCTGTCAGGATGGCCTTTTTTTATAAATAATTGATTAAATGCCAGGACCTTATTTAACAAAAGATACAACAGTAGAAAGCGCAGTCTTCGTAGGTATAATAAGACAGAACGAGGATGAGCGCAGGGTAATGGAATATCTTGACGAACTTGAATTTCTTGCACTTACAGCAGGCTGTACAGGAGATAAAAAGTTCGTTCAAAGACTGGACAAGCCAGAAAAGGCCACATATATACGAAGTGGAAAGCTTCAGGAAATAGCTGAATACTGTGAAGAAAACCAGATAAAGTACTGTATTTTCGATGATGAACTGACAGGAATGCAGCAGCGAAATATCGAAAAAGTAGTAAAGACAGCCTCTGTAATAGACAGAACAAGCCTGATTCTGGAGATATTCGCACAAAGAGCCAAGACTTCCTATGCTAAAATGCAGGTAGAACTTGCACAATATAACTATATGCTGCCACGTCTGGCAGGTATGTGGACTCACCTTGAAAGACAGAGAGGTGGTATGGGAACCCGTGGAGGTATGGGTGAAACCCAGATAGAAATAGACCGCCGAATCGTAAAGGAAAGGATAAACAGACTCAAAGAACAACTGAAGAAAGTCGATCGCCAGATGGAGACCCAGAGAGGAAACAGGGGACAGATGGTAAGACTGGCTCTCGTAGGATATACAAACGTAGGAAAAAGTACTCTGATGAACCTTCTGGCAAAGTCAGATGTGTTTGCTGAAAACAAATTGTTTGCAACGCTTGATACAACCGTTAGAAAGGTCGTAATCGAGAATGTACCGTTCCTGCTTAGTGATACCGTAGGATTCATCAGAAAGCTCCCTACGCAGCTAATAGAGGCCTTTAAAAGCACATTGGATGAGGTGCGCGAAGCTGATATCCTTGTTCATGTCGTTGATATATCACATCCCGACTTTGAGGATCAGATGAAAGTAGTTGAAAATACCCTTAAGGATATAGGCGCAAACGAAAAACCGGTATATGTAGTATTCAACAAGATAGATGCTTATGAATACGAGGAATATGATGAGTTTTCACTGACTCCTAAAGGAAAAGAAAACAGAAGTCTTGAAGAACTTAAGAATAGCTGGATTGCTGATGAAAAGAGTCCATGCATATTCATTTCAGCAAAAGAAAAGATAGGTATTGAAAAGCTGAGAAACGACATCTACAAGATGGTTGCAGAAATACATGCTGGAAGATATCCATTCAACAACTTCCTATGGTAAAAAAGAAAGCCGCTGAAAATCAGCGGCTTTCTTAATTATTTTCAGATGACTGTTACTCACTGAACTTAGCCTTGAGGAACTCACGGTTAAGACGGGCGATGTGAGCGACTGAGATACCCTTAGGACACTCCATCTCACAAGCTCTGGTATTGGTACAGTTACCGAATCCAAGCTCATCCATCTTGGCAACCATGTTCTTTGCACGCTTCTGAGCCTCGAGCTTACCCTGTGGAAGAAGAGCAAGTGAGCTGACACGAGCTGCAACGAAGAGCATTGCAGAACCATTCTTACAGGTAGCAACACAAGCACCGCAACCTACGCAAGCAGCTGCATCCATACTTTCCTCTGCTCTGTCATGAGAGATAAGGATATTATTTGCATCCTGTGCAGAACCGGTACGAACTGAGATGAAACCACCAGCCTGGAGAATCTTGTCAAATGCACCTCTGTCAACAACGAGATCCTTGATTACAGGGAAAGCAGCACTTCTCCAAGGCTCGACAGTGATAGTAGCGCCATTCTTGAAGTGACGCATGAAGAGCTGACAGGTAGTTACATGATCGTCTGGACCATGTGCACGACCATCAATATAGAGAGAACAAGCACCGCAGATACCCTCACGGCAGTCATGATCAAATGAAACCGGACCGCTGCTCTTGCAACCCTTGTCAACTGCTACAGGATCACAACCCTCACGGATAAGCTGCTCGTTGAGAATATCGAGCATCTCGAGGAATGATGCGTCCTCTTCGATACCAGAAATATGATAGGTCTCGAAATGTCCCTTATCCTTGGCGTTCTTCTGACGCCAGATCTTTAAATTGAATTCCATTTTTGATTAGTCTTTATAGTTTCTGGTAACGACCTTGATGTTTTCGTAAATAAGTGGCTCCTTATGAAGCTCAGGCTCAACGCCTTCTCCCTTGTACTCCCATGCAGCTACATACATGTAGTTTGCATCGTCACGCTTAGCCTCACCTTCCTCGGTTTGGCTTTCAACGCGGAAGTGACCACCACATGACTCATTTCTGTTAAGTGCATCGTAAGCCATAAGGGTACCGATCTCGAAGAAATCCTCGAGGCGGAGAGCCTTCTCAAGTTCCTGGTTGAACTCATACTGGGTTCCAGGTACATTTACGTTCTCGTAGAAGTCCTTCTTAAGATCAGCAATCTCCTTGATAGCCTTCTTAAGACCCTCAGCGTTACGTGCCATACCTACATACTCCCACATGATAAGACCAAGCTTCTTGTGGATAGAATCCACAGTCTTGGTACCCTTGATAGCGAAGAGACGGTCGATACGAGCCTGTACATCCTTCTCGGCCTGAACGAACTCAGGAGCATTGATATCCTGCTTAGGCTCAGAGAACTTCTTTGAAAGATAATCACCGATAGTGATAGGAACTACGAAGTAACCATCTGCAAGACCCTGCATGAGGGCAGAAGCACCAAGACGGTTTCCACCATGGTCAGAGAAGTTTGCCTCACCGATAGCGTAAAGACCAGGAATAGTGGTCTGGAGATCATAGTCAACCCAGATACCACCCATGGTATAGTGGATAGCAGGATAAATCATCATAGGCTCCTCCCAAGGTGAAGAAGCAGTGATCTTCTCATACATCTCGAAGAGGTTGCCATAACGCTCAGCAACTCTCTGGTGTCCAAGTCTCTTGATAGCCTCAGAGAAATCAAGGAATACTGCGAGACCAGTCTCGTTTACACCATAACCTGCGTCGCAACGCTCCTTTGCAGCACGTGAAGCAACGTCACGTGGAACGAGGTTACCGAATGCAGGGTAGCGACGCTCGAGATAGTAGTCGCGATCCTCCTCTGCAATCTGAGAAGCCTTGATCTGATGCTTGCGAAGCTTCTCGACATCCTCAAGCTTCTTAGGTACCCAGATACGTCCGTCGTTACGAAGAGACTCTGACATAAGGGTAAGCTTGCACTGCTGATCACCATGTACAGGAATACATGTAGGATGGATCTGAGCGAAGCAAGGATTTGCAAAATAAGCACCCTTCTTGTAGCACTGGAGAGCAGCTGAACCGTTGCTGTTCATAGCGTTGGTAGAAAGGAAGTAGGTATTTCCATAACCACCAGTAGCGATGATGACAGCATGCGCACCAAAGCGCTCGAGCTTACCGGTAACAAGGTTGCGTGCGATGATACCCTTAGCCTCACCGTTTACAACTACGAGGTCAAGCATCTCGTGACGAGGATAACTTTTTACTGATCCTGCTGCTATTTCCTTGTTGAGTGAAGCATAAGCTCCAAGAAGAAGCTGCTGGCCGGTTTGTCCTCTGGCGTAGAATGTACGGCTTACCTGAACACCACCGAATGAACGGTTGGCAAGATAGCCGCCGTACTCGCGTGCGAAAGGAATTCCCTGGGCTACACACTGGTCAATGATGGCTGCGCTTACTTCAGCAAGACGATATACGTTTGCCTCACGTGCACGATAATCACCACCCTTGATGGTATCGTAGAACAGACGGTAGATTGAATCGTTGTCGTTCTGGTAGTTCTTGGCAGCATTGATACCACCCTGAGCTGCGATGGAGTGAGCTCTACGAGGTGAATCACTGATGCAGAAAACCTTTACATTGTAACCGAGCTCACCGAGTGAAGCAGCTGCAGAAGCGCCGCCAAGACCGGTTCCGACTACAATGATTTCAAGCTTTCTCTTGTTGTTAGGACTGACAAGATGAATTTCCGATTTACGCTTTGTCCATTTTTCAGCCAAAGGTCCTTCCGGAATTTTTGAGATTAATTTATCGGCCATTTGTTTATTATTAGATTATTAACTTTCACTTTAGTCCGCAATTTTAATAATTTTTTGCGAGACGGACAATTAGCTATACCTATTTATTGCGAAAAGAGGCAAATACTGAATGATACTCACCAATAAAACTTTCAGATAAATCTCTATATTTCTTGTAAAAATCATCATCTGAAATTTTTCCAGAAGTCCATTCAGAATACAGGTTTATGAAGCTTTCATCAATCACGGTTTCAGCTTTTCTGCAGCACGAAAGCAATGAAGGACGTCCTTCATTTCCTCTGAGTACATTATCCAGTCTCAGATAATGACTTCCATTGCTGATATCATAATTAAATATGAATGAGCTCTTTATATCAAGAGCTTCATCACAGATTAATGAATGGCCGTCTGACTTTCCACCTTTTACATAAGATGGAAGTATTTCTTCTTTTCCAACAAGAAGCGGAACATATACGGTAGAAGAAGGATATCCTATAGCTGTCCACATAACAGTATGCTGTGGATCCTCGCCAAGCTTTACACCCTCGATTACAATTACAGCTGAAGTAATTCTTCTTGGTATGAAATCCTGATCAACTACGGTTCCGCTGAAAGAAGTATTCTTCTTGAGGATATCATAATCCCTGACATAGTCCATACCAAGAATCTCGTGTCTGTATGAACGTGAAAGAGAATTGATAAGAAGAGAATGATCTGCTTTCTTCAATCTACCGCTTCTGTAAAGTTCTGAAACTATGGATGTAGCTGTGAGATATCTCTCATAACCCTCATATTTCTCACGAGGACCTGATTCACTGAAATTTGTAACTACCTTGTAGCCTTCAGGAATCATGTTTACATCATACTTTATCCAGCTATGATTGTTAACTTCATAGTATGCAGCTCCACCATAAGCATCTATAACTCCGAAATTAGCCTCTACACCCATAGGACGGCTAAGGGTATCAAGAAGATTTTCAAAATCTTTTATATCGCGACATGATCCCAATGCCTTGAACATAAGGATTCCTTCCTTATCCATAAGATCATCAGCAACATCATCATCCTTTATGTTATATGAAGCTGTATTCATTATGCTGAATCCAACGGAATTGGTACCGGTCCATACTCCGTTTTCAGGGGCAGGGGAATCTTCAAGTCCGATAAATGAATAAAGAGGACCTTTGTAGTAAGATATTCTGTTATTGAGCTCACCTGTATCCCTGTTCTTCATCATTACAGGCCTGCCATCAACAGTATATCTGCCAGATATTATCAGCGAAGTACAGCAGAAAGCCTGTACTGAAATCAAAGAGAATAATAAGAGTGATATAAATCTTTTCATATTGCTAAAAAAGGCTAGGCATGTCATCGCCATCTCTCAAAGGTTTTCTTTCCATCATACAAGCCTCCAGACCAAGATGCTTATAAGCCAGTTCGGTAGCAATACGTCCTCTCTGGGTCCTTAATATGAATCCTTCCTTGATAAGGAAAGGTTCATATACTTCTTCGAATGTGCCCTGATCCTCACTTATTGCCGTAGCAATCGTACTGGATCCGACAGGACCTCCCTTGAATTTTGTTATGATTGTACTGAGGATCTTATTGTCGATAGAGTCAAGTCCTCTCTTGTCTATATGAAGCTTGTCAAGAGCATAGCGTGCTATCTGTAGGTCAATATGACCATCACCCAACACCTGTGCAAAGTCCCTTACCCTTTTAAGAAGAGCATTGGCTATTCGTGGAGTTCCACGGCTGCGGAGAGCAATTTCCATAGCAGCCTGCGGTTCAATTCCAACCTTGAGTATGTAAGCACTTCGCTGCACTATCCTTACAAGATCATCAGCATCATAATACTCCAACGCGCAGTTTATACCGAAACGCTCTCTCAGAGGAGCTGTAAGGAGTCCGCTTCTTGTGGTAGCGCCTACAAGAGTGAATGGATTAAGATTTATTCTTACGGAACGTGCTCCAGGTCCCTTGTCTATCATTATGTCTATGACATAATCCTCCATTGCGGAATACAGATATTCCTCTACCTCAGGAGAAAGTCTATGAATTTCGTCTATGAAAAGAACATCGCCTTCATCAAGAGAAGTAAGCAGACCGGCAAGATCGCCAGGCTTGTCAAGAACAGGACCCGATGTTATTTTCATGTTGACACCCATCTCGTTTGCAATGATGTGGGCAAGGGTGGTCTTACCAAGTCCCGGAGGACCATGGAACAATGTATGGTCCAATGCTTCTCCTCTGAGCTTGGCTGCCTGGATGTAAATCTTTAGATTGGATATTATCTCTTTCTGGCCGGTGAAATCTTCAAGACCCTGCGGTCTTATAATTCCATCCAATTCATTATCTTTGCTATCCGTTGTTTTATGGGGATCGAATTCAGACATTTGCACACAAAAATTAATATCAATACAAATATACTTTTTTTATTTAAATCTATTTTTGGTTTAGTATTAAGCTGTTGATATGTTGATAAGTGTTTTAACTGCTTGTCTTTTATATTTTTTGATTTCACTTTTCTGTTGAAATGAATGTCAGTTCGTTCTTGATTGATTGTTGAAATATAACCCTGTTGATTTATCTACATCGTGGATGGTGTTTATAAACAGGGTTTTCAACAGCTTTTAAACATATTTATGGGATATTTGTCAATATCGTCAGAATCTTGCAAAAAACTGGAGCAGACAATTGCTTCGGGGGCTGCTGCGTACTGTTCGGGACTTTTTCTTTCTGCAAGATGGATGGTCCTTTCCCAGATTGCTGCAAAAGGTTTTCACATGATAGTTCTTCCTGACAAGGAAAATGCTGAATATTGTGCAGCTGATCTGTATGGAATGGTTGAAGGAGACAATGTATTCTTCATGCCCTCTTCAGGAACAGGAATAGAGAAAAGTAATTACAAGGCCAGCCTTGAGGTACAGAGAACAGCAGCGCTTAACAAGATTCTGTCTCCGGATGAACTCACAATAATAGTAACATACCCGGAAGCACTTGAAGAGAAATTTCCTGATATGGCTTCAATGTCCTCTTCAAAGATAAGCTTCAAAACCGGGGATGAATTAAAATTTGAAGAAATCAAGGAATCTTTGTTTTCCCTTGGATTCGAGAAGGTAGATTTTGTTTCATCACCTGGACAGTTTGCAATAAGAGGATCTCTCATAGATGTTTTCTCTTATTCTTCAAACTATCCATACAGAATATCATTCTGGGGCGATGAAATAGAGGAAATAAGTACTTTTGACTGCAATACGCAGCTTAGTAACGGAAAATACGATGAAGCTGACATAATAGCAGCGGTAGTATCCGCTGACGGAAATTGTTCAGCGTCTTCAATCATTCCTGATTCAAGCATAATATGGTTTGATTCATATGATATGTATTCCAATAGGGAATTCATGAATGGATTCCAGAAGTTTCAGAAAGTATTCATAGATACACCTCTCTCGGAAGATAAGGAAAAGTCGATAAAATTCTCAATCAGTCCTCAACCTGTATTCAACAAGAATTTTGAGCTTCTTTCTTCTGATATAAGCGAAAAGATTCACTCACATTACAAGGTATTCATCTTTTCAGAAAAGGAATCCCAGATAGAAAGAGTAAAGTCCATACTCCTCCAGGACTGTGGTCTTGTTCCTGAATTCATAAAAGGAAAGAATCTGCATAATGGATTCATAGATAATGAAAACAGGATATGCTGCTATTCAGACCATGAGATATTTGACAGGTTCCATAGAGTAATAATCCGTCGTACGGTAGACAAGACTGAACAACTTACTCTCAATGAACTCAGCTCATTCAATATAGGAGACTACATAGTTCATATAGATCATGGTGTCGGTGTGTTCGGTGGTCTTGTACGAATGCTTGATGATAAAGGCAGATATAAGGAGGTTGTAAAGCTCATTTATAAGGACAATGATGTGGTTTTCGTATCAGTCCACTCATTGAACAAGATATCACGTTTCAGATCCAAGGATGGAGAACCTCCAAGAATAAACAAGATAGGTTCCAAGACCTGGCAGACACTTAAGTCTGGAGCAAAATCCAAGGTAAAGGATATAGCGAAGGAACTGATACAGCTTTATGCAAAGAGAAAGGCTTCCGAAGGATTTGCCTTTTCCCCTGATACATATCTCCAGGAAGAACTTGAGTCTTCATTCATTTACGAGGATACTCCTGATCAGGAAGAAACAACAAAGGCTGTAAAGAGAGACATGGAAGAAAAATGTCCGATGGACAGACTTGTATGTGGTGATGTAGGTTTCGGAAAGACTGAGATTGCTGTGCGTGCAGCATTCAAGGCAGCTGCCGACAGCAAGCAGGTTGCCGTACTTGTTCCTACTACAATACTGTCACTGCAGCATTTCAATACCTTCAAGAACAGACTCAAGAACTTTCCTTGCAACATTGAGTATGTAAGCAGACTCAGGACTGCAAAGGAAATCAGCGATATCCAGAAGAGACTGAAGGAAGGATCAATCGACATATTGATTGGAACTCACAAGATTCTTGGAAAAGGATTTGAATTCAAGGATCTTGGACTGCTTATAATTGATGAGGAACAGAAATTCGGAGTATCGGCAAAAGAAAAGCTTCGTCAGATGAAGTTGGCTGTTGATACGCTTACCCTTTCTGCTACACCAATACCTAGAACACTTCAGTTTTCCCTTCTTGGAGCAAGAGACCTGTCGATAATAAACACACCACCGCCAAACAGAATACCTGTCCAGACAGAAATAATTCTCTTTGATGAAAAAGAAATAAAGAGCATAATAAACTATGAACTCAACAGGGGAGGACAGCTGTTCTTCCTGCATAACAAGGTTGAGGAACTTAAGTCTATTGAAACCATTCTTCACCGTCTTGTACCGGACATGAAGATATGTGTTGCACATGGCCAGATGGAATCAAAGGAACTGGAAGACAAAATGCTTGGTTTCATGCGCGGCGACTATGACATGCTGCTTTGTACCACCATCATCGAGAATGGTCTTGATATTCCAAATGCGAATACCATCATTGTAAATCAGGCACAGAACATAGGTTTAAGTGATCTGCATCAGCTGCGTGGACGTGTAGGTCGTTCCAACAAGCGTGCATTCTGCTATCTTATTGTACCTCCGTTGGTCTCAATCACTGATGATGCTAGAAGAAGATTGAAGGCTATTGAGGAGTTTTCAGATCTTGGCAGCGGTTTCAACATTGCCATGCAGGATCTGGATATCCGTGGTGCGGGAAACATGCTTGGTGCACAGCAAAGCGGCTTCATCATGGATATGGGATATGAGACATACCAGAAGATTCTTTCCGAGGCTCTTGAGGAACTTGGAATGGAGACAGGTATGACCAAGGGACCTAAGAAGGAAAGCCTTTCTGTCGACTGCAACATAGAAACTGACCAGACAGCTCAGATTCCTGACGACTACATAGACGTGACAGCAGAGAAGATAAGGATTTACAAGAATCTTGATTCCATCACTAATGAGAAAGAAATAGACCGTTTCGTTGCACGTCTTGTGGACCGTTTCGGAAAGCTGCCGCAGGAAGTTGACAATCTGATCAAAGTAGTCAAGATAAGAAATATAGGTGCAGCTCTTGGTTTCGAGAAGATAATTTTCAAGAATGGAATGCTCATCATGTTCTTCAGCCCTGTATCGTCATATCTTCGTTCCGAGACATTCTCAGAAGTATTGAACAAGGTCAATGAAGGAAGAATATTCGAGTTCAAGCAGACAGACAATAACAGGCTGAAACTTATCACAAGGAATATAAAATCTCTTGACAAGGCACTTGCCTGCGTCAGAACACTTGTATGATGAATCTTGTAGTAGAAATAGGAAATACAGCCCTGAAGGCGGCTTCGTGTGAAGAAAACACTATCGGCAAGTGCTTTCGCTACCAGGGTGAAAAGAAAACAGAATACATAAAATGGCTGGCGGAAGACATAAAGCCTTCCGTAATGGTGGTTGCCAGCGTCTATGATCTGGAAAAGAAGGATATTTCCATGATGGAATCGGTATGCGGTCATCTGATAATAATTGATCCATCACACAAAGAAATCCTTATGGAGAATGAAATTCCAGAATGTCTGAGTGCGGACAGGGCCTCACTGATCATAGCTGCACGCAGTATGTTTTCCGGAAAGCCTTGTACTATCATCGACTATGGAACAATCATATCCATAGATTTTGTCGGAGCAGATGGAAAATATGAAAAGGGTTATCTGTCTCCAGGACTTAATACAAGGTTGAAGTCTCTTAACAGATATTCCAGGAATCTGCCGCTCGCAAGTCTGGATAACAATAATGAAGATGATGTTCTGAATACATCGATCATAGAAGGAGTTTCTTTGGGCATAATGTTTGAAACACAGGCGTACCTGGATTCAAAACCCGAAAATATGGCAGTATTTACGGGTGGAGACGCCAATTATTTTGCAAACAAAATGAAAAACTCCATCTTTGTAATTTGGAACCTTGTACTGATGGGGTTAGCCCTTATCGCACATGAATATGAAAAAAGGCTTCTTCAGTAAAGCATTGATATTTACCGTGACTTTGTTCACGACCATTGCCGCTTATGCCCAGGATGGTGCGTACAGCGGCTATACTCCGTATTCCATCTTTGCAGTTGGTGACCTGATGAATCAGGGTTCAGCATATAATGCAGGAATGGGCGGAGTCGGTATTGCGACCAGAAACAAGAGATATATCAATTATATGAACCCGGCAGCAGTCACAGCAAGAGATACTCTCTCATTCATGGCTGACATGTCGCTTCTCCAGGCAAACAAGGTTTTCGCCCAGAATGACATGAAGACTGTAAACAATACATTCAACATCAGTTCTGTCGCGCTTTCTTTCCCTGTATACAAGTCATCGGCAATGATGTTCGGACTTGCTCCATACAGTTCAACTGGATATGGCTGTTATCTGCAGGATGAAGATCCGCAGATGATAGAAGATACAGGAGGTCTCTATTACAGTTCAAC
This sequence comes from Bacteroidales bacterium, assembly GCA_024402135.1. Lineage (GTDB taxonomy): Bacteria > Bacteroidota > Bacteroidia > Bacteroidales > UBA932 > Cryptobacteroides. The sequence continues at coordinate 78,797 of JAKSJN010000007.1, forward strand.
TGGACAGGGCAGTCTCTTTCAGGTTTTCGGAGCATTTGGAGTTACTTTCTGGAAGCGTCTCTCACTTGGAGTCCAGGTAAATGAATACGTTGGAAACATTTCAAAGAATAACAAGCTCGACTTCATCGATGAGGCTTTCAGCGATGTAAGCAGCGGCAGCAACCTCATCCTGAGAGGTACCACCGGAAAGTTCGGACTTCAGTATGAACAGCCTCTTGGAAACAATCTCACTCTTGGTGTAGGTGCTACTTACAAGCTCGGCAGCAAGATGAGAGGTTATTCCCAGGACTACCAGTTCGCACAGGGAGCTGTCCAGATAGATACACTCCGTTTCAGTGTCGATACTCTTTCGAAGTCACATAGCGTAAGCTTTGCCGATGAGATTGCAGTCGGAATATCACTCAATTCCAACGACCGCTGGCGCGCCGAGATCGACTATACCAGATCAGACTGGACCAATACCGGAATTACTACAGCTACCGGTTTTGCAGTAAATGGACAGTCAAAATTCACAGCTACGTCATCGGAGTCCATAAGGGCCGGTTTCGAGATAGTTCCAAACAGAAATGATATCCGCTATTATCATCGCCGATGTGCTTATAGAATAGGTGCTTACAGGGAAAAGTCATACTATATGCTGGATGGGAACAATGTATCCAGCATGGGTATAACCCTGGGTGGAACCCTGCCGGTGTTCAGGTACTATAATGGTGTTACCTGGGCAGTAGATCTTGGTCAGAGAGGAACTTCGGCACAAAATATGATTAGGGAAAGATATGTGAAGTTCACCATCGGGTTCAACTTCTTTGACTATTGGTTCCAGAAGGCCAGATATAATTAATGAACTGACACTTGATTAATAAACAATTACAAAATACTATGAAGAGATTATTTTTTGCAGCCATCTCAGTCATGATGATGTTTACGGGAGTAAACGCTTCCGCACAGGGTAAGTTCGGTGCCGACAGCGCCGAGTGTATCAAGTACCTGTCTTACTATCAGGAGTATTACAAGGCAAAGAACTACGATGATGCACTTCCAAACTGGAGAAAGGCATACAAGTATTGCCCTCCAACAGCAAATCAGAACATGCTCCTCAATGGTACAACTCTCCTCAGACGAGTAGTTACCAAGGTAAAGGATGCTTCTGAGCGTGCCGCTGTTGTTGATACTCTTCTCAAGCTTAGCGACCTTCGCGCACAGTACTATCCAAACTATGCTGCTGCCGCTCTCAACGCTAAGGGTAAGGATGTATTCAACTATGTCAAGAATGATGCAAAGAAGAGCTATGATGAGTTCACTGCAATCGTAGAGACCCTCAAGGAGAAGGCAACTCCTACCTTCCATCTCTATCGTCTCAATGCAGCCATCGATCTCTACAACCAGGGTCAGATGGACGCTGAGCAGATCATCAACCTCTATCAGGAGTCTATCGCTGCTCTTGACAACACTACCGAGGACAAGGACAATGTTCCTCAGGTAAAGACCGACGTCGAGTCTATCTTCATCGCCAGCAAGGTAGCCAGCTGCGACAACCTTATTGCACTCTTCACCCCACGTTATGAGGCTAATCCTAATGACGTGAACCTTGTAAGCAATATCGTAAAGATGATGAGCGTTACCGAGGGTTGTACCTCTAACGATCTTTATCTCAATGCTGTGACCGCAATGTACAAGCTCGATCCTTCTTACAACTCTGCTTACTTCCTCTACAGACTCAACTCTTCAAGAGGTAACGTAAATGACGCTATCAAGTATATGGAGGAGGCTATCGCTTATCCTGAGTCTGATGACAAGCAGGATGGTGAATACTACTATGAGCTTGCAGCATTCTGCTTCAAGAACGGTAAGAACGCACAGGCATTCGAGGCTGCCAACAAGGCACTTGCACTCAACGAGACCCTCGCAGGCAAGGCTTACATGCTTCTCGGTACCATCTGGCAGAGCGCATCTTGCAGCGGAAATGAGGTTGAAAGCCGCGCCAAGTTCTGGGTTGCTGCAGATAACTTCTCAAAGGCACGTAACGCTGATCCTTCACTCGCTGAGGAGTGCGGCCGTCTCATCGGACAGTGCAGCGCTTACTTCCCTGCAACCGCAGACGCATTCATGTACGACATCACCGATGGTCAGTCATACACCGTTTCTTGCGGCGGCATGAGAGCTACCACCACCGTTCGTACCCAGAAGAAGTAATACACTTTGAAACACCGCTTAAATAGCTATATGATGATGGCAACCACGATTGTGGTTGCTTTCATCGTCTTTTCTTGCGGTTCAGGAATCGGCGAGGCCGAGAAACTGAATCTCAACACTCATCCTGTCCAGACGGTGGACGACATGTTCGCTGTCCAGACCAAGAATGGTGTCGTTGTAATGAGAATGGAAGCTGAAGTAATGGAACGTTATTCAACGGATTCCATGAATTATGAGACCTTTCCGAGAGGTCTTGCGGTGTTTGGCTATACAGATGAGGGTCTATTGGAGACAACCATCTTTTCCGACAATGCTGTTCATGAGACCATGAAGAAAGGCGACCAGGATGAAATCTGGAAGGCTTTCGGCAACGTGGTGATCAAGAACGTCATCAAGCAGGAGACGATGGAGACAGACACCCTCTACTGGGACAGGGCAAATGAGGAACTCTACACTGACTGCTACATCAGAATGTATTCTCCGGATGGTTTCATGCAGGGCTATGGCATGCGTTCAAACCAGAAAGCAAGCAATTCCGTGATACTTCGACCTTTCAACAGTTTCGGTGTAGTTGTCCAGGATACAACTGCCGTTTTGATTGATTCTGTGAATTTTATAGGTCCATTCCTTAAAAAATAAATGGAATTTGCAGGATTTTAGTTATCTTCGTGCCCTTATTTGCAAATATTAAAAACATAATACAATGGCGGTTCTTCAAAAACTTCGCACAAAATTCGGCCTTGCCATCTCGATCATAGTGGCTTTGGGCCTTCTCTCATTCATCATCGACCCAGGACAGATCCAGTCGGCGATGCAGTCAATGTCTTCGAAGTACGATGTAGGTAACATCGCAGGTAAGTCTGTGTCTTATAACGATTTCCAGCAGGATATCGAGAGATACACCGCAATCAGCGAGCTTATGTCAGGTACCTCTGTAAAGTCAGAGGCTGAGCAGCAGCAGATCAGAAACGCTGCATGGCAGGAGCTCATTGACCGTTTCCTTTTCATCAAGAATGCAAAGTCTGCAGGTATCAAGGTAGGCGAGGATGAGCTCGTTGCTCTTACCCACTCTGATATGGTTTCTCCAGTTCTCGCTTCTAATCCTGTATTCTGCGATGAGGCTGGAAACTACGATCCATCACGTCTTGCCGACCTCGTTCAGACCATCTCACTCGATCCTAGCGGCAACATGCAGCTTTATTGGAACTACATCCAGCAGAGCCTCAATACCCAGCAGTACTACACCAAGTACGGCGCTCTCCTCAACGCAAGTGCATATCAGAATCCTCTTATGCTCCGCAAGTCTATCGAGGAGAACAATGCCACCACCGATGTTGACTTCGTGATGATTCCATACACTTTTGCAGAGGACACCTCAATCGTAGTCAGCGATGCTGAGATCAAGGCATACTATGATGCTCACAAGAAGTTCTACAAGCAGGTTGCAAACCGCGACATCGAGTATGTTGTATTCGAGGTTGTACCTTCACAGAAGGACATCGACGAGACTTCAGCAAAGATGGACGCTGCCGTTGCAGACTTCGCTGTAGCTGACAACATGAAGAACTTCCTCGTGAAGAACTCAGACAGGGCACTTGACAACTACTGGTACAAGGAGGGTGAGCTCGTGACCGTTTCTCCAGACATCAACGAGTTTGCATTCCAGAACGCTGTTGAAGCTGTTTCTCCAGTATACAAGTCAGGCAACACCTTCCGTGCAGCCAAGATTCTCGCAAGCGAGATGCGTGCTGACTCAGTATTCGTAAAGCACATCCTTCTCCAGAACGACAGCGAGTCCAAGGCTGACAGCCTCGCAGGTGTAGTCAATGCAAAGAACTTCTCTGACGTAGCTGTTCTCTACTCAGCTGACCAGAGCTCTGCAGCAGACGGTCAGGTTGGTTCTATCGGCTGGATGACCCAGTCATACATGATCCCAGGCATGGAGTCTGTTCTTGACGCAGAGATCAACAAGCCATTCGTTCTCAAGACCCAGTATGGTACTCACGTAGTCCTCGTTACCGAGAAGACCAAGCCAGTCCTCAAGAAGCAGGTTGCCATCCTTGAGAAGACCGCTATCGCAAGCAACGAGACTTTCAACACCATGTACGCAAAGGCTAACAAGTTCGCTACCATCGCAAACGGCAGTCTCTCTAACTACAATGCAGCTGTTGATTCACTCGGTACCTATTCACATCCACTCCAGCACGTCATTGAGGGTACTTCAACCTATGGTGCAATCGACAACGCAAAGGAGGTTACCCGTTGGATCTTCGATGCAAAGAAGGCCGGCAAGGTATCAGATGTAATCACCGTAAACCAGAACTACTTCTTCGTTGTTGCACTCAAGGACATCCACAAGGAAGGTCTTGCTGACGTAAACAGCCTCGCTTCAAGCATCCGTCAGGAAATCTATGCTGAGAAGCTCGCAGAGAAGACAGCTGCAAAGGTTGCTGATCAGATCAAGGGTCTCACCACCCTCGAGGAGATTGCTGAGAAGCTCGGTACTACTGTAAGCTCACAGAGCGGCGTTACTTTCGCTTCTCTCGGCTCTGCAGCACTCGATCCTAAGTTCGTAGGTGCAGCATCTGTAGCTCCAATCAACCAGCTTTCTGCTCCTGTTGCCGGTGCAATCGGTACATACGTATTCATGGTAAAGGGTCGTGACAACGGTTCATTCTACACCGAGGAGGATGCAGCAGCATACCAGGATAGAAAGAACCAGTACAACGCTCAGATGCTTACCAACGTTATGATGGACGACGCTGAGGTTGTTGATCATCGCGCACGTTTCTTTTAATAGCTAACGACACTACTTCATAGTAAAGCCAGCCTGGAATCCTCCGGGCTGGCTTTTTTTATTACCATTTGCGTTATCCGCTATCTGAAGAGGAGCTGGGCGAACTGGTAGAGGCAGCGACGCCAGGTAAGCCATTCGTGAGCGGTGTCTGGAGATACGTAGAAGTGTGCGTTTACACCTGATGCCTTGACATCTTCGGTTTCCTCCTTAGGGTCTGTTCCGTCACCGAAACCTGGTACTCTGTTCTCGAGCTCTCGGCTGCCGAAGCCTACGAAGACAAGTTTGTTGGTCTGTCTGAATCCAGGAGTAATGTCAGCGTCCTGGACTGTGATGGTGCCGCCACTGAAGATACCGATGTTAGAGAAGAGTTCTGGATGATTGAGGGTGATGGCCTTTGTACACATACCGCCCATCGAGAGACCTGCCATTGCGCGGTGGGCGTTGTCTGCCACTGTTCTGAAATTTCTGTCAATATAAGGTATGAGATCCTCAGCCATGACCCTGTCGTAGGTTGCGAACATTGCAGACATGTCGAAGCCGCCCATGCCGCCCTGTGGTCTTCCTTCCGGAGCACCACCCTGAGGTCTGCCCTGAGGACGGCCAGCCTGCGCACCTGGAAGGGAAGCGTCGCTGCACTCCATAACCACAATGAAAGGAACGGCCATACGCTCTGCGATGAGATTGTCCATAATCTGAGCGGTCTTGCCCTGCTGCGCCCAGCCATATTCGTTCTCGCCGCCGCCATGCTGGATATATAAAACAGGGTAGCGCTTGGTGTAGCTGTATTCATATTCTGCCGGGGTATAAACGAAACAATGACGCATTGCCTGAGTTACTTCCGACCAGTAGTAGATTTCGCGGATCTGGCCCTGAGGAACATTCTTTACGGCAAAGAAGTCGCCGTCATAGGCAGGAACCTCGACTCCGCTGGTCCAGTGGCTCGAACCATAGAAATAACGTGCAGTAGGATCCGGAACAACGGCTCCGTCAATTACGATGTTGTAATAGTGGAAACCTTCGTCCTGTGGACCGGATTCTCCAACCCATGAGCCGTCCTCGCCCTTGACGAGGTCATACTTCTTGCCGCCGAGGTCAAGCTGTACGGACTTGGCGTCCGGAGCATTGACCTTGACTCTGACGCACTTTTCTGAATTCACAGCAGGGAACTGTTTTCCGTGCTGAACTGTCTCCGAAGGAATAAAATCGTCCTTCACCTGCGCATTCGCAGAAACGGCTGCCAGCGAGAGAGCTGCCGCCGCAAGAACTGAAATCTTTTTCATGATAATGTGGTTGTATATGGTTTATAATATTGTGAACATGGTTCTTCTTACAAGATAGGCTTTCTAGCATCAACAATCAAACCATATTGTCAAAATGTAACTATCTTTGTTAATCATGGTACAGAACGAAATATCACAGAACAGTATGAGGGTCGCCAGGAACACGATGTTCCTTTGGTTCCGCATGTTTGTGCTTCTGTTCATCGGCCTGTTTACCTCACGAATCATACTGAAGGCCCTCGGCATAGAGGATATTGGCGTATACAATGCTGTCGGAGGCGTTGTCACGTTGTTCAGCCTGTTCACTAATTCGATTGCTGAAGCGATAGGACGTTTCATGACCTACAGTCTCGGAAAAGGAAGCCTGGACAATCTGAAAAAGGTATTCTCCACAAGTCTGGCTATCCAGCTGTTCATGACCATTGTGCTGCTGGTTTTCATCGAGACAGTGGGATTATGGTTCCTTTATAACAAGATGGACATTCCAGATGGCAGGATGGGAGCTGCATTCTGGGTTCTCCAGTGCTCATTGGCTACAATGGCTATCCAGTTGTTCAGTGTTCCGTTCAATGCGCTGATAATCGCTCACGAGAAGATGGGAGCCTATGCCTATATCAGCATTCTTGAAGGCCTGCTGAAGTTGACAATAGCTCTGCTGCTTTTTGTCGCTCCAGGGGACAAACTTATCGGCTACGCAGTTCTTATGATGGTTGCTGCAATTCTTGTCCGTATAACATACACCCTGTATTGCAGAAAGCATTTCCCGGAATCGCATACAGGACTTCGTCTGCACAAGGATCTTCTCAAGGAGATGGGAGGCTTCGCAGGATGGAGTTTCTTCGGCAGCAGTGCCCTGGTTGTCAACACCCAGGGAATAAATCTGCTGAGCAACGTGTTCTTCGGTGTAGTCGTAAACGCAGCGAGAGGCTACGCAACTCAGATCGAGGGAATGATAAAGCCTTTCGTGAGGGGCTTCATCACTGCAATAAATCCTCAGATTACAAAGTCCTACGCGAAGGGAGACACCGACTATGCATTTGAACTGGTGGAAAAGGGAAGCCGGCTCGTTCTGCTGATGCTTCTCACGATTTCTATTCCACTGATATTTGAGATGCCGGTTCTGATAAACCTTTGGCTAGGCCAGGTTCCGGAACACCTTGTGATTTTTGCGAGATTGCTTCTGATCCTTAACCTAGCATTCTGTCTTCAGCCTCTGCAGACCCTTCAGCAGGCAACAGGCAAGGTCAAGCGCTATTTCGTCACAGTCGGCATCATATCATACCTGACATTGCCGGTGACGTGGATACTGTTCCATTTCGGTGCTCCTGCGTACGTTGCATACCTGGTGTATATCGTTGTGGAGCTTCTTGCAGCAGCGGCCAAGCTGAGCATAATAAAAGATCAGGTAGGCTTCCCGGTCGGAAGATTTCTCCTGACCTCTATCGTCCGTCCGTTGGCAATCGGCATTCTTGCGGCTCTTGCGACCTGGGCAGCATGGCAGTATATGGACGAAGGCTGGCTCAGGCTGATAGTCACTGTGCTTCTTTCAACGTCAGTCATGGCCGCCGGTACATGGTTCTTTGCCAGCACCGAGGGAGAACGGGCGTTCATCATTAGGGAATTGAAGCGCTTTTTTGTATTTTTGCACTCTTAGTAAATCTGAAACAATGTCACTTAAATGCGGTATAGTCGGACTTCCTAACGTAGGAAAATCGACCCTTTTCAACTGTATCAGCTCAGGCAAGGCCCAGAGCGCAAACTTCCCATTCTGCACCATTGAGCCGAATCTCGGTTCGACCAACGTTCCAGACAAGCGCCTCGAGGCTCTTACAGAACTCTGTCAGCCAAAGAGGACCATTCCTGCAACAGTCGATATCGTCGACATCGCAGGACTCGTGAAGGGTGCCAGCAAGGGAGAAGGTCTCGGAAACCAGTTCCTTGCCAACATCCGTGAGACTGACGCGATTCTTCATGTACTCCGCTGCTTCGATGATGACAACATCGTTCATGTTGATGGCAGCGTAGACCCGGTTCGCGACAAGGAGGTCATTGAAACAGAACTCCAGATCAAGGACCTTGAGACTATCGAGAATCGTCTTCCAAAGGCCGAGAAGGCCGGCAAGGCAGGAGACAAGGACGCAAAGAAGCTCAGTGAGCTGCTCATCCGTTATCGTGAGGCTCTGCTTCAGGGCAAGTCATGCCGTACGGTGGAACTTGTGAACCCGGAAGAGGAGGCTATGGCTCATGATCTTTTCCTTCTTACCAACAAGCCTGTGATGTATGTCTGCAATGTGGATGAAAAGAGCGCAGCCAACGGAAACCAGTACGTTGAGGCTGTGCGTGAGGCTGTGAAGGATGAGCACGCGGAGATTCTCGTGATTGCGGCAAAGACCGAGTCAGAGATTGCAGAAATCGAGGACTACGATGACCGTCAGATGTTCCTTGAGGAACTTGGTCTCGAGGAGTCAGGAGTTGTACGTCTTATCCAGAGTGCATATCGTCTTCTTGGTCTCCAGACCTATTTCACTGCAGGAGCAGACGAGTGCCGTGCATGGACAATCCGCATCGGAGACAAGGCCCCTAAGGCTGCCGGTGTCATCCATTCGGATTTCGAGCGTGGTTTCATCCGTGCAGAGGTCATCAAGTATGACGATTACATGAAGTACAAGACCGAGGCTGCCGTGCGCGCGGCCGGCAAGATGGGCATCGAAGGAAAGGAGTATGTCGTTCAGGATGGCGACATCATGCACTTCCTCTTCAATGTCTAAGAATTATCTTTCAGTCCATAATAACAGAAAAAGCGACCCAGCCGGGCCGCTTTTCTTATTCCTTGCTCCAACTATAGCCGAGGGAACGTAAATGGATAGAGGCTCCAAGCCTGAACATCAGTCCTGCCACCGAAGCAATGGCCAGAAGCGCTTCGCGGGAGCCTGGTTCAAAAGACTCGCGTCTGAGAGCCTTGTTTGCCTCGCTGGCGCATGCTGCCAAGAGATTTGCCAGAGTCGCAGCTTCGCCTTCTCCCGGAGTCATTCCAAGGAATTCGCTGACTATATGATCATCCATGTCGTCGAAGCCATTGGGACCTTGCAGGCTCCCGTAAGGAAGGCCGCTGTATTTCTCCCAGTCAATGTCCCAGCAGTTTGCCATTGCCATTCCGGCATATGCAGCACATGCCAGGGTAAACTCCGGATAATCATTGAACTGCTGTACCGCATCGTTCATATACTCGGGAACCATCTCTTCCCATTTTGACACGAGGTCTTCGGTCACGAGCATTGTCGAATCGAGAACCTCGGCCTCGGTGCAATATTTAACAAGAAGCCCCTCGAGAGCATCTGTCATTGACGCAATTTTTGCTGTATCTAGAACCATTCCTTCAGTTTTTCAGCTGCCTGGAGCTTGATCTGCGGGGTGATGCTCTGGGCAACGGCTCCAACAATGAATACTAGCGCGGCAAGGTCATCGGAAAATCCGGCAATTGGAATACCGTCCGGAATAAGGTCCAAAGGCAGGATAAGGTAGCCCAGGGCTCCGAGTATCTTTACCTTGTCCTTTGATGACGTTGTCTCAGCCTTCAGCGCATAATAGAGCAGGAGGGAGTTGTATACGACTTCCTGGCCGGCCTTAACGGCAAACTTCTTCAATTTCTCCCAGAAACCATCATCAGAATAATGCTCCTGGTACTTCTCAAGATTGTTTGTATTCTCTTCCATATTTAAATCTTTGAGGTCGCATTCTCCAATGCAGACCTTATAAAACCATTGATTGTTATTCCTCTGACCATGGCAATCTCCGCAATCTTGCCATGAGTTTCCGGGGATATCCTGATATTCAAGGTTCCAGAATAAGGTTTCTGGGGCGCAATTCCCTTGCTCTTGCACATACAGAGATAATCATCCACGGCCCCTTCAAAATCCTTGCGCAGTTCATCCAGAGTCTGTCCTTCATACGATATGCAGTCTTTGTTCATCCCAAGAACTCTGCCAAAAAGACAATCATCTTTCTCGCTGTATTCTACAGATCCGGAATATCCCTTATACTTAAAGACTCCCATGCTATTGTTCGTTTAATCTGTTATTCTCAATAAAAACCTGAATCTGTTTCATAACATATCCTTTCACAGTATTCCCAGGATGTGGTCTATGCATGATGTAGGTCATATTTTTCTCTTCATTCCTGAATATTACCCTGGATCCGGAAGTTGCACCTTTGTTATCAATGGTAAAACCATAGATCCTGAAAAGAGAAATGACTTCTTCAAAGGTAAAATCCTTGGGTAGATTGGCAAATCTCTTAAGTAATTTTTCCTGTCGGTTCATTATTACAAAAGCAAATGTAACTATATTTAGTTGCAAATCAATATTAATTACTGTATTTCGATGGTGATGGGGCAATGGTCGCTGACGCCGCCGAGATAGCGGGGGCCGGAGTAGGTGCGGAGAGGCTTGTCTCCTGAATGTCCGGAGTCGCGGACCATGAGGAAAGGGACCCGGAGCACGTTGAAACGGCATCTGGGAGCAAGGAAGGGTGAGGCAAAGGCAAGGTCGATCAGTTCCCATTGACCGTTGAAGCGTATGCTCCCGAACTTGCAATCCTTGGAAAGTGGCAGGAGAGATGGTGCCATTGTGTCATAAAGGGGATTGTCCGGCGTATCGTTGAAATCCCCGAGAGCAAGCCTGGACTTCCATCCGCAGGCTTCCAGCGAGTCCGAGACCGCCTTCAGCCGTTCCACGGCAATCTCTCGCCTCCATTGCTTTCCTCCGCCATACTTGGAAGGATGATGGTTCACAAGGACGGCAATGCTGTCACCCTCGCTGGTCACAAGCTGCGCCAGAAGGATATCGCGAGTCCTCAAAGTATCCCCCTCAAACACCCCGGAGACCGGAATCCTCGAAGAGGAAACCAGAGTACAGCACTCCCTGCGATACAGAAGGGCACAGTCGATCCCTCTCGGGTCCGGGGAGTCATAATGGACAATCTCATAGCCGCAGCGGTACAGAGCCGTGCTGTCCACCAGCCGCTGCAGCACACGGCGGTTCTCGACCTCGGCGAAACAGACCACGTCAGGCAGGCCTCCCTTGATGTCATCCACCCAGAAGATAGTCTTTGCTATCGCATTGCATTTCGCCTGGAAACGCTTTCGCGTCCAGTGACGTTCGCCACGGGAAGAAAACTCGGCATCGGAAGAATTTGCTCCGGAATCTACATAGTCAAAGAAGTTCTCCAGGTTCCAGAACAGGGCGAGAAACAGAATCAACCTTTTCATGCTCCCAAAGTAGGTGATGAAAAGGTTGATCCAGCGTCAGAATCTTATATATTATTTCTAAAAAGACAGCTTTTATCTTTTTGACAAAATGTCGGGGCTAGTCGATCTTCACATAGCCCTTGACAGGACTGAGCAGATAAGTGAACTCGTAGTCTGCGTATGGCAGCATGTACTCAGGGCGAGGAATGGCGCCCCAGCTGTTCACGCATCCCATACCCATCTGTGCCTTGTCGATAAGAAGGGTAGTGTAAGGTGATTTCGCGATTTCGGCAGAATGGGCATTGGTCTTGCGCATACCCTCGTCAAGAGACTCGATTGAGTAATGGAGTGCGGACGCACTGAAAGGAGCCTCAGAACGCACGCAAAGACCATTTCCTGATGCATTGAGTATGTTCCACCAGCGAATGTCGGTCTTGGTGCCGGTCTCCTGTGGACGGATATAAGGATAGAACTGCTCGTCCACGCTCTGGTCCCAGATGCCGAGGTCGGTGCAGTTGTTTCGGTCTGCGTAGTTCTCAAGAGGACCACGTCCATAGTAGACAATCCTGTCGAAGGACTCCGGCATCACTATCTTCATACCGAAACGGAACATGTTGGAAACCTCTTTTGCCGGATCTGCTGCCATCTTCTGGCTGATACGGACCTGGCCTTCCGAGTCAATCTCGTAACGGATGTCAAGTTTGGCGATGTCGACGATGTCGAAACGGCAGTCGATGCGGCAGAGTCCGCCGTCCTCAGAATGGCTGATGTTTTCAAGTCTGAAACGAGGATTCTTCCATGCCGCATATTTGATCTGGAGATTTGCACCGAAATCGTTGTCGGTAGGAGCGCGCCAGAAGTTAGGGGTGATGGCGCTCCCTTCCTCGAGCATTTCGTCGCCGTTGACGGCATAGCGGGTGATGAATCCGCTGTATCGGTTGATATCGATTGCGAATCCGTCGCCGCGGACCATATAGAATCCCTCATCCTCGCTGAACTGCGGCGCAGCGTTCTCGCAGAGTTCAACAGACAGTTCCGGCTTGCCGCCCAGGCAGAGCTGCTGACGGGCAACGATATGGCTGGCAGGAAGCAGTCCTTCGCGCTCTTTCTGTTCATAGCTGACATTCAGCAGCCATTCGCCGTCGGTGAAATCCTTGCGGCCGAGGTCGATTGCAACCGTCGCGGTCTGTTGTGGAGCCACGTTGAGGCTCTCTACAAGACCGGTCCTGACGGAAATACCGTCATGGAGAAGCTCCCAGTGCATCCTGTAGGCTGAAAGGTCACGGAAGAAGTATTCGTTGAATACAGAAAGCCTGCCGTCGGCGCCTCCGCTGGTCCAGATGTTCTGGTAGATGCGACCAACCTCGTACATATGAGGATTCGGAATGCGGTCCGGAGAAATGAGTCCGTTGTCGCAGAAGTTCTCCGATGATGCGTCATAGCGGTTGAAGTCACCGCCGTAGGCATAGATCATCACGCCGTTCTTTCCTGGCCAGCGAATAGACTGATCAACAAAATCCCAGATGAAGCCACCCTGGTATTTCGGATACTTGCGGACGAGGTCCCAGTACTCCTTGAAACCGCCGCCGGAGTTGCCCATCGCGTGAGCGTACTCGCACTGGATGAGAGGCTTTGTCTTGCTTGGATCCTGGCAGTATGTCTCGCATCTTTCATAACTGTAGTACATAGGGCAGAAGATGTCTGTCTTGCCGTCAATCCTGGCCTGTTCATACTGTACAGGGCGGCTTGGATCTTCCGCCTTGATCCAGTCATAGGCTTTCTCGAAGTTTGGACCGTAGCCGGCTTCGTTACCCAGGGACCAGAAAATGATCGAAGGATGGTTGAAGTAGCGCTGGACATTGCGCATGTTGCGCTCCATGTGCATCTTTTCGAATGCCGGGTTCTTGGCAAGAGTCTCTTCGTCATAGCCCATTCCGTGAGATTCGGCATTGGCCTCGGCAACCAGATAGATGCCGTACTCGTCGCAGAGCTCGTACCACATCTTGTCATCAGGGTAGTGACAGGTGCGCACGGCGTTGAGGTTGAACTTCTTCATGATCTGGATGTCCTGGATCATGCGTTCACGAGAGACCACGTATCCTCCGTCAGGGTCAAGCTCGTGGCGGTCCGCTCCTTTGATGAGGATTGGCTGGCCGTTCACAAGCAGCTGAGAATCCTTGATCTCGATCTTGCGCATGCCGACCTTGACAGGGAAGACCTCTCCGTTGTATGTCGCAGTGAGGGTGTAGAGATATGGTGTCTCGGCGGTCCACAGCTTGGCGTTGTCAACGCGGAGGGTCGTGTGGATATCTTTAGCTTTCTTGCCGATTGCCTGCTCGGCTATTGTTCTGCCTTCGGCGTCGGTGAGGCTGAGCTTGACCTCTCCGGACTTCATGTCTTTGAGCTTTATATCAACAGCCAGCGTTCCATTGCGGAAGTCTGCGTCCAGGTCTGGTGTCACGCGGATGTCCTCGATGCGGCTCTTTTCGCGAGAGTAGAGATAGCTGTCGCGTGCGACTCCGCAGAAATGGAAGAAGTCCTGATCTTCCAGGTAAGAGCCATCGCACCAGCGGAAGGTCTGGAAAGCGATCAGGTTCTTCGCGCCCGGCTTGATGAATTTCGTTACATCGAACTCACACTGGAGCTTGCTGTCTTCGCTGTAGCCCACATACTTGCCGTTTACCCAGAGGTACATGTTTGAGGTCACGGAGCCGAAGCTGATGAATATGTCCTTGCCGTTCCATGACGCAGGAATCTCGAATTCGCGGCGGTATGTGCCGACATGGTTGTTCTGCTCGGGGACAATAGGCGGCTGGTTCCTGTACTGGGCACTCCAGGCGTAGCCTGCGCTTACGTAGATCGGGTCGCCATAGCCGTTAAGCTCCCACATTCCCGGTACAGGCATGTCGCCCCAAGAGGAGTCGTCGAATGCCTGGCTCCAGAATGGTGTGGCTGAAGTCTTCTTGTCCGCAGCCGGATAGGTGTCCGGGCGCTGCCATGCATGCTCTGCCCAGAGAAACTTCCAGTTTCCATGGAGGGAAATCTGGTCTGAGACAGGATACGCACCGCGCATTTCTGCACGGTTGACGGCATTGGTGTTCGGGTCCTGCCATTCACGGAAGGACTGGGCATAGGATACCGTTCCGGCAACAATGAGTGCCAGGGCGGTGGTGAGTATTTTTTTCATATTTTCAGTCAAGCTTTCTTGCACCATCAGAGATGACGACAGGGTAGATCATCGGTTCGTGACCGTATTTTGCCGCAAAGCTGCTCCTGGCCTTCTCGATGAAGAAGTCGCAGATCTCATTACGGACGAGGTTGATGGTACAGCCGCCGAAGCCGCCACCCATGATGCGGGATCCGGTCACGCCGCATTCCTCTGCCAGCTCGGCAAGAAAGTCAAGCTCCTCGCAGGATACTTCATAGTCGCGGGACAGACCCCAGTGAGTCTCGTACATTTTCTTGCCTACGGTCTCGTAGTCTCCGGCCTTCAGGGCGTCGCAGACGTCAAGCACACGGCGTTCCTCGCCGATGACGAACCTTGCGCGCATATAGTCCTCTTCGCTGATCTTATCCTTTACTGCATCAAGCATCTCCATTGTGGCACCTCTGAGAAGATCGCGTCCCATAGCCTTTGCCGCCCGCTCGCAGGATTCGCGGCGGTCATTGTATGGCGATCCGGTAAGCTGATGCTTTACGCGAGAATCGACCAGCACGAGCTTGTGCTCGGTAGGGTGGAACGGGAAGTATTCATATTCCATGGTCTTGCAGTCAAGTCGGATGAGGCAGCCTTCCTTGCCGAAGCAGGATGCGAACTGGTCCATGATTCCACACTTGACTCCGCAGTAGTTGTGCTCGGTGCTCTGGCCGATACGGGCGAGCTCGAAAAGGTCGATGCCGTTGCCGTTCATCTCGTTGATGGCATATGCATAGACGCTTTCCAGTGCCGCTGAAGATGACAGTCCGGCTCCGGCAGGGACATCTCCGGCTACGACTGTGTCGAAGCCCTTGACCTTGCCGCCACGCTTGATGGTTTCACGGACAACGCCGAAGATATAACGGGCCCAAGCCTGTTCCGGCTTGTCGCTTTCTTCCATACCGAATTCGGCCATCTCCTCGAAGTCGATGGCATAAGCCCTGACCTTGTCGAGCCCGTTGGGGGCGATTTTGATCATCACTCCTTTGTCGATGGCTCCCGGGAAGACGTAGCCTCCGTTATAGTCGGTATGCTCGCCAATAAGGTTGACACGGCCTGCGGATGCGTACATCTCTCCTTCAGCACCGAAAAGTGCATTGAATTTTTCCTGTATCTTAGTTTTCATATCCAGATATTGTTGTTCAGTGTATTATTATGCAAGGATGCCTGCCAGCCAGGCCGAGTCTATGCGGACGAATCCTTCTGCCCGCTCTCTCAGCACCGGGTTGCGGCCGATGATAGCCAAGGCATCCTGGTATACGTTGAGACCGATCACGACCATCTCCAGCTGACCCTTCATCGGGTAAGAGAACACCATCTCGTTGTCCGCACCGTCCATCTTGAGGTACTTGAAAGGAGCCTCCATCATGGCCGCGGCATCTTCTCCACGCAGCTTGTCACGGTCAATCATCTCAGTGCGGGTAACGTACTTGCAGAGTTCGATGGCAATGTCGTCCAGTCCGTCGTCGAAGATCTTCACCTTCTCGATCAGCGACCCGGTGTCAGCAACGAATCTCAGGGTATAACCCTCGGGTAGGGCGCTGACATCGAAGCTTGCGGAAACCTGGTCCTCAATCTTATAATCGCCACCTGTTACCCAGATCATGACCTTTTCTTCGGGATCATGATAGAGGGGAGTCCCCTTGATAAGGTTCAGCTGGCCGCAGTGTGGACATTCCCATAGAAATGCGCTGCCGTCAAGAACCTTGGCCTTCAGCTCGGGATTCTCGGAAACGTTGATTCCGCTATGTATTACAACATTGTGACGTTCGCCGCAGCGGCTGCAAGGGAGGGATTGTTCTGAGTACATCATTGTGTGATTTGAATTCCAAATTTACGAAATTTCAAAAAAGTATATATATTTGACGAATTGACTAAAACCAAAAATCTGTAGATATGAAAGAAAATTGGAAGTCCGAAGATTGGATGGCCTGCCTTCTCGGCTTTATCGTCATCCTTATCGCAGCAGTTTCGGTCCTTACCGGATGGTTCGATTTCTCTGCGCTCAAGATCGGAACCTGGAGCCTTGGCGAGTCTCTCAGCGAAGCTGATGCAGCCAAGATCAAGCCACTTCTCGGCCAGCTCACAAGCGGAGCCTTCTGGGGTAAGCTTCTCCTTACCTTCGGTGTTCTCGCAGCCATCTTCAGTGCAGCAGTAAAGATTCAGGGCGGCAAGCTCGGCCAGTACCTCAAGGCATTCGTCGCCGTATTCGTTCTCGCACTCATCGTGCGCATCATCAGTGCAGAATTTACACTCAACAGGTATCTTGAATGGGCATTCTGGGCACTCATCGTCGGTCTGCTTATTTCAAATACCGTCGGTGTCCCTCAGTGGATGAAGCCGGCAATCCGTACCGAGTTCTACATCAAGACCGGTCTTGTGATCATGGGCTTCTCTGTCCTGTTCTCAAACATCGCCAAGTTCGGTCTCTATGGACTTGCAATCGCTTGGGTTGTGACCCCTGTTGTCATCCTCTTCATGTGGTGGCTCGGAACAAAGGTATTCAAAATGGACAACAAGCCTCTTGTGATCACTCTTGCTTCCGCTACCAGCGTCTGCGGTACTTCTGCAGCAATCGCCACCGGAGCAGCTTCAAAGGTAAAGAAGGAGGATCTTTCGCTTGCCATCTCAATCTCGATCATCTTCACCATCCTCATGATGGTATTCGAGCCTATGCTCATCAAGGCAACCGGAATGTCTCCTATCATGGGCGGTTCGCTCATCGGTGGTACCGTGGATTCTACCGGTGCTGTTGCTCTTGCAGGCAGCGCTCTCGGCGGAGAGGCAGAGAAGGCTGCTGTCCTCGTCAAGTCAATCCAGAACATCCTCATCGGCTTCATCGCATTCTTCGTGGCTCTCTTCTTCGCTACCAAGGTCAACAAGGCTGAAGGCGAGAAGGTCGGCGCAGGCGAAATCTGGAAGCGCTTCCCTAAGTTCGTCATCGGTTTCTTCATTGCATCACTCGTTGCTTCATTCATCGTTCTCCCTCTGACCGATTCTGCAACCGTGAAGGACATCAATACCGTACTCGACCAGTACAAGAACTGGGCATTCGTGCTTGCGTTCACCTGTATCGGTCTCGACACCAACTTCAAGTCGATTCTCAAGCAGATGCAGGGCGGCAAGGTTCTCTGGCTCTATCTCATCGGCCAGCTCTTCAATATTGCGCTTACCTTCCTCATGGTATGGTTCGTACTCTCAGGAGCGGTATTCCCAATCCCTGTCCTCGACTAATTTTTTAACATGAACAAGAAGACTGCGGTCAGAATCGTCACCATCATAGTGGCAACGGCGATTCTGGCCGCTGCTGTCTATATCATGACCCACAGGCTGGGGCTCGTCGAAGGTGCAGATTTCGGTGCCGGTGCATACTATTATGCCGATATCCCTGCCGATGAGTATGCGAAGATCGACCCGGAAGGGGCGTACTCGGCGAAACTTCCGATGTGGGTGCATATCGTGCTGTTCCTTGGGTGGGGATGGTTCATTTACCGTCTCTGGGACCGTATCGAGAACGGCCGTAAGAAATAAATTCCTATATTAGCAGAAAACTGACTGACCATGAGTAAAGGAAACAAAGGCAATACTGCCGCAATCGTCGCGATGATCTTCCTGTTCGGAATGATTGCATTCGTAACCAATCTTGCGGCACCGATAGGTAACATCTGGAAGATGGACGGGCACATCGCCGGCTCCAACGCCCTGGGAATGCTTGGAAACATGATGGTGTTTGCTGCATATCTGTTCATGGGCCTTCCTTCCGGAGCCCTGCTCAAGAGGCGTGGATACAAGTTTACCGTACTGGCCGGTATCGTGACCGGATTCGCAGGTGTATTCATCCAGTTCCTTTCCGGCTGTGTGGCAAGCTTCCCTGCAAACTTCGTGGTCTATCTCATCGGAGCTTTTGTATCAGGTGTGGCTGTCTGCCTTCTCAACACTGCCGCCAACCCTATGCTGACAATTCTTGGCGGCGGCGGCAACCGTGGCAATCAGCTTATCCAGATAGCAGGAACCTGCAACTCTACCTTTGGAACGCTGACCCCTATGCTGGTCGGACTTCTTATCGGAACCCTCACGCCAAAGACGGTGATTTCGGACGTGAATGTTGTGCTGTTCCTGGCAATGGCCGTTTTTGCAGCCGCGTTTGCAATCATCAGTTTCGTCAAGATAGACAATCCTGCCGACAACGGAGAGAAAAGCGAGAATCCTCTCAAGTACAGACATTTCTTTTTCGGTTTCATCGCTATCTTCATGTATGTCGGCGTTGAGGTAGGAACTCCTGGAACCTTGAACTTCTTCCTCTCTGATTCAAGCGCAAGAGGTGCCGGCCTTGATCCTTCCATCGCGGCGAAGACCGCCGGTTTCGTGGCAGGAACATACTGGTTCCTCATGCTTGTTGCCAGAATCCTCAGCAGTTTCATTTCCGGCAAGGTTTCCAGCCGCGCCCAGCTTACTGCAACAGCCGTGACAGCGGTTCTCTTCGTTGTCGCTGCCATCTTTACTCCGTCAAGCGTCACGGGCAGCATGCCGGCATTCACAGGCTCAGGCTTTGAAATGGTGACAGTTCCCCTTTCTGCAATCCTCCTGGCTCTCTGCGGTCTCTGTACCTCTGTGATGTGGGGCGCTATCTTCAGCCTCGCTACCGAGGGCCTCGGCGCCGCTACAGCCCAGGCTTCGGGCCTGTTCATGACCATGGTCGTAGGAGGAGGAATCCTTCCGCTGTTCCAGAATTTCATTGCAGACAAGACCTCTTACATGACCAGCTACTGGGTCATCGCATTCGGATTTGCATATATTCTCTGGTATGCCCTTGCCGGCTCCAGACCCAAAAAGGCATAAATAAATATTCAATATGGAAAAGACATATGTGGCAGGCGTCGATATCGGCGGCCAGACAACCAAGATAGGAATAGTTGACCGCGACGGTGCAATCGTCGCCCAGACTGTCATCACCTCGAAATATGCGGCTGATGAAGGCGAAATATTCCTCACATCTATCTGTGACACCATCCGTGATCTCGCAAAGGAGGTCGGCATGGCTGCTGTAAAGGGTGTCGGAATCGGCGCTCCGAACGGAAACTATTATTCAGGATGCATAGAGTATGCAGTCAATCTGCCGTTCGCAAAGAACAGCAAGGTTCCAATCAAGTCTTTCATCGAGGAGAAGCTCGGGGTCCCTGTGACTCTCACCAATGACGCCAATGCTGCCGCAGTAGGAGAAATGACCTACGGCAACGCCAAGGGCATGAAAAATTTCATCATGATCACTCTTGGCACCGGAGTCGGCAGCGGTATCATCATCAATGGAGAACTCGTCTATGGTCATGACGGCTTCGCCGGAGAACTCGGTCATACCAAGGTGATCCGCAAGAACGGACGTCGCTGCGGTTGCGGCCAGGAAGGATGCCTTGAGGCTTATTGCAGCGCCATAGGAATGGCCAAGACAGCGCGTGAGTGGCTGGAGACCGGAAAATATCCTGACAGTCCTCTCAATGCGGTCGAAGAGATTACCTCCAAGGACGTATATGAGGCGGCCGTCAAAGGCGATCAGCTGGCTCTGGACGTTTTCCAGTACACTGGAACGCTTCTGGGCGAGGCTTGCGCGAACTTCATCGCTTTCAGCGCTCCAGAGGCAATCGTAGTCTTCGGAGGTCTTGCGCGTTCCGGAGAATACATCTTCGGGCCTATGCGCACGGCCATGAATGCAAATGTCCTTTCCGTATGGAAGGACAAGGTTGCAATAGTTCCTTCGGCTCTCAAGGAGTCTGATGCTGCCATTCTTGGCGCATCTGCGCTTGCCTGGTAAGTCTTTTCTAGAAATCCAAAGAGAATATGGTCCCTATATGGTTGAGGGACGCTCCGGGAACGGCGGTGGCTATCAGGCTTCCGCCGTTCCTGATATACTCGACACCGATACTTCCGTCGAAAGGAGCCCAGAGCAGGTTGCCGATGCTGAATGAAACAGATGCACCGATGCCGTAGAGATTGGATCCGGGATCCGGAAGGCCCTTGCCGTAGCAGGCGAAATCTCCCTTGAACCGGAATACCATGTTCCTGACGTATGCGACAGGACCCAGCCCGGCCCAGTCAAGAGGAACGGCAGGAAAGGCGTATTCGGCTTTCAGCATGGATTGGACCGGATAGCTGTTGTTGATATGTTTCTGCAGCTCAGGCTCATCAAAGAGACCATCCGGTATCACGGTCACGTAACTCTCGTGGAAATGAGGGTAACTGCCGTTGATCTGCACCTGGGTTGTCGAAGAAAGCTTGACACCATGTCCGTCCAGGATTCCGGGAAGATATCCATAGATGTAGGAGTAGAGGTTGCTGTTGAAGGCCCTTGTCATTCCCGGGCGTGATCCGTATCCGGCTTCGGCTCCGATTCCGAGACGGGGGAATACGGCTGCTGCAGGGGTGGAAAGCATGGAGTATCCGCGAACGCTCAGACCGAGTCTTGTCATTGGAACGACATGGCCGCGGTGGTATCCTGTAATCTCTGGCTTATAATACTCCTCACCCAGGAATGGATAGGCGGTAATGTCCAGTACCGAGGTGTTGAATGAGTCATTGTTGAAGCTCAGGGTGGCCACGGGGACTATTCCCCTGTTCCATCCTCCTCTTGAGAACGTCATTGGTACATAGGCCCTCAGGCTTCCATAGACCGAGGCATAGGACGCAGGCACGAAAGAAGCGGACAGCCTGCTTTCGTCTTCGTCATATCTTTGGACTTCTGTCAGCGAATAGCTGCGGGCTTCGCGATCGTTGATGTCGACCTTGGCCTCGATGACCGGGTAGAGTCCGGAATATGTCAACCTCGCATGATATGCGCTTTTCTGGCCATCCCACGAATAACCGAGGCTGCCGCTCATGCCATGATTGTTCTGGAACATGATTGTGGCGCCCGGTGTCAGGTCAGTCTGAATTTCATCGAAGCTCATGCCCTTGATGTTATCGTAGTCGAAATAGATAGGAGCCCAGGAATGTATGCTGGACAGGTGTCCAAGTCTATGATAGTTTCTTGCCTCTCCGTGACCAGGTGTTTCTGCCGGCTGGATGCCGGCTGCGGCTAGCTCCCTCTCCTGGCGGCTGAGCTTTTCCGGGGTCGGCGCAAGCCAGCGCTGAGAGAAGTCGACCTCCTTGCCCGGCTGTTCAGTGCTGACGGTTACAAGCCTGCCATCCAGCCCCAGTGAAGAGTAGTACAGTTTTCCGTCTATATGCACCGCATCAGAGATGCCATATCTGGTATTTGTGAGCTGGCGTACGGTGCCATTCTCAAGGGAATAGAGTTCATGCACTCCGTTCCTGTCGCACAGGAATTCGATGTGGTCGCCTACGGTTCTCAGCTGCTTTATCTTGCCTGTCTGAGGCTTGACGACTGTCTCGAAGCCGCGGAATGCGCTGTAGATTCCGAATCCTTCGTCGCTGATTGCGCTCAGAAGCAGTTCGTCTCCCTGCCAGGCTGTCTCGACAGCCTGGAGGCTGCCAGGCACGCTGATCCTGCGCTTGACACTGCCATCTTCGGCATCAAGGATCAGCAGAGCGCTGCCGCCCGTGACGGGGTACTCTGTCACGGCAATCAGCTTCTTGGCCGGATGTGGTGCCGGATTGAACAGCCTGCCGTCGGAACAGAGATTTCCCTTGCTGCCGTCCGAAGGGTCATACCAGCGGATGACAGACTTTTCCTTGAGATCCCAGCGGATGTCGGCGATGGTCTCGCTCCAGAAAATGCGCTGCATCGGTTCTGACCACATAAGCGGGCTTGTCGAGGCCGAGAACGGCATGAGCTTGCTGACGGACCCGTCCGTGCCTATGCGGACTAGGCTGCGGCTGACCCTGAGGCCGCTCTCAATGGCAAAGATATCTTTACCGTCGCTGGTCGAGCCCTTGTATTCCATGTGCCAGCGAGGAATCTCCATGATGGTCTCAGACTCCATGAAGGGACCGCGCTGCGCCGCGTTGTCGGCCCATTCGTCGGCGAAACCTTTAGCAATCTCCTTCCATGCATGGCGCAATGGCTTGCCGCTGAGTTCCTTTACCGACTTCTGGAAGTTGAAGAAAGGATAGCCGAAATAGCGGTTGAAGATACGGTCATAGTAGTATTTGGTGAACAGAGGCTGGTCGTAGAAGCTGCGCATTCCGGCTATGGTCAGGTATCCGAGCTTGTAGTAGTCAGGAGTCGCTTTCCTGATTGATCCGTACCTCCACTGGTACCAGTTGCGGTAGTCGCCATTGCCGAAGGCGACCATGTTGTATTCAAGGAAATCGGCGCTGCGTCCACGTCCCATGTCCGTCAGCGCTGTCTCGGCGGTAACTGCGTCGCCCTCCAGGAACGCCGATCCTGTATAGACTGCACACATGATTCCTGTCCAGGCCTGGCCGAACAAGGTGCTCATTATCCTGAAGCCTTTGTACTTTCCGAACTGCATCTGTGCGACATGGCGCCCCTCGTGAATGGCAAGCAGTTTCGTCCATGGAAGACTCTCTGGGGCATAGGCATCAGGAACGGTGAACAGCTCCATCCTGCGGGGAGCCCAGGCCACGGAGCCGTTTGCGGTCGCATTCAGTGGATGGAGGACAACCTGCATAGGTCTTTTGTACTGCTGGTTGGGAATGAAACCAAGGCTGCCCCCGACAGGTATGCGCCAGTGCTCCAGCTCCGTATCGAAAACAGTCGCTAGAGAGTCCAGTCCACGGGGATAGATCAGGCGGTAGTTCTTTGACTCGAACTGGCTCCATTTCAGCGATGCCGGTTCGTTTCCCTGCTGGTAGAACTGGGCATTCGCGGTCGCTGATATCGTCAGCATGATTATGGCAGTAAAAAGAAGTCGTCTCATGATAAGTCAAATTTAAGAAGCGTTTTGAAATAATCAAATTCTAAAATTTTGATTAACTTAGCACGGAATAATGCCTTTTAGATGAGAGCAAAGACCGTCAATGCCATCTTGATCGCTGCCATGCTTGCAGCTGCCGTGTCCTGCGGGATGGGCGCAAAGCGTGCACAGCTGCCGATGAGGGCGTTCCCGGAGATTCAGATTCCGTCTATCTATGACAACGATGAAGCAGTTGCCGGGTATGCCGCACAGCACTGGTGGGATGCCTTTCTCACGAAAGGGGAGTGGTATTCGGATTCGTTGACCGTGAACGGTGTCGCATATGACAATATCGTGATGGCGATGGGCGCCTATGCCGAGTGCATATCGTCCATCCCTGTGAAAGACGCCGCGAAGGCGCTTGCGAGGCTGCATTCCCAGCTGGAGGATTACATGAAGACAGATTCTTCATCTTATGCCTACAGCCTTATGGTGGACCTTGTCGGGAAATACCTTTACGACCCGAACTCTCCGTACCGTAACGAAGACATATACCTTCCATTCGTGAAGGCAGTCGCCGGATCGGAGCTGACGCCTGAGGACATGCGCACCGGCTACGCCCACACTGCGAAGATGTGTGCGATGAACCAGTATGGAACAATGGTGCCTGATTTCAGGTTCAAGGACATCGGGGGGAAGGTCCATGACTTCTATGACACCAAGGCGGAGCATGTGCTTCTGTTCTTCTCGAATCCCGGCTGCTATGCGTGCCGCGGCATAATAGAGAAGCTGAACGGAATGAAGGGAGTCGGGGAGATGATTGCTGATGGAAGGCTTGCCATCGTGAACATCTACATTGACGAGCAGCTTGATGAATGGAAAGAGTACCAGACGTTCTATCCGAAGAACTGGTACAACGGATACAATTACGATCTTGCGATCAGGAATGAGCTCCTGTACGATGTCCGTGCAATCCCGTCCCTGTATCTGCTCGATTCTGAAAAGCGCGTTATTATGAGGGATGCCCCGGAAGAAAGGGTATTCGAATGGCTTGAACATAACCAATTGCACTAAAAATATGGAAATCAAAAAAGAACTTTGGGCGGTTGCTCCAACTGGCCAGGAAATCTACAAGTACACAATCACCAACAGCAAGGGCGCAAGCGTAGTTCTCGGCAGCTACGGTGCAGCTATTGTTGAAATCAACGTTCCTGACAAGGACGGCGTCATCGGCGACGTTGTTCTCGGTTATCCTAAGGCAGAGAGCTATTACGGCGACGGCCCATTCTCAGGCAAGGTCCCTGGACGTTTCGCAAACCGTATCGCAAAGGGCAAGTTCACCCTTGACGGCAAGGAGTACACCCTCGCTATCAACAATGGCGAGAACCACCTTCACGGTGGTCCTACCGGCTATGCCGAGAGAGTATGGGACAGCCGTATCGACGGTTTCGCAGTAGAGTTCATGTACTACTCTGAGGACGGCGAGGAAGGCTATCCTGGAAACCTCAAGGTCGTTACCCGTTACGAGTGGAGTGAGGACAACGAGCTTACCATGACCTTCACCGGTGAGTGCGATGCTCCTACCGTAGTCAACCTTGTAAACCATGTATACTTCAACCTCGAGGGCGAGGGCGCAGGCAACATCTTCGACCACATGCTCCAGCTCAACAGCTCAGAGTTCCTTCCTACCGACGCAGGTCTCATCCCTCTCGGAGCACCAGCTCCTGTAGCAGGTACACCGCTTGACTTCCAGAACGGCAGAAGGATCGGTGACGATATCCTCAACTTCGATTTCGAGCCTCTCAAGATCGGAAAGGGTTACGACCATTGCTTCCTTATCGACGGTGCACAGCCTGGACAGCTCCAGAAGGCAGCTACCCTCTGGTCAGAGAAGACAGGCCGTCAGCTCGACATCACCACCACCCAGCCAGCTATCCAGATTTACACCGGCAACTTCGTAGGCGGCAGCCCAGAAGGTATGTGCGGACGCAGCTACAACGACTACGAGGGTGTAGCAATGGAGACCCAGCACTATCCTGATTCTCCTAACCAGCCAGAGTATCCTTCAACCGAACTCCGTCCTGGTCAGGTTTACCAGGAGGCTACAGTATACGCTTTCTCTGTAAGAAAGTAACATAGAACCTGATATTTCTTAATGAAGCAATATCTTGACTTACTTCGCGACATCCGTGAAAACGGTGTCGTAAAGACGGATCGCACCGGCGTCGGAACACAATCTGTGTTCGGACGCCAGATGCGTTTCGACCTATCTCAGGGATTCCCTCTTCTGACAACGAAGAAGGTCCATCTCAAGTCCATCATCTATGAGCTGCTCTGGTTCATTGCCGGAGATACCAACATCAAGTACCTCAAGGATCATGGTGTCAGCATCTGGGATGAGTGGGCCGATGAGAATGGTGACCTTGGTCCTGTCTATGGCCATCAATGGCGCAGCTGGCCTGCACCTGACGGACGCAGCATCGACCAGCTCTCGAATGTGATCGAGACCATCAGGAAGAATCCAGACTCCCGAAGGATCATGGTAAGCGCATGGAATCCTGGCGAGGTGGACAAGATGGCACTGCCTCCTTGTCATTGCCTTTTCCAGTTCTATGTGGCAGACGGCAAGCTGTCATGCCAGCTCTATCAGCGCAGCGCAGACACTTTCCTCGGTGTTCCGTTTAATATTGCATCGTACGCGTTGCTGACCATGATGATCGCCCAGGTATGCGGACTTCAGCCTGGCGAATTCATTCATACGACCGGAGACACCCATATCTACCTCAACCATTTCGAGCAGGTTGAACTCCAGCTCTCCCGTGAGCCTCGTGCCCTGCCGAAGATGAAGATCAATCCTGAGGTCAAGAGCATCTTCGACTTCAAGTATGAGGATTTCACTCTTGAAGAATATGACCCATGGCCTGCCATCAAGGCCCCAGTTGCAGTCTAGTATGGAAATCTGTATCATCGCCGCAGTTTCGGAGAACATGGCCATCGGCCGTGACGGAGATATGCCTTGGCACATTGCCGAGGATCTGAAATTCTTCAAGAGAACGACTCTTGGATGTCCAGTCATCATGGGCCGCAAGACATGGCTGTCCATGCCGCGAAGACCTCTGCCAGGCCGCAGGAACATAGTCCTGACCCGTGGCTCGTCTCCGATTGATGGCGCTGAGACAGTTAATTCACTGGAAGAAGCATATGCGGCTCTGGGTGACTGTGAAAAGTGCTTCATCATGGGTGGCGGTTCTGTTTACAATGCTGCGATCGACGATGCGGACACGCTGTATCTCACCCATATCCATGCCACGGTCGACGATGCGGACACGTTCTTCCCCGAGCCGGACATGACCCGATGGGAAGTCACAGAACGCTCTTCGACACAGACAGACCCCGAGACGGGTTATGATTTCGAATTTGTCACATACAGACGCATAGCTGAAAACCGCGTGAGCGGAGAATGCCAGGGCTGATTCCCATTTCACAGCAGCCCCACGAACTTGACATAATGGAAAAACAAAGAGAAACTTTCGGCAGCAGATTCGCTGTCATCATGACACTTGCCGGGTCCGCTATCGGTCTCGGCAACATATGGAGATTCCCGTATATGGTGGGAGAGAACGGAGGAGCGGCTTTCATACTGCTCTATCTGTTCTTTTCTTTCTTCTTTTCGCTTCCGATCTTCATGGTCGAGTCTATCATCGGCCGTCGAAGCGGAGCCAACTGTCTTGGCGCCGTCAAGAAACTGGGCGGAGGCGGAGCCTGGAAACTCCTGGGATATCTTTCCATAATCACACCGCTCATCATCGTATCCTATTACAGCGTCATCGGCGGCTGGTCCATCGAGTTCTTCTCCAAGGCCATCAGCCTGTCCTTCCTCAACGCCGATCCCGAAAGCGTGAACGGCATGTTCGGAGACTTTATCTCCGGATTCTGGGGACCGACATTATTTTTCACCATTTTCCTCTGCCTGTCATGTCTCATCGTGGCCGGTGGAGTGAAGAAGGGCATCGAGAAGTTCAGCAAGATATGCATTCCTCTGCTGTTCTTCATGGTGCTTCTAATCATGATATTCTCGATAAGCCTTCCCGGCTCATCGGCAGGCATCGACTATCTTGTCAAGCCTGACTTCTCAAAACTGACATTTGCCGGATGCGCAGCCGCTCTGGGACAGTCATTCTTCTCGCTGTCCCTCGGTATGGGCATCATCATCACATATTCATCATACGTAAGCAAGAGCGAGAACCTGATGGCATCGGGTACATATACAGCGGTCTTCGATACCATCTTCGCAATGATGGCCGGCTTTGCAATCATGCCTGCTGTCTTCATGGCGGGAATCAAGCCTTCCGCAGGTCCGGGACTCATTTTCCAGACCCTTCCTTTCATCTTCACAAAGATGGGAATGACCATGCCTTGGCTCAGTTCAGCCGTTGCCGCCATCTTCTTCCTTACCATCATCATCTCGGCCCTTACCTCTTCCGTTTCGCTCATCGAGGTGGGTGTGGCCTATCTTGTCGAGGAGAAAAAGCTCAGACGAGGCGTGGCTGCCGCAATCGTGTTCCTCGGAACCTGGATTGTCGGACTGCTGTGCTCTCTTTCTCTCGGGCCAGTACCGGGACTGTCAGTTTTCGGAAAGCCGGTATTCGATGCGCTCGACATGTTCTCTTCCAACTTCCTGCTTCTTATCGGCAGTTTCCTTGCCGTCCTGCTCGTAGGCTGGAAGATGTCCAAGGCAGATGTCCGTGACGAGTTCACCAACGGCGGCCGTCTCAAGAAAAACAACGCCATCTTCGGCGTCCTCTATTTCATCATCCGATATGTTACACCGATTGCTCTGGTGTTCATCTTCATAACAAATTTCATCCTCTAGAATGGCTAAGAGAGAAACATTCGGCAGCAGATTTGCCGTCATCATGGCAATGGCGGGCTCGGCAATCGGGCTCGGCAACATATGGCGTTTCCCATATACCGTGGGTGAGGGCGGCGGTGCTGCCTTCATCATCGTATACCTGATATCGTCACTTTTCCTCGCCATGCCTATCTTCATGGCGGAAAGCATAATCGGCCGTACAGCCCACGCCGGTACGTTCGGCTCCATGGAGAAACTCGCTCCGGGAACAAAATGGAAATATGTCGGCCTGCTCACCGTAATAGCCCCTCTGATCCTCGTTTCTTACTACAGCGTGGTCGGTGGATGGTCATTCGAGTACCTGCTGAAGGCTCTCAGCTTCAGTTTCAACGCTGATTCGATGGATCAGATAGATTCCATGTTCGGCAATTTCATCTCCGGAACATGGGGCCCTCTGCTCTGCCATACGCTGTTCATTACCGCAACCTGTCTCATCGTGCTGGCCGGAGTGAAGAACGGCATCGAGAAGTTTGCAAAACTGACCATGCCGCTGCTTTTCGTCCTCATCGTCCTGATCATGATCTATGCCGTGAGCCTCCCGGGAGCAGCCCAGGGCGTAGAGTACATGCTCAAGCCTGACTTCTCCAAGCTTACCGGACGCGCCGTGGCTTCGGCCATGGGCCAGTCATTTTTCTCCCTGTCCCTTGGAGTCGGCGTGATTCTGATCTATTCGTCCTATATCAGCAAGGATGAGAATCTCCTGTCATCGGGTCTCGGTACTGCCGGCTTCGACCTGCTGTTTGCAATGATTGCCGGCTTCGCCGTCATGCCAGCTGTATTTGCTGCCGGCATCGAACCTGGAGCGGGCCCTGGCCTTATTTTCCAGACCATGCCGTACATATTTGTCAAGATGGGTATGGATGCTCCTTGGCTCAGCGCGACTGTTTCGATCCTTTTCTTCCTGACGATCTTCGTGGCTGCCCTTACCTCGTCAATCTCCATGGTCGAGGCGGGTGTCGCATACCTTACCGAGGAAAAAGGCCTGTCCCGCAAGAAGGCCGTATTCGTGATTCTGGCTCTTACCTGGACTCTCGGCGTGTTCTGCTCGCTTTCGTTCGGCCCTCTTGGCGACGCAAAGATTTTCGGATCCACAATTTTCGAGGCCTGTGACAAGCTCATCTCCAATTACCTGATGGCGATCGGAGGTTTCCTCTTCACGATCTTCGTAGGCTGGAAAATGTCCAAGGAAACGGTACGCAACGAATTTACCAACTACGGCAAGTTCAGATTCAATGACAAGGTCTTCGGAGCCGTTTATTTCATCATCAGGTTCGTGGCGCCTATCGGTATCGTCGCCATCTTCCTTACAAACCTTCTTTTCCAGTAAACGATGGCACAGAGAGAGACTTTCGGAAGCAGGTTTTCGATAATCATGGCGATGGCGGGTTCGGCAATCGGACTCGGCAACATATGGCGTTTTCCATATACCGTCGGTGAGGGAGGCGGTGCTGCCTTCATCATTGTCTATCTTGTTTCCACTCTTCTTCTCACGATGCCTGTATTCATGGCAGAGAGCATCATTGGAAGAACAGCCCAGGCCGGGACCTTCGGTGCTATGCAGAAACTTGCGCCAGGGTCGAAATGGAAGTGGATGGGATTCCTTACAGTCATCACTCCTCTGATCATTGTCTCGTACTACAGTGTGGTCGGGGGATGGTCATTCGGATATTTGCTCAAGGCTCTCACTTTCAGCTTCAATGCTGATGCAGTAGACAGTATCGGCGGTATGTTCAGCAGGTTCACCACTTCGGCCTGGACCCCTATTGTCTGCCATACGGTATTCCTTGGCTCGACCTGCCTCATCGTTCTTCGTGGAGTTAAAAAGGGCATCGAGAAGTTCGCCAGCATAACCATGCCGCTTCTCTTCGTCCTGATCCTCATCATCATGGTCTATTCCATCTCGCTGCCCGGTGCCTCTGCCGGTCTGGAGTATATGCTCAAGCCTGATTTCTCCAAGCTGGATGGCAAGACCATAGCGTCCGCGATGGGACAGTCGTTCTTTACCCTTTCGCTTGGAACCGGTTCCATCCTGACCTATGCCTCATATGTCAAGAAAGACGAGAACATTCTCATCTCCGGACTCGGAACCGCCGGCTTCGACCTTCTTTTCGCCATGATTGCGGGCTTTGCCGTCATGCCTGCAGTATTTGCGGCTGGAATCGAGCCTGGGGCAGGTCCTGGACTGGTTTTCGAGACACTTCCCTACATTTTTGCAAAGATGGGTGCAGATGCACCTTGGCTGAGCGCAGCAATCTCCATCCTGTTCTTTGCAAGCATCCTTTTCGCCGCCCTTACCTCTTCCATCTCGATGATCGAAGTCGGTGTTGCATATCTGGTCGAGGAGAAAAAGATGACAAGGGGCAGGTCGGTGCTTCTGCTCTTCCTGGGCTGCTGGGCGCTAGGCGTGATCTGTTCGCTGAGCTTCGGTCCGCTGGCTGGCATATCGCTTCTCGGCAAGACCATCTTCGAGTTCTGCGACAGTCTTACATCGGACTATCTGATGGCCTTTGGAGGTCTTCTGTTCATCCTTTTTGCTGGCTGGAAGATGTCAAAGGCGACGGTCCGCGAGGAGCTTACCTGCTTCGGAAAATCAAAACTGAACGTTGCGCTCTTCCCACTGCTCTATTTCCTTATCAGATACGTTGCTCCGTTCGGAATCATCGCGATTTTCATCACCAACCTTATCTGGTAGCTGTCTTGCATAGTTTTTGATAATAAATGGCTATATTTGCGCTTGTCTCGTAGAGACAGTTTCGCGGATAAAACATAAAACGTAACAGATATGAAGAAGTTTTTCCTTTCACTTGGCTGTGCTGCAATGCTCCTTTCAAGCTGCGGCAGTCTTTCCAATCTCGCTAACGGTTCAATGATCGGTGGTGCTACCGGAGCTGCTATCGGTGCAGCAGCTGGTGCTCTCATCGCAAAGGATGGCAAGGGTGCCGCTATCGGTGCCGCTATCGGAACAGCAGTAGGCGCAGGTACCGGTGCAGTCATCGGACATAAGATGGACAAGAAGGCCGAGGAGCTCGCAAAGATCGAGGGTGCACAGGTTGACACCGTTCTCGACGCAAACAACCTCAAGGCTATCAAGGTTACCTTCGACAGCGGTATCCTCTTCGCTTTCAACAGCAGCAACCTCAGCGACGCATCGAAGACCAACCTCAAGAAGTTCGCCCAGACAATGGCTGACATGCCTGATACAGACCTCAGCATCCAGGGCCATACCGACAACAAGGGTACCCACGAAGTTAACGAGAGAGTATCTCTCCAGCGTGCACAGGCCGTTGCAAACTACCTCCAGAGCTGTGGCATGAACGCCAGCAGATTCACCGTCGAGGGTCTCGCATATGACGTTCCTGTAGCAAGCAACGATACCGAGGCCGGCCGTCAGCAGAATCGTCGCGTTGAGGTTTACATCACCGCAAACGAGGACATGATCAAGGCTGCCGAGCAGGGCAAGTAATCAAGAATTTGACAATTGCTGAAGGGACGACCGCTAAGGCCGTCCTTTGGCGTGTAAGATAGGCCGGTAATGAAAGGCAAAAAAGAGAAGGTCATAGAAGACACCCCGCTGCTGAAACAGTATTTCAGCATCAAGGCGCAGAACCCGGAGGCTGTGCTGCTTTTCCGTGTGGGTGACTTCTATGAGGCATACAGTGATGATGCGGTTCTGATCAGCAAGGTGCTCGGCATACAGCTGACCCACAAGAGCAATGGTGAGAAAGGCGCGACCGAAATGGCCGGCGTGCCGCATCATGCCATGAATGTCTATCTGCCTAAGCTCGTCCGGGCCGGCTACAAGGTTGCGGTTTGTGACCAGCTTGAGGATCCGAAGCTTACCAAGAAGCTCGTCAAGAGAGGTGTGACCGAGATTGTCACTCCAGGTGTCGCATTCGGCGACGAGATGCTTAACCGCAATGAAAACAACTTCCTGGCGGGACTGTCGTTCGGCAGGGACAGGGTAGGCGCTGCCTTCCTGGACGTATCCACTGGAACATTCAAGCTTGCGCAGGGCCCGATGGATTATATCACCGCCCTGTTCGCCACCATGGCGCCGAAGGAGCTGATAGTTCCGCGTGATATGGCCCGCGAGGTCGCTGACGGAATCGGCGCAGGGTGCTGCCTCACCACGCTGGACGAGTGGGCTTTCGTGTATGACGCTGCAGAGGAAAAACTCTGCCGTCAGCTCGGGGTGAATTCCCTCAAAGGTTTTGCCGTTGAAGGTGCTCCGCTGGGCATCCAGGCGGCGGGAGCGTTGCTTGTCTATTTGGAACAGACTCATCACAGCGGTCTCCAGCATATCTGTTCATTGTCCCGCATAGATGAGTCGAGCTTCGTATGGATGGACCGTTTCACCGTCCGCAACCTGGAGATATTTTCGTCGACCGCAGGTGCCGAGGGTACTTCGCTTCTTGACGTCACCGACCGCTGCTGTACCCCTATGGGTTCACGTCTGCTGCGTCAGTGGATGGCGATGCCGCTCAAGAGCCTCTCTGAATTGGCGGCCCGTCATGACGTCGTCCAGTATATGCTTGACAAGCCTCTCCTCCGCGGTGACCTCAGGAAACTGCTGGACCAGGTTGGAGACCTGGAGCGCCGTGTGTCCAGAGCTGCCGCCGGCAAGATCCTGCCGCGCGAACTTGCGTCTCTGGGACGCAGTCTCGGACAGATGCGCCCGATAAGGGAACTCTGCAACACGGAAGATTCACCATCGGCACTTCGCATGCTCATGGAGCGTTCAAGCGACTGTGAGTCGCTGGTAAGGCTGATCGCGGAAACCCTCTGTGAGGAACCGGCAGTATCGGTAGGCAAGGGAGACATAATTGCAGCGGGAGTCAATGCCGAGCTTGACGAATTGAGGGATCTCAGCCGTGGCGGCAAGGACTATCTGCTTGCGATGGAGAAGCGCGAGGCTGAACGTACAGGAATCCCCGGCCTCAAGATAAAATACAACAATGTATTCGGCTACTATATCGAGGTCCGCAACTCGGCAAGAGACCGTGTTCCCGAGGATTGGGTGCGCCGTCAGACTGTAGTGAATGCCGAAAGATACATCACCGAAGAGCTGAAGGAATACGAGGCAAAGATACTCTCGGCAGAAAGCAAGATCTACGAACTGGAATCGGCACTGTTTGCAGGCCTTGTCCGCAGCGTCCAGGCATCAGTCCGTGAGATTCAGGAAAACTGTCTTATCCTTTCGCGTCTTGACATTCTTACAGGCTTTGCACTGACTGCCGAGGAGTGGAATTACTGCCGGCCGGACATGAGTGAAAGCCGTGTACTCGATATCCGTGCAGGCCGTCACCCTGTGATCGAACAGCGTATGGCGGCAGGAGAGGAATACGTTCCGAATGACCTCTATCTCGATTCCGACCAGCAGCAGATCATCATCCTTACAGGTCCGAACATGGCCGGTAAGTCGGCGCTTCTGCGTCAGTCGGCACTTATCGTGCTGCTTGCCCAGATAGGCTCTTTTGTACCGGCAGACAGTGCTGCGATAGGATGGTGTGACAAGATATTCACCCGTGTCGGAGCAACCGACAACATTTCCCGAGGCGAATCGACATTCATGGTAGAGATGCTCGAGACTTCCATGATCATGCATAATCTTTCCGAGAGATCGCTGGTGCTAATGGATGAGATCGGCCGCGGAACCTCGACCTATGACGGAATGTCAATCGCCAGGGCGCTGGTCGAGTATCTCCACGAACATGGCCGTGGTGCAAAGACTTTGTTTGCAACCCATTACCACGAACTGAACGACATGGAGGGTCTCTATCCAAGAGTAAAGAACTTCCATATCGCCGTGAAGGAGCAGGGTCGCAAGGTGATCTTCCTCCGCAAGCTCAAGGAGGGCGGCGTGGCACACAGTTTCGGTATCCATGTGGCAAGCATGGCCGGCATGCCAAAAGAAATCATACGTTCGGCCGAGCGCACTCTCGAGGAGCTCGAGAGCGGAAATGCATCGTTGTCGGCGCTAGTCCATCGCAGTGCAGCTGCCGAAAGCAAGAAGGCCGTCGAGTCCGCTCCGGAGATACAGCTCTCGCTTTTTGCCCTTGACGATCCGACATTGAGCAGCATCCGTGATTCGCTCAAGGCCGCTGACCTTGACAACATGACCCCACTGCAGGCATTCGACCTGCTGAGAAGAATGAAACAGGAAGTCGGTCTATGAAAAGGGTGCTGATAATAGCATACTACTGGCCGCCAGCAGGTGGTTCCGGGGTGCAGCGCTGGGTGAAGTTCTCGAAGTATCTTCCTTCCCAGGGCTGGCAGCCGGTGATCTATACTCCGCTCAATCCGGAGATTACGTCTGTCGATGAGACATTGCTCGCGGACATCCCTGCTGAAACGGAAGTGATCAAGACCAAGATAATCGAGCCATATTCTGCATATCGTATGATAATGGGCTCGAAGCAGTCCACGGACATGAAGACCCTGATGTCCAGCAAGACGGCAGCCACCGGCGGGGAAGTCAACCCGATCAACAACGACGGAAAGCTATCGCTGAAGAAAAGGCTGTCACTGTTCATAAGGGGTAATTTCTTCATTCCGGACCCTAGGGTCTGGTGGGTGCGCAGCTCCGTGAAGTTCCTTAAGCAATACCTCAGGGAGCATCCTGTCGATGTCATCGTGACCACAGGACCGCCTCATTCGATGCATCTCATAGGTCGCGGACTGGCAAAGGAGACAGGCCTTCCATGGATTCCGG
The DNA here is from genome assembly GCA_024402135.1 of Bacteroidales bacterium. Classification (GTDB taxonomy): domain Bacteria; phylum Bacteroidota; class Bacteroidia; order Bacteroidales; family UBA932; genus Cryptobacteroides. The sequence goes on from JAKSJN010000007.1 coordinate 113,942, forward strand.
ATTTCCGTGACCCATGGACAAAGATATTCTACTACAAGCATCTTCATCTCACGGGATGGGCTGACAGGAAGCACCACAGACTCGAGCAGGCTGTCCTTGACGAGGCTACGGCAGTTCTTACGGTAACTCCTGCCGTCCAGGCTGACTACCAGGCCAGGACAAGCACTCCTGTGGCGATGATAACGAACGGTTTCGATACCGACGATTTCACTGTGGATCCGGCGCCTCACGGCGACTTCAACGTGGTCCATACCGGCCTGTTTGCGGCAGCCGGCAATCCGCTTGTGTTCTGGGACATTCTGGCTGAACGCTGCGCGGATGATGAAGAGTTCAGGAACAAGCTTCGTATCCGTCTTTCAGGCAAGACAGATGCGGAAATAATTGCTGCAATACAGGAGCGTGGACTGGGGCCGAATCTGGTTGACAATGGTTATGTGAATCATGAGAAAGCCGTCATGGAGCAGCGTTCGGCCGATCTCCTGCTGTTGCCTCTGCGCCAGGAACCTGAGTACGCCATGATACTTCCGGGCAAACTGTTCGAGTATCTGGCTGCCAGAAAGACGGTGTTGGGGATAGGTCAGCCTGACGGAGCCTGTGCAAAGGTCCTTGATGAGACCGGTGCCGGCGTAATGTATGGCTGGGAGGATGCTCAAGGCATGAAGGACGCCCTTGACTGCGCGTGGAAAGCGTTCAGGGGAGAGGCGACCCCGTTCGTGCCGGCTGGAATTGATAAATACTCGCGCAAGGCGTTGACCGTGCGTCTGGCAGAATTGCTGGATTCGGTACGCCATGCTGAATAATGAATGGATATGAAGATTGACAAGAAGATATTCCTTTATCTGGGAGCAGCAGTACTGTTCCTTATTCTCGCATATGCCTTTGTACCTCAGGTACTGGGAGGCAAGATTGTCGACCAGAGCGATATTTCCGGCTATGTCGGCATGTCTCACGAGATGAACGAGTGGAACAAGGCAAATCCAGATGACCCTACCGCATGGTCAAACTCGATGTTCGGCGGCATGCCTACGACCGTGATCGCGGCTCCTGGACGTGGAGACTGGACTCAGCCTGTCTATGACCTGCTGACCCTTGGCAAACGTCCGGCTACCTGGCTTTTCGCATCCATGCTCGGAGCGTTCCTGCTGATGCTTTCGCTCGGCATCAGCCTGCCTGTCGCAATCGGCGGAGCAATCGCCGTGACTTTCTGTGCGTATAACCTCCAGATCATTCAGGTGGGTCACAATACCAAGATGCAGGCGATAGCGTTCATGCCTTGGGCACTCGCCGGGCTGACAGCGTGCTACCGATGGGCTTTGTCCAAATGTGGGAAATGGCTGCCGAAGACAGTCCTGGCTGCCGTCCTGTTCGGATTCGGCATAGCGCTCCAGGTTAAGGCCAACCATCAGCAGATTACCTATTACCTGGCAATCATGGTGCTGGTATATGCAGTCGCAGTGCTCGTGTGGCTCCTTTGCGACGCAGAGCGCCGCAAAGACCTCGGCCGCTTTTTCGCTGCCTCGGCCTGCCTGCTCGTCTTCGGACTCGCCGGCATCGCCACCAACGCGAACAAGCTCATTCCGATCTACAAGTACACACCGCATTCGATGCGTGGAGGTTCTGAACTCGTGTCGGAGAAATCAGGAGACGGTGGAGAAGGACTCTCGCTCGACTATGCTACCGCATGGTCTTACGGCTGGGAGGAGCTTCCAAACATGATGATTCCTAACTTCAACGGAGGATCATCAGCCGCTGCCGTGAACCCGGAAAAGTCTGCGACAATCGATATCCTCCGTCAGGCCGGTCAGTCAAATCTCAAGGAGGTCGCAAAGAACCTTCCGATGTACTGGGGGCCTCAGCCTTTCACCGCCGGTCCTATGTACATGGGCGCCATTACCGTATTCCTTTTCATTCTCGGCCTGATGTTCTGTGAGGGCAAGGAAAAGTGGTGGGTCGTTGCATGTACCGTCCTGTTCATACTGCTTTCGCTCGGCAGCCATTTCATGGGCTTCACAAAATTCTGGTACGACCATATTCCGTTCTACAACAAGTTCAGAACTGTCAGCATGGGCCTAGTGGCTCTCCAGGTTACACTTCCTGTGCTTGGCTTCATGGCACTTGATTCTGTGATGCGCAACGCCGAGGTCGCTGAAAGGTTCAAGAAGAAAGGCTGGATAGCGCTTGCGATAACCGCAGGTTTCTGTGCACTCGTATTCCTTATCCCGAGCCTTGCCGGCAATTTCTTCAGCCAGTCTGATGCCTCACAGCCTGAGGTCCTGATCACCGCATTCATGAAGGACCGCGTGATGCTCCTCCGCAACGACGCACTCCGCTCCATGCTTCTGATTCTTGCAGCCTTCGGCCTCATATACTGGGGAACGATGATTCCTTCATCGGCCAAGGAAACCTTCAGGACTCATCCGGAGATGAGCGAGAAACGCCGTCGTACAGCCTCCATCCTGGTATGCCTGCTCGTCCTTCTTGACCTGTTCCCGGTTGCGAAGCGCTACCTCAATTCCGACGATTTCGTCACTCCGAAGAACTTCAACAGCCAGTTCGACAAGCGTCCGGTGGATGAGATGATCCTCAATGACGAGGATCCTTCATATCGTGTCCTTGACCTCAGTGTGAACGTGTTCAACGACTCCCATCCATCATACTGGCACAAGAACATCGGTGGTTACAGCCCTGCCAAGCTCCAGCGCTACCAGGATCTCATCGACCGCCACCTGACAGCGGAGTGCAATGCAATCTACTCGGAGATTGCGGAGGCTACCACCATCCAGGAGGCTTTCGAGATGATCGGCTACCATTCAGCCCTGTCGATGCTGAATACCCGCTATATCATCCTCGGAGCCGATAATGCACCTCTCGTTTATCCATACGGACTCGGCAATGCCTGGTTCGTGAACTCACTCCGCCGCCCTGCCGACAAGAACGAGGAAATCGACCTTCTTGATGACGTCGATCTCGAGACCACGGCAATCATAGCGGACGATTTTGCCTGGGCACAGGATAAACTGAAAGCAACGCCAGCCGACACTACTGCATCTATAGAATTGACATATTACGCTCCTAACGAACTCCGGTACAGCTATTCGTCCGAGAAGGAGTCAGCGGCAATATTCAGTGAAGTCTATTACCCTGAGGGCTGGCATCTCTGGTTGGCTGACGGAGGCATCCGTGGTGAGGAGATTCCTCTCTTCCGCGCCGACTGGCTGCTGAGAGGAGCATTCCTGCCTGCAGGAAACCACGAACTTGTGATGCGTTTCGAGCCCGAGTCGTATGTCACAAGTGCAAGAATTTCGCGTTGCGGCTCCATCCTGCTGATTCTCGCTCTGCTTGGATCCGCCGCTGCGGCGTTCATGACTGCCCGTAAAAAAGAAGAATAAGATGGAAGTAAGAGCAAAGAAAGCCCTTGGTCAGCACTTTCTGACCGACCAGAGCATAGCACGTGGAATCGTGGACGCTCTCACCAATGATCCTGCCGCTCCACGCGATGTGCTGGAGATCGGTCCGGGCATGGGTGTTCTGACCCAGTACCTTATCCAGCGCGACGATATAGATGCCCGCATGATCGAGATCGATACGGAGTCTGTGGAGTATCTGCTTACGCATTTCAATGGAATGCAGGGACGACTGATGGAGGGAGATTACCTCAAGCTCAAGATGGAGGCCATATTCAAGGGACCATACCGCGTCATCGGAAACTTCCCTTACAACATATCGTCCCAGATCTTCTTCAAGATTCTTGAGGACAAGGACCGTGTGCCTGAGGTTGTCTGCATGATCCAGAAGGAGGTTGCAGACCGTATTGCCGAGAAACCGGGAAGCAAGACTTATGGCATCCTGTCGGTTCTTCTGCAGGCATGGTACGATATCGATTACGTAATGACTGTAGGGCCAGGAGCCTTTGCTCCGCCGCCAAAGGTCAAGTCGGCTGTGATCCGTCTCCGCCGCAACGGCAGGAATGATCTCGGCTGTGACGAGGCTCTGTTCAAGAAAGTCGTAAAGACCGCCTTCAACCAGCGCCGCAAGACCCTGCGCAACGCCTTGAAACCAATGATCAACGAGTGGGCGACTGCTCACGAGGGAATCGCTCCTGCCTGGGCAGCTGACGCAGTATTCGATCTCCGCGCAGAGCGCCTTGGCGTTGAGGATTTCGTTGCACTGACAAAATTATTTGAACAATAGCTTAAACACAATAATATGAAAAAGATCATTATCGCATCTGCTTTATTGGTTGCCTCATCAATCACCATGAGTGCTCAGAAGATGACATATGCCATTGAGGTTAATGCAGGCAAGGGAACACAATTCATATCCATGGAAGGCGGCGCAAGCTTCATTGCCGGCTACAAGGTCAACAATGCGCTTGAGTTGGGTCTTGGCGCAGGAGCCCGCTACTCCCAGGCTCTTTATGCCCACGAGACATATAAGTTTACCAAACTGAGTGGTGAGTCCAAGACCAGTGAGAACAATTACGACAACGACCAGATACTTGTCCCAGTATTCGTGCGTGCAAAGTATGTGCTTGACGGTGTCAACCTTTCGACAGTCGGCAGGCTCAGCCCTTTCTTCGCCATCGACGGAGGATATGCCGTCAATGTTCATTCTACCCAGCCCGAGTGTGGTTTTTCAAAGGCAGTTGTTGAGGCAAGTAAAGGCAGAAACCTGGGAGGTTTTTTCTATATCCCTCAGATAGGCTTCGATTCTGACAGAATATACGTAGCCGTCGGTCTTTCCGTACAGGCTGTCAAGCAGGTCGAGGTCATTACTAATGTCGTTGAGACCCGCAACTACAATTATAAGGAGGGAGTATGGGAGACTTACGAAAACATCGGTCAGGACTACAATATTTTTAACAACTTCGCCCAGGCCATTTCTTTCAAGGTCGGCTTCAAGTTCTAGCACGTCCACAGCTGTTGCTGTATATGATAAAAGACCGCCCCTGGTAGCAGAGGCGGTCTCTTTTTCTATTCAGCGGCGTTAATCCAGCTTGTCTGCGAGTGCCTTGGCGAGTTCGATGAAGGCCAGGCTGTCGGGACGTGATCCGAGCGCTGCCGGTTCGCCGCTGTCACCGCATTCGCGGATGCTCTGGACGATAGGAATCTGGCCGAGAAGGTCGATTCCGAGGGTGTCTGCCATGGCGATGCCGCCACCCTTGCCGAAGATGTAGTACTTGTTCTCGGGAAGTTCCTCTGGTGTGAACCATGCCATGTTCTCGACCAGGCCGTAGATAGGTTTGTTCACGCTAGGGTTGCGGAACATGTTGACACCTTTCTCGACGTCGGCGAGAGCCACAGCCTGCGGGGTGGTGACGATGACGGCACCCTCCATAGGAACGTCAGAGACAAGGCTGATATGGATGTCGCCGGTTCCAGGAGGCATGTCGATGAGCAGGAAGTCGAGCTCGCCCCAGATGACCTGGAGAATCATTTGCTTCAAGGCGTTGCAGGCCATAGGACCGCGCCAGATGAGTGCCTGGCCCTTCTGGGCGAAGTAGCCTATCGACATCCACTTTACGCCATACTTCTCGATTGGGAGGAAGTACTCCTTGCCGTCCTCCTCGACTGCGTTCGGAGCGGTATCTTCTGTACCGGTCATGAGAGGAACTGACGGACCATAGACGTCCGCGTCGGCGAGGCCTACCTTATATCCGAGACGCGCGAGTGCGACAGCCATGTTGACGGCGACGGTTGACTTTCCTACGCCGCCCTTTCCTGAGGCGATGCCTATGATATGCTTGATGTCCTTGACCTGTTCAAAGTCCAGGTCCATGGTATTGTTTTTCTTCTTTGGAGCGCTCTCCTCGATAACGGTGGTGAGCACCTCGGACTTCATTCCCTCGGGTAGTGCGCGGACCAGTGCTGCGCGCGCGCTGCCGATGAGATATTCGGAGAGGGGGTCACGGCGCTTCGAGAAGGCGAGGGTGACACTTACACCATCCTCCTTTATGTCGATGGAGTGAACCATGCCGAGCTCTACGACGCTCTTGTCGCCGCGGCCCGGATGGCGTACATCCTGCAATATTTCAAGTATCTGCTGTTCTGTCATTTCAGTCTTTATTTTACAATATCCATTTCGTTGAGGAGATAGCCTGCGCCACCGAACTTGTCCATCATGAGGAGGACGTAGCGGATGTCGACGCAGATACATCTCTGGAGATCGGGTTCGAACATCACGTCGCTGGACATTGACTCCCAGTTGCCGTCGAATGCGAGGCCCACCAGGTCTCCGTCAGCGTTCATCACAGGGCTGCCGGAGTTGCCGCCGGTGATGTCGCAGTTGATGAGGAAGCAGGTCACGAGCTCGCCGTTCCTGTTGGCATACTGGCCATAATCCTTGGTCTCGTAGATTTCCTTGAGGCGGGCTGGCACGCGGAACTCATAGTTGTCCGGGTCTTCCTTTTCCATGACACCCTTGAGGGTTGTGTAATGCTTGTAGAGTACACCGTCCTTTGGCGAGTATGACTTGACGTTGCCGTAGGTGAGTCGCATGGTGCTGTTTGCATCAGGGTAAGAAGGCTCTCCTGCCTTCCACTCGAGCAGTCCGGCTGCGAAGGCCTTGCTGCCGGCAAGGAGGCCCTCCTGGTCAGCCACTACCATCGGGTAAAGCTTGTTGTAGACCTCGGAATAGCTTGCGATGAGATCGAATGCAGGGTCGTTCTCGATAATGCCGTTCACGCTCTGGAGCTTCTCTGCTGAAGTGAATGCACTGTTCTCGAAGAGGTAGTCGACATACTCGGCAACCTTCTTTACGTCATGTCCAGGAACGCTGATTGAATTGTCTGCGCTGCACTTCTCGAGATAGTACGAGATGAGGGCGTTGGCTTCCTTCTTGTCAAGTTCCACGCTGTAGTCTTTGTATGTGGCGAGAGCGGCATTGACGCCTGCCTGGGCGGCATTCTCCTTTGCCCTTGCGGCTGCGCTTCTGTAGCGGCTGGCGATGCTGAGGATCTCGATGTTGCCGATGGTCTCGTTGAGGAGGGTGATGGCAAGCTCAGCCTTGGATGTTGCGTTGACAGCGTTCTCGATCATGCCGAGAGCGTCGCCATAGGCTTCCTGGCGCTTCTTCTTTGATGCTGCCCACTGTGTGAATTCGGCTTCCTTTGCCTCTTCGCGCTCGAGGATGCCGAGCTTTGCGAATGCCTCGCGCATACCCTGCCACTTCTTCCAGCCATTTGAAGAGCTGGCGTACTTGCTCGCATACTGGAGGTTCACTACAGGGTCGGCCATGCGTGCCTCCCACATGATATCCTGGCGGAGGGTGCGGGCGTCGATGCGTACATCGTTGACAGCAAGCATCTGGCGGAGCTGGGCTGCGGTCTGGAAACGCTGGGTGCGGCCAGGATAGCCCATGATCATTGCGAAGTCACCGTCCTCGAGACCCTTGAGAGATACCTTGAGGGACTTTACAGGAGTGTATGGCTTGTTGTCAGGGGAGTATGCGGCTGGCTCGTTGTCCTTGCCTGCGTAGATGCGGAACATCGAGAAGTCGCAGGTGTGACGTGGCCACATCCAGTTGTCGGTGTCGCCGCCGAACTTTCCTGATGATGCAGGAGGTGCGCCTACGAAGCGGATGTCGGTGTATGTCTTGTATACAATGAGGTAATATACGTTGTTGTTGTAGAAGCTGGTGACGGTCGCTGTGCAGTGAGGGTTGTCAGCCTCTGCCTTCTTCTCGAGGTCTTCTGCAGCCTGATTCATGGCAGCGGTCGCGAGCTCTTCCTTGTTGTCGGCCTTCTTGTTTGCCTTGAGAGCCTTGTCGTACGCCTTGGTGATGATGTCGGTGACGTCTGTGAAGCTCTGGAGGAAGGTGACGCTCAGGCCGTCGGCAGGAAGTTCCTCATTGCGGTTCATTGCCCAGTATCCATCCTCGAGGTAGTTGTGCTCAGGTGTGGAGAGTCTCTGGATGTTCGAGTAGCCGCAATGGTGGTTGGTGACTACCAGTCCCTCGCGTGAGATGACTTCCGCGGTACAGCCGCCGCCGAAATGAACGATAGCGTCCTTGAGGGAAGAGTTGTTGATGCTGTAGATCTGCTCTGGAGTCAGTCGGCAGCCGAGGTCGGCCATCGCTTCAGCATTCATCTTCTGGAGGAGTGGCAGCAGCCACATTCCTTCATCTGCATACGCATTTGCGGCAAAGATTGCCAGCGCTGCGAGTGTTGAAAGTATCTTTTTCATATTCAAATGTTTATTTCATCAAATAAGCTTGGCTCCAACTCTTTCGGATGGAAACTTTTTCTGTGTTCCGGAGTATATCCGAAGCGTTTGATGGCCTCAATATGCTCCTTGGTAGGATAACCCATGTTGCGTTCCCATCCATACTCGGGGTACTGCTGGGCCAGCGTGCGCATTTTCTCGTCCCTCCAGGTCTTTGCAAGTACCGATGCCGCTGCGATGCTGGCATATGTCGCGTCTCCATGAACGACAAGGGTATGCGGGCAAAGGTCGAATGGCCTGAACCTGTTGCCGTCTACAAGCAGCATCTCCGGTACTGTCGAGAGTCTGTGTGCGGCGCGCTGCATGCCTGTGACCGATGCCCAGAGTATGTTCAGCTCGTCGATTTCGGAAGCGCTCACTTCCTCCACGGCCCAGCTGACGGCTTCGCGCTCTATCACCTCGCGCAGGATATCCCGGGCACGCTCGGTCATCCTCTTGCTGTCGTTGAGCAGCGGATGGTGGAAATCCTCGGGAAGTATGACGGCGGCCGCGAATACGGGCCCGGCAAGGGGTCCTCTTCCGGCTTCGTCGCATCCCGCCTCGATGCGTCCCTGTTGCATGTATGGCTTGAGATGGATTTCCTTGTGCATGATATTCTGTTCTTTTTACATGACAAATTTACGAATATTTATGGACTGAAACATTTTAATTGTGATAAATATTCATTAGATTTGTGAGCTTACTGATTGTGTCAGAAAGTATAACCAGTTGATAATTAATAACAAATAATATCACTAAAATGAAAGAGTACTTAACCAAAGACATCCGAAACGTGGTGCTTCTCGGCAGCACCAAGTCAGGAAAGACCACCCTCGCCGAGACTATGCTCTATGAGGGAAAGGTCATCGACCGCAGAGGCGCAGTCGAGGATAAGAATACCGTATCAGACTACAATGAGCTTGAGAAGCTGAACCAGAGATCGATCTATGCAACTCCTCTCTATGCAGAGTTCATGGATAAGAAGATCAACTTCATCGATACTCCGGGTTCTGATGACTTCATCGGTGGTGCATACACCGCATTCCGCGTTTGTGAAAGCGGAATCCTTGTAGTAAACGCACAGCAGGGTGTCGAGGTTGGTACCGAGAATCTCGTCCGTCGTGCCGAGAAGATCAAGTTCCCTCTCGTGATCGCTGTCAACCAGCTTGACGCCGAGAAGGCTGACTGGGAGAATGTGATGGCTTCCATGAAGGAGGCTTTCGGCAGCAAGATCATCAATGTCCAGATTCCTGTAAATCCAGGTCCAGGATACAACTGCTTCGTTGACCTTCTTATGAACAAGTGCTATCGCTTCAAGGATACCAACGGTACCCGCGAGGAGATCGATATGCCTGCAGACATGGCTGACGTAATCGAGGAGGCACGCCAGGAACTCATCGAGAAGGCTGCCGAGTTCGACGAGGGCCTCATGGAGAAGTTCTTCGAGGTCGGCGAACTTGACGAGGATGATATCCGCAAGGGTCTCAACCTTGGTATCGTGAACGGCGAGGTTTACCCTGTATTCTGCGTCAGCGCAAAGAACGACGTCGGTGTAAAGAGACTTCTCGAGTTCACCAAGAACGTTGCTCCTGCACCTCAGGTTGACGAGAACGGCCCTGCAGCCCTCTTCATCTACAAGAACGACATCGAGGCTCACCTTGGTGAAGTATCTTACTTCAAGGTAATGAGCGGCAACATCAACGCAGGTGTTGACCTCGAGGACGCAAAGACCGGCAACAAGGAGCGCATCTCTGCTCTCTATGCCGTTGCAGGTGTAAAGAAGGAGTCTGTCAATGTTCTCCACGCCGGAGATTTCGGCTGTCTCGTGAAGCTTAAGAACGGCAAGTCAGGCATTACCCTTTCACAGCCGGGTTCAGGTATCGCATACGACAAGATCGAGTTCCCTGCACCTAAGTATCGTTGCGCAATCAAGGCAAAGGTTCAGCAGGATGAGCAGAAGCTCGGCGACGCTCTCAAGAAGATCGCATCTACCGACCCTACCTTCATCGTTGACTACAACAAGGAGCTCCGCCAGACCATTCTCAATGGTAACGGTGAGCAGCACATCAATATCGTGAAGTGGCTCCTCAACAACGAGTACAAGCTCGACGTCGAGCTCTTCGCACCAAAGGTACCTTATCGCGAGACCATCACCAAGGTCGCTACCGCACAGTACCGTCACAAGAAGCAGTCAGGTGGTGCCGGCCAGTTCGGTGAGGTTCACCTCCTCGTATGCCCTGCTGAAGGCGAGCTTAACACCAAGTTCAAGATCGACGGCAAGGAGACTGTTCTCAACGTGAAGACCCAGGAGCAGACCGAGATGGACTGGGGTGGAAAGCTCGAGTTCTACAACTGCGTTGTCGGTGGTGCTATCGACCTCAGCTTCATGCCTGCTATCCTCAAGGGTATCAAGGAGAAGATGGTAGAGGGACCTCTTACCGGTTCATACGCACGTGACATCCGCGTATTCGTATACGATGGAAAGATGCATCCGGTAGACTCTAAGGAAATCGCGTTCATCATCGCTGGACGTAACGCATTCAAGGAGGCATTCCGCAATGCAGGTCCAAAGATCCTCGAGCCTATCTACAATGTCGAGGTCATCACTCCTGCAGAGTATCAGGGTGCAGTAATGAGCGACATCCAGAACCGTCGCGGTATGCTCGGTGACATGGGTGCTGACAAGGGATTCGCAGTCCTCAAGGCCCGCATTCCTCTCGCAGAGCTCTATCGCTACTCAACCTCCCTCAGCTCACTCACCCAGGGTTCTGCTACCTTCACCATGGAGTACGCTGACTACCAGCCAGTACCTGGAGATGTACAGAACAAGCTTCTTGCTGAGTACGCAGCTCAGGAGACTGACGAGGATTAATTCATCCTTATCCGATATAATGGAAAGCGGCCAGGCGGCCGCTTTCTTTTTTTACAACGAAATCCAATAATAATTAGTAATTTCGCGGTTCCGACGAATAATAATTTAATAATCATATGTACAGAACTCATACTTGCGGAGAACTCCGCATTTCTGATGCAGGAAAGAAGGTGACCCTCGCCGGCTGGGTGCAGAAAGCCCGCAAGCTTGGTGGAATGACCTTCATCGACCTTCGTGACCGCTACGGCATCACCCAGCTCGTGGTTGATGCAGCTGCTCCGGCTGAGCTCGTAGAGACCGCAACCTCACTTGGACGTGAGTACGTCATCCAGGTTGTAGGTACAGTTCTCGAGCGCCAGAGCAAGAATGCCAAGATGGCTACCGGTGATATCGAGATCGGCATCGAGACCATCAAGATACTCAACAAGGCAAACACTCCTCCATTCACTATCGAGGAGGAAAGCGATGGAGGTGAGGACCTCCGCGCAAAATATCGCTACCTCGATCTTCGCCGTCCACCTCTCCAGAGAGCTCTTGCTCTCCGTCACAGACTGGCACAGGAGATCCGTTCATACCTCGACCAGCAGGGCTTCATGGAGATCGAGACTCCATACCTCATCAAGTCAACTCCGGAGGGAGCACGCGACTTCGTCGTTCCTTCACGTATGAACCCGGGACAGTTCTACGCGCTGCCACAGTCTCCACAGACCTTCAAGCAGCTTCTCATGGTTTCAGGCTACGACCGCTACTTCCAGATTGTACGCTGTTTCCGTGACGAGGATCTCCGCGCTGACCGTCAGCCAGAGTTCACCCAGATCGACTGCGAAATGTCTTTCGTTGACCAGGAGGATGTTCTCGGAACATTCGAGGGTATGATGCGCCAGATGTTCAAGAACGCTGTGAACGTCGAGATTGCAAATCCTATCCCTCGCATGAGCTGGTACGACGCAATGGATTTCTATGGTTCAGACAAGCCGGATATCCGTTTCGGCATGAAGATCCACGAGGTCAGCGAGCTCGTAAAGGGTTGCGGCTTCAGCGTGTTCGATGGTTCTGAGTATATCGGTGCAATCGCTGTCGATGGCTGTGCAGAGTACACCCGCAAGCAGATCGACGAGCTTACCGAGTGGGTAAAGCGCCCTCAGGTAGGTGCAAAGGGACTCGTATACATCAAGCTCAATGCTGACGGCTCGATCAAGTCCAGCATCGACAAGTTCTACAGCGCTGAGCAGCTCAAGGCTGTAGCTGAGGCTTGCGAGGCAAAGACCGGCGACCTTCTCCTTCTCCTCTGCGGACCAAAGCGCAAGACCCAGACTCAGCTCGGTGTCCTCCGTATCGAGATGGGTAACCGCCTCGGCTACAGAGACCCTAAGGTTTTCGCTCCTCTTTGGGTTGTTGACTTCCCTCTGTTCGAGTGGGATGACGAGACCAACCGCTTCTACGCTATGCACCATCCATTCACTGCTCCTAAGCCAGAGCACCTCGACTGGTACTACAGCGACAAGAAGGAAGACCTCGAGCGCGTATGTGCAAATGCATACGACTTCGTTCTCAACGGTACCGAGCTCGGTGGCGGTTCAATCCGTATCCACGAGGCAGCAATGCAGGAGAGAATGTTCGAGATCCTCGGCATCAGCAAGGAGGATGCAGAATACAAGTTCGGCTTCATCATCAATGCCTTCAAGTTCGGTGCTCCGCCCCACGGAGGTCTCGCATTCGGTTTCGACCGCGTTTGCGCACTCTTTGGCGGCCAGGAGACCATCCGCGACTACATCGCATTCCCTAAGAACAACCAGGGCCGCGACGTCATGATCGACTCACCATCCGAGATCGACCAGCTCCAGCTCGATGAGCTTCAGCTCGACATCCGCAAGAGCGAATAACAGATCAATAGTAAATACAAGAAGGCCCGGCACAAACGTGTCGGGCCTTCTTATTGGTGGTTGAACCAAGGGGTCATGCCCCTTGATTCACTAATAACCTTCGTTCTGCTGCTTGCCGATGCCAGGGTTGGCGTTGATCTCATCCTGGCTGATAGGGAGGCGGCAGAGACCGTTGCTGCGGTCGATGCTGCTTCCGCGGTAAGGAGAGTTGGTTCCGTTGCCGTAAGCGTCATCGTCGAAGTAGATGGTCTTGTTCAGGCGGCACATCTCATGGAAGAGCTTGCCCTCGGTAAGGAACTCCCTGCGATACTCGTCAAGGATTGCATCGATGCTTACAGTTGTGTCAGTATAGGCCTCACGGTCAATATCGCGGCGTGCGATGGCGTTGAGGTATTCTGCAGCCTTGTCAGCCTTGCCTGTTCTGAGAGCAGCCTCCGCAGCATTGAGATATACCTCTGAGAGTCGGATGACCTTGATGTTGACAGCGGTGCTGCTGCCTTCCTTGTCTCCCGAAAGATTGATGTCTCCGCTGTACTTGTAGCATGCGCCCTTCATCTGGTAACGTGGGTCGTCGGCGTTGTTGGCACGCTCGTCGTCTCTCTGGTCGTAGTCCATCACACCCCAGCGGACGTCATTCTCGCCCATGATATTGAACCAGTATGAGCTGGCCATGAAGCAACCGTTGACAGAAGATGATCCATGGCCCTTGCGGCGGTAGTAGCCACCGACACCTGAAACACCGAGGTCAGCCTCGTTAGGGTATACTCCGAGCTCGAAGATAGACTCACTTCCGAACTGCTTTGTCCATGAAGCGACCCACTCCTCAGGCTCATAGAGCTTGTATCCTCCGTTGTTGATGACATCCTCTGCTGCTGCGAGTGCGCCGCTCCAGTCCTCGGTGTACATGAGCACCTTTGCGAGGATGGCCTTGTTTGCATACAGGTTGATGTAGCCGTTGCTCTTCTTGCCCGAGAGCATCGGCTGGGCAGCCTTGAGGTCGCTGATGATCTGGGTGTAAACCTCTTCGACGCTGTTGCGGAGTAGCTGTGCACGTGCATCGACAGGCTCGGTCACGACAGGAACGCCGTAGCTTGACTTGTCCATGTTGTATGGCTTGCCATAGCAGCGTACGAGATCGAAGTGGATGAGGGCGCGGATGGTCAGAGCCTGGCCGAGGAATTCCTCGAGACCGTCGCCCTTGCCTTCAGCCTGGAGCTTCTCGATGTTGGTGATGATGTTGTTCGCCTGGAGGAGGCAGTTGTAGCATGAACTCCAGATTCCGGAGTATGTGTTGTTGTTGGCGCTGTGGCTGAAATAGTAGAGTGCATTTCCGCCGTAGCCTGCGGTGAAGATGGTAATGTCGCCGCCCTTTGCGTCGCCGTACAGTGTGAAGTTCGCTCCGTAGTAGCTTGATGAGGTCATCTTGCGGAGAAGACCGTTCATCATTACCTGGGCGTCAGCTGCACTGCCGATGCTTGATGATGAGTCCGCGTAGTTGGTAGGAGGGACGTCAAGGAAGCCTTCGCATGAAGAAACTGCGCAGCAGAGAGCTATTATTGCAATATATATCTTTTTCATTTTTCTATTCCTCCATCATTTAGAAGTTCAACTCGATACCGAAGGTGTAGGTCTTTCCGATAGGGGTCTCCCAACCTCTGGTTCCGTACTCGTTTACCTCAGGGTCTGCGATCTTGTACTTGCTGAAGGTAAGAAGGTTGCCTCCGTTGAAGTATACGCGTGCGCCGGAGAGGCCGACCTTGCTTACGAGCTCGCGAGGAATTGAGTATCCGAGGCTGATGGTCTTGAGGCGGAGGAAGGATGCGTTGTACATATGACGTGATGAAGCCTGCATTGCATCTTCAAGGTCAGTTCCGCGAAGCTTTGGCTGGGTACCGCTCTTGTTGCTCTCGGTCCACATGTTGTCATAGTAGTACTTGCTGCGGATACGGTTCCAGTAGTAGCCGTCGTCGGCAACGTCCTTCTCGGCACCGTCATAGAGATATCCGCCGATCTTGTACGCGAAGTTGAGGCCAAGGCTGAAGCCCTTCCAGTCGAGGTTTGTGTTGATACCACCGTATACCTTAGGGGTGGCGCTTCCGAGAACGATTCTGTCCGCGTCGTTGAAATCATATACCACGTTGCGTCCGTTGAGGGTGTCGTCAGCCTGGTCGTTGTTTGAATAGTACCACTGAGCGCCGTTCTCAGGATTGACGCCTGCCCACTCATAGCCGTAGAAAGCAAGGGTGGACTCGCCTTCGCGGTAGATGAAGTCTGCGCGGTCATCGTCTCCGGTAGGATCGCTCCAGATGATATCCTGGCCGTCGTAGAGCTTGGTTACTCTTGACTTGAGGAGGGAAGCGTTCGCTCCGATGCTCCAGGTAAGGTCACGGGTGCGGATGATGTCGGCGGCGAGCTCGATCTCCCAGCCATGGTTGTTGATCTCACCTACGTTCTGGAGAGTAGAAGAGAAACCGGTGATGGTAGAGATCGGAACGTCCTGGAGAAGGTCGCGTGAGTCACGGTTGAAGTACTCGACGGTACCGGTGATGCGTTCGTTGAGAAGGCCGAACTCGAGTGCGAGGTTCGAGGTATAGCTGGTCTCCCATGAAAGATCGGCGTCAGCAGCATTGCTGAGAGATCCACCAGGTGAGCTCATGTACTTGTTGCCATAGCCGGTGAGAGAACGCCATCCGTAGTTGTTTGTAGGGAGGGTACCGTTGACACCGTAGGAAGCACGGAGCTTGAGGTTGCTGATCACGTCCTGGTCTGCCATGAATGCCTCTTGGCTGATGCGCCAGCTGCCGGCTACAGACCAGAAGTTGCCCCAGCGTGTGTTTGGACCGAGCTTTGATGAGCCGTCTCGACGGTATGAGCCGCTGAGATAATACCTGTCTGCGTAGTTGTACTCAAGTCTTGAAAGTATTGACATCATGGCATTGCCCCAGCTGTATGCATTTGCATCGAGGATACCTGCGGTGCTTACTGTCTGGAGAGTGGTTACAGGGAGGTCTTCTCCTGATGCACGCATGAAGTCGGTATTGTTTCTCTCTGCCTCGAAGCCGACGAGTGCTCCGAAGGTGTGGTCGCCGAAGCTCTTGTTGAGGTTCATCGTGGTAGAAGAAAGAACTTTGCTGGTGTTGGTGTTCATCTCGTCGACCGAGCCGTTAACTGATGCACCGTTGAAATGTTCTGCGCTGTACCAGATATGGTCGCGGGTGTTGGAAAGATCGTATGAGAAGAGTGAACTGATGTTCAGCCATTCGGTAAGCTTGAAAGTTGCGGTCTCGCTGGCAGAGATCTTGACGGTCTTGGAAGTGTTCTCCCAGAGGTCATTGTAATAAAGAAGGTTCTGGGCAAGGCTCTGGTATCTGTCGGTCCAAGGCTCCCCGGTCTTGTAGTTATCTGGCCAGTAGAGGCCCCAGAGCAGGTTGCGGGTCTGCATGAAATAGTTGCTTGCAGTGCTGCGGGTATCGTTGTAACCGCTGCGTCCGGTGCTTGCGAGGCTGAGGTTGGTCTTCAGGGAAAGACGGTTGCCGACCTTGGTGTTGAGGTTTACGCGGCCGGAGATACGGTCAAACTCATTTGTATAGACTCGACCCTGCTCCTTGGTGTAGGCAAGTGAGGTATAGTAGCTGGTGTTTCCGGTACCGCCGCTGACGCCGAGGTCATATGTCTGGTATACTGCGGTGCGGAAGTATGCATCATCCCAGTCGAAGAAGTCGCCGTTGCGGACGATCTTTCCATCGGTACGGTCGGTGATATTGACGTTCTCGTATACGCCAGGACCGTTTACGCTGAGGTCATATCCGAAGCGGTTCCAGCGGCTGTTGAGCTGTCCGATTGCGTACTCGCTGGCTGCTTCCTCTGTTCGGCCTGATGATGTACGATAGTCGTGGAGAACTATGTAGAGCATGTTCACGTTCTCCTGGACACCTGCAGGCTCGTAGTTGTCCACTGCCCATGAAGGGGTGAGTCCGACGGAAGTCTTGAGGGTTACTACAGGACGGCCTTCACGACCACGCTTGGTTGTCACGAGGATGACGCCGTTTGCAGCACGTGATCCATAAAGTGCGGAAGCCGCAGCATCCTTGAGGACGGTGATGGACTCGATGTCGGATGGGTTGAGGAGGCTCATCGCATTGTTGGTCGAGTAGGTGTACGAACTCATCTGGCCCATGTCGCCGGAATTGGCAGGAACGCCGTCGATGACGTACAGAGGCTCATTCGATGCGTTCATTGAACCGATACCACGGATGCGGATGGAAGGAGCCGAGCCGGCCTGGCCTGAGGTCTGGGTCATCTGGAGACCTGCGACCTTGCCGTTGAGGGCAGCCTCGAACGATACGGAAGGAAGATCCTTGATGTCATCCTTGCCGACAACGCTCGCAGCACCGGTGTAGGTGCCCTTGCGGACAGTGCCGTAAGCGACAACGATACCTTCATCGAGTGATTCGGTTGCGGCCTGGAGGGTCACGTTGATGACAGAACGTCCGTCAACGGCTATTTCCTGGTCTTTGTAACCGATTGATGAGAACAGGAGTACTGCGCCGTTAGGCACATCGCCGATCGAGTAGTTTCCGTTGGCGTCGGCGGAGCTGCCGTTCATGGATCCTTTGACCATGACGTCGGCATAAGGGATGCCAGCTCCGTCTTCGGAGGAGGAAATCTTACCCGTTACTCTGTTTTGTGCAAAGGCCGTGCAGCACATGCACACCAATGCAATCAATGAGAACAGTCTTTTCATATAAGTTCGTTTTATGGGTTATTTCAAATTAAAAGAAGCAGCCTGTTTTAGGCTGCTTCTGTATCTTCTTGTCGTAATATTCTCTCAATATACACAGTCACAAAGCAGCCTATTCGTATAGTCGCTTGGCGGCGCGCTTGGCGCGGTTATTTTTCTGTGACTGAAGCATTGACGTTTGTTTGTCCAACGCAAAAATAGCGAAAGAATCGGAAGATACAAGGGATTGTTAAAAATTTTTAAAAATCGTAAAAATGACATAAACGAGGCGTTCTCCGCATGGATGATTTCAAATTATCATTCTGGCGGCATGAATAATAACTATTTGTAACCACATTTTTCATAATCGATTATGATTCAGAGTCCTGTTTTTTTTGAAACGGCCACTTTTCCAACGCTAAATAGTGTAAGTATGAGTTAATAACGTTATATTTGCCAGTTGTAATATGGCGGATTGTGTTCAGTAAAACACCTTAAGCCAGCTTACGGACTATTTTGATATAGTTATTATTTATCATATTAAGTCAAACACAATGTTTAAGGATCTCAAAACAGCCAGCTTGATTCTGGCTCTCGGACTTCTCGCAGGTCCGGCATTTGCTGCTCCGGCTGCCGCCGAGGCTGCAAGTCAGGTCTCTCAGCAGCAGCGTGCAGCTACTGGTGTTGTTCGCGACTCTAATGGTGCCGGCATTCTCGGTGCCGGTGTAGTTGTGAAGAACAGCAACAACGGTACTGTCACCACTGAGGACGGTTCCTTCAATCTTGCGGGTGTTTCCAATGGTGCTACACTCGTATTCTCTTGCATCGGCTACAAGGATGTTGAAGCCGTATGGAATGGTACTCCTCTCGCAATCGTCATGGAAGACGACAGCGAGCTTCTCGACCAGGCAGTCGTTACTGCACTTGGTATCAAGAAGGAGAAGAAGTCACTCGGTTATGCAATGGAGGAGGTCAACTCTTCCGAGCTCATGAGAAACAAGAGCGCTAACCCTATTTCTTCTCTTTCAGGTAAGGTTGCCGGTGTGAACATCACCCAGGCCGGTGGTGCCGCTGGTTCTGGTGCCCAGATCATCCTTCGTGGTGCTACCTCTGGTTCAGAGGGCAAGGACAGCCAGCCTCTCTTCGTTGTCGACGGTATCATCTACGATAACTCTTCAAACCTCGTAGGTAATTCCGGCTTCGACGGTACTTCACGTGCCGCAACCACCACTTCAAACCGTTTGATGGATATCAACCCTGAGGATATCGAGTCCATGTCAGTCCTCAAGGGACCTGCAGCTTCTGCACTTTACGGTTCACGCGCTGCGAACGGTGTCATCATCATCAACACCAAGAAGGGTAAGGATGGTTCAGTCGAGGTCAACTTCAACTCAAAGGTTTCATCTTCATGGGTAAGCACTCTTCCTGAGTTCCAGAATCAGTACACCCGTGGTTATATCGAGGAGCTTTATCCTGCAGGTGGCGGTCACAGCACTGCTTTCAATGATTTCGCATACACCTCTTGGGGTGAGAAGTCAAATGCAAAGACTTATGACAACCTCGCCAACTTCTTCCAGACAGGTATCATCCTCGATGAGAGCGTAAGCGTGGCAGGCGGTACCAAGACCAGCAACTTCTACCTCTCTGGCTCACTCTACGACCAGGACGGTGTCGTTCCAGGAACCGGTTACACCAAGTACACCATGCGTTTCAACGGCGAGCAGAAGATCGGCAAGATCTTCACCGTAGGTGCAAACGTTGCATACTCACAGGCACATACCGACAAGACCCTCACCTCTGGCGGTCTTTATGGTTCACAAGGTAACGGTGCTCTCGGCGCAGCTTACACATGGTCTCCATTCGACGACATGACCCACTACCTCAATGCTGATGGTACACGTTTCCGCATGTTCGGCGACCGTCTCGACCCATGGGATGAGAAGGAGAACCCTTACTGGATCATCAACAAGGACGCTCTCAGCGACCAGACCAACCGTTTCACCGGTGCCCTCACCGTCAACGCGCAGCTCACCGATTGGTGGAACATCACCTATCGTCTCGGTATCGATACCTACGATCAGGTAAACCGCAACCGTATGGCTGCAAACTCAGTTCTCAAGCAGGTATGGCAGAACGGTATGATGTCTGACAACACCCGCAAGTATCAGTATCTCTCACACAACATCACTTCGAACATGAACAAGAAGTTCGGTGACTTCGAGCTTGGCGCACTCCTCGGTGCCCAGACCGATGATACCAGCAGCGAGAGCATCTACATGATGGCTTACAACTTCTCAGTTCCTGAGTTCTTCTCTTACGCAAACGCAACCAACAACAACAAGCAGTTCTCTCACGGCTCATCACAGAAGAGACTTGTCGGTGTATTCGGCGAGGCTCGCGCAGCTTGGAAGAACATGCTCTTCCTCACCGTTACCGGACGTAATGACTGGACCTCTACCCTTCCTGTAGAGAACCGTTCATACTTCTATCCATCAGTCAGCGGTTCATTCGTATTCACCGAACTCCTTCCAAAGAATGACATCCTTTCATTCGGTAAGATCCGTGCATCATGGGCAAAGGTAGGTAAGGACACAGGCGCATACGAGACCAACACCGCTCTCTGGCCAGTAGGAACATATATCGGTGATGTCATCGGTGTAGGTAACAGCTGGACCCGTGGTAACCCATACCTCAAGCCTGAGATGACCAAGTCTACCGAAATCGGTGTTGAACTCGGCTTCTTTAATGGACGTCTCCACATCGACTACGCTTACTACACCAACGATTCATACAACCAGATCCTTTCACCTCGTGGACCTCAGTCTACCGGTTACATCTTCTGCTCTATCAACGCGGGTAATGTATACAACAAGGGTCAGGAGCTCTCTATCAGCGGTACTCCTATCGAGACCAGAAACTTCACATGGGACGCTACCCTCAACCTTGCAGGCAACCGTGGTACTCTTGACGGCCTTCCAACCGGAACCGACGTTATGTACGTTACCGATGTTCAGTATGCAGGCATGAAGGCTGCTTCTTACAACGGCGGTCACTTCATGGGTATTGCAGGTACCGAGTGGATCTACAATGAGGATGGCAAGCTCGTTCTCGACAAGAACGGCATGCCTACCTACACCACTACCCTCTCAGAGGTTGGTAACCGTGAGGCTAAGATGAACGGTGGTTTCAACAACAACTTCACCTGGAAGAATCTTTCATTCAACATGCTTTGGGAGTTCAGCTTCGGTGCTGACGTTGTAAACGGTACAAGATACGCTATGGATGCTGCCGGTACCAGCGCAGCTTCTGCAAAGTGGCGTAACGAGCCTCTTACCATTTCCGGCGTGAACGAGGCAGGCGAGCCTGTTTCATACACCTGGAAGGCTGGTGAGAACTACGAATTCAACGGCAAGGAGATGAGTGGTTACAACATCATCAAGAACTACTATACCGGTTATTACACTCAGCATTCAGCAAACTACATCACCAAGGTGAACCTCTTCCGTCTCCGCTCACTCGGCGTGAACTACCAGCTCCCTGCAAAGTGGATGGAGAGAACCGGCTGCATCAAGCGTGCTACTGTTTCTATGTCTGCAAACAACCTTCTCCTCTTCACCAACTACGAGGGAGATCCTGAGGTTGCTGCAGCAGGTGCAGGTGTCGGTGGTTCATCATCAGTCGGCTTCGACTACTGCGGTGTTCCTGCAACATCCGGTGTTACCTTCGGTCTCAACCTGACTTTCTAATCTTTAAAGGAAAATCATCATGAAAAATATAAAGTCAATCCTGGCTGGCGCCCTCTGCCTGGTTGCTCTGTCTTCATGTAGTGAGTGGCTTGACGTCAACACCGATCCAGAGAACCCATCTTCTGAGAGTGCAACCTTCCAGACCCGTCTTGCGCACATTGAGTTCTATACCAACAGCGCAACCCAGTTTGCTAACTGGCGTACCAACTTCCTTATCGGTGACTGGACCCGTTACAGCGGAGGCGGTACCTACTTCAACTCTTCAATCTGGCTTCCACAGTCAGGTGTCTCTACCACTCCTTATCAGTGGTGGTTTGTTGGTGCAGCCAACAATATCTCATACATGTACAACAAGGCCATGGAGGTTGGCGCTACCGACTACGCCGGTGTGGCCAAGATCATCTGGGCTTATGGTAACATGCTTATGACCGACCTTTATGGTGAGATGCCATACGCAGAGGCCTGCGGTGAGTCTGCAACTCCTAAGTATTCTACCGGCA
Source organism: Bacteroidales bacterium (assembly GCA_024402135.1). Taxonomy (GTDB): domain Bacteria; phylum Bacteroidota; class Bacteroidia; order Bacteroidales; family UBA932; genus Cryptobacteroides. The sequence continues at coordinate 135,864 of JAKSJN010000007.1, forward strand.
AGGAGATCTGGCTCGGTTGTATGGAGTCTCTCGAGGAGGGTATCGACCTTCTCACCAAGGGTCAGCCAGCAGGTCTTCCTTCTCTCGCTCTCGACGATTTCTGGATGGGTGGCGACACCCAGAAGTGGATCAGATTCGCAAACCTTCTCAAGGCTCGCTGGATCGTGAAGCTTTCCAAGAAGTCCAACGGCAGCTACAAGGACGGCAAGTATGACGCTGACGCCATCCTCCGCGCTCTTGAAGGCGGTCCACAGAGCATCAATGATGACGCTGTCATCTATCATACCGACAACAACAGCACCACCCATGACGTGCTTGGTTGGGATGAGCCTGTAGATTACTCTCCGCTCTACTCTGTATGCGGTATGAACGGTGGCTACATGGTTACCAAGATGCTTGTTGACAACCTTGAGAACTTCGCTGGATACGGTGTTGAGGACCCACGTGCAGACGCTATCATTCCTTGGGCATGGTCCGAGAAGAGCGAGAACAGTCCTGCAGGCCTCAAGTGGAACGGCAACTGGAGAAGATCTATCGGTGTAGATATGGTTTCTGACAAGTCTCCTAACCTCAACGGCGGCCCTCTCCGTGCAAGCTTCAACGCTACCAAGAATTGGTATATCGATTCTTCAAATCCTGATCGTCTCGGCGATACCCTCTATGTTGAGTGTACAAGCTCATCAAAGGGTTATGCAGCTAACGTAGACCTTCTCTACAGAAGAAACGGTACCAACGCTTCTAAGGAGTCTGGTTCATTCTACTCGCGCGTTTCTTCACCTACCTTCCTCGGAACCTATTCAGAGGCTTGTTTCATCAAGGCTGAGGTTCTTTTCAACAAGGGTGACAAGAATGGTGCATACGAGGCTTACAAGGCTGGTATCAAGGCGTCTATGGACGAGATGAACGTCATGCTCAGGAAGTGGACCGCAGAGGATGCTTCGCTCCTCGATTGCCCTTCATTCGTTCCTATGGAGCAGGGTGCAATGGACAACTTCCTCGCTAACGGTATCGGTTCATCAAGTGACCTTACCCTCGGCAAGATCATGACCCAGAAGAGAATTGCAATGCACTTCTCTGTAGAGCTCTGGAATGATGCACGTCGTTACGACTACAATCCTGAGATCTTCCTCGGCTTCGGTGTTCCTGCACAGTACTACAAGAGCGTTGCTGCTCAGCAGGCAGTTCCAATGGGCAAGCAGCCACGTCGTTGGCAGCAGTGCTCACACGAGCTCAACTACAACGTAGTAAACCTCCACGAGATCGGAAACCAGGTTCCTGGTGCTGATATGTCAGCTGAGAAGGCCGACGGTACCAAGTGCTGGAACGCAGCTCTCGACGTTTGGTCAATTCCTGTATGGTGGGATTCTACCCAGGAGTAATCAAACTCACATAAACGAAAAAGGGACCTTGATTCGAGGTCCCTTTTTTTGTCAAGTTTTTCAAGGTCAGAAATATGACCTTATAAAAAATAACCGGAGACTCTCACGAGCCCCCGGCTTCTCATATCTGGATTGTAATGATTGCCCCGAATTTCTTCGGGAAAGTGATGATTGTGTCGATCATACAAGACCCTGTGAGAGCATTGCATCAGCAACCTTCATGAAGCCTGCGATGTTTGCACCCTTCACATAGTTCACGTAACCGTCAGCCTCGGTACCATACTTGACACAGGTATCGTGGATGCTGGTCATAATGTCGTGGAGCTTCTTGTCAACCTCCTCAGCGGTCCAAGAGATACGCATTGAGTTCTGGGTCATCTCAAGGCCAGAGGTAGCAACACCACCGGCGTTGGAAGCCTTGCCAGGAGAGTAGAGGATCTTTGCGTTCTGGAATACTGCGATAGCCTCAGGAGTAGTAGGCATGTTTGCACCCTCGACAACGCAGATACAGCCGTTTGCCACGAGAGTCTTTGCCTGCTCCTCGTTGATCTCGTTCTGGGTTGCGCAAGGCATTGCGATGTCACACTTGACACCCCATGGACGCTCGCCTGCGAAATACTGAGCTGATGGATATTTCTCTGCATACTCACGGATACGTCCGCGGTATACGTTCTTAAGCATGAATACGTAGTTGAGCTTCTCCTCGTCGATTCCGTCTGGGTCATAAATATAACCGTTGGAGTCAGACAGGGTGACAACCTTTGCACCGAGCTGGGTAGCCTTGCGGACTGCGTACTGTGCCACATTGCCTGAACCTGATACGCAGACGGTCTTGCCTGCATATGAGTCGCCCTTGGTCTCGAGCATTGCCTGACCGAAGTAGCATGCACCGTAACCGGTAGCCTCAGGACGGATGAGTGAACCGCCGAAGCTGAGTCCCTTGCCGGTAAGGGTGCCAGTGAACTCGTCGCGGAGACGCTTGTACTGTCCGAAGAGGAAACCAACCTCGCGGCCACCTACACCGATGTCACCTGCAGGAACGTCGGTATCAGGACCGATGTGACGTGAAAGCTCGGTCATGAAGCTCTGGCAGAAACGCATAACCTCCATGTCGCTCTTACCCTTAGGATCGAAGTCTGAGCCGCCCTTGCCGCCGCCCATAGGAAGGGTGGTGAGGGAATTCTTGAAGGTCTGCTCGAATGCGAGGAACTTAAGGATTGAGAGGTTTACTGATGAGTGGAAACGGAGACCGCCCTTGTAAGGACCGATAGCGCTGTTCATCTGGACACGATAGCCCTTGTTGATCTGGATTTCGCCACGGTCGTCTACCCATGGAACGCGGAACATGATCACGCGCTCAGGCTCTGCGATTCTCTCGAGAACCTTCATCTTCATGAGCTGTGGGCTCTCTACGATGTAGTCTGCTACGCTTTCAACAACCTCGCGGACTGCCTGGTGAAACTCCTTCTCGTTTGGATTCTTCTTTACGATGTCGGCCATGAACTGGTCAACGTATTCCTGACTTGTCATAATGGAAGTAGTGTGTTTTATTGTTAAGTTGTTCAAAGCCCAATCGGGGCATTTTCGACAATATAGAAAGAAAAATCCCCCAATCAAACAGATTGGAGGATAAAAATCGTTTTACGGAATATAAAAATAGTCCAGATTATCTGAAATCTTCGTATCCAGGCATTGCGATGTTGGCCTTGATCTCCTTGATGTCCTTCTCGTCGCGAGGACATATGAGAAGTACGTCATCGCTGTCTACTACCAGCATGTTTTCAAGTCCCTTGATTGCTACAAGCTTGCCGCTGGAGGTAGTATAGATGAGCGAACCGGAGGAACTCCTGATGATGGATTTGTCGGCATGGGCTATGTTGCCGTCAGGGTCCCTGTCTGTGAGATAGCTGTAAAGCGACTCCCATGTTCCAATGTCACTCCATTTGAAACGGGCAGGCAGAATCCATGCATTGTTGGTCTTCTCAAGGATTGCGATATCGAAGGAAGCCTTCTCACACTGCATATAGACTTTCTGGAGGAATACCTTCTCGCTTTCGCCCTCGCCGATCCAGTTCTCCCAGCCTCGGAACGGGCCGGTGATCTGTGGAGCGCATGCTGCCATCTCGGTACAGAGCCGGTCTGCGCGGCAGACGAATATGCTGGAGTTCCAGAAAAACTCACCGCTGTTGACGAAAACCTCCGCGAGTTCCTTGTCGGGTTTCTCGGTAAAGGTCTTGATCTTTCTAGGCTGATTCCAGTTGCCGGTAATGGCTCCTCCGACGGCCTGGATGTAACCGTAGTTGGTGTTGGCACGGTCCGGCACGATGCCCAGTGTTATGAGAACATTGTTCCTTGCCGCATATTCAAGAGCGATCTCAACTGATTCATGGAACAGGTCGATACCGTTTATTATCTGGTCTGAAGGACTCACTACCAATACGGCCTCAGGATCTCTTTTGAGTATGGAATATGTGGCGAGAGCGATACATGGGCCAGTGTCCCTGCTGTAAGGTTCGAGGAGAAGATTGCGCTCCGGCAGTTCGGGAATACTCTCTTTTACGAGGTCGTGGTATTTTTCAAGCGTGACCACAAGTATGTTTTCCTCCGGAATCAGTCCGGAGAAGCGCTCATACGCTATCCTCAGGAAGGTCTTCCCTCCGCTGGCGGTAGGGCAGAGAAACTGCTTCGGGCGGTCCTCGCGGCTGAGAGGCCAAGATCGCGTTCCGGGTCCGCCGGCAAGGATTACACAGTAGTTATGGTTATTCATATATATGGCTTTTAGTTTTAGTGTCAATAGTAAACAGGCATATATGCCCGAGGAAAGTATCTCAATTCGACATCGTCGCCGTCAAACACGACGCTGGCGACATCAAAGAACAGCTCCAGCCCGGCCAGTCCTGCATTCTTTTTCGCCGCCGATCTCAACCAGGCCTTTGCTGCGGCTATGATCTTTCTCTGCTTCGTAGCATTCACTGCAAGCTCAGGCTCGGCAGTATAGGGCGCCATCCTGCTTTTGACTTCTACAAAATGCAGACCGTCTTCGCTGATTGTGATAAGGTCAACCTCAAGGTGACCGCTTCTCCAGTTCCGGCCGATGACCATGTGGCCCTTGCCGATGAGGTACTCGCTGACAGCATCTTCTCCCCGCTTTCCCAACTCCATTCTTGCTGTCATCATTGTGTATTATAATGTATGCAGTTATCAGCCTAGCTGAACAACCGTCACTCCGCTTCCTCCGAGCTGTATGCTTTCGTCGACGGCCGAGACGACTCCCGGGACGGTTCTCAGGTATTTCTGTATCTCTTCGCGAAGGACGCCGGTTCCCTTTCCGTGGATGATGCGGACTGAACTCATGTCCAGCATGATCGCATCATCAATATAGTGCGTGACTATGTCCATTGCATCCTGGAGACGCGCTCCGCGTACATCGAGCTCGGGTGAGAAGCTGAGCTTTCTCTCGCGGATAGATGGGTCGTCGTTCCTGTATACGGGTTTGGTTACGGCTTTGGAAGCTTCCTTGAACTCGTTTGACGAGATGCGCTCCACGCGATCCAGAGGAAGCTTTGAACTGATGTTTCCAATGGTTATGGTGACGGCCTTGCCGGAAACCTTCGCGACCTCACCTACCATTCCGTTGTCCTTGACGCGTACTTTCTCGCCAATCTTGAGAGGGGCGCTGCGGAACTGCTCCATGCGACGCTTCTCTTCTTCGATGCGCTCCTGTTCCTTGCGCTCCTTTTCGCCGGCGCGCTGGAGTTTGCGTGCTCTTTCGCGTTCCTTGCGTTTCTCCAGTTTCTCCAGCTTGTCCTCGATGTATTCTTCCTTTTCCTTCTGGAGACGGCTTTGCCTTTTCTCCAGAGCACCGAGAAATCCGCTGAGTTCGGCTCTGGCCTCGCGGGTCTTTGTCTTTTCCGCCTGGGATTCCTTGATGGTACGGATGGTGTTTTCGACCTGCCTGTTGGCTCCCTGTATGATTTCCTCCGCCTGCTTGCGGGCATCCTTGAGGATGTCTTCCTTCAGTTTCTTGATATCCTGGAGTTCCTTCTGGTATCGGTCGGTGATGTTCTCGAGAGTCTTGTCCGTGCTTCGAATCTTCTGGAGCTTCTCATCCAGCGCACGGCGATTGCGTGCAATCTTGCGCAGGTTTCTCTCGATGCCGACGAACTCTTCTCCGGCACGGGATTCGGCGTCTTTGATAATCTCCTCAGGCATGCCCATCTTGCGTGCCAGCTCGAAGGCGAATGAATTTCCAGGAAGGCCGATCTCAAGCTGGAAGAGCGGTGCCATGTTCTTTGCGTCAAACATCATCGCTCCGTTGGCAACTCCGTTCTCGCCGTTTGCGGCATAGAGTTTCAGGTTGGTGTAGTGGGTGGTGATGACGCCGCTTACACCGCGCTTGTCGAACTCGCTGAGAATCGATTCGGCGATGGCTCCGCCGGCGGCAGGCTCTGTGCCTGAACCGAACTCGTCGATAAGCACGAGGGTGCGTGGACCTGCAAGCCTGAGCATTTCGCGCATGTCAGCCAGGAATGAGCTGTAGGTACTGAGGTCGTTGTCGATGGACTGGTCGTCTCCGATGCTGACCATGATCCTGTCATATACCGGAAGCTCCGATGTCTCGGATGTCGGGATCAGCATGCCCCACTGGAACATGTACTGAAGCAGTCCGGTGGTCTTGAGGCATACGGATTTTCCGCCTGCGTTCGGGCCTGAGATGATGAGAATATGCTTGTCAGGGTTCAGGTTGATGCTGAGCGGAACTATTTCCTTGCCCTCTTTCTTCAGAGTGCGCTCGAGCAGCGGGTGACGTGCCTTGCGGAGCTGAAGCGACATGTCCTCCGAAATGATAGGCATTCCCGCAATGAAATCCAGAGATGCCTGGGCCTTTGCAATAAGGAAGTCCATTTCGCCGAGGAATACGGCTGACGCCATCATGTCCGGCACGAACGGACGCAGGAATTCGCTGAATTCGCGGAGTATCCTGGCGATCTCACGGCTTTCGGCGAAACGCAGTCCGCTTATCTCGTTTTCGAGCCCTATGATTTCCGCAGGCTCGATGAAGCTTGTCTTTCCGCTGGCAGACTCGTCATATATGAATCCTGAGACCTTGCGTTTGTTGGCGGCACTGACCGGAATGAGGAACTTTCCGTCGCGTACGGACAGCTGTACGTCGCTGTCGACGAGGCCTTCCTCTTTTGCTTTTGCCAGCAGGGCGTTGGCGCGGCGTGAAATCGCGGTTTCCTTCTCCTTCAGGTCTCTTCTGATCTGGTAGAGTTCATCCGAGGCGGTGTCCTTTATCTCGCCGTATCGGTCCAGTATGCTGTCGATGCGGGCCTGGACCTCAGGGAATGCCATGATCGGAGCCGCGGCTCTCTTCAGGTTCGGATAGATGCCGTCCTTGATGCTGCGGAAGAATGATGTGACCTTGCGGGTCGTCTCGAGCATGGTCTTCAGCTTGCCGAGAGACAGCACGTCGATGCTGTATCCTTCCTTTTCCAGGTGGCGAAGGATAGGCAGGCAATCGATGTAGCCTGTGGTAGGGAAACTTTCCTCGAACATGACGATAAGGCGCATCTCGTCTGTGAGAAGCAGCCTGCGCCGTATTATGTCCCTGTCGCTTGAGAACGCCTCGGAAGCCGTCTTCTCGACGGCATAGTCAGTCGAACAGCGATCGGAAATCATCTTCCTGATCCTGTCGAATCCGAGCTTGCTCTCAAGTCTTGTATCTATTGAATTGTCAATCGTGTCCATTCTGTTCCTTTCCCTTGTCGTCCTTCTCGCCCAGCAGCTGTGTAAGCCTGATGAGGTTTTCGATGGTCTCCACCTCGCCTCCATGCACGAACGAGATTCTTCCGCTCTCTTCGGATACGACGATGACCGATGCGTCGCTTTCTTCCGATATTCCAATCGCGGCCTTGTGGCGCATGCCGTAGTGCGCCGGGATGTCTGTCCTGTCTGTGATCGGCAGGGTGCAGCGCGCCGCCACTATCCTTTCGTCGGCGATGATCATCGCGCCGTCATGGAGAGGGGAGTTCTTGAAGAAGATGTTCATGATCAGTCTCTGGCTGATCTGGGCATCCACCCTGTCTCCTGTCTCGATGATGTGGGTCAGAGGATCCTTGTTGGGCAGTACTATCAGCGCTCCCGTCTTCTCTGCACTCATGGCTCCGCAGGCCTGGACTATTTCCTTGACATACGCGCTTCCCATCTGCTTCTCGGTCCTGCCCATTATCCTGTTCAGGAGGGCGACTCCGCTGCGCGTGATCGTCGACCGTCCGCCCAGTGTCATGAGGAAATGGCGTATTTCGGGCTGGAATATTATTATCAGCGCAACCAGTCCGACGTCCAGCACCGTTTTCATGAGGGAGGATGTCAGGTTCATGTGGAATGCGTCCGCGGTCATGCGTACCACGAAAAGGAACGCGATCGCAAGGAATATGTTCATGCTCGACGTTCCCCAGAGAATGCGTATGGTCATGAAGATCAGTACGGCAACCAGGAGGATGTCGAAAAAGTCCGTGATGGACAGCTGAAGGAATTCCAGTCCGTCGAATGTCATAATGCAAATATAATATAAAATATGTGAACGGCAGAGCATGGTTTTGTAAAATAATAGAAATCAAGTGATTGTTATTTGAAAAAGATTTCGTACATTTGCAGCCCGCAAAAATGTGCGGTTTATTTAAAGTTTTATTAAACAATTAATTATCAAACCAATGCCTGGATTAATTGGAAAGAAAATCGGAATGACTTCCGTTTTCGGTGCTGATGGTAAAAATATACCATGCACCGTTATTGAGGCTGGTCCTTGCGTTGTCACACAAGTTCGCACTGTAGAAAAGGACGGCTATGCCGCTGTGCAGCTTGCCTATGGCGAAAAGAAAGAAAAGCAGACCAGCGCGCCTCTGATGGGGCACTTCAAGAAGGCAGGAACCACCCCTAAGCACAAGCTCGTCGAGTTCCCTATGGACTTCAATGGCGAGATCAAGCTTGGCGACACCGTCACCCTGACCGACGTTTTCACTGAGAACGTTGCTTTCGTTGACATCGTCGGCACTTCAAAGGGTAAGGGTTTCCAGGGAGTTGTGCATCGTCACCACTTCCAGGGCGTAGGCGGTGCTACCCACGGTCAGCACAACCGTCTCCGTCATCCTGGATCTATGGGTGCATCTTCTTGGCCTTCACGCGTATTCCCAGGAATGAGAATGGCAGGTCACATGGGCAACCAGAGAGTTAAGGTATTCAACCTTCAGGTTGTCAAGGTTATCCCTGAGCACAATCTTCTTGTAGTAAAAGGCTCTGTTCCTGGAGCTAAGGGTTCTTATGTAATTATGGAGGCTTAAGTTATGGAATTGTCAGTTTACAAGATTGACGGATCAGAGTCCGGAAAGAAGATTGTTCTCGACGAGAACGTGTTCGGTGTAACTCCGAACGACCACGCAATCTATCTCGACGTAGTACAGTATCTCGCTAACCAGCGCCAGGGTACCGCAAAGACCAAGGATCGCAGCGAGGTGGCTTACAGCACCAAGAAGCTCGGTCGCCAGAAGGGCGGCGGCGGTGCACGTCATGGTAGCCTCAAGGCAAACATCTTCGTAGGTGGTGGCCGTGTATTCGGTCCAGTGCCACGCTCATACAGACACAAGTTGAACAAGAAGCTCAAGCAGCTCGCACGCCTTTCTGCTCTCAGCTACAAGGCACAGGACAACGCAATCACCGTTGTCGAGCAGTTCGAGATGGACGCTCCTAAGACCAAGGAGCTCATGAAGATCCTCGCTAACATCAACGCAGGCAGCCGCAAGGTCCTCGTGGTTCTTCCTTCAAACTCAACCAACATTTACCTTTCATCACGCAACCTTCCTGAGGTTAAGGTAATCACCGTAGATGAGATCAACACTTACGCTATCATGAACGCAAATTCACTCGTTCTCGTTGACGGCGTACAGGAGATCCTCGCTTCAAGGGTTCGCTAAAAAAGTAAAAGAGATGGGAATTATATTTAAGCCAATCGTAACAGAAAAGTTGACGGCTCAGGGCGAAAAGTTGAACCGTTATGGTTTCGTGGTTGACCGCAATGCCAACAAGATCCAGATCAAGGAGGCCATCGAGAAGATGTACGGCGTTTCAGTTGTTGACGTAAACACTGTAAACTACCACGGAAAGAGAAAATCCCGCTTCAGCAAGTCAGGCCTGCTGAAGGGTCGTATGAACCACTTCAAGAAAGCTTACATCACCCTCGCAGGTGAGGATAAGATCGATTTCTATAGCAACATTTAAGGAGGGACAAGACAATGGCAGTAAGAAAGTTCAAGCCGGTTACTCCCGGCACTAGAAACAAGGTGATCAGCAGCTTCGACGAGATCACCACCAACAAGCCTCAGAAATCATTGCTGGAGCCCCTCAAGAGAACCGGTGGCCGTAACAACACCGGTCAGATGACCATGCGCTACATCGGTGGCGGTCACAAGAAGATGTATCGTATCATCGACTTCCGTCGTGATAAGGACACCTGCTCTGCAACCGTAATGACCATCGAGTACGATCCAAACCGCAGCGCACGCATCGCTCTCGTACAGTATGAAGACGGCGAGAAGAGATATATCATCGCACCTAACGGTATCAAGGTAGGTCAGGTGATCGCATCAGGTTCAGGTGTTGCACCTGAGGTTGGTAACGCTCTTCCTCTCAAGGAAATTCCAGTGGGTACTCTCGTACACAACATCGAGCTCCGTCCTGGCCAGGGTGCCGCTATGGCACGTTCAGCCGGTACTTTCGCACAGCTCGCAGCACGTGAGGGCAACTACGCAGTTCTTCGTCTCCCTTCAGGTGAGACCAGAATGGTTTCAGTTGCTTGCCGCGCTACCGTTGGTGTAGTTTCTAACCCAGATCACAACTTGGAGTCTTATGGCAAGGCAGGCCGCAGCCGCTGGCTCGGTCGCAGACCTCGCAACCGTGGTGTCGTTATGAACCCAGTAGATCACCCTATGGGTGGTGGTGAAGGTCGTGCATCCGGTGGTCACCCACGCTCACGCAAGGGTATGCCAGCTAAGGGATATAAGACACGTAATCCTAAGGCAGCTTCAAACAAGTTCATCATTGAAAGAAGAAAGAAATAATCGGAATTAAACTTTAGAGATTATGAGTCGTTCTTTAAGAAAAGGTCCATATATCCAGGAAGCACTGGAGAAGAAGATTCTTGCCATGAACGAAGGCGGCAAGAAGAAGGAGGTAGTCAAGACCTGGTCTCGCGCCAGCATGATTTCTCCTGATTTCATCGGCCACACTATCGCTGTTCATAACGGAAACAAGTTTATTCCGGTTTATGTAACTGAGCAGATGGTAGGTCACAAGCTTGGTGAGTTCGCACCAACCAGAAACTTTAGAGGTCATTCAGGTAACAATAAGAAGTAATTATGGGAAAGCGTAAGAAAGAAATGGCCGAGAGGCTCAAGGCAGCCAAGAAGGTCACAGCTGTTGCCAAGCTGAATGATGTTCCTACTTCACCACGCAAGATGCGTCTCGTTGCAGACACCGTTCGTGGCGTTGAGGTTAACCGCGCACTTGACCTTTTGAAGTTCTCCAAGAGAGAGGCTTCAATCCGTCTGGAGAAGCTCCTCCGCAGCGCGATCGCTAACTGGGAGGCTAAGAACCCTGAGAAGAGCAAGGAGCTCGACAACGGAAATGTATACGTTAAGACCATCATGGTTGACGGCGGCCGCATCCTCAAGAGAATCCGCCCTTGCCCACAGGGTCGTGCAGGACGTATCCGCAAGCGTTCTAACCACGTTACCGTTGTTCTTGATGTTAAACCAACAGCAGCAGAGTAATCAATTATGGGACAGAAAACAAATCCTATCAGCAATAGAATCGGTATCACCCGTGGTTGGGACTCTAACTGGTGTGGTGGTAACTATGCGG
>JAKSJN010000008.1 GCA_024402135.1 Bacteroidales bacterium
GAGGTCGGAAAACGAAAGTAGGAAGAAAACTTTCGTTTTCCTCCTACTCGATTATGCCCAGGGCCAGACCCTTCGTGTCACTAGAACTGCACCCTCCAGCTGAAGTTCGGGAGGATAGGCAGCAGGGCCATCTCTTTCCAGGTCTCCGTCGAGGCGTCGAAGTAGAGCATGAAAGGATTGAAGTGGTTGGTGAGGTTGCAGACTCCGAGGTTGACCTCATGCGACACCTTCCCCGTCTTGAAATGCATCTCGTAGCCGACATCCATCCTGAACACGGTCGGCATGTGGTAGTTGTTGACTCCGGAATAGTACTCCATGGTCCACTCCTGGCCGGGAACATGCATCTGGCACAGCTGTGCCGCGCCGTTCTCCCAATGGCCGCTCTGGGCCGTCACCGCAAGGCTGAGACCCTTCCATGACGCGGAAGCGTTCAGTATGTGCCTCCTGTCGAAGCGGGCGTGGAACGGAGCACCCTCCATCACGGTCGTGAACCCTTCCCTGGTCGTCTTCGAGAGGGTGTAGGCTGCCCTGGCATAGATGTCTCCCATGACGAATTCGTACAGGAACTCAGCTCCGTACGAGTCGCCGCGGCCGATGTCGACGTTGTCCTCCCACTCGGCGAGGGCGCCGCTGAAGAGGGTCTGCGCATACTTGTAGTAGATCATGTTCTCCATCTTCTTGGCGAATGCCGATACTGAGACAGTGCTGTGCCCGAAATTGCCGATCACTCCGAGATTCGCCTGCTGCGCGGTCTCAGGCTTCACGATGCCGATGGATGGAACCATCATGTCAAGGGACCAGCCGACAGGAAGTCCCTCCATGGTATGATAGTACTGGACGGTATGGTCGAGGGTCGCCTCGAACGCCAGATGCCTGTTCACCTCCCACTTGCCAGACAGGCCGATCTCCGGATCCACGCGCTCTGTCTTCTTTTCCTTCACCGAGTACTGATTGCCCCTTATGAAGCCTCTGAGCTCCAGCTTGTCAGGAATTGTGTATGTGCCCTGGATGTATGCCGAGGCAAGACGGACGCGGTCATCCACCCTGAATCGTATCTGTCCCGGAGCCAGGGCTGCGTATCTGAACCTGACGCCATAGTCAAGCTGCAGCTTGCCGCGCGTGTAGCGGTGCTGGTCCACTCTGAAGCAGAGCTCGTCGAGGTCGCTCTTGAGGGACATGTCATTGAGGACGCCGTGGTAGGTCTTCTCCTGGTGCTGGTAGGTCCCGTAGCTGTTCCAGTAGAGCGATGCGTCGGTAACCGACATCCTGCTCTCGTTGTGATAGGCGATCTGCGCTATGCGGTTGTCCCATCCCATGGCGTCGGATGCTCCGTCAGGAGAGATGAACGCATAGTTGTCCTCGCTTCCCATGATGCTTGCCGTAAGGAGATTGGTCGGAGTCATCTCCCAGCGTATCTTGCCGTACAGGTCTCCTACGCCTGCCGACAGGTCGCTGATGCCGCCCATCGCGTCCTTCAGGAGACCGCGCGCCGCCTTGTACTCCCATGCCAGCGGGGACACCCTCGCCGATAGCGAGTATGTGAGCTTCGGGAGGATCGGGCCCTCGAGGGAGGCCGACGCGAGGAAGGTGTTGAGGCCTGCGGAGACCTTGGTGCGGGTCGAGGACGGGTCGCGTGTCACGACCTTGAGGTGGGATGACGTGAAATTGCCCTGGGAGCCCTCGAAGCCTCCCTTGGCCAGGGTGACGGACTCGATGGCGTCCATCGGGATGATGGTGGTCAGGCCGAGGATGTGCGAGAAGCCGTACACAGGCACACCGTCAAGGGTGAAGAGGTTGTTGCCCATGTTGCCTCCGCGGACGAATATAGCTGACGAGCCGTCCGCTCCGGAAGCGACGCCCGGAAGGCTCTGGACCCATTTGATAGGATCTCCCTCGCCCAGAGGAGACGCCATGGTGCGGATGGCCTGGCGGCTTGCCTTGAGCTCGCCCAGACTGCGGCGCACGCGCTTCGAGTCGGTCAGCACCGCGGCATCGATCGTGTCGAGCTGGTCATCCTCAATGAGATAGAATTCAGGCTCCTGGGCGTACGAAACGTTCTGGAAGGCCGTAAATGCGAGCATGGACGCGGCGAGGAGTATTGATATTCCGTGTTTCATAGTGTTGTATTGCATTTGGGCGGTAATCCTATTTGATCGGCTTTGAGAAGTCGACGAGTGCCGAAGGCACGATTCCTAATCTTCCTTTCATCCTGGTCGATGTAGCGAAGATTCCTGCACCTCCATTGATGTTGGAGTATGTGTTCTCTCTCATGAAGATGGAAAGCTCAGAGAGGTCTCCAGACACATTGCCCTGACGTCTCATCTGGAATAATGCATCTTCGATATACTTGTCATACGTATCGGACACCAGCACGAACTGGAGATAGCCGTCAGAATGTATGGGATCGTACTCCTGCTTGTCATTGAGCAGGTATTTGTCCATCACGACTCCATCCAGATCCGTAATATAATGGTGCAGCGACATCAGTCTCGTAGTTCGTGGAGAAAGGCTATGCTCAGCTGTAGCCGCAGTGCGCATATTGTCCTCTGCCGCATCCGTGTCGTATATGTTCGCCCAGATGTCCAGGGCAGTAAGACGGTCAAGATCGACACTGAGCCTCAGGTAATTCTTATGGAAAGGACAGCCGTTGAATTGATGATATAATGTCAGGTATGTCAGATACTCTGTTCCTTTATAACTGTATGGATAGCTGGAATAGGCAACAGGCGCTTCATACACCTCCCCTGTCAGATTGAAGTCATCAGCCTTGTTTCCGTCTATTGGCGAATAGTCGTGAAAGCATATCTTGTCAGCAAGCTCGTAATCATGCGTGGCATCGTTCCATCTCATGCCATAGACCCAGAGATGCTGTCCATAATACTTTTCCTGACCAAGGTCTTCTCTAAGGCGAAAAAAGGAACAAAAATCATGTTCATACGTACCTTCGGGTTTCCAGAAAGGAGAGGTTCTTGATTCCGTTCCCCAATCCTCAAGACCAAAATAATTTTCATACCACGAATATAGATCGAACATTGCAAAAATAGAAGTGTGGCTCTCAGCTAGAGGCACCTCGATAGGCATGGTGTCCTCGGCGTAGATCAGGTCGTAGCCGGGAACCTTCACCTCGAGTCTGTACTTGTGGAGCGGTATTGCGGCATAGTCCATCCTCCACTTGCCGTCGGCGTCCCTCCTGAACTCGCCGACCGTCTTGTTGTCCGTCAGGTCGATGAGCGTGGCGACAGCCTCGGTAAGCTCCATCGCGCTGTCCTCGGACGCACCCTTGGAGAATGACAGACTGAGTTCCTGCCCCGGCTCGTTGCTCAGCAGGCACTCCACGACGACAGTCCTGTCCCCGGCGTCAAGAGTAACCTCCTTGACACACGAAGACAGCATGCCTGAGACCGTCAGAATGGCGACGGCGAGGAGTATTGATATTCCGTGTTTCATAGTGTTGTATTGCATTTGGGCGGTAATCCTAGTTAATCGGATTCGAGAAGTCGACTACCATGCTCGGCGCAACTATCAGGGTCCCTTTCTTTCTGGTCGATGTCGCAAAGAATCCAACTCCGCCGTTGATGTTGGAGTATATGTTCTCCCTCATGTAAATGGAAAGCTCGGAGAGGTCTCCGGGCACATTGCCGTGCCTCCTTATCTGGAACAGGGCATCCTCGATATACTTGTCGTATACGTCGGAAACGAGTACGAACTGGATATAGCCGTCAGAGTATTCGGGAACGTACTCCTGGTTCTCATTGAAAAGGAATCTGTCCATCACGACTCCGTCAAGATCCGTAATCCAGCTGTGATCCGACATCAGGTTTTTTGTGCGTGTACTATATGTATGCTCATCCGTTGCTGCCGAAACCATCTTGTCTACCGCGGCATCCACATCATATATGTTGGCCCAGACGGCGATGTATGCAGATTGGTTGATATCGGTCTGCAGTCTAAGGTAGTTCCTATGGATAGGGCAGCCATTGAAAGATCGATAATATGTCAGATACGTCGGATATTCTTTCCCATCGAGGCGGTATGGATAGTTGGAGTACGCTACTGGAGCTTCATATAACTCCCCCGTCAGATTGAAATCGTCAATTGTCTCCCCAGCTTCTCTTGCGCAGATCTTGTCAGCAAGTTCATATTTCCCCGAGGTCTTGTTCCATCTCATGCCATATATCCAGAAATGCTGTCTTTTCAGTCTGCCATGGGCAATTGATTCGCTTGCAACGAACAAAGTTGAAGAATTATGACTATCTCCCCAAGGTCTCCCGGGAGTTAGAGTGAAAGAAGATGAAGAGCCGGAAGCCATGATCATAGAATAGAGCGACTTCGAATTTTGCTCAAGAGGTACCTCGACAGGCATGGTGTCCTCGGCGTAGATCAGGTCATAGCCGGGCACCTTCACCTCGAGTCTGTACTTGTGGAGCGGAATCGCGGCATAGTCCATCCTCCACTTGCCGTCGGCGTCCCTCCTGAACTCGCCGACCGTCTTGTTGTCCGTCAGGTCGATGAGCGTGGCGACAGCCTCGGTAAGCTCCATCGCGCTGTCCTCGGACGCACCCTTGGAGAATGACAGACTGAGTTCCTGCCCCGGCTCGTTGCTCAGCAGGCACTCCACGACGACAGTCCTGTCCCCGGCGTCAAGAGTAACCTCCTTGACACACGAAGACAGCATGCCTGAGATTATCATCAGACATATCGCTATATTTAGGAATGGTGGTTTATACATACTATAGACCTTGGATGTCATTTTTTCCATATATAGGTAAATATAGGCAAACATAGCCAATTCCCCAAAAACGTAATCTAATTATGACCCTGGTCAACATACTGTGACACAATGGTATAATGATAGAACAATCTCACATTCCCTGATTGCCTCTTCGCTGACAGCTTTGCTGAGCCTATTTGAAAAATACTTCGTACATAATTAAAAACACGATTTGTCGATTTCTTACTTGAAGATATGTTTTCTTGCCTGACCTTGCGTCCATGGAAAACTATCGCAGAATACATGCGCCGGAGTCAGACTTCGAGCGCGAGCCTTCAAGGAAGGACAAGTATCAACATCTATTGATTGACGACGCGTTCAAGCGCGTCTTTTAAGCCGAGGATAAAGAGCCATGGCATCAGAACGCGACATAAGGAACCAAATCAGGTACGGCAGAATTCAGGGCCACAGGGAAGGTCACAAAGAGGGCCTGGAAGAGGGTATCGTAAAGGGGATTCAGCAAGGACTTGAGCAGGGTCTCCAGCAAGGAATCGAGCAAGGGAAAACCGAAACTGCCATCAAGATGAAGGCTGCCGGTATTGACTCTGAAACCATTGCAGAATGCACAGGACTCGATATCGAAACAGTGAAATCACTATAGTGAACTATGACAATACGAAAGACGGAGACTCGATCGAGCCTCCGTCTTTCGTATATGGCGAGGGTCAGACCCACAGTCTCCAGCTTTCGGAAATCCAGATACCTGAAATTCAAGGAACCCCTCCTTGAAACCTGCTATTCCGATAAGAACTGACTTCCGGACGGTTTCAATTCCGCTGTTTATTAATAGAGTGATTGGCTAGAATCCGATACCGGCATGAAGTCCGAAATATCTCGTACCGAACGATGGTCCGGCAAACACATGGAAATTCTTGTTGATTCTGAGTCTTATGCCTGGCTGGATTGCAGCATTCAGCCATGTATCACCTTTTGCATAGGGACCTGTTCCCCTGTCACTATCAAAGGCATACTCGATTTTATACGCGATTTCTGTACCGACCAGACCATCAACAAACAATGAGATTCTCTGCTTGGGGCCAAAGTGGATATATCTACGGATATATGCATTGGCGGAGAATGAAGATACGCCAGTCATATCAGCATCATGCCATGTGTTATGGATACCGGGCATCACTCCGACTGTCCACTTGTCATTGATTCTGACGCCCAGGCTTGCCATCCAGCCCCATCCGGGAATTGTTGCCTCCGCGCGAGCGGTGAATTCAGGTTTCCACCTTATGTCCTCTTTTGAAAATCCTTTCGACTGCTGATCTCCGGACTGGATCTCCGAGGATGCATCATTAGCCCATGATGACAGCCCCATGAAGATTGACAATGTAAGAAGTAAGATACGTTTCATGGTAGTGTTATTAAGATTGTCAAGGATTGTATGTCAATAAGATGCGATTCCTGTCCGATTCGTTGCACCACTACCTGTCGATAGTGATCGCAACAGAATTGGATTTGTATAGCGGACTCTCCCAGTCATGGTTGATGTCATTTATGACCTTGCCCTCAAATTCAACCTTGTAGCATTCCATGAAGTATTCCTTGTTAACCATACCGTCCTCCTTGCCTTGCTCTTTCCAGTAGGTGGTCACAGCATGCACATCATCGTCACCGAAGATATATGGGCAGACAATCTGGTAAGTAAGGATCTCCTGAGGCTCGCATGCATTTGCAAACAAAACGAAATCATTCGCGATGAGGGAAATACCTCCAACCTTTTTATAGACGAAATAAGGCTGTGTCTCCGGCTCTGGAAGACCGTATGGAGTGTCTGGGAAGAAGCCGATCTCACGGTAATTGTTGTTGTCATACTTGTCTCCCGGGTTGGAAAGGATGATGTCCAGTCTTGTGCCCTTGTCACTCACCACCCCGAAGGTCGCGTCTTCCCTTGGTACGTTCCTTGGATTCTGATCCACGATGTCGATGCCTTCCGCCAGGTTGTTTCCATCTGCGTCCAGAAAGATGAAGGAAAAGTCATATCGCATCGGATATCCCAGACCAGAGGTGTCAATGCAGCATGAGCAGAGGGACGCCAGTCCGAGACTCATCAATAAGATTGTTGAAGCTCTTTTCATAAGCATATGGTTTTATTGTTGATTAGTATGAAATAAGGAAGTTCTGTCGCGAGTATAGGAAACGATTATAATTGAATGCATACCAGGTGTCTTCAGAGCGATTAAGATTTCCCCAATTGCAGTGATAGTACAGATATGAACTTCCAGACGCCACATATGGGGAGTCAATGGAGCAGTATGACTGAGAGAAGTGACCGTTGTCATATGGCTGCCATTCGGCAAAGCACATGAAGACGTTGGAATCGATACTCTCTACTCCATCAACCACCCAGTAATGACTGTTGCCGATGTATGCCAGATTTCCCGGAACAATTGATGTGTTGTTTTGATGTCCCAGCATTATTACCGGGCGGTTGTAGTAGAGCAACTCTCGTTTGACATCATTGTAGTTGTCAGGCTGTCTTACTACATTGTACCCAAAGTATTCGATGCCATCCTCCATATCCTCAGGTGTGCACCATGATCCAGCCGGCCAATAATGCATGTTGGTGACTTCACCAATTTTCCTTATCAATTTACTTTGGTTGGATGTCTCGTCATCATCCTCCGGGATTGAGTCCCATCCAAAGGTATAACCGCCATACGAAATCTGTGTAGGATATTCATAATACTTCATGACCTGTCCTAATGCAATTGCTCCACAGCCGGCATCATATCCGTTGCACAAATCCTTGAATGGTGAATACTGGTGCCAGTTTGTAGAAAGGAGCGGTCCGCATACATCAGAAAATGATCCTACCTTCCATCCGACAACTGAGGCTGAAGGGCTGGAATGATTGAAGTTCGCGCTATAGCAGAGTTGGTCATATAAATCTGACTGGCCGGCCTCTTCAAAGATGTATTGTGCCCCAGCCAGGGACGAGAAGTTCCAGCCGTCATAATTGTACTGATCATAGAGCTCCTCACATCTTTCCATACAAGCGATTTCGGCGGGCGTCGAATTACTTATGTTTGTAGACTTTGTAGCCATGGGTTTTGTCTGTCCGCTTTCGTAAAGATCCCATAGCCTGTTCATTGATAATCGTACTGAATCTGCCTGGTTTCCGCTATCCTCAACAGCGGCCATGGTCTCGTCGATCCACATCGAAAGGCCTCCGGAAGCTGATGATATGTCGAAGTGCTCCGTCTTTGAATATGCCAGAATCGGCAGATAGTCTCTGGATGCTCCGACCAGAACGAAGCCGCCGTCATTATAGTTGACTGCATACATCATGGGCTCCCCGTTCTTGCAGATACTCTTGATTACAGCAGCTCCAGGATCCACATTGCTTGCTGCCTTGGTCAAAGGAATGGGATTCTCAGCACCCATGAACATGTTCGCGATGTCCAGGGCCTGTTTTTGAGTCACGAATGTTTGATCTTCTGAAGTTACCGACTCAAATATATCCGGTAATCTATCTTCAGCAAGATCGAAGTCCCCTTGACATGATGAACTTGCTATCAAAAGTGCAAAGAAGATAAATGATTTGATGTTTGCTTTCATATGTTTGTTTTTCAAATGGGTAGTATTATAAAAATGTAATACATTCCGATCGAATCCAAATCAAATATCTAATATTTGCATCTGCAAGTGGTTGATTTATATATGGTTATCCGGGGATAATCTAACCCGTACAATTCGCATATAGAAATCGTGATAATCAAAAGTAATATATAGCGTAAGATACATGATAATTGTATTGCTAGACCTAATTGTCGACGTCGTTGCGCGAATGAAAAAATGCGTCTTTTTCCTTTGACGAAGCAGCTCTGGGAATAACACAAGTCTGAGTCGCAGACCATGTTGCAAAGAATAGGGACCTCAGGAAGCTGGAATATCCTGATAGTCTATTGCGAAAACGACTGAAACGACAATTGCAGTAAGCATCAAGTTTAGATGCTCGTCACCGGGACATTCAATCCAGACTTTGCAACGAATCTACAGACATCATCTCTGGTTGCCTCTTCCTTCACATAAATGCTCTTGAGCAAATCTATCGGCAGACGCATTTCGCGATAGAACATGATAGAACCATCCTCTCTTTGGCGAGTGAGCTCATTGGCCACCAGTGTCCTTAACTCAGTTGGATCGAGACCAAGCTTTGTGATGGTTTCGTCATGGCCTTCGATCAATGAACTATAATTGGCGACAGGTAATGGAATAATAGCACGAGTCTCTTCCTCCATCCAATAGTCTTTCGCATCTTTGATGCGTGGCGCTGTAACGAAAATGAGTCCCAGAGCAATCAATTTCAAGAAGAACAGGGGACAATCTTTAAGCCAAGTAAAAGCTTGCTCCTTATGAGGACCACCAAGGAATCTGTAACAAACCTCAGTATATTCTTGGCGAAGCATCTCTGTCAGTTTGTCGTCGGAATTGGCATCAACATATAGGCATGAGGCAAGGCGCAGCAAAGGAGCGTCTGGAACTTCTACGCTCACAGTATCATCAATCTCCAGTACAACCCCATCCTCTTTGGCATATTCATGCCACATATAGTCATTGTCCGGCTGCGAAGAGAATGATACGACATAAGGGTATGGAAGATTAATGTTGTCCTTGATCTCGTTCCAATCAAACATCGGAGTAATTCGCCTGTCCTCCGGCATATCCTTCTCCACCTCCGGCAGCAACCTCCGTATCGTCTCCACACCCAACTTAAACTCCTCCATATCTGCAAAGCAGTCATACCTCGTCGCCCAGAAGCACATTTGTCCTCTGGTTGCCGCATCCTTCAGGATACTCTTAAATGCAGGTATGGTGGTGTAGTGGTAGAGCATGGGGGGGGTGAGGGGCTTATGGCTTAAAGATTATGGTTTATAGAGATATAGAATACCCTTTCCTTTTTGAGACTCTATTATCTCATAGCCCTCCCACGTACGTAGCAGGAGATGGACGTAGAACTCATTACAGACTGATTACTCTAGCCTTAAAGGGAATGCAGGTCTTGATAAATATGACATAAATTCTTGCAAATAGGCTTGTGCGTAAGGATCTTTTAAACGCATCACCCTGGATATCTTAAAGTCGACCTTATGCCCCGAAAGGACTGGAGCTTTTAGAAAACCACCTTTGCATTGGGGATTCTTAAAACTATTCATAATGCTATCATGCATAACACCAAGAGCCTTTTTAGACTCTTCTGAATCTAATGCTCTATACTTATCTACGAATTCCTTCACATAGTTACGGATAATATCATATCGAGCTGCCATGTTAGGACGGGTATTTGGATATGGTTCCTCTAATTCTATATCGCAAATGGCTTCGCCAGTCTTACAAAACGATACCAAATCAAGTATTGAAGATGATACCAACTTGCAAGCTGAATACCTAATCATCATTTTATTTGAATCGATTTCAATTGGACGAGTATATGATTTGCTCTCTTTGAAGGATTCGATTGGAATAAGATACAAATAATCACCAGCTTTTCTTTTTCCAACTTCATGGTCAGCACCTCTTATCTCAAGATTACATGGTTGACATAAGAGGATATACAGTTTATTTCCTATTTTGAATATATCACCATTCGATATAGGACTATAAATCTTATTGATAAAAATGCCTTGAGCAAATTGCTCTTTCGACATTATCTCTTTTGCCAATTCTGTGTTATCGGGCAACTCCTGTGGACATATATTCTTGATGGTACGTAACGATCCAAACTGTTTTTGAATTGTAGTGTACATGTCTTCCGTAAGCTGGTCTTCCAATTTTGATTCAAGTACAGAGATTCCTACTCTATGCATTGTTTCATATTCCCAACAGCCCTCTTTTGATGACTCTGTCATAATTACCTTATCAAACGAGGCTGGATCTATTGTATTAAAATATTCCTCAATGCTCGATACGGCATTAGTGCACATAGTTATGTACGAATGTTTGATTTCTGAAATCTGGCTCAGCCAAATAACGTTCCTAATGCCAGGTAGCAGATGTTCACAATCGCCTTCAGAGACTCGTCTTTTGGATAATGGATACACATTCTTTGTTTTCTCACCATTCTTCCATTGATCTATTTCATTTTCTATACTAAATTTGTCGGAAAACAGACCACAAGACACCCATTCTTGGTCTTTAAAAGAGCTTAGCCGTCTCAACCCGCTATCAGGATCATTTTCATCAAGATACTTATCCATCAAAATTAACAGCTGATTAGTTTCCGATGGACTGTATCCTTTCGTTTCTACATATTGATGTGTAAACTCAGAGGGAGTAACGCATGTCAGAATTCCATCTGGTAATACCTCACTGAGTTTCTGCTCTATTGTATTAGCAAGCCTCTCTATGCGATTAGTTGCTATGAAAGTATCGAACTCTTCGTTTGTTGCATTAGCAATCCATTTTTCAAGTTCCATAAGTGCAATCTCTACACTAACCTCTACAGGAAAAGGCCATTTTACATCTCCCTTTCCAAAGTTGTCTCTAAGGAATCCAAAAAGACTATCCTTATAAACATCCCTTTCAAACTCATTATCCACATAAATGACTTTTTTTATATTCTTTTGTTCAAAAAGGTTGTGTATATTCTCAGAAATTGTAGCCATATTATTTTGAAATTACTTCGTTAAAGTTCAAAGAAAATCTGTACCTGTTACCATAAATATTCAAGCTGTCATCCAAGACGATATCACACTTGTACGTATCAAGAAGTTGTCTGATAATAAACAGCCCCAACCCACGCCCTTCACCACGTGGTTTACGTGTCACGAAAGGTTCAAATAGCGTGTTTGAAACAGATTTATCAATACCATCACCATTATCTTCAAAATACACCCATGGACTATCCACTCGTATCATAATGCAAGACTTTTGTTCTTTAGACTCTTTCTTGTTTATGAGCCAGTATATCGAGTTATTAATCAGATTATCAAAAACCTGCATAAATCGTCCCTTGTTGAACATAATCGAGAAGTCCTTTTCATCCTCTATTATGATATCGATATCATATTTTTTTAATCTGTCTTCGTAATATGGAATCTCTTCATTTTTCAAGAGACTCACAATACTAAACGTATCACATACCTCTCTGTTATATTTTAGGGATGGATCTAAATGGCGCATCTGAGATCGCAGCGACGTTACAACGGAGTTTATAAAATCAACCAAACCATATAATTGGTTCTTAGTTAACTCGACATTATCCTTTAATTGCTTATTCAAATCCTGGCCCTTCGCAAGGAGTCTGTTTGAAATCTGACTGAGGTCATGAGTCACCATCTCCGATATAAGACCTAACGATGCCAACTCTGAAAAATCGTTTAGTTGTGCTTCCAGTGCAGAGAGTTTTGGTTCAATCACAACCAATGCCTCATTAAGTAAATATGAATTACTCAAAACCTCATTGGCTTGAGAGAATACCAATTTTGATTCGGATAAAACCTGCGACACTTCAGTTAATGTCTGGCGTAAAAAATCACTCTCAGGAGTATCAAACAAAGATTTCTCCTGGGACTTTACTATTGTACTTACTTTTTTTTCAAGTATAACGAATTTGGTTTGTACCTCTTTGTATGCATTTCGTGTTTGTAATCCCATTTGAGCCTGCTCGCTGATAGTCTGAAAAGCCTGGGTTATTGTTTTCACTTTTCTATTATCAGAAACAAGGGATTTCTTAAAGTCTGCATAACAGCGTCGGAGATTTTCCATTATTTCTGCATATCGATCTACAACCGCATGCATTAAAATGCAAAAATTCAAATAGTATCCATTTTCTATCAACCCCTCTCGGTCTGTTTTATCTTTTAAATTACTATTTACGGCTTCGTCAATGGCTATATATCCAACAACATTACCTGGTCTCAATCCATAGTATGACGATCCACCTGTTTGCCCCTGACCTAATTGTAACCAATCATTATTATTGATGCCATAAGGACGTACAGCAAAACCATTACGATAAATTTTAATTCCAGTCTGAGACTGCACAAAACTTTTGTACTCCTTGAAGTTTTTATATAGTTCATTCCACCAGTCGCCTTTTTTGTCCTGGACTCCAAAATAAAACTCTTGGATACGACCTTTGAAATCACCAGGGTCGTCAATCTGGGAATCTGTATATGAAGCAGTATTTATGCTATCGAGTGATATACGATAATCAGCTTGAAGCCAATATGTATCATTAGCCTTTTGGAATGCTTTGCCTCTACCTTTGGAATCTTGGAAAAGGTATTGTTCAAATCGCTTCCCATTATCAGGTAATATAATACTCTTATAAGTATCATAATCATTACCTATCAATTTCCTCAAATGCACATTGACATGTACATTCAGGAATCCTTTTTCATAAGCGAAACTAATGTCACAAAGATTTAATTGCTCCAATTTGCTGATCTCTTGTGAAATATCTATTACTTCACCATCGATGGTGAGGTAAATATTAAAGGGTTTCAATTCTTTATATGGTGCAATAATCTGGCAAAGCGCACCTTTTAATCTCTCTAAATCTGCATCTTTCCAGCATCCCGGATTCACAAGATCCATAAGAATCATCTTCGTACCGCTAGTTTTGGAGGATACGACGGGCTTGAAATCAACATTAACGTCACTCAGACGTTCCACCTTATCAAAGTCACTCCATTTGAATCCTACATGGAAAGCCTCTGAATCTTGCTTCTTGGTAAAAATCTCACATCGGTTTGCCAGACGCTGCGTACTTAAACGACCTAAACCCTTATCTCCAAGAGGTGTCCTTCCTTTTGGAGTTTTCGGTTTGACACCATTTACAGCTCGCTTTTTCGAATAGGATATAATCAGCCACGACTTTAGCAAAGTCTCTTCATCCATACCAAAGCCGTTGTCCTCTACAACTATATACCCTTTATGGTCTTCACTGTTAACATTCGAGTCTTGATATATGCCAGTAGTATTTATCTCTATGTTAACGTATGTGGCATCAGCATCATAAGAATTCTTTATTAACTCCAACAATGCTGTTACATTATCCGAAACCAACTCTGCTCCGAGTTGCCTGATGACATGTGGATTTATGTCGAACTTTGCTTTTCCCATTATCTTATTCTTTATGGAATATCAAAATAACTTCCTTCTCCATCGTTTTGGAGAAGTTGTTCTTTCTGGGCTGTTTTTTGTTTAATATCTGACGTTCGGCTCTAAAGAAGAGTGAATATCCTCGATATTGCATAAGGTCTTGCAATACCTCTGCGTTAGGAACCTCCCTTCCTCCTACAAACCTATTGCCTATTGTCCAGATGAAGAACGCATCATTACTCATTGCATTCACAATATGATCAAGGCTATCGTCAAAATCGATTATGAAAGCAAGAGTCTTATTGTATTTAGGCTTCTCATTGTCAGGAATTGTTTCAATAAAATTCCTAGCACTTTTCGATTTTTTAAAGAGTACAGAAGATTTTTCTGACAATTTTCTACGGTCAATCCTACCACCTAAACTAAGTCGATCTATTTCCTGTGTAGTCTTTATGTAGTCATAGGGACAACTCACATCCGCCGGATCTATCCATTGCAGGGGCAGATACGATGACTGACCATAAGTAACAGTTGTATGATTGTCACCATACGGTGGTGAAGAAACAAGAAGGTTGAACTTATTGTCAGTCTCTATCTTTTGCTGAGTATTCCCCCAAACAATCTTTCTGTTCCCTCTAAAATCAAAGTTATCAGCATGATGTTCTTGTTTTAATTTGTTTTTAAACAACACATAGTCATCAATACCTCGTTTTGATATTGAAAAAAACTCTTTGATTACATCTACTTTGCGATGTGACAACTCATCTTCACTCCGTCTATGTAACTTAAAGGTAGATGTTCTGTCATTTGACCCCACTCTTATTGCCTCAGACATAAGCACCCAAAAGAAATAACGGATACTCTTATCCTCTATTGATTGGATGGCTCGTCTTATTTTTGACAAAGAAATCTGGGCTTCACGTGTGAACCACTTATCCAAACTGCCAAAATGTATATCTATTGATTCGCTCACATCAGATGATATATGAGAAATGATTTTTAAGTAAGCTTCCTTTAATTCAGTTTCATCATAAGCAGTGGTCTTTGCCTTTGATAATAGTACAGCAAATGGATTAATATCTTGTCCAAATACATCTAATCCAAATTCCATACAGGAAAGCAGGGAGGTTCCCGAACCCATAAATGGATCAATGGCATTTTGGATATCACCAACAACGTCAGCAAAAACTTTGATGATGGCAGTCTGAGTAGCAGGAACCATCATTGCAGGATACATAAAAAGTCGATGCATATTTTCCCTGCGATCTGCATCTTCGCCATCAAGAGTACCTGTTGAACTAATTTCTGCAAGTCTCTTTAATAGTAATTCTTTTTTATCTTTTGTTATCATACTGACGTATCTTTTGAATATCAAATTCTTTCAAAACCCCTCCCAATACAACTTATCACTGAAGCTGAGTTCGATGCCGGTTTCGTCGAAGAAGCGGAGGATATAATCCTGGCGAGTAGCTCGGGTACGTGGAAAACGTTCCGAAACCACCACATGACAATAGACTTGGCGCACATCGGTCAGGTTAACACCTTGAGGCGCAAGCTTCTCCACGAACACCTTGATGGTTTCACTAAGCTGACCAACAGCCTTGTCAAAGGTATCAAAGACTGCCTGCTCTGAATTGCCAAGAGCATTGGTTTTGAACTCTATGAAGTGGAACTGCTCAGAATCAAAAAGAGCCCCATCAGTGATACCTCCCTTGCGAGAAGCAACCAACATGTTGTCTATGCTGAGGAGCACAATCTCCTTGTTCTTCTCGTTGATAACCATTAGTGCACGCCCTGCGTCATCGGCATCGCCCGAAAAGCGGGTGGCATGGGTGTCGTCATCATCTATAACGAGAAGTTCCGAATCCATGCGCACGCTCCAGCACTCGTCAAAAGGCTTATGGCTCTGTGCAAATGCTTCTGCCAACTTCAATCCGTCTATCGCCTTGTTCCTTCCCGCCATATTACTTGCCCCTCTTGAGTTTGAGATAGAGGCGATAGAGACTGTCATAGTCATCTCCAATCACTTCTGAGACGGCGTCCAAACCATTTATACCAATCAGATGTGTTTTCTCGTCTATCAGATTTTTGCAATATATATCGGCATCAGGATCGAGCGCATAGACCGAAATGGTCCGTTCGTTGAAATACACTCCCTGGTAAACCTCCTGCAAGGCCTCTTTACCATCCTGAAACTCGTTGACGATACGCCAAGCCAACAGCATGACATTCAGACATGAGAGAATGTATGGGCTATGGGTTGTTATGATGGTATTTGTTATTCGGCCTATGCGGTTCAGCAGGAACTGTATCAACTCGCGCTGATTGGTTGGATACAGATTCTGTTCCGGTTCCTCAATTACAAATGCATCGAAGCAACCTATCTGAAGAGCATAATCAATCACCATCACCAGTGGCAGTACTGATTGCAGTCCTGACGAACAAGCCTGGAGGGGCAATAGGCGCTCGGTCCCATCATAGCTATCTACTACACGAATGCGCTCCTTGCCATCCTTGATTACGAAATCTGCATTCAAGAAAGGAACATGATACTCACGAAGAGCATTTTTCGCCTTCTCAAACACACTCATGTATTCTATTAGTGCATCATATAAAGGTACGCGAGCAGCCAGCATACTTGCCAAAGAAGTAGATAACGAGCCAGCTAGATTGCGCTCTGCCGGAACATAGAGAATTGTTCGAGCATTTGAGTTTATGATCTCGCCATACTTCTCCTGAACAGAAGCATCATTGATATCCGTCACCCCCAACTGAGTTAGAAGCGTTTGATTTGACAGCAACAAGAAACTATGAATCTTTACCGCCATCTCTTCTCGAGAGATTTCCCGTACATCAATACCGAACTCTCCTTTCTCGTAAGTGATTACGTAATGAGCTATTTCATTTTCTGCCTCATATCGAATCACTGTATCGTCATAGAAAAACTCGTCGATACAGAATTTCGCGAAAGGAGCCTTAAGGTTCTCTGCAGCATTCAGCAGTCGGAGTATCCAGCTCATATCACGGCAAATGGTGAGGACCTTCGATACGGTACTCTTACCACAGCCCTGTGTTCCGATAAAAACGGTCAGCGGCAATATCTCAACACTCAAGTCCTTGACAGGACCGAAATGACGAATTTTCAATAGCTCCATATGTCGTACTATTAATCTTTGTTCTCAATTGCAATCAGGCACTAATCCACGCAATTTATTGCAAATTTAATATTTTATATTAAGTAGCCCAAAATGGAAGGGCGTTAAAGACTTTAAAGCAGCTGATTCTGGTACGAGAAGCAATATTCTGGCTCGACAGGGTGGTTTGGGGGATTATAAATAAAAGAGAGTGATCTCAAAGTCACCCTCTTCATTATTATAATAGGAAAATGGCTACTGTCCTTTCGCGTATGACAGCATTCTTGCTATGCTTTCATCAGTTAGGATCAGTTCAAACAGAGGACCGCTTGGCTTTTCGGTCAACGCCCATCCGTGGACCTGAAAAAAATCCTTCTCCGATGAATCTTTCATCTCATACCTCACACCGTCAACGGTAATCTCCCATGGCCCCAACACATGCCAGTCAGATATGCTTTGGCCTTCTTTCTTGTTTAAGCATAGATTGACATTCCAGGAGACTTTTTCTTCCGTCCCCAGAGAGAAGTAGTTTAACCCACCTCTCATCTCTCCTTCCACCTGGCTTGATGACTGGTTGACTATTCTGATTGTCGCTTCGATTTCATCGTAATGATCTACGCAAGCGTTAACCATTGCAAGCGTACCTAAGATCATCAGAGATATAATAACGATTCTTTTCATAGTTGCTCCTTTAATACCAATAATAATGCCACACCTCTGATCCTTCTATTTCGGATCCCCTGGTCGATTGCCCATATGCATGGAAACCAACGACGTAGTAGGATGCATAATTTGGAACGAGTGTATTGCCAAGATAAGATTGGCTGACGGTCGTGTCCCCATCAAGCGGAACTGGCCAGTTATAATCTATTTTATCATAATTTCCAGAGTCTCTTTGATCCACAAAAACTGTAACTGCGTTAGTATCGTTTATTACGAACCTTACTCCTTCAATGGTAACTTGTAGATTATGACTTGCAGCCAGTGCCTGTCCTTCAGAAAGCCGACCGGTAATGTTTGCTCCTACACGTGACTGAGGGGAAGATCCACGAGCATTAACAGTGTATATGTATTTCACTGTATTCTCATATTTTACCTTGTTAATATCTGGCGCTCCTACACCGATATTATCAAAAGAACCATACTCAAAGACTGAAAAGCCTAGGATTCCACCCTCTATCTGATTTGAAATCTTGTTCCAGATTCCGAGAGAATTCCTTTTCATTGTCTTTGTCTTAAGTCCACCATCTGATAAAGCGCCGTACCCTTGCTGGAACACTTTGGTATCATTGCAGTATGACTCGTCTGCAAAAGTTACTTTTTGGTCACCAGGCAGTGGTCTTGTAAAATTACCCAGTGCTCCCTGAAGGTAATAAGTTTCTAGATTTGCAGCGGGCGACTTTGTAGCTACGGGTTCGAAACGCTTGTTGGTGTCGACTGAAGTCAAATAATGGAAGGTGTCAAACAGGACGATATCATCATAACCTGAAACTTTATAGAAGGTCTCATTGGGATTCAACTCCTGGCATATTGTTGTTTCTATACAAAGAGAAAGAAGTTCAGAACTATTGGCAAGCTCTCTAACAAGCTCTTCCTTCTGTTCAGGGCCATATAAGATTCCCCATTCAGTTACCTTCAGCACGTATGAGCCAAATTCCACTTCTCCTTCCGAATTAAGGATCGATCCAAAACGAGTGCTCAATATTGCATTGGGGCGATCGTCATATCCAGGCTCGTTCATAACGGTCTCGGCATATGAAACGAAGGACGTCGCTTTTGAATTACCAAAAGGAAGTCCATTCCTCATAGACATTGCCAATGACTCAACAGAATCAAAGTGTAGAGGTTCAGAAACAGGATACTTGGCAATCAATTCGTTTCCTGTAGTGGCGTTGTTCGTTTCAATGGGTGTCTCTTTGTCGCAAGAGATGCAAGTCGCAATCAAAAAGGCGGTTAAAAAGAATCTTAGCTTCATATAACGAATGTTTTTTTTGTTTTGTTCTTGTTGCCGGGAATAGTGTGAGTTTATTGATTAGGCTTTACTTGTATTAAGATCCAAGACAAATATGTGCTTCTTACATATCTCTCAACGTAATTGCGAGATTGGATTTGATTATGGCTTTCAAGTAAAACAAGAGAGTCCTATATTATCTAATAGCTAGTGGTATTGTGATTATCGAGTAAAGGCTTGTAATAAATCTGTACATGCGTTTCTTAGTTGTTGATATGGAGTCTCTGAGTATTATTATTCGTTACAAAGATAGGCTACTCATATCTCATTTTGATAATCATAAATCTAATTATCAACTACGTAATATACTGATAATAAGCAAGAAAAATTGGCGCCAATCTCATTTGCACCCAATTATGCCTCACCTATTATATCGATCGACTAACCATCGTGGAAATAAGACGAGCCGATGTTTTGATTATCTCATGGATTCCTCTAGTTTTTTTTTACATGAATCTGTTCTATTTGATCTGATTCGTCAGAATCCATTTTTTAGCAATTGTGATGATTAGAAATCGACTGCATCAATTTTCTCTTTTGCATCTACAGATTACTCAACTTCAATCGCTTCATTTCCGCAATTGAGCAGAAGAACTGGTTGATTTCTTTGAAATCACTAATGACACTTTCGTTGGCATTACGGATTAGACAGATTGAACAATACTGATTGTTATTGCAATGCAGGCAGGTTTGGAAATCCTTAAGTCGAAGAGCCCGCAGTGCATTCAGTTGTTCGGAATCCTTCCATATAGAAGAAAGACTCTGTGATCGTATGTCCCCTATAGTATGCTGCTGCCATCCCTCGCATGGGTATGCTGATCCATTCCATGAGATGCATATGGAACTGGTTCCGACAGGGCAAATCTTTGAATCTACAATATATGAAATACTACATCTCCAAACCATTTGAAACAATATCAGAATCTGGAAGAAACAATTGATGTTGAATTATCGACAGTTCATGTAGAGTATAAAAGAATGTCGTGTTTTCTTATTTTGAGATGTATGTCGAGTTTTTCATATTTGTTAATAACATTCATAAAAACAGCGAAGAAATGAAAAAAATGTTATTAGCATCCTGTTTGATCTTATTCTTTTCATGTGAGAAGGCAATGGACTACTCGATTCACAAATCAAGTGAAAACCTATCAATCAGTTTGGACGAAGCTTTAGAGAACTTAAACACAGCAATAAATACGTTGTATGGATCAGGAACTAAGGCAATGGGTACATTTTCATATTCTCACTCAAATATCCAAACCTTTACGAGTGACAAACTGATGTGCCAAACGAAGGGTGGTTTCAATGTGATGTCAATCCCTGATAGTCTATTCTATATAGTAAACTTTGATGATGATCAAGGCTTTGCGATTCTATCAGCTACAAAAAGACTATCTAGTGATGTTTATTGTATTACGGAATCTGGACATTTGTCGATTGAAGATTTTAATATCAATTTTCATTCTTCACAGACTAAAAGTTCCGATAGTGATAGTTCTGAGGAAGAGTTTGTCCCTATTGGTCTAGATGTGATCCCTGCTCTTCTTATTTCAGATATCATGATTGAATTATCAACAGAACAATCGCAATCCGATAATAATGACTCTATTACAAAAGCCGGAACCCTCAAATATGGCCCTTACTTAAAAACAAAATGGGAGCAGAAATATAGTAATTATGGTCAGGGTGTAAGAGTGTTTAATCGTTATACTCCACACCATGCTCCTGCTGGATGTGTTGCTATTGCGACTGCACAGATAATGGAGTCTAAAAAGTATGCTTCTGGTAACAATTACTTCGATGGAGTTCATTGTGACTGGAATAATATGGAAACTGTGAATAATTATATGGACATAGGGACGTATCTTTCAGGTGATACTACCTATTTTGATCAAGTCGCACATTTTGTCAGAGAAGTTGGTCGCCAATGTGATATCAATTATGGGAACAATGAGTTTGGTTCATCCAGTGGAGGATATGCCGTAGGGGCAAAGCAATGTTTGGAGCATTATGGCTATTCAAACGTGAAAAGGCTTCTGGGCTTTGGTAGTACTAACCAGAACAAAGCAAGCCTTTGTATAAGAAATGAAAACCCTGTATATTTGGACGGTTATAAGACCGGTTTAGGTGGACATGCATGGGTGCTAGATGGTGAATTCGGGAACTTTTACCATATTAATTGGGGATATGCAGGTGCTTCGGATGGCTATTATGAAAAAGGAGTTTTCAAGACAACTTCGCGTTATACAAGAGACCTCGAATATGATAGAAATACATCTGAGTATGATTTAGAATTTACGTGGGATTTTAGACTTGTAACTTATGAGCTGTAGACGTTCTTGCTTTATTAAAACGTTAGCAATTGCGATTCTGTTGTTCCTTTCTTCCTGTGAAAAAGTAATGCTTCATACGCTGAAATTGTCTGATACAGTGATTTCTTTTGATTATTATGGTGGCGAGAAAAAAGTGACAGGCAACCATGACGAGTTGGTTTTGGTGTGTCTATATGAGTTGGATGCGAACATGTCTGAAATCGGAGCAGGTTCATCGGTCAGTCGAGAAGAGGCTCGACTTGATTGGTTGACAGTAAGGGTGAGTGGAAACGAGGTAATAATAAGTGCGGAACCTAATGCAGGCAGTATACCAAGATATGCTCTAGCTGCTATCTGTAGCACTAAAACCATAACTGAGGAAGTAATAAATATCAAACAGGAATAGAATGCTCAAGGGAACGATCAATAGTCAAGATAAGTCTTTGATAATTCTGGCTCATGGTTGATTTACATCTTACGTAAAGAAACAAAGTGAGGCTGACCGGTAATGGTCAGCCTCGCTCTTATGCTGTGTCTTCTGATAATATGCTATTTAACGCCTTCTGGCGTATTGTGATGGTTTCGGGAAAGGAATTGCCAAATATAATGGTATAACTACCCTCTCTAGTCTTTCTGTATGCCCTGACCTTGGTCAAATTTATGATAGCTTGACGAGATATCTTCATGAATTCAGGGGAATCCAAAGCCTTTTCAAAGAATTTGAGACTTCTTGTATGATGTCCCCAACGTCCATCTTCCATGAAAACCAATGTGCTACGGTAACTTGTAATAACTGCGCATATGTCAGATATCTTTGCAGGGATTACATTCTCGGCATATTTGAGGTATATATATTGGATGGGTTTTGAATCAGAATTCATATACTATTTGTATAGAAAAATTCAAAAAATAGTCAACTTGGACATATTGCACACCGTTCACTAAACATAAAGGCCTTCAAATTAGTGCCGTTTATTGATTTGATCCGCTTTTGCTGCTAACTCCTTCATCTTTTTTGTGAATGATTCTTTCATCCTGTCCGAATCGTTAGGGTCACAGTGGTTCAACGCAGCATTTACAAGTTCAATCGCAGCATTAAATCCTTCTTTACACCTATCTGTGTCGCATAGAATCGAACACAGATGGTCGCAGTAATGTTGAACCTTATTACTATTAAATGCTGGCAAACTTGTGCATTGACACATTAGGCGGAAGGCTAGAAGAACATGAAACTTAACCTTCCTGTATTTTCTATCAATGAAACCGCATGAGAACAACTCCTGCATTTTGTAGGAAGCGAGCGCACATGTGTAATACAATGCAGGGTTTGTCTCCGGAGAGAATACCATATTCCCATTTTTCTCAAATTCTTCAACTATACTACCATAGTATCCACGGACTTTGTCCGGTGCCTCCATTATCATACTGACAAAAGATATGATTTGGTTTGGAATAGTAACAATTTTATTTTGAGGGACTTTTGCATCTGATGATTTATACTGCTTAGACCTCCTTTCATAATAGAGTTTCTCGTATGTATTCTGTGCATTGTAATAATCTTCAATAAGTTTTTGGGTCTCTAGTAGCGATATGAGTTGCTCCCTCTTTACCTCTGTCTGACTATTGTTTCCAATAATAATCTTATCTCTTATCCCTTTGTCTTCCGAGGCAATTAGCTTAACTGTAACTTTCAATTTGTCTATGTCTGGCAGGTCTTTGTTGATGAATAGAACATTACATGTTTGGCATCCGTTTACGATCTGATAATCCACTAATCTAATGTCATGACCGGTTGGTTGCAGCTTTCTTGCAATTACAGTAATACCATTATTCATTGCTGCAAATAGATCAATGTTTCCAGCTTTCAAAGAATCGGATATGGATCTATTAATGAGGTTGAGACCCTGAAATGCTCTGACGTTATCATAGAACACCTCTTGCATAATTCTCCCATCTGAAATATACAGTTTTTGCAGTTCATTATATGGGAGAATGCATAAATAGGCGTCTGCTATTCCTTCAACTTTTGGAAGAGTAATCTTCTGTTCAATATTTATGATTGCTTCAGGTTTTGTCTTCGTACTCTTGTAGTAGTTGACAATCTCTTTTTTATCAAGAAATGAGAAACGGAAATTTCGAACTAGATCCGTGCTCTCTACGAAATCAGTGGTTTTCTTGACTTTTGATTCAAAGTCTTTTTGTGCATTATAGGTTCCACAACATACATAGTATCCATGTAATATAGGGTTATTCCCTTCCGAAAAATCAGAACTCTTGCTGTAAATATGTTTGAGTAGGTCTCTATAGTCTTGTAAATCGCTGTTGCAAGAAGGAAGCTCTGTTTCCCCTAACACATCACGAAGTAGGTTCTCGATTCCATCCAGAGCCATCCCTAACTCCGCAGCACTGAAACTTGTTGATGTTTTTGATTGAATGATGACAATCTGTGCATCAATCGATCCATTTGCCGAAAGTAGGTCATCCACTAGTTTTGTATTTGTAACAATCTTTCCATTGACAACGATTAAGAAACCATCGATTCCCCAGTCTCCTCCATTTCCTACTTTAATGTCTTCTAGTAAACTCTTGCTGATCGTCTCCGACTTGCAGTACTTTGATGCGATGGAGTATATAGAAAAGAGTTCAAATGCATCGCTTTCACATATAGAGTTGTATCCATATGTGTTCATAAACTCGTCAAAATGCGATTTGGTAACAATATCCATTTCCTAATAAAGAGTTTTTTGTAGTTATTGTTTATTATGTTTAATAATGTGTATACTTAACTGTTCCAGATATGGAATTGTATAGGTCCAGGACGCAAATGAATTATGGAATACTTCGTCATTTGATTGGGTACATGACTTACAATCGGGTAGAAAGACTTTAAGTCGAATATGCTATACAAGTGAGAGGAGTATGAATACGTATACGAAATACGTTAAATAACGGATAAGAAACAAATCTCATATCTCATTATTTCAAGTGTAATATCTTCGATAATAATGAGATATGAGAAAGAAACCTAACCTATGCAAATAAGGTTTTCAGCTATGGGATAAAGATGTTCTATTACTTGACGAAAGATCCCTGAGAATAGCACCTGTCTGAGTTGATGACTATGTAGTAAAGACCGGAAGTTTCGGGTACGGAGAGTGTACCAAAGCCGTCTTCTATAGAGATTGTGGTAGAGGAAACCAATGTGCCAGCTCCATTATACAGATAAGCAGTGCTGTTGCCGCAACCAAAGGTGTTGATTTCAACGTTTGAAGATGAGGAATTGAAGGCTGCGATTAATAGAAATAGACTTCGTTCTTCATTTCCTGTGGTTTTTGTTTCAGTTATTTGAAGATCGATAGGTTTGTTATCAGCTTGATTCTGATTAGTCGTTTTGGCATTTAACGGACTTCCCAAAACTGCCAGTGCCATGAGTGTGGTAATTAGTTTTTTCATATTGGTTTGTTTTTGTTATGCAAAGTTAGAGCAAACATAATATAATCATCAAAACGAAAATCTAATTATTGGCAATTATAAATATTTGATAAACAATGTTTTATGGGGGGGGGGTAATCTAACATGTCATAAATTAGACTTTGCTGATGCCTATTTCCCGCAGGTTTCGGAGTATTTCTGCGTGAGCCATTTGGCGAGGGTGGAGCGGTTCGATTCGATCTGGAGCTTGGCCCTTATCTTGCTGCTGATGTTGTAATAGGCCGAATGGCAGATGAAATCGCCGGCTTCCTTGGTGCTGTATCCCATGAGGTGAAGGCAGCAGTAGCCGATCTCGGCAGGGGAGAGCCCCTTGTCGATCAGGACTTCGGTAAACTTTGGCGCATAGATGGCGTATATCATGCCGATACTCTCGAGTATGGAGGTTCTGTTACCGGAAAGACGGTCCAGTTCGTTCGCAGCTCTGTTCTTCTTCTCAAGGAAGTCCTTCAGCGTGAGCATTCTTTCCTTGAGGACGCCAAGAGCCTTCTCGCTTATCTCGTCATTCTCCGCTTTGATGGATTTGAGCATCTCGTATTCTTCCCGCAAATCATTCAGAGCCGTTTCCGTAATGGCGGCTTTCTTTAGATGCCTTTGAATAACGAATACAAGGATTGATATGACGACGAGCGAAAAGAGGAGGATCAGCAAAGAGGCTAGCAGACGGCTATGCGCCTTGGACTGATTCAGTTCATTCTGGAATCGTTCTTCCAAAAACTTGGTATCCTGATGGTAGATGTCCCAGTCCATAACATTTGAGAGGCGTGTGTACTCCTTGAGGCTTTCATAAGCTCCTTTATAATCACCGCTCCGCACACTCGCCGCCTCTTGAAGTAAGCAATAGGAAGGGCCCTCCCTACCATTCTGATGACCGTATGAACGCCCCCGATCTAGTGCTTCCTGCATTTCCGGTATCATGTCCAATGCTTGGTATGCTTGTGCAATTGTACTCCATTCCGTGGTTGCCGGATTAATGTCTGAGAGGTACATGTAGTTGTGCATCAGCTTCTGGAGTGAGTCAATACTTTCAGTTATTCGTAATACTTTGATGGAAGAAAACAACCACTCGGAATGTATAGAAGGTTTAGTTTTATCCCACATCCTTTTGACTGCTGCAAGACAACTATCAGCCTTCTCATAGTTTGAAGGATTGGATCCATCAAGTGTATCATCAAGCATCAGATAGAAAGAGGATTGATCCATCAATGCCCGTGCGTAATTATTCCAGTGCTTTGCTTCTAGCGAATACTTTGCCGCCAATTCGGCCTCTTCAAGAGCCTTTCTATTTAAGAACAAAAAATTGTAGATTCTCTCTTTCCCGAAATGCAGTTTTGCAAGGTACAAAGGATCAACCTTCTTCTCCGGAACGGTTTCCGCCAGGATAAATGCCTGCATCGCGTCCTCCTTGCGGTTCGCATTCTCGAAGACGCGGCCGTGGTAATAGTGCGAAAGGAAGGCATACCTGTTATTCTTGTGCTTGTAGAAGTCAACAGCAACGTTTATCAGAGTATCTTCTGTCACGTCAATGTACATCTTGTCGAGCGCTATGGAGTATAGCAGCGAGAAGTGTGCTACCTCTTCCTTGGTCGTCAAGGTCGATCTGTCGAACGATGAGAGAATCGTGTATGCGCTGTCCGGCTGTTCCTGCACCATAGTATCCAGTTCATCCAGCACGGGATTCTTGTGGTTGAATCCAATGCACGACGAAAAGAGAACAAAGAATATGAGAAGGGGGAATGGCAGTTTATTCATAGAAAGGTCTTGAATGGCATCATTCAAATTTAGGTAAACCTAGCCAATTTCCCCAAAACGACATCTAATTATGTGCTTGGTCAACACAATGATATACAGGGGTATAGAAATGGCACAATCTCACTTCACCCCGAATGCTCTTCGCTGACAGATTTGCTGAGCATATTGGTTAAAATAAATTGTACATAATTGAAAACACGATTTGTCGATTTCTTACAAGAAGATATGTTTCCTTCTCTGACCTTGCGGCCATGGACAATTTTAGGAAATCAATGGCTCCGGAGTCAGACTTCGAGCGTGAACCTTCAAGGAAGGACAAGTATCTGCATCTATTGTATGATGACGCGTTCAAGCGCGTCTTTTAAGCCGAGGATAAAGAGCCACTATATGTTCAGGGATGCCGACGGCAAGGACACGATGACGGACAAACTTCAGTTCGTGTTCATCGAGCTGCAGCGTTTTACAAAAAAGGTCGAGGAGTGCGAGACTTTCGAGGAAAAGCTATACTTTTGTATGCGGCACATGTTTAAGCTGGAGAGCCGTCCCGAAAACCTTAGGGGAGAATATTTCGACAATCTCTTCCAGGTGGCGGACATCGCGAACATGACCGCAAAGGATCACGAAACATACGTAAGAGCCATGGCATCAGAACGCGACATAAGGAACCAGATCAGATACGGTCGGATTCAGGGCCACAGGGAAGGCCTGGAAGAGGGTATCGTACAAGGTCTTCAGCAAGGAATCGAGCAAGGGAAAACCGAAACTGCCATCAAGATGAAGGCTGCCGGTATTGACTCTGAAACCATTGCAGAATGCACAGGTCTTGATATCGAAACAGTGAAATCACTGTAGGGGACATATATTCAAAGAGAAAGAAAGACGGAGGCTCGATCGAGTCTCCGTCTGTCGTATATGGCGAGGGTCAGACCCACAGTCTCCAGCTTTCGGGAATCCAGATACCTGAAATTCAAGGAACCCCTCCTTGAAACCTGCTATTCCGATAAGAACTGACTTCCGGACGGTTTCAATTCCGCTGTTTATATGAGGCAAGGGGTCTGACCCCGCGCGTCACGGTAATCCGCTAGAAAGACGAAGAGGAACCGGAAGACGAACTGCCGAATGAGCTTGAGATGAGTTTCGAGCCGAGGGCCAGATAGAACATGGTACCGCTCAAGGTGTGGTCTCCCATCATTCCGTTAAGCTTGAAATCGTCGAATCCTATGCTTTCAAAATAATCTATGAGCTCTATGGTCATCTCCCATGGCACGATCTCGTCGTCGTGGGAGTGGTAGAGTTCAATATGATGCGAAGGCGTCCATCCCTTGCAGAGATTGTCTTTTTCAAGGCAATCTCTGATTTTTTCATACACGGTATCCTTTGCCAGTACTCTCGGGGAGAAAGCTTCGCTGGCAGTGAGGTGTTCTTCCCTGGTTCCTCTTATTTCATTGAAATGCCTGAAGATCACACTGTTGATTTCGCCGCCTTCCAATTCCTTGCTGCGGACGGCCTCGACAGCCCCACTGTCAATGAAATCCTTGGAGAGGCAATCGGAGATATCTATGCCCTTGAACTTGTCGGGGAAAGTCTCCATGACGCTGTCTATCACCAGAGGAATGGCGCATGGATACGCGATTTTTACTTCGTCATCGACCCACATGTCCATCATCCTGGACATGTCATACGGACCGGATGAGATGTATGAGCCTCGGAAATTGACGGCTTTGAGCATCTCCTTGTCTTCTTCCAGGTATCTCTGAGTGGCAAGTGCGACTGCTCCGCCCTGGGAATGACCGCAAAGATACAGAGGAAGCCTGCCGTAATCGATCCCAAGGGAGTCTCTCATATAGCACAGTCCGACCTTCATCGCGTTCAGCTGTGCCTTTGCGTTGAGGTATGTCCTGCTGTATGGGTGCGTATGGTCTTTGGAGGTGCCGTATCCTATGTAGTCCGCCGAGATCCATACAGCCTTGAGTAGCGAATATGAACTGGATACAAGTGTCGGGGTGGTATTGCTGGGAACTTCCTTGTCTGAGAAGACGGTGTAGTGTGCGTCAGAGACAATGCAGTTTGGCTTCTTAGGCACAGCAAGAAGCATCGATGCACGCACGGTCTTGCCGTCATAGCCAGGTGTGTCATACTCGATCTTGTATTGTTTCAGACCGTCGCTGGACTCGAGAGGGGTGACCAGGTAGCTAAGTTCTGGCTCTTCCGGATCTTCAGGAAGTTTGCAAAACGGGTCATCCTTGCCGCAGGATATGACAAGAATTGCCGCAATAAGCGGGATAATGAAGTGAAGTCTTTTCATGTTTTTGAAGTTTTGGTCAGGCAAAGATACTGCTTTATCCGGCAATTTCGGCTATCATTTTCATTTCCTCAGGACTGAGCGGAGCCGCGGAAACGACCTTGAGGTTGGTCTTGAGCTGCTCGACCGAGCTGGCTCCGAGAAGGATGCTGGTGATTCTCGGATCGCTTTTGACCCATGTCAGTGCCATCTCGGCAAGACTCTGGCCGCGCTGTGCAGCCATCTCGTTCAGCTTCCTTGCCTTTGCTATGCGTTCATCAGTCATGAAGCCTGGTCTGAAACGCCCATGTCCTGCTCGTGAATCCGCAGGAATGCCGTCAAGGTAACGGTCGGTCAGCAGCCCCTGGCAGAGCGGACTGAAGGCGATGAAGCCGACGCCGTTTTCGTCGCATACATCCAGCACTCCATTGTCGGAATGCGGGTGGTCGAAGATATTGTGGCGGCCCTGGTAGATCAGACAAGGAACGTCCCTTGCTGCCAGATATTCGAATCCCTTTCTTGTTGCGTCTGCCGGCCAGTTGCTGATGCCGATATAGAGCGCCTTGCCGCTGCGGACTATGTCGACAAGGGCCTGGAGCGTCTCCTCGATCGGAGTTTCAGGGTCGAAACGGTGGGTATAGAAAAGGTCCACATAGTCCAGGTGCATGCGCTTGAGGCTCTGGTCCAGGCTGGAGATAAGATATTTGCGTGATCCCCAGTTGCCGTATGGGCCAGGCCACATGTCGTAGCCTGCCTTGGAAGAGATGAGCAGTTCGTCGCGGTATGGACGGAAGCAGCGGTCCATGAGCAGTCCCAGAGTCTCCTCTGCGCTGCCGTATGGCGGACCGTAGTTGTTCGCAAGGTCAAAATGACATACACCATGATCAAAGGCGTACTTTGCGACAGCCTCGCTCCTTTCGTAGTCATCGACTCCTCCGAAATTCTGCCAGAATCCAAGGGAAACCTCAGGCAGCAGTATGCCGCTTTTCCCACATCTTCTGTATTCCATTCCGTTGGTGTAGCGATCCTCAGCCGCCTGGTATATGCTCTTTATCATGGTGCTTGTTTTGTGTCTGACAAATATATACATTATTTTTACACGGCAAAGCGACACACCGTATGAAAGACATTGACATCAGATGGCAGACCGCCACGTTTGACAAACTGGACCTCAATACCTTATATGAGATACTGAGGCTTCGCGCCGAGGTTTTCGTGGTCGAACAGGAGTGCCCTTACCAGGATGTGGACGGCATGGATGAGCATTGTCTCCATGTCCTCGGCTGGAACGCTGATGGACGTCTTGTGGCCTATGCCAGGATCCTCCCTGTCGGCGTAGATGCCTATGAGCTGGTAGGTGAGGGTGACAGCCGTCATGGCGCGATCGGCCGCGTTGTCGTTGCAAGGGACAGCCGAGGCATAGGCCATCAGCTGATGGACAAGTGCATCGAGGCTTACTCGGAGTTCGTCGGCGCCGACATCCCGTGCATCATACATGCCCAGGCGCATCTCAAGCGTTTCTATGAGTCACATGGTTTCCGCCAGACAAGCGGAATCTGCGTCATCGACGGTATCGATCATATAGAGATGACAAGGACTCCTGCAGCCGTCTAGATCGCCAGGAACCTCTTTATCAGCTTTTCTCTTTCTTCCTTGAGTTTCCTGCCGTTGAACAGCAGGCGTACATCCGAGATGGTTCTGCGGGCAAATTCCTTGAAGTCATGGAAGAAGTTTAGCATTCCGCTGTAGGCAACTGCAAAAGAAATCAGGATCAACATACTCTTCCAGCCCGCGAACGGCAGCACAGCCGCACCAATAATCACCCAGATAAGGAATGTCAATGGCGACAGGACTATCCTGAATCCTGCCCTCAGAGAGTTGTGGAATGCTGTATCCTCAGTCTTGCTGCATACGATCCACGAAGTCGCCCATACAGGCATGGTAAACAGGGCGCAGATTAGCCAGAACGGAAGCAAAGAAACCACGAATGGCAGTTTGAGAAGTCCCTTGATTCCCAGGCCCGAGAATGAATGGCTGGAAATCCTCATGTCCTGGCGCTTCTTGTCGAAGCCAAGTACATCGGTGAGGAGTGCGCGCATCTCATGCTCACGGCTTTCATCCGCGAGATAATCCTCGATGATCTCAGCAATCTTCCTGTTCTCCTTGCGTCTGGTCTCAAGACTGCCTTTTTCACCTGCGCATATCATCTTGACAAATGCC
Organism: Bacteroidales bacterium; assembly: GCA_024402135.1. Classification (GTDB taxonomy): domain Bacteria; phylum Bacteroidota; class Bacteroidia; order Bacteroidales; family UBA932; genus Cryptobacteroides. The sequence goes on from JAKSJN010000008.1 coordinate 31,028, forward strand.
CACTTTGCCTCGTAGTCCTCGTTGTCGGGAATGTACGTGATGAGTTTTGACATCCTGTCCTTGAGCTCTTTTGCAAGGGCGAGATAGATCTCTCCCTGCGGCATGTTGTCATGGTTGTCGACAAACTCGCCGAAATCCATCGGCTCACCGAACTCCATGAGGCAGGTGCTGCGATAGCGGAAGTAATCTCCGTATTCAAGGCCTACAGGTACTATATAGACCTTTTTCCCGGGATTCTGGTCAAGTGTGGTCCATGCCGTGCGGAAAATGCCCTTTTTCAGCGGAAGGAGGGAATGCATTGTCCTGTGAGTACCTTCGCAGAAGACGCAGAACGGAGTTCCGTCACCAAGCGCCTCGCTGATGGTGTTCATTGTCTCTACGTTTCCGAGGACATTGCGGATGCCATCCCTTTCGCGCACCATTGGAAGGATGCGGAGGAAAGTCATTATTGCAGCAATAGGCTTGCGCTTGAACAGGTCAGCCCGGGCTCCGAACACGGTCGCTTCCTTGCGGATGCGAAGCACGTTCAGCGCGTCCATAAGAGCATTCGAGTGGTTAGGCGCGAAAATCACCGCACCGTCCTTCGGGATGCGCTCCAGGCCGATTGTGACGGTCTTTCTGTAGCTGAGTCGTGTGCGTGAATCCACATACGGTCTCAGCAGGGAATAGACAGAGTTGTGTTCGTGTATCTTGGCCAATGTCTGATGCTATTACTTGCTCCGGTTGAAGATGGTTGCAACGGTAAGACCGGAGATGATATGCCAAACTCCCCACCATGCGGTGATCACGAGCATTCCACCGTGAGGAGGGAAGCCGGCGAAGATGCTGGTTCCAAGCAGCAGGACAAGTCCCAGGCCGGAGTTCTGGATACCCGTCTCGATTGTAAGGGTCCTGCGGTCAGGTTTGGGCAGTTTGAAGATCGTACCGACGCTGAAGCCAAGGGCAAGCGCCAGCAGATTGTGGATGAGCACTACAAGGAAAATGTACTTCACGCACTGCAGGAATGCCTCTCTGTTTCCCCAGAAAGACAGGATTACCATAGCTATGAAGAATACTATCGACAGCCACTGGAAAGGCTTCTTGAGCTTGTCTGCGACCTTCGGGAGATACTGCGAGGTAAGGATTCCAAGGGTAAGTGGAATTCCGAGCAGAATGAAGATGGTCTTGAACACGTCCCAGAGAGGAATGCTGAGCTGAGGGATTCCTGCTGCGATAGGGGATACCTTGAGGAAGAGGTTCCCGTAGAATGCGAAGTTGAATGGTGTGGTGAACACTGCAAGGGCTGTACTGATCGCAGTCAAAGAAACAGACAGCTCGATGTTGGCCTTTGACAGCGAAGACATGAAGTTGCTGATGTTTCCACCTGGACATGACGCCACGAGCAGCATTCCCAGTGCCATGGTAGGCGAGATTGCGCCGCCAAGGGCAAGGATGAGCAGGAAGGTGAAAAGAGGCAGAAGCAGCAGCTGGCAGCATACGCCGAGAATGACTGACTTCGGCTGCTTGAAAACATCCACGAACATCCTAGGCCTGATGCCCAGAGCGACTCCGAACATCACGAAGGCCAGTACAATGTTGATGGTATTCATTCCTCCGGCATTCAGGGTTACCTGGATGCTGTCGAGGGCCTGGATCGTTTCCTGTGTCATGGGGGAAAGGTAAGGTTGACTTAGTACTTGATTCTGTAGACTGCGAAGCTGCGGCCGCCGATTCTGGTCTTGAGGGTGTTGCCGTTGACCTTGACGTCAGTGGTGACTGGTACGACTGCATCAGGATTCTCGATGGTGTTCTCCTCTATGCGGTTTTCAGAGTGAAGACTGGTGCTGGTAGCCTTTCCGAGCTTGTGGGCTGCAGGAAGATTGTCGAATACCATTTCGACCTCCTGGCTGTACTCGCTAAGGTTTGCGACCTTGACGATGTACTCACCGGCCTTGGTGTCCTTGACTGCACTTGCATAAAGCCTGCGCTGTCCGTCCTTGCCTTCGACAGGCTTGCCGTCCATGGTAAGAGGAAGCACGTCTGTACCCTTGTAGAGTGAGTAGAGCTGCTGTACATAGTAGCTGCAGGTCTTGATTGTGCTGAGGTTGTCGAACCAGATGAGGTCCGGACGCCACTGCCAGCCTTCCACGTGCGCGAGAAGCGGTGCATATGTGGCCATCTCGACAACGTCGGCATTGCGCTCGAGGCCGGTCATGAAGGCAGCCTCCATGAGGGCCGCGTTGAAGTGGTTGAACTTGTGGCCGTCGGCTCCGTGGCATGCGTATTCTCCTGCGAATACCTTGGTGCCTCCGCGTGGGTACTTGTCATAGCGGTCTGCATTGTTCTCGAAGAAGGTTTCTGGTGCGTAGAAATGCTCATCGACGAGGTCTGCACCGAGACGGCGCATCTCAGGCCAGAGCTCCTCGAACCATTCGCCGCCAAGGTACGGACCTGATGAGCCGACAAGCTTGATATCGGGATACTTTGCGCGGATCTGCTTTACGAAAGGCTCGAGTCTCTTGACGTATTCGTCGCTCCACTGCTCATTTCCTACAGCGAGATATTTGAGGTTGAATGGTGCAGGGTGACCCATGTCTGCGCGGACCTTGCCCCACTTTGAGGTGGCAGGGCCGTTTGCGAACTCGATGAGGTCAAGAGCATCATCGATATATGGCTGAAGCTCGTGGAGAGCGGCGTGAGGACCTGGACCTTCGTCATTCTGGAACTGACATGCCATACCTACGCTGATGACAGGAAGCGCCTCTGCACCGATCTCCTCGGCAAAACGGAAGTACTCATAGAATCCGAGACCGTATGACTGCATATAGTCAGGGAACAGCCTGTAGTCGAAGGTGTACTCCCAGCGGTTCATGTTGATCGGACGATTCTCGACAGGACCTACAGACTTCTTCCATTCATAGCGGGTCTCGAGGGTCGATCCCTCTACGATACAGCCGCCAGGGAAGCGGAATACGCCCGGCTTGAGGTCTGCGATGGTCTGTGCGACATCCTTGCGGAGACCGTTCTCGTCACCGTTGTAAACATCGACAGGGAAGAGCGAGATGTGCTCGAGATCGACGCAACAGTCGGTCCTGTACCAAGGCTCCTGGTCGATGTCGCTGACGAGAGTGACGCGGAGAGTCGCCTTTGGATCGGTCTTCGGCGATGTGAACACGACCTCGTATTTCTTCCATTCGCTGCCGACGATCTCTATGTCTTCAATCACGAATCTCTGGTCCTCCTCCATGGTGTTGTTGTCACAGAGTGCGACGCGTATCCACTCACTTGCCGCAGGCTTTGCTGCAGACTTCTTTCCCTTCTTTGCAGCGCTCTTGGCCGAAGTCCTTGCCCATACGCTGAAGCGGTACTCCTTGCCTGCCTCGATACCCATGCCGAAGAAACCTTCGTTCTCGATGCCGCTGAACATCACAGGATGGCCTGCATAGCTGATGCGTACATAGTGTGGGCAGCGCTCGAAAGGACCGTCATTGCGTACTTCCACCTCTCCGAATCTCTTCCATCCCATTAGCGGGTCGTCGAATTCGAAGGAACGGTTCTTCACGAGCTCGCCGTACAGACCGCCGTCTGCGGCGAAATTGATATCCTCGAAGAAGATACCATACATTGTATGAGGGACAGGAATACCTGCGGCACCTGCGTCGATGCGGAACTGTGGAGCCTGTGCTGACGCTGCAATGGTGGCCATCAGGCCGGCAGCGATGGATACGATCTTTTTCATTGCTTCAAATGTAAATTGGTACCGGAGAGAACGGTCAGGCTCTCTCCGGCAAAAGTGTACTATTTCTTTGACGCTACTGCAGCCTGCTCGATAGGCAGACCTGCCTTGTAGTTCTCGATGTACTTGTTGAAACCTGCAACCTCCTCTGCGGTTGGTGCGATTTCGAAACCCTTGTCGCCAAGGAATACCTTCTCCTCGAGATAGTCTGCGAGGTTCTGGTTGTCGACGTTGTTGATGAGGTAGCCTGCAAGCAGTGCTATACCCCATGCTCCGCCTTCTCCAGCGGTCTCCATGACTGAGATAGGTGAGTTGAGAGCTGCAGCGAGCAGTCTCTGGCCTACGCCCTTGGTCTTGAAGTAACCGCCGTGTCCGGTGATGCGGTCGATGCGGATCATCTCGTCGTTGATGAGGATGTCGTTACCGATCTTGAGCACGCCGATGGCAGCGCAGAGGTTTGCACGCATGAAATTGGCAAGGTTGAACTTGTCGTTTGCGGAACGCACGAACATAGGACGACCCTCTGCGAGACCTGTGATAGGCTCGCCTGAGATGTAGTTGTATGCGATGAGTCCGCCGCAGTCAGCATCACCATCGAGAGCCTTGTTGAAGAGCTTGCCGTAGAGCTCGTTCATGTCAACCTTGACTCCGAGAAGCTCCTGGTACTCCTTGAACAGGCCTACCCATGCGTTGATGTCTGAGGTACAGTTGTTACAGTGTACCATTGCAACGAGCGATCCGTCAGGAGTGGTCACCATGTCGATTGCCTCGTATGGCTTTGAAAGTTCCTTTTCGAGGACGATCATAGAGAATGATGATGTACCTGCAGATACGTTGCCGGTACGCTGCTTTACAGCGTTGGTAGCTACCATACCGGTACCTGCGTCACCCTCTGGAGGGCAGAGCGGGCAGCCTGGCTTGAGGTGACCTGAGATGTCGAGGCGCTCTGCTCCGTGAGGAGTGAGGACACCTGCATCGGCACCGGCACAGAGGCTCTCAGGGAGAATGTCGAGAAGCTTCCAGTCGTATCCCTTGGGAGCGATGAGCTCGTCGAACTTCTTCACCATCTCGGCATCATAGGTCTTGGTCTTAGGGTCGACAGGAATCATACCTGATGCGTCGCCTACACCGAGGACCTTCTTGCCGGTCAGTCTCCAGTGGATGTAGCCTGCCAGGGTGGTGAGGTATGTGATCTCCTTTACGTGTGGAGCGTCCTCGAGGATGCACTGATAGAGGTGCGAGATGCTCCAGCGGAGAGGAATGTTGTAGTTGAAGAGCTCGGAGAGCTCGGCAGCAGCCTTGCCGGTGTTGGTGTTTCTCCAGGTACGGAAAGGAACGAGGATCTTCTCGTCCTTGCCGAATGCCATGTAACCGTGCATCATTGCACTGATACCGATGGCAGCAAGGTTCTCGATCTCACAGTCATACTGAGCGATCACGTTCTTGCGGAGGTCTGCATAGCAGTCCTGGAGGCCATACCAGATGCGGTCGATATTGTAGGTCCAGAGGCCGTCTACGAGCTGGTTCTCCCACTCGTGGCTTCCCTGGGCGATAGGCTTGTTCTCCTTGTCGATGAGAACGGCCTTGATACGGGTAGAGCCGAACTCGATTCCGAGAACGGCTTTACCTGATTCAATTGTCTGTTTTGCGGTCATATTACTTCAGCGCCTTGTTGAGCATGTAGTATACCTCGTTGTTGCGAAGGTTCTGCTTGAAACCAGAGATGGTAGTTGACTTGTCGATGTTGATGCACTCGACGTCGGTCATCTCTGCGAAGTCCTCCCAGTAATCAGCGGTGACATCATATCCGAATGCGCTGTGGTGGGTACCGCCAGCGAGGATCCATGCACCTGCGCCGATCTCGAATGAAGGCTGAGGAACCCAGAGAGCGGAAGCTACAGGAAGCTTAGGCATTGGCTTTGGCTTGATGCACTCAACCTGCTGGGTGATGAGACGGAAGCGGTTTCCGAGGTCAACGATGGTTGCCTTTACACCTTCACCGGTCTTTGAGGTGAAGACGAGACGTGCTGTCTGCTGCTTGCGGATACCGATACCGAGGAAGTGAACCTCGAGGGTTGGCTTGTCCACTGCGATGAGTGGAGTAACCTCGAGCATGTGGCTCTGGAGGATTGAAGTCTGGCCTTCTGCGAAGTTGAGGGTGTAGTCCTCGAGGAACGATACGCCGTTCGCATTGCCCTGGTTCATTACCCAGATAGAGCGGTAGAGACATGCGGTCTTCCAGTCACCCTCGGCACCGAAGCCGATACCCTCGGCCATGAGACGCTGTGAAGCGAGGCCAGGGATCTGGTCGAAACCGCAGAAGTTTGGATCGTCGATGTCAGCATCTCCGAGGTCATCGAAGTTGGTGGTGAAAGCGGTAGCGCCTTCGTCCTTGAGGACGCGGCGGATAGCGATCTCAGCCTTTGCTGCATTGCGGACTTTCTCCCAGTAAACTTCCTCGCCGGATTCGTCGATCTTGATGGTGTACTGCTGCTTGTACTCCTCTACGAGAGCGTCAACCTCAGCGTCGGTAACCTTCTTGAAGTAGTCCATGAGTGAAGATACAGGATAGTAGTCTACATGGTAGCCGAAGCGCTGCTCGAACTCTACGCGGTCACCGTCGGTAACTGCCACGTTGTTCATGTTCATACCGAACATGAGGCAGCGTACGTCGTGAGCGTCAGCGACAGCTGCAGCCACGCGTGCCCATACGGCGATCTTCTTCTGAGCCTCTTCGCTCTTCCAGTAACCTACAACGACCTTTCTAGGTACACGCATGCGTGTGCAGATGTGGCCGAACTCGATGTCACCGTGAGCCGACTGGTTGAGGTTCATGAAGTCCATGTCCATGGTATCCCAAGGAATCTCTGCGTTGTACTGGGTGTGGAAGTGGAGAAGAGGCTTCTTGAGAGCCTGGAGTCCCTTGATCCACATCTTTGCAGGAGAGAAGGTGTGCATCCATGTGATGACGCCGACGCACTGAGGTGCGCTGCTGGCCTCGGTCATGATAGCCTCAACCTCCTTTGATGAGTTTGCGGTTCCCTTGTATACGACCTTGATAGGGATGATGCCTGACTCGTTGAGGCCGGCAACCATCTCCTGCGAATGTCCGTCAACAATCTTGACAGTTTCTCCTCCGTAGAGGAGCTGCGCTCCGGTTACCCACCAGAGCTCGATGTTTTCGTAAGCTTTGATCATAGTGCTGTGTTATTTCTTTTTCTGGCCGTAGTAAGCATTTGGACCGTGCTTGCGGTTGTAATGCTTCTCGACGAGAAGAGGGTTCATGGTGAGGTCAGGATTGACCGAGAACGCAACGAAAGCCATCTTCGCGCACTGCTCCATCACCTTTGCGTTGTATACGGCATTGTCAGGTGAGGTGCCCCATGAGAACGGACCATGGTTCTTGACGAGAACTGCAGGAGTGTGGTCCGGGTTGATGTTGCGGATGTTCAGGAATTCGTCCACGATCACGTTTCCTGTCTCGAGCTCGTACTGGCCTTCTACCTCTTCCTTGGTCATGTCGCGGGTGCAAGGGATCTCCTTGTAGAAATAGTCGGCGTGTGTTGTGCCGATGTTGGGAATGTCCTTGCCTGCCTGTGCGAAAGCGGTGGCGTAGGTCGAGTGGGTGTGTACGACTCCCTTGATGTTAGGGAACGCTTTATAGAGTACGAGATGGGTAGGGGTGTCGGAGGACGGATTGAGATCGCCCTCCACCACCTTACCTGTCTCAAGGTCTACGACCACCATGTCGGATGCCTTCATGTCGTCGTAGCTTACTCCTGAAGGCTTGATCACTACGAGGCCCTTCTCGCGGTCGATGCCGGAAACATTGCCCCATGTAAAGATCACCAGACCCTGCTTTACGAGGTCCAGATTAGCCTTGAATACTTTTTCCTTGAGTTCTTCGAGCATATTACCAGAGTGCTATGTAAAGGACAGCAAGGAGGATGATGATGCCGAGAGCGCCGAGATTGAAGTCCTTTGCAGTCTTGAAGAGAGAAAGGTCGACCTTGAGTGCCTTCTTGTCCTGTACCTTGTCCTTTGCGTTAGAGTTGAGATAGATGGCAAGAACGCAAAGCATTGCTGCCATGAAGAAGAAGCCCTCGAAACCGAGGTTGCGCATAGGCTCTACGAAGCAGCCTACGAGACCGAGAACAGCGCAGAGAGCTGCAACGCCAGCGAGGATCTTGCTGTACTTGACCTGGGTCTTGATGTCGTTCTCAGAGATCTCCTGGGTAGCCTCAACGTCCTTGTTGCTGAGTGAGAGGCCGACGAACATGAGCACGAGCACGATGAATACGTAACCCATACGGATGAGGAATGGAGTCTCAGGAAGGAGAAGCTTGAAGATGATAGAGAATGCGAAGGTACCGATAGCGGTAGCAACTGCTGCGGTGCCGCTTGAACGCTTCCAGAGAAGACCGAGACCGAAGATCACAACGATACCAGGATAAACGAATCCTGAGTACTCCTGGATGATCTGGAATGCCTGGTCAGCGCCGCCCATGATAGGGTAAACAGCGAGGAGAGCGATAACGAGAGCGCAGATAGAGGTAAGACGGCCTACGTTTACGAGCTCCTTGTCACCAGCCTCCTTGCGGAAGAACTGCTTGTAGATATCCATGGTGAAGATGGTCGAGGTAGAGTTGAACATCGAAGCCAGGGATGAGATTACGGCAGCGGTAAGAGCTGCGAATGAGAGACCCTTTACAGCAACTGGAGTGAAGTTGCGGATAAGGAATGGATATGCGTCATCAGAGATCTTGATGTCACCGCTGAGGAGGCCGCTGCCCATGAGCTTGCCATGGAGGTCAGGGTCGTTCCAGATGAGGTATGCGCATACACCAGGGATACATACGATGAAAGGAATGAGGACCTTGAGGAAGCCTGCGAATACGAGACCCTTCTTAGCCTCGTCGATGCTCTTTGCAGCGAGACCCTTCTGGATGATGTACTGGTTGAAACCCCAGTAGCCGAGGTTGGTGAGCCAGAGGGCACCTACGATGAGGACGATACCAGGAAGAGTGAAGTAAGGGTCGTCGGTGATGCTAGGGAACAGGTCAGGCTGACGCTTTACAACGAGGTTGAAGTGCTTGTCGCCAGGGATGTTTCCGAGTCTGTCCATAACCTCTCCGAGAGCGCCGATTGCGCCGTTTGCTCCGAGGTGAGGTGCGATTACGCTGAGGGCTGCATAAGCGGTGATGAGACCACCACCCACGAGGAATACAACCTGCATTACGTCAGTCCATGCAACTGAAGCAAGACCACCGTAGATAGAATAAACACCTGCTACGAGGTAGAGGAAGAGGATGATGAGCAGACGTACGCTCACTTCCATTCCGAGGATGCTTACAACAACGCCTCTGAGGCCGAGGATCTGCTCGATTGCGAGTGCGCCGAGCCAAGCCACTGAGGTAAGGTTGATGAATACGTAGAGGAAGAGCCAGAAGATAGAGAATGAGAGACCTACACCCTTGTTGTAACGTGAAGTAAGGAACTGAGGGATGGTGGTCACACCATTCTTGATCATGACAGGCAGGATGAACTTACCTACAACAACGAGGGTAAGAGCTGCCATAAGCTCGTAAGCTGCAATAGCGATACCTGCAGCATAAGCAGAACCGGACATACCGATGAACTGCTCTGCAGAGATGTTGGCGGCGATGAGGGATGCGCCTACAGCCCACCAGGTAAGAGTGTTTCCGGCGAGGAAGTAGTCGTTTGAACTCTTTTCCTTACCGTCCTTGTTTCTTGAGACGAAAAGTCCCAGGAAGATGAGAATTGCGAGGTAGATGACGAAGATAACGTAGTCCACAACCTGGAATCCGTTACCTGCGAGAGCCTCGAAGAAAGCTGATTTTAACATGGTTTATTAGTATTTGTGTTATGATTATTCTGCTGAGAATGCGAATACGCAGTGGCTGTAGTACTTCTCACCTGGCTGGAGGTAAGGGTTGCTCTCTGCCCACTCCTTGTTTGGAGAATCAGGATACTTCTGAGACTCGAGGCAGAGACCTGCGCGCATGTTGTATACGATACCCTTCTTGCCGGTAACGGTGCCGTCGAGGAAGTTTCCGGTATAGAACTGGATACCAGGCTCGTTGGTGTAAACCTTGAGGATGATGCCGGTTGCAGGGCTCTTTACGCATGCTGCGAGCTGGGTGTCGTCACCCTTGGTGTTGAGAACCCAGTTGTGGTCGTAACCGTTTCCGTTTGCGATCTGCTCGTCGGTGGTCTCGTTGATACGGTCGCCGATAGCGTGAGGTGCAAGGAAGTCGAAAGCGGTGCCGGCAACAGGAGAGAACTCACCTGAGGTCATGCAGGTCTCGTCGATAGGAGTGATGTTGTCTGCGTTGAGGTAGCAGATGTGGTCGAGAACGGTGGTGTTAGGATCGCCGCTGAGGTTGAAATAAGAGTGGTTGGTCATGTTGATGATCGTGGTCTTATCTGTGGTAGCCTCGTAGGTGATGTCGATCTTGTTGTCCTCGGTGAGGGTGTAGGTAGTCTTTGCTACTACATTTCCAGGGAAGTTGTTGTCACCGTCAGGAGAGATTCTGGTGAGTTCGAGCTTGTTTGCTGCTGCGAGATTTGCCTCGTAAACCTGATACTGCCAGCCGGTAGGACCTCCGTGGAGGCAGTGGCCGAAGTTGTTCTGAGGAAGCTGGATCTCCTGGCCGTCAACGGTGATCTTGCCCTGGTTGATACGGTTTGCATAACGTCCGATTGAAGCGCCGAAGTCGGATGAGTTGTTCTCAGGGAAGTAGTCGCTTACCTTGTCAAAACCGAGAACCACGTCCTTGAGCTCGCCCTGATTGTCAGGAACCATGATGCTGACGATACGTCCACCGAAGTTGGTGATACATACCTCCATGCCGTTGGCATTGGTGAGGGTGTAGAGTGCAGTGGCCTGGCCATTGTACTCGTTTACGAAATCCTGTGGGTCGAGGCCTGACTTTGTCAGCTCAACCTTAGGCTCGCTGCATGCACATGCTGCGATGGCAGCCGATGCGATGAGGATTTTTGAAAGTGTTTTCATGTGTATTATTGTAATTATTTGATTTCCCACTCATAAAGGCCGGTGCTCATCTCGTCGTACTGCTTTACTTCGAGCTTCATGGCCTTTGTCTTTACAGGTCTGAAACGGACATAGTTGGCACCCTTCACGTTGACAGGGTAGTCAGCTCTGATAGGCTGCCACTCGCCCTGTGCGTCCTTGTAGAAGAGCTGCCATGACTCTGGAACCTTGCAGCCGCCCCATGGCTGGTCATCGAACCAGTAAACGGTGCTCTGGCTTACCTGGCTTTCCTCAGCGAATTCGTAAGCGATCCACTGGGTGCCGCCTGCGGTTGGCCATGTGTGGTAATAAGGAATCGAGGTGTTGCCACCCTGAGGGATGAGACCGTCGTTCACGGCGCCGAGGGACGCGGTGGTGGTTGAAGCGGTCACCTTGCTGGTTGAGGTGAGGGTTGCAGGTCTCTTAGGACTGGTGGCACGGAGATCCTGTGGCATCCACACGATCATTTCGCCGCTTCCGCGGTGACACCATGCATAGTAAGGGATGAGGGTGAGCTTGACATCCTTTGCGATGAGTCTGCCCTTCTCGTCGTAGTTGAGAGTCTGGGCGTCAGCAACAAGCTGGTTGATGCCGTAAAGGAGGTCAGGACGCTTTACGACGCTGATCTCAGGGTTGGTGCCGATGAGGACTGAACGTACTGAGAAGTCGTTGTCTGGATGCTCTGCGCAGTAAACGACAGGACCGCGCTCGAATGCAACGCGACCTTCGTCAGCTGCAACCTCGCTGTGTGCCTTTACCATTCTAGGCTCCATGTCGAAATGGATCTCGACCTTGTCGCCCTTCTTCCACTTTCTGTTGATGGTGAAGTAACCCTTCTCGAGTTCTGACTCAACTTCCTCGCCATTTACCTTGACACTGTAGCCGAGGGTCTTGCCGTCGTCATATCTGTAGAGATCGCTAGGAACCGGAGCACCCTGTACCCAGCCTGGGATACGGATCTTGAGTGCGAAGTCCTTTGCAGCGGTCTTGTCCACGCTGAGGGTTACGTCGCCGTCCCATGGATAGTTGGTCTCCTGGCTTACGGTAACTGACTTGCCTGCGATCTTCTGGGTCATGGTGTTGGCCATGAAGAGGTTTACATAGAGATCCTTGTCCTTGACTGCATAGATGTAGCCAGGAACTGAAGGAATGAAGCGGCAGATGTTTGATGGGCAGCATGCGCAGCCGAACCAAGCCTTTCTCTGATGCTGACCGATAGACTCGAGCGGGTTAGGATAGAAGAATCCATCGCCTTCGAGAGAAACTCCGCTGAGGAGTCCGTTGTAGAGAGTGCGCTCGAGAACGTCGTAGTACTTTGACTCGCCGTGCAGGAGGAACATTCTGTAGTTCACGTACACGTTGCCGATAGCTGCACAGGTCTCGCAGTATGCGCTCATGTTAGGGAGCTCATAGTTTGCGCCGAAGGCCTCGCCGTTGTTGGTGGCACCGATACCGCCGGTGATGTAGAGCTTCTTGCCTACGATATTCTCCCAGATGCGGTCGATTGCTGCGATGTAGTCAGCGTCTCCGGTAAGAGCTGCTACATCTGCGATACCTGAGTACATGTAGGCGGCACGTACTGCGTGGCCGACAGCCTCGTCCTGCTCCATGATAGGGAGGTGAGCCTGGCTGTAGGCGTCATTGCGCTCGGTGTAGCCGCGCTTGTCGAGGAAGAACTTTGCCTGGTCGAGGTACTTCTTCTCTCCGGTAACGGTATAGAGCTTTGCAAGAGCCATCTCTGCGATCTGGTGTCCAGGAACGCGTACAACCTGGCCTTCGCCGTCACCGATTGCGCGGATCACGCAGTCTGCGTATGCCTTTGCGATATCGAGGAAGCTTCGCTTGCCGGTAGCCTGGTAGTGTGCGATGGCACCTTCAACCATGTGGCCGAGGTTGTAGAACTCGTGGCTGAGGTCCTCAACCATCTCCCATCTCTGGGAACCTGCCCACTCGTGAGGGTGCTCAGGATTCATTGTGCGGGCGGTGTAGAGATATCCGTCTGGCTCCTGGGCAGCCTTTACGATGACGAGGACGCTGTCGATGTATGCCTCGAGCTTTGCGTCTGGGTAGGTCTGGAGGATGTAGCTTGCACCTTCGATGGTCTTGTAGACGTCTGTGTCGTCGAATGAGTAGCCACCGACCTTGAATCCGAGGTTGTGGTCTGCGTGCATCTGCTCGGCAGCCTTTACGAAGTTGTCGTAACGGCCCTCGCTTTCGCACTTGCTGAATGCGAGAGGAATGGTAACCTCACGTGATGCCTTGAGTCTCTGGCCCCAGAAAGCATCGTTAACCTTCACAGAAGTGAAAGGAACAGGGTCGATAGGGTAGCCTGAAGACTTGCTCTGGGCATTTGCACCCAGTGTAGCTGCCATAATGGCCAGCCCTGCAATCAATCTAGTGTGTTTCATGTAGTTATAGTTTTGTTTGTGTTTTTATCTCTTCGGAGTGACAGTCATGGCAAATCCGCCGCCTGACTGCATCACTACCTGTTTTTCTGATTTTCTGTCAACTGTGAACTTCTCGATGGCATAGTCTTCCGCGTTCTTGCCGGCGTTGATTCCATCTCTGTACAGAGTGACGTCATATTCTCCATCACCGAGGAAATCGAAGCAGAGGTCAATGGTCCTGCCGTCCCAGTTTGCAAGTCCACCTACATACCACGAGTTGCCGTTCTTGCGGGCTGTCACAATGTATTCGCCGATTTTTCCGCTCAGTATTCTCTCGCTTTCATAGATTCTTGGGAGTGAGGTTATGAAATCCGTGGTTTCCTGCTCTCGCCTGTAGAGAGACGGTGAGTCGCACAGCATTGTAAGAGGGGAGTCGAATACGATGTAGGTGGCAACCTGATGTGCCCTGGTTCCCATGGTCATAGGGCTTGAGTAAACGCCCTTGAAATCTGCTTTGCTGGCGTTCCTCATCGAGCCAGGTGTGTAGTCGGTGTAGCCTGCCATGAGTCTGATGAACGGGAATGTCGTGTTGTAGAGAGGCATGTTGATGTCAACCTCGCTCCATTTCACCTCTTCCTGACCGAAAACTGATTCGTAGTTCAGTACGTTCGGATATGTCCTGTTGATGCCGACAGGCTTTGAAATGCCGTGGAGGTCAAGTATCATCTTGTGCTCTGCGGCAAGCCCGGCGAGCCTCCAGACTATCTCGTTTGCTTCCTGGTCGTCCCTGTCGAGGAAATCCACCTTGAAGCCGGCAATGCCCATCTTTGAGTATTTGTCAAAAGCTTCAGGCTGGTCGTCCAGAACGTTGAAGACCGTCCAGAGGATGATCCTTACATTTCTCTGGGCGGCATATTTTACGAGTTCTTCGATATCGAGCTCGGCAATCGGAGTCATCATGTCTCCAGATGATGGAACATACCAGCCTTCGTCGAGAATCATGTATTCGAGACCGTTCTCGGAAGCAAAGTCGATGTAATGGTGGTAGGTATCCATGTTGATTCCTGCCTCGAAATCAACTCCGCTGAGGTTCCAGTCATTCCACCATTCCCAGGCGCTGAATCCTGGCTTGATCCAGGAAATGTCGCTCAGTCTTGATGGCTCGGCAAGAGCATAGACCAGATTATTCACAGGCATCTGTGTATCATCGTCGGTAATTGCCATGATTCTCCATGGATACGAACGTGTTCCTTCGGAAACTGCTATGTATTCCTCGGTGCCTGTCACAAATCGCTGCTGTCTGCCGCGATATTTGTCAAACTGGTTTGGATACTGGGCGAAAACGCCTTTGATGCTGTTTCCTTCCGCTTTGATGAACATTCCTGGATAGTCTTTTACATCAGATTCCAGTATTGTCACCTTGGGACCGTTTTTGCTTTCAACGGTTGCGGGCAGGAATGCAAGAGTAGGCGATCCTTCAGAAAGTTTCTGGACGGTATAGCTGTTCTGGAACGCCATAGCCATCGGCTTTTTCTCGTTGGTCGAGTAAGGAAGCCAGCTTCTGACATCGTCAACGAATCTGAATTCGGCGGTCTCGTCCTGAATGACCGTCTTTCCCTTTCTCGAAGTCAGATATCTGTATGCAACACCCTCGTTTGAAGCTATCCATTCCATCTGGAAACCATCCCTGAACTCGATGATCATCCTGTTGTACGAAAATGTGAAAGACTTCTGGCGATAGAAAGGAGCGTCAATGGTCTCCGTCTTCGATTCAGGTCTGCGGCATCTCTCAACCTTGCTGTCGGCAATCCCGATCCGAGATCCGTCCTCGAGGATAAGTGCTGTCTTTGCCCCTTTGATGAGAAGATCCCCGTCGTGGCTGACATCGTAGCCTTCAGGAGAAATTGAGATGCTGGTGCGTCCGTCGGGAGATGACAGACTGTAAGTCTTCGTCTTTGCCGCCTGCGACGGCAGGCAGAAAAGTGCTGCGAGAATGGCAAATGCCAGCTTTTTCGATGGGTTCATCGGGTGGTTCAGCTTTAGTGTTACATTTAGTTCACAAAAATACTCATAATATATATGCGATTTTATAATCACAGTCTAATTCTGTGCAAAAATAATCCAAGTCCTGGACGATAGTTTGTGTACTTGGATTTATTTGTTACTTTTGACAAGTATTCCTATTTATATATGCTGATGCTTAAGAAATACCTTCTGGCGATGGCTGTCGCACTGCTCTCGATGAACATTTTGGCAGCTGTTCCGGAATTCAATTTCCGGCGTTATAACATGTCCTCGGGACTGACTTCCGATATGATCGGAGCACTGCTTCAGGATTCATCCGGTCTTGTCTGGATAGGACATGGAGAGGGCGTTGACAGTTTTGACGGCCATCGCATGCGCAGTTATGATATGCTGGATAACGGGAAACGGCTCAATGGCGTTTCGATCAACTGTCTGGCGGAAGATAACGATCATAATCTTTGGGCGGGCAGTGATGACGGCGTATATTTTCATTCTCATTCCGATGGCTCCTCAGTATTCAGAAAACTTGCTGCCACTACTGCTTCGGGCCAGAATGTAAGGTCTGTTGTTACTTCGATCGCGATCGATCAGGATGGTCTGGTCTGGATGTCGACCCGTGGTCAGGGAGTCCTGTGCTATGACCGGAAATCAGATCTTCTGAAGTCGTATCCGGAAGATTCCTTTGCAACTGATCTTGAATCGTTGTTTGTGGATTCTTCCAACACTGTCTGGGCTGCAGTTTCTACCGAGAATAACTGTCTGTATGCCTTTAACCGGGCAGATTCCGCTTTTCATCGCCTCGATGTTGATCTCGGGCCAGGAGTGAGGTCCAGAATAGGCGTGATGACTGAAGACTCGTCATCGAATCTATGGTTCGCAACCTGGGATACCGGTATCTACATGTACGACCGCGAATCCGGCAAGACCAAACGTTTCTTTGATGGAGCAAAGGGCTTTTATCATGTTCACTCCATTTTGGAGCTCCGCCCGGGTGAATTCCTTGTGGGCTCTGATGAAGGTCTTCTCTGGTATAATGTCATCTCCTCGGAATCCAAGCTGTTTACCAATGACCGCGGCAGTGAGGAATCCTTGTCCGACCGTTTCGTCTATCCTGTGATGAAAGATACAGAAGGCGGACTCTGGGTGGGTACGTATTATGGTGGAGTCAACTATGCAACTCCCGTAGCAAGCCAGTTTGCGCGTACAACCAGGGTGAATGGTATCGAGACAGATGAGAATTTTGTCGTCAGTTCCTTTGCAATGGATCCTGATGGAACCATATGGGTAGGCTCGGATAATGCCGGACTGACCCATCTTCTTGAAAATGGAGAATGCGTATCGATTCCGCAGTCGCGTCAGTGGAACGTCCATGCTGTCTGGGCTGATGCCGGCTATGTATGGGTCGGAACCTACGGAAGCGGCCTTATGCGTATTGACAAGAAAAACAATTCGGTCAGAAACTATTCTCAGCAGAGTGGCCTGGACTATTCCAGCGTGTATGCAATAAAGCGTGACAGCAAGGGTCGTCTATGGGTGGCCACCTTGACGGGTGTTTTCACATATGCAGAAGATACCGACAGGTTCGTGAACAGATATACGACGGGCAGTCTGTGCTATGATATCGAGGAATCCATCGATGGAGACATCTGGTTTGCCACCACAGGCAGGGGAGTACTCAGGTATGTCGACAGGGAGGACTCCTGGCGCAGCTATGGAGTTGACTCGGGCACGATGACGACCAACACCGTAACCAGTCTGTATGCTTCCGTGGACGGAAATGTCTATGCCACTACAGCAGATGGTCTTGCCCGCTATTATGACTCGGACGGGACGTTCAAGTCCCAGGGCCTTCAGGAATATGGCAGCCTGCTCTATGTCACAGGTGACGGAACCAACCTCTGGGTTACTTCTACCGACAGACTTATCCGTTATGACCTGGCCGATGGTGCTGTGACAACATATGACTACGGAGACGGCATGCTTGATGGACAGTTCATTCCGAATGCCGGCCTGATGTCCGCTTCGGGAAGAATATATGTCGGGACGGCAAAGGGCTTCTGCTCATTTGTCCCACAGAACATCGGAATCAATGAATTCGTCCTTCCTGTGCTTATCACATCCTTCGAGTTCCGCGATAGGAAAGGCACCGCAGCACGTGGAGGCGACCTGTATCATTTCCTTGATCTTGACAAGGAAATCAGTCTTGACTGGCGCAGGAATGACGTAAGGTTCTCGTTTGTAGGGCTGAGCTACTGCTCTCCTGCCAAGAACCGCTATGCATACAAGCTTGAAGGTTTCGATTCGCAGTGGACCCGGGCGGCGGATGTATCTACGGCGACCTATACCAACCTGCCTGCCGGCAGATACCGTTTCATGGTCAAGGCGTGCAACAACGATGGCGTCTGGAATGATGAGGGGGCTTACATAGATTTCAGGATACGTCAGCATATACTGAGGACCTTTGCGGCAAAGATTCTATATGTCCTGCTTCTCCTTTCTGCGGCATATATGGTCTACAGAATCTTCAGGAACCGCTCGCTCAGACGGATGCAGCAGAGCTTCGAGATGAAGGAAAGCGAACGCGAGGCGATGGAACTCGAATCGAAAGTCCAGTTCCTTACGTCCATTGCCCATGAGGTCCGTACTCCTCTTTCACTTATCATGGCTCCTGTCGAGAAACTGAAGGCTTCTATGGCAGGCATGAGTGACCAGGACCGTGGTTACCTTGACGTCATTGACCGTAACTGCAGCCGTCTTGGGCGCCTGATAAACCAGCTGCTCGATTTCAGCCGGTTCAACCAGGAGACAAGCCAGTCTTTCGATTTCCAGAAAGGTGATGTGGCACTGATAGTCCGCTCGGTCTGCTCTTCATTCGTGCCTACATTCGATAAGGACGGCATTGAATTCACCGAGGAGTATCCCGAGGAGCCGATCATTGCCGACGTCGATATGGAATCATTGACGACAATCGTCATGAACCTGTTGTCAAACGCGGTAAAATATACAAATGACAAGGTCGGCCTCAAATGTTCTTGCGACGACGATTTCTTTACGGTTGCCGTCTCTGACAACGGCCCTGGCATATCCGAAGAACTTCGAGGAAGGATTTTCCACCCATATTTCCGTGCAGACGAGACTTCTGTCGGCACTGGACTTGGCCTGGCGATATTGAAAAAGCTTGTTGATGCTCTCGGCGGCAATGTCAGGGTCAGTGATGCCCAGGGAGGCGGAAGCATATTCGCGGTAAGCCTTCCTGTTCATCAGCCGGAAACTTCTTTAGCAGACTCTGTGGAGGATTCGGAAACGTCGACAACTGCCGACGGCGAAATTAAAGATGAGATGCCGCAACATCTCAAGACAGGTAAAGCTGACCGTCAGACCATCCTCATCGTGGAGGATGACGTTGACATGCGAACCTTCCTTGTTTCCGATTTCCGCGAAATTTACAATGTGCTTGAGGCACCTGACGCCGAAACGGCGGAGCGCCTGCTGTTCCAATATGACGTTTCCCTGGTGATCAGTGACTGGATGATGCCGGGCAAGTCGGGCGCGGAACTGTGCCGATTCGTCCGTAGCCGCAAGACGCTCTGCCAGCTGCCGTTCATCATGCTTACGGCTAAGTCTGACGATGCTTCGCAGCTTGAGAGCCTGGACTGTGGCGCTGATGCTCATGTGAAGAAGCCGTTCTCTCCTGAACACCTTCGTGCACTCGTTGCCCATCTCATCAAGATGAGGAACATGCTCGCTCAGAGTTATTATGTCATGCAGGTTGCCGATTCGGGCAAGCCGGGAGCCAAGGATGATTTCTTCTCCCGTCTCACCGAGATTATCGAGTCCAACATTTCAAACACCGAGCTGTCGGTCGAAATGCTGGCAAAGGAACTGTGCGTCAGCCGTTCCGGCCTGTTCGCAAAGGTCAAGGCTGTTTCGGGAGATACTCCGAACAGGCTGATTATGGACATCAGGTTGAAGGCGGCTGCAAAGATGCTTCTGGAGTCGAACAACTCGGTAAGCGAGATCAGCTACATGGTCGGTTTCAACTCTCCGTCATACTTCTCGAAATGTTTTTCGGCACAGTACGGAATGACCCCGCACCAATGGATGGAAAAGCACAGAAACGACTAAAAGGTTTTAATTATTAACAGAAGAGGGCTTTTTTTATTAATTTATTCGTATTTTTGCGAGCTATTTTTTGAACGATTATTACCTAACATAATTTATCAAAACATTAATTTCATGATGAGAACTAATGCTATCTCGGCCTTCCTTATGAAGGTTGCTGCCTGCCTTCTCCTCGCTGCTGGTGCTTCTTTCAGCATGTCAGCTGCCAACGAGACCGCTTTCGCGGAGGCACAGCAGAGCAAGGTTACCGTGAAGGGTGTTGTCAAGGATTCCGCAGGAGAGCCTGTAATCGGCGCCAGCGTTATCGAGAAGAGCGCACCTACCAACGGAACAATCGTAGACATGGATGGTAACTTCACTATCACCGTTAACAGTGGAGCTACCCTCGTTGTTTCAAGCATCGGCTATGTTACCGTAGAGGTATCTGCAAGCAATGCTTCGACCATCGTCCTCCAGGAGGATTCAGAAATGCTCCAGGACGTTGTCGTTATCGGTTACGGTACCCAGAAGAAGGGTGACGTTACCTCAGCTATCACCAGCGTGAAGTCAGACGATTTCGCAAAGGGTGACATCAGAGATGCCGGTGACCTTATCAAGGGTAAGGTTGCAGGTCTTTCAATCACCAACAATTCCGGTGACCCTAACGCTACCTCAAGCATCCGACTCAGAGGTGTGATCTCTCTTACCGGTACCAACACCCCGCTCGTCCTCATCGACGGTCTCGAGGGTGACCTCGACACTGTAGCTCCAGAGGATATCGAGAGCATCGACGTTCTCAAGGACGCTTCTGCTGCCGCTATCTACGGTACCCGTGGTGCTGCCGGTGTCATCATCATCACCACCAAGGGTGGCAAGCGCGATGACTCGGTCAAGGTCAACTACGCAGGCTATGTTTCAGCATCTGCATTCGGCAAGACCCTTGACATGATGACCCCAGAGGACATCAGAGCAGGCAAGACCAACTTCAAGGATCTCGGTTACGAGACCGACTGGCTCAAGGAAATCTCACGCACCGCTTTTACCCACAACCACAACGTATCTATCAGCGGTGGTAACAAGGACACCTCTTACAGCGCAGACTTCACCTACCGTGACCAGGAGGGTGTAATCGTGAACACCTTCGGAAACGACATGCGTTTCAACGCATCCCTCTCTCACTGGTTCTTCAACGACATGGTGAAGCTCTCTTTCAACGTACAGAAGAGATGGCATGAGAATGGTCCGGTTGATGCAGCCGGCACCCAGGTATATCGTCAGGCTATCATCCGCAACCCTACAGCTCCTGTAAAGAACGAGGATGGTTCATGGAATGAGGACACCTCAATCAACTACTACCAGAACCCTCTTGCAATCCTTAACGAGACCAAGGGTGAGACCAAGTCTGAGAGCACCCGTCTTACCGGTAACCTCACCATCGAGCCTATCCAGGGCTGGCAGACCAACCTCATGCTCAGCACCAACCGTGGAAACGGCAACAGCAACAGGTACAATACCTCTAACTCTTACGGCCAGATTGTAAACTATACAACCGGTTACGCTTCAATCTCTCACAGCTCATCGAAGACCGACAACCTCGAGCTCACTTCTACATACAAGAAGACCGTTGGTGACCATCGTTTCGAGGGTGTCGCTGGTTACAGCTACCAGTACAGCTTCTACGATTCTTCAAGCATGAGCAACACCAACTTCATGTCTGACTACTTCCTCTGGCACAACATCGGCCTCGGCCAGTACCTCAAGGACGGTAGAGCAAGCATGTCAAGCTATGCCGAGGACAGCAAGCTTATCGGTTTCATCGGCCGTGTAAGCTATGGCTACGCTAACAGATACAACGCTCTCGTCAGCATCCGCCGCGAGGGTAGCTCACGCTTCGGTGACAACCACAAGTGGGGTACTTTCCCTTCAGCATCACTCGGTTGGACCATCAGCAACGAGGAGTTCATGGCAAACGCAACATGGCTTGACAACCTCAAGCTCCGTGCAGGTTTCGGTGTTACCGGTGTCATCCCTACCTCAAGCTACCTCTCAAAGACCATCTATAAGCTTGGTTCACCATACTACTATGACGAAGGCACCTGGAAGCAGGGTCTCAACGTTGCATCCAACCCTAACCCAGACCTCCAGTGGGAGAAGAGTGCTGAGTACAACATCGGTCTCGACTGGGCAGTCTTTGGCAACAGACTCAGCGGTACCATCGACGTATACAACAAGAAGACCACCGGTATGCTCTGGGAGTTCTCAGTTCCTACTCCACCAAACCTCTACAACAGAACCCTCGCTAACGTGGGTGAGATGCAGAACAAGGGTATCGAGATCGCTATCAACGCTACTCCAGTGGAGACCAAGGACTTCTCATGGAAGACCACCGCTACCTTCGCATTCAATGCGAACAAGCTCGTGAGCCTCTCAAATGACCTCTATGAGACTGCAAACACCCAGTACATCGCTTACCTCGGTGAGCCTATCTCTCTCCCTACCCAGCGTATGGAGGTTGGCCAGGCTCTTGGTCAGTGGTTCGGTCTCAAGGCTGTAGGTGTATCTGACAACGGTCTCTGGCTCATCGAGCATCCTGAGACCAAGGAAGTCGTAGAACTCAACGATGGTATGCTTACCGACAGAACCTGGCATCAGTACCTCGGCAACGCAATCCCTAAGATGAACGTTGGTTGGAACCATACCTTCAACTACAAGAACTTCGACCTCAACCTCCAGTTCACCGGTCAGTTCGGCGCAAAGATCCTCAACGAGGCTCGCGCATACTACGAGAACAACGCTGTAAACTACAACCGTCTCAAGTCAGCTGCTGACAAGCAGTTCGGCCAGAACGTTCTCTCAGTAGCTCAGAAGCAGACCTTCACAAGCTATCACCTCGAGAGCGGCAACTACCTCAAGCTTTCAAACATCACCCTCGGTTACAACGTTCCTGTAAAGAAGAACGCTTACATCAGCGGTGCACGTATCTACGCTTCTGCTGCCAACCTCTTCGCAATCACTGCTTACAAGGGTCTTGATCCGGAAATGTCAAATGCAAGCCCTACCTACTCTGGTATCGACTCACGTGACAAGTATCCTTCAATCAGAACCTTCACTGCAGGTGTGAACATCAACTTCTAATCGAACGTAAACAAAATGAAGTCAATACTTAACAAAATCATTATTGCAGGTGCCGCTGCTGCTGTCAGCTTCAGCTGTACCAATCTTGATGAGACTCTCTACTCAGACATCTCTTCGGAGACCCATGAAATGACTGAGCAGGAGCTCGCTGCTACCATCGCACCTGTATATAGCTCACTTCGTGACGTATGCTGGGGTTGGTTCGGCTCATTCGACCTCAATGACATGAGCTCTGACGTATGGGGCGTTCCAAACCGTATCGGTATCGGTTGGGGAGACCTCTACATCCCTATGCACAAGCATGAGTTTAACAGCGAACTCGGTTTCTTCGATGTATCTTGGTATAACAACTATGCTGGTGTGAATGCCTGCAACAAGATGCTCGCAAACGAGGCTATCGCAAACAACAAGGCAACCGCAGCACAGATCCGTGCTTTCCGTGTCCTTTACTACTACAACCTCTTCAGCGCATTCCGCAACATTCCTCTCGACCTCGATTTCGCTCATGAGGATGGCTGGATGCCTGAGCAGTCAGCACCTGAGGCTACCTTCAACTGGATGGTTGAGGAGCTCAAGGCTGTAGTTGACGACTGCCCAGAGTCTGCTGAACTTGGCAAGATGAGCAAGTATGCTGCACACATGATCCTCGCAAAGCTCTATCTCAACCACAACGCGTGGTTCAAGAACGACAGCGACAAGTCATGGTACCAGAAGGCTCTCGACGAGATCAACATCGTTATCTCAGGTCCTTTCAGCCTTTCTGCTACCTACAGCGCAAACTTCCAGGAGTCTCTCGCAGGCAACAAGGAGATCATCTTCGGAGTTCCATTCGAGGAGAAGTACGCAGGTGGTAACTACTATGCAAACCTCTGGCATCACACCGCTGTCCGTCAGCGTTGGGGATTCTCAGGCTGGGCTACCAACGGCGGTATCGTATTCCCTCAGTTCCTCGATATCTATGAGGAGGGTGACAAGCGTTTCGACGCTACCTGGACCGGTGGTATCCAGTACAAGCAGGACGGTACTCCTATCATGTACGATGGCAAGCCAGCTGAGTACACCAGAGAGATCCGCTCTATCGACAACCCTGGCTGCTATCCTTTCGAGGGTTATGCACTCGTGAAGTACGCTATCGTTTCAGGTCCTAAGGGTACCTCTTACGATGACGTTCCTTATTTCCGTCTTTCTGAGGCTTACTACATCAAGGCTGAGTGTCTTCTCCGTCTTGGCAAGGACCTCCAGACCGCTGCTGACCTTGTAACCGCAGTCCGTAAGAGAGCTTTCGACAATCCTGCTGATGCAGTGATCACTCCAGAGCAGCTTATGGGCGGTTCAAGATACAACTACGGTCACCGAGAGAATACCGCCGAGATGGGTGAGCCGGACAACTGGATCATCACCGAGGAAGGTGGTGCCGACATCGAGTTCGGTGGCCTCCTCGACGAGTACGCTATCGAGTTCGTGGCAGAGCAGCATCGTCGTGACTGCCTCATCCGCTTCAACATCAAGGGTACCAACATGAACGTATACTGCGGTAAGTCTTGGTTCTGCAAGGATGCTGAGAGCGATCGTCACAGCGACCTCTTCCCAATTCCTATCGATGCACTCAGAGGAAACCCTAAGCTCAAGCAGAACCCTGGTTACGACGGCGTTCCTGTAGCTTAAGAATTGTTTTGGGGAGTGTAAATATTCCCGACACATAAATAGAATCGAGGCTGGCCTTCATGGTCAGCCTCTTTTTTTGTTTTCAGCGGTCAATAAAGTATATTTGTCATCTTATGCACACCGAAAACAAGAAAAGACAGGCCATTTTGAAGGCAATGGCCGAAAAGATACTTATACTGGATGGAGCTCTTGGCACTCTTCTCCAGACATATGACCTGTGCGAAGAAGATTTCCGCAGCCCTGTCAAGGGCAATAATGATATACTGAACATCACCCGTCCGGACGTCCTTGAGGATATCCATCGCCGCTATGTTGATGCGGGTGTCGATATTCTTACTACAAATACCTTCTCTTCCAACGTCATCTCCCAGAAGGAGTATGGCTGCCAGGACCTGGCAGCCGAGATGGCAAGGGCTGGTGCCAGCATCGCCCGCAAGGTGGCTGATGCCGCTCCGCGTCAGGTTTTTGTCGCCGGAAGCATCGGCCCGACCGGCAAGTCTCTGACCCTGGTGACCGAGCTTGATGATCCTGCTTACCGCATGTACAGTTTTGACGATATGTCAGCAGCATATCGTACCCAGATCGAAGCTCTGATCGACGGTGGCGCCGACATGATTCTTTTTGAGACCTGTTTCGATGCGCTGAACGTCAAGGCCGGAATCTATGCCCTGAGACAGCTTGAGCGTGAGCGTCCTGAATTGAAGGGATTTCCAGTCATGGTGTCGATGTCGGCCAGCGACCGCAGTGGACGCAGCCTTACCGGTCAGACTGTCGAGGCTTTCTTCTATTCGGTCCGCCATGCTGACCTGATCAGTTTCGGTCTTAACTGCTCGCTTGGAGCCGAGGACCTTGCACCTCTTATGGCTGGTATGACTGAATGGGCAGACTGTCCGCTCAGCTGCCATCCAAACGCCGGTCTGCCGGACGAGATGGGCGCATATACCCAGACGCCGGAGATGATGGCTGCCCAGATGAGGAAACTCGCCCAGAAGGGATTGAATATCGCCGGCGGTTGCTGTGGAACGACACCCGAGCATATCAAGGCCGTGGCTGCTGCTGTTGCAGACATTGTACCGCGTCCGATGCCTGAGAGATGTGACCACCTCTGTGTAAGTGGTCTCGAGCCGGTTCATGTCGACCTTCTCCGCCGCAACTTCACCAACGTCGGCGAACGTACCAATGTGGCAGGTTCCCGCAAGTTCGCCAAGCTCATCGCGGCAGGCGATTATGACACAGCACTGAACATCGCTGCAGCCCAGATCGACGGCGGCGCGAACATCATAGACATAAACATGGACGATGCGATGCTGGACAGCACTGCCCAGATGCGCATCTTCCTCCGCCATATAGCCAACGACCCGGCTGTAAGCCGCGCAGCTGTCATGATTGACTCATCCCATTGGGAGACCGTTGCTGAAGGCTTGCGTAATGTACAGGGCAAGAGCATCGTGAATTCTATCAGCCTAAAGGAAGGAGAAGAAGCTTTCCTTCGCAAGGCACGCGAAATCGCAGATCTGGGAGGTGCAATGGTTGTCATGGCTTTTGACGAACAGGGTCAGGCGACTGTATACGAGCGCAAGATTGAGATCTGCAAGCGCGCATATGACCTCCTGACTGCCGCCGGAATCCCTTCTACGGACATAGTGTTCGATGTAAATGTTCTGTCGATCGGAACCGGCATCGATGAACACAGGAGGTATGCAATCGACTTCATCGAGGCTGTACGCTGGATAAAGACAAATCTTCCGGGAGCGCTTACTTCCGGCGGAGTATCCAACCTTTCTTTCGCTTTCCGCGGAAACAATCCTGTCCGCGAAGCGATGCATTCCATTTTCCTTTACCATGCCATCAAGGCTGGACTGGACATGGCCATCGTCAATCCTGGAATGCTCCAGGTTTATGACGACATCGATCCAAAGCTGCTCGGGTATATCGAGGACGTGATCTTCGACCGCAGTGATGAGGCGACCGGTGCTCTTGTCGAACTGGCTTCGGAGATGCTCGAGAAAGCCGCAGCCGAAAAGGAAGGCCGCGCTGTTGCAAAGCCGGTGGAGACCGCTCCTTTGAATGTTGCGGAAAGACTCTCCAATGCACTTGTCAAAGGTGTTTCGGTCAATCTTGAGGCCGATGTGCTGCAGTGTCTGGAGGAATGTGGAGGCAAGGCTGTCGATGTCATCGAGGGACCTCTCATGACCGGAATGGAGAAGGTCGGAGAACTTTTCGGCGCAGGACGCATGTTCCTGCCCCAGGTTGTGAAGTCAGCCCGCATCATGCGCGATGCCGTTGCCGTCCTGGAACCATACATGGGCTCGGATGAGAGCGGCTCAGTCCAGCGTCCGAAGGTTGTCATTGCGACAGTCAAGGGTGACGTTCATGACATAGGAAAGAACATTACGGCAATAGTTCTGCGCTGCAACGGCTTCGAAGTGCGCGATCTTGGCGTCATGGTCGACAAGGAAACAATAATAGACACGGCTCTGGAATGTAGAGCAGACATCATCGCGGTGAGCGGTCTCATCACTCCGTCGCTTTTCCAGATGGAGGAGATATGCCGTGACCTCAATGCGCGAGGACTGGACATTCCTCTGTTTATCGGCGGAGCAACCACGTCACCTTTGCATACAGCAGTAAAACTTGCTCCGCTCTACGATCATGTCTTCTATGGTCCAGATGCGTCAGCCAGCGCTGTTATGGCGAAGCGTTGCCTGTCCGACCGTCGGGCTTTCGAGTCTGCTGAGCATGCCCGTCAGGAAGAGATCCGCGGCCTGTACGCCAGAGGCAAGGACATGGATACGGAAGCCAAGGCTGTTGCCGAATATGATGAGTCAGCCTTCATGCCGTACGGGGAAGGGGAGACCTTCGCTGCCGACATGCCGCTCCGCGAATATTCTGTCGCTGAGCTGATGCCTGAGTTTGACTGGCGCATGTTCTTCCAGATCTGGGGAATCAAGGCTGCTGACCAGGATTCCGAGCAGGCGCTGTCACTGAAGTCCGATGCAATCCGGATGCTGGAGCATATAAAGATTCATCGTGACTGTCGTGTCGTTGCAGCTATGCATTTCGAGCCTGTACTGCGTCAGGATGATGATTCCCTCCTTCTCGTCCGCTCCGGAAAGACCATACCGATGATGCGCAAGAACAGGTCGTTGGCCGATTTCGTGTCAAATAAGACAGCTTCCGCAGTCGGTTTCTTCGCAGTATGTGCTGATGAAATTCCTGAGTTCACCTGTGACTGCTGCGGTCCGCGCATTAAGGCAGAGCGTGGAGAATATGAGGAACTTCTGCGGCGTTCAGTCCTCAATACCTTGGCAGAGGCGGCATCATGCAAGCTGGACAAGTTCATCGCTGCCGGACTTGCACTGGATGGAAAAAAGATAATAAAGCCGGCTGCCGGATACTACAGCCTTCCGGACCACTCGCTGAAGGTTGATATCATGGAAATGATTCCTGGCAGCGACAAGCTTGGAATCAAGCTCACAGAGAGCTACGGAATGATCCCGGATGCTTCTATCTGCGGAATGGTGATGATACATGAGGCCGCGGAGTATCTGGACCTCAGAAACCTTGATGCCGCAGTCGTCAATGTGTACGCAGAGCAGAGAGGCATGGATGAAACAATGAAGAACAGGCTGCTCAGCCACCTGATAAAAGCATAGCATATGAAAATCTCGGAAATACTCAAGTCTAGTGACAAACCTTTCGCATCGATAGAAATCGTACCGCCTCTGAAAGGAATACGTAAGGATGAATTGCTCAAGAACGTAGGCCGCTTCATGGACTACGCTCCAAAGTACATCAATGTGACCAGCCACCGCGATGATTTCGAGTTCGTGGCCAAGGCAGACGGTACTTATGAGAAGCATCTGGTAAGGAACAGAATCAGCGAGATTTCAGTGTGCTCGGTCATCCGTGAGGCTTTCGATGTCGAGGTAGTGCCTCATCTTATCTGTGGAGGTTCATCAAAGGATGAGATAGAGAGCAAGCTTTACAACATGCGCTTCCTCGGATTCGAGAACGTCCTTGCCCTTCGCGGAGACTGTCTGAGCGGCGAGAAGCGTTTCACTCCTCAGCCCGACGGCTATGCATATGCATCCGAACTTGTTGAAGGCATAAGGAAATTTGAGGCTGGATGTGGAGAGGACATATTCAGCATCGGTGTCGGTGCCTATCCCGAGAAGCATTTCGAGGCCCCTAACCTGGAGATGGACATCGCGAACCTTAAGAAGAAGGTCGATGCAGGAGCTGACTATGTCATAACCCAGATGTTCTTCGACAACGAGGTTTTCTATGAGTATGAGCGCAGATGCCGCGAGGCCGGCATAAATGTGCCGATCATTCCTGGACTGAAACCTCTCTCGACCCCGGCCCAGATCAACCGTCTTCCAGAGGCTTTCTCCATAGACATCCCTAACGATCTTGCCTCAGAGGTCAGCACCCATGCCAACGACCGCAAGGCTGTCTTCCAGATCGGTACTGAATGGTGCCGAATGCAGTGCCGTGACCTCATCGCGCATGGAGTCCCTGCCGTGCATTTCTACACAATGGGTAATCCGGACAATGTCACTTCTATCTTGAAGGATTGTTTCTAAAAACCGGAAAATCGTCCATATAGTCCAGTTTGCGATTATTGTTATATAAGCTTGGACTTTTTTGTAATCCTTGGTTGATGCATTTTTCTACCTTTGCATCAACCGCAAACCGTTTTGACGCAATGAAAACCAATTTAAAAGCCTGCTTGCTGATAGCTGCCTCACTTCTTGTATCCTTCAATGCTTCTGCCCAGAAGAAGTCAAAGGCAGAGCCTGAGTTCAAACCTTTGACCGACGAGGAGTATGAGTCGCTTGCTGCTACTCCTCCTATGGGATGGAACAGCTGGAACAAGTTCGGCTGCAATGTAAGCGAGACCCTCATCAAAGAGATGGCGGACGCCATGGTTTCATCAGGCATGAGGGATGCGGGTTACCAGTACATCGTCATCGATGACTGCTGGCAGGTTGACCGCGACAGGGACGGCAATATCGTATGCGATCCCGAGAGATTTCCTCACGGCATGAAAGCCGTTGCAGACTATGTCCACAGCAAGGGTCTCAAGTTCGGCATCTATTCCTGTGCCGGCTCATATACCTGTCAGGGCCGTCCAGGCAGCAAGGGTCATCAGTTCCAGGATGCCCGTACCTATGCTTCATGGGGAGTCGATTATCTCAAGTACGACTGGTGCTCCAATGACGGCCAGAACGCAAAGGCTGCTTACCAGACTATGTCTGAAGCCATCAAGGCTGCCGGCAGACCGATTGTCCTCAGCATCTGTGAATGGGGCGAGGGCGAGCCTTGGAAGTGGGGCAAGGGAATCGGCCACCTCTGGAGAGTTACTCCTGATATCCGCGACATATATGACTGTACCTTCGACTGGGGTGGTGTAGGTGTCCTTCAGTGCATCGACGCCATGGCAGATCTTCAGCGATATGCCGGCCCTGGTCATTGGAATGATGCTGAGATGCTCGAGGTAGGCAACGGTGGCATGACCCGTGACGAGTATATCACACATTTCAGCATGTGGTCCCTTCTGGCTGCTCCGCTCATGTCGGGCAATGATCTCAGAAGCATGACTCCCGAGACCATCGAAATACTCTGCAATACCGAAGTGATCGAGGTGAACCAGGATCCCAAGGGAGAGCAGGGAACCCGCTGGATGGATATGGGAGACAAGGAGATCTGGGCTAAGCCTCTCTCAGGTGGTGAGGTTGCCATATGCTTCATGAACCGTTCGGATGTTGAGTGGAACCTTGATCATAACTGGCTCAAGCAGACCATGTACTTTGCAACCGAGATCAACATGAAGACCACCGAATATGTTGTCCGTGACCTCTGGGAGCACTGTGACCTTGGTACCACCAAGTCAAATCTTGTCAAGACAATTCCGGCGCACGGAACCCTGATGGTCCGTCTGTCGCCTAAGAAATAGATTGGTTGTTAATGGTTGTAATGATTAGTATTAATGTGTATTTATTGGCAGAAAAAGGTCTCGACGTGAGTCGCGGCCTTTTTTTCAATTACACTTTTCTGGAAAGAATGTATCATACGAACAATAATAAAACATGAAAAAGTTATTCACCACAGCGGTAATCCTTGCCGCCGCGCTTGCATCGATCTTATCCTGTACCGAGATTAATCCCTATGGCCTCAAGATAGACAGGAACGGCAGCGTGATTATGCCGGAAGGCAAGGAAATCTACATTCAGCAGGAATGGAAGGACAGCCTTAAGCTGGATCTCCAGGACCCTGAGAGCGATTGGAGCTATCATCGCATGTACTGCACCAAGGATATCTCCATTTTCTGGCAGAAGGGATTTGGAGCGGATCCTGCAATGGCTCCTGACCTTGACGGCCATCCTATGACCTTTGATGTGTTCAGGGTTGCCGACCGAATCCAGTATTTCTATGACTATTTCTACGAGCACATGGGCTTTATCCTGCCTGGATCGAAGGCAGAGAAGTATCGTATGCTCTGCTTTGTCAAGTACGATCTCGAGGCCACAGCATATGGTGGCAATGTCGACGACACCATCGGTGCGCTATGGGTCACCCCTGTCCGCATCCAGGACGAGGCGATGAACTGCATCGCCCATGAACTCGGTCATGCCTTCCAGTTCCAGATCATGAGCGACGGAACAGGCGACGGATGGGGAGGCTCAGGCTTCTATGAGATGACTTCCCAGTGGATGCTCTGGACCGTCAACAATGACTGGATGACTTCCGAGAAATACCATTGGGACGACTTCAACAAGCTTACCCACAAGGCTTATCTGGACGGCGTCAACATCTATCACTCTCCTTATGTGCTCATGTGGTGGTCACAGCAGCACGGAGAACCGATAATTGCCGATCTCTATCGTGAGGGCAAGCGTGGTGACGATCCTGTAATCACTTACAAGGAGCATTTCAACATGAACCAGGAGCAGTTCAATGATGATATGTACGAGGGCGTAAGGACCTTCATCAACTGGGACTGGAAGAATGAGAATATCTACAACGAGGCACGTCCATATGCCAACAAGAACGTGACTGCGCTTGTTGACGCCGGAAGCGGCTGGCAGAGAGTATCACCGGATAATTGCCCGGAGAATTATGGATACAACGGTATTGCGCTTCCACTGCCAAAGCAGGGAGAGACCGTGTCGGTAAGTTTCCGCGGTGAGGCTGGAATCAAGGGATACAGCAACTCTCACGTCGACAATGCAGGTTGGCGCTATGGCTTCGTGGCAGTTGACAAGGACGGCAAGGCCAGCTATGGAGAGACTCACTCGGAGAAAGAGGCGACCATAAGCTATACAGCAGAAACCGAGCTCAGCTATCTCTGGTTCGTGGTCATGGGCGCACCGACCGAGCATGTCCAGCTTCCTGGCTGGCGCTCGAACGGCCCGAACGACCAGTGGCCATACTCGATCAGAATCAACTAAGTCACTCAAAAAAGATAAAGGGGCCGGACAGGCCCCTTTTCTTGTATTACTCAGCGTAGAGCAGGTAAGGCTTTCTCTGTGCCTTGAAGGCGGTGACGTCGTCCTGCCAGCGCGCCTTGATCTCGTCGGCGGTATTTCCGGCCTCGATCATCTCGCGGACCCAAGATACACCGGTAAGAAGGTTGAAGAATCCGTTCTTGAGGAAGAATGACTCGGAGTTGAGGTCATGGTAGGCGTCGATGATGTACTCGAGATTGATTCCGTTCGCCCAGATCTCTTCGTACGGCATGTCGCGCAGGTCACGGCCATGGCATTCCTGGTCCATGCATACCGGACTTTTTGCCCCTGGCATGCTGCGAGGAGTGAAGCTGAAACCCGAACCCTTCATATCCGGATGACCGTACATCTCGAAAGGATGGTCGGTTCCGCGGCCGAGAGATACTTCCGTTCCCTCGAAGAAACAGGTGGATGCGTAAAGATAGATGGCTCTCATGTCCTTGAGGTTAGGTGAAGGAGGCATGATCAGGTCATATCTGGTCTGGTGACCGTAGTTGAGGCAAGGAACTACCTTGAGGTCGCATTTGAGTCCACCTGGAATCCAGCCTTCGCCGTTTATCATCTGTGCAAGCTCGCCCAGGGTCATGCCGTGTACGATAGGGATAGGCAGACGGCCGATTCCGCTGCTGTAGTTCTCTGTGTCAAGTATAGGACCATCCACGTAGAATCCGTTGGGGTTCGGACGGTCGAGCAGAACGACCTCCTTGCCTTTCTCGGCGCAGGCGGTCATGAGATTGTACATGGTGATGTAGTAGGTGTAGTATCTCAGTCCTACGTCCTGGATATCCATGACAAGTACATCGAAACTGTCCATAGCCTCGTCGCTTGGACTGTAGCCTTTGCCTCCATATAGCGACAGAATCGGAACTCCGGTCTTCGGGTCGGTGGAACTGCTTACATGCTCGCCGGCGTCAGCATCTCCTCTGAAACCATGCTCGGGGGAGAATATTGCCTTTACGTTCATTCCCTTTTCCATCAGCAAGTCAAGCAGGTGAGGTCCGAAGACTCCGTTCTCGGCATCGACGACAACGTCTCCGACGATGCCGCTCATATTGCTGAATATCGCGACTCTCTTGCCCTCCAGCATAGGCATGTACACATCGCTTCTTTCGTCACCAAGGATGACACGGGTGTCCTCTGACGCACCTGAGCATGCCAGGGCTGTCAGGACCATTGTGAATAATGCAATCAGTTTCTTCATATGGCAAATATAATAATTTTCGGCGCGGTTGAGGATAATGTCTTATATTTGCGGCTGAATTGCCGTTTTCTTGCGAGAACGGCTGCCAATAGAAACGAACGATGAGCATCCTTCCTCAAGACCTTCTTCAACCGACAGTAATCCAGACAGTTTTCGTCATATCTCTGGTGAGTGTGATTGGTATCTACCTTGGACGTATCAAGGTGGGAGGCATCTCTCTGGGCATCACGTTCGTATTCTTTGTGGGTATCATCGCTGCATATCTGGGAGTGACCCTCAATCCGGATATGCTTGGCTATGCCCAGAATTTTGGCCTGATACTTTTCGTCTACACCCTTGGGCTCGAGGTCGGTCCGGGCTTCTTCAGTTCGTTCAAGAAAGGGGGAGTGACCTTGAACATGCTCTGCATAGCTTTGATTCTGGCCGGTACTCTGATGGCTCTTGGACTGTGGGCTGTGACTCCTCTTCCTCTCAGCGAGATCATGGGACTGCTCAGCGGAGCGGTAACCAATACGCCTATGCTTGGTGCTGCTCAGCAGACGCTTCTCCAGATGGATCCGGGAAGCGCGGAAGCCGCCGATATGGCAATGAGCTGCGCTGTCGCATATCCTATGGGTGTCGTCGGCATGATCGTGGCGATCATTGTACTCCGCTGGATATTCAAGAAGTTCCATAAGCCGATAGAGACCAAGGAGGACAAGGATACAACCTTCATCAGTGAGTACGTGGTCTCGAATCCGGCTGTTTTCGAAAAGACTATCGGCGAGGTCATGAAGCTCCTGGACGTGACGATCGTCATTTCCAGAATATGGCATGACGGCAATGTCCGCATCCCTGCCGGCAGCATGCACCTTCATGAGGGCGACCACCTGATGGTTGTATCGGACAGACATGACACCGACCGTATCACGGCCCTTTTCGGCCAGATGGTACCTAAGGACTGGAACAGTTCAGACATCGACTGGAATGCCATCGACCGCGAGGTTGTATGCCGCGAGATATATGTCACCGAGGACAAGCTCAACGGTGTGCGTCTTGGCTCGCTCAAGCTTCGCAACGCATACGGAATCAACATTACCCGTGTTAACCGTGCAGGCATCATGCTGGTTGCTTCACGTGACCTTATTCTCCAGCTCGGCGACAAGCTGACCATTGTCGGAGATGCCAAGGCAATCGACAATGTCGCCAACCTGCTTGGCAACCACGAAAGCCAGCTTGACACACCGAATCTGCCCGTGCTTTTCATCGGTCTGGCTCTCGGTGTCCTTGCCGGTGCAATCGGATTCTCCATCCCGGGAATGTCCATGCCCGTACGCCTTGGAATCGCCGGCGGCCCTATTCTGGTGGGTATCCTGCTTGGAGCATTCGGCCCGCGTTTCCACCTTACCACCTATACCACCCACAGTGCTATCCTGATTCTGCGCCAGTTCGGTATAATTACCTATCTGGCAGGACTGGGACTCAGTTCCGGTGCCGGTTTCTTTGACAAGGTGCTGACTCTTGACGGTCTCGTCTGGCTGGCGATGGGTTTCATCCTGGCCGTCGTTCCTGTGCTTCTTGTCGGTGTGATCGCAATGAAACGCTACAAACTGGACTTTACTCATTGCGTCGGCATGCTTTGCGGTACAATGGCAAACCCTATGGCGCTTACCTATGCCGAGACCACCGGCATAGGTGAAGAGGCTCCTGTTGCCTACGCCACCGTATATCCTGTCACGATGTTCCTGCGCGTCATTATCGCACAGATAGTAATGGTTATGTTCTGCTAGGTCATGAAAGTCCTTTTTGTCTGCCACGGCAACATCTGCCGCAGCCCTATGGCTGAATATATATTCAAGGACATGGTCCGCAAGAGAGGTCTTGGAGGAATCTTCACGGAGATCTCTTCATGCGCAGTCAGCCGCGAGGAGATCGGCAACCCTGTCTATCCGCCCGCTCGCCGCGAACTCGGCCGTCACGGCATAGGCTGTCAGGGTCATGCAGCACGCCAGATAACCTTTTCCGACCATGACTACTATGACCTGATCATACTCATGGATCGCAGCAACATGAGGATTCTCCAGCGCATGTGGGGGGACGCCCGCATGAACAAGGTTCGCATGCTCCTGAACCGCGACGTCGCCGATCCATGGTATACAGACGATTTCGAGACCACCTACGACGATATCGTAAATGGCCTCGAAGCGTTGATTGAAGAATATTCTGCCTAGTCTACTTGACGTTGGCTTTCATTGCCTTTGCAAGATCTGCGGCGGTGAAGTATCCACCTACGACCTTACCCTTTGGATCCACAAGATAGAATGTAGGGATCCAGTCAAGCTTGTATGCGTCGTTGACCTTGGTCTCCTTCCACTTGGTGAGCTCGCTTGCCTGAGGCCATTTCATGCCGGCCTTCTCGACGTATGAGAGCCATGCCTCCTTTTCAGTGTCGAAAGATATTCCGAGGAACTCGCACTTCTTTCCACCATACTGCTTATAAAGCTCTACAAGTTCAGGCGCTTCTCTGCGGCAGTCACCGCACCAGCTGGCCCAGAAGTCGATTACAAGATACTTGCCTTTGAAGTCCTTGAGGGAAATCATCTTGCCCTGGGGAGATGGTACGCTGAAAGCAGGGGCCTTCTCTCCGGCTTTGATGAGTGTAGATGCATCCTGGGCATTTGCAACGAATGCAGAAGTGATGATAGCGGCCGCGATGGCCATGATCTTGAGTGTCTTCATATTGTCAATGTTACTTTGAATCAGTATTGAACAGTGCCATTGCTTCATCGATGGTGAGTGCATCCTCGACTGCAAAGCCGCCTGTCCTTGTGCGGCGCAGGTTGTTGAGGAAGGCTCCTGAGCCAAGCGCTTCTCCAAGGTCTCTTGCCAGAGCCCTTATGTATGTACCCTTTGAGCAACCTACCAGGATATCTGCGCTCGGCAGCCCCAGATGATCGATTTCCACAACATTGATTCTCGGGTTGACTCTTCCTGCGATGGACTTGTCCGGCTCGCTTGCGGCACCTGCTCCATCGGAAAACGCCTTCGGCCCCTCCCATGCTGGCGCATGGGCCCCTCCCGCTTCCGTGCCGCGGGTGGCACGGTTTTCCGATTGGACAGTGCACTCCAGCGAGCTGCCATCATTCCAATCTACAAGACGAAGGTATCCGATGTTGATCCTCTGTTTCGAGAGAAGTTCAGCGGCGCTGTGGTCGAAAGCCTCGCCGGATTTCTGCGAAGCCTTGAACTCCTTTCGCGCCATTTCGTATGCACGGACACCGTCAACCGATTTGGCGGAAAAGAGGGGAGCGACCTGCTCCTGTTCCCCTACGAAAGATGGCAGGACAGCCTCGAGAGAAGCCTGTGAGACGCCATCCAGGGTATAAAAGGCATCCACGTCCTTCTCGCGGTCATAAGACGCCGTAGTGGCTCCGAAAGTGACTCCTGCGAGGTATTCTTTGTCGTGAGCCTGGAGTTCCTGGGCCAGACGGGTAGCCTTGCCAAGACATACAAGCAGCACGCCTGTTGCCAGAGGGTCCAGGGTGCCGGCATGTCCGACTTTGAGGTTTTTCTTGTTGAAATGCCTTATCGATGCGTACTTCAGCTTGCGGATAACATCCGCGGAAGTCCACCTGTAGGGCTTGTCTATAGGTACGATGATACCTGACGGATAATCGTCGATATTACCCGTCAGGACCAGTCCTCTATGTGCTATGAGAGCGTCCAACTAGTCTACCGGAATCTTCTCGATACGGCGCTGGTGACGACCGCCCTCGAAAGGCTCTGTGAGCCATGCGCGGACGATGCTTACAGCCATTCTGTACGAGATGAAGCGTGCAGGCATCACGAGCACGTTTGCGTTGTTGTGCTGCTTTACGAGCTTGCCTACTTCGGTGTTCCATGCAAGACCTGCACGGATGCCACGGTGGTGGTTGAGAGTGATTGCCATACCGTTGCCGGTGCCGCAGAGTGCGATTCCGAGATCGAGCTCACCCTTCTCGACTGCGCTTGCCATTGGGTGTGCGACATCAGCATAGTCCATGCTGTCGGTGGTGTCGGTTCCGAAATTGACTACTTCGTAGCCTTTGCCAAGAAGATATGAGATCAGCTTCGCCTTGTACTCGACGCCAGCGTGATCGCTGCAGATTCCGATTTTCATATTGGTTTGTCTTTAAAGTGTGTCGTAGATATATTTCCAGAGTGTCCTGTATTCGGTCTTGGTATCTTCCGCGAGAGCGGTCATTACAACGACGGCATTCTTGTCGGGGAGTATGGTACAGAACTGTCCCCATGCGCCGTCAAGACGGGCTGCGCCATGCTGGCAGCACCACATCTGATAGCCGTAACCGAGGTTCCAGTCGTCGTTCTTTGTGACTTCAAGTATCTGCTCCTCAGGGAGATTGTTGCGTCCCTGCCACTGGTAGATGTGCGGAGACATTGCATCCTCAATCCACTCGGAATCGAGAAGCTGCTTGCCATCCCATTCTCCGCGCTGCAGGAAGAACTGGCCCATCTTGGCCAGAGACTCGGTAGTGAGGTAGAGACCCCAGCCACCGGAATTGATTCCTTCATCGCTTTCCTCCCAGTAGTAATTGCGTATTCCAAGAGGCTTGAAGAGTTTAGCGTCAAGGTAGTCTGCCATCTTCTGGCCGGTCACCTTGGTTATGATGGCTGAAAGAAGATAGCTGTTCATGCTGTTGTAAGACCACTTGGTGCCAGGCTTGAATGTTACTTCGCTGTTCAGGGTCTGGCGGGTCGGGTCAGACATCCTGCCTGCGCGCATGTCGGGAGTGAAGTTGCCGTTTGAAAAGCCGGAAGACATGATCAGAAGATCGTACACGGTCATTTCCTTCAGCCACTTCGATGGATGCTTTGGCAGTACGGTGGAATCGAAGTAGTCCACAACATGGTCGGTCAGGCTTACCAGACCATCCTGTACCGCAAAACCTATGGCTGTAGCGGTGAAGGTCTTGCTTGCGGACCACATGGTGTGAAGCTCGTCAGCGTCGTGTCCTACAGCGTATTCTTCATAGATGATCTCTCCGTCCTTGAGCACCATCAGGCTGTGGAGGTCGTCCACAACATGTCCGGCAACGTCCTTGAACGCGTTCCCGTAGGCACTTGTATTGATAGAGGTGCTCTTCGCGCGTTTGAGCGGCTTGTCCCCGCTATGTGCCGGCATGAACCATACCGATACTGCGAGCACCAGAAGAGCGGCTCCGGCAAGGATGGAGAGTTTCCTTTTCATTATCCGAGTCTGTTCTTGATGAACTCCATGCGGGCAGCGAACTCATCGCGTCCGATGAATGATACGATATCAGCGATGCCGAGACCGCTCGATGCACCGGTAAGGGCGAGACGCAGGCAGTTCATTACCTTGCCCATAGGCCACTCCTTGCCGCGGATATATTCTTCGAGAGCAGTCTCGATGGCCTCCTTTGTGAATTCGCCTTCCATGGCGCATACATGTGCTGCGGCCTCGATAGCCATGGCGCTGCTGTCCGGTTTCCAGAACTTGTCTGCGTCCTTTGCGAGGAACGGAGCAGTAGCTGCGTCATCGAATACCTTGGCACGAGGATCTGCGGCTGCACGAGGGTCGGCAGGCTTGGCGTTTGCTGCACCGGCCTTCACTCCGTAAGCCTCGAACTCGGCAGGGGAGATGAACAGATATGAAGCGATGTCCCAGAAGTCTGCCACGAAAGTCGCACGCTCCTTGATGAGCGAAACCAGGCTCTTGACATAGAACTTGGAGAAAGTCTTGGTCGCGAAATCTGCCTTGAGCTCATGGAGGCAAGTTCCATCAGCATCTTTCTGGCAAGGTGTGACGGTAATTCCATGCTGTGCAAGGACAGGAATGAAGGCCTCGGTGAGCTCCTTGTCGGTCTTCATGCGGAGATACTCCTTGTTGAACCACTTTGCCTTCTCAGGGTTGAACTTGGCTCCTGACTTGCCGACCTTGTCGAGTGAGAATGCATTCACCAGTTCCTCCATGGAGAATATCTCCTGCTCGGTTCCTGGGTTCCATCCGAGCATGGTCAGCAGGTTGACGAATGCGTCAGGGAAGTAGCCGTCCTCGCGGTATCCGCGTGATTTCTCGCCTTCGGAGTTGACCCACTGGAGAGGGAATACAGGGAAGCCCATCTTGTCTCCGTCGCGCTTGCTGAGCTTGCCATTGCCGACAGGCTTGAGAAGCAGAGGAAGATGTGCGAATCTTGGCTGTGTGTCAGTCCATCCGAAAGCCTTGTAGAGCATATAATGAAGAGGGAGCGATGGCAGCCACTCTTCGCCTCTGATGACCTCGCTGATCTCCATGAGATGATCGTCCACGATGTTCGCGAGATGGTAGGTAGGGAGCTCGTCGGCTCTCTTCCAGAGCACCTTGTCATCAAGGGTGTCGGTGTTTACTTCCACATGACCGCGGATAAGGTCGTCCATCTTGACGATCTCGTTCTCCGGCATCTTGAAACGTACGGTCCAGGTGTCGGTCTCCTCGAGCAGTCTTGCGGTCTCTTCAGCACTCAGACTGAGTGAATTCCTCAGGCTGAGACGAGACTTCTGGTTGTACGTGAAAGTCTCGCCGGCAGCTTCAGCCTTTGCGCGGATCGCGTCAAGTTCCTCGGCCGTGTCAAAAGCATAGTATGCGTATCCGTTCTCGACAAGCTGTTCTGCGTACTTGCGGTAAATAGG
Organism: Bacteroidales bacterium; assembly: GCA_024402135.1. GTDB lineage: Bacteria > Bacteroidota > Bacteroidia > Bacteroidales > UBA932 > Cryptobacteroides. The sequence continues at coordinate 70,491 of JAKSJN010000008.1, forward strand.
CTTGCGCTGCGACTGGCGGTATGGCGCGTGTGGATGACGCTCTGAGGCAGTCTCCACAACCTTTCCGTCCTGGTCTACGCCCTCATCGGGGATGATACCGCACCAGCGGAGTGATTCAATGATATATTCTTCAGCTCCCGGTACGAATCTGTGGGAGTCTGTATCTTCGATTCTTATGATGAAATCGCCTCCATGCTGCTTTGCATAGAGATAGTTATAGAGCGCGGTACGTACTCCGCCCATGTGGAGCGGTCCGGTAGGTGACGGCGCGAATCTTACTCTTGTTCTTCTTTCCATATTACTTGTATATCATGCAAAGATAGCTATTTTTTCCTTGCACTTCTGCGGATTGCAGGGATGGATTCAAGGTCGCTCCTGTCCTCGCCAGGCTTGATTGCCAGTACCGGCCTCTCGTCATAGTGCAGCTTAGGAGAGTTTGTCTTGGTGTTGTAGCTGATGGTCTGGATCACGGTGCCGTCATTTCCAGGAAGGCTTATGCCCTCTTCAGAAGATGCTTTTGCACTCTTGTCATACTCAAAGTCGCTGTCGACCACGATCAGGCTGCCGAGATCCACGTTGGTGATGTTGCTGAGCTTGCTGTACTCGAATCCGGTCGCGGCAACGGTGATGTAGATGGAATCGTCAGCGTTCGGATCCTCGTTCCAGATGATACCGCGCTTGAACATCGATACCTTGCCGAGCGCAGAGCGTATCTTGCTGGAAATGGAGTCGAGGTCGGTGAGGCTGAGGCCGTTCTCGTTCTTTGCCACGGTGATGTTCAGGAGCACCTTCTGGGCGCTGCTGATCTCGAAATCGTTAAGCAGAGGTGAGTTGATGGCGGCATTGATCGCATCGTCGATACGGTTGGGACCTGAACCGGTTCCGCAGCCCATGAGAGCGAGTCCACTGTCCTTCATCACGGTTCTCACGTCCTCGAAATCCACGTTCTGGTATCCTGGTTTCTTGATGATCTCGATGATGCCGCTGGCTGCGGTTGCAAGAATCTGGTCTGCCATCGGGAAGGCGTTCTGCACCAGATAGTCACCGAATTGTTCCTTGATCTTCTCGTTATTGATGATGATCAGGCTGTCGACATTCTTTCTGAGCTCGTTGATGCCGTCGATTGCGCGTCCCATTGCCTCGGTACCCTCGTTCTCGAACGGAATGGTCACGACTGCAACGGTAAGTACACCGGCTTCCTTTGCCATGTGGGCAATTACCGGAGCGGCTCCGGTACCGGTTCCGCCACCGAGACCTGCTGTCACGAAAAGCATGTCGATCATCTCGGAATCATTCTCTCCGAAGAGCATCCGGCGGATGTTGTCCTGGGATTCGATTGCTGCGTTGCGACCCTTTGTGGCATTGGTTCCCGCTCCGAGTCCCTTGCCCATCTGGATCTTGTTAGGGACATCGCATCGCTGGAGCGCCTGGGAGTCGGTGTTGCAGACTATGTAGTTGCAACCCTTGACCTTCTGGTTGTACATGTAGTTGACTGCATTGCAGCCGCCACCGCCGACGCCGATTACTGTGATACGTGACTCGTTTGGCTTCCAGTCGTTAGGAAGCGGTATGTTGATCTCGGGTATAAAGAAATTCTCTTCCATAATCGTCTCTAAAAATCTGAAGTTTCATCATAGAGGTTGTCAAGCTTCTCCTGGAACCAGCGGACGATACCGAACTTGCTGATCGCCTCTTCCTGGCGCTTCTTCCTGTCTGCTTCCTTCTGCTTCTGCTCCTCGATCTTCTGGCGTCTTCTCTCGGCTCTGGCTTCAGCCTCTAGTCTCTTTCTTTCCGCTTTCTCGGCAGCCTTCTGCGCCTTGATACGCTCCTTCTCTTCTTTGCTTGCCTCTACCTCCTCAGGCCTGAAAATCTCCTCAGGGGCTTCGTCTCCATCCTCCTCTTCAACTGTTTCGCCTTGGTCGATGAAGGAAACTTCCTTCTCTTCCTCCTCGGCAGTATCCTCGTCAGGCTCAATCACAGGTTCTTCCTCTGGAATGATCTCGTCCTCCTCTCTTGGAGCTTCATCGAGACAGTTCAGGTACTCGAGTTCCTTGCCGGCCAGGATCATCGCGATCGAGGTCGCTGCTGAGGTTTCATCCACACCTGGACAACCTGCGGCCGAATACCTACGGCGAGGATATCCGATTCTTACAGTCATTCCGGACAGCTCGCCGATGAGCGACGAAAGATTAGGCATGGCAGCAGCTCCACCGGTAACCACGATGCCTCCGCCGAGCTTGTCTCCGAGTCCGCTTTCCTGGACGTACCAGAGAAGTGCGTGGATGATTTCTTCAAGGCGACTGGTGATGATTTCGGAAAGGTATGCAACGGAAATCTGCTTCGTCAGTCCTGTCTCCTTGTCATGTATCTGGATAATCTTGTCGCGAAGGCTCTGGAGCTTCTCTGGCATGCATACGCCATAGGCGAGCTTCAGGTTTTCCGCAAGCTTCTCAGAACAGCTGCATTCGTACTTGATATCGTTGGTGATCGTTTTTCCTCCGAAAGGTATGGACGCATAGTAGCGAAGGATTCCACCCTTGTAGATGGTCACGGAGCTGGCAGATCCGCCAATCTCCATGAGAGCCACGCCGTTGTCCATCTCCTCGCTGTTGAGCACTGCCTTGGCTGTGATCTCCGGGACGAAGAACTTCTTTGCAGCGACGATACCGACTTCCTCGAGAGTCTTGTCTATGTTCCTGCTGTCTCTCTGGCGGCCTACGAATACCTTGAACTTGCCCTCAAGGGTGTCGCTGACCATGCCGACGATGTCGCTCTCGATGGAGTTGATGTAATCGTCGGCTGAGAATGACTGTGCGATAACACCGAAGCTGACATTCTTCTCTGGATTGTCGATAGGGTATGAGTCTACAGCACTGCTTTTGAGGTACTCGATTTCCTCCTCGCTGATGCTGGCTTCAGGGTCGGTCCTGACAATCTTTGCGCTGGCCTTCTGCTGGGTCACGCAGTATCTTGGCAGACCGACAACGACCTGGAGAATCTTTATCTTCAGTTCGCTCTCCGCCTGTTCGATAGCCTTTCCGAGCTCCTTTCCGGCCATCTTTGGATTGAGAACGGCACTGTCCCTGACTCCGAGGGACGGCGTTTCTCTGTAGTATAGGATCTGGGTGTCCTTACCATCGATTTTTGCCACAGTAACGGCGATCTTCGATGAACCCAGATCGACCGCTGCAATATACCTTTCGTCCATATCTTATTTTTTGCAGATTATCTGTTTCTCAAACTGGACATTCACTGTCCTGTAGTAGTTCTCGTCCTTCTCAGGCTTGATGTACTTGTAATAGTTCTCGACCCTTCCGAACTTGGCTGCTATGTCTGTCGGGTATCCGAAAATGAATACCTCGCGTCCTTCGCGTGGGTAGAGCATGAGCCCATCCTTTTCATCCACATGAATCTGGGATATGTTCTCTGCCCAGACCTTGCTGTCTTCCATATAGCGAAGCATGCCTATCAGGCTGGCCATCCACTCGCGTCCCTTCTCTTCAGGAGCCATGCCCTTGTAGTCGGCATCTATGTTCAGACTGATGTCTCCGTCAACGACCGGAACCATGTAAGGATAGCCCGGCTGCAGAGGGAAGATGAATCCCGATTCGTCTGCATAGAATCCCGTTTCGCCCATCTGCAGACGCAGCACAGGCTTGCGCTGGGTGATGACAAGATTCAGGTATCCGTCATCGGTCACATAGGCTTCACTGGCCTGAATCGCACTCTGGGAGTTCAGGGCAGCTTCGACCATGTCAAGCCTCATGCTGTCAAGCCTCTGGCCTACGTATGAGCCGAAGTTTCGCTCCAGGATATGCTTGACCTCGTCCTCGTCCACGAAGCGGTAGCTTTCCTTGAAGCTGACGCGAACGTCCGAACAAGTGTCCTGCATGCGGTCACGCGAGCGGGCGCCGCAGATGGCGACGAACGCTGTGATGCACAGCAGCAGGGCTGCGATGGTCAGGGCCTTTCTTACTATTACATTCATATGCGTGCTTCAAGCATCTTTGTTATAGGCTCGATGAATGCATCGATATTTCCAGCTCCGAAGGTGACGAGAACGTCCAGTTCCTCTTTCTCGAGCGTCTCCATCAGCTCATCCTTGCGGATGAGTGCCTTTGAAGGAGCTGTTATGTCCTTGAAGATGATTTCAGAGGTAACACCAGGGATAGGTTCCTCGCGGGCAGGATAGATGTCCAGCAGAATCAGTCTGTCGACTGCGCTCAGTGCCTCGGCGAATTCTGCCGCAAAGTCTCTGGTACGGGTATAGAGGTGTGGCTGGAACACAGCCGTGATCTTCCTGTGAGGGAAGATGCCTCTGATAGAGGAGATTGCTGTAGCGAGTTCTGCCGGATGATGTGCATAGTCGTCGATGTATGTAAGGCTTGTGGTGTTCACGTGCACGTCTATTCTGCGCTTGGCACCGCCGAATGTACCTACTGCGTGGCGTATTGCATCCTCAGGAATGCCGTAGAGAAGGCTGACGGCAGCCGCAGCAATGCTGTTCTCTACATTTACCCAGCCGAGAGTTCCGACCTTGATGTCCTTGAGGACTCCTTCCGGATGAACGAGGTCATAGGTGTAGTGGCCGAGTTCATCGAGACGCATGTTCTCAGCATGGAAGTCAGCTTCAGCATCGTCAAGGTGATAGCTGTATATCCTGGCCTTTGTATGGCTGTTGTCAACAGGGAGCCCCTTCTTGGCAACGATTGCATCACTGACCTGGGAAGCGAATGCCTGGAATGCCTCGATCACATGTGCATGATCTCCGTAGATGTCAAGGTGATCGGCGTCCATGGCGGTGATCACTGCTATTGAAGGGAACAGCTGAAGGAAAGAACGGTCGAATTCGTCCGCTTCAGCCACGACGGTAGGAGTCTGGCTCATGAGCAGGTTGGTGCCGTAATTCTTCGAGATTCCTCCCAGGAACGCGGTACATCCCTCGCCGCTTTCAGTCAGTATATGTGCCAGCAAGGTGCTGGTGGTCGTTTTTCCGTGAGTTCCTGAGACCGCAAGGCAGCGCTGTCCTTTGGCGATCTCTCCCAGGGTGCGGGAACGCTTGATCACACGATAGCCATGCTCCTGGACATAGACGAGTTCTCCCATGTCGGCAGGGATGGCAGGAGTGAAGACAACAAGCGTGCTGTCGACATCCTTCGGGATGTAGCTGCAGTCGTCGCTGTAGTGCACGCCTATGCCTTCTTCTTCGAGCTTTTTTGTCAGTTCGGACGGGGTGCGGTCGTATCCGCTCACTTCGTATCCTTTGAATTTATAGTATCTGGCAATGGCACTCATGCCAATGCCGCCGATTCCGATGAAATATACGTTCTTCAGCTCAGCCATGTCTATTTCTCCAATAATGCGTATGCCTCCTCTACAATCTTCATTGCCGCGTCAGGGAGTGCAAGCTGTGCGACATTCTTTTCTATTTCTGTGATTCTGGCCTGGTCGTGTACCAGCTCCAGTGCCGCAGGCATCAGTTTTTCTGCGGCTTCGGCATCCTTTACGATGAGAGCTGCGTCCTTGCGCACAAGGGCCATGGCATTGTGGGTCTGATGGTCTTCTGCCACGTTTGGAGAAGGCACGAGCACAGTTGCCTTGTGAGTGGCGCAGAACTCAGATACCGAACTGGCACCCGAACGCGAGATCACGACGTCCGCTGCTGCGTATGCAAGGTCCATCCGCTTGATGAAGTCGCTGTGCATGATGTCTTTGCACTCTTTGTGACCTTCCATGAACTTGTCTGTCTCCGGCTTGTAGTACTTGCCGCACTGCCACAGAACCTGGACGCCTTCGCCACCAGGGCAGCCGTCATCGATCCACTTTTTCATCGCATCGTTGAGGGTACGGCTTCCAAGGCTTCCACCAACGATGAGGATGTGCTTCTTCCCAGGGTCGAAACCGTACATTTCAATGCCTTCAGCCTTCATCTCTGCCGTGGCCGGCACCATTTCCTTGCGGATCGGATTTCCTGTCATGACGATCTTGTCGGCAGGGAAGAATCTTTCCATATTCTCGTATGCGACGCAGATACGTCCCACGCGCTTTCCAAGCATCTTGTTGGTCAGTCCGGCGAATCCGTTCTGCTCCTGGATAAGTGCAGGAATGCCCATCGAAGTCGCTGCGAAAAGCAGGGGAGCGCTGGCGTATCCGCCGACACCTATGGCGATGTCGGGCTTGAATTCCTTGATGATCTTCCTTGCTTTCAGCACGCTTCCGACAACCTTGAACGGAACGGTCAGGTCATTGATTATGTTCTTCAGTGTCAGCTGCCTCTGCAGTCCGACAATCTTCAGCCCGACAATCTTGTATCCGGCTGCCGGCACTTTCTCCATCTCCATCTTGCCCTCGGCACCTACGAAGAGGATTTCTGTTTCCGGGTTGACTTCTTTGAGCTTGCCTGCAATCGATACGGCCGGGAAGATATGTCCTCCTGTGCCGCCACCGCTTATTATGACTCTCAATGCCTTGTGTTCCATATCTTAGTTTTCGATCAGGTTATCTTCCAGTCTGTCAAGGTCATCCATGCCGGCATCAACGTCCGGGCGGCTCTCTATGAGAGGCTCCGCGTCACGGATTTCCTTTGCTATGTTCTTCTCGGCAGTCTTGCTGATGCTGAGTATGATTCCGAAAGCTGCGCTGAACATGATGAACGCAAAGCGTCCATGGCTGATCAGCGGCAATGTCTGTCCGGTCATAGGGAATATTCCGGTGTTCACGAACATGTGCAGGTAGGCCTGGCCGCTTATGAGCAATACCAGTCCTGCGACCGCAACCTTAGGGAAGGTCTCGTCACAGTTCCTGGCGATCAGCGATCCGCGCATGATCAGGCTGCTGAAAAGTACAAACAGTATGATCGCTCCGAACAGGCCGTATTCCTCGACCACGAAGCTGAACATGAAGTCCTCGAACATTACGGAAACCTTATATTTCTGGCTGCTGCCGCCGGCACCTTTGCCGAACAGTCCGCCTTCCTTGATGGCGATACGTGATCCGTACTGTTGCTCGATGGCTCCTAGAGCCTTGTAGTACTCCTGGCTCTTTGGTTTTGCGTCCAGCACCCTTTGAATCTTGTCGTCAAATGATTCGAGTCGGCTCTGCGCTGTTTCGAGACGGCTGAACACGGCTCCGTCAGTCAGTTTGAATGTTCCGTAGATGCCTATTCCCAGTATGGCAATTGCTCCTCCGATGAGGAACAGTTCCCGCATGTTCAGTCCACCGACCCATATCGTCAGGAACATGACCAGGGCTATGAACAGTGAACTGGTGACACTTCCCATTGCAACCAGGAGGAAGATGAGGCCCATAGGACAGTAGATGCAGATTATCTTTTTCCACATCTCACTGCCGATGAAGAAGAAACGCGGATATCTGTCAGCTATTATCTCAAGGAATGCAAAACCGCCATTTTTCAAAGTCTCGATTGCGTAGGCCAGGTACATGACCATTGCAACCTTGACGAACTCGAATACGTGGAACTGGAACCCTCCGATCTTGATGACGCGCCATGCACCATTGATAGGTGCAGCAGCTATCGGTCCCAGGCTCATATGTGAAGCAAGGAAAAGCAGCAGAGCCACGCTCGTCACGAATCCCAGGCGGCCGAAAGTCCTGAGGACCTTCACTCCACAGAGGAGATATAAGAACGCAATGACGGCAAGGCCCATTCCGATAGTCTTGAAATGGTTGAACATCACGTCTGTACGCGATGCCGTTCCTCTCAATACCTCGGGAAGCTGGGAGGTTGACGAGAAGATGCACAAAGCCGAGATCATCATCAGCAGAAGCAGGATGATGAGCACGAGCTTGTCACCCGCGAACTTGTCCATCAAGGCTACGAACCAGTTTTTCTTGCCTGCCATCTTCTAGAGCTTTCTTACTGCGTCCTTGAACTTGCGTCCTCTGTCCTCGTAATTGTCAAACAGGTCGAAGCTTGCACAGCATGGGCTGAGCAGAACGACGTCTCCGCTCTCGGCGAATGCTGCAGAAGCCTTGACGGCCTCGTCTGCGCTGAATGCGTCGCAGATATTTTCGCTTCCTACCATTTCCTCGAATGCTTCGTGGATCTTTTCGTTATGGAGACCCATGCAGACGATGGCCTTGACCTTGCTGCGAACAAGCTCGTTGAGCACGCTGTAGTCATTTCCCTTGTCCTTTCCGCCAACGATCCATACGACCGGACGGGTCTGGCACTCGAGCGCGTACCATGCTGAATCTACATTTGTAGCCTTTGAGTCATTGATATACAGCACATTCTTTACGCTGAGCACAGGCTCGAGGCGGTGTTCGATAGGAGCAAAGGTCGAAAGGCTCTCGCGGATTACCTTGTCATCGATGTCAATCGCTTTTGCAGCAAGTGCAGCAGCCATCGAGTTGTAGATGTTGTGCTTGCCTCCAAGTGCAAGTTCCTTGAGGTAGATCTCGCTCTCGGTCTCGCCCATGCGGATGACAATCCTGTCGTCGATCAGACATGCACCCTGTTCTACGGTTTTCTCCTGGCTGAACGGGAGCATGCGAGCCTTGAGCACTATCTTGTTGAGGTGCTCCATTGTGATGGCGTCGTCAGAATCGAAGATGAAGCAATCCTCAGGACGCAGGTTCCTTGCGATGCGGAACTTGGCTGCGGTGTAGTTCTCCATCTTGTGGTCATAACGGTCAAGATGGTCAGGGGTGATGTTGGTGATGATGGCGATGTCCGGACGGAAATCGTATGCATTGTCAAGCTGGAAGCTGCTGAGCTCCAGAACATAATAGTCGAAGTTCTCGGTAGCTACCTGGTATGCGTAGCTCTGGCCGATGTTCCCTCCAAGACCTACGTTGAGGCCAGCCTGCTTGAGCAGGTAATAGATCAGTGAGGTAGTGGTGGTCTTTCCATTGCTGCCTGTGATACAGATCTTCTTCGCGTTGTCGTATCGTCCGGCGAACTCGATCTCCGAGATGATATGGGTGCCCTGTCCCATAAGTTTCTGGATGATAGGAGCACTTTCCGGAATACCGGGACTCTTGATGACTTCATCAGCGTTGAGGATGAGATCCTCGCTGTGCATGCCCTGCTCGTAAGGAATCTTCCACTCGTCAAGCATCTTCGAGTACTTCTCGGCGATGCTTCCCTTGTCGGAAAGGAAGACATCGAATCCCTTTACCTTGGCGAGTACAGCAGCACCGACGCCGCTTTCCGCTCCGCCCAAAACAACTATTCTACCCATTGTATTCATCTTTATCTGATCTTCAAAAGTGCAAGTGTCGATACTGCGAGAATGATTCCGATAATCCAGAATCGGCTTACGATCTTAGCCTCCGGAATTGCATGTACCGGGGTCTGGATGAGTGCCGGAATACCTTCTTTCTGGTAATGATGGTGCAGCGGGGTCATCTTCCATATTCTGCGACCCTCGCCGTATTTCTTTCTGGTATATTTGAAATATGACCTCTGCATGAGAACCGACAGGCTCTCTACGAAGAAAATTCCACAAAGCAGAGGGAGAAGAAGCTCCTTGCGGATCAGGATGGCGCTGACGCCGATTATACCGCCGATGGTGAGGCTGCCGGTGTCGCCCATGAAGATCTGTGCCGGATAGCTGTTGTACCAGAGGAATCCGATCAAGGCGCCGACGAAGGCAGACATGAATATGGCTATTTCACCACTGCCGGGAATGAACATGATGTTCAGGTATCCCGAGTTAAGTATGTTGCCTCCCAGCCATGCCAGGATTCCGATCACGACTCCGACTATGGCTGAAGTTCCGGCCGCAAGTCCGTCCATGCCGTCGGTAAGGTTGGTGCCGTTCGAGCAGGCAGTAATGACTATGACGATCATAAGGACGTAGATTGCCCACTTGCAGTACCATCCCCACTTGCCTCTGAAAGGTGAGAAGATCTTGTAGTCAAGCTCATGGCTTTTTACGAACGGGATGGTGGTCTTGGTGCTCTTGACGACATCCTCGCTGGTCCAGTTAGAACCGTCGACAAGTTTCTCGGAATGAACATTGAGATCGCTTGAGCTGCTTACCACTACAGAATCACCGGCAACGTCCTCGCGGACTACGATCTTGTTGCTGAAACATACGGTAAGGCCGATGATGAATCCGAGTGCAATCTGTCCTATCAGCTTGCCTCTTTCGCTCATGCCTTCCTTGTTGTGCTTGAAGACCTTGATGTAGTCGTCGGCGAAACCGATCGCTCCGCACCACAGGGTGGTGAGAAGAAGGAGCTGCACATAGATGTTGCTGAGGTCGCATACAAGCAGCACTCCGGAGAGGATTCCGAGAATGATGAGTACGCCACCCATGGTAGGGGTGCCCTTCTTCTGCATCTGTCCTTCCAGTCCGAGATCTCTGATCTCCTCGCCGATCTGCTTCCTCTGGAGCAGGGCGATGATCTTCTTTCCGGAAAAGAAAACGAACAGCATGCTTATGACACTGGCGAGCATAGCCCTGAAGGACAGGTAGTTCATCAGGCCTGCTCCAGGGATGTCAAGATGTTCGAGCGCTTTGAAAAGATGATATATCATGTCTTATGCGATGCTTTCAAATACTTCTTTCACTACTTCTCTCTCATCGAAATGTCTCTTCTCCTTTCCGATGATCTGGTATGTCTCGTGGCCCTTGCCGGCGAGCAGGATCGCTGCACCTTCCGGTGCCATCATGATGGATGCACGTATGGCTTCTCTGCGGTCGGCGATGAATATGCTCTTCGCCAATCCGGCATTGTCGAAACCCTTGCGGATGTCGTTGAGGATGTCTTCGGTGTTCTCGGTGCGGGAATTGTCCGAGGTCACGAATATCCTGTCAGCGTATTTCTGGGCGATTGCAGCCATCTCCGGACGCTTTGTCTTGTCACGGTCTCCGCCGCAGCCGAACAGGCAGATCAGCTCGGTGTCGCGGGCAATGCCGCGAAGGGTTGCAAGGACGTTGTCCAGCGCGTCAGGAGTATGCGCGTAGTCGATGATCACTGACAGGTTGCGGGGGCCGCGGAGTGTCTCCAGACGTCCGCTGGCGCTTTCAAGGCTGCTCAGGGCAACGAGAGCCTCCTGCTTGTCAGCTCCGACAGCCAGTGCAGCGCTGTATATCGCAAGCAGGTTGTAGGCATTGTGACGGCCGATTAGGCGGGTCCACACCTCGGTGTCGTCTACCTTGAGCATCATGCCTTCGAAGCTTTCTTCCACGATACGGCAGGTATGGTCGGCAAGTTCGCGGCAAGAGTATGTGACGAGTTTCGCCTTGCAGTTCTGGACCATCACCAGGCCGTTGCGGTCGTCGATGTTGATGATCGCGGTGGCGTCTTTGTCGAGTCCGTCGAAGAACAGCTTCTTGCATCTGAGGTACTCGGCAAAGGTCTTGTGGTAGTCAAGATGGTCGTGGGTCAGGTTCGAGAAGATGGCGACCTTGAATTTAAGGCCTGCGACTCTTTCCTGCTCGACACCGATGGAGCTTACTTCCATGAAACAGTACTCGCAGCCGGCGTCTACCATCTCTGCCATGAGTGAGTTGATGGTGATAGGGTCAGCGGTCGTATTCTCAGTCTCGCTGCGCTTCGTTCCAACAAAGTTTGCAATCGTAGAGAGCAGTCCGCAGTTGTAACCCAGACCCATGAACAGCTGGTAGAGGAGGGTCACGGTAGTCGTCTTTCCATTGGTTCCGGTGATGCCAACCAGTGTGAGCTTCTCTGAAGGATGTCCATAGCGGTTGGCTGCACAGATGGCGAGTCCGTGCCTGTCGGTCGAAATGACGGCAGCGGCGCCTGCCGTAAGTGCGGCGTCGATGAAGTCATGGCCGTCTACTGCAAGTCCCTTTACTGCTATGAAAAGGGATCCCGGAACGACCTTTCGTGAATCGCTGAAGATTCCGTCGATTTCCGTCTCGGCGTTTCCGTGCAGTATCACTGCACCGCTGTCCTTGATTATTTCACTGAGTTTCATGCTATTTCAATGTAAGTCTTACAATGTCACCCATTTTTGCAACGCTTCCTGACCTTGGGCTCTGGCTGCTTACGTGTCCTGCGCCGCTGTATCTGCATACAAGTCCGGCTCTCTCGATTGCGTAGATCGCGTCCTTGAGACCCATTCCTGTCACGTCAGGAACACGGCCGTCATTATCTTCGTCAGCCTTGTCGATTTCAAGTTCTCCGGCAGCCATGAGAGGAACTGAACCATTGCCTCGCAGTTCCTCGCGCCAGGCAGGGTCTGTCGCGCATATTCCGTCGACGATCTCGCGTACTGCGAGTGCCGGAATGGTACCTCCGTAGAAGTTGGCTCCTGACAGGACAGAATAAATGGTACAGATGATGGAGTATTTCGGTTCTTCGGCAGGGAAGAAGCCCACGAATGTTCCCTGGTGCTTCTTTCTTCCGTATCCGTCGGTGTACTTGTTCGCATACTCCTTCGAGTCGGTCTCTGACAGGAGGATACGTGCCGTACCGGTCTTTCCTGCCACGGTGCAAGGTGCCCCCTTGAGCCTTGATCCGGTACCGTCCTGAACTACGGCAATGAGTCCTCTGGTCAGAGTGTCGGCTGTCGCTCTCGAACAGATTGACTCGTTGAGCACGCTTGGGCCATACTTTATCTCTGTCTTGCCGTTTCTCTCGATCTGCTCTACCAGGTATGGCTTCATCATCTTTCCGTGGTTGGCAATCGCATTATAGAAGGTTAGTATGTGCATAGGGGTAACGGCGACCGAATAACCATAGGCCGTTGTTCCGAGATCGGTGAAGCTGAGAGCCTTCTCCGGCTTTGGAAGGTCGGGAGTGGCCATTCCATCCAGGTCGAAGTTGAAGGCCTCGCCAAGCTTGTATGTGTACAACTTGTCGATCATCCTTCGGGTGTCGTCCTTGTAATGCTGTGTCGCCAGATACGCGAATACGTAGTTTGACGATATTTCCAGTCCGCGTCGGATGGTGATTTCATCCAGTCCGGTCTGGCGCTCGTGATTTGTTATGTACGAATCCTGAGGAAGCTGTCCGAGCAGACCGTGGTGGGTCGGAATGGTCTCCTCGAGACTCTTTACATATCCATCCTCCATGAGAGTCATGAGTGTGGTAAGCTTGAATACCGATCCAGGCTCTCCCTTTCGTCCGATTGCGTAATTATAGCTCTCTTCGATCTGGCCGTCATTGTTTCGCTTCAGGTTGACCATTGCACGGATGGCTCCGGTCTTGACGTCCATGACGATGGCGCATCCACCCTCCACTAGATAGTTTGTGTCGATCTGGCGTCGCAGCGCCTTGTCGGCGAGGTCCTGGAAATCGACGTTGAGTGTCGACACCACGTCCATGCCTTCTTCAGGTTTGCGATATGTGCTGTCGTTGTCTGTCACCCTGCGGCCTCCGTCGGCACGTCTGAGGAAGTCGTATCCATCCTTGCCCCTGAGGATATGGTCGAACTTGCCTTCGAGTCCGATATTGGTATTGGTGCTGGCTTCGGAATTCATTCGCACGAAGCCTACAGTACGCCTTGCAAGTGTGCCGTATGGGTATTCGCGTATGTTCTGCTGTTCCACGATAAGACCGCCCTTGTACGAAGCCTCGTTGAAAAGCGGCAGCTTCTTTATTTCCTGGAGCGTGAGATAGTCGATTCCGCTTCCGAACTTGCGGTACATCCTTCCTGCTTCACGGTCGGCTATGATCTGGTCGTAGTACTCGTCGGCGGTCTTCTGCGGGAAGAATCTTGGAAGCTCATCGGCAAGGGCTCTGGCCTTTGCACGCCATCTCTGCTCCCATACCACGCTGCTGTCCTTGCTGGACTCGAATTCACTCCTGCGGACGCTGCAGTCCATGGCAACCGTATAGTTCGGGAATGTCATTGCGAGTACACGTCCATCGCAGGCCTTGATCGTTCCGCGTCGGGCTGGCAGGGTTCGCTTGGTCACGCTGGGCGTGAGTTCCTGGGCGATGACAGGGTTCGGCTCGAAGATGAGCTGGTAATAGAGTATCGCACCGGTAAGCATTACCGATGCAACGAGGAAAAGGAGATATGTCCAATAGAGAGTCCTTCCTACTCTATCCCTTCTTTTTTCTGTATTCTTTTCTGCCATTCCTAGTCTTTCTTCAGGATTGTCGCTGCGTGCGCGGGCTCTTCAAGGTCGGAACCGAGAAGCTCAAGCTGTGCTGCCACGGTTGTCCTGCGGTTGAGGCTGCGCTGCTCGAAGATCCTGTTGGAGTATCTGATCTCCAGTTCCTTGAGTTCCTTTTCGTTGTCTTCGACCTTTGTCATGGTCTGGTCGAACTTTATACCATACCATATCGAACAGCCGAGCAGGAACACGATGTACAGGATGTGAGGAAAGTACTGTCCCACATCCAGTTTTTTCATCAGTTCGCCCTTGATGATGGCCTTGAATATCGATGCAATGCCTCTGCCGAGGTCCTGCAGCCTCCACTTTCCTGCTTCTTCTTCCATCATTCTGCTCTTTTTTCTGCGATTCTCAACTTTGCGCTTCTTGCCCGCGTGTTGGTTGCTATCTCGCTCTCTTTCGGGAGTATCGGCTTGCGGTTCACCGCTTCGAGAGGGGTGTTGCAGCGTCCGTATACGTCCCTTATGACCTCGCCGTCCACGTTTCCGGTCTTGATGAAGTTCTTTACCATCCTGTCCTCGAGCGAGTGGTAGGTGATCACCACCAGTCTGCCGCCAGGGCGCAGGCTGGCTGCTGCGCCGCTGAGGAATTTCTCCAGCGAACGCATCTCCTGGTTGACCTCGATGCGAAGCGCCTGGTACACCTTTGCAAGAAATTTGTGCTCGGCATGAGGAGGCAGTGCCTTCGCTATCGCGGCGTCCAGTTCGCCGGTAGTTCTGATAGGGGAGCGGTCGCGGGCTGAAACTATCATGGCTGCCACGCGGCGTGCGTTCTCCACCTCGCCGTATATCCTGAGTATGCGCTCCAGCTCCTCTGCGCTGCATTCATTGACCAGGTCTGCCGCGCTGCGCTCCGCCTGTACGTTCATCCTCATGTCCAGAGGGGCGTCGTATCTGAACGAGAATCCGCGGTCCGCGGTGTCGAACTGATGCGACGATACGCCAAGGTCGGCAAGTATTCCGTCAATTCCGCAAACATCGTCCGCTTCGCGCTCAGGAAAATCGCGTGTGGCCTCATGGGCCTCCATGAGCGCGAAGTTGTGGACGAATCTGAAATTGTTGTGTATCAGTTTGAAACGCTTGTCGTCAATGCTGTTCTTCAAGGCGTCGGAGTCGCGGTCGAACGCAATGAGCCTGCCGTCCCCGGCCAGATGGTCAAGGATAGCCCTGGAGTGGCCGCCACCGCCGAAGGTAGCGTCCATATAGATGCCCGAAGGGTTGGAAATCAATGCTTCTACGCTCTCTTCGAGAAGAACGGGAATGTGGTATTCTGACATCTGTCGGTCTCCTTACCTTGATTCAGGCAGTCTACCGGCAATTGCGAGATATTCCTCGTTCGAGATCGAGCTGGACTCGAATTTCTCCTTCGACCAGATCTCGATCTTGTAGTCATTTCCGGAAAAGACCACCTCTTTGGTTACACCAATGAGTTCAAGCAATGCTCTGGAAATGGTGATGCGTCCGAATTTTGGATCTGGGGTCACAAGATCACGTCCGCTCATGTACTGTCTCCAGAACTTCGCGTGATCTGCGTTGAAGAAATTCAGTCGGGATCTGACTTCAAGAGACTGCTTTTCCCATTCTTCCATGGTGTACATTTCAAGGCAGTCGGAGAAGATGTCCTTCTTGATTACGAATCTCATGTCCCCTCCCGCCGGCATCATTGCACGGAACTCCGAAGGAAAGACGAGTCTTCCCTTGTCATCGAGTTTCGAAGAATATGTGCCGATAAAAGAGGTCATGGTTAAACAATAGTTCACGCGATTGCCACAAAGATAGGAAAAACCTTTCCACTTTGCTCCACTTTCTTACAATTTTTTACACCGAAACTTATCAACAGGCTTCTGTTGCGCGTGAGAGGTGGTTTTGAAAAAATAATTCTGTATGGAGATCTGCCGGCAGGGGGGTGGAATACGAAAGAAGGCGGCCTGAAAAGGTCGCCTTCTGCGAGGGGTGAGATGTGGGGCTCGAACCCACGACACCCAGAACCACAATCTGGTGCTCTACCAACTGAACTAATCTCACCGTGTATTTTGAGGTCACAAAGATAGATAATTATTTCGAATTTCCAAACTCATGCACTGATTTTTCGTTTAGAATGCCTATATTTGTGATTGCACAATTATAACAACCAGTATTAGTAATGGCAAGAGAAATCAAGTTCTCCCTCGTTTACAGGGATATGTGGCAGTCTTCAGGCAAGTTCCAGCCTAGAGTAGATCAGCTGGTCAAGGTCGCGCCTGCAATCATTGACATGGGCTGCTTTGACCGAGTAGAGACCAACGGCGGTGCCTTTGAGCAGGTTAACCTCCTTTATGGTGAAAACCCTAATGTGGCCGTCCGCAAGTGGACTGCACCTTTCCACAAGGTGGGCATCCAGACACATATGCTTGAAAGAGGTCTTAACGCTCTCAGAATGAATCCTGTCCCAGCTGACGTCCGTGAACTCATGTTCAAGGTCAAGAAGGCGCAGGGAACCGATATCTCCCGCTCATTCTGCGGACTTAACGATCCACGTAACCTCAAGCTCTCGGTAGAGTACGCAAAGAAGGCCGGCATGATCTCACAGGCGGCACTCTCGATCACCCACTCTCCAGTGCACACCGTCGAGTATTACATGGGACTCGTAGACAAGCTTGTCGAGTATGGCGCAGACGAGATCTGCCTCAAGGATATGGCCGGTATCGGCCGTCCTACTTTCCTCGCACAGCTTACCAATGGAATAAAGACCAAGTATCCTCATATCAAGGTTCAGTATCATGGTCACAGCGGACCTGGCTTCTCTCCTGCTTCAATGCTTGAGGTTGCACGCGCCGGCGCCGACTATATCGACGTTG
This sequence comes from Bacteroidales bacterium, assembly GCA_024402135.1. Taxonomy (GTDB): domain Bacteria; phylum Bacteroidota; class Bacteroidia; order Bacteroidales; family UBA932; genus Cryptobacteroides. The sequence continues at coordinate 87,393 of JAKSJN010000008.1, forward strand.
CAGTAGAGCCTCTTTCATGGGGTAAGGTTCATCCAGACGTGATCACCATCCAGCAGATGCTCCGTGGCGACGGTTTCCTCGTAAAGGATATCAACATGGATGCCTACATGGAGACCCGTGCACTCACCCAGGAGTTCATCGACGACTTCCTTGGCTACTGGATCAATCCTACCAACTCCCAGATGACCTCGCTTCTCGTAGGCTGCGGTCTTCCAGGAGGTATGATGGGATCGATGATGGCCGACCTGAAGGGCTTCAAGGATGCAATCAATGCAGCAGAGAAGGCTCATGGACAGCCTGTAAGCAGCCTCGACACCCTTATGGTCAAGCTCTTCAACGAGGTTGAGTACGTATGGCCTAAGCTCGGCTACCCACCACTTGTGACTCCTTTCAGCCAGTATGTCAAGAATACAGCTCTCATGAACCTTTTCTCAATGGCACAGGGCAAGCCTCGCTTCTCGCAGATTGACAAGGATACATGGGGAATGATCCTCGGCAAGATGGGTAATCTTCCAGGAGAACTCGCACCGGAGATCATCGCACTCGCGAAGGAGAAGGGTATGGAATTCCAGACCACCAACCCACAGGACAACTATCCAAACGAGCTTCCTAAGTTCCGCAAGATGATGGAAGAGGAAGGATGGGACTGCGGTCAGGACGACGAAGAGCTCTTCGAACTTGCCATGCACGAGCGTCAGTATCGTGACTATCGTTCAGGCATCGCAAAGGAGCGCTTCAACAAGGAACTCGAGGATCTCAAGGCAAAGGCTGGTGCTCCTATAGTGGTTACCCGTCCGGTTGTGGAGATGCCTAAGTTCGATGTAAAGGACTACGCTGAGAAGTATCCAAAGGCAGTTCCTGTACAGGCTCCTGTAAAGGGTCGGCTTCTCTGGCAGATCGATGTCAAGGATGATTCCAAGGCACCGGTTGCAGGTACTCAGGTAGAGGCTGGCAAGGCAATGGGACATGTCCAGGCATTCTATGGAATGGAGGAGATCATCCCTGCAGTAAGCGGTCGTGTAGTCGCAACCCTCGGAAAGCAGGGCGACATGGTGGAAAAGGGCGAAATCATCGCATTCGTACAGGAGTAATACTGTAACCCAGGGCCTTCCAAGGCCGATAATATAAGTTAGCCGTGTTTCAGCAATGGAACACGGCTGTTTTTTTTCAACTTTGCCCATGCTGCCGCCCTGCCATGGAGTAGTCCAGGCTGGTTTCCCGGCGTTGAGAGACAGATATGAGAATGAAGGAGTTGGGACTGGATGACAGACCCAGGGAGAAACTGCTGGAGCAAGGTCCGTCGATGCTCAGCAATGCAGAGTTGCTTGCCATAATAATAAGGACGGGAACTCCAGCGGAGAATGCCGTCGAGGTGGCGAGGCGGCTGATACAAGCTGCCGGAGGCAGCCTGTCCGGAGTCGCGGACATGCCGCTGTCCGGCATGGTCGGAGTCTCCGGGCTCGGCCGCATCAAAGCGGCCGGCATATCCGCCGCCCTTGAGCTAGGTCGCCGTTTCATGTCGGAGGCATCCACGGTAAGGAAAGTCAGCATAGTATCCCCTCGGATGGTCTACTCGATGATGCATCCTTATATGAAAGGACTGAATCATGAGGAGTGCTGGATAATCTATCTGAACCGTGCCAGATATGTGACAGGCAAGGAGAAACTGTTCTCCGGTGGAATGAACTCGACTCTGCTGGATTCAAGGATGATAGTGAAGCATGCTCTTGACCGTCATGCGGACGGGCTCATACTTACACATAACCATCCATCAGGCAATCCACGTCCGGGAAGTGAGGATAAACGCCAGACCGAGGCGCTGAAGAACGCCTTGCGCACATTTGAACTTAGCCTCGTCGACCATGTCGTCATTGCCGACGGTGCCTATTTCAGTTTTGCCGATGACAGGATGGAGACTGCAGATCTGTCAGACGAGCTTGCAGATGAGCGTCGCTGATGTACAGTTGAGAACCTCGACGTCCACGTAATCGCCGGCCTTGTGCTCAGTATCCGGCCATACGCACATCTTGTTGTTGGATGCTCGGCCGCAAAGCTCTTCCTGATTCTTCTTTGAAGGACCTTCCACGAGTACGCGGAAACGCTTGCCGAGATCTCTCTGGTAGCTCTCCATGCTCTTCCTGCCCTGGAGCGCGATGATTTCGTTGAGGCGTCTTGTCTTGGTCTCGATGTCGACATCGTCTGGATAGTTGCGTGCCGCAATGGTTCCTGGACGTTCCGAATAATAGAACATGAATGCGGTGTCGAAACCGACCTCGTCGAACAGGGAGAGTGTGTCCTTGTGGTCTTCTTCGGTCTCGGAGCAGAAACCCGCTATCACGTCGGTGGTCAGACCGCAGTCAGGAATGATGCTGCGGATCTTTGCCACGCGCTCGAGATACCATTCCCTGGTGTAGCGGCGGCGCATCTTCTCAAGCATGCGGTTGCTTCCGGACTGTACTGGGAAGTGGATGTGCTTGCAGATGTTCTCGTATTTCGCCATGACTTCGATGACCTCGTCGGAAAAGTCCTGCGGATTGGAGGTCGAGAAGCGTACACGAAGCTCAGGACTGATCTGTGCGACCATCTCGAGAAGGTTCGCGAAATTCACGTCTTCTGTCTCAGTCTTCCAATGGTAAGAGTCAACGTTCTGGCCGAGGAGGGTCACCTCCTTGTAGCCGGCATTGAAGCAGTCGCAGGCCTCGCGTACGATGGTGTGGGCGTCCCTGCTACGCTCTGCGCCGCGGGTATACGGTACCACGCAGTATGAACATACGTTGTTGCATCCACGCATGATTGAAATGAAAGCAGACACTCCGTTTCTGTCCGTGCGGACGGGCTTGATGTCGGCGTAGGTTTCCTCGCGCGAGAGCATTACATTGATTTGCGGGTGTCCGTCTCCTGCTGCTGCAAGCAGTTCGGGCAGACTTCTGTAGGCGTCAGGGCCGGCTACGATATCTACCTTGCCGGTCTCGAGGAGCTTGTCCTTCAGTCTCTCCGCCATGCAGCCAAGGATTCCGATGATCACTGTGCGGTTGCGGCGCTGGAGATTGAACTGCTCGATTCGCCCCCAGATGCGCTGCTCTGCATTGTCACGTACCGAACATGTGTTTGCCATGATGACGTCAGCCTCGTCCATGCTCTCTGTCCTGGCATAGCCATGCTGTGCGAGAATAGAGAAGATCACTTCGCTGTCATTGACGTTCATCTGGCACCCGTAGGTCTCGATGTATACTTTTGGTATGTTTATTGATTGACTCTCCATGGTTTGTCTTTTAGTCACTCTTAAAAAAATAACTTGGTAATCTTTATGTGTCTTTCATGTCCATATTCATTTATTCATTGGTCACGTAGCTACTGCTACGCTCCCTCTTCATAAATGAATCTGTCCTATGAAATCCACCATTAATCTTTACCAACTTATTTTTTCATCATTCCTTACAGGGCACAAAGATAGCTGAATTTTTGTATCTTTGCGAATTATAGAACAGCTGAAACCAACGGATGAAAAACCTGAAACGCATACTGTATTGTGCCGCTATGGCACTCGTGATGCTGGCTTCGACAAGCTGTGCGTCGGTCAAGGACATCGCCATTACCTCATGTGCGGTCGAGGCCTTGTCTCCTCGTGGACTCAAAGCGGTAGATGCGGTTCTCGCGCTCGGCATCGACAATCCGGTGTTCGGTTTCAAGATCACCTGGCTGGATGGTGTCATCCGCAACGGAGAGAGAGCCTTTGCTACTTTCAATGCCGAGGACATCAGTGTCGACAGGCGCAGCATGAAGATCTACTCGGTTCCTTGCACCGGAGCACTTGACAAGAGTGTCTCGCTCATGGAACTTCTGAGACTGGCATCATCAAGGGATTTCAGCAACTACGTCATGGATGTCGATGTCCATGTCAAACTGCGCTGGGGACCTGGTACCACACTTCACTTCAAGGACATGAGCATCAGTGAAATGATGGAGACCAGCTATGCGCTCGAGATTTTGGAAAAGATAAATGAAGCTTTGATTTAAAGGATGAAAAAGTTTTTGATGGCAATTACCGCCATGCTGCTTTTTTCTTTTGCAGCATCGGCTCAGAATAACAACGGCTGGTACGAGGCCGATTCTCTCGTATACATTCCGACTGCGGCTCTCGATTCCAGCCTTGTCGGAAGGGATGTCCTTGGCATGATTTCGTCCGAGGTTCACCAGAGCGCCCAGATAAAGAGCGGCCTTGCAAGCCGCATCGAGAAGAATGCGTCGCGTGTTATCAGCGGATACCGCGTACGTATCTTCTTTGATAACAAGCAGACCTCCCGTGGCGACTCTGAGGCGGCTCTCAACCGCTTCCGCAACATGTTTCCAGGTGTTGCGGCATATCGCAGCTTCGCAAATCCATTCTTCAAGGTGACGGTCGGAGACTTCCGTACCCGCTCCGAGGCAACCAGACTGCTCCAGCAGGTAAAGGGAATGTTCCCTTCAGCAATCCTGATCAAGGAAAACATCAACTACCCTGTGGTCAATACGGAGAATTCATATATGGTCGATACCGTCCGTGTCCGCAGGCAGCTAAGCTCCAGGTAAGTCATGAATAAGCAGGGACTGGAGGCCAAGCAGGTCCAGACACAGAAACTCTCGCCGCAGCAGATCCAGACGATCAAGCTGATCGAGCTCCCTATCCAGGACCTCGAGCTGAAGATCCGACAGACCTTCGACGAGAACCCTGTGCTTGATGACGACCCCAATCCCCAGGAGGACAATTCCAGCGAGAGCGATGAACCAAAGGATATCTCGCTCAGTGAAGTGAAGGATGATGGCGACATTCCTTATTACAGGACTCACATAGAGAGAGACAAGGACGAGCTTCCGCAATATAATACATTCTCTGTCAAGGAGAGTTTTTCCCAGAGTCTTATCACCCAGTTAGGGTTCCGCAATCTTGACGATCGCCGCATGGCTATCGGAAGATTCATAATATGCAGCCTCGATGATGACGGTTATCTTCGCCGTGACATCGATTCCATAGTTGACGATCTTGCCTTCAAGTCAGGAATAGAGACTGACTATGACGAAGTCCTCGACATCCTTGAGATAATCCAGGATCTCGAGCCTGCCGGTGTCGGTGCACGTGATCTCCAGGAATGCCTTCTGCTGCAGCTGCAGCACAGTCCGGACAATGAAGTGAACCGCAACGCGATTGTCGTGATCGAGAATTACTTCAAGGAATTCGCCGGCAAGCATCATTCCCGCATAATGGCCCGTACAGGAATGGACGAGAGGCAGCTCAAGGAAGTGACCAGACGCATCATGAAGCTGAATCCGGCTCCGGGTGGCCAGATTGATGACTCCTATAACGACAGGGCAAGGCAGGTCATTCCCGATTTCAAGCTCAGGTATGATGATATCACCGGAGGGCAGGTCCTTGAGATGCCGCGTTTCCGCATTCCGGAAATACGTGTCCGCAAGGAATACAGCGAGATGGTGAAAGCCTCGGAGGCTGGCGCAGACAGGGCACAGAAGGAGGCCATTGCATTCGTGAAGCAGAAGTACAATTCCGCCAAATGGTTCGTGGAGGCGCTGAAGCAGCGCCAGAATACCCTCATGAAGACCATGCAGGCCATTCTGGACTATCAGCCTGAGTACTTCAAGGATGGCGATGAGTCCAAACTCCGTCCTATGGTACTCAAGGACATTGCCGAAAAGACGGGTTTCGACATCTCGACCATCTCACGTGTGGTCAACAGCAAGTACATCGAGACAAGCTTCGGCATCATGCCGCTTAAATATTTCTTCTCCGAAGGCCTTGCAAATCAGGACGGAGAGGAGGTCTCTACACGTGAGCTCAAGACTGCCCTCAAGGATATCATAGATGCGGAAGACAAGCGCAGGCCTCTGACCGACGAGCAGCTTGTCGACATGATGACCAAGAGGGGCTATAAAGTAGCACGCCGAACCGTCGCTAAGTATCGCGATCAGCTCGGCATTCCTACTGCAAGGCTCAGAAAGGATCTCTGATTCTCTTATTGCTGTTTTGTAAGACTTCCCGTGGTGAAGTACTCTGTGGTCTCCTTTACGATTGCATTGTTTTCAATCTTGTGCCAGAGCCACTCAAGCTTGAGGTATATCTTGTCTTTCCCATCGGGAATCACATCCTCGATCGGCACGGAAACAAATCCATTCACGACCTTGAGGTCGCCATCCTTGAAGCTGCTGTTTCCGTAATACTCGTTATAGGCGTTGTGGACAAACTGAAGATAGACAGTGTCGCCGACTGACTTCACGTCGTTGAACAGGAGGTCATAGTCATGGGGACCTGGAGATTCCTTCTTGACCACATAGTTGATGTTCATGTTCAGCATGTTCCTGGCCATCCATGCTCCTGCGACGTTGACAGGGTCGCTTACGACCTTGCCGTCGCCGTTCTTGTACTTGCCAGCATCTTCATCGCCTATTCTGACCAGGTCCTTGATGTCAACCTTGTGCCATTCCTTGAGCTGGATATCATATGAATTGTCGCTGGTCTGGGTAAGCACGTCACATATGATGTACACTCGTTTGATGCTGTCCGGGATGTTGCTGTATGAGTTCGATGCAATGTTAAGCTGGACGTTGTCGTCCGTGTAGAGGATTCCACCTTTCCACTGTGCCATCGATGAGTAGTTTGTCTGGATCGGGCCGTCTGGAAGGCAGGCGGTCATGGTAAATGCAAAGGCAATAGCTGTCAGTGCGGAAATGATTCTGTGTTTCATGTTGTTAAGTTTATAATTATTTAGCCGAGAAAACATTTAGCCGAGAAAACCCATAAGTCTTCAGCTTATGGGTGGATCGGCTGTCCTTTCTGCTGCAAAGATAATCTTTAACCTTGGTTCTCAATATATCTTCGTACTGTTTCCGGTGAAGCTTCTCCGATTGAGCATACGAAGAATCCGTCGCTCCAGAAAGTTCGTTCTTTCCAACAGTGATGTCGTAGCCACTCTGGATATCGTTTCCACAATTCATGTGTGCTGTCTTGTTTCAACCGTCGTACGATTGAAGTGACTGAGACATTTGGCGGATAGGATATCGGCATGTGAATATGGTCTTTGTCCGTTTCCATGACTTCAATAACGAAATCGGACACCTTCTCTATGTCAGAGAAGATGCCCTTGATGATTTGTTGCATGTCACCCTCAAGAAGACTCTTGCGATACTTGCAGACGAAGATGAGGTGGCATTTGAGGTAGAACTTATGTCGGTTTTGACATGTGTACATCGTCCGATTTCATTGAGAGCGCTCAATCATGCACTCCTGCTCCACTCATTGGTATTAATGAGCGGCAATGAGCCCAAGATGAAACTCGTCGCTGCCAGGAGAGTCAGGATAATGCTTCTGTGATCAGTGTAGAACAGGGTTAACTCCGGGAACTGGTTATCCGTTAGCATGTGATTCAGCAAAGCATTGCCGGCGAGCGGATGGAATAGAACCAGGCTCATCAGAAAACAGCCTGTCAGCAATCCGACGATGAAACAGCAGACTGAGACCGTCTTGTGGAAACGGTTCATCCTGTCCTGTTCCGGTCTCACCATGTCTATCACATCCATCTTGCCGGAAATCTCCGTCATGATGCGTTCTGTATCGACTTCGGGCTTGAAACTCTTGAAGAGTTCATCTATTTCTATATCCTTATTCATCTCTCAATTTTTCTTTCAGGTGATTCCTGCCTCTATTCAGATACGACTTGACCGTTCCTATGGGTTTTCGCATGACTATAGCTATGTCAATTATCTTCATGTCTTCCATGTAGAAGAGCAGAATTGCCGCCTTTTCATCCAATGGAAGTCCCTCTATGGCCGAGTACAATCCCTCATACTCCATACGGTTATGTCTCTCACTGCCCTCGATATTGATCCCAGCCTCAAGCGGTTCTGTGGGAATGCTCTTTTTCCGCTTATGGTCAATGAAACCGTTGTAGGCGATTCTATACAACCATGTCGAGAACTTGAAATTTTCTACATATCCCCTGTAGGACAGGTAGGCTTTCAACGAGGTCTCCTGTGCGAGGTCCTCGGCTTCAGGATAATTGCCATCACAAAGAGCCAGGAGAAACTTCAACAGTCCCTCCTGCTCCCGTTCCAGCAATAGTATGAAGCGCTCGCGTGTCATCTAGTCCTTGAGCATCTTCTTGCCCTTGAAATAACCAATAAGCAACGATGCACCGATGGCGATGAAACATGCGCCTCCCATAATATCGCCTTGAATGAGATGGCCTCTGGAGATGCATTCAATTATAGCGATGGAAAAGAAGACAACGGCAAACAGGCTGATACCGGTTCCACAGACAAGGAGAGCCAGAAGGACATATTGATTTACTGATTTGGACTGTTTGCCCGAGCGAAACAATTCTGGATCGATTGTCTGTCCCTTTTCTAAGGCAGACAGCAGCAGGTTGGTCTTCCTTTCTCCCTCCTTCTTCTTGAACCACATTACGATTGTCACGAAGCCGAGAATGAAAAGAATGACCATAAGGAAGGTCAGCAGATTGTTCAGCAGATTGTAAAGGTGTAAGTCCATATTCAATACTTGTTTTAATTAATACAAAGATAACTTTTCAAAGACGTCTCTGCCTATATAAACGGAAACAGAGCATGAAAGGTTGCAACTATTGTTGTTATTTTAATAGATAACTATTTCGGACATTTGCTCAACTGCTTGATTTTTCGTATCTTTAAGTAATGAAGACGGTGTATCGCACATATAGGTTCCGGATGTATCCGAACGCTGAGCAGCGGCAGGTTCTTGCCCGCTACTTCGGCTCTGTGCGCTTTATCTACAATCATTATCTTGCGGAGCGAAAACGACAGTATGAGGAGAACGGAAAGAGCGACAACTACAACGCTCAGGCGAAGGATCTTGTCATCCTCAAGCGTACTGAAGGCTTCGAATGGCTGAAAGAAATCAACAGCCAGACTCTGCAGCAGACGCTGATGCATCTCGACACTGCCTACAAGAACTTCTTCAACCGTACGGCGGATTTTCCTAAGTTCAAGAGCAGGAAGAGGGGCGGCAGCTTCACTGTCCCGCAGTTCTGCTACATTGAGGACGGATATGTCCATATCCCGAAGTTCAAGGAAGGACTGAAGGTTAAGGAACATCGCAAGGTCAAGGGTGCGGTGAGGTCAATGACCATCAGCATCACCCCTACAGGAAAATATTACGTAAGCATACTCACTGAAGAGCAGTACGAACCAATGCAGAGAACCAACGCATCGGTCGGGCTGGATATGGGCCTCAAGTCCCTTGTCACCACTTCCGAGGGGGAGACTTACGACAACAACAGATACACGAAGAAGTACGAGCAAAAGCTCACTATGGCCCAGAAGCATCTTTCCAGAAAGAAGAAGGACAGCAACAGTTGGGAGAAGCAGAGAATGAAGGTCGCCAAAATCCACGAGCACCTTGCGAACAGCCGCAAGGACTGGCAACACAAGGTCAGTGCAGACATCGTCAGACGGTATGACACCATCTGCGTAGAGGACCTCGGCGTCAAACAGATGGAGGAGAAGAAGACAAAGGCCGGAAAGAAGAACTGCCTGAGCAAATCCATCAGCGATGCCGGATGGTCAAGTCTTGTCGCAATGATAGTGTACAAAGCAGAGATGAACGACAAGACAGTCGTCAAGGTGGACCGCTACTATCCGAGCAGCAAGACCTGCAGTGTCTGCGGCTGGAAGAACGAATCTCTGTCGCTTGCGGATCGAAGCTGGACTTGCCCGGAGTGCGGTACAAAGCATGACCGCGACGCGAATGCCGCGGTCAATATCTTAAGCGAAGGTCTTCGTGTATTGAGTAGTAAATCATCGGCGGGAACCGTCGATTACACTGGTGGAGGCAGTGTAAGACCTACTTCGGTAGGCAGCCGCCTGTGAAGCCAGAAGCCCAAAAGTCTTTAGCTTTTGGGTGGTTCACTGTTGTCTGCTGGTCCTCCTGTTGGGATGACCTATGATCTGAATGTCGATGGAATCGACTTTGAATCCCTTGAACTTGCGTGATTTGATACGGTTGTCAATAAAGTCTGTCAGTTCCTTGTCAACGAAGTCCACATATTCGTTGTTCTGGATGTCGTAAAGATGAATGTGACGATTGGTGTTGACGTCGAAATACATCTTGTTGTTGGCGCTCATCCGGTGGTGGTATACCCCGAGGAGGGCCATCTGGGAAAGGATGTTGTACACCGTCGCGACGGAGACCTTGCATCTGCCGTTGTCCTTGATCCATTCGGCAACGCTGTCAGCACTGGCATGGCAGAGAGTCAGCATCGCTTCATGTACGGCAAGTCGCTGTGCAGTTGCCTTGAGGGCATGGATCCGGAGTGTTTCCCGGAACTGCAGCATGCGGTCTGCTGTCTTTGTCTGGTTGGTTTGCATAGGTTGTCCTTGGGAACGCAAATATAATAATAATTGTATGAAAATGGCTATATTTGCATGTTGTCCTCAAAGGGACCAGATATTCATGGAAAAGACAAGATGCCTTATAATCGGAGGCGGCCCGGCAGGATATACTGCAGCCATCTATGCTTCCAGAGCTTCTCTTGCTCCAGTGCTCTATGAGGGTATGGAGCCGGGCGGTCAGCTGACAACTACCACAATGGTCGAGAACTATCCAGGTTTCGCGGATGGTGTAGATGCAAACGAACTGATGACCGCAATGCGCAAGCAGGCTGCCAATTACGGCGCAGATATCCGTCGTGGCACGGTGACATCCGTCGATTTCTCGACCAGGCCTCTCCGTGTCACCATTGATTCGGAGAACGAGATCGAGGCCGATGCCGTCATCATCGCTACCGGAGCTTCGGCGAAGTATCTCGGTCTTCCTTCCGAGCGCAAGTTCCGCGGCATGGGCGTCAGCGCATGTGCTACCTGTGACGGCTTCTTCTATCGCAAGAGAGTCGTGGCGGTCGTAGGTGGCGGAGACACAGCCTGTGAGGAGGCTTCATATCTCGCCGGTCTTGCACGTAAAGTATACATGATCGTGCGCAGGGATGTCCTCAGGGCTTCCAAGGCCATGCAGGAAAGAGTAATGAATCTTCCTAATGTCGAGATCCTCTGGAACTGCAATACCGAGGAGATTCTCGGGGATGCGGACGGAGTGACCGGCGCACGTCTCCGCCGCAAGGATGGCGAGGTTTTTGATATCGAAATCGATGGATTTTTCCTTGCAATCGGACACCATCCAAATGCAGAGGTTTTCTCACAGTGGATCGAGACTGATGAACAGGGGTATATCATTACAGAAGGCAAGACTACCCGTACCAATGTACCCGGTGTCTTCGCTGCCGGTGATGTGATGGATCCGCTCTATCGTCAGGCCGTGTCTGCCGCAGGCTCAGGATGTCATGCGGCCATGGATGCGGAAAAGTATTTAATGGGACTTTAAGATACAGATATGTCAAGAATAAGAATGATCATTGCCTTGGCCGTCGCTCTCGTAAGTACAGCGGCGTGCAAGTCTGCATATGAGGTGATTCTCGAGGGTAATGATGTCGACTTGAAGTATGCCACTGCCTTCGACAACTACAATATCGGCAAGTATTCGAAGGCTGCCCGCATGTTCGAGTCGCTGTCTCCGCTCGTAAGGGGATCGGAAAGAGAGGATACCGTCCAGTACTACTGGGCACTCAGCAACTACAAGTACAAGGATTACTACACCGCTGAGACTAATTTCAATTCTTTCATCTCGACCTTCCCGCTCAGCCCGTTCACCGAGTCGGCGTCTTTCTATCGCATAGACTGTATGTTCAGGACGACTCTGCGCTATGAGCTTGACCAGACTCCGACCCGAAAGACCGTTGCGGCCATCTCCGAGTATCTTACAGACTACCCTGAGAATCCATACATGGATGATTGCAACCGCATGCTTGACAATCTTGGTGACAGGCTTGACAAGAAGGCTTTCGAGAATGCGCGTCTGTATTACAAGATGGAGGATTACAAGGCGGCTACCGTTGCGCTGAAGAACGTGCTGAAGGACAATTCTGACAACAGATACCGCGAGGATATCCTTTACACGCTTGCGATGGCGTCCTACAAGTACGCAGATCTCAGCTATACAGAGAAGCAGAAGGAAAGATTTCTCCTTTTCGTAGACGATTATCTTAACTTTGTAGGCGAGTATCCTGAGTCTGACTACAGAAGGGAACTGGATTCCCACTACCGCAGGGCTCAGCGTTTCCTCGGCCGCAACACCAGTATCCTCGATGCTTCTGTCGAGGCAGAAGAGGAGGAATAAAAAATTTTGAAACTTTCTGCGCGTGAGGCGCAGTACAAGAGATATGGACATCAAGAAAATACCTACAAACACCATCACCAGGGACATCAAGAGCCTGGCAGAGCCTACCGGCAACATCTATGAGTCGGTTGTGGTTCTCTACAAGAGAGCAAATCAGATTGCCATTGCAGAGAAGAAAGAGCTTAACAAGAAGCTCGAGGAATTCAAGAATGAGCGTGACACCATGGAAGAGGTGTTCGAGAACAAGGAACAGATCGACATCTCAAAGCACTATGAGCGTCGTCCAAAACCGGATCTCGTAGCACTTTCCGAGTTTGAGAATGGCGAGCTTTACTACAGAAGAGCAAGAAAGGAAGAGGGAGAGGAAACTGAGTAATACTCGATGCTGAAGACTTTAAGCGTAAAGAATTATGTATTGATAGACTCTCTGGAGATTGATTTCCCAGAGGGCCTTATCATTATTACGGGACAGACAGGCGCCGGAAAGTCCATTCTTCTAGGTGCGTTGTCGCTTGTGATGGGAGCAAAGGCGGATGCCTCGGCAATAGCTGAAGGCGCTGACAGCTGCGTTGTCGAGGCGGTTTTCGGCTGCAGCGAGAATGACACGGCAACACGCGAACTGCTTGAGGCGAATGACCTCGAGTGGGACGGTGGCAGTCTCATCGTCCGCAGGGTGGTCTACCGCTCAGGCCGCTCGCGCTCATTCATCAATGACTGCCCGGTACAGCTCCAGCTGCTGTCGTCGGTCACATCACGTCTCATAGACATACATTCCCAGCATCAGAGCCTTCAGTTGTGTGACAGATCATTCCAACTGTCCGTTCTGGATCATTTTGCGGGCAATTCCGGCCTGCTCGCAGAATATAGGACACTTTGGAATGAACACCAGAAACTTGTCTCCGAACGCAAGGAACTTCGCCTTAAACTGGAACGGCTTTCCGCAGAGAAAGACTATAATGAAGCTCAGTTCCAGCAGCTGGACGAGGCCCGGCTTATCGAGGGTGAACTGGAGGAACTCGAGACTGAGCAGAGACAGCTGTCCAACGTCGAGGAGATCAAGGAGACGCTCTGCCGTGCGGAGTCGTCATTGGAGCCGGAGAGGGATGACTGCACATCCCCAAGCATGGCGTTGAAGGAATGTTCCAACATGCTTTCCCGCCTGAGAGAGTATCTTCCAGAGGCGGAAGAACTTTCATCAAGGCTTGATTCTGTCCGGATCGAGCTTGATGACATAGCCTCGGAGATTTCTTCTTTGAATTCAGGCATGGATGCTTCTCCGGAAAGACTGGAGCAGGTTGAGGACCGTCTTGGACTCCTCTATGACCTGATGAAGAAACACAATTGCAGGACAATAGAGGAACTCGTCGAGACCAGAGAAAGGTATTCTTCGTACCTGTTCGATTCAGGAGACCTGCAGGATAGACTTGATGCGGCCGATGCACGGATATCGGAACTCGAAAAACAGCTTGACAAGTCTGCAGAAGCCCTGAGCACCCGCAGAGCAGGAGCGGCTGGCCCGTTGGGAAAGGCTGTGACTGATTCTCTGGCATTTCTTGAACTTGACCGTGCGGTGTTTGAAATCCGCCTTGCGCCGGTACAGACAGGCCCTGATGGCCGCGATGCGGTATCCTTCCTCTTTACTTCTACCGGGCGTAATGCCGTTGATGTATCACGTTGTGCGTCAGGCGGTGAGATTTCACGTATAATGCTGAGCCTGAAGGCTCTCATGGCTGGACTCACAGCCATGCCTACGCTGATTTTCGATGAAATTGACACAGGCGTATCGGGCAGTGTTGCAGCCAAGATGGGCAATATGATCTGCAGGATGGGACGGAGCATGCAGGTATTTGCCATCACTCATCTCCCTCAGGTAGCAGCCCAGGGTGATGCACACTATGTGGTAGAGAAAAAAACAGAGGGCGAAGGCAATGATGCCCGCACCCTCTCTCATATCCGTGAACTCGGTTCCGAGGAACGTGTATTTGAGGTTGCCCGTCTGCTCAGTGGTGCATCTCTCAGCGACGAGGCTGTCGCCAATGCCCGCGCCCTGCTGGCAGAATCAGGCCGCTGATCTATCTTACGCTTACCAGTCTGATATCGTATCCTCTGTCGAACAGGATGCGTCTTACTGCTGTGTTTACGGCACTGCCGCTTGCACTGTTGACGAATTGCAGGTCGGTCTGAAGTCCGTGTGCCCTTGTTCCAGCCAGTCTCTTTGCCCAGTTCCTTCCATTTTCCGCGCAGGCCTTCACCATCTGGTAGGTCGAGTCATATCCCTGGAACGCAAACGGACCAGGCTCGGCATTATACAGGGCGCGATAGGTCATAAGGAAGTCCATTACCTTAGGCTCGCTGTAATCGACGAAATACTGTGTGCAGATATGCATTCTGGTAGTGTGGAACTGCTCTACATCGATTGTATCGAAGTTTCGTACCTTGGCAAGGCAGTAGGATACGGCATCATGCTTGCGGACGTTGAGCAGGCTGACGTTTCTGATAGCGTCGTTTACGAATGCTTCACTCTCGGATGCAATTACAACCCTTGTCACTCCGTCCTTGCTTGAAAGGTTCTCCATCCTGTTTATGACGTCGCGGCCTTCAAGGATTCCGTAGCTGAGCAAGGTGTAGTTGACGTGACTGCTGTCCATGCGTGCCTTGAGCATCGCTGCATTACCAGTGAGGGCTTTGCTCTTTTCAGTAACGAGTATGACCTTGTCCGATGGTGCAATTTCCTCGCGGAGCCATGATACAAGCTCTCTTGCCTGCATTTCTGCCGAACATGGCAGCTGTACCATATTGCTGTTGGTTGCTGCAAGGCTTGCTACTTTCTGTTCGAGAGGGGATACGATCACTGAGTTATCCTGACATTTCTCAAGGGCCTTGGCTACGTCAGCGCTGGTGATCGGTCCGATGACGAGATCGCTTCTGTTGAAGTCGGCTGTCTCTGCCGGCATTGCTCCATGGGCACAGTCGAACACATCCATCCTGACCTTTATTCCTTCTGCTTCGAGGTCGCGCAAGGCAACGAGTGCGCCGCAGTAGAAATCATAAGGGTTCTCTGCCGGCTGTCCCTTCGAATCCAGAGGGAGAATGAGGCTCATGTTGACTTTGTCTTTCTTTCCGAAGCTGAAGAGGTCATCCCAGACCGAACCATTGTCATTCTGGGTGTTGCTTTCTGCTACGGCTGTCTCTTCGATATATGGAACGCCTGTGCCGCTGGCTGTTGCTGGCTGGCTTGCCGAAGGCTTGTAGTTGCGAGGAATCCTGATCTGCTGGCGGCGGCTGACTGACTGTGATGTCATACCGTTGAACTCCATGATCACATCGGCCGGCACTCCGTATTTCGCTGAGATGGTTGCCATGTCCTCGAACCATTTTACCGTATGTACTATGTATTCGGTCTCGCTCTGGCTGGATGGTGACGATGTTTCGACGTGAGAGGCTGAACTGTCCGATGACGTCGGGATGAGGATTATCTGGTTTTTCTTGAGTCCTTCGGTTTCCAGGTTGAGAGCCTTGTTTGCTGCACAGATATCCTCGACGCTGACTCCGTAGGCCTTGCTGATGGAGTACAGTGTCTGTCGCTCAAGTACGACGTGTGAATAGAAGACTTCGCCGGCGGCGTTCTTGGTCTTCTCCTTCGAAACGGTAACGGGAGTTGCCACATAGTTGTCATCCTGAGCCTTTGCGTTATAAGAGCACAGGCTCATTCCGATCAGGAATACAGTCAGTATCTTCTTCATCATATTCTACAGTTCGTTCTGGAAGGAAATCAGGTCATCGCAGAATGCTTTCCATGACAATCTCTGCTTTTCCTTTCTTATGTTCCCGATGCAGCCTGTCCTCAGGCTTTCATCGCTGAAATATCTTTCAATGTCCCGGAGTATGCATTCCGGATCCGGTTTCTCACTCACAAGACCCGTGCCTGTGTCTCCGATTGCCTCCCTTAAGCCACCTACGTCAGTCACAATCATAGGAACCTCGAAATGGTAGGAAACAGAGCTGATTCCGCTCTGGGTTGCACTGCGGTAAGGGAGTACTGTGACATCCGCCGCCGAGAAGTATTTCTTTACCTCGGAATCGCGGATATATTGCGGATACAGGAAAATCCTTTCCTTGGCTCCGCTCCCGTCTATTATCTCCTGATACTTGTCGAAAGAGCCGTAGGGCTCGCCGGCTACTATCAACTGGTAGTCTTCGGGAAGCCTGCTGAATGCCTCCAGAAGTATGTCCAGGCCCTTGTACTGGCGTATGAGTCCGAAAAAGAGAATATTCTTCTTCCCGTGAGGTATGCCCAGTGAATCTTCGGCCTCGGCCCTGCCCATCTTTGCTCCGAAATGAGAATAGAGCGGATGTGGGTGTATCATGAATCGGGCATCCGGTTTGAATCTGAGCAGGTCATCTGCAACCTCATGACACATCGTGACGTATCCTGTACAGCCTCCGAGGAAGTATCTGGTAAACGGCTTGTCGATGATCCGTGGTTCGTGGGGAATGACGTTGTCCAGAATAGCCACGACCTTGCACTTTTTCTTCATATGTCTGGCCACGAGTCCGAGAGAAGGACCGAACCAGGACATCCAGTAGCGCATTATCAGTAGGTCGGGCTCCCATGCCGCGATTTTCTTCGCGGTAGTGATCCAGGTAAAAGGATTGGCCGTATCCAGCAGAGCTTCAGACTCTACGGGTACGGCCTCGTCGTCCTTTGTAACGTACTGTGTCTTTCCTGGGAAGAGGAAGTCGGGGTACTGGCGTGTGAAATTGAATGCCTTGACCATGTGATCCTTGCCCAGTTCGTCAAATATGTTTGCGTTAAACTGGGAGATCCCTCCTCTGTAAGGGTAGAAACAGGACAGTATCGCTATCTTCAATATTACTGATTCTTGGTCTTCTGGTACTCGGCGTTGAGGCCGGCGATGACAGCGTCAGTGATGTCGAACTCTGCTGATCCAGCGGCAACAGGTGCAGGAAGGAGACCTCCCTGGGTGCTGATGATCATTGCATACTGCTTTTCCTCGTTGAGCTTGTCAAGGTACTGCTTGATTGCGTCAGCAATCTGGTTCATGACTACTGCTGACTCCTCCTGCATCTCAGCCTGCTTCTGTGCATAGTAGTTCTCGAACTCCTGCTGCTGCTGAGCGAGCTTCTGGCTCTGCTGCTCTGCTACCGAGCGGATGATGGTACCCTTGTTGATCTTATCCTGGAAAGCGTTGACGTCGCTCTGGAGCTTGTTGCCGCGGCGGTTGAGCTCCTGCTCGATGCTCTGAGCCTTGGTCTCTACGACGCTGCTGAGGTCGCTTGCCATGTCGTACTCGTCAAGTACTCTGTCAAGATTGAAATATACGATAGAACCTTTCTGTGCTACGGGTGCTGCAGCGCTTTCGGTGCCGGTAGCCGGAGCCTGGTTGGTGCATGCGCCGCAGAGCATTGCTGCAGCGGCGAATACGCTGAGGATAAGAGTGTTTCTTTTCATTGTATCTTTGTTTTTATTATATCGTTGTGAAAGTGACCGCAAATATAGTTATTTTATCTCAATCTTAGACAGATAAGCCTTTACGGTTTTTTCGAGGCCGAGGTAAAGCGCGTCGCAGATGAGAGCATGGCCGATGCTAACTTCGTCGGTCCATGGAATGGTCTGGATAAAATACTCGAGGTTCTCAAGGCTGAGATCGTGACCTGCGTTGAGGCCGAGCCCGCATCTGCGTGCCTCCTCTGCCGTACGGAGATAGTCGGCGATGGCCTTCTCGCGGTCTTCAGGGTACAACTCGGCATAGCCGGCGGTATAGAGTTCGACGCGGTCTGCGCCGCATTCCTTTGCTCCTGCAGCCATCTCCGGAACAGGGTCGATGAAAATGGATACCCTGATGCCTTTGCTGTGGAAAGTCCTGCACATCTCAGTCAGGAACTCCTTGTGGCGTATGGTGTCCCAGCCTGCGTTCGAAGTGAGCGCATCCGGTCCGTCAGGAACGAGCGTCACCTGGTCAGGAACAACCTCCATCACGAGATCCACGAAACTGTCGATTGGATTTCCTTCTATGTTGAGCTCGGTCTTCACAAGTTTCCTGAGCCCTCTGACGTCGTCGTATCTGATATGTCTTGCATCCGGTCTTGGGTGCACGGTGATTCCGTGTGCTCCAAAGCCCTCGATGTCGACTGCAGCCTTGAGAACGTCAGGCATGTTTCCACCTCGTGCGTTGCGGATAGTGGCAATCTTGTTTATGTTAACGCTTAATCTTGTCATTGTCTCTGACTGTTATAACCCGACAAAAGTAAACAATTCGTGCCGAAATCTTGAATAAAGTTCCTATTTTTGACATTTATTATATGAATCATCAGGAATAATGAGCAAAAGATACGCCATATTCACAAAGCAGCGGCCGCATGAGAACAGCAGGATGGAGGCATTTTTCTCCCGCCTTGAGGCTGAGGGCTGCGAGCTGTACGGGATAAACGGGGCAGAAGATCTCCTTCCGGATACCGATGCCCTCATAAGCGTAGGAGGAGATGGTACGTTCCTTTCTTCGGCGGCGATGGCTGCGCCGCTCGGGCTGCCGGTACTTGGCGTGAACACCGGCCGTCTGGGCTTCCTTTCGGAGTATTCGCCTGAAGAACTTGTCGAACCTCTGCTCGCGGGAGAGTATGAGATAGAGCATCGTGCAATGTTATGCGCTGATCCGCTTGGAACGACCCCTCTCCCTGGCAGTGAATGGGCGGCACTCAACGAGGTGGCAGTCCACCGTTACGGTACCTCGATACTGGAGATAGACATAACAGTCGACGGCATAAATCTTCCGACTTACTGGGCAGACGGCCTTCTTGTCGCCACCAGTTCCGGTTCGACTGCGTATTCACTCAGTGCAGGCGGACCTATCTGCACTCCAGACACCAAGGTTCTGGTCATAACCCCTATTGCGCCGCATAATCTCAATGTGCGTCCACTGGTTGTTCCGGAGTCTTCGCGTGTCGAGATTTCGGTACGTACACGGGATTCGGAAGTCATGGTCACCATGGACAACCGCAAGGTCCTGATGCCTTCGCCTAATGGCGTGGTTGTAACAGTGGCACATTTTTCGCTTAAGAGAATCCGACTCAACAGGTCAAACTTTTTCACAGCGCTCCGGAAGAAGCTCTTCTGGGGTGAAGATGCAAGGAATAACTGATTTATGGAGAAAAGAATACCACGACACGTGTCCATGATCATGGACGGCAATGGAAGATGGGCCCGCGAAAGAGGGAAAGAAAGAGTTTATGGACACTTTGAAGGTGTGGAAAGCGTGCGCGCCTGCACCGAAACGGCTGTGGAGGCCGGCGTGGAGTATCTTTCTCTTTTTGCGTTCTCGGAAGAGAACTGGGGCCGTCCGGAAGCCGAAGTGACCACCCTCATGGAACTGATGGCTTCGTCAATGATCAATGAACGTGACACATTCATGGCAAATGGCATACGCTTCAGGGTCCTTGGAAATCTCAGCCGCCTCTCGGAAAAACTCCGCGCCGCCATCGACGAGATGGAAAAGGCGACATCGGAGAACACACGCCTGACCCTGATCATTTTCCTCAGCTACAGTGGCAAGTGGGATATCATGCAGGCCGCAAAGCGCCTTGCCGCCGATTATGCAGGCCGTGAGGACGAAATGGCCGGACTGGACATCAGCTCCTTTGACAAGTATCTGGTTACAGCCGGTATCCCGGATCCTGATCTCATAGTCCGAACATCCGGAGAACAGCGTATCAGCAACTATCTCCTTTGGCAGAGCGCTTATTCCGAGTTCTATTTTACAGATATCCTCTGGCCGGACTTCCGGAGAGAACAGTTTCTGGCCGCTATCGAAGACTATGCCGGCCGTGACAGACGCTATGGAAAAGTCAAATAATTCCTTATATTTGCAAGTTGTTAGATGAAAGGATATTTGATGAAAAGATATATACTGGCGCTCCTTCTGCTGAACTTTTTGGCAATCAATGCATTCGCTCAGCAGGTGGATTACGTGACCGACTACGGCAATCCGAAGACCTACGTCCTCGGAGATGTTACGGTGGAAGGAAATACCTATACCCGTCCCGAGCAGATCGTCCAGATCAGCGGTCTCCAGAAGGGCCTTCAGGTCGAACTTCCAGGTGACGTGATTTCGTCAGCGGTCAAGAGACTTTGGGCTCAGAACAGATTCGAGGATGTCTCTGTCCGCGTGACCGGTTTCAGCGAGGCCAAAGATTCCGTTTTTCTCTGTATCGGAATCAAGGAGCATCCAAGAATGTCCAGCTGGACATGCTCCGGCGTCAAGAGCGGCGAGCTCAAGGATATCCAGGAACGTCTGTCCCTGCGTCGAGGCGGCGAGTTCTCCGAATATGTCTCTAAGACCTCTTGCGACATCATCCGTCGCTATTATGCCGAGAAAGGCTTCCTTAAGGTTCAGGTAACTCCGGAAATCATACGTGATACCGTCATCAAGAATGCAATCCGCGTCAATTTTGCCATCGACAGGGGAGAACGCATCCGTATCAAGGAGATCCATTTCGTCGGCAACGATGATATCAAGGAGTACAAGCTGGCCAAGTCGATGAAGAAGACAAAGTCGAACAAGTACTACAACTTCTTCCACAGCAAGAAATTCAACGAAAAGGAATATCCTAACGACAAGAAGTCGCTCATCTCGGCTTTCAACGAGGCCGGATACCGCGATGCAAGACTCATAAAGGATTCTATCTACTATCTGGATCCAAAGAAACCTGACCAGCCTTCGAAAAAGCTTGGCATCGATTTCGTCGTCGACAAGGGTGACAAGTACTATTTCCGTGACATCACCTGGACCGGCAACTCTGTCTACTCTACCGATGTCCTTAATGAACTGCTGGCCATCGAAAAGGGAGATGTCTATGATGTCGTAACCATGGAGAAACGACTTCAGGGTGGTGAGAAGGAGTCTGATTACGGTGTCTCAAAGCTGTACCGTGACAACGGATACCTTTTCTTCAACGTCACACCTGTCGAGCTGAATATCCAGAATGACTCTGTCGACGTCGAGATGCGTATCTCCGAGGGTAAGCCAGCGACACTCAACAACATTGTCATCAACGGAAACGACCTGACCAACGAGCGTATCGTACGCCGTCAGATCTTTACACGTCCAGGATACCTTTTCAGCCAGACAGACTTCGAGCGTTCGGTTCGTGAAATCGCATCCCTGGGTCAGTTCGATCCTGAATATGCCATGGATGCTACCAAGGGATATTCGATCATTCCTAACCAGCTCAGCAATACCGTTGACCTCATCTACAACGTGCAGGAGAAGCCATCCAGCCAGCTTGAGCTCTCCGGAGGTTGGGGCGGAAAGACCTTCGTCGCTACCGTCGGTGTAAGCTTCAACAACTTCTCTACCCAGAGAATGTTCGACAAGCATGCGTGGACACCTGTCCCTCTCGGAGACGCCCAGAACCTCGCGTTCCGTTTCCAGACCAACGGTACTTATTACACAGCGCTTACAGCGAGCTTCACAGAGCCATGGCTCTTCGGCAAGAAGCCGACTTCACTCAACCTGTCGGCATACTATACCCGCCAGACCAACTCTCTGCTTTATCTGAACATTCTCAGCCATGACCGCCAGATGGAGATTTACGGTTTCTCCGCTTCTCTGGGTAAGCGTCTTAAGTGGCCTGACAACTATTTCGTTCTCTACAACGGTCTCAGCTGGCAGAGCTACAGGCTCAGCAACTGGTACTCAGGATATTTCATCTTCGACGATGGTATCGCTCACAACCTGAGCTACTCGCTCTCACTGAACAGAACCTCGACCGACCAGATGATCTATCCTAGACAGGGATCCGAGTACTCATTGTCGCTCCAGTTCACTCCTCCGTTCTCGGTATTGAGAAAGAAGGATCTCGGAGATCTCGACAACCAGGAGAATCCTGTGGTCAAGAACTGGAGGGATATCAACTACAATACTTGGAAGTCTACCGACCGCTACAAGTGGATCGAGTATCATAAGTGGAAGTTCTCAGGTACGAACTATGTGAAGCTCTATGACAATTTCGTGCTCATGACACGCGCACAGTTCGGTTACCTTGGCTACTATAACAGAAACTGGGGATATTCTCCATTCGAGGGCTTCCTTGTCGGTGGTGACGGTATGTCCGGATACAGCACATATGGACAGGATGTAGTTGCACTCCGTGGCTACTCGAACTATTCGCTGACTCCGTACATCATGACTCCATATAACTCTACCGGACGAGCATATGCCGGTAACGTATACGACAAGTTCACCGTCGAGCTCCGTTACCCTGTCATTCTCCAGAGCCAGTCCACCATCTTTGCGCTGCTCTTCCTCGAAGGAGGTAACTGCTGGTCTGACATACGTGATTTCAATCCGTTCCAGATCAAGCGCTCTGCAGGCGTAGGTGTTCGAGTATATCTGCCGATGATCGGTCTGCTTGGTGTTGACTGGGGCTACGGCTTCGAAGGCCCATCAGGAGACAAGAGCCAGTTCCATTTCGTGATCGGACAGCAGTTCTAGACTAAAACTGAATAACAAAAAAAGACATTGAATATGAAAAGAATTATCATGATTGCCGCAATGGCACTTATCTCTGCAGCTTCTTTCGCTCAGACCAAGATTGCTCACGTAAACTTCTCAGAGCTCGTACAGCTCATGCCGGAGGCTGACGAGGCAAGAGCTACAATGCAGGCAAGCAGCAATGAGGCTCAGGAGACATACCAGGCTATGATGGACGAGTTCCAGACAAAGTACACCCAGTATCAGCAGAAGTCTTCAACCTGGACTGCTACCATCCGCGAGAGCAAGGAGAAGGAACTTACCGATATGCAGAACAGAATCGCTGAGTTCAGCCAGTCAATCCAGGCAGAGCTCGCAGAGCAGGAGCAGGCTCTCATGGCACCTCTCTACCAGAAGGCACAGGACGCAGTGAGCAAGCTCGCAAAGGACGGTGGCTACACCTATGTAATGGACAAGGGTTCATTCCTCTATGTTGACGAGGCCAACAGCGTTGACCTTACACCTGCGGCTCGCAAGGCCCTCAAGATCGCTGACGGCCGTACCCTTGAGTCTCTCCAGGCAGAGCTCATGGCACAGGCTCAGCAGCAGGCTCAGTAATTGATTCATCTATAAACTGACTCATATAACTCAACAGTTAATAATCCAAAATTGTAATGCAACACAAAGTGATTGACACTAAAGATGTTGTAATTCGTTTTGCGGGAGACTCAGGTGACGGCATGCAGCTCACCGGGTCTCTTTTTGCTGATATGTCAGCAATCTACGGAAACGGACTCTCAACATTCCCGGATTATCCGGCAGAAATCAGAGCGCCAAAGGGTACCGTATCTGGCGTTTCTGGTTTTCAGGTTCACATCGGAACCGACAAGGTTACCACTCCTGGAGACTTCTGTGATCTCCTCGTAGCGATGAACCCTGCGGCTTTGAAGGCTAATGCCAAGTGGTGTAAGCGTAACGCAATGATTCTCGTTGACGACAGCGCTTTCGATGAGGCTAATATGAAGAAGGCCGGTTTCACTACCGACAATCCTTTCCTCGAGCTTGGCGTTGAAGACAGGACTCTTATCGTGGCTCCTATCACCGAGCTCACTCAGGAGAGTCTCAAGGACAGCGGAATGGATCAGAAGTCTATCGTGAAGTGCAAGAACATGTTCACTCTCGGTATGGCCTGCTACATCTACAGCCGTCCTCTCGAGCATATCTACCAGTATCTCGAGCGTAAGTTCTCCAAGAAGCATCCTGAGGTAATCGCTCCAAACAAGAAGGTCCTCAACGATGGTTTCAACTATGCAGCCAACATCCAGGCAATACCTAACACATATGCAGTAGAGCCTTCAGGAAATGTCAAGAAGGGAATCTACCGCAACATCACAGGTAACCAGGCAGCGGCATGGGGTCTCCTCGCAGCATCTGAGAAGTCAGGCCTTCCACTTTTCTGCGGTTCATACCCTATCACACCAGCCACTGCCATCCTTGAGGAACTCGCAATCCACAAGAGCCTCGGTGCCAAGACACTTCAGGCAGAGGATGAGATTGCAGGTATCTGTACTGCTATCGGTGCTTCATTCGCCGGCAACCTCGCAGTGACCACTACTTCTGGTCCTGGTGTATCGCTTAAGAGCGAGGCCCTCGGACTTGCAGTAATGACCGAGCTTCCTCTTGTTGTCATCGATGTGCAGCGTGGTGGTCCTTCTACCGGTCTTCCTACCAAGACTGAGCAGACTGACCTCAATCAGGCACTCTATGGCCGTAATGGTGAGTGTCCTATGCCTGTCATCGCATCTCATTCACCTGCACACTGCTTCGACGCTGCGTTCCAGGCTGCGAAGATCGCTCTCGAGCACATGACCCCTGTCATGCTTCTCTCTGAGGGCTTCCTCGGAAACGGTTCTGAACCTTGGTGCATTCCTTCCATGTCAGATTACCCTGAGATCAAGCCACCATATGCAAAGGCACCGGAGGATGGCTCGAAGTTCCACCCATTCGAGAGAAATCCGGAGACCATGGTACGCAACTGGGCTGTTCCTGGTCAGAAGGGTCTCGAGCACCGCGTCGGAGGTCTTGAGAAGAACCACAACGGAGTTCTTTCCACTGATCCTGCAAACCATGCACTCATGGTTGAGGAACGTGCAAAGAAGGTCGCTCTCATCGCAAACAGCATTCCTGAGCTTGAGGTTATGGGCCCACAGTCAGGCAAGCTTCTCGTTGTCGGCTGGGGTGGTACCTACGGTCACCTCTATACCGCGTGCCAGGAGATGAAGGAGGAAGGAACCGAGGTTTCTTATGCTCATTTCGACTACATCAACCCACTCCCTAAGAATACTGAGGAGGTATTCTCTAAATTCGAGAAGATTCTCGTATGCGAGCTCAACAGCGGACAGTTCGCCAACTATCTCCGCGGCGAGTTCCCTCAGTTCAATTTCATCAAGTTCGGCAAGGTCCAGGGCCAGCCATTCCTCGTGAGCGAGCTTATGGACGCATTCAAAAAGGAGTTATAGGTTATGGCAACACTTACAGCAAAAGATTTCAAAAGCGATCAGGAAGTACGCTGGTGCCCTGGATGTGGTGACCATGCGGTTCTCGCGGCTCTCCAGAGAGCTCTTCCAAAGGTGAGCCAGGCTCTCGATTACGCCAAGGAACGCTATGTAGTCGTTTCCGGTATCGGATGCTCCTCACGTCTTCCATATTACATGGATACCTTCGGTTTCCACAGTATCCACGGTCGTGCAACCGCAATCTCTACCGGTATCAAGGTAGCTAACCCATGGCTTACCGTATGGCAGGCATGTGGTGACGGTGACGCGCTCGCAATCGGCGGTAACCATTTCATCCACGCTATCCGTCGTAACATCGATATCAATATCATCCTGTTCAACAACCAGATCTACGGTCTGACAAAGGGACAGTATTCACCAACCTCGAAGTTCGGCGCAATCACCAAGACCTCTCCTTACGGAACAGTAGAACATCCGTTCAACCCAGGATCGCTTGTCCTTGGTGCAAAGGGTACTTTCTTCGCACGTTCACTCGACGTCATGATTCAGCTCAATGAGGACATCATGACCAGTGCTGCTCTTCATGACGGTACCTCCGTAGTCGAGATGCTCACCAACTGTGCTATCTTCAATGATGGTGCACACAAGAGCCTTTCTGATCCTGCAGTACGTGCCGACCGTACCATCGTTCTCCGCCACGGCGAGAAGATGCTCTTCGGCAAGGACAACAACAAGGGTCTCGTGCTCAATGGAATGGGTCTCCGTGCCGTTACCGTAGGCGAGGGTGGCTACACTATCGATGATATCCTCACACATGACGCTCACAGTGACAACATGGGTATCCATATGATGCTCGCCGAGATGAAGGGACCGGATATGCCGGTTGCTCTCGGTGTGATCCGTGACGTGAAGGATGTTACCTATGATGACGGTGTCCGCGATCAGGTCAAGGACATCATGAAGACCTCAAAGATCCACTGCGTGGACGACCTTCTCCGCAGCGGTTCAACCTGGGAGGTCAAGTAAAAGACAAGACATATCAGATTGCCAGTATTTTCCCCGACTGTACAAGCTGAATAATGAATACAATCATTTCAAGTTTAAATCATTATCATGAAAACATCGGAAATCATGGCAAAGCTCCAGGTCAAGTATCCTGGAGAGAACGAATATCTGCAGGCAGTGCAGGAGGTACTCGACTCAATCGAGGATGTATATAACCAGCACCCTGAGTTTGAGCAGGCAAAGATCGTTGAGAGAATGGTCGAGCCTGACCGTATATTCACTTTCCGCGTGACCTGGACTGATGACAGGGGCGAGGTTCAGACGAACCTTGGTTACCGTATCCAGTTCAACAGCGCTATCGGACCATACAAGGGAGGTCTCCGCTTCCACAGGGCAGTTACACCTTCCATGCTGAAGTTCCTCGGCTTCGAGCAGACTTTCAAGAATGCTCTTACAACTCTTCCTATGGGAGGTGCAAAGGGAGGTTCAGACTTTGATCCGGCTGGAAAGTCGAACAACGAGATCATGCGTTTCTGTCAGGCATTCATGTATGAGCTCTGGCAGTGCATCGGTCCAGACCAGGACATCCCTGCAGGTGACGTAGGTGTAGGTGGTCGTGAGATCGGCTACATGTACGGAATGTACAAGAAGCTCGCTCGCCAGTATAACACTGGAGTCCTTACAGGCAAGGGCGGTACCTGGGGAGGATCTATCCTCCGTCCGGAAGCAACCGGTTTCGGCGCTCTCTACTTTGTAGAGCACGTCCTGAAACATGCCGGCAAGGACATCAAGGGCTGCAGAGTCGCTCTTTCAGGCTTCGGAAACGTAGCATGGGGCGCTGCCATCAAGGCAACCGAACTTGGCGCCAAGGTAGTTGCTATCTCTGGTCCTGACGGAGTCTGTGAGATTCCTGAGGGCATCACCAAGGATATGATCGACTACATGCTTGTAATGCGTGCTTCAAACCGTAACAAGGTACAGGATATGGCAGATATGTTCCCAGGCAAGGCAGTCTTCACCGAGGGCAAGAAGGCGTGGAGCGTGAAGTGTGACATCGCACTTCCATGCGCATTCCAGAATGAGCTCAGCGAGGACGACGCAAAGGAACTTGTAGCAAACGGAACATGGTGCGTATGCGAGGTGTCCAACATGGGATGCCAGCCAGGCGCCATCCATTACCTCCAGCACAACGGCATCCTCTTCGCGCCGGGCAAGGCTGTGAACGCAGGTGGTGTTGCAACTTCAGGACTTGAAATGACCCAGAATGCGGGTCACATCAGCTGGAGCGGCAAGGAGGTTGATGACAAGCTCCACTTTATCATGCAGTCAATACACGAGCAGTGCGTGAAGTACGGCGTGCAGCCAGACGGAAGCATAGATTACGTCAAGGGTGCGAACATCGCCGGCTTCATGAAGGTTGCGACCGCAATGCTCGAGCAGGGAATCATCTAATTCAATATGAACTATCAGGCACTAATTGCTGCGCGGCACAGCGTAAGAAAGTTCGAAGACACTCCGGTAAGACGCGAGGTCCTCGACACCCTCGTGGAGGATGCTTCACTGGCACCTTCTGCGAAGAACACCAAGAGTACAGGATTCATGATCATCCAGGATGCATCGCTCCTGGAAGCCATCTCGCACATGCGTGACTTCGGTTCGGCCTTCGTCGCCGGAGCCAAGGCTGCCATCGTCGTGCTCGGTGATCCGGGCAAGACCGATGCGTGGGTCGAGAATGCATCCATCAGCGCGACCTATCTCATGCTGTCGGCTACTGACAGGGGACTGGGCAGCTGCTGGGTTCAGGTACGCGAGAGATACCAGGATAAGAATGCTCCCGAGAAGGGAACAGCCGAAGATTATCTCCGTGAACTCCTTGGAATCCGCGATGATTTGAAGGTGCTCTGTGTCATAGCCCTTGGCTATCCGCAGAAATAGTGCTGTTTAAATGTTTTAGAGGGACCGGCCGCCTTATCGCGACCGGTCTTTTTATTGTATATTACCTATAAAAGGTGTAATTTTGCAGGATTATCCAACGTAGGAAATATTGTTATAATTATACTAAAAAATGGCAAACAACAAGTTAAATGTGAAGTATTGTGTGCTTCTGCCAATCGTGCTGATTCTCACAATCTTCCTCATGGTTGTCCCTACAAGCTTCTTCGGCATTGATGGACTTACCGTTCTCCAGCAGCGCACCATCGCGCTCTTCGCTTTCGCCGCACTCATGTGGATCTTCGAGATCATCCCTAGCTGGACCACATCTGTTGCTGTGATTGTCCTCTCACTCCTTCTCCTTTCCAACAAGGGACTTGGCTTCCTTATGACTGATGCCAACGGCGCAGCTCTCGAAGGAACCATGGTTTACACCAAGATCATGTCTGCATTCGCTGATCCTGTAGTCATGCTCTTCCTTGGAGGATTCTGCCTTGCTATCATGGCACAGAAGTATGGCCTCGACGTTACTCTCGCCAAGGCTCTTCTCAAGCCTTTCGGAACCAACCCTAAGATGGTTCTCCTTGGCTTCCTTTCAGTTATCGCAGTATTCTCTATGTTCATGAGCAACACTGCTACAGCTGCCATGATGCTCGCATTCCTCGCTCCAGTGCTTGCTACCTTCCCTGAGGGTGACAAGGGTAAGATCGCTCTTGCGCTCTCTATCCCTGTATCGGCAAACATCGGTGGTATCGGTACAACTATCGGTACCCCTCCTAACGGAACTGCAGTTTCAAACCTCGAAACCATTGGAATGAGCATCTCATTCGGTGAGTGGGCTATCCATATGATTCCATTCGTGATCATCATGATTCTCATCGCTTGGGTTGTCCTTCAGGTCATGTTCCCATTCTCAACCAATAAGCTTGAAGTCAACATTCCTGAGAACGACAAGCCAACAACCTGGAGAACCTACGTTGTATGGACTACATTCGCAATCACCATCCTTCTCTGGGCTACCGAGCAGCTTCATGGAATCAGCTCAAATGTTGTCGCTCTCGTTCCTCTCGCAGTCTTCGTATGTACCGGCTGTTTCGACAAGGAGGATATCAAGCAGATCGACTGGAGTGTTCTCTGGCTCGTTGCCGGAGGTTTCGCACTCGGTTATGCAATGCTTGACATCAGCAAGGGTGGTACCGGTCTTGGTGCAGCTCTCGTGAATGCAATTCCATTCGGCGAGATGTCAATCATCCTCGTATTCGTTGTTGCAGGTCTCGTTTGCTACCTTCTCTCGAACTTCATCAGCAACTCGGCTACCGCTGCTCTTCTCATCCCTATCCTTCTTTATGTTTCACAGGGCCTCAGCAGCAACCCTGCATTCGAGAGCTTCGGTGGCACCAAGGCAATGGTTTGCTTCGTGGCAACCTGCGCATCACTCGCAATGCTCATGCCTATCTCAACCCCACCTAATGCAATTGCATTCTCTACCGGTCTCATCAAGACCAAGGATATGCTCAAGGTTGGTGGCGTAATCGGCGTTATCGGTCTCGTGTTCGCCTTCGTATGGCTTACCAAGATCTTCCCATTCGCTTAATCTGAAAACATTGATAGCGCACAGGCGTACTGTTATGGTATATGCCTGTGCGTATTTTTTAACAACCAATGTGTATGAAAACCAAAATCTTCATTGCAGGTGCTCTTGCACTTTGCTCGCTTGGTGCTTCCGCTCAGGATGCTCAGCTTAAGTTCTACGGTTTCATCCGTAACTACGCGCATGTCGACACCCACGAGATGACCGCGGGTACAGCTGACCTCTTCAGCTATGGTCCTAAGGACAATGACAATACCAATGCGACTTATCACTTCACAGCCATAACCAGCCGTCTCGGTCTTGACGTTACAGGCTATCAGTATGGCAACATGTCAGCTACTGCAAAGATCGAGGCAGACTTCTACAACGGTGTATCAGGTGTTACCGGTACCGCTCTCTTCCGTCTCCGTCAGGCTTACGTGACACTCGGATGGAAGGGTGAGAACGGTCTTGCAAGTTCGCTGAAGGTAGGTCAGGCATGGCATCCTATGGCTGCTGATATGCCAGATGTTATCTCGCTCAACACCGGCGCGCCATTCGGTCCATTCGCAAGAACTCCACTTGCACAGTATGACAGGAGTTTCAGCAGTGCATGGTCGCTCACCGCAGCCGCAGTATGGCAGATGCAGTACACCTCTGCGGGTCCGGAAGGCGCTTCTGCAAACTATATCAAGTATGGCGGTATCCCTGAGCTTTATGCAGGAATTACCTATAAGGGCACAGACGGTCTCGTAAGAGCCGGTATCGATGTCCTTAACATCAAGCCTGTCGCAGCTTCATCAAAGTACCTTACAGCAGTGAGCCCATTCCTCTACGCACAGTACAAGAAGGATCTCTTCTCTGCCAAGTTCAAGACCATCTACGCACAGTCAGGTGAGCAGGTTTGTCTCAATGGCGGCTACGGTGTCGCTGAGGACGGAAGCTACACTCCTACCACCAACTCATCAAGCTGGGTAAGCCTTTCATACGGAAAGGACTGGCAGTATGTGCTCTTCGGAGGTCTCTCAAAGAATTTCGGTACCGTAAAGGCACTTGACAATGCTGCTGATTTCTGGTTCAGCAAGAACAGCGCAGCCAACATGAACACCATGTACAGAGTCACCCCTACCATCATCCGCAATCTCGGAAAGGTAGCTGTCGCTCTTGAGTACGAGCTTACCGCTGTTCAGTATGGTGACAAGGCCAAGGGAATGAATCTCTCAAAGGGTCTTTACGACCAGGGTCTCCACTGGGTAAGCAACAACCGTATCCAGATGATGCTCAAGTACACCTTCTAGCAGGTAACAACATAAAAAAAGAGGTTCCGTTTGAAGCGGAACCTCTTTTTTTATTATATGGTATTCTACTAATACTTGTTGAGAGGATAACCTGCGGTCATCTGGTGAACTCTCTTGGTGATGTCCTCGAGAACTGCCTTGTGAGCTGCGAGAGAAGCGGCCTGCTCGGCAGTTGGAGTTTCGCCGGCCTTGAGAGAAAGTGCTTCGATGTTCTTTGCGCAAGAAGAAAGAACCACGTCAATCATCTCGACGATGTCAATCATGTCCTTCTCGATGAATCCGCGTGAGGTTACAGCTGGAGTTCCAACACGGAGACCTGAAGTCTGGAAAGCGGAACGAGAGTCGAATGGAACCATGTTCTTGTTGACGGTGATGTCAGCCTTTACGAGCTCTTTCTCTGCGATCTTGCCGTTAACCTCAGGGAACTTGGTGCGGAGGTCGATGAGCATAAGGTGGTTGTCAGTACCTCCTGAAACGACCTTGTAGCCCTTTGAGATGAATGCCTCGCACATTGCCTTTGCATTTGCAATGACCTGCTTCTGGTAGCTGATGTATTCTGGCTGCATTGCCTCGTAGAAAGCGACAGCCTTTGCTGCGATGACGTGCTCGAGAGGACCTCCCTGGCAGCCGGGGAATACGCTGCTGTCGAGGATCTGGCTCATCTTCTTGACTACACCCTTAGGGGTTGTGCGGCCCCATGGGTCGTCGAAGTCCTTGCCGAGGATGATTACACCGCCGCGAGGTCCACGAAGGGTCTTGTGGGTGGTGGTTGTGACAATATGTGCGTACTTTACAGGGTTCTTGAGAAGTCCGGCTGCGATAAGACCTGCGGTGTGGGCCATGTCGATCCAGAGGAGTGCGCCTACCTTGTCGGCAAGAGCTCTCATGCGCTCATAGTCCCACTCTCTTGAGTATGCAGAAGCTCCACCGATGATGAGCTTAGGTTTACACTCGAGAGCCTTTCTTTCCATCTCGTCGTAGTCGATGAGGCCGGTCTCCTGATTCAGACCATACGCAACTGCGTTGTAAAGTATACCTGAAGCGTTGACAGGTGAACCGTGTGTAAGGTGTCCACCCTGAGAAAGGTCGAGACCCATGAAGGTGTCACCTGGCTTGAGGACTGCCATGATGACTGCCATGTTTGCCTGAGCGCCAGAGTGAGGCTGTACATTTGCATACTCTGCGTCGTAGATCTTGCAGAGTCTGTCTATGGCAATCTGCTCGATCTGGTCAACGACCTCGCATCCACCGTAATATCTCTTTCCAGGGTAGCCTTCTGCGTACTTGTTGGTGCAGATGGAACCCATGGCTTCCATTACGTGGTTGCTGACATAGTTTTCTGAGGCGATGAGTTCCAGTCCGGAAGACTGTCTCTCTTTCTCTTTCTTGATAAGGTCGAAAATCTGGAGATCCTGTTTCATTCTTTGTCTGATTTGATAAGTTACTGACCCGCGAGGTCAGCGAAGACAAATATAGTATCTATTTCTCATTTTTTCTAACTTTGCCGCCATGAAAGACCGAAAACTTTTGAACATAGAACTGGGCCGCGTGAGCACCGTGGAATACAAGTCTTTGCCTGATTCCGGCCTGGTCCTGGTCCTGGATAACATCCGAAGCGCACATAATGTCGGGTCCGCATTCCGTACGGCCGATTCATTCAAGGCAGACCGTGTCATACTCTGCGGAATATGCGCCTGCCCTCCATCGGCGGAAATCCACAAATCCGCGCTAGGTGCCGAGGACAGCGTTGCCTGGGAACATGTGGATGACACGATGGACGCGATTCATAGCCTTCGGGAGCAGGGGTATACCATCATAAGCGTGGAACAGACTGTCAACTCTGTCAAGCTGGACGAGTTCTCCGCAGAGCCAGGCCGGCGATATGCGCTGGTGTTCGGAAATGAGGTCGATGGTGTGCAGCAGCAGGTCGTGGATGCCTCAGACCATTCACTGGAGATACCTCAGTGGGGTACCAAGCATTCCCTTAATGTTTCCGTGGCGCTGGGTGTCGTGCTCTGGCATTGCCGCTACACCATGCTCCGCGCAGGAATGTGACAATTTGTCAGTCTTTCTCTGCTGGCACGGACGTTGCGTCAAAAGCGTATGAATGCCCTCGGGGCATCAGTCAACTGATAATAATTTAAAAAGAATAAAATCATGATCAAACCATTGGCAGACAGAGTTGTCATCGAGCCTAAGGAGGCCGAGAAGCAGACAGCAGCTGGTCTCTACATACCAGACACAGCAAAGGAAAAACCACAGCAGGGCGTAGTCCTGGCAGTAGGCCCAGGAAAGAAGGACGAGCCTATGGAGGTCAAGGAGGGCGATATGGTCCTCTATGGCAAGTATGCGGGTACCGAGGTCACCATCGACGACAAGAAGTACCTCATCGTAAAGCAGTCTGACATTCTCGCAATCATCTAAACTTTATTAACTATGGCAAAGGAAATCAAATTCGACGTAGATGTACGTGCGAAGATGAAGGAGGGCGCTGATGCCCTTGCAAACGCAGTAAAGGTTACACTCGGCCCTAAGGGTCGCAATGTCGTTATCGATAAGAAGTTCGGTGCTCCGCACGTTACCAAGGATGGCGTGTCTGTTGCAAAGGAGATCGAGCTCGAGGACCGTTTTGCAAACATGGGCGCCCAGATGGTCAAGGAGGTCGCTTCGAAGACCAATGACCAGGCAGGTGACGGTACCACCACCGCTACCGTTCTCGCTCAGGCTATCATCAACGTCGGTCTCAAGAACGTTACCGCAGGTGCGAACCCGATGGACCTCAAGCGCGGTATCGACAAGGCTGTTGATGCAGTTGTTGCAAATCTCAAGGCTCAGAGCCAGGAAGTCGGCGAAGACTATTCAAAGGTTGAGCAGGTAGGTACTATCTCTGCCAACAATGATAACTATATAGGTAAACTCATCGCTGACGCCATGTCCAAGGTCAAGAAGGACGGCGTCATCACAGTCGAGGAGGCAAAGGGTACTGAAACCGAGGTGAAGGTTGTCGAGGGTATGCAGTTCGACCGTGGCTTCATCAGCCCTTACTTCATGACCAACGGCGACAAGATGGAGACTGTTCTGGATGATCCATACCTCCTCATCACCGACAAGAAGATCTCAACCATGAAGGATCTCCTTCCGGTGCTCGAACCTATCGCACGTGAAGGCAAGTCACTTCTCATCATTGCTGAGGACGTTGACGGAGAAGCGCTCACAACTCTCGTGGTAAACAAGCTCCGCGGAACACTCAAGATCGCAGCTGTCAAGGCTCCGGGCTTCGGTGACCGTCGCAAGGAGATGCTCCAGGATATCGCAATCCTTACAGGTGCTACCGTGATCTCTGAGGAGAGAGGCTTCTCGCTCGAGACTGCAGGCCTCGAGTTGCTTGGCCGCGCAGAGAAGGTCACTGTCAACAAGGAGAACACTACCATCGTCGGTGGCGTCGGTGACGCACAGGCAATCAAGGACCGTGCTGACCTCATCCGCAAGCAGATCGAGACCACTACATCCGAGTATGACCGCGAGAAGCTCCAGGAGCGTCTTGGCAAACTCGCCGGTGGTGTTGCAGTCCTTTATGTAGGTGCGACTACCGAGGTTGAGATGAAGGAGAAGAAGGATCGCGTGGAGGATGCCCTCAATGCTACACGTGCAGCCGTAGAGGAAGGATATCTCCCTGGAGGTGGTGTCGCATATATCAGAGCCGTGTCTGCCCTTGACGGTATGAAGGGTGACAATGATGATGAGACTACCGGTATCCGTATCGTTGCAAAGGCAATCGAGGAGCCGCTTCGCCAGATTGCTCAGAATGCCGCAGTGGACGGAAGCGTTATTATCCAGAAGATCAAGGAAGGTTCAGCAGACTTCGGCTACAACGCACGTACAGGCGAATATGTGAATATGTTCGAGGCTGGTGTCATCGATCCTACCAAGGTGGCACGTGTCGCTCTTGAGAATGCCGCTTCAGTCGCTGGAATGTTCCTTACTACCGAATGCGGAATTGTTGATATCCCAGAGCCAATGCCGGCTGCTCCGGCTATGCCAGGCGGCGGAATGATGTAATCGACGTATAATCAGCGATTAAACTATATGATGCCTTCCGGAGCGTTCCGGGAGGCATTTTTATTTAAACGATTTTTATGAAAAAATAATTGTGAAAGGTATTGCAGGAAAGAAAAAGATGCGTACCTTTGCAATCCCGTTCGACGAA
>JAKSJN010000009.1 GCA_024402135.1 Bacteroidales bacterium
CTCATGGTCCGTCCCTCTAGTGCCGAGGGTGGCATGTCTCCGGAAAAGACTGCCGCCCGCCCTCCTCCACCCTAGTCAGTTTGGGAGATTTCACTTTTCCCGGGGAATTCGTGTCACTTCCCCGGAATTGTGCTCTCAAAATGGCGTTTTGAGTTGTAGATGTCACGGTTTGCCGCGATTCCGTGTATTCTTCCGTGAACTTGCAGTTGTAATATTCACCAACCGGGAAAAACAATAAAAAAGAGTCGGAGCAACCTCACGGCCCGCCGACTCTAAAAAAGTATGAAATCAGTAGTATGTATTATTTCCAATCAAGAACTTTAATGGTAAGATTATGGAAGTGACATTCACACTGTCCATTACCATTTGGTCCAACGAAAGCGACCACAAGCGTGTAAGGTCCGGTGACATCGTCAAGATAAATCTCACATTTAGCATCAGAATTCTCTCCTGGAGGGTTACCCTTTAAATCCACAGAAGACCTAATCTTGTCATTATATGTAGAGTTTACAACTTCTCCTGTCTGAGTATTATATATAAAACCAATCAGAGGCTCAAGTTCGGACTTTACATTAGGTGAAGAGCCCTTATAAAGGTCACTCTCCACGATCTTAGCCTGATTCGATGGCTGAACAAAAACATAGAGATATCCACCATTGGCGCTTGAGGTCACTGGAAGGCCAGTCCAGCTGAGTTCAATTGTCTTTGCATCATCAGCACTAAGCTCAATTTCAGCTGGCTTGATTTCCATCTTGTGAGCCTTGAAAAGGTAGTCAAAAAGACTTACAACATCCTCACTATTCTTGTATTCCTTAACATTAATTCTACCTGCAATCTTATAGTTATACTTATAACCAGCCTTCCAATCAATTTTACCGAAGATTTCAGGGGAAATGCTCTGGTAAGCACCATACAGATCTCTCTGATAGTCGTTAATGAAAACAGTTACAGACTTGACGGTACTATTCTGAGGAATAACGAAGAAACAATTGTCACCATCAAAAGTAAGTGTAGTGTAGGTTGGAGAGCTTGGAATGGACCAAGTCGCACCATTTGTAGCAGCCACACACGAAGCCGATGACACAAGCTGAACTTCGATTCTATCTACTTCACATCTGGCGTCTCCCCTAAACTCAGGATCTTCAGTTTCACCAGCATAAAAATGAATTCCGGAGAAATCAAGAGACACCTTTGCAAGAGCATGCGAGAATTCTAGGCCAGAAAGAGCGACTTCGTTACCATCCTCCCAATAAACAGACTTATTTGCAACCAGAAGATCATCGTCTCCATCAGTAGCATACTCAAATGAGCCATCAGCAGCGATAGATACCTTATTTGCACTAGAGACAGCCCAAAAATCATGAGTTGTCTTATGATGCCAATAGTAGTCATCATCAATAGCCCAAATTCCATCGGTGCCAAAAGAGACATGAGCACCTGGAATAAAATTGTAACCAGAGTAAATGTCTGTACCCTCGTTAGAGGTCAGGAAACCAAAAAGATTGAAGCCACTGGCTTTCAAACCCTCGAGATTTGTTTCGGTTGCCTTGGTATAGACGTCATCAAGAATAGGGGTAACAGTCGCTGAAGCCGAAAGAGAAAAATCCTCTGTAACAACCGGTTCAAACTCACAGACTAGAGCATCATTAGACTTTGTCTTGATATTGTTCATAGTTACTGAGCCAAGTTTGAGGACTTCAGTACCTTTGACTTTGACAGACTCTTCCTTATTGCAAGAAACAAACGAGACAGCCAAAGCAGCAATCATAAGATAATTGTAGATATTTTTCATGGCTATCACTTATTTAGTAAAATCAAGATCTGACTCAAAGGTAGCATCAACTTCGAAACCGGTTTGAAAATCTTTAACAGTAATATCTGTCAAAGGATATATTATATCCATCTGCTCACCTGAAGCAGGAACTAAGACACCCTTTTCAAGGGCGATGGAGCTACAAATTGTAGTTGGCTTTGAATACATAACAGTTGTGTAAGAAAAATGCCGCTCGGAAGGAACGGCATTAAATTTCAGATCAGTTTATTAGAACTTGAAGCTTACGCCGATTGTAAGGCTTGAATAACCCTCGAGCTTGCTGTCACCTGACTCACCGTCAAATTCCTCGTCAAGGAGAACGCCGCGGAGATCAGCGATGATGTCAATCTTCTCGCTAACAGGGAAAGCATTGTAGAGACCTGCGTTGACTGCGAGTGGAAGGCCGGCGCTCTTACCGTTGCTTGAAAGAACATAAGGGAAACCGAGACCTACATATGGGCTGGCGTTCCAAGTGTGCTGATCGATCTTGTCGTCAGAACCGAAAAGGTTGCTGAGGTTTACCATGATGTCAGCGTGAAGGTTCATTGCGTTGAACTGCTGAGCAAAGAGGAACTGTGCCATTGAATCATAGTTCTTCTTGAGAGCATTGATATCATTTACATGAACTGGCTTGCCGTTTGCGTCCTGCTTGATGTAGCTCTCCCAGGTAGCACCCTTAGCGTTGAAATCGCTGAATGAAAGACGGGCACCGATATACGGGTTGAACCATCTACCTGCTGAAAGGTCACCTGCGTATGTAACGAGCTTTGTGGTCTTGAGCTGACGATTGTGCTCGCCACCATAGATAGATGCACCACCGGCAACATTAACGAACCAAGACTGTGCAGAAACAGAAAGTGCAGCTGAAAGAATGATTGCTGCAGAAAGGATGAGCTTTTTCATTATTTAATAGTTTTTTTATTTCTACTGATTTCTTTGCAACTTTTTTAATTCAAGAACGGGGCTACAAGTAACAACCCGGAACCCCGTCCGAACCATTAAAAATTTGCTCGGTGCAAAAGTGAGACATTTGTGAAGATTTGATTTTGTCTAATAGGACATTCGCCATAATTATATGGACAATTTCAAACTAGTAAAATAGTAAAAATCAGTATGTCAATTTAGCCTAGGCATTAAGTATCAGCAAATTAAAAATACCAATAACCCAAAATAATGTCAAATGTCGGTAAAACTTTGTTATCGTTCAGTTATCGTTTAGTCAAACAAAAGTAAACAAAAATCCGCGACCTTTACAGGCCGCGGATAAACTTTTTCAAATAGTCGAGAGGGCTTATAGCACCCTTTTACGGTATTGCGAAGGAGAAATACCCTCGTACTGTCGGAACAGCTTTCCGAAATATGAGAAATCCTCGAAACCACAACTCATCGCGACATCTGCGATAGGAGTTGTATTATCCGCATCAAGCAGCTGCTTAGCCTTGTTAAGCTTGATCCTGTTAACGTAAGACGAAGTAGACTCCCCGGTAAGAGCATTGATCTTACGGCTGAGCTGACGAGGGCTGACGCACATATGGGAAGCGATAGAAGCGATATCCGCCGGCTTGTCCTGGGACAATGAAGACAGTACATAATCAACGAACTTGCCCAGGAATGCCTTGTCCGCCTTGCTCATCTCAGTACCGTCACTGTTGGTCATAGCCGGGCTGCCTGCAGCCGTAGCGACGGTGTTCGAATATGTATCACGCAAAGTAGAGCGCTGTTTGAGAAGGCTCTGGACGCGGATACGGAGTTCATTACCGTCGATCGGCTTCTGGACAAAGGCATCGGCACCGGCTTCTATCAGCCTGAGCCTCTCCGCTTCATCAACTTTTGCAGTAATTACAATAATAGGAATATGGTTCAGAGCTGAAGAAGAGCGGATCTCACGAACAAGTCCAAGACCATCCATTTCCGGCATCATAAGATCCGTGATTATGATGTCAGGAACAAGCTCCATAGCATTCTCAAGTGCCTCGAGACCATTCTCGGCATAGCAAAGACGATGCTCTCGGCTAAGCAAGGTGCCGACATAATAGGCAACGTCCCTGTTATCCTCGACTATCATCACAAGAGGATCAGAAAGGGAACCTTCTCCTGTCTGAAGGAATTCCTCCGTGTCAGGGGCCGTATTAGGAACAATGACACCCATATTATTATCTGGAACAGCTGAGGTGCTGACAGCCATACCCTTGTAATTGCTCTGGACAGGGATGGAGACGGTGAAAGTTGTGCCGCGGCCAAGTTCACTCTTGACCTCGACAGTACCGGACATGGCCTCGACAAGCTGTTTTACGAGCGACAGTCCAACACCAGTCGAAACATCTGCACTCTTGTCGCCTACGACATAGAAAGGCTCAAAAATATGCTTGACAGCGACCTCCGGGATACCGCCACCTGTATCACTGACCTTCAGCACGAACTTTCCGTTCTCACAATTGGAAGAAACATAGATATGGCCTCCACTCTGGGTATATTTCAACGAGTTTGAAAGGAGATTCACGACGATCTTCTGGACATAGTCCGGCACAAAATCCATCTCGACCTGTTCCTCGCCCGGGAAGTAGATCATTTCAATACCTCTCTGCCTTGCATGAAGCACATAAGCCTCTACTGTGGTGCGGACAAAGTTGACCATATCGGCATAGCGCCACTCAATCTTGCCGAGAGCCGATTCAACCTTGCTGATGTCAAGCAGCTGATTGACCAGCGTCAGCAGTCCCTGTCCCTGGCGGACTATGGTCTGTGACATCGTCCTGACCTGTTCAGGATCCTGCAGAACCTCTTTGTTGCCGAGTTCATTCGCAAGGCCAAGAATCACTGTCAAAGGTGTCCTGAACTCGTGGGTGATGTTCGTGAAGAAATTCGTACGCATCCTGTCCACATTCTTCAGCACTTCATGCTTGCGCTTTCGCTGGCCCAGCATCCACACAAGGAACATGATAAGCGCAACAAAGAAAGAAACGACAAGCATTGCTATCACACCGACATAATGCTTCTCTCGCCTCTGCATCTCGTAATTGCGCCTGAAGATATCGATCTGGTTCTGCTGTGTCTCATTTAGATAATCCAGGCGGGAATTCTGGGCCTTGGTGACGACATCGGCGTTACGGATGCTGTCACGATAAGCCACCGACTTCTTGAAGAAATCAAAAGCCTTCGGCGTATTTCCAAGTGCCTCATTCAAGCGATACTCGAGTTCAAACAGCTGTGCATAGTATTCCAGCGACTCTACATTCTCCAGACTTGCCGCCGCAATATCAAGATTTCGTCGTGCCTCGGAATAATTCCCCTTATTAATGAAAGTACGGGAAACAGCAAGATCAACGGTGACAAGATCATATACGGAGTTCATGTCCTCAAGGATTTCATGTGCCTGCTGATATTCTTCCAGGGCATCATCCCACTTCTTTTCGAGTTCGAACAACTCTCCGAAGAAAATGTGGTTCAGAGCCACTCCCCTGTCATTCTTGTTCCTGACATTGGCATCCATCGCAAGGTTATAATACGTCCTTGCCGAATCGACCTGCCTGTATTCCTTGTAGATGGAGCCTATATTGGTGTAGTTGACTGCCAGACCATTCAGATCCTGGAGATAATCAGCACAATCGAATGCTTCACGGAAAGAATTCAGTGCAGCATCGTAATTGCCAAGCTCCATCTGGATGTTTCCAATACCGTTCATGGTCACAGAACGGGCCTTGACAACATCGCTGCTAATCTTGTCGGTATAACGACCAAGCAGTGAAAGAGCCTCGTAATAGTACTGGGAAGACTCATCGAGCACAGCCATCTTTCGATAGTTTGTGCCGATGTTGTTAAGGTGCTCGATGAGCAGAAGTGTATCACCTAGTTCGCGGGACGCATCCAGTCCCTTGAGATGAGCAGCTATCGACTCTCTGAAGCTGTTCTCCAGTCGATAGTGAATGCCTAGCTGTCTGTATGCGACAGACAGACCGGCAAGGTCGTTTTCCGCCTGACAGGACGTAATGGCCTCCTGGAGAAGAGACACGTCGGACAGTTGTCCTATCGTATCTTCCGCATCCGTCCTGGCACGGCTTGTTTCGGTACTTACAACCTTCTCACCGCACGAGACAGTGAGAAGGAGTGACATACCAACTGATACGACCCAATGTTTGAGCAAATTAAATGGGTTCATATAGTAGTAGTTAAAAGAGCTGCACGGTTCATGGCAGCCTCAAAGACTTATGATTTCTTTGATTTTTTCTTGTCGGCCTCGTCTTCGGTAAGGGCCATGTCAGCATAGCCATCGCCATAGTTGCCGTAGCCATATCCATAGCCGTAGCCATAACCGTACCCATAGCCGTAACCGTATCCATGACCATGACGGCTGGCGGTACCATTGAGGACAAGAGCCATATTCTTGAGCTTGCCGCCCTTGTAAAGAGATTCAAGATCAGGGAACTGGCGGCGGTCGAAATTACCTACGCGAAGCACGAACAGACTGATATCGGCAACACGGTTGCTGATGGTTGCGTCTGCGACAACGCCGACAGGGACCGAGTCGACAACGATATAGTCATATTTCTCGCGAAGGATGGCGAAAAGTTCATCAAGACGATCCTCCATAAGGAGTTCGGCAGGGTTAGGTGCCATGGTTCCGGCAAGAATCATATCGTATGGATGCTTGTCATCCTTGTACAGAATATCGTCGAAGGTGATGCTTCTGTCGGCAAGATAGTCAGTCATACCCTTGCGTCCCTTGCGGAAGGTACCTGAAAGAGTCCCCTTGCGAAGGTCGAGATCGACCGCGATAACGCGCTTGCGGGTATGAGTAAGGCTGATTGCGAGTCTCTGTGCAACGAAGGTCTTACCTGCGCCAGCGTTGAACGATGCGAGCATCACCACCTTTGAACCTTCATGACCGCGGGACATGAAGCCAAGGTTGGTCCTGACGATTCGGAAAGCCTCTCCGGTGACGTTTCTGAGACGGCGGAGCTTCTTGTTATAGCCAGGAACCAGGTACTTCTTTATCCTGTTCTTCTTTGATGCCTCATTGGTCTCGTCCTCAGGGATCTCTCCGAGGAACGGAATGGTCACAGCATCCTCGACATCCTTGCGTCCACGTACTGAAGTATCCAGGAAGAGCATCATAAGGAAGATCACGGCAGGGATAGCCATGCCGACCAGGAATCCAAGGAGCAGGAGTCTCTTGAGTGAAGAAGATACAGGGATTGATGAAGCCTCGGCTGCGTCGATCACGCGGGCATTGTTGTCGGCCATCGCCTGGGTCAACTCGTTCTCTTCACGACGGTTAAGAAGGAAGGTATAGAGAGACGCCTTGATGGACTGCTGACGCTCGATGCTGAGTCTCTCACGCTGCTTGGTAGGGATGGACTGCAGACGGCTCTGGCTGCGGCTCTGCTGGCTGACAGCCTCGTCCTTGCGTGAGCTGAGTTTGAAGATGACATTGTCAACCGAGCGGATGATCGACTGCTTGAGCGAGTAGAGCTGGCTGTTCAGCTGCTGAACGACAGGGTTGGCCTCCGACGAATCCTCGATGAGCTTGTCTCGGCGTATCTTCGCAGTATTGTACTGAGCGATCTGAGCCTCGATGCTCGCATCCGAGATGCCGGAGTTTGC
Organism: Bacteroidales bacterium; assembly: GCA_024402135.1. Taxonomy (GTDB): domain Bacteria; phylum Bacteroidota; class Bacteroidia; order Bacteroidales; family UBA932; genus Cryptobacteroides. The sequence goes on from JAKSJN010000009.1 coordinate 7,415, forward strand.
AGGAAGAAGATCAGACTCCTTGGTCGGATCGGTAAGGTAGTCCTTTATGAACTGAGCCATACGGATCTGGGTTTCCATCTCCGCCGCCTCGGCATTGTACGAACGGGTCTCATTGAAGTACATGCCGGCCGATGTGCCAAGGTCGACGACGCCGCTGTTCTTCTGGAACTGCTCCAGGTCAGACTCGACATCGCCGAGTTCCCTCTCGATGATGATGAGTCGCTCGTTGATGAAGTTGGCGGTATTGATAGCGACCTGGTTCTTGTCGCGGAGGGCATCCTCGTTGTAGACCTCGATGAGGGTATTGAGAACATCCTCGGCACGTCTAGGTGAGTTGTCGCGGATCGCCAGGGTCAGGATGCTTGCAGCATCGTCAGTCTGGCGGATACCGATCTGGCCGGCATACGCGCCGGCGACTCCAGCCACAGAACGCTTGGAAACGCGGATATTGACATCCTTCCACTTAGGAGCGAAGAAATTGGTCTTGCCGAATACAATACGTCCGTACTCGGTGGCAACTGTATCTCCAGGAGCAACGATCGCATTCTTTGATCCATCGATATTGAGACCAAGAACCTCGATTCCATTGTCCGAAACGACTCTCGCGGTGAAACCGCACGAACTGTTCGGCTCAGCGTCAATGAACGAAACGACGAAAGGAGAACGTCCATAGTACTCGATATCGCGGAGACGCTCATGCACGATGTAGCTTACGTCAGCATGGGTGCGTGAAACGACCTCACGGAGGATTCTCTTAGACTTGAACTGAAGAATCTCGTTGCTGACATTCACCTTGTTGATGAGGTTGTCGTAACGGTCGAGCGATGCAGTCGAAGTCTTGTTCGAAGGGTCCTTGATGATTACGGTTGACTGAGCGAAGTACTCAAATGGCTGCTTCTCGTACTTATACCATGCGAGGGCACAGAATACGAGAACCGAAAGGAGGAACCAGTTCCACTTTGAAAGGAGGTAGAAGAACAGGTCGAGTACATTCAGTCCCTGGTCTTTATTATTATTGTTCTGCATGATAATCAACTATTTGGTAGCCCAGAGATAGGTCATGTAAACTGACAGGGCACTGGTAACGAGTGAGAATACCTTGAAGAAGGTATCTGAGAACGACGCACGGCGGTAGCTAGGAGCCACATAGATCACATCATTCTGCTGGAGATAGTAGCATGGAGAGTCAAAGATGTCCTTCGAGCGGATATCCTGGACATAAACCTTGCGCACACCATCAACCTCGCGGATGACGCGGATATCGTCAAGTTTTGCATTATCAGCAAGGTCGCCGGCCTTCGCAATTGCTTCGAGAAGGGTCACCTTGTCGCCCTGCATTGGATATACTCCAGCGCCGGAAGCGCCAAGAACGATGTAACGGGCATTGAGGAACTCGATCGTGACGTTTGGATCCTTGATGTATCCACCCTCGATGATTGCGTTCTCGATGACCTTGGCAGCCTCCTTGAGAGTAAGACCGCAGACATCGATGCGACCGATCATAGGGAAATTGATATAGCCCTCGGAAACGACGCGGTAACCTGAAACGGCATCGGCAGCAGCCGATGTCACGTCACTTCCGTCAAGGCTGACGCTGTACGAAGCAGTCTTGCTGTTGAAAGGAAGCGCAAGCTCGCGGTTCTTGCAATCCACAGTAATACCCAAGCGGTCGTCCACGCGGATAACGGTCTGGGAAGCCGCTGCCACTGCGTACTCTTCCTCAACGGACATGTCCTGGAAATACATGTACTTGTTCGCCCTCTTATTGCATGATGGCAGTACGACAGCCACGACGGCGAGCACAAGCACGAGTCGAATCTTATTCATAATACTGTTTCTACTTTTTATCGTGTAAAAATACTAATTATTACCATAAAATACACATTATTACCAAAATAGGCTGAAAAATACTATTGAATCAAGCCCATTTCGGTCCATGTTTCAAATATCTCGGCAGCATCAGCTGACGCTGTAGCATTGTCAATATCGTACTCTTCGACGAGCCAGGCAGCAAAAATCTCGGCTGTAAGGTCAATTCCCGGATCCTTGGCGGCGCGCTCCCAAAGATAAGCGGCGCTGGCGTTCATGGTGTAGACATTGCTCATGTCCACCGCGTCGGCGGAAGCCTGGACGATGATGTATTTTGCACCCAGTTTCCTCAATTTCAAATTTGGATTTGTCTTCATATAGTAGCGGTTCTTTTTAATGGAATAAAAATGTCAAATTATCTTGTCAAGAATTCATGGCTGGTTCTTGCCGCATCAGCATCCGGCAGGCATTCCAGCGCGGCAACGGTAGTAGCTTCGATCATCGCAAGGACGTTATCGACCAGCATTTCATGCAATGCGCTGTCACGCCTCAACACCGAGCATCCTGGAAGCACCTGGTTGAGCGCATCGACGTCTTCTGCGCGGCGGATCTTGTTGTATGGAGCCTGGTACAGACGGACTATGCCGCCGAGCGGAGCACTGAGATTGCGGTAGCAAGGTGTCTTGCCGCTCCATGGGCTGCCATAAACCGTAGCCCTGCCGTCAACGACACGGACATAAGGATTATCGTCGTTGAGCAGTTCGGCACCGGGGATATTCTCCATCCAAAGACGTGTATGGGTACTCTTTCCCGTGCCGCTCTTGCCCATGAACATATACCCGCGGCCGCCACAGAGAATGGTGCTTGAATGCATGGAAATGCCGCCGAAAGCCAGCACACGCTGCGCGAATGCGATTCTGATCATGCTGCTCACCACAAGACCTGCGTACGGCGAAGCCGGATTGAAACGCACCTCCATATTGGTAAAAGCACGATTGCAAAGCATCATTCCAAGCTTCTTGCCCTCTTCCGACAACTCCAAAAGGTAATGTGAGCCTCCACCGACGGAAAAAAGTTCGGAATGTCCCATGTCGGAGTCATCTGACTCCAGGAAGGTCTTCTCGGGATATGAAATCGGGCTGGTATACAGATCGAACACAGCGACGGCCTCCCCACTCGCGACGCGGAAAGGCTCGCAGTTCCTGAGCAAAGCCGCAAGGTCAAGACGTTCATCCGCCCTGACCACAAAGACCAAGTCAGCCACTTTATAGAAATGCTCAATCATGACAATTGTCCCTTAATCAATTCAGCAATATAGTCGCAATACTCACGCGGCGCATAGCGGAGGCCGAAGCCCGCGCGCGACATCAATGCGCCGAATGTCTTTATCTTTCTTCGGATGGAAGACATGTTTGCGAGAGCATCATGTTCCTTCGATCCCCGTCCGAAATTGCCTCCTTCCGTGATCTTCTCAAACAGGCTGTCCTTTGTAGCAGGACCATCATTGAACAGTGAATCCAGATACATATCCAGCGCCTCTGTCCATTTCGTCAGCCCACAGTCGGCAATAGCCTTGCGGTACGCACCCATGACCTCCTCGTCACTTCCCCATTTCTTATACGCCAGATACAGGTCGCAGAACTGCCTGAGACCTATTCCATGACCCATTGCATGCTTTAGGATGTGGGTGTTGAGCATCAGGAGGGTCGAAACAGGGCCTGAAGCAAGAATACCATCAACAGGGCCTTTCACATATCCTTCTTTCGCGACAACAGCTGCAATAGTCTTGTCCCAGTTTGACCGGCTCACATCCATAAGGCTTCGATGAAGCTCAACGATCTGGTCACCGAGAGTGAATGTCAATCCTCCGTCGGGGTCGTGTTCAAGCTTGTCCTTTGGTATGCCCATAGCCTCCCCAAACTCTTCCGGAGTCATATCCGGCATATACAGGTCGATGTCGCCGCATGCACGATGGGATGGCTCGGGATAAAGCGCAGCCGAGTTCTGACCCTTCTGGAGCACGACTCTTATTCCACGCTTCTTTGCAGCATTTCCAATTGCGGCAAGGACCTTGTTCTGCTTTGCATTCTCAGCCTCCATGCCGTCAATCTCGATTGCAAGCTTCATGGATTCGACATCCGGGAGCTCGACAGCATCGGAAACGAATGAGAGGCCATCGGAAACCACACCCTGCACCGTATGGGTGCGGGCAAAGGTTATGATGTCATTGAAATGTGACGCGACCTCCGATTCATTCTGCGCAAGCTTGTCCAAAAGAGCCTGTGGCGGATTGCCGCAACTCATGCCAAGCCTCAGAAGAAGATTGTGCAGCGTCCTAGTATCCGCGGGCATTGAGCTGTTCGTGAATGAGATATGTTACCTTTCCGTAGATATTGAGACAGCCGTCTATCATGGCCTTGCGGGTGAACATTCGATTGAAGCGGTCCAGCGCACCCTGGCAATATGCATTGTAAGTCTGTTCGTCCTTCGTGATAGCCATGATCGCATTGGCAATTGCCTTCGAGTCGCACATTTCCACATTGAGTCCCGACTCGCCGTGACCGTTGACCCAAGACACACCGCTGCCCGGGATCCTTGTCGCAACGACAGGCTTACCACAAGACATGGCCTCGATCTGGGCGATACCGAAAGCCTCTGACTTCATGATAGAGCAGAAACTGAATACATCGCAGGCACGATAATAGACAGGAAGATCCTCGTCCTTGACGAATCCGATCAGCTTGACCTTGCGGTCCAGGCCGGCGGCATCGATTCTGGCGACAAGTTCGTCGTGCATAGGACCTGTTCCTCCGATGAGTATGACGTAATTGTCCGGAAGATCCTTTGCCGCATCGACGAGGTACGGATATCCCTTGTACTCGACGAGTCGGCCGAGGGCGAAAATTATCTTCTTTCCAGGATACTTGGCGCGCAGGGCGGCGACCTTCTTCGCGATTGTCTCGTTCTCCTCGACATTATCTCCAGCCCCAGGTACCTGATTGATGCCAATAGGCAGATATGTCAGCTTGTTTCGGGCCTTTGCAAGGTGCGGAGACTCGGTGACGTACACGGGAGTCGTGCCGACAATGATGTCCGCGCGCTTGATCAGCCAGTTCTGGATAGGCTTGTAATATTTCAGGAGGGTGACCTGCTTTACGATATCGCTGTGCCAATGGAGCACCACCTTGCCTTCATAGCCGCTCAAGTACAGCGCCATGGCTGCCATCGGGTCCGGATGATGGACATGTATGATGTCGTAATTTTCCTTGCGGATAAGACGGCGAAGCTCCTTGATCATCGATGGTGCAATCATAGTCGCTTTCACCTTCGCAAGGGCGTCCACACAGATAAGCCAACCATTAGGGTTGAGCTGCTTGTAGAATGCTCCGTGGGAATTGTGCGCAAATCCATCCATCCAGGTACAGAGCATGTCGCACTTGATACCTCTTTCGGACAGACCAGTGGTAAGATCATACATGACCTTTTCCACGCCTCCGAAGATCGGATAGAATTTGCCGAGCTGCAAAATCTTCATAATTTTTAATGGTTCTTTGAGCAGGCCTCATAATGGCCTTTGAGCAGTAGTAATGGCTAAAATACTTAATTTTATGCCGTTAGGTGCAAATATAATCCAAATAAATCATAATTACCATCTTTTCGACAGGAAAATAATTACGATTTTCACCCCACCAGATCAGCGGCATCACAGCGAAGAGCCCGTGAAAGATTCAGAACCGTGGCCGCCTCGGCCTTTGAGATATCCTGAGTTTTCTGTTCGTATGCCCTGATCATCCTGAGGCTGACGCCGGCTCTCTCCGCCAGCTGGACCTGTGTCATTCCGGCCTGCTTCCGGAAGATGGACACCGGACTCTCCGCGTCGTTTCTTGCCGTCTCGAGCCTGTGCAATATGACATCCAGAAGCTTGCTGAGATCAGCTTCGTGAAGCGGATCATAAAGTGACAGCATGAGCAAGACATTGATTCCATAGCGGTCCAGATACCTGAATGACTTCCCCGTATACCACTGAACATATGCCAAGGCCCATCCACACCAATACTCCGGAGAACAGGATTCCGGGCAATACTCGTCATGTTCGGGCAGCAGGACACCTATCCGAGAGGCAACGCTGTCGGCAAGCTCTATTCCGGACAACCCGGTAAGATAACGAACCCTTCCTTCAGCTATCAGATCGGATACACCGGAGTGGAGAAACCAGGAGTAAAACTCAGCGATGGGATAAGCGCAGGTATTCACAGCGAAATCCAGCATCACGGCGAGATTATCCATCACATCTTCCAGATATGTCTCAGCGTAGGCGCGGTTCATCGTTGTTCCATTTTTCCCTCAGGATATCAAGAATATAGATACCGTCGGACACAGATGTACTGTCGACCATCATGTCAAACTGCTTCCTTGCCGCACTGTCACGGGTTTCACGCTTTCCCCAGTATATGGATCCATCAGCTTCTTCATATCGCGAGAAGGTCAGATGAGAAAAGGCTTTTTCAGAAACCAGCACCACCTGCTCACCTAAATTTCCAAGTTTCATAGCCCGGGAGAGCTGCTGGAGCGATATGCTGCCATTGAGGAATGACTTTGCAAATCTGAAGTATGAGTCATCTGCCCTGTATCCTATGATCACATCATATCCGTCCAGGTCCGGCAGGAATGTCGACAGAATATATTCCTTCGCCTCCCTGGACAGTCTTGTAGAAGTTGCGAATTCCCTGTTCCGCAACAAGACGGCCAACCAGTTAAGGATATGATATTCCGGTTCCAAAAGTCTGCAGACGGCAAGTCCTTCGACATCCAGTTCATACTGGTTTGCATAACCGTTTCGATTCTCCGTGCATGCCCATTCTTTGGCCAGTTCGATGTTTTCCGTACAGTACAGCCCCAACCCATAATCATTCATCGGGTTTCCAGCGCCATACACAGGCTTGACAATTATGTTCTTTGATCCGTGGAATAAAACCATACCAAACTAACGTTATAACGTCACTTGGCAAAAATAAAAAAATTTCCCGTCCCGCCAAGGCGTGTTCCGGGATTCTCGGTTTCTTTGAGGTATTTATGCGTCTATGAGACCTTTGTAAAGTTCGATGTAATCCTTATATCGGTCTTCTTTACTGAAGTTCCCGATGGCATGGTCGCGGCAGATTGTTCTAAGTTGCTCGAGGTCCTGGTTGCGATAGTAGTCAATTGCCCTTCTGAGGCCCTCAACATCACCCTGTTCAACCACTGTTCCCGTCTCGGCACTATGTGACTCTATGCTGCCTCCTGTGCGATATGTAATCAGTGGAGTACCGCACGACTGACACTCCATATTGACTGTCGGATAGTTGTCCTGCCACGTTGGATTGAGGAACACGTCAGCCATTGAATAAAGTGCGGCTAATTGAATGACATTTTCAGTGCGGGGTATCGTGACGATACGCCTTTGGTCTTTTCCTAGCGAGGCATTTGTATTCGCAACAAGTTCCTGCTGTTCTGCTGTCATCTTGCCGACAAGAACTATCTGCTCATCACATTTGAGAAGCTTCGCCAACTGCATGAAGTCTCCCAGACCCTTTTCTTTCAACCAGATGCTTGCAAGTCCAAGCAGCACATGGCTGTCCATATCAATTCCGAACGCAGTACGGGTATCCGACATATCCTTCTCGCTGGCCGGTTTGAATGTCTCCGTATCAATTCCATTATGAATGACACAAAACGGAAGACTGCCAAGGAATGATTCCTTCATTTCCTCTTTCATCCAATTGGAAACAGTGACTATCGTCAACTGTCCAGGTGCCAGGGATGTGAAAGCTGTTTTCTTATCTATGTAATTCTTCGCAGAGCGGTCCAAGAGCCATGACGCTGGGAATGACTTTTTCTGGGGGCAATTACCGCAGCCAGTCCTCCATTTAGGACAGCCGACACTGGAATAATGGTAGCAATGTCCGGTATAAAGCCAACAATCATGGACGGTCCAAACAACCTTGATGTCAGTTTTCGACAGATAGTCGAACAGCATCTTGTAGTTGAGGAAGTATCCATGTATGTTATGAATCTGGATTATGTCTGGGTGCAGCTCATCTATCTGCTCCAAGAACTTTCTGGTAGCCAGTCTGGAAGCCAGTCCATGCCTGTCCAGCAGACGGGTCTCAACCGCATGCTCAGCCACACTGAACTTTGTCCCGACGGGGATAATCTTTGACTTGCACAGACTCGGATCCTTACCGTCACGCCCGCCACTATAAGCGATATAGCTTTCCCAGCCATTCTTCATGGCCAGTTCGCCGATCTCCTGCATAATCTTTCCCGTGGAAGTATTACGCCTTATGACTGGGTTGATCTGTAACAACTTTGGCATTATCTATTCCTTTCCAGTAAGCCTGGAGTAGAGTTTTATCCACTTCTCCATGACTGACTCTTCGTTATACTTCCCGATTACCTTCCTTGCCTCAACAGACATAGCGGTGCGGAGTTCATCATCGTTGATCAGTTTCAGCATGGCTTCAGCAAGGCCTTCAATATCGTCATCCTTGACCAGCAGGCCATTCACACCGTTCTCTATGATATCCCTAGGGCCACACTTGAAATCAAAGCTCACGCATGGAAGGCCACTTGACATCGCCTCTATCATCACCATCGGAAGGCCCTCGTAATGGGAACTCATGACAAGCATCGAACTGTTGGCATACTCATGGCTGATGTTATTAGTCGTACCCTTAAGGTGGCAACGATCCGATATTCCATATTGGTCAATCATATTCTGGAGCATGTCCTTCCACTCCCCCTGCCCATAAATGTCGAGGGTCCAATCTTTGGTATGATCGCAAACAATCTTCCATGCCTCAATAAGCCTGTCGAAACTCTTCTGGTAGTCGAGACGACCGACAGCGATGATTCTCTTGGCAGAGCAATCACTGCCAGGTCCGACAGGAGCTATCGACGCGTTAGGAATGGCAACCATGTTCGCGATATCGCCCCAGTAGCCCTTATCCTCTTCAGTAAGTACGACAAACCTGTCAAACTTTTTTACCATACGGACATCCATGATCTCACGGAATCTGTCGATCAGCCCTTTAAGCCCCTTGTTGGCATATTGACGATGGAAAAACTTACTCTGATGGAGCTCTATCACCTTCTTGCTGCCATCCTTGATTGATGGGATGAACGAAGATTCTCCTGGGTATAGAGTATCGACGATGTCCGCCTTTTCGGCCATCAAGAACTCGGCAAGACGCTTTTTGTGGAGTTGCTTCTTTTTGAGAAATGAAAAAATGTGAGCGACAGTGTTCTTGCCCTTATCAGCGCTATAATTTATACCCAGATCGTGCAACCTTATCTGCTCCGGGAAGTCATAGAAAGTCGGACGACCTCCCTGGTCAGTAGTCACGATGACAACCTCCCATCCATGTGCCGACAACCAGGTCGCCTTGTTCAGCACGACCCTCTCCATCCCTCCCGGGTTATAGAGTGAGTTGATCTGGTAGATTAGTTTCATTCTGAACTAGTTGTTCAGGCCCCTCTTTTGGGACGCAGAGATAATAAGCCATAATCAAGAAGATGTCAGTCGACACCTTAAACCAGATGATAAAGTTCAGGAGTGTAATCAAGATGAAAGCCAACTTATAATGAGGAAAACGTTTCATCAATTGTCTACAAACGGCGACAAAAAACCATGAGAAAACCAATAATCCAACAATACCAAAATAGAAGACAAAACGGAGATAACCAATATCTGTGTTCTTATAGAATCCATGGTAAAACTGACCTACATAATAAGGATCACTACTATGAGGATTCACCATATATGCATCTCCAATAATCCAAGTCTTCAACGATTCCGGGAATACAACCATATTTTTCAATATGGTATTTGAGTTCGTTTCCCAACTACCTTTCTCAGCCAAACTGAAAAAGCCCTCAAATGCAAATCTCACATTTCGATGAAACACTGGATTTGTATTGTATAATACAACCGAGATCGCTACTACAGCTAATCCGATTGACAAAAAATTTGTAATAATGGACCTTTTCTTCGATTGTTGACTTGTCCGTTGGTTCATATGCAAAACGAATAACAATACAGCCAAAGCCGCCCCCAAAATTGTTGTTCGCGAGATCATGTCTCCGACCAGCACAATTACAAAGAATGCCAAGATATACAGATATCTTGTCAGAGTATCATCTTTTTTTGTATACAATAATAGTTGGGATAGAATAACCAGAACGGCTGCGAATCTTGTGCCTGCTACATCAAGGCTGCATCCGATTCCATACAACCGTTCAGTTCCATCCAATCGCTGCATATCGATAAAACCCATTCCTGCCACATACCTATTCACGAGATCTTTAAATGCAGGACTATTATCAATCACCAATGCAATCACGCATTGGAATACACAAACAGCTACAAGATATCTGCTGGCAGTAGTGATATTCACGTCTCCTTGAATTAGACGAATAAGTTCTATCACAGCATACGCTCCAAATACCCAGACCAGCATGGAGATAATATATCCAGCATAAGTCATATCATGGGTGTTGTTAATAACTGCCGATAAAAATGACACTACCGACACAAGCGAGGCCAATACGAGCAGTTCTATTTCTTCCTTTTTAATTGACTGACGTCCCTCCTTGAGATGGTTGAAACCAAACATACAGACACCTAGCGCAGCCAATGCCATCTTCGTATTGACTCCAGGCAGGAACGTGAATTCAAAGGGGAAAAGAAAAAAACTAGTGATTATTACCAGTGCTATTGACGACAACCAGCGTGACATTAAGAAACGTATTACAAATACTACTTTCAAATAGACCTTTCATAAGGTCCCTATCTATAGAGGAGTCGATATAAAACTCTGTATACTAAAAAATTGTATATCTGAAGAATACTCCACAATTCATGAGCCGCACACCACTGAATCAATCGTGTCCTTAATGGGAGATTCTTATTCTTCATTGCATAGGCATTCGATTCAGGATACCAGTCCTTCCATATCTTATACCTTGATTTATCATCCGTAATTATGAATTGAAGTTTGACGTTCAACTTAAAAAAAGCGATTTCTTTTGTCAAATCGGCAGGATAATGGTTCACAAGATACTCGATTGCCGTATTTGCATTATATTTTACGTCGATCAACCTCTGTTCAGAGAAGCCTTTTGAAATGGCTCCGGTATTTATGTTCACATAATGATATAAAGCCTCCGGAACATAAGCAATCCTCTTGGCTTTGGAAAGAACGCTTAACATAATCATATCTTCACCGCCTTTCCGATGATCTACAGGGAAAACCACACCGGCATATAGACTTCGTCGTATTAGTTTATTCCAAACATTATACTTCATCGCACCACCTAGGTAGCCTTTTCTTAAAGCCTCATCTGGTGTGGTGTACGTTGGACAATGCATATACCGTTCGCCAGTTGCATATGTCAGGAAGAAATCGCAGTATGCATAATCCGCGTCAGTCTCACTTACAGCGGCATACATCTTCTCCAACATGGTTTCCTCAACATAGTCATCACCATCGCAATTGAACACATAATCTCCAGTTGCTGCCTCAAATCCGGTCTTTCGTGACGCAGGAAGTCCACGATTAATTTGATGATGTAAAATCTTGATGTTCTTATCCGGATACCTTGAAATAATAGACTCAAGTATTTCAATACTTCCATCCGTAGAAGCATCGTCAACAAATATATATTCAGCATCCATAAAGGTTTGTTGCATCAGTGAATCAATGCACTTTCCAACATACTGCTTTACGTTATAGATTGGTGTAATAACTGAAATAACCGGATTCATAACTATTTGTTTGGCAGGGTTATCCACTCCCCTAATTTGTATTCCCAATCACCTGGTTCAAAAGGAGTAAAGCCACTTGAAGGATAGAACGTCATTTCTCCGAAGTATACCTTACCATTGGCTTCGTAGAGATCAACTCGCACATGAGGAATGCCCGTAGAAAGACGCGAAGCTATATCTTTCATTAGGCCAAAATTCTTAGGCTGGTCAATCATTTTAGTTGCATTCTCATGTCCACGCTTGATATTCAAATGGTTAAAATCCATATCAAAAAAATCAAACTTAACATCTGTTTTTCTATCGGTTGCAATCAATAGCAAACGCGGTACTCCATCAAAACAATAGAATTTATAATCTATCAATTCGTCTGTAGCCTTGTCATGTATATACTGTTCAGCAAAAACTTGTTTTTTTACAAACTTGTACGGTGTTTCTCTTCCCTTCAAATAATAGTTTGTTTTCAACTGTTTATTCATTGCCAATCTTGCAGAGTCTTCATTTAATTGTCTTTTATCTGAGCAAATAATTACCGCCCCTGAATCATGATTACATTTTAAAACAAACTTTTCTGGCAAATTCGTAAAATCTATGTCAGAACCAGAATCCCAGATTCCTAGCGTAGGAATGACATACTCTTCACCAATAGTAGAAGCCACAAAAGACTTTACCTTTATCTTATCAACATAATCCGAATATTCAGGTTTATATCCATAAAGCTTCAACCATTGCAGTTTTTCAGAATAAGTTTTGGGATTCTTCCAATTAATCGACGCCCCAAAGATTACTCTATATTTTAACGTCAAATATAATTTTGTCGGAACAACATGCATTATTACACGCCAAATAGCATCCGACATAATCCAAGACAAAGATTTATTAGAACTCATATTTTGGTTTCTTTTTACCGACAGTGAAGTACCTAAAAAGAATCTTCAGCCTTTTTAGCAAAGGCAACTGATCATATTCTTCTAATTTATTATAGAAATATGAGAAATACACTTTCGAATCATATATTGGGGACTTTCTGTAGAATTCCCACCATTGGTCCAAATTCGGGCACCACCCTTTCCAGGGCTTCATACCATTGTAGTGAATATTGCTGTATATCAAAGGGTCTTTATCATCTTTGGGAAGAAGATATTTAGTATGAAGTATGTCTGTTTTCATGATGACACTTTCATATGCACCAACTACCATTGAGTACACATACGGGATGGACATAATCCGGCCGTTACAAACCAGGTTCATGATATCCTGGTCTTGATATTTAAACTTCTCCCCTGCTAATGCTTTGAATCTGGAGACTATACCATCTTTTCTCATCTTCTCCAAATCCATGAGAAGGAAACCTGACAAGAAATAATCTCCAGGTACAAGACCAATCGATTTCACATAGTCTCGCCCTTCTTTAGTTGTATTAAGGCCTAGGCCATACACCGCTCCAAGATAATTCTCGCCCATTTCCATCCTATACAGTTCTGACATATCAAGGCGAATTATCATATCAACATCTGCATATATAGCTTTGTCATATTCTAGAACTAACTCAGGTGCAAGTAGACGATAATATGCAGCAGCAGTAATTCCACGTATTTCGAACGCACCCGAGAATTCATTACCTACTGAACGATATTGTACCCTCATATTGGGATAAGCCCTAATAATCTTCTCAAGACTTGTTATCACAGGCTGATTACCAGCATGTAGCACAAAGAAATCGTAGAAATCATCAGCCTTGCCAGCTTGCATTATAGAACTTATGCAAACAGCAGCAGGAAGGGACATATTCTCATCAAATGTCAATATTACTGGAATCGTATTCATATAAATGAAATAAATATTTCTATACAGGCGATTTATACTCAATCTTCTGTAGCGTTTTTTTACTTGACCGATTTGAATCGGACAGGTATTTGATAATCCGCCATAATCCTTGATTTAGATCTTTGAGATGAGCTTTTTTATTATTTTTTTTCGAGTTTGTTACATTTTTTTTATAAGAATACTCAAGGTATACTCATCGATTCTTTATCGCCTTAACAAAAGTGACCTCAGCTAGGAAACATCTATATGATAACTCCAGCAACAAACGTGTGAATATATTTTTCATACGATAGTTCTTTGCGTAATAATAAGCACTCGCTTTACTCTTCTTCATGTAGCTCGCAGGATGAGACACTTTGTTTGTGGTCTCACCTCCTAAATGGATACAAGATACGCTAGGAATTAGGTAATTGATTCTTCCTATTGACAGAATCTTTTGATAGAGAATATTTTCTTCATAATACAAGAAGGTATTTGGATCAAAATAGTCAATGGACCTAAATATATCTTTTGTTATCATCATACAAGAGCCAGATGGAAGTTCGATTCGGATAGCTTCTTCCCTTACATCGATAGGTATTTTTGAAATAGTCCTGTATTTAGAAATTATGCCAAAAAAGTCTGTGAAATACAGAAAAAAGGACCAGATTATCTCTGCCATTTTACAATCTTTTCTCGCACATGAATTATCAATAGTGACACCATCTCTTTTACGCAACAATGGACTTACTAAAGCGGCCTCCGGATGGTTTTCAATAAAGGTTTTTAACACAGGAATGATATCTTCGGTGAAAAGAATATCATTGTTTAATACCATCACCTCCGTCACATCATCAATACTATCTAAAAACCTCAATCCCAAATTATTGCCCTGAGCATAACCTCCATTACAATCTGACAATAGTAGATCGTATAGTCCATTATGTTCTCGTTGATAATCTTGTAGGATACGTATGCTATCGTCTGTCGAGGCATTGTCAACTATAACAATATGTATTGGATATGTATTGTACTTAACTATCGACTCTAGACAGTTTATTGTTAATAACGCGTTATTATAGTTCAGGATCACGATTCCCACCATAACACAATAGTTTTTCTAATTTGACTATTCTCAATTATAAGCACCACATGGCATTGATTCTTTAATCATGATTGGACTCGACGGAGAAAAGAATACAATCCTAATAGCGTAACACAATAAGCAATCCGTGAATGCCAACTGACATATCTAGATCTGAAAATATCAATTGTCAGTTCAGGGAACAACGACAGCCATTTTCTATAAAAACCTGGTCGTGGAAGATATTTGCGAATGGAGTTCTTTACAATAAGTCTCAACGATATCAATTCTGATTTATATTGGGCTCGAAGCCCCTTATTCGTAATAACCTGTTCAACAATAGCGTAATTAGCTAGATTATCATCAAGTCGCTGCAATATTGCTTCAACTGATGAATTTTGGACGATAGAACCGTTTCTATGGACATAGTTATATAATGGCTCTGCAACGTAACCTACCTTTGTGGCATTTAATACTAATTGAACACTATATGCAAAGTCCTCGCAGAAAGCATGTGTTGGGTAAATGAAACCATCTAAAAAGAACATTGTTTTTTTTACCAACTTATTACATAGACTTCCTGAGGTCTTGCACAAAAGCAGACCTTGAAGCATATCCGGAAAATAATTAGGAGCGCTTACGTATGACGGCTTGTCTGAATAGATATTCAGAAAGTCACAAACCACTATATCGCATTCTTCCTGTTGCGCTTTTTGTAGCAATTGTTCATACATGTTATCACAGACCCAATCATCACTATCACAAAAAATCACATACTCTCCTTCCGAAGCGAGAAGGCCGTTCTTTCTTGCTTCTGCGACACCGAGGTTACGTGGATGTTGAATTGTTTTTATAGATCCATGAAAATCAAGTTCCTGTAGGAGCTCTTTGATAAACAACAATGAACCATCAGTACTGCCGTCATCTACTAATACCAACTCCATTTTATCCTGTATGGTCTGCCGACACATACTTTTAATACAAGGAGTAACATAATCCTTTGCATTGAAAAAAGGGATGATTACACTTACCATTGGCATACTATTACTCACTTTATTCCCTGTCAGTTTATTGGTATATACTTATTAAGCTTGTCTGATAATAATGGACATAGCTTCCATGCGAGCAGTCTTCTAATAAGATCTATCAAAATCGATACTATGAAGACTACGATAAGCATTACAATTATCACCTCTCCGAACCTCAATCCGACACCAAACTTCTGATAACTGTCAAATACCTTGGAATATATTCTTTCATCAAATACCATATCACTGATTAAAAGAACAGCGGGTACGGACCTTGCTATGAAATTAATACTCTTACTCTTTATGTTCATCTTTGTAAAGACGAGAAAAACTGCAATCGAAGAGATTAGAATAAAAGGATTGTTATGATATGTATGCATGAGCGTTCCACGACGCTGGTACAACATCATGAATATCACAGCGCATGAGCAAGAAACTATGTATGTAATTGCAGCTTTTACCGATGTTATCTTATCTGGCAAACCAGTTTTATTAATATATCGGCCGATAATGTATACATAGAAGAGTTGCAATGCATTATGACCGGTTGAATTGTTATTCCCAAAAAACCAACCACTTACGCAACACAAGACACCTCCAATAATAACCAAAATTAGCAACTTCTTGTGATCCAAGCTTTCTATTCCAGCATTAATTAATGGGCTAGCAAACATCAGCCACAAGTATGCTCGAAAAAACCAATGCTCTGTACTTGATATTATCAATGAATGAACAATTGAGGAAAAAGTGACTTGGTCGTTGATAACAATATTCAAAAGGTTATAGAAAGAGGTTAACATCCATAGATTAAGGATGCCCTTCCAACTCAATCTAATTCCAAAATATCCAGAGATCAATACAAACAGACTAATTGCAAGCAATAATGAATCATCAAAAGTTTCGGCTGATATGCTTATCCTTCCCGGCCAGGAAGATCGATAAACTCCATGGACAATAAAATGCCAAAGCACAATCGATATCATAGATATGATTCGAGCCAGTTCGAGATTTGAGTATCTTTCTTTCATTCTAAAAAAACCAAAATAATACTGTTTTGTTAGAAAAATCTCTTATCCACAAGCATCAGCAATCTTGAGTAGAAGAATGCAATGATAATTACACTTGTGATAGAGACTCAAAAGAATACGGATTAGCATTCCAACCAAAGTGTTCAATAACATTCATGGGAAGTCTTTGCATAATATAAATAGCAAAGGTGTGAGTTCCCAGCCAATAAAGCACCTTGTTACTTATGTCAACCTTAGTCATTATTAATACTATTGATAGACAGAAGAGACAAGCACATATGCCAAGATGATCATTCCCTATCACGGTATGCCATATTCCTGTTACTATAACAGAACAGACGACTAGTAGCCAAGAAATGGCGTTTCTTTTCATCAATGCATCAAAACGTGACTTGTATATTGTTATTCTACTCAAGGGTTAGATAGTATGGATCCTTTCGAATATTATATCTATTCAGCAGTAGTCGAATGGAATACCTAAATCTTTGTATAGTATTATGTTCTCCATAGAAACGTTCAAACTCGCGTGGAGTAATATCACAAACTGCACAGTATTTAAGATAATATTTCTTGTACAGGTATCCAAATGGATGATCACAATCGGAGAACCATGGTTTTATATGGTCGCAAAAGTGAATAATTGACGGATGTTTTTTTGAAGAAGAGAGTTCATCTTTAAAAATAGGATCTATCAGAGGTTCCCTTCGATAATAAAATGTCGTCATATTCCACTTTATTGGTAATAAAGTGATGTTATTTTTAAAATATAACGCTATCACATCTTGCTCATTATGTAATACAGGTGCATTTTTCTTAACCGTATTTATGACTGAGTCTTGTTGTTCCATGAGACGCCATTTATCAACATCGCAAAGCATTACTCCTGAGTTAATATAATAGGAACCCATAGGTAATCCTAACCTAGAGGCATGTTTCCGGCTCCACCCATTATCATCACACGCAGCGATAACCATATGATCCTCGAGCTTATAATTAAACAATTCCAAGATCTGATCATTTACGATCAAATCCACATCAAGAAAAAGACATCTACCAACCTCACGAGGAAGAATTAGCGGAATTGTTAATTTGTAATACACAATGGGATTCCACCGATTTGCAGGAAGGTCATTGATATCAATTCCGTATACCTCTCTAAGAATACGCCCTGGGTGTAAAATCTCCAAAGAATTATTGTACTTTTTACTTAGTGTAATAAACAATTCTGTATTCTCTTCAGATAACTCATCTGTCAATACAAATACTTTGATCGGATAATTATTATTCTCAAAAAGTGAGCACAACATAATCATTGCATATCCGGCAAATGAATCATCCGATATTAATACCACATTCTTCGTTGTTTCTGTATTTGCTCCCATGTGAACAAGTATTATGGTTAGATCAAATGTGCCATCTGCTTTATGAAAATAACTATTTTTCTATCAAATAAGTAATTGATAAAACCTTTAAGGAATAGCATAAAAGCATCATGAGATGGTACCATTTTCATCGATAGTAGCATCATTTGCTTACCTGCTCTCTTTTGTTCACTTCTACTTTCAAAGTCATTATAACACACAATAATCTTACGATAGATGGCATTTATATATACATCCCTATAATCATCTCCAAGAGATTGAATCATTTCACGAATAATTATATGGAAAGCCTTAGATGATTTTTCTTTATTTGATTTAGAAATTATACTATTGGGATTATAACGATAATGTAAAGTGTTGATTGGGCTTATGGCAACAATGCTAGTACAATACGAACAGTAATGATGCCACAACTCATCTTCGTGAATGATTCCCTCTTTAAAGTGCAAACCATTCTTTTTAATAAACTTGGACCTATATAACTTATTCCATACTGGAACGGGAAGGCAACCTACCCATGATAGCATTTGTTTTATAATCCACTCTCTATCAGATGAATATTCATGGTAATCACCCCATGATTCACTATTAAGCCACCGGTAACTAGAGCTATCGCAAGTAGCCCCACCTTGTACAAAGTCTACATCGGGATACTTTACAGTTAACTTGTACAACTCTTCAAGGCAGTGCGAATATATCCAATCATCACTATCCAAAAAAAAGATCCACTCACCTTGAGCAACTTTCAGGCCCGTATTCCTTGCCGAACCTATACCTTTATTATGTGAATGATGTATCGTTCGAAACTGTATGGGGCCATTGTATGCATCGATGAATTGTTCTGCAATTTTAATACTACCATCACTTCCACAATCATCAACAAGAACACATTCAATACTACCTGAAAAAGATTGTTTCACAACCGATTGAAGGCATTCTACAATATATGGTTCAACATTATAAATTGGAATAATAATACTTATATCCATAATTAATGTATTAATTGACGCACGAGTAATCAGATATCAAGTATTAGCATTGCTTTATTTAAAGATTAACATCTTTAGGCGATCATTAAAGGATTTCATTCCAGAAAAAAGAGCTGAAAAAACAACATAAACCAGTCCTGTACTCATTATTCCAATAATAAAAGTAATAATTATTACTTCCATAAGAGAGGTAGATTCAAAACGTAAGATTCCTGACAGAGGAATAATCATTAATAGCAATATAAACACTACTATTATCCGATATGAGAATGGTTTCAAAAAAGTACTATAGTAGTTCCTCATAAAGCCATTTTTCCATAGAAAAAGAGGTTTCCATCCATAGACTATTACAACATAACTTGCCACCCCTCCCATTAAGACACCCTTAATCCCCATAAAAGATCCACATACGACCGCAACAGAAAGATTAATGATACTCTCTGCTGCAGGAGCCCAAACATCTTGAAACAGTCCAAACCCATCTTTGAAATTGTCGATAGGAGTCCTATTTAACACCAGCCAAATATTTACAAGAATTAGATATAATACACCTCTACCTAATAGATAATCAGGAGAAAGCCAAACAGAAATAAATGGTTCAGTAACGAGAGCTAAAGTCATGACCAGTGCAGTTGAAAAACACATTCGAGAATCTACTAGTTCCCAAAAAACGCTAAGCATCTTGTCTTTATCCTTGCTGGCTACTAAATTTCCAACTGCAGCACCTGTACTTGCAAAAGCCTGTTGCATGATACTCTTCGCCTTATCTGTTATAGCAAGATAATTTCCATAATATGCAATGACAGTCAAAGAACTGAATGAATACATTATCAATGGTGTACACTGAAGAATAACAAAACCACCAATTTTATGGACAAATAGTTGCTTGATTTTCTTGAACATATCAGGGTACTCCTCCATCAGTTCCTTTCCTGATTTCAAAGAAGACTTCAACCACGGATATTCCTCCTTCAGTACATAGTTCAGCCAGATGCTGCCTATGACGTATCCAAGAAGAGTCGTTCCGAGATAACAAAGGAAAGGATGAGAAGCATATGGAAGATAAAGAATCAAAAATACCTTGAATGCTATGCTTGACGCCTGAGTGACCTTGACAACCTTGTATTGCTTCTGGTCTGCGGCAAGGACGCTTTGACGATAGTTGACAAAGTATCCCAGCATATTGCCGATCAACAGAACTGTAAATGTGGCATACGCATACCATAGAGGTATCTGGATATCTTTGAAAATCCATGGGAAGAGCCCCATCATGATGAATGAGGCTACCAGAATAAAACCAGCTATACGTCTATATATCCAACCCTGCAAAGACACTAGATCATTAATCTTCATCGTGTCTTTTTCATAGAATGGAGTATACAAGAAATACGCAACCGCCATTCCCACTCCGGACTCGGCTATATTCAAGAAATTGAGCAGGGACGCTGCAGTGGTATCCAATCCCAGAACCTCACTACCAAGGTAATCATAGAATACCTTTCGTGACCAAAACCCTAGAATGGTCTGTATAATCAGGAAGAACACGTTAACTCCCGCATTCTTCAAGCTTTTGACTGTCCTAGATTCGCCGTCCATGAGAAATAGCAATTACCGCAGAGTATGAAGTCACCCCCCTAAAACTTCTTACCAAAAACAATACTCAAAAACGTCTCTCCCAAAATCTTGATGTCAAACCACAGGGACCTGTGTCTAAGATAGTAGAGATCCAGTTCAAGACGGCGGAGCATCTTCTCCAGGGTGTCGGTGTAGCCGTTCCTGAGGGTCGCGTATGAGGTGACGCCAGGACGGATCTGGTACAGGTAGTAGTAGCGCGGATCGGCCTCCATAATCTGGTCGATGTAAAACTGACGCTCAGGGCGGTAGCCGATGAATGCCATGTCGCCGACGAATACGTTCCAAAGTTGTGGAAGCTCGTCCAGGTGGTGCTGACGCAGGAACTTTCCGATCTTGGTCAGGCGAGGATCCTCGTCGCCGCTGTAAAGGGCAGGACCCATGGACTCGGCATCCAGACGCATGCTGCGGAACTTGTGGATGTAGAAAGGACGACCGAAGCGGCCGATGCGTTCCTGGCTGTAGATTGCCGGGCCGCCGTCCTCGCGCTTGACGAGGATGTAGCAGAGAAGGAACGCCGGACTGAAGATTATCAGCAATATACCCGCAAGGATACAGTCGATTATTCGCTTGGTATTGCGTTCGAACGAGCTCATGCCGTCCGGGATGAAATCGTCCTTCTTCGAGAAGCTCTGGACCGCGTGCTGGCTGAGTCCGCCGTAGTCGATCTCGGAAACCTGAGGGGCGGTAAGAACGTGTATTCCGCAGTTGAGGAAGGATGTCACGAGCGCACCCATATCGTCGCCCGGAGCCATCTTCGGCAGGATGACGCCCTCGAGACCGAGATCCTTGCTGAGCTGTGCGAGTTCTTCGTCGCTGGTGAATGAAAATACCTTCTTGCCCTGGATGACCTGACCGGCAGACTTTTCGCTTCGCGTCAGGAAGCCGGCGATCATGTAGTTCGGGCTCTGCTCAAGGCGGGTCAGGAGAGCGACGCTCTTGTCATCGATGCCGAATACACCGACACAGAGACGGTCAACATCGCGGCCGACATTCTTGTTCATATCGTCATAGATCACGATCATGACGACGCGGACCATGGTCAGAAGCACCAGGGTCGCCATGAAGTCGGTGACGGTCAGCAGTCGCAGCGAGTAGCGCTGTCCCTCGTACAGGAAGTAGATGACGGGGAACATCAGCACACACTTGATCAGCGAGGCTGTCGCGATGCGGCCGATGCTGCGCAGGTTGGCGTAGCGGATGACGATCTTCTGGGTGCCCATGGTCAGGAACGCGATGAGCGAACAGACCGCTGCGGCAACGAGCCAGGAGATCACGAATGTCTGGAATCCCGCGAACGGGTTCAGGAGGAAACGGAGGAAGATGATGGAGAGCAGTGATGCTATGAGCGAGATGCCCATGTCCATCAACAGTACAAAGCTGGCGCGCTGGCCGCTTTCTTCATTCTTTGGACGCAAATTTTCCATGGTATTGACGGTTCGATTATCTGGTTGCATTATATAGTTTTTTCGTTGAATGGATGCGACTAAATCTTGCTTGTTTCGGATAAAGACACTGCTTCATCTCCCCTGAACATAGGCGAAAGAGCTGCCGTTCAGGGAGTTAGAGCAAATTCTGTTACATGTGGAGCGCAAAGCTCCTCCGGTTCGAATCAATTTTTAATGGTGTTGTTGATTCTATATGCTGTGACCGGTTCGTGGGCAACCGCCCTCAACCCTGGTCTTGAATCCGATTTCATTCCCGTATCACTACGGACTTTTTTCTCTGCGATGATCCGTAATCCCCTATTCCCAGGGACTAGCCATCAAGAAGTTCAACAAGTTCGTCACTGGTGAGTTTGACGCTTACCGTGAGGAAGTTGGAGAGTTTCACAACCATCTCCTTCCTGGCTCCGCGCTTGAGCTGTATGTATGTGCCTTCGACGCCCTGGAAAGGGCCGTTGAGTATCCTGATCCGTGTTCCGGCGCTGAGGTTCATGTCCTCTAGCCGATGGACCTGCGGATTGCGGTCGTACTCGGTCGATACGCGCATGAAGTCTTCCATTTCCTTGTCGCGCACGAAAAGCGGTTCGTGGTGCACCCTGTGGCAGAGATCGTAGTAGAACCAGGCCGCTATCCGCTTGCCTTCAATCAGTTCTGTCAGCCGGTCCTTCGTCGAATGGACGAAAACATAGTCTTTCATAAGACAGACCTTGCGCTTGACTTTCCTGCCGTTCTCGGTGACGATTGCCTCGCTGTATGGCTGGAACCATTCAATCTCCAGTCCGTCCAGAGCCGCACAGACCTTCGCCGCACTCATGCTGTGGCAGCGCAACACATACCATTTCTGGTCAGGGTTGTTGTTCCGGTCCGTTTCCACTGATCTTGTATTACCCGAAAATCTTCGAGAAGAATCCGCTTTTTTTCTCTTTGCCGTAGGTTTCAAGCACCCACTGTTCATATGTCAATCCGCGCGAAATCATGTCATATATAGCCACCCAGTCAGGCAGGCCGCCGAGGTTGCGGTCATCGATGAAGATGTCGGCCTTCAGCTTGCGGCAATGACGTGCATGGGTGTCGATTTCTTCGTCCGGATAGTTGCTGTTGACAGCGTAGAACTCAACTCCCCCTTTCTCGCGGCAGAAATCGATCGCTTCCTGCAACAGCTTTCCCTCACGGACTGTCCAGAGGATCAGCTCGTGATGGTCATCCTGAAGCATCTTCAGGGTCTTCAATGCGAATGGGATTTCCTTACCGATATGAGGGTATCGGTGCTCTACTATCGTTCCGTCGAAGTCGACTGCTATTACCATGATTTCTTACTTTTTTGCGGGCATATCGTTGCAAATATGCGCCAATTACAAATATATGAATAAATATCTATATTTTGCATACCGACGAAAAGTGTTTATCTTTGCATCAGCGCGGGCGTGTTGAAATTGGTAGACAAGCCAGACTTAGGATCTGGTGCCTTCGTGTGTATGGGTTCGAGTCCCTTCGCCCGCACGAAAATATAAGCTAACTTATTGATCTACAATAGGTTAGCTTTTTGATTTATCGAATTCGCACAACAAAAACAGATTTACTGTTCAATTGTGCACTTTAGCATGCAAAGATCATGGAATTAGGGTAATCTATTATTCTGATTTACAGATTCTGTATCCTTACTTTGTTGTTGAGGACTTTGAAACTTTGCTTCATCTTATTAAAGAACGGGGCATTGTGAAGGATAAAAGTTTGTGGGAAGATCCCGAGCTTCCTCTATTATTTGAAGAATAGTGGGCATTAAGTAGCCCGGTTATTAAGCTGTTTTGTTTTTTAGGAAAATATTTTTGGAGGACTAAAAATATTACTACATTTGCAGTGTATTCGGATGAATACTGGCTTAGTCAGCCATTGAGCCTGGTTATACCGCTCACGGAAAATGTAGCCCTTAGGAATTAGGGATTTGTTCATAGCTTGGTTGTTACCCTCGACCATTTTTTTGAGTGCTACGTTGTTCCGTTAAAGAGACAGCGTCTTTTTTATTATGTAATTGAGGGAGCAACTAGCATTGATTATGGAACAGAATCCAACTTACACTTACATTAAGCTTGAATCAGGAAACACTCCTCAGCTCTCAAGAGAAGGTCTTAAACTCTGTAGAATTTCTTCAAGCATTTCTCCTTTCACCTTTATCAAACTCTTTGCAGCGGCGGACAATAAAATTAATCCACGTGTCGCAAAAGAGAATCAGATCACACAGGACATTCGTGCAACACTCGCCACAGAGCCTGAGATATTCTGGCTGAAAAGCAAGGGAATCGTTGTTGCGACACAGAACTGTAAACTCTCTGATAGAAACAGAGTCGGTATTACTCTTTCTGAGGATGTCGACAGAGAAGGTATAATGGATGGAGGCCATAACACCCTGGCTGTAGCACAGTTTCTTCTTGTTAATCTCTTCCCTGAGAATAAAATGATCAAGGACTGGGCTGGGATGAAGGAGTTCTGGGCAGAGAATACTGATGAGATTGTCGAGAGATTCAATAAAAATGTCAACAGTGGAATGTTTAACTTCTCTATTCCGATTGAGATTATCTTCCCGTCTGACGAAGAAGGTGCCTTTGAGGAATATCTCGAGTTTATTAATAGTATCTGTGATGGCCGTAACGCCAATGTCCAGCTTAGAGATTCGGCCAAAGATAATCAGGTCGGCATTTATGACGGCTTCAAAGATCTCATTGCTTGCAAGGACGATGTAATCTGGAAAACCGGTATGCCTGGAAAGATAAAAGTTGAGAATGTTGTTAGCATTGCCTCTTTGCTTTTCATTTCACTTCAGGAGAAGAATCTCCTTCCCCCTAGCTTAAGTACTCTCAATCCAGTATCTATCTATAGTGGTAGCGGCAAGTGTGTTGATTTCTTCGGTGAGGTGATCCGCCATCAGGATGTCTCTGTTAAAGATGGAGATAAGTATGTCATCACAAATCCAAGAGTAAAGTCTGCAATGTCTATGATTGACGACCTTCTTAAGTTTTACGATAAGATGTACCTTAAATTCCCTGCAATTTATCAGAGGACTCCTGGAAAGTTCGGCGGAATAAAAGCCGTGGAGATGAAGAGCAGTAAGTGTCCATTTGGATACTTTGAGGAGGTTATCGACTATAAGTATCCTAATGGTTTCTTTATTCCACTCTTCTGTGGCGTGCGTGAGCTCATCACTTATAATGAAACGACAGATACGATTTCATGGATTATCAATCCCGCCACTATCAATTTTGATGATCTGGACTGTGAAACATATGTCGAAATGATCAAGTTCCTGAATTTCAATCCGCAGAGTGTTGGAAAAGCTGCCATGATGTATAAGAACGGTGTTAACACCTTCAACGCATATAAAAATGCAGTACTCAACCGATAATCGATGTTGGCTCCCCAGAAATGGACATGTCCCTCCAGGTTAACAGGTTCAACTTTTTGGAGGATTTAGTCCACATGTTTAAGAAGCACCGCGTTAAGCGATGCTTCTTATTTTTTTATAATTTGATCGAAGTTGTCTCCTCTTATGTAAGCCGATTTTACTTTGTTTATTGGAATGCGCTTTATGAAATCTCTATCCACTAATGAATCAAGATCCGTTTTTGCCGTAGTATGGCTGACGGCAAATCTTGTCTCAATCTCTTTAACTGTGATAACCATTTTGGGGTTATCGCGAACTAATGATAAGATAACGGCTTGCCTTTCATTTATATTTCCGAGTTGCATAAAATCTACACTTTGCTGTTTCTGGAGAATTTTCCGCTCAATGTAATTCTTTAGGTCTTTAAACGCTAGATCAAGGACCCTTAAATGATAATTGACAAAGTAGCCAATATCTTTCCCATCGGCTTCCGCATATAGGAAGGCTTTCTCATAACTTGGCTTGCTTCTGTATATGATTCGCGATATGGACAGATATTCCGTTAACCAATATCCGCTCTTCAGCATATACCAATAGAACAATGCGCGAGCAGTTCTACCGTTCCCATCGACAAATGGGTGAACATAAGAAACGAGAAAATGGATAAAAATTGCCTTTAGAATAGGATGAACGAAAGTGCCATTTATAGAGTCATTAGTATTTACGAACTCGCACAAATCATTCACAAACTCAGGGATGTCTTTATATGTCGGTGGAGTATGGACTATTTCATGGGTGAGGGAGTTCTCAACCACAACGTCATCGTTAGTCCGGAATCTTCCCGCATCTTTTTCTTCTTCCAATGTCTTCCGAGTCATAAGAGAATGTATCTCTAACAACAATCCGGCTGTGAGATTTTCATCCTTATGCTCGACTATAAATCTAATTGAAGCATAGTTGTTGAAGATCATCTGTTCAGAACGAGTCCTTGGTGAAATTTTCTTTCTCAACATGTCCTTTGCAACCTTCCTCGTAGTTGACGCTCCTTCCATTTGGCTAGATGAAATAGCCTCTTCCATCAAAGCGGATATCAAGTACCGTTCCCTATCATCTGAAGGAATGATGGAGTTGTTACCCCATGAGCCACCAAAGTTCATGTCAAAATTATGGCATAACGCCTGCATTCTATTTGTAATGGGTAATGTTATTCCGTACCTTTCCCATTGAAAGCCTCGTATCATCAATCTGCTGAATTTGACCAAAGACCATAATTCTTCCGAAGAAATATCTTCTGGCTTCTTTTTATATTTTAAGTCAGTCCAATACCAATATTCATTATTCGCAGTTTGGATAATTGCCTGCACATCAGCTCTTTCGTAGAGGGATAAAAACTTCTTATCAAGAGGTTTTGATATCTTTGGGGTTGGTTCTATCATACTTCTATTTTTACTGCAAATATAGGTGAATTCTTGCAAATACTTCAAAAACTTGCAAGAATTAGCATCCTAACATACTGTTCTGCTTATTAATCGGATTCTACTTGAAATGACTTGAGATCTGAAGATCGTCTACTTAATAGAATTCTGGGCTTTGTCTTCAAAACACTGATAGACGGCCTCCAGATCACGAAAAAGGGTTCGAAATCTGTCAACGATCACGCACAAAAAAAACGAGGTTGACTAAAAAGTCAACCTCGTTTTTTCTAATAGTAGCCGTCGAATGGGGTTAGACCCTTGTATTTGATGTCGATGACGGTAGAGTCTTTGAGTTTGATACTGATGTCGATGACAGAATCCTCGATCTGCTTTCCATTGACATCATGTCTTCCAAAATAATAGGATTTGACTTTCACGGACTTGACAAGATCGTTGCTGCCTTTATAGACACCCTGATCAAGTTCAACCCCCAAGCCATCAAGCCCATGAGCCCCGCCAAGGCTGAATCCAACAAAAGAAAGATATTGGCCCGGAGATGTATACTCGGTTCCCTTATACCTGAAACCATTGATATACACCACGGATAGAACTTCATGCCAACTCGGGCCATTTTCATAGTATTCACTGTACATGTTGAACCGATGAAAAGATCCTTTGGAAGGATTCGAAACACCGCCGCCGACAAAGGCCGACTCGATAGGAACGACCTTCACACCGTCCACAAAGATTCCGTTTTTTCCCTTGAAGACATAGTCTTCCTTCGTACAGCCAGCAAGGGCGAGTACGAAAACCAGAAACATGTACAGAGCTTTTCTCATAAAACAGATGTCTTGATAACAGTCAAATATACACATTAAACACAAAAAACCTCAAAACCTTGCTTCCAGATGCAAAAAAGACGCAAGGGGTTTAATCCCTTGCGTCATATATAGATAACTCGCGTCAAAAGCTATTTTACAACAGGAAGCTTGACGCAGGATGCTGCCGAAGGTTCGCAGTGGATTGTTATGTCGGACTTGACGTATGCGGACTCGTCGCAGGTGTAGATGTCGCAGAAGGTCTGCGGGTTGCGGTCCACAAGAGGGAACCAGCTTGACTGGACCTGAACCATCAGCTTGTGGCCAGGCTTGAAGGTATGACGTACGTCAGGCATTGTGAAGCGTACCTTTGTGGTCTCTCCTGGAACGAATGGAACAGGCTCGGAGAAACTCTCGCGGAACTTTCCTCTCATCACCTCTCCCCTGACCATAAGCTGATATCCACCCATAGGAAGAGTCGTCGATGGAAGGGTCTTCACACGCTGATCGGCATCGCGGGGATCCCTTGAAAAGCCGGTTTCTTCGAACCAGTTGAAAGCGTCAGGGAAAACATCGATGACCTTCACGATAAAGTCAGCATCGGTAGAAGTGATGTCAACCATAAGTTCCACCTCAACCTCGCCGGAGAGCGAAAGAGCCTCGCTGAGGGCAGGAGTCTGGAAGCAGACAACATCAGGCCTCTGCGCAGCAAAGCGCTGGTCATCGATCATGTAGTCCTTGCTGACACTGGTCTCGAGCACAGCACGGTAAGGAACCGGTTTTGCAGGATCGCTGGTATAGGTAATCTTGCCGGATGTACGTGGAGCGCTTGTAGAGATGCTTCCGTCGCCATGGAGATAGAACGGGGTCGTCCTGGCAAGTTCAACCTCTGGCCAGCCGGTCTGGTAGTACTTCCAATCACGATTTCCTGAATCGAACACATAGGCTCCGGTCTTAGGTTTCTCACCCTTGCCTTCGAGATAATATGCGAAGAACGGATACTCGAACGTAGCATTGTAATACTCAGAAGTCGCCTCGTCTCCAAAGTACATGTTTGCCCACGAAGCTGTCATCGAACGTGACCATGCGCCGTGGAACCAAGGGCCCTCTACAAGGTAAAGGTCTGTTGCCGGGCTCTGCTCCTTGATGGCCTTGTAGGTATCGAATGCGCCGTAGCAGTCCTCCTTGTCGAACAGACCGCCGACGATAAGCACAGCAGGTTTCACGTCGTGCATGTGACCCTTTGTCACTGTATGTGACTCCCAGTACTCGTCCCAGTTCGGATGCTCACGGATCGTGCGGAGATAGGCAAGGCTGTCCGCATATACCGCAGTATAGTTGCTGTATGTACCGATTCCAAGGTAGTCGCCATAGATGTCATTCTTCATCATCTTCGGGAAACGGAAGTCCTGGACTCCCGCCTTGACATACTTGTTTCCCATCATGTACTCGAACCAGGACTGGAACGAAACGGTTTCGGCAAGCATAAGGGCGCCATTGTGGTGGGCATCATCGCCGTGGAACCAGTCAGTAACAGGAGCCTGCGGAGATACAGCCTTGACCGCAGGATGTCCCGAAAGTGCCGCCATGGTCGTATAGAATCCTGGATAGGAAATGCCCATCTGGCCCACGCAACCGTTGTTATTGGTGTTGTGTACGAGCCACTCCACTGTATCGTAAGTGTCGCTGGCCTCATCAGTCTGGCCGACGTTCTTGGCTTCTTTCTTGTTGAGCTTCTTGCCCTCTATGAAGGCCCTGATCTCCTCGAACTCTCCTTCGGACATGTTCTTTCCGCGGACATCCTGGAACACGAGGATGTATCCCGCGTCGATGTAAGGGGCATACGAACGCATGTTCATGTACTGGTCCTCGCCGTATGGAGATACCGCATAGCAGGTTCTCTCCATGAGGATAGGATGCTTGACGCTCTTGTCCTTCGGCTCGTAGATAGAGGTGAAGAGCGACACGCCGTCGCGCATTCGGATCATCACTTCCTTCTTGTCATAGGTTTGCTTGATAGCCTCAGGAGCGTACTTGCTGGCCTGTGCCGCCATATTGCCCTGGCCGAAAAGGCTCAGGGTCATGCACAGTGCAATGATTGTCGAGATCAGTTTTCTCATATCGTGTGTGATTGTTTTCCGAGTCCAAAGATATGGAATCTTTCCCTGCCGGAAAGGAAAAATAGTCCATAATTGCTATATTGCAATGATAAAACCATACGAACATGAAATACAGCTTTGACGAAATCATAGAGAGACGCGGCACCGACGCGTACAAGTACATGAACCTCAAGATGGTCTGCGGACGCGATGACGTGCTCCCGATGTGGGTTGCCGACATGGACTTCGCGACACCGCCGTTCGTGATGAACGCAATCCAGAAAAGATGCGACCAGCGCGTGCTCGGCTACACCTGCAGCACTGACCGTTACCGCGCAAGCATCGTCGGCTGGTGCAAGAACCACTATGGCTGGGAGGTACTTCCCGAGCACATCACCTACATCCCGGGCGTCGTAGCCGGCATCTATCTCGCAATGCAGGCATTCACAGAGAAGGGCGACAAGATTCTCATCCAGGACCCGGTATATCACCCATTCAGAATCGTTCCCGAGGGCAACGAAAGGCAGATTGTCTGGAATCGCCTTGTACGTAACGAGGAGACCTTCGGAATGGATCTTGACGCGCTCAGAAACGACATCAAGGGCTGCAAGATGATGATTCTGTGCAATCCTCACAACCCCGCAGGAGTATGCTGGAGCCGCGAGACTCTCGAGCAGGTAGCTCATATCTGCAGCGAGGAAGGCGTGATCGTAGTAAGCGACGAGATCCACTGCGACATGATATTCGGAGAGCGCAGACACATTCCATTCGCAAGCGTCAGTGACGAGG
Organism: Bacteroidales bacterium; assembly: GCA_024402135.1. Classification (GTDB taxonomy): domain Bacteria; phylum Bacteroidota; class Bacteroidia; order Bacteroidales; family UBA932; genus Cryptobacteroides. The sequence continues at coordinate 37,917 of JAKSJN010000009.1, forward strand.
CCAAGGCAATCACGATCACCCTCCAGGCTCCAAGCAAAACCTTCAACATGCCGGGCATCGTATGCTCCCAGGCAATCGTGCCGGACGACAGCTTGAGAGAAAAATACTTCGACTACATCGAGCGCAGCGACATGGGCCTTGGCAACGTATTTACCTTCAGCTGTGCGGAAGCTTGCTACTCCGACGAAGGCGACGAGTGGAGACGTCAGATGCTCGAGTATGTCAATGGCAACATCGACGCTTTCCAGGCAGGTCTGGCAGCAATCACCGACAAGGTCAGCATAATCCGCCCGCAGGCATCATTCCTTGTATTCATGGACTGCCGCCCACTCATGGCAGAACTGGCAGCAGGCAAGAGCGACGAGGAGGCTCAGGAGTGCCTTATCAGGTTTTTTGCCGACAAGTGCGGTCTCGGTTTCAATCCGGGCAACATGTTTGGCCAGAACGGCACAGGCTACATGAGAGTCAACATGGGCTGCCCTCGATCTACCATTGAAGAAGCACTAAAGAGAATCGCCCAAGGCTTCACAACCCTGTAGATAAAAAGGTCCTGCTTGATGGCGGGACCTTGATTCTTTTTACCTATTACGGAATACTAGTCGATGTTCTTCTTTGCGAAAGTCCAGCCCTCGAGATGGTTCATGCCGCAATCTGCGCCCTTGAACATCTTGGCTGCCTTCTTGTCGCCCTTGAGGTGCCACTCGAGCCATGCGGTAGCCACGGTGCTGAATTCGCCGCCATATGGCTTGTGATAGGTACCGCCATGGCCTACTGGGAAGTTTGCAGCCGCTGCAGGAACATGGTTGATACGGCTGAAGTCATCCATACCGTTTGCATATGCGATATCAGTCTCGCCGCCGAGGATGTAAATGATAGGAGTATGGATCTTGTTGAGTTTCTCCTTTGCCGGCATAGGCATGCCAGGGACTGCGGTAGAAGGGTCGCTGAACAGACCGCTGTTGCAGATCATGACAGTCTTGAGACGTGGTTCCTCGCAGATGTCGAGGGTCTGGAGACCACCGCAGGACATACCGGCAGCAGCGATATTCTTTACATCAAGTTTGTTATAGTACTGACTGTTCTTGTCAGCATTCTGTGCGATTGCCCAGTTGATGGCATCGATGAGCTGCTTTGACTCCGAGCGTCCGCCGCCGCGCTCTCCTTCCTTTGGCATAGGGCCGATAGCTACGACAAGGAATCCGTGTGAAGCGATCTCATTGAGGAAGTTGACGTGCTCGAACGGAGAATTATTGCAGGCACCGTTTCCCCACACGAGGATAGGCAGTTTGTTGCCACCCTTGAAAGGCTTGAGATCCTGAGGCTTGAACACAGTATGGGTGGTCAGGCTCGCATCGGTGACCATTATGGCCTTGTACTTTCCTGAACCGCCGTTGTCAAGGATGCGCGAATTGATGTCCTGAGCGCCAGCGATACCTGCTCCCAGCAGCATCGCCGCGATAAGAATGATTGCCTTTTTCATATCAGTGCTATTAATGTGTTGATTCTGTGGTTTTGACAAATATATGCCTTTTACGCGAAAATGCTAGATATCAAGTTCGAAACCGCTGAGAAGCGACTCGATCTCAGCCTCAAGGGCCTCCTGTTCCTGGGCAACCTCGAAATCAAGCATCATCGAATCGAGCTCTGCGAGTTCCTCCGAATCAAGCAGTTCGTCTTCTTCCTCCTCGCGGAGAGCCTCGCCCCGACGCTGGGCCTCGCGGCGTACAGACTCGTTTCCACGCATGACCTGATCGACTCCGACGCTGAAGATATCGCGGATCGAACTTGAAAGATTGTTCTGGATGCTCTCGACGAGCGGCAATACCTGAGGCAGCTTGCGGTTGCGGTATCTTGCACGACCGATAGAATAGTTCCAGTTGTCGAAGTTGCCAAGAAGATTCAGGCCGAAACGGAACGGCAGCGGAGCATCCACGATCGAGATGTGATAGTCGAAATTGGAGTCAAACTTCTGCTGGCCATACAGGGCCAGAGTATAGCGGTCCACACCAAGCAGGAATGGATATATCTGCAGCCTGTTGTTGGAGATGATTCCATACAGGGTCATGTCCTTGATATGGCCGGCGCGCGCGTCCTTGAACATCAGCAGCTGTGCGATGCGGCGCAGGCTGCCGGTATCCTCGAGCAGGAGATCCTTGCCGTCAAGCTTGACCATGCCGTCGATAGATGGAAGAACAAGGTTCATGTTGGTATCCAGAGGCGATGTCGCAGCCATCTCAAGGTTGAGCAGGCCCTTGAAGGACTTGAGCATAGGCACGAGACTGTCCACAACTGGGAACAGCTCGATGACCTTGTCCGCAGTCACGTCAGACAGAGCCAGATTGAAACCGGCCTTGATATCCTTCTTGGTCCTGGTCGAATAGAAGGCATCGAACTGGGCATTGCCGACGTCTGACATAACCAACGTGTTCAGCAACTGTACAGTACGGTCCCGCATCGTGATATCCGAAGCAAGTCCGTCAAGAACGAAGTTAGACACATTGACCTCGCCTGCCTTTACACGGACACTTGCGTTCAGGTTTGAAGGTACCACTATCAGAGGCATATCCAGGCCGACCACGGCATTCTCCAGCGTATCTACGACAATGCTGTTCTGGTACTCCCGGTTATCCTCGATTATGACATGCTCGATGGTATCCACGGCAGCAATCTCGAATGCTGCAAGCAGTTCATTGACGTTAAGGCGCGGTGACTCGATGTCCATGTCCAGATTCATCCTGCCGCGTCCCTGGAACGCCTGGCGCAAGCCGCGGAGAGAACCTTTGGCGCTGAGTGATGATGTACCGGCAGCGACCCCGAGACTGTTGAGGGTAAGGACGTTGTCCGTGAAGTCGAGATCAAGGGAATCAGCGCTGGTACGCAAAGGCAGCATAGGTGTGACGATCTTTGCCGAAGCGACCTTCAATGATCCGTATGGATTGTACTTCCTGTACATGTCGAACAGAGAACTGTCGAGCTTGATGTCGATGTCTTTCAGCTTGAAATCAGACTCGGTCTCAACGGCGTTCTGGCGGCGTCTGGTCGAGTCTCGAGGAGTATTGTTGCGGCGTATGGCAGCGCTTCGGGTATTCAGGTCCAGCGCAGCGTTCCTGAGGAGAACACGGTTCTCGCCCATGTTCAAGATAAGGGCATTCTCGGCCGTGTTTGCCTTCAGCACCGGAGTCGACCCGGAGCCTTTCTTCATAGAGAAGCGGTTACGGCTGCCGCGTACCATCACCTCGAGGTCATCCCCGCTCTGCATGTCGACTGAATTGGCGTCAAGTGCTATGTCCACCTGAGGAAAACCGTTCGAGAGTGTATCCGATGAATTGACTGCCTGGGCGCGCAGTTTGGCACCCTGGGCACGCAGAGCCTCGCCGAGAGTGAACGACAAGGTATCCATAGCCGCTGAGTATCGACCGTTTTCAAGCCTGACAACCGGTCTTCCAAGATTTGCGTACAGTGTATCAGCCGGCATCGCGAACTTCACGAGGTCGCCAGATAGCGCAGCCTTCAGTTCGCTGGAGCTGATTTTGTAAAGTGACAGCTGGGAAGGACGGAAAGCTCCGCCGAGAACAAGGTCGACATCACCGTCAGCCACTATGCCAAGGTCTGCTGGAAGATATGCCATAAGCTTGTCCAAAGCCGCATGGGCACTTCCATCGACAGCCACCCTTGGATCATCAGCCAGCGCATCCTCGGACTTGCCCTTTACAGTCAGGGACAGGCCATCCATGTCAAAGCAGAAATCCTCAAGGTCAGCCAGGAGATGACCATCATTGAACAGAGCCTTGAAGGTCATGTCAAACTCCGAATCCATCACCAGATCAGAGTATGCAAAGTGCGCATCAGGGACGGTCAGGACGGCATTCACGGTCGGCATACGGCCATCATCGAAACCAAAGGTTCCGTTTGCCTTGGCCTCGAGTTTAATGTCAGCATCAGTCTTCAGTTCCTTGAGAGCCGGCACAAACGGCACAAGATAATCATTGATGATTTCCCCTATCGAGCATTCTTTGACGTCTGCAGCAAGATCCATGTCGATATGGTCGCCATATATATCAGCCTTGCCGGACAATTCCATCAGCATGGCAGCAATCCGTGCATTGAATTCAAGGACGTCGAGAGACACTATTCCGCCATCCTTTACCGGAGGAAAGCCTATTTCGGTATCCAGAACCAATGGAGCATGGATAAGATCGTATCCATACATCTTATATGAAGCCTCGGACTCCATTTCCACGTCGATATGGTTCTGATGTTCATGCAGGCAGAGATCGCTCAGTTCCAATGCAACGCTGTCAACCACGTTCCTTTTCTCCACATCCACCAGCCTTGCCTCTACAAGAAGGTTTGCAAGATCAAGATGCAGGCGGTCCTTCTCTGGACGTGAACCGATAGTGTACAGCTTGTCCATCAGTTCCGCGTCAAAACGGCCCAGAAGCGACAATTCGTCGAAGCCCAGGCGGGCGTAGATTCCGGCGACACGGTCAGTATAGACAGCCATAGGGCTGCCGTCCACGAGTACTTTGCCAAGATTGATTTCCGGAAGTGGTGTGGAAGACTCCGTGGTATCGCTTTCGAACAAGAACATATCCCAGTTCACCGCAGTCGAGTCATAGCGATGCGCGTAAGCCCGCAATCCGTTGATACCTATGATCGGCAGGGTGTATTCACCTTTGATAAGGTCCAGGACATCCACCGCTGCCATAAGCAGGTCTGCATGTGCAAGGGTATCATCGGCAAAGGATAGTGAATCGACATGGCCGATACCCATGGAGGCAAGGACCTCCGGATCATCCTGATATGCTTCGAAACGGCTGTGCGGATATGTCAGGTCCACGTCATGCAGTTCCACACGGAAATGTGGAAAGTTGCGGATGGCGCTGACCTTGATGCGGCCTATATCGAGATTGCCATCCACGTATTGCGGCACTAGCTTGTCAACGACCTTCTGGAGCACAAAGTCACTGAGTACCGCGTCGAGCAGCATCAACAGCACGACTGGAACAGCAACAAGCACGACGAGGAGACGTTTCAGCCACCTCAGGCGCGATGTATTGGACTTTTTCTCTTCGCTCTCCATCCGGATTAAGGATTGACACAAATATAACAAAAAAGAGACCGACTGATGTCGGTCTCCTTATATTTCGTAAAGGTGAATACGAAATTACTGCTCCTCCTCAAGACGAAGATGCTGTACATAGATTGCCTTCTGACGAGCAATTCTGTTCTTTACTGAAGGCTTCTCGAAGTTCTTGCGTGCACGGAGCTCACGGATAGCGCCGGTCTTCTCGAACTTTCTCTTGAACTTCTTAAGAGCTCTCTCGATGTTTTCGCCTTCTTTGATTGGAACTATGATCATTTCTTTATCACCCCCTTTTTCTTTCTAATTTTGCGGGCACAAAGGTAAGAATAAATCTCAATAATCCAAAAGAATTATCAACTATGCCTCAACCTTGCCGAAGAAGTACTTGGTAACCCAGTACTTGAAGAGCGGATCCAGGAAGTATGGCTCGTCTTCTTCATTGAAGCTGATGATCTCCTTCTTGCACAAGGCATCCTTGAGGCGTCTCACATTCGCCGATGAATTAAGGCCATATTTTCGTATGACGTCACTGGTGCTGAAATGCTTGTGACCGTCAACCACAGCCTCGAGCAATCCTACCTGGAATGTGGTGAGGTCGTTCATCATTGCAGTGAAACGTGGCTCATGCACGGCAATCATCATCGACATGGCATCGATGAGCACCGGCTGCAGGATATATCCTCTGGTCAGTGTATCGCAGATCGAGATGAAATGGTTGATATACCAGAGATTATTCTCGAAGCGTTCACAGATGCTCAGGAGCAGGTCGTTCTCGATCACCTTGCCGCTGCTGAGAAAGCCTCGGATGACGTGATCGACAACCTCTCTGTCCTCGACCTTGCTTACCGGAAGATGCTCGGCGCAACGCCAGAAGAACTTGTGATGCTCGAAGATTTCCTTCATCGCATTAACCTTCGAACCACTCATTATGTAGCAGGCATTGCTATCCTCTGTGTGCTCTCGCAGTACGGTCTCAAAGGTCTTGTAAAGGCGATATGAATCCTCTGTGAAATCCAGGTTCTGGAACTCGGACAGGAAGACGACCACCTTCTGGCCAGTCTCAGCCGCCACTTTCCATGGCAATGACAGGGTTTCGGAGAGTTCACACTCCCCTTCCGGGCTTACGCCGGTCAGTTCTGTGCTGAGCCTGCGAAGGAACTCAGCCTCTGTCCTTACTGTCAAGAGATTGAGACGCGCGACCTTTAATGAGACACCCTTCTGTTTCAGGTTAAGCAGAGTCTGCTCGACCAGGGATGTCTTGCCGGTCTTGGGAGCCTCGTACAAGACGACATTACGGCCGCCCGCAAGCAGGTCTGCGAGTGATGCGCAATCCTGCCTGCGACCGACGAAATGCTTTCCCGTTACGTAGGAGCTATACTCGAATGGCTGATCCACGGCCGGAAATATCAGTTATTAAAGACCGATGGTCTTGAAGAAGTCGTTACCCTTGTCGTCAACGAGGATGAATGCCGGGAAGTTCTCGACCTCGATCTTCCAGATAGCCTCCATGCCGAGTTCAGGATACTCTACGCACTCGATGCTCTTGATGTTGTTCTGTGCGAGGATTGCTGCAGGACCACCGATTGAACCGAGGTAGAAGCCGCCATGCTTCTTGCATGCGTCGGTGACAGCCTGGCTGCGGTTACCCTTTGCGAGCATGATCATTGAACCGCCGTTGTCCTGGAACTCGTCTACATATGGATCCATACGGCCTGCGGTGGTAGGTCCCATCGAACCACATGCCATGCCTGCAGGGGTCTTTGCAGGTCCAGCATAGTAGATAGGGTGATCCTTCATGTACTGAGGCATGCCCTCTCCTGCGTCAAGACGAGCCTTGAGCTTGGCGTGAGCGATGTCACGGCCGACGATGATGGTGCCCTTGAGGTTGAGACGGGTACCTACAGGATAGTTTGTGAGAATCTTGCATACCTCTGACATTGGCTGATTGAGGTCGATCTCGACTGCTCCGCTCTCGCCTGCGTTGCGGAGCTCCTCTGGGATGAGCTCGTATGGCTTGTCGTCCATCTTCTCGATCCAGATACCGTCCTCGTTGATCTTTGCCTTGATGTTACGGTCTGCCGAGCAGCTTACGCCGAGACCGATAGGGCAGCTTGCACCGTGGCGTGGAAGACGTACGACGCGGATGTCGTGTGCCATGTACTTGCCGCCGAACTGTGCGCCGAGACCGATCTTGTGGGTCTCCTCGAGGAGCTGCTTCTCAAGCTCGATGTCGCGGAATGCGCGGCCTGTCTCGTCACCGGTGGTAGGGAGCTCGTCATAGTAGTGTGTAGAAGCGAGCTTCACGGTAAGGAGGTTCTTCTCTGCAGAAGTACCACCGACTACGATAGCGATGTGGTATGGAGGACAAGCGGCTGTACCGAGTGTCTTCATCTTGGCTACGAGGAAAGGAACGAGGGTACCAGGGTTCTGGATACGTGCCTTGGTCTCCTGGTAGAGATATGTCTTGTTGGCTGAACCGCCGCCCTTGGTGACCATGAGGAAATGATACTCAGCGCCCTCGCAAGCCTCGATGTCGATCTGTGCAGGGAGGTTGCACTTGGTGTTGACCTCATTATACATGTCGAGAGGTGCGTTCTGGCTGTAACGGAGATTCTCCTCTGTGTAGGTCTTGTATACACCAAGAGAGAGAGCCTCTTCGTCACAGAATCCGGTCCATACCTGCTGGCCCTTCTCGCCGTGGATGATTGCGGTACCTGTATCCTGGCAGAGTGGGAGCTTGCCCTTTGCTGCAACCTCAGCATTGCGGAGGAAGGTAAGTGCTACATACTTGTCGTTAGCGCTGGCCTCAGGGTCGCTGAGAATCTTTGCGACCTGCTCGTTATGCGAGCGGCGGAGAAGGAAGCTTACATCGCGGAATGCGGTGTTTGCCATAACGGTAAGACCTTCCTTGGCTACCTTGAGCATCTTGTGACCCTCGAACTCCGAGGTGCTTACATACTGCTCTGATCCTGGGATCTTGTAGTATTCAGTGGTGTCTGGACCAAGCTGAAACATTGGAGCATATTTGAATTCTGCCATGATTATTATTAGGTTTTATTAGTTTAATCTATAGTTGTCGCACTGTTGGCCGCGCCGCCCTCCTGCATGAGGAACGTCTTGATGAATGCATCGATATCGCCATCCATGACTGCGTTCACATCGGATGTCTGGCAGCCTGTACGGTGATCCTTGACTCTTCTGTCATCGAACACGTATGAACGGATCTGCGAGCCCCACTCGATCTTCTTCTTCTGTCCTTCGAGCTCTGCCTGCTTCTCCTGACGCTTGCGGAGTTCCAGATCATAAAGACGTGACTTGAGGATACGGAGCGCATTCTCCTTGTTTCCGATCTGGGTACGTCCTTCGGTGTTCTCGACCACGATTCCGGTAGGAAGATGCTTGACGCGGACTCCGGTTTCGACCTTGTTGACGTTCTGGCCGCCATGTCCACCGCTTCGGAATGTATCCCATTCCAGGTCTGCAGGCTTGATCTCGATATTGATCGAATCATCGACCAGCGGATATACGAAGACTGATGAGAATGTGGTCATTCGCTTGCCCTGCGCGTTGAACGGTGACACACGCACAAGTCTGTGCACGCCGTTTTCGGCCTTGAGGTAGCCGTACGCATATTCACCCTCTATCTCGATAGTAGTGCTCTTGATGCCGACCTCATCGCCATCCACGAGTTCTGTCACTTCTGTCTTATAGCCGTTCCTTTCGGCCCAGCGCAGATACATTCGCATCAGCATCGCCGACCAGTCGTTCGCTTCGGTACCGCCAGCGCCGCTGTTTATGGTAAGCACAGCTCCCAGCGAGTCTCCCTCGGCGCCAAGCATGTTCTTGAGTTCCAACGCCTCAACGGCAGCCTGAGCATCATCGAAAGCCTGATCCAGTTCATCCGCTTCCGGAGTCTGGGCAAGTTCATCACCTTCAGCAGACATGCTCTCACGTGCAAATTCATATAGCACGTCCAGGTCATCCACCATTCCGGAGGCACGGTCATAATCATTAACCCATGACTTTACTCCGCTGAGCTTTTTGAGGAATGCTTCTGCCTTCTTTGGATCGTCCCAGAAATCAGCCGCCTGGCTCTGGCGCTCTCCCTCCTCGACCTCTACACGCCTTGCATCGATGGAAAGGCATCTGTGGAGCACTTCCATCCTTGCACGCAGCTCTTTTATCTGTTCGGAACTCTTCATTTTCTACACTGTTATATCGTACAAATCTACTAAAAAATGAGCATTTCTTAACATAAATGTTTCATAAAACGCAACTTTAATTCGATCCTCTCGTTGAAGTTACTCCCGCTCGGAAATGACCAAACCAGTTTGTCATTTCTCTCGACTCCGAACTTTAATTCGATCCTCTCGTTGAAGTTACTCCCGCTCGGAAATGATCAAACCAGTTTGTCATTTCTCTCGACTCCGAACTTTAATTCGATCCTCTCGTTGAAGTTACTCCCGCTCGGAAATGATCAAACCAGTTTGTCATTTCCTCGCTTAATCGTAACTTTGTCCCCATGGCAAAGATAGGAATATTCGATTCCGGATCCGGCGGACTATCAGTCTACAGAGAGATCCATAAACTGCTCCCCAGAGAGCAGTACGTATACGTCTCTGACAGTGCCTACTGCCCATACGGCGGCAGAACCCGCGAGGAGATTGAATACCGCGCGACAGTCATCAGTGAATACCTGATAGGCATGGGCTGCGAGCTGATTGTCGTAGCCTGCAACACCGCCACCGCCGCAGCCATCGCATTTCTCCGCGAGAAGTTTCCTTCAGTTCCTTTCATAGGAATGGAGCCTGCAGTCAAACCCGCAGCCCTTGCGACCAAGACCGGAGTCATAGGAGTTCTCGCCACAGCCGGCACACTGAAGGCATCAAAATACCTTGACACCAGGGACCGTTTCAGCGACGGCATCAAGGTCATCGAGCATGTCGGCCAAGGATTTGTCGAACTGGTTGAAAACGGCATTCTGGAGGGTCCTGAGGCCGAATCTACAGTCCGCGAAAGCGTCGCTCCACTTGTAGAGTCAGGGGCTGACTTCATAGTTCTTGGCTGTACCCACTATCCATTCCTGCGCCCGGTGATCGAAAAGGTTGCAGCCGAACTCGCCCCTGACAGGGAAATAACCGTAATCGATCCCGCCCCAGCTGTCGCACGCCAGCTTGTCAACGTCATGGCACAAAAAAATATTCCTTCCTCACCCGAAGGAGAGGAAGGAAGTATCGATCTTTACGCTTCAGGCGACCTTGAGTCGCTCAGAAGGATCTATAAGCTGATCTAGTTCCAATATCTTGAAGCCATCTGGTATGGCATCTGACCGAGTACCTCGAGGAGAGGAGTTCCGTCCACAAGAGTGAGGCGGTATACGGTGTCGTCTACTCTGTAGTACTCGATTCCGTTAAGGACGATGATATCGTAATCATCTGGGAGCTCGTCTACAAGCGCACCTGCTGGAGGAACGATGACCTCGTAGCGGCCTCTCTTGTTGATTGCGTAGAATACGCCATCCTCGTAGAAGTACTCGCTGTCGAGTCCTGCATAGCTCTGGACAAGTCCGAGGGCGTTTGCAATGTTGTGTGCTGAATATGCTCTGTCAGCGTTGAGCGCGATTGAAGCGTTCTGCTGAGCGATTCTGGCATTGTTGGCAGCGATGACTCTGTTCTGCTCCATGATGGTGCGGTAGTTGTCGTCGATGACATTGAAAGTACGATACACATTGTAGTAATATGCGAAGCGTACTGTCGCGAACTGCATGCGGCGCAGGCTGCGGCTGAATGTCACTCCGAAAGGAGGACGGCAGACAACGTAGATGTTACCATGGCGGCGATAGTAGATATCGTTGTGGAAGTAGTAGTCAACTCCCCAATGATGCATGTGGCTGTAGTGAGGTGGCAGCTTGTGCACTCCGTAGCCAAAGTAGTGATTGCCAGGATTGAAGAAATGATCAGGAGTGTTGTACTGGATCTTGTCACGCTGTACAGGAGCCACGCGGCTGATATTTCTCTTGTCGTCCATCTTCATGTTGTTCAGGTTCTGAGCAGACATATTGATGTTGGTGTTCTCTCGTGAAGTGCGGGTGCTGCTTGAAACATTGTTCAGGCCCTTTGCCGAGCTTGCGCTTGAGCGTGCAGCTGCAGCCGAGCTCTGGCTCTTGGTATTGTTGTTTGAAGCTGCGCTCTGACGAGCCACCTGCTGGGTATTGCTGTTCTCGCGTACAGCGGCAGAACTGTTGTTCGCACGTGCAGCAGCGGCGCTGTTGTTCTGACGGGCAGATGCAGAACCGGTGCTCTGAGTAGCCTCAGTGCGGGAATTGCGCTTTACCTGTGGTGTTGCCGCTGTGCTTCTGGTTGAAGAGCTTGAGCTTGACCTCGCAGTCGAACTTGAACTTCTTGTAGAAGTGTTGGCTGAGCTGCGCTGCTGGCTTGAACTGCTGTTGTTGCGGCTGACCTGAGGTGTGGTTGCTGAATTATTTCGTGAAGTTGAAGCCGATGATGAGCGTGATGCTGAAGAGCTCCTGGTTGAAGAAGAGCTGGAAGAACTACGCTGCTGGCTTGAGCTGGTGCTCGATGAAGATCTGGCTGCACGTGACTGTGCGTTGAGATCTGCTGAGCCTGCGACCATAGCTATCGCTACGAGTCCTGCAGAGATGTAGTTGAATAAATTCTTCATAGTGTTTAATCGTATAAGTGGTACTTCTTTGAAAGTTCCTTGAAGGAGTCGACGTCCTTGTTCCAGTAGGCTTCGATGTCGGCGACCTTGAAGTTCCTTTGCATGTTCAATCTTACATAATCCGTGCCACAGACTTTATCGAACATGTTGTTGCGAAGTCCCTCGAATGGATTGATCTTAGGATATAGCTCGTGAACAGCCTGCATCACATAGAACTGGGTCATGGTCAGCTGGGCCTTGTCATAGTCGGAATAGAAGTACTCCACGCCCTGTATAAGCTTGCCTGCAGAACCGCCTGAGAATGGCTTGAAATATATTGTACGGAAGCTGGTTCCAGGGATTTCATAGCTGTCCAGCTTTGCCTTGAGAGCTTCTGCGTCCAGCCATTCAGCCGCGAAGGTTCCGAACGGAATCGTATAGCCGACACCGATGTTCAGGTAGTTGTTGAACTCACCGACGAGGCCTGAGCTTGGGTAGCCGATAGCGCTCTGGGGATAAGGGATGTTCGGCGATGGAAGCACCCATGGAAGACCTGTATCCACGAATGTCATGTCGCGTGTCCAACCCTCCATAGGAATGACGCTGAGCTTGCACTTGAGAGGCGCATCCTTGCCCTGCTCGCCGCAGTTGAGACCTTCCTCGTTGATGAGGATGGCAAGTTCACCGACTGTCAGACCGTAAACGTATGGAATCTTGAACTCGCTGACGAATGAATGGAAGCCGTCCTCGACAAGACAGCCTTCGACCTTGAGGCCGTTGACAGGGTTAGGACGGTCAAGGACCATCACCTCGACACCCTGCTCCGCACATGCGCGCATCATGAGGCCAAGCGAGCTGATGAATGTGTATGAACGTGAGCCGACGTCCTGGATGTCATAAACCACCACATCGAGCCCCTTGAGCATTTCTGGAGTAGGTTTGCGTGTATTGCCATATACAGAATAGACCTTCAGGCCAGTGCTCTTGTCGATGGTATCATCGGCGTGACCGCCGGCATAGATGTCACCGCGTACTCCATGCTCGGGAGCGAACATGCATACAAGATCCACATTCTCGGCATTGAAAAGGATATCGATTGTGGAGCGGAGGTTGTGGTCCACGCCGCTCGGGTTGGTGAGCAGACCGACTTTCTTGCCCTCGAGTCCGGCAAAATTACGTTCCTGGAGAACCTCGATGCCTGGCTTTACGCGAATCTTGGATGCAGGCTGAGCCTCAACTTTGTTTTCAGCCTGTACTGCACATCCGAATGAGAGCAGCAATGATGCTGCAGCTATGATTATCTTTTTCATATCCGATTATTTATTCTTTCTACCGTACTCGGCAGGGATGAACTTCTTTACCAGCAACGCTGCAATGATGCCCGGGATGGTGCAGAGGCACACCCAGACGAAGAATGAAGGATAGCCGATGGCTTCCTGGATCATTCCGGCGAACATGCCCGGAATCATCATGCCGGCAGCCATGAAACCGGTACCGATTGCATAGTGCGATGTCTTCTGGGCTCCCTGAGCGATGAACATGAGGAACATCATGTATGCGGTGAATCCGAATCCGTAGCCGAACTGCTCGAGAATGATGCAGAGAGCTACCAGCACCGGACTGTTAGGGAGCAATGTCGCGAGGAGAACATAAAGCAGGTCCGGGATGTTGATCATGAGCGCCATAGGTATGATCCACTTGCGGAAACCGTCCTTGCTCACCACGATACCGCTGACGATACCGCCAAGGAGAAGGGCTATCACGCCGAAGGTGCCGTAGAACATACCCACCTGCGCTGTAGGGAGGTCAAGTCCGCCTGCAGCGCCGTTGTCAAGCATGAATGGCTGGGCAATCTTTGCAAGCTGGCTCTCTCCAAGACGATAGGTCAGGAGGAAGAACAGGATGAGGCCCATATGCGGTTTCTTGAAAAAGCTCACGAAAGTATTCACGAACTCCTTGAGAATCGTCTTCGCGCTGATATCGGTACGAGGGCTGTCAGACTCCGGCTTAGGAAGGATGAATCTATGATAGATCGTCGTAGCGATGAATATGCCCGCCAGAAGGTAGAAGCATATGGTCCATGAAAGCACGATTTTTCTGTCTGCAGCAATCGACGGGAAGAGCTTGCCAGTCTCGATAAGGCCGGCAATCATAACCAGGATGCCCTGTCCGAAAATGGTCGCAAAGCGATAGAAAATGTTGCGGATACCGACAAAGAGGCTCTGGTCACCCTCGTCAAGCGCCAGCATATAGTATCCGTCAGCCGCGATGTCATGTGTCGCGGACGAGAACGCCATAATCCAGAAGAAAGCGAGCGTCACCTGGACATAGAAGTCGGTAGGGATGAAGAACGCAACTCCCGCAAAAGCCGCGGCAATCAAGGTCTGCATGGAATTTACCCACCAGCGTTTTGTCTTGATAAGGTCTATGAACGGGCTCCAGATCGGCTTGATCACCCATGGCAGGTAGAGCCACGAGGTGTAGAGAGCGATGTCAGCATTGCTCAGTCCAAGCTTTTTGTACATGACCACAGCCACTGTCATCACAGCGACATATGGAAGACCTTCAGCGAAATAAAGGGTCGGAATCCATGTCCATGGATTTCTCTTTCCGTTCAGTTTGTTGGTTGCCATATATGTTTCAGTGTCTTTATTCTTGATTTGTATACGCAGCAGCTGAGAAGCTTCTAAATCAGCTTCAGTTCCGAGCCAGGATAATAATGGCGGAGGATGGCATCGTAGCCATATCCCTTTGCCGACATTACTGCTGCGCCGATCTGGCAGAAGCCGACGCCATGGCCCCAGCCCTTGCCGTCAAGGACAATGCTGTCACCATCATAGCTGACATCAAAAGCAGAGCTCTTCAGATGACTCTCGGAAAGCCAGCGCCTGATGATAAGTTCCTTGCCGATATTCATGCTGCGTCTGCTTCCCACGACACGAAGCAGCCCGAGTCGTCCGGAACCGCCTCTTTCAAGAGGTTCGAGTGCCTCTATCGTGCCGAAATCGATGCCTGAGCGTCGACGGACAAGATCCGACAGTTCTTCCTTGGTGTATCGGACCTGCCATTTATAGAAATCCCTGGTTTCAAGATCGTAGTCATTGAGGACCTGGGAAAGGATGGCCTGATCGTCAGTATCACAGAAATCCTTTCCATCTCCATCCCTGTCAGGAATGGCCTGGAGGTATGGATGATCAACGTCTTCCCAACAGGTATCGAATGTCTCCATCATACCTCCGCAGCACTTCGAGAATCTGGCGTCGCAGATCTCGCCATCGTACATGAGTACCTGTCCCCAGGTAGCATCGATAGCCTTGCGGACGGTCTCTCCCGCCGCCATGCCTATTCCCTGATAGCGCTGGCAATGATCGTCGGCGCACACATCGAAGTTGACATGGTCATCATGATCGAACCACTTGATGTATGTATCTTCAGTCTCCACGCCCGTGCTGATGCCTGGCTGCTTGTGACCTCGTATCTGGGACATCACCCATGAACGGGATATTACAGAATGAGCCTTGAGATATTCCAGAGAAGCTGTCGACTTCATCTCGGAAGAAATCACGCTGAGCAGGTAATCCTCGATTCCGATGACATTGATGGCGGTTATCTTGTCACCCTCGACGATGAACTTGAGGGAACCGGCGAATTTCTGGTCGACCTTTCGCTGCCAATGGAAATCCACTCCGATGACAACGTCGTGAAGGATGAATGACGCCTCTGCGAACATGGTGGATGGTGTTTCCGCCTCGAAGAAGAGTTCGTCATAGAGAGTTCCGTTATAGTCTATCTGGCCGTTGCACCAGCGGACTTTCTGGGTCCCGGCGCCGTCGGCGATCATTTCGAAGGCAATCTCAGGCGCGGACATGATTCCTACCTTGAGTTCAGCTTGGCTGCGTGTCAATTTCCAGATGATTGTTGCTTCGTCTTCTGCGCTGAGCGAAACCTCGGAGAGCATGTCTTCGAGCAGCCCGGAGTTGAGCTTTGCGTAATCTTCAGCGACCGGGACTATCAGGAAACCTGCCATGTCGGCGGCGCCAGGTCCCATCGTCAGATGATCCGGGCCGTCGCAGTCAAAGTGATGGCTGAAATGCCTGTCTCTGAATGTTACGAAAGAGCGGTATTCTCCGTTCGAGCAGTAGGCGAAAAGGTTGAACATTGGTTCAGGACTTCCCGCATGCATAGGAGCACAGTCAAGAAGCCTGTAGAACAGTTTCGCGAGTGATTTCGAGGTCTTCGCACGCAGGGCGAATACGCCGCGGGTGAAACCCTCGTAGTGGTACAGGTCGGCATCGCGGACCGAGCTGAGATATTTCAGTTTTCCGGAAGCATCTCCGTCATTGAAAAGAGCCTCGATATCATTCTCTAGCGGCATGAGTCCCTTGGGACATGCCTGAAAGTGCATATGGTCAGGTGCGGAAGCTCCGCACTGAGGACCGTTGTAGAAGATGCAGAAGTCGTCAAAGCGCTGAGCAAGGTCAAGCATGTCGACATAGCGGTGCCAGATCGACTGGGGTTCATGATTGACAGACGAGATGACAAGATGGTCCGGGAATATCGGATATGGGTTTGCCCTTACATAGTAGCGACGTCCCTTGCGCCCGTCAAACAGGAAATTCAGCTGTTCCTCGGGACAGTTCTCTGCACAGAGAAAACAAGGGCGGGCGGCGACTGACTCGGGATCGGCCTTCGCTGTCGAGGATGTTATGCGTGCTGGATTGTGCTGAAGCAGGACCTCAAGACCTCCGACCACCAGATTTCGTGTTTCGGCCGATTTGAGCGCACGGAAGTTCGACGCCGCCAAAGGCCAGACTGAAAGCTGGTCACTCATGAATTTGAGTATGGATTTGTCGGTAGTGCGCCTCATGGCTTATCAATCTATTGGATAGTTCAGGATTTCAAGTTCTTCAGCAGTATAGAGTAACTTGTCGGTCGATCCAGGGCTTACGCGTGAAACTGCGACAAAGAGTATCAGCGCGGCTGCGACGGTTCCGATAGTGGCCAAGGTAGCCGCTATGGCCGTGCGGGCCCACTGAGGCATCGGCTTCCTGATTTTTTCCGGCCTAGGTTCCGGTTTGACAGGTTCGGACTTGACAGGTTCGGACTTGACAGGTTCGGTTTTGACTGGTTCTTCCTTTACAGGTTCCACTTTGACCGATTCCGGGATGGTTGGTTCCGGGATAGCCGGTTCTGGGATAATTGGCTCCTGAGCCTTTACTTCCTCTGAAGGTTTTACCTCTACAGCCTGGACTGGTTCCGGAACGATTGAATCTTCCTTTGATGGTACATCTTCCACAGTCTGGACTGGTTCCGGAAGTTCCGGTTCCGGCAATGATACTGATTTTATTTCTGGTTCTGTTACAGGCTCAGAAGGGGCAGAGACAGGTTCAGAAGGAGCCACTACTGCGGATGCAGCGGCAAGCATGTCTCCGAGGGACTCGACCGCCGAAGCGATTTCCTCTGCTGTCTCTTCGTGAGTCTTCAGGGATAGAGACTTCATCCAGAAACCTTCAGGGTAGATATTCAGATTCTCGTCGGGGACGAAAAAAAAGTTATTTTCTCGAGTTGCCCTGAGACGTCCAAGACCAGGAAATACTACGGTCTTCTTTTCAATGAGATTCTCTTTCAGTTCGCCAAGGAACTTTCCAAGAATAGACGCCGCATCTTTCGGTGCAAGGCGGTTGCTGTCAGCGTAGAGGTCGACCAGAAGCGTGTCGTTCTCCTGCTTCTGGCGGAAACTGAGGCGCCGATATGGCGGATTGATGGTGTATCCCTTGTCCGAAAAGGACGCAGGAACCATCTCAGCCACGAATACGCCAAGCCCAGGCAGCGACACTTCGTCGTTGTCGAGGATCAGTTCCGCAACCATTTTTGATAGAAGATCGATATTCATAAGTTTGAGCAAATTTTGTTAACTTACAAATATAGTTATTTTCGGCAATAATCTCCACCGGAAGACAGGTACTGAACGGGTTACAGAACCCAGCAGCATACACGAAAAAAGCGGGCGACTTTCGTCGTCCGCTTTCGCTCCCCTTCTAGGACTTGAACCTAGGACCCCCTGATTAACAGTCAGGTGCTCTAACCAACTGAGCTAAAGAGGAATGTTTTCCTTTCGGGATTGCAAAGGTAGCAAGGAATTTTTATTCTGCAAACTTTTTGAACATTTTTTTCAAAAATTATTGCTCAGGATAATGCAGGTTCTCCTCCGTAATGTTCTCTAGCACCTCGTGAAGATACTTTGAGGACTCCCATTTTGCCATCGGCAGATCGTGAAGAAGCCAGTTTCCGCAATCCTTTGGCGCAGCACCCGGGACTTCTCCGTCAAACTCGGCCACAAAACGGAATGTATCCTGCATAAGTTTCACTATGTCAGACGATTCAAGATCGCCACGCATAAGAAGATAATTACCCGTAAGGCAACCCATAGGACCCCAGTAGACAATCCTGTCCGCCCATTCGGGATCGTTGCGGAGATAGGTCGCCGCAAGGTGTTCTATGGTATGTATCGCGCCCTGACCGAGAGCCGGTTCACGGTTTGGCTCCTTCATCCGGATGTCGAATGTTGTGACGACCTCTCCCCCGACATTGTCTTTGCGTGAGACATATATTCCTCTCTTGAGTCTTATATGATCGATGGTAAAACTTGGTATCTTTTTCATCTTGTTGTCTTTTCCACACAAATATAATAAAAAAAGGAGCAACGGATACGTGCTCCTTTGTCGGGATGATCCGACTCGAACGGACGACCCCTACGTCCCGAACGTAGTGCGCTACCAACTGCGCTACATCCCGAAAAAAAGAGGCTGCTTTTTCAAGCAGCCCTTAATTCCTTAGGCAAGTTTGTTGATGTAAACTGCGATACCGCTCTTGAGGTTTGCTGCCTTGTTCTTGTGGATAAGGCCCATCTTTGCGAGCTTATCGATCATTGCATATACCTTAGGGGCGTTAGCCTCAGCGGTCTTCTTGTCAGTGGTGTTTCTGATGTCACGAATTGCGTTTCGTGTTGTCTTTGCATAATACTTATTATGCAATCTGTGCCTCTCGCTCTGGCGGATGCACTTCTCTGCAGATGCGTTGTTTGCCATTATTGTATTTTTTATTTATTATAGTAGTGGGTAGGAGAATCGAACTCCTATTGCGGGAATGAAAATCCCGAGTACTAGCCGTTATACGAACCCACCAGGCCGTTCCATTACGCATTTCTACGAATGGGTTGCAAAGTTAGCAATTATTTTTGGAATGACAATACCTTTTGAAAAATTCTTATTTATTCTTCCATTCGAACGAGTAGAGCAAAGACTCTACCTGACGCAGATACTGTCTCTTGTCAAAGCGTGGTGCGTAAACGAATGCTTCGCACACGATAACCTCCGAGCCGTCCTGGCTATACTGTGAATGCGACACGAACGGACCGCCCATGAAGTCGTTTTCCACCTCCCAGAAACCGCGGGTCTGGACGAATGCCCTGCCCTGGTAACGGATGGATTCGGTCGTGAAGGCGCCGATCTCTGATGTTGTCACATAGGTATTCTCGAACATTCCCGGAATATTGTACATCATGACCTCGTTACGATGCGCACGGATTGCATCTTCCGAAAGATCCTTCTGTGGATCTCCAGTTGCCGGATAACGGTACATCACGATCGACTGGTTGGTGTACTGGCGTTCATCGGCAATCCAGATGAAGTCCTCGGTAGCCTTCTTGAGCTTGTATCCTGTAGGGAAATGTGGAGCGCCGCCGAATATGCTGCTTGCCTGGGTATAGAGTTCCCTCTCTTCATAAAGCATGGTGTTGCGGATGACACGGTCACGTTCAGCCTGCTCAAGAGCTGAAGTCATAAGCTGAGCCTCGTCGGCAACGACCTTTGCAGCACCCTCGTCGGTAAACGCCGAGATCTGGAGCACGATCTGTGGAGCAGCCCATACATCATTGCTGATTGCAACGCCTTCCTTGCTTGCCTGCGGGTCGACATTGACGATGACGATGTTCCTGTGAACCTTGAAAAGGTCTGCAAATCCACCCGGAGCCACATTCACAAGGGTATAGAGAGGCTCGCTCTGGGCAAGCCATGGACATTCATCTGCAAGGAGTCCACGGATTGCGTCTCCAAGGTCTCCGTCCCACTTTTCCTTTTCGATCACGACCAGGACCTCGCCAGCCTTGCCGCTGACGTTAGGGAGAAGCGCCTTGATGGTCTTCTTCGAGTTGCATGAGATGAGGCACATAGCCGCCATCAGGAGAATCGCCAGTCTTTTCATATCTTATCTTATTAATCTTACTATATCGTTACCGAATGCCAGGGCCATCAGCATGAGAAGCAGCACCATGCCCACCATCTGCGCCCCGATGAGGAACTTCTCGCTTGGCTTATGACCGGTCACCATTTCACAGATGGTGAAAAGGATATGGCCACCGTCAAGGCCAGGAATAGGAAGCAGGTTCATCACTCCAAGCATTATCGAGAGCATGGCCAGTAGTTCAAGGAACTGATACCAATCCCAATAGCTAGGGAAAACCTGACCGATGGAGATGAAGCTGCCGACAGACTTGTATGCTCCAGTGCTTGGCTTTGCAACAAGTCTGAGATCGCGGACATAGCCCGCTATGTTGTCCCATGTCCTGGCGCATCCCTGAGGAATCGCCGTAAGGAAATTGAAACTCATTACGCGAAGGCCGGGAGTCTCCATCACGACCCCTATCAGGCCATTGGCATCCACAATCATACGGCGGGAAAGGGTATCCGCACCACGGAGGATTGAAGCGGTGATCTCCGATCCTGCCCTGGCGTCAAGCAGCGGTCTGGCATCCTGGACAAAATCGACCTTGATGCTGTCGATTGCAAAGATCCGGTCTCCATGCTGAAGATCGGCTCCCGCGTTCGGCGAGCCCTCTCCAAATGAATCAATCACAAAAGGAACCGCGAGCTGAAACATCCCGGAACTGTTCAGTATCTCCCCTACCCGGGCGCTGTCCATGTACAAAGCCACTGTATCTCCGTCACGAAGGACATTGACGCAGCGTACCGAACGGCGTACAAGGTCAGCCTGGAGCAAGCCGAAATTCTCGGGCACGTAACCGTCCATGTCCAGGATACGGTCTCCGTTGCGGAATCCCATATCATATGACAGGTCATTCACATATATGGCGTTACCCTCATTCGCGATGTATGATTCTCCCCAGATCGAGAGGATGGAAGTATACGCAATGATGGCCAGGAAGAAGTTGAACATCACGCCTCCTGCCATTACCAGCAGGCGCTTCCATGCTTTCTTCGACCTGAATTCCCATGGCTTCGGATCCTCCTTGAGTCCTTCGACATCGAAAGATTCATCGACCATTCCATTTATCTTGCAATAGCCGCCAAGCGGCAGCCAGCCTATGCCATATTCAGTTTCTGAATCAGCAGCTTTCGGAAAAATCTTCGTGAACCAGGCAGACTTTGAGCTGAACAGCTTCACGCCGTTGACATCGAAGAAAAGGAAGAACTTGTCGACCCTGATCCCGAATATCTTGGCGAATAGAAAATGTCCGAACTCATGTATGGCCACGAGTACGGACAATGCCAGTATCACCTGAAGTATCTTGAAAACAACTACCATTTATCAATCAGTTCATTCGCCTTGGCAAAAACCTCGGCATTGGTCTGGAATATATCATCCAGAGATGGATCAGCTGCAAAAACCGTGCTCTCCATCATCTTCTCGGACACGGCTGCGATATCGTAGAATCCTATCCTGTCACGGAGGAAAGCCGCCACGGCAGCCTCGTTTGCCGCGTTGAGCATGCAAGGCATGTTTCCACCCTTCTCTATTGCCTCGAATGCGAGTGCGAGACATGGAAAGAGTTTCAGGTCAGGTTCATGGAACGACAGAGAGCCAAGGGTCGCGAAATCCAGCTTCTTGTTGTTCAGGCTGAGACGGTCAGGAAAGCTGAGAGCAAACTGAATGGGTTCCCTCATGTCGGGATGGCCAAGCTGCGCGATGACTGCGCCGTCCTCGAATTCTACCATGGAATGAATGATGGACTCAGGATGGACGACGACATTGATATCCTTTGGAGTCATGTCGAAAAGCCAGCGGGCCTCCATCACCTCGAAGCCCTTGTTCATCATCGTCGCAGAGTCTATGGTGACCTTCGCGCCCATGTTCCAGTTTGGATGCTTAAGTGCTGAAGCCGCTGTTGCCTGTGCGATATGCTCTTTGTCCCAGGTACGGAATGGTCCTCCGGATGCTGTAAGATGTATGCGGGTCACATTGTTTCCCTGAGCTGCAAGAAGGCACTGAAAGATTGCCGAATGTTCAGAATCAACCGGAAGGATAGGTGCATTGTATTTGCGGGATTCGCGCATTACTATTGCACCGGCAGCCACCAGGGTTTCCTTGTTGGCAAGCGCGATGATCTTGCCGGCACGGATCGCCGCGAGGGTTGGAGCAAGGCCGCTGAAGCCCACCATGGATGCCACAACGATGTCGATATCGTCACCGGCGACCAGGCCGCATGCAGAATCGATTCCTGCGAACACCTTGATGTCTCGGCTCTGAAGTGCGTCCGCAACCTGACCGTACAGGGCCTCGTTGCAGATGACAACGTTCGCAGCATCGAATTCTATCGCCTGCTGGATCAGCAGATCACTGGAATTGTTCGCAGTTAGCAGGACGACTTCAAAGAGATCCGGATGCTGACGTACCACGTCAAGAGTCTGGGTTCCTATCGATCCGGTGGATCCAAGTATAGCTATCCTTCTTTTCATCAGAAATTTATGAATTTGGTAGGGTCGACAGCATCGCCCTTGTACCAGAGTTCGAAATGGAGGTGGTCGAAGCCGGCAGAGCCTGAAGAACCGATAAGAGCAATCGGTGCGCCCGCAGTAACACGGTCTCCCGCCTTGCGCAGAAGCTTCTCGTTATGTCTGTATACCGAAATGATGTCGTTTGCGTGCTGGACCTGGATCACGTAACCGAAATCATCCATCCATCCGTCGAAGATGACCGTTCCGTCAAGCACCGACAAGACCGCAGAGTTGTCCGGAGCGCTGATATCCAGGAAAGGATGAAGCACAGGGTCGTAAGCCTTGACGATCGCACCTTTGAGCGGAACGAAGAAATGCAGACCCTCCATCGTGAGGTTACGTTCATGTCCACCGATCTCGAACTGTTCCAGATCAGAGACTGTTTCTCGAAGAAGCGAGTCACGGGATGCGAGGTAGGCCTCGTCGGCTTCCGCCACGGCTGCCGATGTCAAAGTCAGTATGCTGTCGATGCTCAAAGGTTCCTCACCATCAATGACGCGGAGAAGATTCTCGGAATAGAGTTCCCAGCGCTTGACGACCTGTTCAAGAGAGTCGGTACGGATAGCGTTCTGGACGACGGCACGACGAGCGTGACCGTCAGGATATCCTGGAATCGCCATGCGCAGCGGAGTGAATGCAAACAGACTGAAAGCCAGGGCTAGAACAAGAACCGAAAGAGTGATCAGCGTCACGAAGATACCGACGCGGGAAAGCGTCAGAACCCTTATTGCCCTATGGGTTTCCGCATCTGTCACAGACAGGCGGAATACATTGACTTTTGGCTCTTTATTTTGTTTGGACATTCTTTTTCGGTAAATTTGCACAATGGACAGGTTAATCGGAATCGACTACGGAAGAAAAAGAACAGGGCTGGCGGCCAGCGATCCGCTCGGCATCTTCGCGTCGGCACTCGACACCGTACCATCTGCAAAGATAATAGATTATCTTAAAAAATACGCCGAAAAGGAGACCATAACCCGCTTCGTGGTTGGCTATCCGCTCAATCTTAACGGCGCCCCGGCAGAGGCTGCGGCAGATGTCGACGTGTTCCTCAAAGTGCTCAGAAAGGCATTCCCGGACATTCCGGTCACACTCGAAGACGAAAGATTCACCTCCGTGCTCGCCCACCGCGCAATGATCGACGGAGGAATGAAGTACAAGGACCGCAGAGACAAGAATTCAGTCGACAAGATCAGCGCGGCAATCATCCTCCAGGGATACATGGACAGAAATTCAAGAAACGTATGATACAGCCAATATATCTTTACGGCTCGGAAGTACTCAGAGCCAAGGCCGAGGAAATCGACCTCAACGACAAGGAGTACATCGCAAACCTTCTCACCGACCTCAGAGAGACCCTCAAGGTAAGCGAGGGTTGCGGCCTTGCAGCGCCTCAGATCGGTGTGAGCAAGAGGATGGTGATAGTTGACGGCCGCGAAATGACCGAATCTTACCCTTATCTCGAGGGTTTCGTTCGCGTGCTCATCAACCCGACAATCATCGAGGAGAGCGAAAAGAAATGCGAGTTCAACGAGGGATGCCTCAGCGTCCCTGGAATATACTGCGACGTTGTCCGCTCCGAGTCGATGACAGTAGAGTACTGGAACGAAAATCTCGAGAAGGTGACAGAGACTTTCGACAAGTTCGCCTGCCGCATGGTCCAGCACGAGCTGTCTCATCTTGACGGAGTGCTCTTCACCGACCTCGTTCCTCCTATCCGCAAGAAGATCATCTCGAAGAAGCTGCTGAACATCACAAAGGGCAAGATTTCGACCCATTACAAATCGAAGATAAAGTAAGCCATGGGAGCATTCCACGCATATGACATACGCGGCATCTATGGAGTAGATTTCGACAAGGAGACCGCGTACAAGACCGGTTATTTCATTCCTCAGTTGCTCGGCACCGACAAGGTTCTGGTCGGCAGGGACTGCCGTACCAGTTCCCCCGAAATCCATGACGCCGTGCTCCAGGGTATCACCGATGCCGGAGCTGACGTTTACGACATAGGGCTCAGCTCTACCCCGATGGTATATTTCGGAACCGCAAATTATGGTTTCAAGGCGTCTGTCCAGATTACTGCGTCCCACAACTCTGCCGAGTACAACGGCATGAAGGTTTCGTGCGAGAACGCCGGACCTGTCGGCCTGGACAGCGGACTTGGCCAGATAAAGACATGGATCGAGGAAGGACGTCCGACACCTCCCGCCGAGAAGAAGGGTTCTGTTTACCAGAAAAACGTCAAGGATGACTATCTCGCATTCCTTCGCAAGTATATGGGCGAAAGCGAGGGACTGAAACTGGCCTTCGACCTTTCCAACGGCATGTCGTGTCTCTTCGCAAAGGAAATCTTCGGTGAAGGTCATACATACCTGTTCGACGAGATGGACGGCCGTTTCCCTAATCACGACCCTAATCCGCTGCTGTCACGCAATCACAAATGGCTGCGCGAGGCTGTCCTCAACGACGGTGCCGACCTTGGTGTCATCTTTGACGGCGACGCCGACCGCGTAATGTTCCTGGACGAGAAGGGACGTTTCATCTCTCCAGACCTCATGATCGCTCTTCTGGGAATCTATTTCATCGGCGAACGCGGCGAAAAGGGCGTGGTTCTCCAGGATATCCGCAGCTCAAAATCCGTAAAGGAATTCCTTGAGCCTATGGGCGCAAAGGTCGAGACATGGAGAGTCGGTCGTGCATTCGCTGCTCCAAAGCTCCGCAGCCTTGACGGCGTCTGGGGCGGAGAGCTCGCCGGACACTATTATTTCCGCGATTTCTTCTATTCGGACAGCGGCATGCTCGCGGCCATCCTTGCGCTGCGCGTGGTTGCCAAGCTCAAGAAGGATGGCATCAGCATCAGCGAGATGGTTGACAAGATTTCCCACTATCACAATTCTGGAGAAATCAACTACCGCGTAGAGGAGAAGGCAGCAGCGATGGATGCTGTCAAGGAGATGTTCACCTCGAAAGAAGAAGCCCTTGCATTCATGGACTTCGACGGATATCGCGTAGAGTTCAAGGACTGGTGGTTCAATATCCGTCCTTCGAACACCGAACCTTACCTCCGTTTCCTTTGCGAGGCAAACAGCAAGGAGCTGCTCCAGGAGAAGATCGAGGCAACCTGGACTCTTCTTAGAGACAGATTCGGAGCCGAGAAGGCATAATTATTGCAGCCTTTCGAACCGTTAATTATTTGTAAAGACGTATATGAATTTCCCTAAACGACTGATAATGACGCTGTCGATAGCGTCTACTTTCTTCTTTTCAGCCGCTGCCAGGAATTTCAGAGCTCGCCCGGACACCACGGAAATGACTCTCGACCGTGCCGAGCTGCTGATTCCCAGGGAGGACCTGAAACCTAAGAAATCGATGGTTCCCACAGGAGCCAAGCCTTATGATACCCTCGAGACCTCGGACCCACGTGTAATCCTTGTCCTCATGGACGACCACACATGGAGATACGAGAAGAACGGAGACCTTATAAAGAACGAGGACTATTTCAGCACTCATTGGGACAATGAGAATTCAGACCCATACCGTGCCGAGTTGTCTTCGCTTCCGGAAAGAATCACCCTCTGGCTTGTCGACACCACCTCGCAGTACTGCTGTCCTTACCAGACCAAGGTCTATTCAAAGTTCGGTTATCGACGCGGACGCAGACATCAGGGCGTAGACCTTCCTCTCAAGACCGGAACTCCGATCCGTGCCGCCTTTGACGGCAAGGTGCGCGTCGCACGTTATTCACGCGGTTACGGCAACCTGGTCATCATCAGACATGAGAATGGACTTGAGACGTCATACGGTCATCTTTCCAAGATTGGTGTAGAACCAGGTCAATGGGTTCATGCCGGCGACGAGATCGGCTTGGGCGGCAGTACAGGACGTTCTACCGGTCCGCATCTCCATTTCGAGACACGATACATGGGCTACGCATTCGATCCCGAATGGCTCATAGACTTTGAAGCTGGAGAACTCCGCTACAGTGCATTCACATTACGACGCAAGTACCTCAGTCCAAGCAGCAACTACGTTCCTCAGTCAGAGGACGAGGAGGAAGAGATCCTGCTCGCTGAAGCGGAGGACCGTGCCGCAGCCGAAAAGAAGGCTGCTGAAGAGGCTGCAAAACGCTACCATACCATCAAGCAAGGTGATACCTTAGGTGCTCTCGCCCGCAAGTATGGAACCACCGTCCGTCAGCTCTGCGCATGGAACGGCATCAAGGAGACAACCATCCTGAGCCTCGGCCGCAAGCTGCGTGTGAAATAAGGTTCGATTGAAACTTATTTGTGTTTCTATGAAACATCGCTATCTTTGTAAAAACGATAGCGATGGATGAGATGCAATTGAGAGACGCAAGGAAGAGACTTGGTATGACACAGAAAGACATAGCCGAGGCATTGGGTGTGTCCCGAAGTTTCTATGCCCTAATGGAGACGGGGAAAAGGGAGGTTTCAGATGAAATAGCTGCACAGATTGTCCGCATGGACCCCGATACTCTGGTTGATGGCTATCAAGGTCAGGACAAAAACAGGCCGATTGAAACTCTGAATGAACCTGCCGGAGTCTATTCCGTAACACCTCAATATGTACGAAAAAATTTCATGTCTTTGATTGATCGTGTAGACGCTGGTCAGGAAGTCGTTATTTCGGTAGGTGCGAAAAAATATAGACTGACAGAGTGTGATCAGTCAGTATCACCGACGCTTGATTCATGGTTTGAAAGGCCGGAAAACATAGCCATGTTGACAGCGAGGATAAGAGAGTATGAGTCTGGGAGAGAAAAGACAATGAGTCTTGATGAGGCGAGGGAGCTATGGACAAATACAAAATAGAGCTTACCGAAACAGCTGTAGAAGATATCTCCGATTATCTCAAACACGGAGACATTGTTTCCTTCAATAAGATCCAGTCATTACTTGATGAACTGTCTCTTCATCCTAGAACCGGAACCGGTAAACCAGAAGAATTGAAATATTCATTGAGTGGCTACTGGTCCAGACGAATCAATAGGAAGGATAGAGGTCCACATGACTGCTGATGTGGGATTCTTCCAGGTTGAAGAAGTTCTTATGCAAAAGATCCTTTCAAGCCCGGCCAAGGAACTTGTCGAGCTTTATGCCGGAATCATCGGCCAGGACGTTTTCAAGAGATACCTATAGAAAAAACCAATCAGCCCTCAAGTCAAATGAACTTTAGGGCTGATTGGTTAATTAAATCAAGTCAGCATTTGCGATGAGTCGGGCGATGCCCTCGTCGGTCAAAGTCACCTTGTAAACATGATGCAATCCCGTGGAATTAATCTCGATATCCCATCCATACAAGTCAAAGAAATCATTGGCTTTGCTCGTTGATTTAAGGATATAGGTCTTTCCATCGACGACCAGCTTTCTTGGACCTATACTGAAGCTTGGGTCAAGACTCCTTGAGTCGGAATCCGTGACAAAACTGTACAGGTGCGACTCTCCTGGAGCCAGGTTGAAACCATCCGACTCAGATTCACCGATAAGTGCACCGGACACCTGACTCGATGACTGATTGTCAACGACGACATCAACTAGAAGGTGGAAAGTTTCCTTGTAACAAGATGTAGCCATGATCAGTGTCACAATCAAGGCTGTGATTGTAAAAAAAATCTTTTTCATTATGCTGTTCAAAAAAAATGTCTAGAAATTATATGAAACCGAAAGGGTCGTGAAATTGCGTCCAAAGGCTGCATGATAGTCGCTGTAGACAATCATGTTCCAATCATAATTGATGGCGAATGAAAAATTTTTCCAGTCTATGCCCGCTGCAGGCCTGAAAAAGTGTCCCACGGCCATCTTGGCGATGTCGACAACAAATCCTCCCTTCAAAGCGACATAGGGGCTGACCTTCCTGTTCAGGAATGAATACTTGGTGGCAAGATATACAGGAACCGTAAATGTATGGTTGTAAGTATACCAATCTGCATAATAATAATGCCAGTCCTCGACATTCAGCCCGATACCACCGCCGATCATCAGTCCGTTTCCAAGACTGTATCCATGCGTTGTAGAGAATGTATATGCCATAGGAGATTTGACTGCCACTGCCGCGCCAAATTCCACATCTGCCACGTATCCTTTCCTGTACAGAGGCAATCTTGATGCCATCTCCGCAGCTGCTTCGCTGAAAAAGTCTACAGTCGATGTATGATGTGATCTGACATTCCCGGACTCGATGCTGGTTGTATAGCTGTAAGTTGGATTTTCCTTTGATCCGGATATTGTAACCGACAGTCCCTCAGGTGTTGATACAACTGTCACCGAATCCGGCTTTTCAACCTTTGTAGTAGTTGTGCTTTGAGCAAAAGCAGCCGAACCTGCGGCAGCGATGGCCGCGATTATTGCAATTATCTTCTTCATTTATTACTCTTTTTTCTTATAAACTTCTCTTTTAATTCCTCCGCCGTAGTCTTTCCCGAAAACAGCAGAACCGTAATTTCATACCTGCCGGAATCCCCATTCACCTGGTATCCCATATATGTCTTCTTTTCTGTTCCACCAAGGTATATCAGGGCATAGGTCAGGACACCACCGAATGACTCTGTATCAGATTCCACAGATTGTGCCACAGCGTTGGAAATGATTGTCCCGACCTGCATCAGCCTTTGGGAATCTGCACTGAACCTGACGCTCTTGAAGGAATCGAGTCCGAGACTGCGAAGCTTGTCTCCTCTGACCTCGGTCAGCATCATCTCCTTTTTCGGGACGACCTTGCCTTCGAACAGGTCGGTATATGTCAACGAAGAACGTTGGGCGTATGCCTTGTTCAGCATAAAGGCCATCAACAGAATGACGACCGTCACTATCTTTCTACTCTTCATCATTACTCGATTGCGCTTGAATCAACATCTGAATCATTATCACCGGCCGAGAAGAATTGGGTCAGCTGCTCATCAACCGCGTCCATCACAATATTGGAATCCGTGATCCTTTCGCCAGAATAGTCCACATAGCATCTGTCTGAGTTGATCGACGATGGGATTATGACGGCTGCAGCAACCAGGCAGCAGCAGACGGCATACGCTGCCCATCCCATATTCCTGCTGACTCTCGTTGTCTCCATTCTCTTTCTGAGAGCGGTATATCCCATCACGGCCTTTACATCGTCAAAATCCTCATCATCCGTGTCCGCAAGAAATCTACGAAGCCTGATTTCCTCCGATTCAGATGTCTCTGCGTTGAAATACTTCTCAACGAGTTCTATATAATATCTCTTATTCTTCATGTCTCAGTGCCTCCCTCAAAGTGATTCTTGCTCTTGACAGCTGTTTTCTCACTGCCGCTTCCTGCATGTCCAACTCGGCTGCTATCTCTTCTATCGACGCCCCTTCGTATTCCTTTCTTTTCAGTATGTATCGCTGTGTTTCTGTCAATCTTCCTTCTATGTTGTTTTCCATTGAACGTATCATCCGTTCTTTATCTTCATTCTGGTTGTCATCTTCGGTATCCGGCATTTCATCAACCCTGGCTATCAAAGACCGCCTTCGCTTTCGAAGTTCTGACACGCTCATGTTTCGGACAATCCTGAACAGAATGCGTTCAGCCTCGCTGTCGCTTGCAACGGGATACTGTTTCTCATATGCCCGGCAGAACGTCTCCATCAACACATCTTCCGCAGAGTCATTGTCATAAAGGATCCTCGCGGCCTGTGCAAAGAGATTTTTCTGGATCCTGACGAATGTATTTGTAATAAGGTCTTCTTTCACTAGTTCTTTCTTTCTGTATAAATAACGCCGGGATAGGCGGATTGTGACATTCAAAAATTCGTTTTCTTCAGATTTTTTTCATGAGCCAGAATAATGTGAAAAATGTGCCACTACTTCCAGAAAGTCACATGATGCATGTAATTGATCCCTCCACTTCTATCGGATATGGAAGATGTATCACCAGAAAACGAAAAAGGCTCCAGACTAATGTCTGAAGCCTTTTTCGTAGCCCCAACAGGACTATGGAGTCGCAAAGCGACTCCATTTCCTCCTCGCGGCTCGGCAGAGCTCAAGCAAGTTTGGCTCTGCTCTCGCTCCGCATCGTCGCTATGTCTTCGCTTTGCAATCCATTTCCTCCTCGCGGCTCGGCAGAGCTCAAACAAGTTTGGCTCTGCTCTCGCTCCGCATCGTCGCTATGTCTTCGCATTGCGATCCATTTCCTCCTCGCGGCTCGGCAGAGCTCAAGCAAGTTTGGCTCTGCCTCGCTCCGCATCGTCGGTTCGAACAGGGTTCTCGTCCTGTGTATACGAAAACAGGCAGGTCACATGACCTGCCTGTTTTTCGTAGCCCCAACAGGACTCGAACCTGTATTTAAGGTTTAGGAAACCTTCGTTCTATCCCTTGAACTATAGGGCCATCAAGAGCCCCTCCGGGAAGAACTACTCAGCGCTCTTCTCGATGATCTGACGTCCTCTGTAGTAGCCACACTCAGGGCATACTCTGTGATACATGATGGTAGCACCACAGTTAGAGCAAGTAGCAAGGGTAGGGACAGGAGCGAAGTCATGAGTTCTTCTCTTGTCTCTTCTCTGCTTAGAGATTTTGTGTTTTGGATGTGCCATTTTACTATTACTTTTTAATTATTACTATTACTCTTTTCCATAAGTGCCTTCAGTGCCGCGAACGGTGAGTCCATCGGACCATCAGGCTGTTCCTCCTTGATCTCATCCTCGTCGGCAAGATGTCTGAGAACCTCAGGATTGCATCCGCCTTCTTCGTGGACTCTCTGAACCGGAAGATCGAGACAGCAGTAGTCGTAGACTATCTGGTCCATGTCCAGTTCCGCTTCGCCGTCAGGAAGGGTGATGATCTCACGGTCATCGGTCTCAGCCGTCTCGGCAGTCGCACCGAACTTGATGCTGAGCCTCACCTGGGTATCGATCGGAAGGGCAAGATCTTCGAGACAACGGTCGCACTCGACAACCACTTCTCCATTCATGCTGACTTCAACGCCGATAAAACGCCCTGACTTTTCGACCTCAGCGACAACATCAATCCGTGCATCTTTGATTTCCGAATTGTCGAATGCGCTAAAGAACGATCCGTCGAGCTTCCAGCTGTATTCCGTCCTGCCGTTGGCAAGTCCATTTACGGGAATAACCATAAAAGGGATGCAAAGTTAATCAAAAAAAATCTATAAACAATCGTCTTCTCCGCCTTTTCTCTTTCTCTCAATAGGATCGAGGAGAATCTTTCTCAATCTCATGTGGTGTGGAGTTACCTCAACGAGCTCATCTTCCTGGATATATT
Source organism: Bacteroidales bacterium (assembly GCA_024402135.1). Classification (GTDB taxonomy): domain Bacteria; phylum Bacteroidota; class Bacteroidia; order Bacteroidales; family UBA932; genus Cryptobacteroides. Next base: position 69,715 of record JAKSJN010000009.1, read on the forward strand.
CGAGTGCTTCCTCAAGAGAGAACTTGATTGCAGGAGGGAGCATCACCTTCTCATCCGAGCCTGCTGCACGCACGTTGGTAAGCTTCTTGGTCTTGCAGACATTGATGTTCAGGTCGCGCTCACGGGTATGCTCACCAAGCACCTGACCACCGTAGATCTCCTCACCTGGTTCAACGAAGAAACGTCCACGGTCGAGAAGCTTGTTCATCGAGTAAGCGATAGCCTCACCTGTCTCGAGAGACACGAGAGATCCGTTGTTTCGACGCTCGATCTCTCCCTTGAACGGCTGATACTCCTTGAATCTGTGAGCGACGATCGCCTCTCCCTGGCTTGCAGTAAGAAGGTTGCTGCGGAGTCCCATGAGACCTCTGGTAGGAATTTCGAACTCGAGCAGGGTCCTGTCCCCTCTTGGTTCCATACGGATGAGGGCACCCTTGCGGCGGGTTGATATTTCGATGGCAGCACCCACGAATGCCTCAGGAACCTCGATTGAAAGATCCTCGATAGGTTCGCAGCGTACACCATTGATTGTCTTGTCAAGCACCTTCGGCTGGCCGACCTGAAGCTCAAAGCCTTCGCGACGCATTGTCTCGATAAGGACTGAAAGATGGAGGACACCACGGCCGAACACCACGAATGAATCAGCGGTAAGACCCGGCTTCACGCGGAGTGCAAGGTTCTTCTCAAGCTCCTTGTCAAGTCTATCCTTGATATGGCGTGAGGTAACGAACTTACCGTCCTTGCCGAAGAAAGGAGAATTGTTGATGCTGAAGAGCATGCTCATGGTAGGCTCGTCGATGGCGATTGGTGGGAGTGCCTCCGGATTTTCGAAATCAGCGATGGTGTCACCGATCTCGAATCCATCGATACCTACGACTGCGCAGATGTCGCCGCACATTGCCTCTTCCACATTTGCCTTGCCAAGGCCTTCGAAGATCTGGAGCTGCTTGATCTTCTGCTTCTGGATGATATCGTATCTTTTGCAGAGACTGATGTTCTGACCTGTCTTGAGCGATCCTCGGGTGATACGGCCGACTGCGATACGGCCTACGTATGGAGAATACTCGAGAGACGAGATAAGCATCTGAGGGGTACCCTCGATCACCTGCGGTGCAGGGACTTCCTCAAGGATTGCATCGAGAAGTGCAGTGATATCGTTGGTAGGCTCGTTCCAGTCATTTGACATCCAGCCCTGCTTTGCGCTTCCGAATATGGTCTTGAAGTCAAGCTGGTCCTCAGTCGCGTTAAGATTGCACATGAGGTCGAAAACCTCTTCCTGAACCTCGTCAGGACGGCAGTTAGGCTTGTCCACCTTGTTGACAACAACGACTGGCTTCTTGCCCATCTCAAGTGCCTTCTGGAGCACAAAACGGGTCTGAGGCATACAGCCTTCGAATGCGTCTACGAGAAGGAGCACGCCGTCCGCCATGTTGAGGACACGCTCGACCTCGCCGCCGAAGTCACTATGTCCAGGAGTATCGATTACGTTGATCTTGACGCCCTTATAGACGAGCGATACATTCTTTGCGAGAATGGTGATACCTCTTTCACGCTCGAGGTCATTATTGTCCATGATCAGCTGACCGAGATTCTCCGGCTGACGGACAAGGTTTGCCTGATAGATCATCCTGTCGACGAGAGTCGTCTTGCCGTGGTCGACGTGCGCGATGATCGCAATGTTCCTGATTTCCTGCATATAAGTCAATTCTCTTTGTCTAATTCTAAAAATCTGGCAAAATTACTCATTTCTTCGAAAATAATGTGAATTATTATGCTAAATTTGTGATAGTCGGACAAGGTTCGGACGCTTGAATTTCAATGCACTACACCATGAAAATCGTATTTCTCGATGCAGCTACGATGGGAGACACCCCATTGACAGAAATTGCCGGGCTCGGAGAGCTCATCTGCTATGACAATTCTACCCCGGAAGAGGCTCTCGCAAGAGTCCAGGACTGCGAAGTTCTCATCATCAACAAGGTAAAGGTCACAAAGGATCTCATCGATGCCGCACCAGCCCTCAGACTGATCTGCGAGGCCGCGACAGGCACGAACAACATTGACATTCCATACGCTGCATCCAAAGGAATACCGGTACGCAACGTGGCCGCCTATTCAACAGAGGCCGTCGTTCAGGCAACCTTCATGCACATTCTGTCACTTATGGGCAATGCCCCATATTTCGACGCCAGGGTAAAGGATGGAACCTATTCAGGTTCAGGAATGTTCACCGATCTCACCAAGCCATTCCGCGAGCTGGACGGAAAGAAGATGGGCATCATCGGCCTGGGTGCCATCGGCAAGAGAGTCGCTGCTGTGGCAAGTGCATTCGGAATGAAGGTAAGCTATTATTCTACCTCTGGCACAAGCCACTGTTCCGATTACCTTTCAATTTCTCTGGAGCAGCTTATGAGCGAATCGGACGTGATTTCAGTCCACGCTCCGCTCAATGAAAGGACAGACGGGCTTGTCGGAGAACGCGAACTTGCTCTCATGAAGCCGGAAGCAATCATAGTCAACATGGGACGCGGAGGTATCGTAAACGAAAAGGCCCTTGCCGATGCAATAGACACAGCAAGCATAGGAGGAGCTGCGCTCGATGTATTCGTCAAGGAGCCGCTGCCAGCCGACAGTCCCCTCCTCCATACCGCTCATCCGGAACTTCTCAGACTTACTCCACACACCGCATGGGCAAGCGTCGAAGCCCGCCAGAGACTGGCACACGGCGTTGCCGAGAACATCAGGAAGGGCTAGTAGCCATCAGTAGGCCATCTGCATCATGGCAGACTGAGCCTTCGTATTCTGCTTTGCACTCATCTTTCCGAAGTTGAAGGACACTCCCGCAAGGAAGTATCTTCCCATGACGTTGTGATAAGTGTCCTGCATATACTCTGCTGAAGTATGACGGCGCAGTGCCTTTTCATGATTCAGAATATCTGAAACTGAAAGCCGCACGGTGGCAGACTTTACCGTTTTGCTCAGCCGCAAGTTCCACAGGAACTCGGGTTTGTCATATCCTTCAGAGTATCCGCTGAAGAAATTCGCCGAGAAATCAGATCCGGCTTCCCAGCCTTTGCCACCCGACCAGAGGAACTCTCCGGTGAGCCTGTAGTTCCATATATTGTTATCAGCCGTCTTGTCAATGGAATATCTGCTGATGACATTGCCTGAATAGGCGCCAACGGCGACAGAGCAGTCTCTGGTCCTGTAATCCAGTTTCAGGTCAACGGAATAATCCAGACTTGTCGTCCTGCTTTCTGCGAATCCACTGTTCCCGCTGTAGAAACGCTCCCCGTCGACGTCTCCCCAGAACCATGACATCGTTCTGTCATAATCGAAGTCTTCCATGTCCAGCCCTGGAAGACGTGTCTTCGCCTGGTAGCTGATACTGCTGGTATACCTCAGCATCGGCTGGCATGTCAACGTCAGTTTCCTGTCCTGACTGACAGGCTTTCTATATCCGGCGTAGGACAGAAAGTCGTACCCTGGATATCCAGAGTTGACAGGAATGGCATAACGGACACCGTTCTCGTCAAACCAGCTTGCATATACAATGTTGTTCCGCATCATGTTTCCCCAGAGCTGAATGCTATGATACGATAGGGTCTTGGGGTCGCTGTGACGGAACTCTGCCGAAACATTCTGCTGGAAGCCGGTCTTTAGATAGATATTTCCTGCCGTAACCTGAACAGGGTCGCTGACATTCAGGATAGGCATGATCGCGGCACCCATCGGGGTGTCGGGCCTGCCCCCTGCCGACATGGAGAATGCACTGTTTTCCTTTGACCATCCTATGTCGGCGTATGGAGCAAGATTAACGGCCCATTCCCCTCTTCCCGTCCTGCTCCCACGCCCTGGAATACCTGAGGATATCTCATTCTTCTCCCGGTCGACCTGCAATCCAAACACAGCCTTGAGACCCTCTTTTTCATACTGCGCAAGCACACGCTCCCGAAGTAGCATATCCTTGTTGCCGGACAGGGCAGAATAGCCGTCATTGACACTGCCATCAGCCGTATTGAATGCAGATCTGTCATCCGCCTGGAATATATAACAGGCAGTCAGACGAGCCTGGATCGCCCATTTTTCGCCAAGCGGCTCCACATAAGAAAGGACTCCTTCCGTTGCCAGATAATCAGTATTGTTGTAATAATCCAGAGCCATGATATCCGAGCCTTTGACATTCGTTACCTCAGAATACTCCGTACTGAGCACGTCTTTATTTCTGTATGTGAAGTTCCCGCCGAAAGTCACGCTGCGTCTTGGCTTGCCGAGGTCCCTGACGCCCAGGTTCCAGTCCGTCCTCGTATTGAAGACATCCGCTTCAGACAAGGCAAAGGACCGGCTGCTGTTGAGATCAACGCCGTTACGTACAGACCGTGAGCTGGAATTCTCCTTTCTCTCCTTTTTCGCGTAATAGAATACAGGTTTTATACTGAACAGGTACTTTCGCGTATCAATATTCTTGATATAGAAACTTCCGCTTACCCTGTCATCGGAACCGGAACCGCTGTACTCCCCTTCCTTCTCAATATCTGCACCATCAGGCTGGAATGAAGTGCGTACAGACATTTCACGCGAATCTTTCATACTGTAGTTGTAAGCTACATTGGCACTTGCCTCCATCCCTTTTATCCTTTCCGTATTGCAGTTTACTCCTGCCTGGGCAGAAGTCACCAGGCCGTCCCGTTCAGAGAATGCGTCAATATCGTCGGTTCCAGAATAATAGACCATCGACCCGTTTCCAGGCTCACTGGCATTCTTCCCATTAGCGACCAATGTAAGCTGATCCTTTTCATCATACCAAGCCGTTATTGCACTCATATTGAAAAGCGACTTTGTATCGTCCCTCATCCCTTCTGTCACATTCATCTGAGCCGTCCGTCCTCCCCCTAGCTTTGCATTCCCGAACCATCCTTTCCTATACTGTTCCTTCAGTTCAACGTCCATCACCTTCTCTTTTTCATCGTCAGTTCTTACGCCGCTGAACTCGGATTCATCGTTTCCCTTGTCAATGACCCTGATCTTTTCAACCACCTTTGCCGGAAGATTTTTCAAAGCCATAGCTGGATCATTGAAGAAAAACGTCTTTCCTCCTATCGTTATCTTGTCGACGGGCTCACCATTGACTTTGACGGTTCCGTCAGGAGCCACTTCCATCCCTGGCATCTTCCTGACGAGGTCCTCGAGCATGGCATCCCCGCCGACATGAAAAGATGAAGCATTGTATGTAATGGTATCACCTTGCACTGCCATGGCGCGTCCGATTGCAATTACAGATGCGGCCCTGATGGATTCTATATCCTCTTTGAGTTCTATGATTCCAAGACTGTTATTCTCGTGCCTAAGATTATGAGCCCTCCGGTAGGGCTTGTATCCTACCATCTCCGCATTCAGCAAGTACCAGCCAGATACAATATCTCTGATTTCAATCTCGCCTTTTTCATTGGATAAGGCAAAGTGGGTTATCGTCGTGTCGCCCTGGGGAATGAGATAGACAGTCGCAAAGCCGAGAGCGGCCTTTGTCTTTGCATCCTGCAGAGACAGGTTGAGCGAGACGTTCCGGCTGCGATTGTAGTTTTCCAGGTCAATAACGACCTGTGCATTGAGAGACAGGGCTGACAGCATGAGGGTCAGCAGAGATGATAATTTCCGCACTTTCTATGTATCTTGATCCAGTGCAATGATACATGAGATGTGTGAAAAAGAAGGGAGAAACAGACTGACAATTACCTGACAAATGGTTGTCAGCGCTTTTTCAGACGATATCCAAAGCCTCTTCGGCTCTCAATCTCATATTTGCTGCCGGAAAGGGAGGATTTCAGATGTCTTATGAGAGAGTAAAGCGTCTCGTCCGGCTGAGGTTTGTTTGGCCAAAGGGCGTTACATATGTCATCCTTCGAAAGCTCTCCGTCCTTGGCGGAAACGAGCATGTCAAAGAGTTGACGCTGCATCGGCGTGAGCTGACTGAGGACAGGATCCTGTTTTTTTCTCGTCAGTGCCGCAGATCCCAAAAGCCACATGAATGCAAGTGCGGAAAACGCAACCGGCATACGCTTGTCTGCAATCCCCAGGACGGATGCGAATGAAATGTCAGCGTAACCGCGGACCTCCGTCTCGTCAAGCATCATTATCTCGCTGCACAGGCCGACTGACTTGTCACCAGGAAGGCAGTACGAGATATATGTGCTATCCCTAAGTTCCGGAATCGTGAGATTATCCCTGAAAAGCGAAATCGTATCCGGAGTGATCGCATTGGTATGTATCCTAGCCAAGGTTTCCGAAAGAGCCCGGTTGAGATCGCTCACAATGTACCTGCGTGCATTCTTATAGCTTCTCTCTCCTGAAAAGATGGCGGCAAGAAACAGGGACACAACAATTATTGAAGACAACTTGCTTTTCATGGTAAACCACACTGAATATGATAATGGCAAATATAGGCTTTTTCCCATTCTGATACGCAAAAACCCCAGGCATAGCCTGAGGTTTTTCGAGTGCGCGGGATGAGACTCGAACTCACACGTCGCAATTGACACTAGCTCCTGAAACTAGCGCGTCTACCATTTCGCCACCCGCGCAAAGTGGAGTGCAAATATACGGATTTTTTCGTAATTGCAAGTCCCGCAGGCCGTTTTTCCTGCCTCCTGATTCAGAAGCGGATGTCAAAAGACAAGGTATGCTCCCAAGCCTCTGTCCTGACGCGCACATGGTAGTCTGAATAATCTATCTCGATAGTTACATCCTCAAGAGACCTTGCGGTCCAGTCGTATCCGCTGTCATCAAGGAAACGCCCGACCGGGAATAACCTCAACACTCCGGATGACTCAATTTCAAGGGACAGGGAATCGTCATACTGACGCGGAACGCCGACCGTCCATCGTCCACTATTGTCTTTTCTTCCGGCTTCTCCCGCGAGGCAATGGAATTCACCGAGCGCCGGATTTCCGTCATTGGTCACTCCCCGGACCTTCCCCAGCAATGCCATCGTCCTGGCCTTTCCTGCGCCACTGACAACAAAAGTGATGCATGCGCGGCTGCGATACAGGTCGACAGTATCTGACACAACAGGAGCTGTCGCATCAAGCATCGCTGAATGGGTCCAGATTTCGGGGCACTCATGGCCGGAAGGGATCAGGAAGTTTCCTGATTCATCATAATAATCCTCCTTGGCCGAGTATGAAGCGAAACTTTCAAGTAACCGACGAGGGACCTCGATCGAAACCGCGCTGTCTGCATCACACATGAACACATCACTCCATACAGTTTCTTCCTCCGACTCAAGATGATATCTGACTGGAACATCTGTTGCCCGCAGACCAGGCACTACACGCAGCGGCATGGGGCATTCCGATCTATCCTCCTTCACAGTACAGCCAGCAAGCAGCAGGACAATTAGAAACAGCGCCAGAAACGCCTTTGGCGGGAAGCTAGAAGACATACGCGATACTTAGAATAAAATCATCCGGAAGAATGAATGATTCTTTCCCGCTATCAATGATACGCCCGCAGCGAGGGCATGTATATCTGGTAAAGAAATCGTATCCGGCCCAGACTCCAGCACCTGCTCCAACATTGAAATGCTCACTGAGCATATAGCTGTAGCCAATGGAAAGGCCAGCACCTATCCGGTCCCCTTCACGTGTTTCCGGCGAACGGAAACCACCGATATTGTACTCCTGGTACCTGATCTTTCCTGACAGCCACCATCCGGAATGTATATGCCATGGCCAGAAACCAAGTCCCAGCGAATATGACTGCTGACGGTTGCGCATCGGTTCACCGGTCTTTGGACGCTGGAATGTAAATGGATTATACCGGACTCCAGCCACTGCTGTCCATCTTCTCGCAAATCCATATGATGCCTCCACATTCATGGTGCCCATGTTTGCCCACCCCAGCAGGTTGGTAGCTACCGAATACTCCTGCGCCGGCAGTTTCGCTGTCGAAAACAGCAGTATGAAGGCTGACACGATTATCCTGATCCTATTGTTTGCCATATCTGTCAAATGCCTGATTGATTAAACTTTCATACGTTGGATACAGTTCAGCCAGCTTCTCCCTAAGCTGAGAGACATTGATGACGTCACTGGTGAAGGCTGCGAATATCTTTGAAGCCGTAAGTCCCCTTTCGTCCAGATACATGAGAATCTGAGGAGAGAACCAGTGCGCCGTACCCTGCACAACAACATCGTCTCCATATCGATTGCGAAGCATCATGTTTTCAAGATAATAAGCCCACATCTCACCGAGTTCGCAGTAGCCCGAATCCTTCTCGGTACCCACACCGTAGACAGCCCCAAGAGAGCCGACAAAGGACTCGATTATGAAGCTGATGTACTTGTTCCAGTAGTCAGTTCCGACTTGCTGGAAATGACTTGCATGAGCCAGTTCATGAACAGTCAGCGAATAGATCGACTTATAGGTATCAGCACCGGACAGACCGATGGTGATGTCGGGCATGAAGGTCTGGATGAGGTCCTTGAAAGCGCCAAGATACTTGCTCAGAAGAGTTCCCTCAATGACAGGTCCCTGCTGGAGCATAGGAGTACTGCTGCTCCCCATTCCATCGAAGAGCCAGATGCGGGTCTGATACGGAGGCTGCGGCAGCTGGTCTTCATCATCATTGCAGCGCTGCCAGTACTCGTATGCGGCATTGTTGACCACTGAACGGGCAAACAGCTTATGGTCAGATGAAGAATCTATGACGAGATCGACACCCTCTGACGTGTTGGTGCCCATAGTGGACATGGACGCAGGAACAAGAAGAAGATTGAATCCTATGGCGAAGGACTTCTGGTTCTTGAACACGATCCTGTACCGCACATCAGAACTGAATTTCTTCTCGAACTGGTAATAGCCCTCCTCATCTGTATAGGTCGTCGCAAATTTGACAAATGTGTTGCAGCTGATCATGACGCCTGCAAGACCGACCGGGGCTCCCCCATTGTGATCGGCATCAACCAATGTGATACGTCCCGAGGGTGATGCGCTTGCTTTTGTTGCAGGCACCAGCATATCCGAATTGCCAGTCAGTTCGAAAGCAGTCCTTTCGACCAGATTCCAGTCTATGTCATTGCCGGCACGCGTTCCTGATGCATTGTCAGGGATGAAACATTCATCAAGAATCTCGCTTTCTATGCCAGCCGGGCACTTGAAGCCTGCCGGGACGACAGCATACTGCCAAGTGATTCTGGAATCTTCCAGAGACGGATCGTGATAATAGTCTCCATCCCTGACTATCCTATAGTCGACAGGATGGTCAAGAAGGTGCAGACCTGCATCGAGGAGTCTGTCATATTCGTTCTCATTCTTTGGAAGGAAACGCATATACATATCAGTAGGCTTGATTTCCACTTCCCTTCCTTTGGCAGGATAAGCCTTTGTTACGGCATCCTTCATATTCTTCAATGAATAAGGATCATCCAACTGCTCCCCAAGAACTATCATGTCATGGGAAACTTCTCCAAGGCTTTGACCTCCGACATCCGGGTCTCTAAAGTCCGGATCGGTTCCATTACAGGCAGCCAGCAGAATCGCCGACGCTGCAATCATCATCATTCTTTTCATGGCCAAACAGTTTTTTGCAAAAGTACCGGCAGCTATCCGTGTTTCACAGCTGCTACACGTTTACATCCGTATTCCCTGCCCGCAGAGCCTTGAAAGGCATAAAAAAACCGGTTCCCGCTATGAGAACCGGTCAAATATCCCGATAATTAAAAGAAAAAACTTTCCTAGAACACGCTGACGGTCTTCTGCTCAATGGCAGACATCAATGCATTTGCCAGGCGGCTTACGCCAAAGCGGAAATGTTCCTTGTCAAGCCACTTGTTTCCAAGGATAGATTTTACTATTCCGTAGTACGAAAGAGCATCCTTGGCGGTGGAGATGCCGCCGGCGGCCTTGAAGCCGACCATACGGCCAGTCTTCTCGTAGAATTTTGCGATACTCTCGCACATCACATAGGCTGCCACAGGAGTTGCATTTATGCTTACCTTTCCCGTCGATGTCTTGATGAAGTCCGCGCCCTCTTCCATGGCAAGGAAAGAAGCCTCGGCGATTGCCTCTGGGGTGACAAGCAGACCGGTCTCGAGGATTACCTTCAGCACAACCTTGCGTCCAAGTGAAGCTGCCTTGCTGTCGATGGCAGCCTTCATTTCGCGTATTTCCTTGCGCGCACGCTCATAGTCACCTGCGAGGAATGCATTGAGAGCAAGAACAATGTCGATCTCATCGGCACCATTCTCTACAGCAAGTTCACACTCACGCACCTTGACTTCAAGGAATGACTGAGCTGATGGGAAACAGCTTGATACTGCAGTTGCATGAAGTTCAGGATCCTTACGGTCCGATGCAACGACATTGACAAGATTAGGATAGACGCATACCGATGCCGGGCATGGGTAGTCAGGGAAAAGCGTCTTTACCGAGTTCACCTTGGCGACAAATGCCTTTACCGACTTCTCCGTATCATTTGTGGCAAGAGTAGTCACGTCCATGAGCGAGAAACAGTTCTTGAGAACCTCCGGTGTATTCATGGCCTCAAGATTTGCGGCCATCATTTCAAGGCTTCTGCCCATAGCTTCCTCGTTAGGGCGGTAACCATACTTGTCAAGCAATTCGTACATAGTATTATGTCTAGTAGTTAAATTATCCTCTGATCTGGATCTTGAAACCTTCCTCCACAAGAGGGGCGACCATTGAGGCCATCTGTTCCTTTGTAAACTTCTCAAGATCCTTCTGCGGTGTTTCGCGGTCTATGGTATACACCATGACCTCGCGGGGACGCAGTTCCCTTACAATATCCATCCAAGGTCCAAGGACCTCCGGAGATGAGGAATCGAAATCGCCGCTTCTCAGGAACATGGTCTGCAGGACGAAGTTGCCGTTGAAGCGCTTAAGATCCTTCACGACCTCTGCGACGATGTAATCACCCTGAGGGTGGTTTATCTTCTCGGCAAGCACCTCAGAAGGTGCATCCAGCTTCAGTATAGGATTGTCAACCTTGCACAGTGCCTCGAATACTCCATTCCTCGCAATCCTGGTTGCATTAGAAAGGACAGAGACCTTTGCTTCAGGAAAATACCTGTCGCGCAGTTCGAGTGTGATGTCTATCATCTCCGGGAACTGCGGGTTGAGAGTAGGTTCTCCATCTCCCGAGAATGTTATCGAGTCGATTCCTGTACCATTGGCAGCACATTCGGAGAGCTTTCTGTCCAGGGCAGTACGAAGTTCATCTGCCGTCGGCAGACGCTTGTCATCGCGTCCGTCCCTGTTCCATCCACATTCACAGTAGATGCAGTCGAAATTGCACAACTTGCCTTTCTCCGGGAGAAGATTGATTCCCAGAGATGACCCCAGTCTTCTTGAGAAGATTGGTCCGAACACGAGTTCTTCCCTCATCATAGCTGCGCTTCCTCTACTTTTTTCTGCTTTATTGACTGTCTTTGTCTTCTTTCTGTCGCATTACGTTCATCCAGCCAGTTGTCTATGCTCTCGAGACGTCCTGGCCTTGTGCGCATAACCTCAGCATTCTCTGCCGCTTCAGTGGTATCCGGTTCAGCGATGATCAACCTTGGTCCGAAGAACGAAGTGTCTTCATAAACCTTATTGAATACATAACGCCCGTACTCGTCCATGGATATATCGACCCTGTCGGTAAAACCGGCTCTGGCGATGAGAGTATCGAACATCACCTGGTCTCTGGCGGCATACTTTCCCTTACGGATATAATTCTCAAGGTTGTTCTCAGCATCAACGACAAGCTGGAGCTTATCCACCTCCTTTTCAAGGATCTTTCTGGATTCCTCGATTATCTTGGCAAAGCGGTATGGATCCTCCAGATAGTGGTCAAGGCTGCGCCTGTAATCCTCGGCGGTATAGCCATATGATTCAAGTATCGGCAGATAGAAATTGGTCGTGTCTGCCTTTGACCTGTAATCAGAATGGGATTCCAGCCAGGCGTCAGCCTTGAAAAGAGACGCATACAGCTGCGCAAAGCGGCCGCGGGGAATGATCTTTCCCTGCTTTGAGCCGCAGGCAACCATCATCATGACGATTGCGGACAGCAACGCGATGCGTCCCAGGTGTCTCATATTATCTGAGCACTGCTCCGAACTGGTTGGTGAAGGTTGAAAGCAGCTTTGCCATCACCTTCTCAACCTCTGCATCGGTAAGAGTTCTCTCTGCGTCCTGAAGTACGAAACTGAGTGCGTACTGCTTCTTGCCGGCTGGGATCTTGTCTCCACGATATACGTCGAAGAGTGTAACCTGCTTTAGAAGTTTCTTGGCTGCCTTCTGAGCTGCAGTAAGAAGATCGGCATACTTGACGCTTTCATCAAGAAGGAGCGCGAGGTCACGACGTACCTCAGGGAACTTAGGAAGCTCGGTGAAAGCCACCTTATTGCGCTTGATGAGTTCGAAAAGGATGTTCCAGTTGATCTCGGCTGCATATACCGGCTGCTTAACGCCGAAACGGCGTGCAAATGCAGGATTGACGGTACCGATGACAGCGAGAGCCTGCTTCTGGCCTGGCATGCTGTAGCTTACGCCCTCAGAGAAGATATCTGACGGAGCAGCGGCAGTGAACATGCTGTAGAGATTGGCTCCGAAACGCTTGAGAAGCAGTTCAAGATAACCCTTCAGCTGGAAATAGTCACCCTTTGCAGGGGTTGACTTCCAGTGCTTCTCCGGTGTTCCGGTAAGAATGAGAGAGAAGCAAGGATGCTCCTCGTAGCTTGCGAGGGTCTGACCATCGCCTTCTGCGAGTCTTCTGTATACTGAACCGTACTCAAATGTCTTCACTGAAGCGATCTGACGGTTGGTGTTGTATGCAACGACCTCAAGGCCACCAGGAATGAGTGACTGACGGAGTACATTGAGATCGGAACTGAGAGGGTTCACAATCTTTACGCTTGCCTCCGATGGCCAGGTCTGGAGTCCGTTATAGTAGTCTCCCTTGGTGAGAGAGTTGTTCATGATCTCGACGAAACCATTTGCAGCAAGGAAGTTGCTGATGCTGTTTCGAAGGGCCTCTGGCTCTGGTGAAGGTGTTGCGTTCACGGACATCTTCATGTGCTTAGGCAGATCAATGTTATTGTAGCCATAGATTCTGAGGATTTCCTCGACTACATCGCACTCGCGGGTAACGTCGATCATGTATGACGGAGCGGCTACCTTGAGAGCAGAGCCTTCCTCACAGATGAAATCGTATGAAAGAGCTTCGAGGATGGTCTTGATGGTGTCGTGCCCGATCTTCTTGCCGATGAACTCCTCGATACGGTCAAGGTCAAGATCGATTTCCTTCTTTGCGATAGGCTCCGGATATACTTCCTGTACCTTACCGATCACGGTACCGCCTGCGAGCTCCTGGATAAGGGTTACGGCTCTGCGGAGTGCATACGGAGTTACAAGTGGATCTGCGCCACGCTCATAACGGAATGATGCGTCAGTCTGGAGTGTATGGGTCTTGCTGGTCTTGCGGATTGAACCAGGATCGAAGTATGCGCTCTCGACGAATACGTCAACGGTTGACTCTGTAACACCTGAGTCCTCGCCGCCGAACACACCTGCGATGCACATAGGGCCGTCAGCATTGGCGATGACCATGTCGCGGGCGGTCAGCTTACGCTCGATACCGTCAAGTGTGCGGATGATCTCGCCCTCGGCAGCACGGCGCACGATAACCTTTCCTCCGGTGATCTTGGAAGCATCGAAAGTATGGAGAGGCTGGCCAAGCTCCATGAGGACGTAGTTAGAGATATCAACGATGTTGTTGATCGGGCGAAGTCCGATGGACAGGAGCTTCTTCTGGAGCCATTCAGGAGAATCGGCAACCTTTACACCCTTGATGGTGATTCCACTGTAACGAGGTGCGCCGCTGTTGTCGAGAACCTCTACAGGAATACCCTCTCCTTCACCCTCGGCGAATGCCGATACGTCAGGACGCTTGAGCTCGCAAGGAATGCCGTTGAGCTTGAGGTAAGCGTAAATATCACGGGCAACGCCCCAGTGTGACGCAGCGTCGACACGGTTGGCGGTGATTTCATACTCGATGACTGCCTCTGTCTTGAGATGCAGATATTCCTTGGCAGGAGTACCGATGACGGTCTCAGGCTCAAGCACCATGATGCCCGAGTGATCAGAGCCGATACCAAGCTCGTCTGCCGCGCAGATCATACCGAATGACTCGACTCCACGGATCTTGGACTTCTTGATCTTGAAGTCACCTGGAAGAACGGTGCCGAGGGTTGCGAAAAGAACCTTCTGACCCTTTGCAACATTTGGAGCACCACAGACAACGGTCAGAAGTTCACCCTGGCCAGCATCGACCTTTGTGATATGGAGATGGTCTGAATCAGGATGATTCTCACACTCTACGACCTCAGCGACAACAACGCCGGCAAGGCCTCCTGGAATTTCCTCCTGTTCCTCTACGGAGTCAACCTCGATACCGATCGAGGTCATGGCCTCAGCCACCTGTACTGGAGTCAGGTCACACTCAAGATAGTCCTTGAGCCAATTGTAAGAAAGTTTCATATCTGTTTCTGTTTTTTTATTTCTTCAAATCATCGATCGTGAAGAGGGACTCCACGAATTCCTTCTTGTCGAAAGGCTTGAGGTCATCGATTCCTTCGCCTACTCCAAGGAAACGGATCGGTACCTGGAACTGATCGACTATGCCGATCACGACTCCACCCTTGGCAGTTCCGTCAAGCTTGGTAACCGCGAGGGAATTTACATCCGTGGCACGCGAGAATTCCTTTGCCTGCTGGAAAGCATTCTGACCGGTAGAAGCATCGAGGACGAGCATGACTTCATGAGGAGCATCAGGAATGACCTTGCGCATCACGTTGCGGATCTTGGTGAGCTCGTTCATAAGGTCGATACGGTTATGAAGACGTCCGGCCGTGTCGATGATGACGACATCGGCATCTCTGGCAACGGCAGCACTGACGCTGTCATAAGCGACAGACGCAGGATCTGCACCCATGGACTGACGCACGATGTCCACTCCGGCACGTTCAGCCCATATTTCAAGCTGCTCTACAGCCGCAGCACGGAATGTATCGGCAGCACCGAGAATCACCTTTTTACCCTGGGCCTTGAACTTGGATGCAAGCTTTCCGATCGTAGTAGTCTTACCTACTCCGTTCACACCTACAACCATGATGACATATGGTTTTGACGGCATCGAACTGAAGTCTGCAAGCTTCTTCTCTTCCTGGATGTCCATGAGCGCTCCAATCTCTTCGCGGAGCATGCCCACGAGTTCCTCGAAAGACATATACTTGTCTCTTTCAACGCGTTCTTCAAGGCTGTCGATAATCTTCAGGGTCGTATCCACACCCATGTCAGAGGAAACGAGAGCCTCCTCTATTGCGTCAAGGACGTCATCGTCTACGCGGGATTTTCCCACGATGGCTCTGGAGAGTTTCGAGAAGAAACTTTCCTTTGTCTTGCGCACTCCTTTGTCAAATAATCCCATAGTCAAAAAATACGCAACGCAGCAGCATTGCTTAATCAAGCAAAGATACGAAAACGCAGATAATAAAAAAAACGGCACAGTCCTGATTGACTGCGCCGTTCGACGTATTGTATCGACAAGATTACTTCTTCTCGAAGAACTCCTTTGCCTTAGCCTCCTCGATAACCTGCTCAGTGAAAACGTAAGCACCGGTCTTTGGAGACTTCTCCATACGGATGCAACGAACCATGCTCTTAGCACCGGCCTTTGCTGCGAATGTTGCAACTGCTTTCTTTGCCATAGTCTATTCGTATTATTTAATTTCGCGATGAACAGTTACCTTCTTGAGGTAAGGGTTGTACTTCTTGCGCTCAAGACGCTCAGGAGTATTCTTCTTGTTCTTGGTGGTAATGTATCTTGACATTCCTGGAACACCGCTCTCTCTCTGCTCGGTGCACTCAAGGATCACCTGGATTCTGTTTCCTTTAGATTTCTTTGCCATAATTCAAGGGAATTAAACGAGGTTAATCAATCCATTCTTCTGAGCGTCACGGAGAGTAGCCTCGAGTCCGTTCTTCTCGATGATTCTCATACCCTTTGCGGATACCTTGAGGGTGATGAATCTCTGCTCCTCCTCAGACCAGAACTTCTTGGTCTTGAGGTTGAGAGAAAAAGTACGCTTGGTGCGCAGCTTAGAGTGGGAAACGTTGTTTCCGATCATTCTCTTTCTTCCAGTTACTTGACAAACCTTTGCCATATCTTTTACTTTTTATTTTGATTCTTAACAATTTACGACGGGCGCAAATTTCGTTGTTTTTATTAATTGTTGCAAGTATTCCTCACAATTTTGAAGAACCTGCCCCATCGTATGTTCTTAGGGAATTTACGGTCCCTGTCCGTCGAGAGCCAGACCATAATAGGCGTTCCGACCACATGATCCTCGGGAACGAAGCCCCAATATCGCGAGTCAAGCGAATTATGTCTGTTATCTCCCATCATGAAGTAATAATTCTGCTGGAAAGTATACTCATCCGCAGCCATACCATTGATGAGAATGGTGCCGTTGTTCTCAACCTTGAGCTCGTTGCCCTCGTAAGCGGTGATGATTCTTCTGTACAGTGGAAGATTCTCCGCAGTGAGTCTGACAGTTGCTCCCTTTTCAGGAACCCAGATCGGGCCGTATGAATCTCTGGTCCAGCCAGTCTCCACATAAGGGAAGAGATACAGGGGATCCTCCTGAGGATCAAGGTTAGGTCTTACGCTTGCAACGCCAGGCTGCACGCTGACCTTCTCCAACATCTCTGCCGTGAGAGGCATCGCAGGATAACCAGGGAGATTCGGGTCGAAATAAAGTTCTCCGAGATTGAGTCCTAACTTTTCAATGAACTTCGAATTGAGTCTCTGACCTTCGGTCTTGACTTCGTAGCTGAGCTGAACGCCAGGGAAAACTTCCTGTTTTACGGAATTCACGTAAACCAATCCTTCCTTGACCTCGAGTGAATCGCCTGCGACAGCGACGCATCTCTTTACGTAGTGATCTTTCTTGTCCGATGGACGGGTGATCACCGGTCCAAGTCTGTTTTCCACCATTTCCTTGCCATACATCCTTACGAGAGTGTAATAATCCTCTGAAGGAGCTTTGACAAGCACCGAATCTCCGTTAGGGAATCCGAATACGACGATGTCTCCATTCTTTACCTCCCTGAATCCCTTCAGTCTCCTGTAATCATTCCGGATGAGAGTCGAATATGACTTCTTACCCATGATCTGATTGTGAGTGAAAGGGATGGTCAGCGGGGTCTGTGGAACCGCCGGTCCATATGTCAGCTTTTCAACGAAGAGATGATCTCCGGTATAGAGAGTACTCTCCATAGATGATGAAGGAATCTTGAAGGCCTGGAAGAAGAAGATGTTGAGAAATGTAACCAGTACGACGGCATAGATTACTGCATCCAGCCAATCGAGGATCGCGTTTCTTTTCTCTCCCTCCTTGTACTCCTTTTTCCAAGGCAGCCAATTGACTTTCTTTGTTACATAATAGTCAAACAGTACTGCCAGGCCGAGGAGCCACCAATAGTTTCCGAGCCAAATCACCCACAGAACATAAAGCAGGGCGGCAGCGCCGAACTTTACATATCTGTTCTGGCGAAATTCCTTCAAGCTCACCTGTCAACTACTTTACAGAATTGATGATAGCCTCAAATGCCTGAGGATTGTTCATGGCGAGGTCTGCAAGAACCTTGCGGTTGAGACTGATGTTCTGCTTAGCGAGTCTGCCCATAAACTGTGAGTATGAAAGGCCATACTGACGAGCGGCAGCGTTGATTCTCTGGATCCAAAGAGCGCGGAAGTTGCGCTTCTTTGCCTTACGGTCACGGTAAGCGTAGGTCAAACCCTTCTCATAGGTGTTCTTTGCTACGGTCCAAACATTCTTCCTTGAAAGGAAATTACCGCGGGTTCTCTTAAGAATCTTCTTGCGGCGTGCCCTTGAAGCAACTGAATTTACTGATCTTGGCATAATTGATTTGATTTATGGAGGCAGTGACTTCCTTTCGAAGTGCTTTCTTTACTGCTCATCCAAGTTTAACATTAATTAGATTGCAAGAAGCTCCTTTACGCGTTTAACATCGACCTTCTCCACGATAGCGAAGTGATCGAGGTTTCTCTTCTGCTTCTTGGTCTTCTTGGTGAGAATGTGGCTGTGGTAAGCGTGCTTTCTCTTGATTTTACCCGATCCGGTAAGCGTGAAACGCTTTTTGGCACCGGAGATGGACTTAAGCTTTGCCATTTTTAATAATTATTATTGGTTTATAATAAGTATCCGCCAAGCGGATTACTGTTTCTTCTTCAGAGGGGCAAGCATCATCGTCATTCTCTTTCCTTCGAGAACAGGCATGTTCTCAGCTCTTCCATAGTCCTCGAGCTCGACAGCAAAGCGGAGAAGCTGCTTCTCGCCCTGGTCAGCGAACTGGATGGAACGGCCACGGAAAAAGATCGAAGCCTTGACCTTGGAACCTTCCTGAAGGAACTCCTGTGCATGCTTCAGCTTGAACTGGAAGTCATGCTCGTCGGTGTTCGGACCGAAACGGATTTCCTTGATCACGATCTTTGCAGAATTCGACTTCATCTCCTTAGCCTTCTTGCGCTGCTGGTAGAGATATTTGCTATAGTCGAGAATCTTGCAAACAGGAGGATCCGACTTCGCAGTGATTTCCACAAGATCCAGACCGAGCTCATCAGCCATTGCCATAGCCTTGGCGATAGGATAGATGCCCTGCTCAGGGATGTTATCTCCTACAAGGCGTACCTGAGGAGCAGTTATCTCCTCGTTGATGTTCAGTTCGTCATCAGCTTTCTTCTGATTCTGGAATCTGTTCTTTGGTCCGTTGTTAGGTCTTGGACCTGCCGGTCTGGGACCGGGTTTGAAAGGCGTTGCGATAGTGTTTCCTCTTTAAAATTGTTAATAACTAAACGTTCAGTTCTCCTGCCACCTGCGCCTTGAAGTAATCAAGGAAACCCTGGAGGCTCATAGAGCCCTGATCTACTCCCTCGCGGCGAACTGACACTGTCTGCTCCTCGACCTCCTTCTCACCTACAATCACAAGAAGAGGGACCCTGAGCTGAGAGATCTCGCGGATTCTCTTGCCAAGTGTCTCGTTACGACCGTCTATGGAAGCGCGAATTTCGGAATTATTCAGCAAATCGCAAACTTTTTTTGCATAATCTGCGTATTTTTCGCTGACAGGCAGTACTTTAACCTGATCTGGAGCAAGCCAGAGAGGGAGGTGACCGCCAGTATGCTCGAGAAGCACTGCGGTGAAACGCTCGAGCGAGCCGAATGGTGCGCGATGGATCATGACAGGACGCTTCTTGCTGCCGTCACTGTCGGTATACTCGAGCTGGAATCTCTCAGGGAGATTGTAATCTACCTGAATTGTTCCAAGCTGCCACTTTCTACCGATAGCATCCTTTACCATGAAGTCGAGCTTAGGGCCATAGAATGCAGCCTCGCCGTACTCCACAACTGTCTTGAGACCCTTGTTTGCAGCAGCATCGATGATACCCTGCTCCGCCTTAGCCCAGTTCTCGTCACTTCCGATATACTTGCTCGGATTGTTAGGGTCACGGAGTGACACCTGTGCAAGATAGTTGTCGAAATTGAGAGTCTTGAAAACATAAAGGATGATGTCGATAACCTTCTCGAACTCCTCCTGCACCTGATCTGGGCGGCAGAAGAGATGTGCATCATCCTGGGTGAAGCTGCGGACACGGGTAAGACCATGGAGCTCACCGCTCTGCTCGTAACGGTATACGGTTCCAAACTCGGCGAAGCGGAGTGGAAGGTCCTTGTATGAGCGAGGTGATGAACGGAAGATCTCACAGTGGTGAGGACAGTTCATTGGCTTGAGGAGGTACTCCTCACCCTCCTGAGGTGTATGGATAGGCTGGAACGAATCCTTGCCGTATTTTGCATAATGGCCAGATGTCACATAAAGGTCCTTGCTGCCGATATGCGGGGTCACTACAGGGAGATAGCCAGCCTCAGCCTGTTTCTTGCGAAGGAAGGTCTCAAGCGTATGTCTCAACTGAGCACCTCTTGGGAGCCACATCGGAAGACCCATGCCAACTCGAGAAGAGAAGGTAAAGAGCTCCATCTCCTTGCCGAGCTTGCGGTGATCTCTCTTCTTTGCCTCTTCCATGACAACGATATACTCGTCAAGGAGAGACTTCTTAGGGAATGAGATACCATAGATACGGGTGAGCTGGTTGCGCTTCTCGTCTCCTCTCCAATATGCACCGGCGATAGCTGTGAGCTTTACGGCCTTGATAACCTCGGTGTTAGGGATGTGAGGTCCGCGACAGAGATCGGTGAACTGGCCGTTCTGATAATATGTGATGGTACCATCCTGGAGCTCGCTGATGAGCTCACACTTGTACTGGTCGCCCTTTTCTGTGAAATACTTGAGAGCCTCATCCTTGCTGACGTCGATACGCTGGAAAGCCTCCTTGGTGCGGGCAAGCTCGATCATCTTCTTCTCTACCTTTGGAAGATCAGACTCCGAGAATGGCTGTCCGCCGAAGTCCACATCATAGTAGAAGCCGTTCTCGATAGCAGGACCGATACCGAACTTCACGCCAGGATAGAGAGACTCGAGAGCCTCTGCAAGAAGATGTGATGAAGAATGCCAGAATACGCGCTTGGCGTCATCATCCTCCCACTTGAGAAGGTTGATAGATGCATCCATGTTGATAGGACGCATGAGGTCATAGGTGATTCCCTTGCCTACAGTCGTGTCATCAGCAGCCTTCACAGATACTGCAAGCACGTCAGCTGCGAGTCTTGGGCTGATGCTCATGGCGATTTCATAACCGGTCACGCCTTCGTTGTAGGTCCTGACACTTCCGTCAGGAAATTTAATGTTGATCATAAACTCTAAATATTAGTTGTTAGGGACTGACCGGTAGTTACAAACCAAGTACTTGAACTCGGCCAGCCTTCGTTGTTTTCCAATCATACAAAGTTAATCATATTTTTTTATCTTTGTAGGAGACAATCAACAATCTGATATTATGGAACAAGGTATCAACTCTAAATCAATGTGGGACGCAGCATCCAAGGCCGGACTGGCTCTGGGGGCAGTATCCTGCGCATTCATGCTGATCAACCCGCTCACAGCGATAAAGAGCAGTTCGGTCGTGCTGAACCTGTTCGGTTCATTCTTGGGGCTGGTACTCTGGGCAGCGAAGTTCTTCGGTTGTATCTGGCTCATGAAATATTTCATGAAGAAGCTTTGCAAGGACTTCCCTGATGCAGACAACATGCACACCAGAAGGTTGGGAATCATGGCTGCGGCTTTATCCGCACTTGTCTATTCTGCATTCAGCCTTGCTTATGTAAGCTACATCAACCCAGAGATGTTCAATGAGTCAATCGACCTGGTAATGCAGAGTTATTCGAGCATGCTGTCATCCGACGAACTCAGTCAGATTGAAGAAATGAAAGGCGACATGGGCAAGCTCTCATTCTTCTCCAACTTCTTCTACTGCCTGATCTATGGATGCATCCTTTCGGCGATTGTATCAAGGAACATCCCAAGCCAGAATCCTTTCGAAGACACAACTGACAATCAGTAATGAAAGATATTTCAATAGTAGTACCTCTATTCAACGAGGAAGAATCGATTCCCGAACTTGTCAGCTGGATTGACCAGGTGATGACTCGCGAAGGCTATGACTATGAGGTCATCCTTGTCGACGACGGCAGCAATGACGGCTCATGGAAATGCGCAAAGAACCTTTCAGCAAAAGATGAAAGGATAAAGGGCATTTCTTTCAGAAGAAACTACGGCAAATCTGCTGCCCTTTACTGCGGATTCGAGAAAGCGGAAGGCAACGTGGTCATCACAATGGACGCCGACCTCCAGGACTCTCCTGAAGAGATTCCTGAAATGTATCGCATGATAGTCGAAGAAGACTATGACGTGGTCTCTGGTTGGAAGCAGCACAGACAGGACAACAAGCTTACCAAGAACCTGCCGTCAAAGCTGTACAATGCCACCGCAAGGTGCATCACAGGCATCAAGCTGCATGACATGAACTGCGGACTGAAGGCATACAAGAAAGAGGTAGTGAAAAGCATCGAGGTATACGGCGAAATGCACAGATACATTCCTTATCTTGCCAAGAACGCAGGTTACACCAAGATTGGCGAAAAACCTGTTCATCACCAGAAACGCAAGTTCGGCAAGAGCAAGTTCGGCATGGAGCGCTTCGTCAACGGATTCCTCGATCTCATGTCACTGTGGTTCCTCAGCACATTCGGCAAAAAGCCGATGCATTTCTTCGGCTACACAGGAATCTTCATGTTCATCGTAGGTTTCGTGATGACAGCCTGGATCATAATCGCAAAACTGATCAACCAGGCCAATCACTTGAAATACCGCGCAGTTACAGATCAACCTCTGTTTTACCTTGCCTTAGTCGCAGTAATGATAGGAGTTATATTGTTCCTTGCCGGATTCATATGCGAAATGATTTCAAGGACATCTAGCGACAGAAACAAGTATAACGTCAAGGAGACAATCTAAGACATTGAAATAAAATAAATGAAGCCACACTCACCAGGGTGTGGCTTTTCTATTGAATATATCGCAATAGAATCAAAAATGAAGAAAGTTGTATAATCAAGTCCAAGGATTATACGATATATAATGCGTCAGAACCGGCATAAAACAAAAATCCCTGACCATCGTTAGATGATCAGGGACTCGAAGAACGGCA